>NZ_PCZT01000021.1:0-3790 GCF_002968895.1 Paenibacillus sp. AR247 | reverse complement strand
TCTAGTAGGTCAAGGACTTGAGGATGGAGCTTTATGGGATATGCAGTTCTTGCAAAGAACAATGATTTTTGAAACGTGCGGACTCCTGCAAAGGATTCTTCACGTTTTGTTTTTCAGGCAGAACTTTCTGAACATCCGGAACATACCGGAAGGCGTGAATTGAATAAAATGACGGAGGATTAGCGAGTGAGCAGAAGAAGACGCAGACGCCGCCCCTCAGCGGGGAGGCGCTTTACGATATTCCTGGGCTTGTGCCTGATCATAGCCGGGGCCTATCTGACGGTGACCGAAATTCTACCGAACCCTTTGCATGAAAAACCGGATTGGCGCGGCATGGACAAGCCTATTTTCGTGGAAGGGAAGCTTCAGGCAGAACCAGCCGAAGGAACCGGTGAACAGCTGATGCTTCCGCTGCCGGTACTGCAGAAGGTGGTGGATCCGACGATTCGATATGAATCAGGGACCCAGTCCATCATTTTGACGACGCCAGTGCGGGTCATGCGGCTGCAGACAGGACAGAAAAAGGCGCAGCTGAACAACAAGCCGGTTGAGCTCCGGTTTGCTCCGGAGGAAAAGGACGGCGTGCCGTACATGCCGATTCAGCCGCTTAAGGAACTGTACGGGGTTAACATCCATGAGGATGCCGCTACGGGTGCCGTCATTTTGATGAAAGCCGGGGATACCATACAGATGGGGGCGGCCAAAGGCCAGCCTGACGATAAGGTGAAGCTCCGAAAGGAGGATTCCATCCATTCGCCGATTCTGGCTGACATGAAGGGTGGTACCCCTCTGCGGATTTGGGATTCGGAGGGATCCTGGTATTTCGCCCAGATGGATAACGGCTACAGCGGGTATGTCCGCAAGGATGAAGTCTCACTTGGGGACACAAAGACGATCGAAATTCCGCCTATCCCGCCAACCCGGGCGGAGCGCAGCTGGAAAGGTAAACCCGTCAACCTGGCGTGGGAAGCAGTCTACCAGAACAAACCCGATCCGGCCGTATGGACGGACTGAACGGTGTCAACGTGGTCAGCCCTACTGGTTCGTGGTCAGCCCTACCTGGTTCAGCATTATCGACGGCAAGGGCAACGTGCGCAGCAATGCGGATATGGCCTATGTGAATAAAGCCCATGCCCGCAAGATGGAGGTATGGGGGCTGATCAATAACAGCTTCGATGCCGACATAACTACGAGCGCGATGGCCACCTACGAAACGCGGCTGAATACGATCAGCCAGCTGCTGGAGCTGGCGCAGATGTATCATTTGGACGGGATCAACATCGATTTTGAAAATGTAAAAACGAAGGACGGCCCCAATATTACGCAGTTTGTGCGTGAATTGAAGCCGCTGGCGCAGGATCGAGGACTGATCTTGTCGGTTGATGTGACGCCGAAATCGAGCAGCGAGCTGTGGTCCAAATTTCTGGACCGCAGTGCACTGAGCGAAGCCGCGGATTTTATTATGCTGATGGCTTACGATGAGCATTGGGCATCAAGTCCGGAAGCCGGCTCGGTTTCTTCCCTCCCATGGGCGGAAGCGGCTGCGCGGAAGATCCTGGATGAGGACGACGTGCCTCCGCAGAAGCTGATACTGGCCGTGCCGCTGTATACGCGGATCTGGTCGGAAGCGAGCAAGAACGGAAAGGTCGAAGTGTCCTCCAAAGCGGTCGGTATGAAGACCGTTAAAGATATTTTGGCCGAAAAGAAGCTGAAGCCGAAATATCTGGATGACGTGAAGCAGCATTATGTGGAGTATAAGGAAGACGGAGTCCTGAAAAAAATATGGATTGAGGACGCAGTGTCCCTGCAAGCGAGAGTGGACTTGGCCAAGTCGCTCAAATTGGGCGGCGTTGCGGCATGGACGCGAAGCTTCGGGACGGAGGATGCCTGGAAAGTGTTAAAAGGAATACAGCAGTAATCTTTATTGGATCAGCAATTATACTTTATGTAATAAAAACCGGTACAGCCTGTGATCAGGTCGACCGGTTTTTTGTATTTAATGATGATGCGGCGTTGCTTGGGTTCCCTGGCCTTGTTGAGCGGCTTGCAGCTCTTCGGGAGTAATATTCGCCTGGTTGGGATCCAGCGTCAGGATCATGCGGCAGAACATGCAGCGGTCGGTTTTCCGAGCATTTTGGTCAATTTGTGACATTCCGGACATTCGAGCTGCAGCGCGCTGGTCGACAGCATGCCGGCCCAGAAATATATTCCGAGGCTGCCCATCATGGAAATCAGGCCAATCACAAGACCGATGGCTGCGAATACCTTACCGGCATGTCCCCAAAATACGATACCGGCCGTCCCCAGAACCATCAGACCCATACCCAGCATCGTCAGCAGCAGGCCCCAAAGACGAAAAGCGTTAATTTTCGCTTGATTGAAAATCATGAATCTTTAGCTCCTATCATCAAATTTGTTGTATTTACAAAAAGAAGGAACTGACATGGACATGTAGAAGTATATTATAACTGAATTGGCTCATTTTCGCCAAGGAATGCATGGAGGGAGACGTGAATTTGTCCAATTTGTCCTTTTTTTATGGAGAGTCGGTTTATGTCGATGCCATGGGAACAATTATTTTTCGCCAAGAGGGTCATAAATTTGATGGATCGCTGCTACATGACTTTGATCTTATTATACTAATCGTTCGCGAACAAGAAGATAAACCGTTAACCGTAGAACATACGATGGCAGGGGAACTGCGCTGCCAAGTGCTGCATGTCAGTTTGGGCTCGCTTCGGCGTTGGCTGGTGGCCGGCGAGAAGGGGGACCTGGTGAAATGCTTCATGGAGGGAGAGATCGTTCACGATCCGTATGCCCGGCTGGTGCAGCTTCGTCAAGACTTCATTGAGTTCAGGCAGCCGCTGAGGGACCGGAAGATGCTGTATGAATTTTCCCATTTTCTATGGATGTACGTGGAAGCCAAACGTTATATGCAGGAAGGCTTTTACACGGATGCTTACCACAGCGTGCTGAATTCGCTGAAGCATTGGGCCAAGATCGAGCTGATCGAGCAGAAGGTTCTCCCGGNGAAAGCCGTATGGGAGCAGGTGCGCGGACTTAACACAGCCATTCATAAACTGTATGAAGAACTAACCCAGAGTACGGAAACGCTCGCTCAGCGCGTCGAGCTGGTCATGCTTGCCTGTGAGTTTTCAGTCATGTCCAAAATGGCCGAGTGCACGGTGCTGCTGCTGAATATTTTGAGAAGCCGGCCGAAGCCCTGGAGCGTGGAAGAGCTGGCTCATCATCCCGAGCTCGATATGATCAGCAACAAGCTGCCGCTGGTACTGCGGACGCTGGTCAACCGGTCGCTGGTACGCGAAACGGCGGTCTGGAGCGAAGGGGTGACTTACGGGAATCAGGGGATTCGCTATTCCGCCGATTAACTGTTTTTAGCAAGGGCATATATGAAGGCTCGGAAGAGAGGGGAGGGTCCCTCTTTTTTTTTGTTATCCAAAGGCAAAGAAGTGCTGCGAACAATCGCGTGTAGATGTGTAGCGTTCGGGAAATGCAGGCTCACCGTGTATGTCCATGAAATACATCTCTAAGGGTATAGCCAGGCGAAGATTGGGGAATTTTGAAAAGACATGCGGATTTTAAAAAGTGGTTGACTCCATTATTGTTTATGTGTTAAATTATATCTCGCCCCATTCAATGACGGTTTCCTTGAAACCTGATTATTCGACAAGATTTTAAAAGAAATTAAAAAAATGCTTGACGAAAAGATGGGCAATATGATATATTATAAAAGTCGCCGCTGAAACACAGCGATGACAATAAAACGAAG
>NZ_PCZT01000020.1:274415-280928 GCF_002968895.1 Paenibacillus sp. AR247 | reverse complement strand
CCTGGGCCGCGGGCAGGCCCAGCAGGCCAGCGGGCCGCACCGAGGCCATCGCCCATGCCTCGCCGAGGCTGGCGATGCCCCGCTCCGCGAGGTGCGCGATGCCGGCGGTCATGGGCAGCGCCGAGCCCGCAAGCAGCGCGGGCTGCCCGGCCAGGTGCAGCCGCCCTGCCGGCGTCAGCGTGACGCGGCCGCCGATATGCGTGTCATACGTGCCGGGCGGCATCCCGCCGAAGCTGACGGCATCGCTGACCAGGATCAGCCGCTCGCCCTTCACCTTGGCGGCGACGCGGAGAAAAGCGTCCGGCAGGTGAAAGCCGTCCGCAATCACGCTCGCCCACAAGGGCTCCTCCGCCAGCTGATCCCATATGTAATTCGGGTGGCGGGGCAGCACCGGGTGGGCGCCGTTGCCTAGATGCGTGGACATGCGCGCCCCGGCTTGAACGGCCGCCTGGATCTGGGCCGAGTTGGCCGCGGTGTGGCCGATCGAGACCAGCACGCCGCAGCCCGTGCACCGCTCGATAAAATCCACGGCCTCCGGCCACTCCGGCGATACCGTGACGATTCGGATCCGCCTCCGGCAGCCTCCTGCCAGGACTGGAACAGTTCCCAGTCCGGCGCCCTGACATACGCAAATACGAGGTAACGCCCTCCGCCCACAGCCTCTCATTTAACTGCCGGACGGTGTCCGCCTGCAGCGGATGGGTGTTGAGATCCAGCCCCGTGTACCCATTAATCTGCAAATCCACAAGTCCCGGTCCGATGAGGAGCAGCTCCTGCCCGCCCGCCTGTGCCCCGGCAACCTGCCGGATCTCCACCTCCTCCGGTGTCCCGAGCACCTCATACCCGGCAATCACCCCACCTGCCAGGGTGAGCCGGATATGCTCCCCGGTCAGGGCATGAATGCCCTCCAGCCGGATCAGGGCGTCACGGCCGCCTGCTGCCGTGGGTTCCATCTCGCGGCGGTCAGATTCCATACGAATCCCGGTCCAGGTATAACGTACAGTTCGGGTGCTCCCGCAAAATGGAGGCCGGGCAGGCGGTCGTGATCGGTCCCTCCAGCGTCTGCGTCACCGCGCTGCGCTTCGTCGGACCCGGCACGATGCAGAACAGGCGGCCGCCGGAGAGCAGCGTAGGGATCGTCAGCGTCATCGCGGTTTCGGGCACCTCCCGGAACCGGTCAAAGCAGCCGTCCCGAACCTGCTGTTCCCGGCACATGTCGTCGAGCTCGACGATTTTTACTGTCTTCGGGTCGTTGAAATCGGCTACCGGCGGATCGTTAAAAGCTAAATGGCCGTTCTCCCCGATGCCGAGGCAGACGATATCGATCGGGGCCTCCTGCAGCAGTGCCGCATACCGTTCACACTCCGCGGCGGGATCGGCGGAGCCGTCGATCAGGTGGACGGTTCCCGGGCGGACCCGGGAGAACAGCCGGGTATCCAGAAAAGTGCTGAATCGCTGGGGAGCATCTTCGTCCAGTCCGATATATTCGTCCATGTGAAACGCGGTCACCCGGCCCCACTCGATATCTTTATCCGCTGCGAGGTAGTCCAGCAGCTCGTTCTGCGACGGAGCCGCGGCAAACACGATCCGCAGGCTGCCCCGGTCCGCCAGGATCGCCTTCATTGCTTGGGAGACATCGGCTGCCGCCGCTCTTCCCATCTCGTCTCTCGACGCGTACTGTCGGACCTGAAGACGGTCCTTCCACCACTTTTTCTCCGCCAAACGGGGACTGGGCATGATCATTCCTCCTCCATTAATTTACGAACCGCTCTTGCTTATTGCTTGCTTATTGAAATGGAGCTCCGCTCCAGCAGCTCAAACAAGGAATTCAGGCAGTCGATCGTCGCCTCTTCCCCTCCCTCGGAAAAAGCATATCCGGCCGGGCGCTTGAGCTGTTCTTCCGTCAGGCTTGACTGAAGCCTGTAGTGGGTTTCGACCACCAAATAGCCGTCATACCCCTCTTGCACCAAGCGGCGCAGCAGGCCGGCGTAATCCACCTGACCTTTTCCGATCGCCACCGCTTCGGTATGATCTCCCTGCTTCACCGCATCCTTCAGGTGGATGTGGCAGATCCGCCCCCGCAAAGCATCGTAGCCGTCAGGGTAAGGGACCTCCTGGTCCGGGTCCCACAGGTCGTTACCCGGGTCATACAATCCTTGAACATAAGGCGAATCCACCGCCCGGATCAGAGCTGCGGCTTTGGACGCATTGGAGGCGTAGACCGCCGGATCCGCTTCCAGCGCGTAAATGACGCCATGCTGCTCCAGGATTGGCACCACGCCCTTTAATTCCCGGACAATGTCGTCGAATGCCTCCTCCAGCGGGCCTTCGGCCCAGAAGCTGAAGCCGCGGACATAACGGGTGCCGAGCCGCTGCGCCAATTCCGCATAACGGGTCAAAATTCCCCGGTGTTCCGCTACTTCTTCCGCATTCCGGAGGTTGCATTTAAACACCGGGGCGGATAAGCCGCTGACCTTCAGGCCAGCCGCCCGGATCGCCGCACCGATCTCCTCAATGCGCGAATCGCTCAGCCGATACAGCTGCTCTCCGTCCACAGAACGCAACTCCAGTGCGGCCAGCCCGTACCTGCGGGCAATGCGGATCGCATCGGCGATGTCCTGGGAGATTTCGTCGGTAATGACGCCCAGTTGAAAAGCTGCATTCATGTCGCCCTTTTCCCTCCTTTCGTCACCATTATTCGTCGTCTATACAAAATCAGATCATTGCACATCTTCTCGCATGTTTCAGGTAACCCGTTATTGACTCTCAGGGTGCGCTTCGTCCAACCGTCATAGTCGGGATGCGGCAGCAGCATCTAAGACACCGAGCATGGAGCGAACCTGGATGGCTTTTACCGCGCCGCAAGAAGCAAGCGGCAACATCAGGAGCTGGCAACCGGACTGATGCCCGTATCCAGCTTCACGGTTCTGCCGGTCTCCCGGCTTTCGTTGGCCGCCTCCAGAAACGCGATGACTTCCAGCGTCTCCGCCATGTCGATCGGAGCCGCGCCCGTTTGGAACATGCGGATCACTTCCTCCAACATGCTGGCATAATACGGCTTTCCGTCCGCATACACGTCGACATGTTCGGTCCCCTGCTCACGGTGAATCAACGCTCCGAAACGGCGGTTGCCCTTCCGGTTGCCGCGCAGCGTTCCGACCCTGCCGTCCTCCCATACACCTACGGCCAGATCATGGTCGGCATTCGTGGTGACCGTGACCTCTTTACACCCTTTGCCCATGCTGCGGTACAGCATATCGGCGGCATGAATGCCGTACCAGTAAAAGCCCGGCTGCGTAGACTGCAGCTCCATGGGGCCGTAGGTATCCACCCCGATGATGTTCCCCTGATCGGCTGAGTCCAGCGCGCGGCCCAGGCCTTCCGACCAGCGGACGGAGGAGCAGCTCATGAGCGGAATTCCGTGCTCCTGTGCCAGCCGGTAAATCGCCTTGGCGTCACGGGTCGTGACGGCAAACGGCTTGTCGATAAAAACCGGCTTTCCATAAGGAACGATCTGCCGGAACTGCTCCAGGTGCACGCGCCCGTCCACGGAGAGCAGCAGGATGGCATCGGCGTTTTCGGCGGCCTCCTGGATGCTCTGGACGATGGGGACGCCGCTGTTGTCCCTGACTTCAGCTGTGAATTTGTCCACCCGCCCGATACTCAGTTCAAAATCCGGTGATCCGCCCGGATAGGCGGCCGTCACTTTCCCGCCGCGCACATGGTGCGGGTGATCCGGGTTGTTCAGCAGCTCGGCAAAGAGCGGCGCATGCGACGTGTCCAGCCCAATGATTGCGATCTTCAGTTCTTCTGTACTCATTTCCGATAATCGCCTCTTCCTACAGTTTGATTTCCTTGCCCGTACGCGAGGACTCGTAAATGGCCAGGATCAGGTCCACCGATTTCCTCGCTTCCTCTCCCGAAATGAGCGGCTCACGATCCTCCCGCACCGCCTGAATCAGGTCGTCGATCAGAATGTAGTGCCCGTCGGAAGAAATGGCATTCGGGTCGTCCGCGCCTTCGGCGGAGCCTTCTGACACGAGCGGGGCTGTATCACCGTCAACCGTTTTCCATACTTTAAAACCGCTGTCTCCGTAAATGATCGTCCCGTGCTCGCCGTGAATTTCAAAACGCGGCTCCTGGCCGGGATTGACCGACGTCGTTCCCTGGATGACCCCAAACGCCCCATTCTTATATTTCAAAACCGCAACCGCCGTATCCTCCACCTCGATGTCATGAATTAATGGAGCCGTGTAGGCAAAGACGCTGTCTACATCCCCCATCATCCAGCGGATGATGTCGATGCCGTGCACCCCCTGATTCATGAGGGCGCCGCCTCCATCAATGGCCCATGTCCCGCGCCATCCGGCGCTTTTGTAATATTCCGGGCTGCGGTAGTACTTTAAGTAGGCGTCTCCGAGCACTAACTTGCCCAGCTTGCCTTCGTTAATGGCCTTTTTGGTCAGCAGTGCATGCGGCGTGGTCCGTTTCTGGAATACTGTGGCCAGCTTGACGCCATGGCTCCGGCAGGCTTCGATCATCTCGTCCATGTCCGCCTTGGTAACTCCTGAAGCATTTGCCGGGTATCCGTATATACGTGGGCCGCTCCGAATTCCTCTGCTATTTTTGCCGCTTTTTCCGGAACGGCGTCTACGACCGCCGCCAGCTCCGCTTCCGGATGGCTCACGATGGCTCTCGCGTGCAGAGGGGCGATCACGCCGGCCCCAATAATGGCAAAACGCATTTTTTTGCTCATACCAATCTCCTCCCGGTGGGAACCACCTGTAAGTTTACAACCCCATTCTAGTGGGACCCGTCTCCACGGCCAATCGCCCATTCTGTGGCTTTGCGCACAACTTTGGCGTCATCCGCAGGATCGAAGATGAATCCGTAAAGATGTATATGACAGCGCTCTCCGGGACTTGACCATAAGCCAACAAAAAAAAAGCGCCCCCTGCCCTTCGGCAGGAAACGCTCTTCTTACAAAAAATAATTCGTGATCGACTGGTCGCTGGCCAGAAGGCCCTCGCTGTCCAGCTTCTTTTTCAAATACTTTTTATCCGAGGAAATAAACACGCTCATGATCAAATCGACCACGAACAGGAACGTAATATGATTGGACATAAAGGCGCTGTTATTGACGGATATTTTATCCGGGACAATAATATCAACGGCCGCGTTCTCCGTAATCGGCGAAGCGTCGTAGCAGGTAATCGCGATCACCTTCGCCTGATTGACCCGCGCGATGGATACCGCATCGATAATTTCCCTCGTTGAACCCGAACGGGAGAAAGCGATGACCACATCGTCCGGACCGCACTGGGAGGCGGCGATCTTCATTTCCCTGCTGTCGTTGATGGCTTCCGCCATCATGCCGATAATTGCCAGCCGGTTGCGGAGCGCCATTGCCGCCAAAAATGAATCGAACAATCCGATGACCACGATCCGGCGGGCATTCTTCAGCAGATCCACGACCTGGTTCAGCTGCTCCTCCGTCACGAGCGCGGATGTGTTCACGATCAGCTCATTATAATCCAAAGCGAGCGCATCAATGGGATTGATCTCGCGTCTTTCCTTCTTCTTCGCCTGCATATCCCGGTAGAACGCGTCCTGGGCAAAGGCAATCTTGAAGTCGTTGAAGCCTTTGTAGCCGACCTTTTTGCAGAAGCGGTTAATGCTCGTCTCGGACACGCCGATCTCATTCGCAATCGCCGTGATGGTATTGCGGGTAATAAACTCCGGATTATGAATGACAAAGTTGGCGATTTGATTTTCGCCGTAGGTTAACTTTTGGGTTTGCGATACGATTTTGGCGATGACGGCCGGAACCTGTGAAGACATGTGACCTCCTCCTGACCTACCTGTGGGAAAATAGCTAATCCGGTAACCCCCGCTAGCACACCCCATTATATCATACAAGGGAAGGCATTTAGAAAACGATGTCACAACGCCGCCGCATGGCCGCTCTTCCAAGCCTCGACTTCCCGGTAAAAGTCCTCTTCGCTTAAAGAACCGGTTTGGATCAGGAAGGCGTAATCCAGTACATTCGGCAGGAAAGGCAGGCCCATCATCTCCTTACAAAAGGCGTGGGCAGCGATTTCGCTGCACTGAACGACGCTCGAGCGCTTCACCAGCCGCCTGCCCAGCCGGAACACCTCGACCGGCTCCAGCAGGTCGTTGGTAAACTGCCCGGCCCGGTACTCCACATAGTGAAAAAATTCATGCGCCAGGTGGATATCGACCAGCCGCTCCAGCTCATCGTCCTGAGGGGCGGGTGGGCGCTCCGAATGTGGACCTGGCGTGCGCCCTGACGGCTGCAGCGCATTGCCTGGGCCTGATTTCGCGTACGCCGAATGATTTGCCTGTTCTCCCGGGCTCATGACCGCCCGGTATGCATCCGCCATACCGCGGAGGGATGCGGCGTAAATGACTACCTCCGGCGGCGTTTGGTGAAATCGATCTGCGCCCGCAGAGAGAGCTGATGAAACGTCCGGAGCGGTCTGTGATTTCGAG
>NZ_PCZT01000020.1:265425-274315 GCF_002968895.1 Paenibacillus sp. AR247 | reverse complement strand
TTTCGTAGCGGAGGCCTTCCCTGCGGTACAGCTCGCGGATGGACATGCCCCGGCAGGCCTGGGCCGCTTCCCTGCCCCTTTGGAGCGACCTGTCCACATAATAGGCCAGGCGGTCCTGGGGAATTTTGCGGTACAGCGGGTCCTTGGTGAGCTCCGCATGGGCGAGCACCTCATCGGTCAGTCCAAGATGTTGAACATTCCAACCGTATCCCTGGAACTCCGGCATGCCTTTCATCCCCCTCCTCGTGTTCTAACCTTGATCTATCTCTTCATCTCTTTAGCTGTTCTATTGGTACGCAATGACGATCATTTCGTCCTCGGACTTCAGCATCTCCGTTTCAAGCGTGAGAATCGACAGCAGCTGCTCCTTCGTCTGCATGCCGGTCAAATCCAGCATTTTCTCCTTATAAAAGGCAAACACCTTCGGGATCGTCGCGTTGGCGTCGGAGTAAATCGTATTGTCGTCCAGAAATTCGTTAAGCCGGTCATCAGCCGCAGCTTTCGTGACTTTCGTAAATTGGACGCCGCTCTTCTTGAAGCGGACAACCCCTTCGCGGTCCAGCACGGCGACGTAGTTGACCTTCTTCTTCATCAGACCGAACAGGGATTTCTTCGTCTGCTCCGCTTCGAACAGGCTCCAGCGTCCGCTCTGCGCCGCCAGCCGGGTGTTCTCCGGCGATTGGTCGACCGAGCTGGCCGCGACCGCCGTCATTTCTTCCAGCGGCATCGCCTGCTGGCCGAGATCTTTGGAGCGCAGCTCGGTCGAGCCGGTCGCGATAGCCCGCAGAATGTTCTTCTGGCTGTCAATTTCAATCGTGACCTCCACCGTCTCCTCCCTGGCTCCCGATTGGACGATCCGCTCCACGATGTCGGCACGGATCCGCTTGATATCCTCTTCCGTCGGATTGACGACGGTCCGCTCCAGCTGCTCCTTGACCATGGCCAGCGCCACACCGATCGTGGAGACATAGGGCGCGTTGCTGGCGATCTGACTCTTAAAGCCTTCCCGTTCGGCCATCGCCGGCACCAGCACCGCCCCGCTGCCACCACCGCCGACGAGCGTAACAAAGGCCCGGTCCAGCTCATAATCCTGAATCATCTCATTTACGGTTTTCATCGTTTTATCGATCGCAATGTCCATCACCTTGCGCGCGGCTTCCTCCACGCTCAGACCAACATGTGCGGCAAGGGCTTCCCATGCTTTTACTGCCGCTTCCTTGTTACCATATGCATAGTCGCCCTCCGGCACGTAGCCGAGGATGTTGGCTGCACCCGCCAGCGTATACGAGAACTCCCGTCCATTTCCGCACTCGCAGATGGCGTATTCGGCCGGATCGCCTTCCCGGGGGCTGACGAATCTCACCTTCGGACTGACGATTTCGTCCGCCGGTGCAAACGCCTCGTACTCCTTGCCGGCGATGTGCGCGCTCCGCGGGCCGACGTCGGTAATTTTGCCGCCGGACACCTTGATCATGCTGCCGCCGGCAATGCCGAGCGTGCGGACGTCCAGCGACTGCAGGTACGTGCGGTGGCCGCCGACCTGGGCGTTCTGGATCATGACCTTGCCGTTTTTAATGACGGAAATGTCTACGCTCGTTCCGCCGACCTCGAAGAAAATGCCGTCCGAAATTTTCTCATACATCAAAGCGCCCGCCACCCCGGCCGCGAGGCCCGACAGCATGGTCAAGATCGGGCGCTTCCGCACCTCGTCGATGCTCATCACGCCGCCGTCGCAGCGCATGATCATCAGCTGGGACTGGATATTGGCGTTTTTGACGGACTTCTCGGTCATGTTGGCCGTTTCCATCATTTTCGGAATGAGGGATGCGTTCACGACCGCCGTCCGCGTCCGCGTCTTCAGCCCGTACAGCTGGGAAATTTCGTGGCCGCCGGTGGCATAGATGCCCTTGCGGTTCGCCAGTTCAATGACCCGCAGCTCATTGGTCGGATCGTCGACGCTGTACGCCTCGGAAGCGACGATGACTTCAGCCCCCTGCTGCACCAGGGCGTCGATGGCGGTCTCAATGTCTGCGTCCGTGAGATTTTTGGAGTCGAGGAACGTATGATATGTTTTCAAAAACTTGCCTGGCGCGAGCTCAATATCCCCCGGATTGGACTCGGACCTTGCGCTCATGCCGTCGAGTCCCGTGCCCATACCGATGATGCCGACTCTGGCCACGTCCCCTTCAAGCAGGGCGTTGGTCGCCTGGGTTGTCCCATGGGCGATAAACGTGACATCCTCCGGGAGAATGCCCTGGCTCTCCAGAATCCGGTTCAAAATCTGCACGATCCCCTTTGCCACACCGTCCTCATCATGGTGCGTCGTCGGGATTTTCATTTTGCCGATGACTTCAAACGTTTCGTTGTCGATGACGGCCGCGTCCGTAAACGTTCCGCCGACGTCGATGCCTACCCTTACTTTTTTCTCTCCATGTTACCCTCCTGAAGTCAGGACAGGGGAAGGCCCGCATCAAGCGCGCCGATGATGACGGCCGGAACGATATCGNTTTTAAAAGTCGAACACCAGAATAACCGGCACCAGCGGGCTGATTAGCGCATAGGTCGGCACCTTCTTGCCGTCACCGCCGGTAGCTNCGGGCATCGCCCACGCTCTGCGTCCCTTGCCGTCCTTGCGGATATAGAACACGATCATGGCCAGGGAAAGCACGATCAGCGGCAGCGCGGCCACCATCGTGTAGTCGGCGATTTGGTCGACCGAGAGCCCGAGCACATCAACATACACGGCCCAGTTGGATACGTTGAAAAGCGCGCCCACCCCGACCGCGGACAGCACAACGATCGACGCAACAAACTGCGAAATGCCGGCGGTCAGCATGATCGGAATGACGATCGTACCGACCAGGATCACCATGCCCAGCCCGCCTGCGGCGGAGAAAATAATGGACGCGGTCACGAAAAACAGAATCGCGATCAGCATCGGCTTATCCCCGGCCAGCTCGGCGGCTTTGCGGATAATCGATTTGGTAATGCCGACCTTGTTCAGGATTTGTCCGAACCAGGCGCCGAACACGAGGCCGGCAATCGCCCCGGACAGCCGCATCGAGCCGGACGCCAGGATTGTTTTGGCAATGCTTGTCGTATCGGGATTATTCGAGTTCCATGGTACCCCGGCGATGATCGCAAACAGGATCGCCATCAGCGGAAGCGCCAGAATTGCCGGGATTTTGCGCGTCATCATCAGCCCGACGAACACCAAAAAAACAATCAAAATACCGATCGCTTGCACCCACATTACACCAGTCACTTTAGTTACCCCTCTCGTCATGAGATTCCTTCACATGGTTCCTTCACATGTTTACTTCACATGCTTAATGATTCATGGCCTATATTTCCAAATGGGCTCCTTGGGCCTTGAGCTGAGCCTGCACCGCTTTGATGTCCACATCCTGCACGTTAACGCCATGTTTGGCCGCGTTCGCCGCAGCCACGCCTCCCGCATGGCCTATCGCTCCCGTCGTCGGGGTCGTTCGCATGGCCGCCTGGGCTTCAAACGTCGCCGAGATGCAGCGGCCGATGACGATGAGGTTTTTCACAGAATTCGTGATCATGCAGGAGTAAGGAATGCTGTACATGCCGCCCCACTCCAGCTTCTGATGCTTCGTCCCTTCCCCGTCCGGGCTGTGAATGTCGATCGGATAGCCGGAATGGGCAATGGTATCGTCAAAAAGCTTCTGTTCCAGCAGGTCCTCGGCGGTCAGCGTGTACACCCCTTTGATCTGGCGGGAGCTGCGGACCCCGATGTTCGGACCGGTGGACTCCACGACTGCGTTCTCGAAGCCCGGAATGTATTTGCGGACAAACAGCTCCAGCTCGCGGCACTGCTTCCGTCTTCCATCTCAGCCAGGCTGAGGCTGAACGCATCGGTCGGATCGTGGCCCAGAATCCGGGTCGTATTCAGAATGACCTCGCCCGGATTGTTCGTTTCGAAGAACAGCACGTTCTCGCGCTGGATCGAAATTTCGCCGCGCTCCTTCGCCTTCCGGAACAAGCTGTCAAAACCGCCGACCGACAGGCGCGGCGCCTTCTCGATGATGGAGGTGTCGCCGTTGTAAAGCGGAAAATCCTCCGGATGCGCATGGATGTACTCCTTCACTTTGGGGATGTTCACGTTGTACATTTTCATTTTCAGCGTCATTGGCTGCATTGCCCCGTCGGATTCCCGGCCCTTCGTGAACTCCGCCCCGGCGCCTACGGAAAGGTCCCCGTCCCCGGTTCCGTCGATAAACACGGATGCCTCGATGTCGGTCAGGCCCGACTTGTTGCACACCTTGATGCTGACAATGCGTCCGTCTTCCGCCTTCACGCCGGCGAGCATCGTGTGGTACAAAATCTCCCCGCCGCTTTCGGTCACCATCAGCTCCAGTTCATGCTTCATCGCCTCGGCGTCGAACGGGGTTACCGAATACGTAAAGCCGACCGTGTCAAAAATATGCCCCGGCCGACTTCCCCTGCCGCTTCAGCCGTTCGATCAGCTGGTCCGTAAAGCCCCGGATCGCCAGCTTATCCCCCGCATGGAACGTCATCATCGGTCCGACGCCGTTCGCCGTCAGCGTACCGCCGAGAAACCCGTGGGACTCCACGATCAGCGTCTTGGCCCCCGAGCTTGCGGCCGCCACCGCAGCCATCGAGCCGGAAATACCGCCGCCCATAACCACCACATCATACTTCAGCTTGTTCTCCAATTCGTCCTCACTCCTCCGGTAAATGATGTATGATTGCTTCTTGATTCATAGACTATCAAAACCTTCAGTTTATGTAAACGCTTTTAGGAAAATATTTTTCTATATATCCGGATTTTTAGTAAATAATTTTCCGACGGTTCTATTTTGGGGTTACACGGCATATAACAATGAGTTTGGAGTGGGAATGGGTGAAAGAGTTTGCGGACATTGTTGGGACGGGAAGGTAAAGAGAAAATGATAGAGGATAGAGTAATAGGAGATATTGTACGTGGCAGTGGATATAGTAATAGGAAAGGTGGGTAGCTGGGGAAGTCAGTCTCGCATGCCCACGAATTGCCGCCCTTCAAGGCGCACTCGAAACAAAAAAACACCGGATTTCCATCCGGTGCATCCTTCAACAGACCTGCTAATGCTGTTTGTATTATAGTTTACTTCTCATAGTTTTTCGCCATAAACGGCTCCGCCAGTCTTGACGGGTGCAGCTTGCGGCCGAGGCCGAAAAACTCGCAAAAGCTCATGATCAGCGGGTTCCACCGTTCGGGGTTGATGTAGTTTTTCTCCCCCATCAGCAGCTCCTCGTCGATGTGGATCCGCTTGATCTTCATCTCCATCGCCGCGATGGAGCTTGGCTCCTCAAAGGAGTGGATCTGCACCAGCTCCGCCTCCAATTGAACCGGGCACTCCCCGGCCCGCGGCGCTTTTACCAGGTCCGATGGGATTTGCGTAAACCCGGAAAGACCGAATTTATCCGGTTCGTACCGGTAGCCCATCTTTGCCTTGTAATCAGGGACGGGGCTCGCCCCTGTCGTCAGCGCCAGGCGATCCACCTGACTGACCAGATCGGCCGACGGCAGATTCAGCACGCATTCGCGCTCACGCTTGATGTTCTGGACCGTCTTCGATTTGCCGCTCATGCCGAGCATGCAGGACTGATTCAGCCACCAGGCCGAAGACATCGGGGCTAAATTGGCCGAACCGTCCTCATTCAAAGTGCTGATCAGAACTACAGGCGTACCAAAGTAGAGAATATTAGGTTCAATCGTTGTAAGCATCCTCTTACTTCCCCCTATCCAATTGTAAAAATCGTTGACCAAGGGATATCCTGCAGGGCTGCAGCCACCTCAAGAAATATCTCGGCTTAAGTATACTGCCGCCGGCGAGGGCTTGGAAGGCCTCCCAAGTATAAGCGCAAGATAACAAAACCGCACAAACAGGCGCAGGTGCTCAGGTTCTATCTGAAGCCGCAAGCCAAAAAGCACCGGGATCTCTCCCGGTGCCTCAATCTATCATATAAAGCTACAGCAAAGCGGATCCTATCTGGCTCCCGGCATATGGTGGCGAACCTTTGACACGCGCCGCCACAGTGAACCTGCGCTCACCTGACTGCCCTTATACACACGCTTTACCCTATACCGAATACAGCCGCCCGTCTTCCTCTTCCTTCAGCCAGACCTGCATGAATCCCGGCTCCCGGTTGTCCCACAAATGGTACGGGACAAAGCGGTACTGCCGCTGCCCGTCAATCCCGGTGAGGGCCACCATGCCGCCCAGCTCGTCCCGTGGCTCCAGGCCAAAGGAAATGCCCGGCCGGACCGCAAACTCGTCATAAACGAGTTCCGGGTTATCCGCTTGCTCCAGGCAGTACACCAGCGGCCCGCGCTGAACCGCGACACGTCCCCGGTCGGCCTCGACCTCCGGCCGCGCGTGCACCTGCTGAACCGGCATCTCCATCACGTAGTCCATCGTGTCGCCCGGCTTCCAGCGGCGGCTGAGCACAAGGAATCCCCGGTCTATGGTCCAATCCGCAGGAGCCACGTTCTCCCCGTTAATGGACAGCTTCGCCCCGCGGCACCATCCCGGCAGGCGCAGCCGCACCGCGAATTCGGCTTCCCGGGCCGGCTCCACCTCGACATGAACATGCCCGTCCCAAGGATAGCGGGTTACGGTCTTCATCAAAACCCGGCTGCCGTCCTTCAGTTCCAGGTCGGCCGTACCGGCGACGAACTGCAGCATGACGGGGCCTTCCTCGTTCACGGCGTAATTGTATCCGCCGATCGAAGGCAGAAACCTCACCAAATTCGTCGGGCAGCAGGACGTGTCGAACCATTCGGTCCGGTGATGATCGCCCTGTGACGCCAGCGGATTGACGTAGAAAAAGCGGTCGCCGGACAGCGAAATCCCCGCCAAAGCCCCGTTGTACATGGCGCGTTCCACGACGTCGGCGTACTTCGCCTCGCCAAACAGCAGGCTCATCCGGTGGTTCCAGAACACCATCGCGATCGAGGCGCAGGTTTCGCAGTAAGCGCTCTCGTTTGGGAGGTCATAGTCGTGCGTGAACCCTTCATTATGCCGGGACGGCCCGATGCCTCCGGTAATGTACATGTTCCGGGCTTCAAGCGTGTAATACGTCGTCAGGTATCCGTCCGGCTCCTGCGCCGCTGCAATCAAGCCGATGATCCGGTCGATCTCCGCCTCCAGCTCGGGGTCCCGGTCCGCCATCAGCAGATATGCCGCGCCTTCAAGCACCTTGTACACATCGGAGTCGTTAAAATAGATACCCTCGAATTCCCCTTCCATAAGGCCGGCCGCTTTGGCGAAATTGCTGATCCGCCCGGTCGATTCGCATTTGTCCAGGCAGGTCCGGAGCGTCACCTGCTTGCATACCTCCAGCCTCTGCTTCCACAGTTCATCTTGGATCTTCACTTGAGTAAAAGGCACGCCCTGCCAGCCCTGATGCGAACGAGTCGTTGTCATCCTGCACCCTCTCCCTTCATGCAATATCTTGCGATGCTTATCCTTTCAACCCCGTCAGAGTAATTCCTTCCAGAAAATAACGCTGTCCCAGCAAAAAAATGACCACGCACGGGAGGATGACCACCGCAGAGGCCGCCATGAGCAAATCCCACTGGGCCGAGTAGCTGCCCTGGAACATCTGAAGGCCAAGCGCCAGCGTGAAGCGGCTGTCGCTCTTCAAGTAAATGAGCGGTCCCATAAAGTCGTTCCAGGTGCCCAGGAAGGTGAACAAGGCAACGACGATCACTGCGGAGCGGCTGAGCGGCAGGATGATGCGCCAATAGATTTGAAAGTAACCCGCCCCGTCGACGACGGCCGCTTCGTCAAAGTCCTTCGGAATCGACATATAGAATTGCCGCAGCAAAAAGATGTTGAAGATCCCGCCTCCGAAAAAGGACGGCACGATGAGCGGATAATACGTATCGTAGAATCCGAGCTCCTTCCAGCCGAGAAAGCTCGGGATGAGCGTCACCGCTCCCGGCAGCATCATGCTCGACAGCAGGACGGCGAACACAGCATCCCGCCCTTTCCAGCGGATCCGTGAAAACCCGAACGCCGAGATCGTGCTCGTCAGCACCGTTCCGATCATCACGCTCGCCACAATGACCAGCGTATTGACGAAGTACGTGCCAAACGGGAGGGACGTAAGCGCCCTTTTATAATTGTCCCAGTGGAAGGGATGCGGAATCCATTCCGGCGGCATCACGAAGATTTGCGATAAATCCATCAGCGAGCTACGGACCAGCCAAATAAACGGGATGATAAACAGCAGCGAGATCAGTCCAAGCGCCACATAGCCCGCGCCCAGCTTCAGTCTGGATTCCCTCATGACGGACCGCCTCCTTCGTAATGAACCCAGGATTTCGACGATCGGAACACGAGGAACGTAAACGCCAAAATGATCACGAACAGCACCCAGGCCAGCGCCGAGGCATAGCCCATTTCCGTATCCCGGAACGCGGTCCGCCACAGGTAGAACACGAAGAACAAACTCTTGTCGTTCGGTCCACCCTGGGTCAAAATATACGCCTCATTAAACACCTGGAAAGAGCTGATGATGGTCATCACCGCGTTGAAAAAGATCGTCGGCGTCACCATCGGAATCGTAATATGACGCAGCTTGTGGTACCACCCGCCTCCGTCCACGTCAACCGCCTCGTAGTACTGCTTGGGAATGCCGGACAAGCCCGCCAGGAAAATGATGACGGTCCCTCCGATGCCCCACAGCGTCGTCAGCACGATGGAGGGGATAACGCTCTTTTCGGAAAAAATCCAGTCGCTCGTCGGCAGATGAAGCCATTTCAGCATCATGTTGATCAGCCCCAGGTCCGGGTTGAGCAGCCACATCCAAATCATCGCCGAGGCTACCGCCGGCACGATGCTCGGCAGATAAA
>NZ_PCZT01000020.1:258842-265325 GCF_002968895.1 Paenibacillus sp. AR247 | reverse complement strand
TAAATGATCGTCCGAAACAAGGCGCGTGCCTTAATGTTCATGTTCAGCAGCAGGGCGATAATGAAGGAAATGATGATGCAGGCTGGCACCCGCAGCACGACGAATAAAACGTGACGCCAAGCGAGCGGTAGAAGCTCTCGTCCTGGCCGGAGAAGAGCCGGGCGTAGTTGTCGAAGCCGATAAAGGACACCGACTCCTTGAATACGTTGTAATCGGTCAAGCTCAGCACAAAGCTCGCGATCATGGGACCGGCGGTAAACAGAATAAACCCGATTACCGCCGGAGCCGTAAACAGCAGCCCGTAGAACAGAGCTTTGCGTTCCCGTACGCCCGCCTTGCGGCGCACAGGAACCGGAGCGTTCATCGGAATGTTTGTCTGCATGTGTACTTTAAGCCCCCTATTTTACGTCTCGCCGTCCCTGCACCTGTGCCTGAGCCTTAGCCGCGATGCTGTCCATGGCCTCCTTGGCCGTTGTCTTGCCCAGCCATACGTTATCCATGGCAGGATTGACGATATCCATGATCTTGTTGAAGTTCTTAACGTAACCGGTAGGCGTAGCATGGCTATGATTGAGCACGACGTCAATAACCGCATCTTTGTAGCCTGATGGCCGGGAAGGCTGATTCACCGCCCATTTCGACAGCAGGGCATCATCCGTATACCAGTCCTTCAGCGAAGGCATCCATGTGCCGTAAGTCAGCATCTCGATTGACGCATCTGGGTCAATAAGCGCCTTGAGCAGCTCCCAGGACTCTTGGGGATGCTTGGTCGATTTAAAGATGGAAAACATCGCGCAAACTACCGTGGTCGCCGGCTTTTTCATGACAGGAAGCACCCCGACGTTAAAGTGAACCTTCGATTCCGCAAGCGTGCTGGTATTCCATTGTCCGTCAATCACCATCGCCACTTTTCTCGTCTGCAGAGCCACATTTGTTGCCGGAATGTTCTTGGCCTGCAGCGGCGACGGAGCAACGTGGTACTTATTGATCAGATCGGCGATATTCTGCAGCGCCTCGACGGCTTCCGGCTGGTTCAAAGCAAACGTCTTGCCGTCCGGGGAGACAAAGTCGCCGCCGTTTGAAAAAATAAAGCTGCTGTACGCTCCCCACCAGTTGCCGGGGTTCACTCCGTATTGCTTAATGTTTTTCGGATCAAAATTCGGATCGTCCGCATTCCGTCCTTTGTTGTCCAAGGTCAGCTTCTTGGCGGTGTCCACGAACTGTTCCCAGGTCCACGCTTCCGATACCTTGGAAGGCGGCGGCGTCAACCCAGCCTCTTTGAAGGCATCTTCGTTATAAAAAAGCGTAAACGATTCCGGGCCGGGGGCTATACCGATGATATTGCCAGGCTCCGAGGAATAGGTGATATTCGGAACCAGAGTATCGGCCTTAATTTCGGGGTCCTTGTCCAGGAATTCCTGAAGATTCAGGAATTTCCCCTGTTCCGCAAGCGGAAAGGCGATCGTCGCCGATTCCATCATCGCTACGTCCGGTTCATCGTTGCCGGCAACCATGGTCGTCAGCTTGGTGTCGTAATCGGTAGGAATCTGCTGCAATTCGACCTTCACGTTAGGATGCTCTGCTTCGAACCGGGCGATGACCTTTTTGTTTACGGCAATTTCATTAGGCGCTCCCCATAAGGTGAGCCGGAGCTTGATCTGTTCGCCGGCCGCCGCCTGGGTCCCCCCCTTGTCCGCGCTTCCGGCTGCAGGCCCGCCGCTTTCCTCCGACCGGGTGCAGGCGCTCAGCAGCAATCCTGCCGTGAGCAGAAATGCAATCGCTGCCGTCAGCGGCTTTCGGTGTTTTTTCATCATGAACTTTAACCCCTCTCCTGCTTTACGAATGATTTCATAGCTGCAGCCTATGTTGCCTTTGATTATAGATTTTAGGCAGCGCTTTCAAAACCGGATTATTTTTGGAATGGTGGACTTTGATTAGAAAAGTGGGGCAGTGTGATGATCACGCGTGTTCCCTGGCCTACAGCGGATTCGATATCGATGCCGTACTCGTCCCCATACGCAAGACGAATGCGGGAAATCGTGTTTTTGATTCCGATCGAGGCGGACTCTGCATACAAAATCCGCTGAATCGTTTCCCGGCTCATGCCGCGCCCGTTATCCGAAACAACCAGCACACGAGTCCCGCCCTTTATCTCTCCGGTAACTTCGATGCGTCCCCTTCTTCCATTTGCTCGAAGCCGTGGAGAATAGCATTTTCGACGAACGGCTGGAACAGCAGCCGCGGCACCGGGGTGTCCAGCAGCTCGGGAGCGATGCCAAAATGAACCGTGAACTTCGATTCAAGGCGGGCCTCCATAATGTAAAATAGTCCTTCATCCACTCGAGCTCCTCGGCAACCGTAGTCCTTGCGCGAGGTGTAATGCAGCATATTGGACAGGCGGACGAGCATCCGGTTCAGCTCCCTCTGTCCCGATTCGATGGCCATCCAGTTCATGATGTTGAGCGTATTGTAAAGAAAATGCGGGTTCATCTGCATATTGAGCGCCATGATTTCCGCCTCTTTCTCCTTGATTCGGATTTCGTAGTTCTCCTTCACCAGCGTTTCGATGCGCGAATTCATCCGGTTGAACCGCTGCAGCAGCACCCCGAACTCGTCATGGGTTTTGACTTCTACCCGGGTCTGAAAGTCCCCTTCGCCGACCGAGCGCATGGCGGTGAAGAGCTGCCGGATCGGGCCTGTCATTTTGCGGACGATAAAATAAGCGAACAAGTATGCAATCAATGCCAGGAGCGCGGCCAGCAGGATCGTCGACGTGCGGATGGTCGGAATAAAGCCGCGGACGAGCGTGGATTCCGGAATCATGACCACCGATAGCCAGCCGGTTACGGCGGAGCGGTCGAAGCACAGGATCGTCTTTTGGCCGTCCAGGACCAATCGCTGCGTTCCGCTTCCAGCCTTTCGAATGGCGTTCACCCATTGTTCATTGAACACTCGGGTTACCTGGGAGGCGTTCGAGCTGGCCACGACCTTGTTATCCGGATCAATCACCAAATAGCTTGATCCTGTCGGAATGCTCTGCTCGAATTGGGAGTTGAAAAAGTCCGCTTTAAAGCCAATCGTCAGTACCGGCCGCTCCACGTTCGGCCGCAGCCTGGCAATCGTGGAATTATCGACATAGGAAAATTCCATCAGGCGGGTGGCGGAGAACATATACCGGTATTCGATATCGCTGTTTTGCAGCCAGGGCTGATCGAACATTTGGACGAAATCGTAGGTCGGGTACCAGACCATTTTGCCATGTGCCCTCTCCGCCTCCTGATACAGCGCCGTGCGAGTCGGATCCCCCTGCGGAAGATTGCGCTGTGAGCCGAAACTGTAGTAGGAGGTCCACAGCTGGTACGTGTACACATCCTCATTTTGCGTAAAATACTTGCTCAGAATGGCGGACACCTGCCTGTCCGCATTCAGCAGCTCCGACGGAACGGAAGGATCCAGCTGGTTGAAGATCCGAAAAAGGTCCCGGTCGACGAACAAGGCCAAGCTGCCCTGGTCTACCTTCCTCAGCTTCGTATCCATCACTTCATTGCTCTTCTTGACGATTTCGAGCACGTTGTTTTGCGCCTGATCCCGCATCGAGCTCAAGCTGTTCCGGTAGTAGATGAAGCTCAGGAGCAGCAGGGGCAGCGCAATGAGGACGACATAGCTGGCCAGAAGCCTGGAGCGGAATTTCATCTGGACCTCCCCTCCCCTGATTTTTGCTGCCCGGCCCAATGACGGTACGCCTCCGGCGTAACGCCGACATGCTTTTTAAAGCTCCGGGAAAAGTATTTCGTATCGCGGAAGCCGCACCTTTCGGCGATCTCGTACACCTTTAATCCGCTGCCGTCCCGCAGCAGCTCTTCGGCTTTGCGCATCCGGATCTCAATGAGAACATCCGAGAAAGAACGGCCTGTGGCCTCTTTGAACAAGGTGCTGAAATAAGACGGGTTGAAGCGGAATGACTCCGCCACCGATTCCAGCGATAAATCCTCCATGTACCGCTCGCGCATCAGCTCCAGGCAGCTGTCGATCACGAGCTCGCGTTTGCTTTTTTTCTGCTCCTTCAGCGTGACGCCCATTTGCTCGAGCACCGAATCCAAAATCTCCAGCAGCTCCACAAACCGCCGGCAGGTGCGGATCTGCCGCACAGCTTCTTCCGTCAGCGGGTTCATCCCCCACCCTGATTTGCTGTCCGCCAACTTCAGCAGGAGCAGGCAGGTCTGGTCCTTGACGGACTGCGGTTCGGCCATGCCGTCAGCCGACATGACGGTCACGGCTGTACGGCACAATTCCTTTGCACCTTTCGTATCGCCGGCATTCAGGAGATCCAACAGTTCTGCGGCAGAGCACATTAAAACCGGATGTACCGGCAGAAGCTCGCCATGAGACAAGATCGCCCCATGCTGGTCGTAGAACAGATACGGGAGCGCAGCCAGAGCCGTCCGGTAAGACTGAGGGCCCCCCTCGGCTAGATCAACGCATTCTTCTCCGATCGCATGCACCCATCTGCCGGAATACCCTACAGCGGTGAGTTCTGCCTGTAGGCTCATAAGCCCCATGCGGATGTCTTCCCGCTTTTCACCAAAGCTTGTACCCGTTTGGAGGATCGTGACCCACCTCGGCCGCGTCCAATCCGCCGCATCCCAGGCGATCGTCAAGGCCGTACCGAAGGCAGAGCAGGCGCGCTCCAGCGCTCGGTGCAGCCTATCGGCCGTCAGAGAGGCGGAGCGGGGTTCGGTGTAAGTGTCAGGCGATGGGGCGTGGAACCCTGATGACTTCCCGCGATCCGAATGTTCCATGGCAGAGACGCTCCCATCCCCGCTGGCTGGCTCCAACTCTGAAACGATGACCACACCAGGACCATCCACGATTCCGGCCGAAAGCCAGCTCTGTTCCTCCTCCAAGCTCAGGCTGCCGGACAGCCACTGCTGCATCAAACGCCCTTGATGGGCCAATGAAGCTGCCGTCATTTGCTGCTCCAGTGTTATGGCTCGAGCCCGTGCCTCACACTCTTCACGGTAGATGTGTTCCAGCCGCTCCAGCACTTCCTCCAGCTTGTCGACATCAACCGGCTTTAACAAATAATCAAAAGCCCCCTGCCGCAATGCCTCCTGGGCATATTCGAAAAGGTTGTACGCGGACAGCATCACGATCCGCGGCTTGTAAGGCAAGGCTTCGTTCGCCCGCCGCAGGAACGTAAGCCCGTCCATTTGCGGCATCCGGATATCCGTAAATATGACCTCGGGCCGGTCGATGCCGGCCATTTCAAGCGCCTTGGCTCCGTCCCCGGCCGTAAACACTTCGCAGCCGGGCCGGCTCGCCAGCAGCATCCCGGCCATACCCCGGCGGTGCCGCGGCTCATCGTCTACAATCATGAATTTCAAGCGGTTCACCCCCAGAATGTTCATAGCATTAAATTCAACAACATCGTACCAGATGGGAGATGAGGTAGGTATATAAAAAAAACGTCTATCGACGTACCTTCAAAGAAGACAGACCGCGTTTAAAGGAAGTTTTTCTTGCGAGATCCGGAAGCGGTTGCTCCGAATCTTATACTTTCTGATCTCTTAAAAAAACAACCCAGCAGGAGGGATCCTGTCCGGGTTGTTTGGGTTTAGGGTCTCTGTTTGAAATGATCACAGAGTTGGAGGAACGGTGTAGCCCATATTTATCGCTGTCGTTTCTGATGGAAGCAGAACGCTTGTAATATCGTCGCTACTCGTTTCCCCTGACAACTTCATCACCGTTATGCAACATTCGAATTAAGTACCAGGTGCTGCCTCGGATGTTTACCGGGACAGCGACTCCACGATCCCGCGGGCAATCCATACGCCGGCCGCCCCGGCTTGGGCCAGACCGCGCGTAATCCCCGCTCCGTCGCCGCCGCAGTACAGCCCGCGGATTTCCGTCTCCAGCGTCTCCGACAGCTTGGGACGGGCGGAGTAGAACTTGGCTTCGACGCCATAGAAAAGCGTATGCTCCGAAGCGATGCCCGGCGTGACATGGTTCAGCGCCTCGACCATTTCGATCAGGCTTTTCATCGTGTTGTAGGGCAGAACGAGACCCAGGTCCCCCGGTACAGCCTCCTTCAGGGTAGGCTCCAGAAATCCTTCCCGGATCCGCCCTTCGGTCGAGCGCCGTCCACGCAAAATATCCCCGTATTTCTGGACGATGATCCCGCCATTGGACAAATCGTTGGCCCGTTTGCATATTTCACGCGCATACTCGTTCGGCTTATCAAACGGTTCCGTAATTTATGTGAGACGAGCAGCGCAAAGTTGGTATTGGACGAGCCCAGCGCCGGATCCTTGAAAGAATGACCGTTGGCAGCCATCGCTCCGCTGTGATTCTCGACCACGACATGGCCGGAAGGGTTGCTGCAGAACGTGCGAACCCGAGTGCCTACGGAGGTGTTAAAGACGAATTTCCCCTCCGTACAGATGCTGATTGATTTCCGACATCACCACATCGGAGGTTTCGACG
>NZ_PCZT01000020.1:254958-258742 GCF_002968895.1 Paenibacillus sp. AR247 | reverse complement strand
GAGCCGGCGCTTTTTCAGGATGCTTGTCAGCCAGGCTGATCCGTCCCGCCGGGGGCAATGATGACGCGGTCCGCCTCGTAACTGTCCCCGTTCTTCAGGACGATGCCCTGCACCGTGTGGACGCCGTCTTCCCTTGACGGTGAGGATGTCTTCCACCTCGGCCTTGAACATCATGTCGATGCGCGTGTTCAGAAACTCGTAGATCGATTTTAAAATTTCCAGGTTCTGTTCGGTGCCAAGATGCCGTACCTGTGCCCGCAGCAGCTTCAGACCCGCCGCATAACCACGCTGCTCGATGCCCCGGATGACATCCGTCGTCGGATCGGTAATATTCGTCGTAGCGCCATGATGCAGGTTCAGCTCGTCAACGTAACGGATCAACTCAAGCACTTTGGATGGTGGCAGATAGTCCGTCATCCAGCCGCCAAATTCGGTCGTAATGTTAAATTTTCCGTCACTGTAAGCTCCGGCTCCGCCAAAGCCCGCTGTGATCGAGCAGGCGGGCACGCAGCCCGCAAACTCCTTACGGCCGCCGGCAGGCGGACATAACTTGATTTTGTCCTCCAATATTGGACAGCTGCGGCGGTAAATATCATGCCCTTTATCCACCAGAAGCACCTTCAGATGAGGCGCCTTTAACGCAAATTCATAACAGGCAAAAATACCGGCCGGACCGGCTCCAACGACAATAACATCATATTTACTCATCATGTTCCTCCTGAAATGGGTTAGGTCAACAAAAAAATCCCCGGCATAGAATAGGTATGCGAAGCAGCCTATTCGTAGCCAGGGATTTACGGCCCCTAGTAGAAACCCTCAAACCATATCATTGAGGTTATACGAATCAAGTGTCTGTTATTTATCGTTTACAGGAGTTAGTGTAATGGATAAATACGAATGTGTCAACACCATCTATGACAATCGTTCGTATTTTAGTGAAAAATAATTAGTTCCAATGCATTTAACATAATATAACGCCATAAAATACGAACATTATGGATACTCGAAAATACAAATTGCCAATAGCGCTTTGATTGGATAAGATGAAAGCGTTACCGTCGGACGACGAATCATACCGATTCGGAATTCTAAATCAATCTACGGGAGGTAGACCGGATGATTAGAGGGATTGGGCATTTGGCCTTTGATGTAGCCGATATGAACAAATCGATCGATTTTTACTGCGGCATTCTCGGATTTAAAAAAGCCTTTTCGATTGAGGATGATCATGGCAACCCCTGGATCGAGTATATCAAGGTGCGTGAAGGCCAGTTTATCGAGCTGTTTTATGGGGCTGAAAATAACCCGAAGCGGTGAAACGCCCCATCGGATTCTCGCATTTGTGCCTGGAAGTGGACAGCATCGAAGAAATCGCCGCCCATCTGAAACGGCATGGTGTTCCGTTGGACGTGGAGCCCCAACAGGGAAAAGACACCAATTGGCAGTGCTGGGTGAAGGATCCAGACGGAAACCGCATTGAATTTATGCAGCTTAACCCGGATTCCCCGCAAATGAAGGCTTAAAAAAACCCCTTAGTCGCATGAATGATGCGATTAAGGGGTTTCCTTTTATCCATTTATGAATTTCTATCAATGGGGCCAATCTGTCCTGCCACTGAAATTCATCCTTATTTCCCATCCGTCGACGGCTGATCGCCGGATGCCTTTTCGTCGGTCGTATTGCCCGTTTCCTGATCCGTGTTTCCTTGCCCAGAATTTACGGTCAAGACAAACGATCCGCCGGCCGCGTTGACTTTATCAATCTGGCTAATGTCCAGCTTTTTGCCCAGCTTCACGGTTACGGTGCTCGTGTATTCGTCCGTCAACGTATTACCGGAACCGGGTGCACCTGTAGTTCCCGTAGTTCCTGAACTGTCCGCCGCTCCCCCGGTGCCACCGTTACTGGTGTCTCCGCTGCCTGAAGCTGTACCGTCTTTACCGCCGGCAGTGCCGGTCGATGCATCCGATTGATCGGCAGCCTTGTCGGACGACTGACCGGAGTCCGCTCCCCCACCGTTCGAGTCCGTTCCCGCCGTTCCATCCGTAACGTTCGTCTTTCCGGAAGACCCGCCGGTATCCGCCTGTCCGTCCTTCGTCGTATCCGTATCGGTCCCGCCAGGCGTTTCGCCGGTCTGTCCGCCTTCCGTCGCATCCGTGCCTGACGTTGACGTTCCTGCCGAATCGGAGGTCTGCCCGTCGGTTGCCTTGCCACCTGCCGTATCTCCGGACGTGGAATCCGTTCCCCCGGCCGGATCCGCTGCGCACTGACTGACCGTCTGCGGATCAATCGCCTCAAACAGGATGTTACCGTCCTTGTCCAGGACGGTCACTTCACCGGCTTTGAAGTCCCGGCAGGCTTCCGGCTGCTTGAAGTGGAAGGTGAGCTCCGTCAATTCCCCTTGCTCCCCATCCTTGACCTGCTCCGCCGTAAGCAGCGGAATTTCCGTTGCCGTCTCCGTCGCCGGAGGCTGGGAAGCGACCGGCGGTTTCGTAACGTCTACCGGGTCCGCCTTCCGGTCAAAGGCGCCGTTCGCCTGCAGCGTCAGCATCGTGACGCCTGCTGCGATGACAATGACCAGCAGCACCGAGCTGAGCATGATCGGCTTGCGGTTGTTTCTGAAAAATTTCATCCACGATGGCGCAAGTTCCGACCGCGCCCGGGCGTAAGCCGGCTGAAGCGCCTGCGGAGCGGAGTCAAAGTATCTTTTCACCTTGTCTTTGTTCCGGAACGCGCCCGGGTCATTTCTTTTCATAAACGACACGATCGCCGCGGCATACGCGGGCACCAGGCCTCGCGGACGCACAAACAGCGGCTGGTCCGCCGACCACTGGATGTACTCATACACCGTCTCCGGGCTGTCTCCGTACTTATACACGAAATCCAGCAGGGATCCGTAATCCACCGCGCCGGTCTCCACGTCCTGACAGAAGGCCAGAGTAATCCACTCGAACACCTCCGGCTTCACTTCCCGCTGCAGCCAGCCACGGCCGATATACTGCACCTGATCCCTCTCCGCAAAGGACAATCCGTCCAGCACGTCCTCCCTTTTCGGATGGTCGGTACCGAACCATTGATAGAGCGCCAGCATGACATTCGCTTTGGAGCGGATGCGGGCATCGAATCGGGATACCCACGATCTTAATTCCTTCGGCTCCCGCAGAAATCCAATATCCAGCAGCTGCTCTCTCGAAAGACGCTCCAAATCCAGATCCTTCAGCAAAAAGAGATTGGCCGCATACACCAGCCGGTCGACAAACCGCGACCCGCCTTCGATTTGGCCCAGTCCGCGGCCCGGATCCCGCTCGAGATCGTCCAACTGGTCCATCACCGCATTCACGGCGCGGACCGGATCGGACTCCCGGCCCAGCTTGTCCATCAGCTGCGTTTCCGCAAGCTTGGTGAACACCGCGTTCTCCAGCACGATCGGGTGATTCTGCACCCAGACGCCGGCTAGCTCGACTAGATCGCTGGCTGTCGCTGCCTGTTTCAGCCTGTTTTCTATGTAAGGCTCGAACAGCAGGGCGGGTAGCCCCGGGCTGCTCAGCACACGGGCGAAGAAAGTGCGGCTCAAGGCCGGTGTGCTCTCCAGCATGCCGTACGCGGCTTGCGCAATATCCTCACGCTGCTGCGACAGCGCATTGTTGATCGTACGGATGAAATACTCCACGATGCGCAGGCCAAAATTTTTGCCGTCGACGGCATAGTAATCCTTGATGCTTTCGATGATGTCCGTTCCTGGCACCTCGCCCAGCTTCACCCGATCCAGCTCCTTGTCAAAACGCGT
>NZ_PCZT01000020.1:244283-254858 GCF_002968895.1 Paenibacillus sp. AR247 | reverse complement strand
GCTCTTCCCGGCCCTGATCGATCTGGTACAGCGCGCAAAGCTCATGGTAGCCCGCAATCGAAATCCGCCGGATCGGCTCCATGCCCTCCATCATTTGGTCGGCAAAAGCATAAAATTCCTCTGCCCGCTCCGGATTCCGCAGATTCGCCCAGGCAAAATCCAGATACGGCTGCTTGGACCAGTCCAAGTCCACGTTAATGACGCGGCCCGCCGCCAGCTCAAACAAATAATCCTTCTCCACGCTGCGGTCACCGAGGCGCAGGCCCCCTTTTTCCACGAAGGTCAGGTGGATGCCTTTTTTGCTCTGCGGCTCTTTGGCATACGTCAGAAAACCAAGCTCACTGCGCAGCGCGTAAGGCAGGCTGCCATACAGCACATGCAGCAGTTCGCGCGCCTTGACGGACAACTGCTCCACCGGAACGTCCAAGACGATGTATACCTTCTTTTTGCCCGATACCGACGACATGGCTGCAAACAGCAGCTGTTTGAACACCTTCTCGTCAATATGCAGCTCCTCCAGGAGCGCCATGACCTCGGCCGCCGCCATATTCTGCCCGTCTTTCGCCACTGGTAAATCCCCCAGTTCGGGGAGGTCCGGGCCCAGCTCAATGTCATAATGATCGGTAAACTGGGCGTTCAGGAGCCTGCGGTAATCTGTGCCCGTCTGCTCCATCCAGCCCGGTGGGAGTACATAGTTATGGGTAAAAAAGGCGCTGCGCAGCCCGGTAAAATCCGCCGGTTGGTACACGCTGCGCCCCAGAACCGTTTCCCCGGTCTCGGCCCGAAACAGATGCAGGGCGTCCGGATAAGCGGCTGCTTCCTTCTCGCTCCGAGCGGTCAACTCCGCCGGGGCGTCGTATTGGCAGAACGGATGCAGCACCTTTTTAATAAAACCATGTTCCAGCCCCAGCGATCTGGCTATCGTATCAAACCCTTCGGTAGAGCGGAAAATCCCGCGCCGTTCGCGGGTATACATTTGCTGCTGAACCTTTTTGGGAGTGAAATCCGGCACTAGTCTTCTCTCCCCTCAATGTATTTCAGCTTGTACAGCAGCCAGATAAAGGGCTCATCCACCCGGATCGGGCTGACCACGCTCTGCAGCTTCTGCCCCACCGGATTGCTGCCCAGCGCAGACACTGCGAAATAAGCCGTATTGGAAAAATACACGTCCATCGTCCCCTTAAACGGCCGGTCGACCTTTTCGATGAAGCGGCGGATTTCTCCGTCGATATTTTCGAACTCGGTCAGATTCAAATATTTGCGGTGCACCATGTTGTTGAAAATGTTGCTGTTTGGCTTCACGTACTCGCCGTCCTCGTCCTTCAGCGAGTGGAGCATGTCGCTCTTCGTCAGCACCACCGCTGTCGGTATGTCGGTTTTGCCCTTGTCCTCGTAGGCGATAAAGTCGCCGAACAGGGTCAGCACCACGTCCCGCGGCTCATCGTACTGCGACACCCATTCCCCCGGCTGGTCGCCTAAATTCAGGCGGATCTTCTCGCGGATCGAACGGATCTGCAGCGGATCGATCATGAACAAGATGCCGGCGGAGTTTTTGATGTGCTGCCCGTGCAGGCCGAGATAATCCTCGTCGACCATGCCCTCGCCAGCCACATCGAAGAACACCAGCGTGAGCGGCGGTTTCGTCTCGTCCTTGAACACGAATTGGAAAATAACGGCTCCTGCATCTTCTCCTTCTGCGTGGAAGCGAGCAGGTCCCCGCGTTCAAACAAGTTCGTTATGGCACTTCGGGCACAGCCGTCTGCGCGTGACCACCCCGTAGCGGTCGTTCAGCCCGATCAGTACGTGATCGGAGTAGATCTGATGCTCCTCGGGAATATCCCGCGGATAGAGGATCGCCTCCATGTCGTACACCGAATCCAGGCCGAAGCGTTCCCGGTAGCGGTTCAGCTCCTCATCCTCGCGGAGCGCGTAATCCTCGTCGTCTTCCCGATGGTGGGCAGCGCGGAACACGACCTCCTCCGGCGAAAATTTGCTGAAGCAGTACGGACATACGATATCGTAAAACAATGGCCGGGGCTCCGGCTCCGGCTTCCTCTTGAACCTGTCAAAAATGCCCATGATGCTGTCGTTCCCCCTTTCCCGTACTTCTATGTTCAATAGCTGGCTCAAAGAGCCGCTAGTAATCTCATTGTGAGCTGGCTCGAAGAGCCACTGATGCCTTTTCATGAGCTGGCTCGAAGAGGCGCTGATGACCTTTCGTGAGCTGACTCGAAGAGGCGCTGATGCCTTATCGTGAGCTGACTCGAAGAGGCGCTGATATCTCACGTTTTGCGGAAGCAAAACATCGAGAATATCTTCCTCGAGCCGTGGCAGAGAAGCTAAAGCCCGCTCCGATGCCGGATCATTCTTCCGATCGCTGTTGCCTCCAAATTTCCTGATTTGATTAACCCTATTAAAGGTTGAAATTCCGAGGCAAAGGCGACCGCTGCCGCTTCTTCAGAATGATTCCGTCCTCTCCGCTGGGTCTTCTCCGGCAGCATTTTTAACCCTGGGCTTCGCAATGCTTATGCCCAATGGAGTACGCTCACTCTTAAGCTCTAAGCTGTTATTCTCTAGGCACTTCTCTCTATTCACTTCACTCAAAGCACTGCTCCCTTAATGTATACGTCCTGCTAATCTATTCGTTCTGGTCATCTTCTCGTTCTTCTAATCTATTTGTTCTACTAATTTATTTGTTCCGCAGGCCCAACCTTTAACTCTACCTCGAACCTTCAAACTCCATTCTGCAACTTTACAGGTCAATTCCGCAAGCTTTCGCACTTTTAGTCCTGTAATTCGTCCCTCAAAGCTAGCAATCCGCCCTTGAATATAATTCCGTTCAATCTAACCCTTAATTTCACTAGTTTAATAGTTCATATGTTTAATCTCTATATTTTATCGCACATTCCTGCCTAAAGGCAGCCGATACGGCCTGCCCGGGATCTCTGAATCGCCTCATACCAGCCATCTTCAGCTAACCAACTTCCGCCTGTTCCTCTGAGTTTGCTCATAGCTTCCTTCAGCCAAGCGAACATAGAGCACTCTGAGTCCGCCCACAAACGCTCCCTGCCATGTCAATATAGGGCATCCTAAGTCTACCCTCAAATTGCTCCCTGCCATGTCTATATGGAACATCCTGAGTCTACCCTCAAATTGCCCCCTGCCAAGCGGAATATATGGACCGGAGAGTTTACGTGCTTCCTTTGAAATCGTGTTATTCCCTTCCTATCTCATCAAAATAACACGATTTCAACAGAAGCCGAAGGGGCATATATGGAGCGACCCAACAGAAGCCGGAGGTGCTTATATGGAGTGTAACTCGAAGAGCTGCCCGTACTTCTTCCCGTCCGTAAAAAACAGGCGCACGTAGTCGTTTTTGCCCACCTCGATGGCGGGCAGCACGTTTTTCCCCGCCGCGAAATCCATGACGAACGGATACACCGTTCCGTCTTCCTTGTGGGCGGGGTAGCTTCCCTGCTTCTTGACATAGCAGAGCGCTTCCTTTGGGATCGGGACCTCGGTCGTCACCCGGATTTCCACGGTCTTGAACTTCTGCAGCCATCCGCCCTTCTCGCGGATGGAGACGGTCACGCGGGCTTTGCCTGTGCTGAAGACGGCACGATTGGCCCCGTCAGGCTGGCGGAACAGGACGGCATCGCCTTGTTCCGTTACCGAAGCATAGACGGTGTAGATGACGCGTCCGACGCCCTCAATCCGGTCGTGATAACCGTTGTTCGCTTTATATTCGTTTCGGGTATACAGCCTCAGCTTGTCGGAAGGCGAATCGGACGGAGCCGAAGCTCCGCCCTCTCCCGCGTCCTCCGCAAGAATGTCAAAAGCTCTGCCGATGTACACGGCCTGAAGCAGCGATCCTCGTCCAGCTGGTGGGACAAGCCGCGGATGACCGGGTCGCCCGGCTGTGCATCGATAAACCGCATAAGTCATGCGCCTCCCTGCTTAGAATCCTCTGCTCGTGTTGTCTTTCTGGCGCCGATCGAAGCCGGACTGCGTCCGTCCGGCCTGGCCCGGGCGCTGAAGACCGGCCGCCAGCTTGCCGTTCTCCTTCACCGGAATGACGCCGGTGAACAAGGCGAGCACGCCGGCCAGAATCAGGCACGACAGCAGGCGGACCATCTCGTCGCCTACGGTGTGGCCCGACAGGCCGAATTCGAGCACGGCTCCGGCGATAAGGCCGGACACCACGCCGCCAATACCAAAGCTGCGGGCCAGATACCGGTTGTCGAAGATCAGGCCGAGGGACAAGCCGATCGCCCCGCCGATGATGGCGATGAAAGCGATGTGCAGCATCCGGTAATAGACGCTGTCCTGCGTCGGGCCGGTCCGCTCGGTCAGAAGCGTCCGGTCGCCTACGTCTTCATAGATTTGTTGGAAGACCGGCGACAGGTCGCCTGCATTGGACACGTCGTAATACTGCCCGCCCGTCTCCCGGGCAATATCCTGCAGCAGCTGCGCCCCATCCGCCTGAACCAGGCTGAGCCCGATCGTGTTGACGGCGATTTGGCGCTGCTTGTACGCCGCGAGGGCGCTGTTCAGGTCGACATCGCTGATGCCGTCCGACAGCAGGATAACCATCGTGTTCCGGCTGGCGTCATTCGTTTCCTCGATATGCTTCATCGTATCCGCCAGCGCCAGGCTGATGTTCGTTCCCCCGTCGGTTGCTTCAAGCCCGTCGATTTCGGAGATGACCTTATGTTTGGCATCCTTATTTTTGACCTTCATAAACGGCTGCAGCAGGGTCGTCTGGTCGTTAAAGACCATCACCGCCACCCGGTTGTCACTGTCCATCCGGTTGATCAGGTTTTTGGCTGCCGTGTAGCGGTCATTGTCCGGGTCAGTCTCCCCCATGCTTCCGGAGTTGTCGATGACCAGAGCAATGTCCTTGACCGGCTTCGCATGGCCGGGATTGATTTCATAGACGAACTCCAAAACCAATCCCAGCACGAAGACCAGCACCAGTGTGGCTGGCACGAGCAGTTTCCATGAAGTCCCCATATACCGCTGTCTCCAGGACGGCCCATTCAGGCGTGGTGACATCATCTCCGCGATCAGGCACCCGGTGCCGATGCAGAGAGCCAGTATTCCCAAATATAATCCAATGGCCACGATTCGCGGAAGATCGCTGCCCCACACGTGCAGCACGACCTCTCCGATGACGTAGCCGGCCGCGCCGCCAATCAGGCTGAGGAGCAGCAGAAGCAGATTGATTTTACGCTGCATGATACCATGCTTCCTTTCTTAAGTGGCGCCCGGGCCCTTACCGCAGCTCCGGCAGCTGCCCGGGGTCCACACCGTGAAATTCGTAGCCGTTCTGGACGTACGTCTCATAATAGGCTTTGCCGTTGCGGTAATACATTAAGTCCTCCAGATGGAATCCGCCCATCAGGTTCAGCTTCTCGACGCCGCTGCTGCGCTTCTCGTGAACGACCCCGAGCTTGTAGATGCGCGAGGTCTCGTCTGCCCCTAGGGCATACCGGACGAATTCGCTGCTGGCATCGCCAAAGAAATACTTTTCCTCATAGCGGTGCTCCTGCGTATAGTCAAACAGCCGCACGTTAATGACCGCATGCTCCTCAAGGGTTCGGTACAGCATCTTGAACAGGTCTTCCTTCGACAGCACCTGCTTGTTGCTGTAATCGATCGTTACGTTGGCCCGGCGCAGCAATTCATCCTCAAAGGTCTGATCAAAAGGCTCTGCCGTCAGCAAATCACGTTCTACGACAGCAATGAGCCTCTCCAGCAGTCTGTCGGTACCTGCAACTGACAATGCGGACAGGTTCCCGACATAACGGTCCTCGAAAAAGATAAACGGCCCCCTCTTCGCCTCAAGGTCGCGCATGATGTCTTCGGTCACGAGTCCGTAATACTCCATAATGTTCTGCCCGATATAATCGTCGGCAGCCCGAATGCTCTGCTGCGCGGAGGCATGCAGCTCGCCCTCCAGCTGCTCGAGTCGCTGCGCCTGCCGTTTGTAATGGCCGTGCAGACGCTCCAGCTCCGCCTCGTAGCGGCGGTACAGCTTCAGCTCGGTCTCCAGGAGCAGCAATTCCAGCTTGCGCTGATAGATGGTCTCCAGAAAATAGCGGATAAAGCTCCGCACATTATGCTTGTCCATCAGCGGCCGTTTTGGAAAAGGCAGGTTCCCCACCTGCTCGCCGTAATACCGGTCGAGCTCGGCCCGGTCAGCCTCCAGCTGGCCGGCCATATCGCGGATCCGGGCTCGCAGCGCCTCCAGCACACCGCCTGCCCCGTCTTTCTCGCCGGTCCACGCCGCAATGTGGAACACGCTGATCTCCGGATGCTCCGCCATCTGCTGCCGGATGACGGAATCCAGCTCCTCCGCCCCGTCCAGGCGGCCCAGCGCTTCGCTTGCCTCCTGCTCGTAGTTGGCTTGAAAATACCTCCGGCATCCATCACCGAACAGCGCCTCCTCCGCTTCGCGTACGGACATTCCTTTCAGCGAAGCGAAGCCGACCGGCCGGGTCATCATGCCGTTCATTTCCTCGATCCGGCTGCCGTCCGGCACCACATGGTCCGCTCGCGACGAAACCGCCGCCGGATCCAGCCCGAAGAATGCCAGGCGTTCCTTGATGCCGAGCTCCCTTCCGGCCTTCATCCGCAGCAGCAGCTGGCTGTAGAAATGGTACAGCACCGTCAGGGCAATCGGCTGGTTCGGCCGCTTGACCCTGGAGAAACCGGCGGAGACATAGCCCTGCCGGCCGGACTCGGTCATGATGTTGTTTTTGAAGGAGGTATTGTTATAGCTTCCCGCCTGACCGTCGACCTGATGTTCCTTCTGCTTGCGGTTCTTCAGCAGGCCGAGGTGGCAGATGATCTCATAGTTGTCCTGCATGCCGCCAGGATCGGCGATGCCGCGCTCGTTTTTGTCCGACAGCACATACACCAGATCGAACAGCGGCGAAGCCGGATGCGTCACCGGAATGGACAATCCGTCCTCCGTTACGTGCAGCGGTGCGGAGAACATGTACTCGGGGCGCTGCATCATGTCGAGCTCCCGCGCTGTATATTTGGCCAATTCGGCCCGTACCAGGGTGATGAGCTCCGGCGAACGGATCAGGTTCTCCTTGGCAAGATCCTCATTGATCGAGCCGAAGATATCCTTCGATCCTTCCCGCTCCAATCCCTCGCTCAAGTAACGCTTCAGCTCGGTCAGCGCCCGCTTCACTTCGCCAAGGTTCGGCTTGGCGGCATTCAGCTGCATGTCGTACGCGCGCAGCGCAGACTCCACGTCAAACGGCTTCGTAAACACCACAGCGTAGCGGTTGCTGGTGTTCTGGTCGGCATCCTTCAGCTGAACCACCTTCAACTGCAGCGCTTGGTCGAATTCGGTGCGGACACGGGCGTTGTAGCTCTGCACCCGCGGGTTTACGTAGGTCTCGCCCCACGATTTTTCCGGAATCGGCGATGGCAGGTACGTCCAGTTCACGCGGTCGGTCTGCACCAGGTGGCGGCCGATGCCTTCTTTGTCCAGAATCGTGCGTTCGTAGCTTTCCTCGTACACCTTAAGCGGCGTATACACGAACAGCGGCACGCCATTTTTCGTGTTCAGCCAGAAGATCCGGTTCTTCACTTCGCTCTCTTTGACGGTAAAATGCGATTTGCCCACCGAGTTGTTCTGGTAATTGCGGATCCCCTTCAGGATGCTCGGCGCCTGCACCGGCACGGAGACAAAGCCCCAGACGGGAAGTACAGATTGCCCGCGCTGTTGCTCAAGTGGAAGACCGGCACAGCCTCTTCGTCCAGCTTGCTGGCGATGTTCCGCTCCACAAACTTCTCGATCGACTCCTCCTGGCCGAACTTCATGATCAGGAAGTCTTCCATCGAGCGGGTAATGAGGTCGCCGAACTTGTCGGTCAGAAACTCCGAAATGGAGCTGACCACGTCGATCTCCTGCTCGCGAATCCAGCGGTTGGAATGGTCCAGCAGCTCCTGCGCAAAGTCGCGGATCAGATCGTCAACATCCTTCTGCTCCATCATGCGGTTAATGACCTTCGAGATGTCGGGCACGCTGACCAGATTCCAGTAGTAGGTTTTGTTGCCCTTGTGATCCTGCTGCTCTTCCCCATTCAGGAGAATGTCTCCGTTTTTGGCGAAAATGGAGTTCAGCGCGTTCAAAATTTCGGTATATACGTTATAAATGCGGTTGTTTTCCTTGTTCAGCAGATCGTACAGATCCTCGTAGAACTCGATCATCTGCTCGGTACGCTCTACATCCGCCATCAGCCAGTATTCGTTGATCTTGGCCTCGATGTAGACGTTTTTCTTCTTCTCTTTGGATACGAAGGCGCTCTTTGCATCGCCCAGACGCTCATCCGCCTGCTCCCGGGCCACCTCGATGTCCCGCGGAATGCGGGTCAGGTTCTCGCGCAGCGTCTCAATATAGGAGAGCAGCATTTTGAGCAGGCTGAATCCCTTCTCCGTGTAGATCAGGCGGGACACGTAGAACGGCCCTTGCTGCGGGTGCAGGAACATGCGGCGGATCTGGTCGCTGAACTGCGCCACGATTTCCCCTGGCAGCTGCTTCTTCGCCTTGATATACTCCTCACGGGCCCGCGCCAGGAAATTTTGCTCCAGCTCGGTGTCCATGTTGATGACCTGATTTTTAACAACGTTCGTGTAGCTCAAGCGCTCGCTGTTCTGGTAGCCGGGCAGCGGCTCCGGCACGCGCGATTCAAACGTCTTCACCATCGTGTCGAGATCGACGCCGAGCTTGCGGGCGAACTTCTCCACGTCTTCCTGATTCGGCGCTTTTTCGAACATCGTCTCCATTTTGCCGAACAGGCGGTACGCCAGAAACGTCGTCATTTCCTCAATCGGAAGCACGGCCGACGAGGCGCCGATAATATTGTAATCGTAGTTGGCCGGATACGCCTTGTTCATTTGGGCGATGTTCGTGCGGATGTTGCTGATATAGTCGTGAATGGCGAATTCTTCGCCCGATTGCTTTTCCTCGCTCGCCATGAAGTTCGTAATGTTCTCGGCAGTCACGTTCATGCAGTAATCGTAAGCATTTTCCAGCAGCTTGCCTTCCGTGTTGGTCGCCGAAATCAGATGGCACAGGTTAAACGGCGGCAGCGGCGAGTTGACGGTCAGAATGTTGCCGTACTGCTGTTTGAACCGTTCCCCGCGCGCGTCCACGTTCATCCAGTAGTCGAGCTCTTTGAGGGCTGCATAACCGTTCTTCTTGATGTACTCACGCGTATGTTCGCTAAGGCTCTTGTTCGCCAGGTTGATATCCGGCGTGAACAGATAACCGAGCGTGTTGACCCGGTCGATCCCGGCGGAGCCATGGTCGCGCTCGATAATGCCGCGGACGATATAGGCGATGTCCAGGAAGCAGCCGCTTCCGGTACCGCCGGAGAGGCCGGTCAGCAGGAACACCATCAGCTTCTTGTTGGTGCCTACGGACAGCGTCTTGATCTTCTTGTCGATGGCCTGCACGACCTGGTTGATCTTCGTGAAGAGCAGCAGGCGTCCCGCCTGGCGGACGCCCGCCGCGCCGTTCATGCCGTCGGTGATGCTGAGCTCGGGCGACAGCCAGTCCGTAATGTACGGCTCCAAAATGCTGCGGTTCTGCAGCAGTCCGCCGATCTCGGCGTTCGACAGCAGCACGAATTCGTTGATCGGATCCAGGCCCACGCCTTTGTAGCGCTTGTTCCGGTCCTGCTCGTTCGTTTCAAAAGCCAGGAACTCGACGTTGTCCGGCTTGTCCATTTTCTTCTTGGAGAGCGGATCCTCTGGCAGCTTAAAGCGCCGGTTGATCTGGTATTTCAGGCGCAGCAGCGCATCGATGCCGGTGCCTCCGAGGCCGATGATCAGAATCGGGTTGTCAATCGTGTCCACCCGGATTTTTTCGCTGACGATACCGCCTCCCAGCGACACGTCCAGCTGCTGTATATGTTCTCTAACGACCGGTTTCATAGATTCCCCTCCTGGAAAAGGTGCACGGATATGAATAACCCGTTACACCAAATATTCAAATTGTATCGTTTTGTCAATCTGCTGCAGAGACACGCTCAGGCGGTCTCCGCTCTTCAGCTCCACGCCGGCGGAAGCATCCAGCACGCGGCCGGACCGCTCAATCGTGCAAGGCGAGGCATTTTTCAGCACAAGGCGGTCGTTCTTACCCGGCGTAAACATGATTTTGTCGGTTTCCTTCAGTTCCGGCGCCAACTGCAGCAGCTGGTGCAGGTTGAACTTGCCCCGGAATGAGGTCAGCTTCTTATATTGCGGGTACGTCTTCTCCCCGGTATTCTCGTCGCGGATCTCGATGACCATCTGTCCGACAAAGCCCCGATTCGCCTTCTTCACGGCATTTAAAATGAAATACGCCGCGGCCGCGATGATCAGAAGGGCAATAACCCCGATCACGACGAGCATCGTAGGGAACGGTTTATCCTTGGACGCTCCTGAAGCTGCCGTCCCGGCCCCCGTGCCCGCAGACGCCGGCTTGGCGCTGACGGTAACTGGCTGGGTTTCGCGGTAGAAGCTTTGGTCTTCCGCACGCACCTTCAGTTCGTACTGGTGCTTGTCGGT
>NZ_PCZT01000020.1:242989-244183 GCF_002968895.1 Paenibacillus sp. AR247 | reverse complement strand
CCCATCCCCGCCGAGCTGGCATATCCGAACGACTCCAGCTGCTCCCGTTCGCTGATCAGCGCGTACAGGTCCATCTGAACCGACTTGAAGGACTGGCTGAAGATCGACTGGGCAAGCAGCGAAATTTCCGGATGAACACATTAAGCGGGTCGTCGACCCGCGTAATGACAGAGAGATGGATCCGGTCGAACGAGGAATACATCCGGCCGTAGCCCGCAATATGAGACTCTAGCCGGCGGATCGCCTTATTCAGCTCGAACAACTGCTTTTCATTCCGGTAGAACGCCCGGTGCAGCTCTTTGCGTATCGTTTTGGGATCACCCGGCACAGCGGAGTCGTCCAACAGAAACCGGCTCAGCAAGGAGCCGCCGTCTTCGGAGCGCACTTCGCCGAACCCGTACTCTTTGGCTTCGAACCGTCCATTCGCATGACTTTCCTGGGAGGCCATGGACGCCAAAGTGCCTTGGGTCTCGTCTGAAGCGGCTGCCCCCCGGTCGCTGCCGGACACCGTGCCGACATGGAAATACGTCACTCCGGCGCTGTTATCCCACTTTTGCCGGTGGATCTTCATGATCAGTCCGATGGCGTCCGCCGTCTTGTCGCCGATAAACAGAAGCACCGCCGGGTAATGGATGCTGCTCTGGTCGTCTCCCTTACCCGTCAGGCTCTCCTGGGCTGCGGCATAGCTGGATGCAAACCGCTCTAAAATACCGTTCATCGCTTACTTCAGCCTTCTGCGGATATCGTTCAGCTTGGAAGAAATCTGTCTGTAGAACTGATAGCGGTCTTCCCCGTCCGCCAGCTCCACCTTCTCGTATTCGAGACGGTCGCGGGCTTCCAGGAAGGTCGCCGACAGCTCCTCCAGCTTGGTGAGCAGCGGGGTGATATCCTCCGAAGCGGTCAGCTCGGCATCTCGGCGGGACGATTTGCGCAGCAGGGTGCTGCGGCTTTTCTCATCCAGCCCGCGGAAATGCTTGAACACTTCGTATTCGACGTAATTGACGCTTTTCAGCAGATTGGCGAACGGCTGCCACGCTTCTTCTTCCGGGTCGCGGTCGTAGACGTACAAGGCGCCCTTCTTGCAGATCGTGCCGGTGTACATCGCTTCGATAAACTGGTCCAGCCATTTCTCCTCATCCTGATGCTGGCTGATGATGTCTTCCAGCTCGGCAGCCTTGGCGCAATGGCTGTATA
>NZ_PCZT01000020.1:222452-242889 GCF_002968895.1 Paenibacillus sp. AR247 | reverse complement strand
CACCTGAAGCTTCCAGTCGCCCTGCTTAGGCTTCAGCAGCTTGATCAGGGAGTACGTCTTCGACTTGGAGCTCAGCACGTTCGCCGAAGGAATGGTCTGAGCCGCCCCGGCAGGATCGGTTAATTTCACGTCAACCGGGCTTCCGGACATCATCGAAATGTTCGCTTCCAGCACGTTCGCATTCGGAACGCTGATGGTCACTTCCTGATAGCTGCCGTTCGCGGTGATCGACTGCACCGGAACGATCTTCAGCTTCTGGTGGCTGGCGAAAATTTCGCTCAAAATTTGCGGCAAATCATCCGCCGAGCTGGTGGAGAACGATTTGGCCCCGGTCTGGCTGGCCAGATCCGCCAGGGCAGCCTTGTTCAGCTTACCATCGGCATTCAGCCCGATCGTATAAATGGGGATGCCTGCCTGCTTCGCCTCCTGCACGGCGGCGCTTAGCTGCTGATCGGCCTGCTGCTCCGTCTTGCCTGATTTCGGGTCGAGCTCATTGTTGCCGTCCGCCAGGACGACGATCATCGGCTCGTGGCTCTTGTCCATGCCCTGTTTCAGCACTTTCACCGCTTCATCCACACCGACCGAAATGTCGGTATAGGCGCCGCGGTCAAGCTGGTCGATGAACTGCTTCAAATCTTCCTTGTCCGCCGCGGACTGGATTCCAAGCAGCGCCTTCTCCCGCTGGATCTTGTCCGTATAGGAAACGATTCCGACCTTGTCCCCTTGGGCGGACAGCATGTCGATGAACATCTTCATCGCCTCGCCGCTGATCCGTTGGGATCGCTAGCCTTCATCGAATTACTGGCATCCATCACCAGTACAGCGTCAATCTGGGATGACGGCTGCCCGGCAGCCGATACCACCGGCAGGAAGCCGCACCATGACACAAGCAGCAGCACCCCGGCCAGCAGGCACAGCGTCCATTTTATTTTTTAAATGCATAGCGTTTCTCCTTCACAACATTAGTCTTCGATATTCGAGGCCAGTATTCCGCAAAATTCGACCTTTCCTAGCCGCAAGAGTTCCATTATTAACTCTAGGCAAAAAGTCTTAAATATTCCTTAAGAAACGATAAAAAAACGTGAAGCGACGTTTCTAGTTTCATTCCATATTCAGTAGAAACTTCCATGCCGAGCGCTAAAATATCCCAATCTATAACATTATGATATAATTATACCTGCCAAAGTTCAATGTTTACAGGAGCTCCGCGGATTGTAGGCATTAGGACCTAACTATCAACTTGCATAATTATCCATCCGATAGAAAGGAATATTGATATGATTGCTTACGGATGTCTCGCCGTTTTGTTTCTTTTTGTTTTGATCAAATCCGTCAATTATTTCAGACGCCAGAAGACCGCGCCGCTTCCGGAAGAGCTGGACGAAACGCTGCTCACCATCGCCAACCCGGGAGACCGCCATGGTTAAGAAGAAGCCGGTACGTCTGCGCCCTTATTATAGAACGAGATATGCCTATCAAAAGTTAAGAGTTTGCAAACATTGCCATCATTTTACCGTCCTGTGGGAAGACACTTGCGCCAACTGCGGCCGTCACGCGCTGATTCCAGTCATGGCTCATGAACCCGGACTCGGCTCTATACGCCTTGATGATTATGTCCTTCTGGACGGCGGGCTCGGGCATGATCCTCTTTCTGGCGGGACTGCAGGGCGTTCCGGCAAGCCTCGTGGAAGCCGCCAAGCTGGATGGGGCGGGGCGCTTCAAAGTTTTTCTCCATGTCACCCTGCCGATGATCTCGCCTGTACTGCTGTTCCAGCTGATTATGGGCATGATCGATTCCTTCCAGGTGTTTACCCAGGCTTTTGTCATGACCCAGGGCGGCCCGAACTACTCCACCTGGTTTTATGTCTACAACCTGTACACCAGCGCCTTTAAAGAGTACCGCGCCGGCTATTCCTCCGCCTTGGCCTGGGTGCTGCTCGTCGTCGTCATGCTTTTTACCGCGCTCGTGATGAAGCTGTCGAACCGATACGTTCACTACGAAGGAGGCAAACGCTAGATGAGTACCCTTCCGGCCGCCGGCCCGCACGCGGACAACGCCGTCCCCAAGCGGCGGCGCAGCACTGACCCCGTAGGCATTGTCAGCTTTATCGCGCTGGTCGTTACCACCTTTCTGATGCTGCTGCCCCTGTTCTTCATGGTATCGACGTCGCTGAAGTCGAAGAAGGAAATGCTGAAGTTTCCGCCGACCTTTCTGCCGGAAAGCTGGCAGTGGAGCAATTACAAGGAGATTTTCGATACACTCTCCTTCGGCACGATGTACATGAACAGCCTGATTATCGGCGTTCTTACCGTGATCGGAACGCTGCTCTCCTCGGCGCTCGCGGCCTACGGCTTTGCCAGATACCGCGGCAAGGGGAGCAACACGTGGTTCCTGCTCATGCTGAGCACGATGATGCTGCCCTACCCGGCCATCATGATTCCCCAGTTCATCCTCTTCTCGAAGCTGAACTGGATCGACACGTTCCTGCCGCTGATCGTCCCCGGCGTTCTTCGGCTCAGCGTACAACATCTTCCTGCTGCGCCAATTCTTCTCGACGCTCCCTGAAGAGCTGTTCGACGCCGGGCGCATCGACGGCTGCAGCGAGTTTCGCATGTGGCGCCAAATCGCCTCCCGCTTTCGGGACCGGCGCTCGCCACCGTAGCGATCTTCGCCTTCATCTATAGCTGGAACGATCTGCTGACGCCGGTGCTGTACCTGAGCTCCACCGAGAAATTCACGCTGCCGGTCGGTATGGCATCCCTGACGTCATCCCGCTTCCGGATTCCGCCGTGGCACCTGCTGATGGTCGCCTCCGTGCTGGCCATGCTGCCGATCGTGACGCTGTTCGCTATAGCCCAGAAGCGGTTCGTGGAGGGCATCGTGCTCACCGGGATCAAGTAATGGCACGGATCTATTGGAAGACCCGTCGTCCCGGCGGTCATCCTCAAGCGCCACCGGGGCGCCGTCGAAGCCGGCATGCTGCAAGCACCTTCCCCACAGGACTAGCAAGCCGGCTTTTACTTCAACAAGTTCAGACAGCAGCAGCACCCATTACATGAAGGCAATGGAGGTATCGGTTCATGAACAAGAACAGGAAAAGATCAGGTTTTGCCCTTCTTCTGACGACGCTAATGCTGGTGGCCGCCGCGCTATCCGGCTGCAGCGGCGGCAAATCGGCGGGCGATGTGGTTTCCGGAGGCGAGAGCTCCACAGGGGGCGATAAAGGCGGCACAGTGACGATTACCCACTACACGATCGACTCGGAAGACCGCACGTTCGTCGAGAAGCTGATTCCCGACTTTGAAGCAAAGCACCCGAATATTAAGGTCAAGGTCGAAAAAGCGCCTTACGAGCAGTTTGACAGCAAGCTGCAGACGCTGATCGCCGGCGGCAAGTCCCCGGACGTCACCAGCCATTACGGCTACGGCGGATTTGCCGAATATTACAACAAGGATATGCTGCTGGATCTGACGGACATCATCCAGGAGGACGGCTTCGAAGGCGGGGGATTACGGCATTCCGGACAACCTGATGAGCATCTACAAGGTAAAGGACCGTACTTACGGCATTCCAGTCAATATGTATGTCACGCTGATGCTCTACAACAAGGATATGTTCGACGCGGCGAAGGTGCCTTATCCGCCGAGCGATTATGAGGACAAGAGCTGGACATTCGACAAAATGGTCGAAGACGCCAAGAAGCTGACCGTTATTTCGGACGACATCGCCAAAACCCAGTACGGCGTGGACTTTACCTGGGCTGAGCGCGATAATCGCCCTCTCTACTTCGGCGCCGAGCCTTATTCGGAAGACACCTGGACCAACGGCGGCGTTCCTTCCGCTACCCATTTCGACTCCCCGGAAGTGATCGCAGCTTATAACAAGCTGTTCGGTTTGATTTTCAAAGAGAAGGTCTCCCCGACGACCGAGTGGAGCAAAAGCGTCGCCGGTCAGAACGGCGATCCCTTCGTCGCCGGCAAAATCGGCATGTCCGTCGGCGGTTCGTGGAACCTGGCCGGAGCCAACGATTTTCCGTTCAAAGTGGGCGTGGCGGCTGTGCCTTGGGGCGGCAACGACAAGGTGCGCAGCACGCTGTACGTCGATCCGCTCATGGTCCTGAAAGGTTCCAAGCATCCGAAGGAAGCTTTTGAATGGATCAAGTATCTGGTCACCGCCGATGTGCAGGAAAAATCCATCGAGCTCAGCGGAGGCAATCCGCCGGTCAACACGCAGGCAGCTGAGGCTTATTACCAACATTTTGAGGGCGTCGACCCGCAGGATATTAAGAACGTATACGAAGGCGCCATTAAATACGGCTTTGAGTCCTATAACCACCTGATCACGAACTACTCGCAAATCAACGACATGTTCATTAACGAGATGCAGCCGATCGAAAGCGGACACAAGACGGTGGAAGAAGTCATGCCGACGATTCAGAAGAAGCTGCAGGAGATCATCAAGCGGTAAACGGAAAGTTTGTGGAACATGAATAGAGAAATTTCCCCTTCCATCGTAAAAATGTCCTCCTCGGTGGAACGGGCCATAATTTTATAATGTAGATATTCGATTCAATTCGTTATACCTTTTTACGGCGTATCGGCGATCGGATGCCGTCCTCTGCGGGGCGGTATCCGGTTTATGCCATCCCATGCTTCGCGGACAGACTTCCGTCCATGTATACTAGGGATAAGTTTATAGGTTCGGAAAAATCTGCCCAAGGAGAAATGAGAGATGAAAGTAAGTATTTTTGACGTTGCCAAAAAATCAGGACTGTCCGTCGTAACGGTATCCCGCGTGTTGAACGGGGCCGAAACCGTCCGGGAAAAAAACCGGCAGAAAGTGCTCGATGCGATCAAAGAGCTGGGATACCACCCGAACGCCGCCGCCCGGAGCCTTGCCCGCGGGAAAACCGGCATCATCGGCCTTATTGTAACGACCCTGCAGGATTCCTTCTTCGATGCCGTCGTCAAAGAGCTGAACGAAGTGTTTGCGCTGCACGGCTACTACCTGGCCATTTCGGTATCGACAGGCATCGGTTCGGACGAGAGCCATTACCTGATTCAGGAGGACCGGGTGGACGGGCTCATTCTGCTCTCCCCCATGGAAGAAGACAACTATATCGTGGAATTAAAAAAACGCGGCATTCCATACGTACTGATCGACAATCAGAAGCCAGAAAACGACAATTTCTCGGTAACGATCGACAACTTCAAGGGCGGCTATGCGGCGGCAAGCCATCTGCTCGATCACGGATATACGTCCATCGCCCATTTGTGCGGACAGGAGATGTTCCGAAGTACCCGGGAGAGACGCGACGGATTTATGCAGGCGCTGTCAGAGCGGGGGCTTGCCCCCTTTGAAATCGTAAACGGAGACTTTGAAATCCGGTTCGGCTACGAAACGGCCGTGCGGTGGCTGAAGGAAGGGCAGCTTCCGCAAGCGGTTTTCGCCGGCGACGACAATATCGCCCTCGGCGTGGTGAACGCGCTGATGGAGGCGGGCGTTCAGGTGCCCGGCCAGGTAGCCGTCGTTGGCTATGACGACCAGACAATATCCTCCCAACTTCATCCGTATCTGACGACGGTACGCCAGCCGGCGGACCGGATCGGCATCGCCGCAGCCGACATGCTGCTGAAGCGGATCGACGGTACGATGAAGCGCGGAGCCAACTTGAAAATCGATCCGGAGCTCATCGTCCGGGAGTCGTCCGTTCCTGGGCGTCGAGCCTGACTTTAATTACCCGGCTCCGGATCATCATGTAATGCAAAAGCATGAATTGATCATATAGGAGTGACGACTATTGGCTTATTATTTGGGAATCGACGGGGGAGGCACCAAAACCTATGCCCTGCTCACCGACGAGCAGGGGCAAGTGCTCGGCAAAGGCCAGAGCGGCAACGGGAATCACCAGATTGACGCCGCCGTGGCCGCCAAGAGCATTCGCAGCGCCGCTTTCGGCGCCATCGCCGACGCCGGGCTGCAGCTTGCGGACATCCGCCACACCTTCTTCGGCCTGGCGGGAGCCGACCGTGAGCCGGATTACCGGATCCTGCATCCCATGATCCGAAATATGGGCTTCACGGATTATTCGGTCGACTGTGATACCGTCATCGGCCTCCGGGCCGGGACGAAGCAGCCGTACGGGGTCGCCCTCATCTGCGGCACGGGCACCAATGCTGCCGGCCGGAATCGTCAAGGCGAGCATGTGCAGTGCGGCGGCTTCGATTTACATGTACGGCGATTTTGGCGGAGGCGCAGCCTTGAACATCGAGGTGTTCCGCTCCGTCATCCGCGCCTGGGACGGACGCGAGCAGCCGACGCAGCTGACGGAGCTGCTGTTGTCCCTGCTGGGCTACGATACCGTCGGCGAGATGTTCGACGATTTCTACGACAACCAGCGCAGCGTGCCGATAGACGCCGCACGCCTGCTGTTTGCAGCTGCTGCCGGCCAGGATGCGGTTGCGCTGGAAATTTTAAACCGCCAAGGTGTGGAGCTCGGCAAATCGGCCGCTGCCGTCATCCGCAGGCTCGGTATGGAGAACGAGGCCTTTGATGGTGGTGCTTGCCGGCAGCCTGCTGATTCCAGTCATGGACCAGGCGGCGGATTAACGCCAAGCGGTCGATGCAGACGGAAAGGCTTGCCGCCCTTCTGCTGACGCTGGTGGCTGTGCTGCTAAGTCAGACATTCCTACAGATTGCCGTCTGCCTGGGCGGGGGCATCCTGCTGACGGTGCTGCTGTGGCTGCTCCAGCGGCGCATGCTGCCGTCCGAGACGCGCCGCCAGCTGGACAAGCTGCTCCACGGCAGCCAGCGTCTGATCCTGGAAGGCATCTATTTGAATCTGTCGACCGCCTCAGCCGCCATTAAGGATGACGAGCAGATCGGTTACGAGATTCTGCGGGAGATTGCCACCATCGTGCATAACGACCGGATCCGGCTGCAGCAAATCGTGCTGCTCCAGTCGTTCGTGCTGCGCAAAGATATGGATCTCGAGCTGGAACCGCTGCTGATCGAGGATTTCGACTCCGATCTGGCCGCTTATATCGGCGAAATCGCCAAGGTCAAACGCGAGCTGATTAAAGCCAGCGCCATTCGTTATCTGCTCATTCATGAGCGTTACATCCTGCAAATGAAGCAGGGTGCCAGCATTATGACGGCTGCGGCCGGCGCCGCGGTACGGATGAAGAAGTATGTAGATATGTATCCTGATTTCATCCGGCGCTACGCGCGCGGCCTGCCGCGGGAGCGGTTTTTGCGCCTGTACCAGATCGTGCGGCGCAATCCGGACCAGTCCTGGGACGGTCTCCGCGATGAGGTTTCCGCCATTTATAATGAAAAGTACCGCTGGGACCCGGATTTTCAAAAATGGGAATAAAGAGGCCATAAAGATATGACGATGAAAAACGCGCTAACCCTGCGTAATTTGTATATTTTGCTCTGCGCCGCAGTTTTGGTCCTGATCGGAGTCAAGGGTTATGACATGAGCCGTAAGATCGATTGGGTCGCCACAGCGGGTCAGTACTACGACCGGAAAGATCTGATCAATGCAGAGGAATGGTACCAAAAAGCCGCAGCAAACCGGTCCATACGCTATAAGGAAGATCTAATCGCCTCCCGGCTGAAAGAGCTTGAGCCGATCACCTCCATGAGGCAGTCGCTGTCCCGTCTGGATCGCCGCGCGGAAACTGCTGCCCGAAACAGGGATTTTGACGGGCTTATGAATGTGTACGCCGACTTGATTGCCGCCAAGAAGAAGTATATGGCTGCGAGCCAGCCGCTGGCCGCCTACTATCCGAAGATCTCCGCCATGTACGGCATTTCGGACGATCTGACCAAGGCCTTCAAGCAATTCCAGTCCCTCTTTTACCAGCAGGCGAAGGATCAATTGGCCCAGGGGGACGTTAACGACAACGCCTTTAAATGGAATCTGCTGGCCATTCCGGCGGAATTTTACGGCGGTGCAGAAGCCAAAAGCAAGCAGTTAAGCGGAAAATTTCAATCGTATGACGAGGCCCTGATGGCCCGCATGGCGGGTGCCGGGCAGTATCAGAACATGCTGGACTGGTCGCTGTCCATGATGACCGAATACAAGAGCCGCAGCTTTAAGGCGAATTGGGTAAAAGAAAAGGCCGACTCCCTCGCCCGCACCCTGCTCACAAAGGACGTGCAGGGAGACCAGGCGGCAAACTTTGCCGCCCACGCCAAGATGTACACCGCATACATGGCCGGCGCCGGCATGAAGCAGTCCGCTGTCCAGGATTACATCACCCGGCAAATCGGCACCTGGCTGAAGGGCGCAGACCGCAAAGTGAAGAACCATAAGTATGAAGAGGCGATCGCGATTTACCAGGCCTTATCAAGCTACGAGGATACGGAAGACAAGATCAAGGCGGCCCAGCTGGCCTGGACGGTTCACGATCCGGTCCGCTTGCTGCAGAGCGCCGATCCCTCCCCCTCCTACGACTTCGTCACCGGAGGAGCGAATCGCTTCGGCGGTAAAGCCTATGCCATCGGGGCGGACGGCAGCAACACCGTCTATTTCACCCGGATGAACAGCGATGAGACGGTGCAGGGTTACAGCAGCCATGATTTTCCGCAGGGGGCCGCCATCCGGAAAGTCTCCATCGAACCGTCGCTCAGCACGGGCAGCACACCGGTCATTCTCGTCGAAGCGGACTCAACGACCCGGAAGGCGCTGTATGCCGCTTATGAAGTCCGGGAGAACGGCATGGTCCAACTGTTCCAATTCAGCGCGGACGGCTACAGCGTTCAATCGGACAAGTCGCTCCTGGTGACGAATCTGGAGATCGGCGGAGGCAGCGTGACCGGCGGGATAGACGCTGCCGGAGGCACGGCACCGGAGGCGATATATGAGCGGCGCGGCGATGCCTATGAGTTTGCGGGCTTCCAGCAGGACTTTACGGATATCGTAGCGACCGACCTGCCGTCGCATCCGGGCGAGAAGGTTCGCTTTACCATCTATATTGTCCAAGGCGGCCAGGGCGAGGCGCTCGCGGAAATGGAAGGGTCGTATATCAAACTGAGGGGCAATTTCCAATTCACCGAGGGCAGCGTGACCGTCATCGGAACCTATAACGAGTCCGAGGAGATGTACCCGGACGGCGATCAAACCGTCGAGCCAGTGAACGTACCTGTTGTAGATGTGGAACGGCTGGAGTAGATTCGGGAAGTTCGGCTGCTTCCAACTTCCAACAAGGTATAGCCCTACAAGGTCTTGTCCGATGGAGACGAAAACAGGCCAAAGACCAATTTCAAAAAGAATATCGTGCATGAATCGTTCCTGGCATAGTTATTAGGATCGTTCGTGAACATTAAAAGGCTTCCGCTTCGGCGAGAGGCCTTTTTACTTTGCCGCCTCACCAATTACGTCATCTTTTGTCGTATATATGAATTAATCTAAAACCATCCAAGATACCGTATCGCAAAACGAAAGAGAGGGATGGATTCGTGGATGAATATATTGAAATCGAAGGGGCCCGGGAGCATAATCTGAAGAATATTTCGCTCCGCATTCCCAAACGCAGGCTGGTCGTGCTGACGGGCTTGTCCGGGTCGGGCAAATCGTCGCTCGCAATGGATACGCTGCAAAAGGAATGCCAACGGCAGTACATGGAGTCCATGGGGATGGTGACGGACTTCATCAGCAAACCGCGGGTGGATTCCATCCGCGGCCTGTCCCCTTCCATCAGCGTCAGCCAGCATGTGACCAACAGAAACCCCCGGTCCACCGTCGGGACCGTTACGGAGATCTATACGTACCTGCGTGTGCTGTACGCCAAGCTTGGCGTGCGGGTATGTCCATCTTGCGGTCAAAGCATTCACCCCGTCTTCGAAGACAGTCCAGCGGTGTCCGAAGAAGTTCTTGAACCATCGGAAGATGCGATTGAGGAGCCCAAGCATATGCCCTGCCCGCACTGCCATGCCTCGATCCCGAAGCTGACGATGGCCTACTTCTCCTTCAACAAGCCTGAAGGAGCCTGCCCGACCTGCACAGGAATCGGCATCGTGACCGATATTGCCGTGGACCGGCTTTTGCAGGAAGACCTCAGTATCTTGGAAGGAGGCGTAACGCTCTGGGACGGCTGGGTTCGCGAATACTATGCGGACGTGCTGTTAGCGGCATCTAAACATTACGGTTTCCCGTACGAGCCGCACCTGCCAATCCGCGATTATGGCGCGATCGCACGCGACATGCTGCTCTACGGCGCAGCCAGTGAGCAGTTCCAGCGCCATTTCCCCGGCGTTAAACCTCCCAAAACCGTAGGCAAGGGCAATTTTGAAGGCTTGATCACCCATTTGCTGCGCAAGTACAGGGAACATGACGGAGACCCGGAAGAATTGGGCTCTAAAAAATGGGACCCGTACTTTATGAAGCAGACCTGCCCCGATTGCCAGGGATCGCGATTGGGGAGAGAGGGCCGGCTCGTTACCATTAGGGGTACGACTATCATCGAGGCGGCTTCTTACACCCTTCTCCCGCTCTATGCCTGGCTCAAGCAGTTGAAACAGGAGCTGCCAGGCGAAAGCCTGGTCGTATGGGAGCCTATTTTCAACGGGTTGGCGGACCGTATCCAGCGGCTGATCGACGTCGGGCTCGAATATTTGTCGCTGGACCGGAAGGCGAGCACGTTGTCCGGCGGGGAAGCCCAGCGGCTCCGGCTCGCTTCACTGCTCGGTTCGGGTCTCACCGGGGTTCTGTACGTACTGGACGAGCCCACGGCCGGGCTCCATCCGCGGGATACCCATAAGCTGATCCGAGTGCTGAAGCGGCTCCGCGATTTGGGAAATACAGTGCTGGTTATCGAGCATGATACCGAGGTGATGAAGGCCGCGGACCATTTGATCGAGATTGGCCCCGGATCCGGAAAAGAAGGCGGGACCGTCGTCGGCACCGGAACGCTCGAACAGTTGAAAGCGATCCCCGAATCCGCTACCGGACGGTATTTGCGGGAATTGGACATCGCCGGCCCTCGGGTTACACGGAGAGCGGGCAGCTGCAGCAAGCTTACGATCGAGCAGGCTTCCGCCCATAACCTGAAGCAGTTGACCGTCAGCTTTCCGCTCGGATGCCTGATTACAGTGACAGGGGTTTCAGGTTCGGGCAAATCCACCCTTCTGTTCGATATCCTCGAGCCTGCGGCAAAATCCCAACTTCGATTGTCCGGCAATATGCCAGGCCAATACGAACGCATCACCGGCCTGGAGCTTATCGACAAGGTCATCGCCGTCGACCAAGCCCCGGTCGGGAAAATTTCGCGGTCCAATATCGCGACCTACACCGACCTGTTTACCCCGATCCGCAGCCTATTCGCAGAGCTGCCCAAGGCCCGAAAACAACGATTGAGTCCCAAGCACTTTTCATTTAACACGCCGGGCGGCCGGTGCGAGAAATGCCGCGGCATGGGCACCCTGCAGCTGGATATGCATTTTCTGCCGGATGTGGAGGTGCGCTGCCCCGTGTGCCTGGGGAAACGGTTCAAAGAAAATGTGCTGGCAGTGCAGTACAAGGGCTTCAGCATTTCGGACATTCTGAACCTGACCGTCCTGGAGAATGCCGCCCTCTTTGAGGATCCGGTAATAACCGACATGCTGAACCTGCTGGGTGAAGTGGGGCTCGGCTACGTGCAGCTGGGGCAGCCCACGACGACGCTGTCGGGCGGAGAAGCCCAGCGGATCAAGCTGGCGAAGGAGCTTGGCAAAAAAAGCAGAGGGCATACCTTGTACTTGCTGGATGAGCCCACGACCGGGCTTCATCCTAGTGATGTCCGGCATCTGTGCCGTCTGTTAAACCGGCTCGTGGACGCCGGCAACACGGTCATGGTGATCGAACACCATCTCGATCTGATTGCCGCGTCCGACTGGATCGCCGATTTTGGACCCGAAGGCGGGGATGCCGGAGGGCAGTTGGTCGCGCAGGGTACGCCGGAAGATGTGGCGGCCGTTCAGGCCTCATATACAGGCCGCTATCTGGCCGGGCATCTGTCACGCTGATCACGGTTCCAATCGCCATGGCTCCTGCAGCTTGCGCAGGCAAAAAAGAATCACCCTCAGTCACATGGACTGTGGGTGATTCTTCATATTCGGATCGCTTTGATCCGCTTATGTTCTATTGTACGGTCACGACCACCTTGGTCGATTTGCCGCCGAAGCTGACCGTGATCGTCGCTTTGCCTTTGCCGTTAGCCGTGATCTGGCCGTCCTTCACCGTGGCCGTCAAAATTTTGGAAGACTTCCAAAGGGCCGGCTTGGAGACATCCACATCGGTTCCATCCATGTAGGTCGCCGTGGCCGCCAGCGTCAGCTTGTCGCCGACGTTCAGCGTCACGCTCACCTTGTCAGTCTGCAAATACTTCAGCGTATCCACTTCGACCGGAATCCGGACCGTCTTGTTGCCGTACTTGGCCGTCACGGTCGTTTTGCCGTAAGCGGCGGCGGTAATGACACCGTCGTTAACCGACGCTACTTTATAGTTTCCGGTTTTCCATTCCGCCTTGGACGTCACGTCCTTGGTGCTGCCGTCGCTGAACGTCACTTCCAGCTTGACGGTGGCCGTTTTATCCTTGGCTTTGCCTACCGTCTTCAACGATACCGCAGTCTCGCTCGCCTCAATGGCGGAAATGACGTCAACCTCCACCGGGATCGTTACTTTCTGTCCGCCGTACTCGGCGGTAATGTTGGCTTTCCCGCTCTTCAGACCGGATACCAGACCGTTATTGTCTACTCCGGCAACCGTAGAGCTGCTGGACTTCCAAGACGCTTCCTTAGTCACGTCCACCACTGTACCCGTGGCATCCTTCGCGGTCAGCGTCAGCTGCTTCTTGTCGCCGGCGGACATGATCACGAGCGTCTCCGACGCTTTCAGGTCGCTGACCAGTCCAACTTCCACGGTCATCGTGTAGGATTTGCCTTCATATTTGGCCGTAATCGTTGCGGTGCCTGTCGCCACGCCGGTGATGAGTCCATTTTCATCAATGTCGGCGATATCCTTTTTGCTAGTGCTCCATTCTACTTTGTCCTTAGACGAGACCGTCTCGGCCGCACGGTCCGCACCGTAATCCAGCACGATGCTCGCCTGGTAGGTGGCGTCCACTTTCAGGGACAGCTTCTTCACCGGCAGCGAGATGCTGAGTGGCATGTCGACCGCTACGGATGTCGTTACCGTCACTCCGCCGTAGGTGGCGCTGACTTTGGATTCCCCTTTTTTGAAAGCCGTCAAATTCCCGCCGCTGACAAAAACGACGTCCTCATTGCTGGATTTCCACACGGCTTTGCCCTGAACCTTCTCGGTTTCCCCATTCGCATAGGTAGCGATCAGGTCCAGCTGCTTCGTCTTCTCACCCGTCAAGCTCAGCGCGACCTTCTCGACCAGATCGAGGTGGCGCGGTACGTCAACGTCGACATTTATGGCCACGCTCTTGTCCCCGTATTTGGCAGAAATGATGGCTGCGCCCGGTGCGATGGCCGTAATGACGCCTTTGTTCACATAAGCGACCTTCTCGTCGCTGGAAGACCATACGGCATCTCCCGTAATGTCCACCGGATCTTTGTCCGGATACACCGCTTCAACCTTGATCGGCTGTGTGGTGGAGTCCCCTGCATGAAGGAACATATCCTGCTTGTCCGCCTTCAGGCGGATCGTCTTGTCGACATCGACCTGAATCGTTGCCGTTTTCGTACCGTACTTCGCCGTAATCGTGGCGGTACCCGGACCGTAAGGAGTAATCTGCCCCTTGATGACGTCCGCCACGCCTTCGTTGCTCGACGTCCATTCAGCGTCGGCCGCAACGTTATCCTTGGTTGTGCCATCCGGATAAGTCGCTTTCAGTGTCACTTGAACCGGCGTCTTCTCGCTCAGCAGCATGGACACCTGCGCAGGGTCCGCATCGAGCCGCTTCACCACTTCTACGCTCACCGGAATCGTTACGGTCTGCTTGCCGTACACCGCCGTCAGCGTAGCCGTACCCGGACCCACCGGAGTCACCGTTCCGTTCACGACCGTCGCCACGCTGGCGTTATCCGTCGACCAGTCCGCTTTGCCGGAAACTTCTTCCGTATTGTTGTCTGTATAGGTTGCGGTCAGCTTGATCTGGGGCTTGTCCCCCAGCTTCAAATCCAGGCTCTGCACATCTTTCGTAAGCGCCTTGACCTTCTTCGTTACGGTCACCGACACCGATTCGGATACGTCCCCGAATACGGCTGTTACCGTTGTCGTACCTTCGCTCTTCGCGGTTACAGTACCGTTATATATGGTGGCAACTACGTTGTTCGAGCTGCTCCAGCTCGCCTTTACCGTCAAATCTGCCGTTGAATTATCCGAATATACACCCGTCGCGGTTACTTTCGCCGTATCGCCGATTTCAAGGGTAAGCTCATTTTTGGACAAAACCAGCTTGGTCAACTCCGCCGTGGCGGCCCAGGTCGTTCCGGCATAGGCCATGCACAGCACCATAACCAGCGACATGACCAGTACCCTTTTTAATCTGATTCGCAATGTAAATTCCCTCCAATTCCCTTATTTTGAGTAGAAACAAAAAAAGACCCTACCTCCCATATCGGTCAGTCCAGCCAAAAATGTTAGTTTTTTGGAGATTTTCTGTAATTTTTCGATAAAAACCGCCGTTTGATTCTGAAATTTGCGCGTCACGCACGCTAAAAAGGGGTAATCCTCTAATTGGTAAACCTTCTAGCGAAACCTGTACGGGGGTCATGGCGTCTAATTAAGATAGGAGGTGCCATAAGCGCATGATCATTCCTGACCATGAAATCATTGAAGAAGCCAACTACCTGGTGCAGGAGCATTACGGGGAAAGAAACCCGCTGAGCGTCACCATCGGCATTCTGGAGAACGGGGACCATTTTTACACCGGCTGGGGACAACCTCCGGGCTTCGATTACGCATCAGCCATCTATGAAATCGCATCCGTAACGAAAGTTTTTACGACCTCACTTCTGTGTATCCTGCAGCGTCAGGGCAAACTGCAGCTCAAGGATACCGTAGGCCAATACATACCTGAAATCGCCTCTAACGCCAAAGTCGGTGCCATCACGCTGGAACAGCTCGCCACGCATACCTCCGGACTCCCCCGGCTGCCGGCCGGTCTCAAGCAGACCGTCACCGACAAACTGAACCCGTACCAAAACTACACCGAGCAGCATCTGCTGCAGGACCTGCTGAAAATCAGACCTTCATCGGGAGGAAGCTTCGAGTATTCCAATTTGGGCGTAGGCCTGCTTGGGCTTATCTTGAGCCGCTGCACCGGCCGGAGTCTGGAACAGCTTATGCGGGAAGAGATCTGCGGTCCGTTATTTATGGAGGACACGCTATTTGAACTGAACGATGAGCAGCAGTCCCGTCTCCTCCCGGTGTATACGGCCAACGGCAAGCCGGTTCCCCATTGGGATCTGGGCGTTCTCGCTGGCGCGGGAGGCTTGCGTTCCACGGCGCACGATCTGCTCCAATTTGCCAAAGCGAACGTCGGCATGGGCTCCGCCCCAATCACGGCCGCGCTTCGCGACGGGCAGAAGCCCCGCCACCGGGTGCGCCGCGGCGAGGATGTCAGCCTCGGATGGATGGTCAAAACCGGCATCTACCACGACCGGATTCACTGGCATAACGGCGGTACGTACGGCTCAAGCAGCTTCCTGGGCTTTCACATGGAAAAAAACACGGCGGTCGTCGTGCTGTCCAACAACGGCAGCTTTGCGATGAAAATGCTGTCCATGATGAGGCCGCAGAAACGGCATGTGGACGAGATCGGTTTCCAGCTGTTCAAGCAGCTGACCAAAACGGTCTATTAACCGGTCAAACCGCATCCTCATGTAAAAAATCCTTAATAAAATATACAGCCAAAAAGGCTGCCTCCCGGATTGCTCGCAAGCCCGGTTGTAGGCAGCCTTTCTTCTTCTAACAGCCTTTATTCAATTCCAGGCGCCTTGCGGCGAGCGCAGCGTTTACGCCTTTTTATCCGTCGGCACCTGGCAGGAGCCGTCCGTGCAGGAGAGATCATCTCCGTCAGCACTGTTCCCCAGCAGCGTCAGCGGATGCTCCTCTTTCCAGATATTGTCCAGCGCTTCGGCAAACACCTGTGTCGGCTGGGCGCCGGAAATGCCATATTTCTGGTTGATGACGAAGAACGGCACGCCGTTGATGCCGAGTCGTCCCGCATCTCCCTCGTCCTTGCGGACATCGTTCGTGTAAGCATCGCTCTCCAGCATAGAGGCTGCCGCAGAGGCGTCCAGCCCAATTTCGCCGGCCAAGCGCGCCAATACCGCACGGTCTCCCAAATGTTCCGAATCGGTGAAGTACGCCTTGAACAGCCGTTCCGTCATCTCATACTTCTTGCCGAACTCCCCGGCCCACTGCGTCAGACGATGCGCATCAAACGTATTGGTCGGGACCAGCGTATCGAAATTGTACGTTAGCCCCACCGTCTTGGCCTGCTCGGTCATGTTGTCGTTAGCCGCCTTGGCCTGCTCCCAGCTCATGCCGTACTTGGAGGCAAGAATGCTGTGAATGTCCTTGTCGTTGTCTTTCGGCGCGCCCGGGTCCAGCTCGAAACTTCGGAACACAACCTCGACTTCATCCTTGTGCGCGAACGGCTCGAGGGCCGCCTCGAAACGGCGCTTGCCAATATAGCAGAACGGACAGGCAAAGTCCGACCATACTTCGATTTTCATATGCAAACCTCTCCTTTAGGGTGATGTTCTTTGCTTGGTAAACTGATACTTTTCCCATCACAGTAAGAGTCAAAAGAAAAGCAGTCACTCGGATAAACCAGCTGTAACTGCATCAGGTACATTATATCGCGATTATCGGGAGCGCGCAACCTGCCTGCGCCGATCTCCCTTTATATCCAGCCGGGTTAACTTCTCGTGTTAACCCGTCGTCGGCACCGTTGCCGGCACGGCCTCCGGTCCGTCATGCGGTTCGATCAGCGCATGCTTCTCCCACGCCCGGCTCCGCCAGCGGAAATACATGATGACGGCACGGGCCCATTCGTCCGCGGCAATGGCGAGCCACACGCCGGCAAGGCCCATGTGGAGTTTGAATATGAGGAAGTATCCCAGCGGCAGAGACATGCATACCATAGACAACAGCCCCATGTAGACCGGGAACTTCGCGTCTCCCGAAGCGCGCAGCGAGTTGATGATGACGATGTTGACGGTGCGGCCAGTCTCCAGCACGATGCTGAGCAGGATGACCTGCGCCCCCATTTTGATAATGAGTGCATCGTCCGTAAACAAGCCCATCAGCGGAACGCGGAACAGGATAATGATCAAGTCGATGACGATTGTGGCGGCCAGCGCCCACTTCACGCTCTGGAACACCCGGGTGTAGGCGTCCTGGTTGCGTCTTTCACCGACGTAATGGCCGACCATAATGGCCGTGCCCATGCCGATCGCCATGCTGAACAAATAGATGTACATCGAGATGTTCACGGCATACTGCCGGGTGGCCATCGCTTCTGCCCCAAGGTAGGTGACGTACAGCGTGAAGGTCAGCTGGCACATTTGGTATACGATGCTTTCCAGAGCCGACGGAATGCCGACATTCAAAATTTTAAGCACAAATTTCTTCGACAGACGGATGTAATAACGCCATTCCACATGCACTTCCATGACCCGGTACAGCAGCCAGAAGAAGATCAGCAGGCAGACCAGGCGGCTGAATACCGTCGAGATCGCCGCTCCCTGTACGCCCAGCGCCGGAAGGCCGAAATGCCCGAAGATCAGCGCGTAGTTCCCTACCACGTGAATGATGTTCATCAGAAGCGACACGACCATCGTTTCTTTGGTGAACCCGTGGGTCCGGATCGTTGCGGCAAGGGCGTTAATGAGCGCCTGTAGGAAAATGCCGCCTCCGACGATCTGGATGTAGGACTGGGCATACCCGTAAATTTCCCCGGTGACGTTAAGCAGGCGCAGCATCATTCCGCCGAAGGCGAGAAAAATAACGCTTAGGAGCACCCCTACGGCCAGGTTCAGCGTGATTGCATTTCCGGTCACCTGCGCCGCGTCGCTAAGCTTCTTGGAGCCCAGGTACTGAGCCACCACGATCGCCGCCCCGCTGCCGATCACCTCCAGCACGAGGATGGCGATGGAAATAATTTGGTTGGCGGCGCCGACGCCGGAGACGGCATTGTCGGAAACCGAACTGAGCATCAATGTATCGACACTGCCCATCAGCATGAACAGGAACAATTCGAGAAATATAGGCCAGGTGAGGCGGACAAGACTGAGCCGTTTTTCTGACCGTGCAGAAGGCTCATCAACAGTTGCGGTCATGAGTCAGAATTCACCTTTCTTTCAAACGTATTCTTTGAAACAAAGGTATGTTAGCACAGTTTTCATGAAAATACATGACATTTAACAGAAAAACACTGAAAATTTAATATTCTTTTTTTGGTAAGCCCTTACTTCCTTTGAAAATGACCATTATTCATACCGGGACAGCAGTTCAGCGAGTTTTTCGCGGATCAGACCGACCAGTGCCTGAGGCTCTTTCACGGTCGCATGCGTTCCCAAGCCGATAAAAAATTGGGCGTAAAACGAAAGGTCATGCTCCGGAATCATTCCGTCCACCCAGCCGGTCCCATCCTCGCGGATATGCAGCTTGGACTCCAGCCACAATTCTCCCTCGCACCGTTCCACGCCTTCCGGGGTCAGTTCCGCATAGCAGCGAAGCTCCGCCGAGTCCTCCCCGTGAAATGACTTCCGATTCCCAAGATGCACATGGCTGAGGTCGACAGCTTCAAGGCCGGTTGTATCCTCGGCAGCGTCCGTAATCCGGTCGCAGCGGAACAGGCGGAAGTCCTTCCGCTGGAAGCAGTAAGCCGGGCAGTACCACAGTCCCTGGCTGGCATAGATGCCGATCGGCTGGATCTGCCGAACCGAGCTGCTGCCGCGGGATTCGTAAACGATGCGCAGCACCTTCTGGTTCACGGCCCCGTCCAGCAGTACGGACAAATGGGGCGCACCCGCCCGCCGGGACGGGGTAATAAAGTCGACCCGGTTCTTCATCCGGTCGATCCGGTCGCGCACATCCCCGGGCATGTAGTGGTAGAATTTCTGGAGCGCGGACGAGCTCTCCGTCTCAAACGGGATATGGACATAATGCCGGAGACCGTGCACCGCGAAAAAAATCGCCACCGCCTCTTCCTCCGTAAAGGCAATCGGGGGCAGGATCCGTTCCTTCAGTACCTGGTAGCCGCCATGCGGCCCCACCTCCGAATATAAAGGGACGCCGAGCTCGCTCAGCTCCTGCAGGTCCCTTAGGATCGTCCGGGTGGACACCCCGAATTCGTCGGCCAGCTCCTTGACTTTGAAGCGGCGCATCCGGTTAATCGTCATCATCAGGTCGAGCAGTCTTTTGGATTTGGACATGTCGGCACTCCCGTTACTGGATTTGGCGGTACACACCATCGGAAACAAATATGGTCAGTGATAAACCTTGTCATTATTATAAACGAACTATAGGAATCGGCCCAAAACATCGGCCACAGCTCTGATTCCCCGCAGCCAGCCAGGATCATAGAGAGGCTATCCATATTTCCGTTATATTAGTGTTATATTTAGTGACATCTTACTGTGCAGCAGTGGAGGAGAGTCGTCTTGGGAAGCTAATAAAGTGAAACATGTCTTTTTTCAATCCGATAGTCACGTCGCTAACCGGCATAAACCTGATTTTCCGCTTGAAATCATGAAGATTTCCTTGTCGAATGTAATCTTTTATAACAGGTAACGCTTACAAGTATGAAATTTAGTATTGATTATTTGTAGACCATCCACTATGATAATGGCAACAGGCAGGAGATAAAAGTTAAAGCACTTTAACTTTAAAGATTACAACCCGCTATTATAGATAAATATTTCGGGTTAATTTGTCCCATAAGTTAAAGCGTTTAAACTTTTATAAACTTTGTGAGAAAGGTTGATGCACCCGTGACCCATCGCGAAAGCAGGCGGCAGACGCTGTACATGTATCTGTTTATTTCCCCCTGGCTCATCGGCTTTCTGGTTTTTGCCCTGTATCCCATCTTGTCCTCGCTTTATTACAGCTTCACGGATTACGACATCATTCACCCGCCCCAATTTATCGGCCTGGCCAACTATGCGGAGATGTTCGGCAATGATCTGTTCTGGAAATCCGTCACCGTGACGCTGAGGTATACGCTCATCAGTGTGCCGATCCAGCTGCTGCTGGCCCTAGGATTCGCCCTGCTGCTGAACCAGAAGATCCCGCTGCGCGGATTTTTCCGGACCGCGATGTATTTCCCGAGCATGGTATCCGGCGTGGCGATGTCGCTGCTCTGGTACTGGATTTTCAACCCGCAGATCGGGCTGTTCAACTACATGCTCTCCTGGTTCGGCATCAAAGGTCCGGCCTGGCTCATGAACCCGGACTCGGCTACTATA
>NZ_PCZT01000020.1:217859-222352 GCF_002968895.1 Paenibacillus sp. AR247 | reverse complement strand
TGGTGCTTGCCGGCAGCCTGCTGACGCGGGGTGACCGCGGTTGGATCCGCGGCCCGATAGAGCAGGCCGTTCGAGCCGTTGCTCCAACGGCCTCGGTCGTGACGCTCGCGACGGAGCCGGTCGTCGGCGCCGTGTGGGCGGCCATGGAGGCGGACGGTCTAACGATTCCGGAACAGGTCTATGAGCAGATGCGGCTGTTCCGCGATTTTGAGCATATTCACCAAACTACCCGATAGGAGTGAAGGATCATGACTTCAAAACAGGGGTTGAAAATAGCAGTGATCGGCGGGGGCTCCTCGTATACGCCGGAGCTGGTGGAAGGGTTTATCCTGCATCACCGTGAGCTTCCGGTCCGCGAGCTGTGGCTCGTCGATATCGAGCCAGGTCTCCGGAAGCTGAACATTGTCGGCAGCCTGGCGAAGCGGATGGTCGAGAAGTCCGGACTGCCGATTGAAGTGCATCTGACCACCGACCGCCGCAAAGCGATAGAAGGCGCCGACTTCGTCAGCACCCAAATGCGCGTAGGCATGCTGGATGCCCGGGGACGCGACGAATCGATTCCGCTCAAGTACGGGGTCATCGGTCAGGAAACGACCGGCCCCGGCGGCATGATGAAGGCGCTGCGCACGATCCCGGTCCTGCTCGATATTTGCCGGGATATGGAGGAGCTGGCGCCAAACGCCTGGCTGCTTAACTTTACCAACCCGGCCGGCATGGTCACCGAGGCCATCCTGAAGTATTCCAACGTCCGCAGCATCGGGTTATGCAACGCGCCCATCGGCCTGATCAAGCAAACTTCCGCCAAATACCAGGTCGCTCCTGACCGGGTCTACGCTGAGTTTGTGGGTCTGAATCATCTTCACTGGGTCACCCGCGTCGATGTCGAGGGCGAAGACAAACTCGATGAACTGCTCGCCGATACCGCCGGCTACAGCGCTTCGAACGTGCCGGCCCGCGAATGGAATCCCGAGTTTCTGCAGTCGCTGCGCGCCCTGCCTTCCTATTATTTAAAATATTTTTACATGACGGATGCGATGCTGAAGGAACAGCTCGAGTCCTTCCATCAGGGCATCAACCGCGCCGAGGTCGTGAAGCGGGTCGAAGAGGAGCTGTTCGAGCTCTACAGCGACCCGGATCTGAAAGAGAAGCCGAAGCAGCTGGAGCAGCGCGGCGGCGCCTTCTACTCCGAAGCCGCCGTCAACCTGATGCGGTCGCTCTATAACGGCACCAATGACATCCAGACGCTGAACGTGGCCAACCGCGGGACGCTGCCGTTCCTGCCCGAGGACGCCAGCATTGAGGTCAACTGCGTCGTAACGAAGAACGGGCCCCTCCCGCTGCCTGTGACGCGCATCCCGCGGATGGCCGTCGGCCTGATTCAGGCCGTCAAAACCTATGAGCAGCTCGCCATCGACGCTGCGGTCACCGGTGACCGCGGGCTGGCGATCCAAGCGCTGGCCCATCACCCGCTTGTGCCGTCGGTCGAAGTAGCCATCAAGATGCTGGATGAGATGCTGGAGGCCAACAAAGAATACTTGCCGCAGTTTTTCGGGAAAACACCAGCTCATCCCTGAGGCAGAAGGATGGTCTCAAGGGGTGCGCGGATGAGCGTGACGCCTGTCTAAGGTGCCGGCGCACCAGCAGCACGTAGCACAGCACGGCGCCGACGTCCGCGCAGGCGATGACGATGCCCATCGGCAGGGCCGAGGTACTGCCTCCGATGCCCACGAGCGGGCTGACGATCCCACCGAAGATGTAGGAGAGCAGCCCAAGCAGCGCCGAGGCGCTGCCTGCCGAGCGGCCGTAATCCTGCAGAGCCAGCGAGGAACCTGCGGTTCCGACGATGCCGACGCAGGATACGACCACGAACAGCGGCGGCAGGATCGCCGCAAGGCCTGCCCCGGCGGCGAGCAGGATCAGCAGCAGCACGCCGCCGATCGTCGCCAGGGTAATGCCGGTCACGAGCAGCTTCCTCTCGCTGACGCGTCCGGCCAAGCGGCCGGTGATCTGCCCCGCGATAATGATCCCGAGTCCGTTCGTGGCGAAGATCACGCTGAACATTTGCGGGGATACCCCGTAGATTTCCTGCAGCACGAACGGCGAGCCGGAAATGTAGGCAAACATCGCGGCTGATATGAAGCCTGAGCTGAGCGCCAGGCCCATGAACTTGCCGTCGCGCAGCAGCTTGCCGAACGTCTTCACCGTGCCCAGCGTCCCGCCGCCGGAGCGGTTGCCGGGCGCCAGCGTTTCCGGCAGCCCGAGCATGACGGCCAGCAGCATGGCGACCCCGATGGCGGTCAGCACGATAAATACGCCGCGCCACGAAGTCACCTGAAGCAGCTGCCCGCCCAGGATCGGCGACAGAATCGGCGCCGCCCCATTCACCAGCATCAGCATGGAGAAAAACTTGGTCAGCTCGCTCCCGGAGTACATGTCCCGGACGATCGCCCTCGAAATGACAATGCCCGCTGAGCCGGCAATGCCCTGGATAAACCGGAGCAGAATCAGCAGCTCAATCGACGGGCTGAAGGCGCACAGCAGCGACGAAACCCCGTAAACCACCATCCCGATCATTAGCGGCGTGCGGCGTCCCCTCACATCGCTGATTGGCCCCGCCAGCAGCTGGCCTACCGCAAGCCCGATGAGGCAGGACGTCAAGCTGAGCTGGGTCAGCGAGGCCGTCGTGTGCATCGACTTGGCCATTTCCGGCAAAGACGGCAAATACATATCAAGTGAAAACGGACCGAAGGCCGACAGCGCCCCCAGCACAATAATCATCCAGACCCGGTTCGCACCCGGTCCGGAAGCAGCTGCGGCCGCAGAGCCGCCTGCCTTCGCATCCGTATGTGAACGTTTATTCATAAGTTCTATCTTGTTCCCCCTCTGTGTTCCCTGCTCCGATGCATGGCCTTTATAAAGTGAATTTTCTTCACCAGATAGATTGAACTAAAGTATAGAGTATCATATTTCCCCCGCGAAATGAGCGGCTTGCCTATATTTCCATAATCATCGTCCTCCCCCTTCAACCGTTCCCCCATACCGCTATCCCCATTTCCTTGGCGCTCGGTCACCCCGCCTTTTTGGCAGCTTACGTCTACAAAGAAAAACAGCCTGGCCAAAGAAATTTGGCCACGCTGCAGCGACTTGCTAACAAACACGTTTATCGACGTACTTTATAAGAAGACATACCGGTTTAGCGGAAGTTTTTCTTGCGAGATAAGGATGTTTGCCTGGGAAGTTAATACTTTCTTATCTCCAAACATAGACACAACCCTTTATCCCTTGATTCCGGACAGCGTTACGCCCTCGATGATATACCGTTGACCGATAATATACACAATCAGCACCGGAATCAGCGCAATCGAGGCGCCGGCCATCATGAGCGTCCAGTCCGTGGAATACATGCCGCGGTACAGGTTCAGCATCATCGGGACGGTGAATTTTTCGGGAGTGTTCAGGAAAATGAGCGGATAGAAGAAGCTGTTCCACATGCCGAGGAACGTGAAAATGCCGAGCGCCGACAAAGCCGGCTTCACCAGGGGCAGCATGATCCGCGCATAAATCGTCCAGCGGTTGGCGCCGTCCACGATGGCGGCCTCCTCCATCTCCTTCGGAATGCCTCTGAAAAACTGGCGCAGCAGAAACACGCCGAAGGCGTTAAACAGCGCGGCGGGCACAATGATCGACAAATGCGAGTCGAGCCAGCCGATGCTTTTCATCATCAAATACAGGGGAATGATCGTGACTTGCCCCGGCACCATCATCGTCGCCAGAAACAGGACGAAGAGGGGCTCCCGGAAAGGAAAGCGGATCTTGGCAAACGCGTAAGCCGCCATCGAGCAGGTGAACAGCTGCGAAGCAACGACGATGATGTTGATATAGAAGCTGTTGAAATACGCCCTTCCGAAGGGCAAAGCCGTTAACGAGGTTTTGAAATTGGACCACACGAACGGATCGGGAATCCATTTGGGCGGCACGATAAAAACTTGGGACAGATCCTTGAGCGAGCTGAGCAGCATCCATACAAACGGCAGTGCCATAATGCACGCGCCGATCAGCAATATAATGTGAAGCAGGACGGTGGACAAACGTAGTCCTCTGGTCTGCATGCGTTCTCCTCCTTATCCGGTCGATTCTAGTCCTCGTAATGGACCCAGCGTTTGGACATTTTCATTTGGAACAGCGTCAGCGCCAAGATCATGATGAACAAAATGACTGCGGTCGCCGTGCTTTTTCCGAACGTAAAGTCCACGAACGCCGTATCGTAAATGTGAAACACGATCGTATAGCTCGCTTTCGCGGGCCCGCCGGAGGTCATGACGAACGACTGGTCGAACACCTGAAACGAACCGATGATCGTCATAATCGTCACGAAAAAGGTCGTCGGAGACAGCAGCGGAACGGTTATATTGACAAACTGCTGCCATTTGCTGGCGCCGTCAATCTGTGCCGCTTCGTAATAGCTGGCGGATATGCCCTGCAGCCCGGCCAGG
>NZ_PCZT01000020.1:197974-217759 GCF_002968895.1 Paenibacillus sp. AR247 | reverse complement strand
AAACCGCGTGTCGGTCAGCCAGCGGGGACCGTCGATCCCGAACCACTCCTTCAAATAAAGGTTGATCAACCCGAAATCGGCGTTAAACAGCCACATAAAGACGACGGCGACCGCCACGGACATCGTAATGTTCGGCATAAAATAAATGAGTCTGTAGATCAGCTTGCCTTTTACCCGGTTCAGGCCCACCGCGATGAGCATCGCCAGAATAATGCCTGTAGGCACGGTTAGCACCGTATAATACAGCGTGTTGACCACGGCGATCCGGAAATCCTCATCCTTGAACGTGTTGATGAAGTTATCCAGTCCGACAAACTGCTTCTCCCCCATCCCGTCCCATTTCATCATGCTGAGCACGAAAGCCGAAATCAGGGGAATTAAGGAGAACAGCAGCAGTCCGACCAATTGGGGAAAAATAAAGACATAGCCCCATATGCCATCCGATGTCTTGCTCGTCATAGCGGTCTTCCGTTTGTTGTCCGGCTGCAAGGCCGGCGCAGAAGCCGTTCGATCGGCCGTCTGATTCTGCATAAACATCCACCTTCCTCTTGCGAATTACGCCTTATGAAGCGCTGGCCGCCAGCCGCCGGCCGGCATGGAAAGAGGGAAGGAACGCTGCGCTGTGCCCTGCGCTCCTTCCCTCCGGACCTTCGTTATTTGCCGTTTTTATAATCGTCGATTTTTTTGTTGGCCATTTCCTGAATGCCTTTGAGCGATGCGTCCAACTCGCCGTTCTTGAGCCACAATGCCTCGAACTTGGAAGTAATATCCGTGCTCAATCCTGGGATGCCGGCCTCGAACGGCGTCAGGGAATAACCTACCTCACGGGCATCGAGGAACAGCTGGGCATGCTCCGGCAGATTGCCTTCCAGAACGACGTCATCCACGCCTTGAACGGACGGAACGGCATTACCCCCGCCTTGCAGACGGAACTTCTGTCCATCCGAGCTCAAAAATTCGGAATAGAAGGTATAGGCGGCGTCTTTATGCTTCGATGCGCTGTTCATGACCAGGAATGCCGTCGGAATTCCGGCCGGTTCAATCTTGTTCCCGGTGTTCGTCGGCCAGGTCACGACATCGTACTCCAGGCTGGAGTTTTTCTTGAACAGCGGCAGATACCAGCGTCCGGCTCCGACGAATCCGACTTGGTTGGACATAAACATAGCGTCACCGCCCTGCCCCTTCGGCAGCGTACCGGCAAATGTAATATTTTTCTCCTTCACGTTATCGTACAGGAACTGGAACGCTTCCTTCGACTTTGGATCGTCGTAGCCGATGAACTTGCCATTGTCGTCGTAAACCTTGCCGCCGTTGGACGTTACCCAGCTGTAATAGCTGTTCCAGGAGTTATCAAGCACGTAACCGTACTTTTTCGAGTCGCGGATTTTCTCCACCATGCCTTTGAAAGCGTCCCAGGTCCATTGACCTTTCGCCTGAAGGTCGGCCGGCATCTCCGTAATTCCCGCGTCGTTCAGCACTTTCTTGTTGTACCACAGCACCATCGGATTGCAGTCGACCGGCACGCCGTAGATTTTGCCGTCACGCTTGGCCGCGCCCCACAACCCTTCGAAGTAGTCGTCCGGTTTGATTTTGCTGTCTGCCGCCGTCATTCTCGGCGTCATTTCCTCAATGCTCTTGTTCTCAATCAGTTTCACGACGAAGCCATCGCCGGCATAAAACACGTCAGGAGCGGTTCCTCCCGTCAGCTGTGTCAAAATTTTCTGGTCGTATTCCCCCGGAATCGGAATCAGCTCCGCCTCAATGTCCGGATGCCTCGAGTTGAAATCCTTCGTAAACTCCTGGAAGCGGGTCAGCTCTCCGGGATTGCCCCAGGTCGCCCATTTAATCTTGACCTTCTCCCCGCTGCCTTTGCCGTCTTCCGCCACCGCTCCCTGGTTATCGCTGCTGCCGCCACCCGATCCGCATGCCTGCAGCACAACCGACGCCAACAATACCACCGCTAGCAAGGACTTTCTGAGCTTCTTCATTTCTTTACTCCCCCATTCAAAAGAGTAGTCATCGGCTTAGCACCTTGGTGTGAAAACGCTTACGTGATTATTATAAAACGGCGACCTTTCGCCTTTTGAACGGCACATATTTCCGAAATCGTGTCATGTTTTCCTGTGTTTTTGGACACCTCACCTGCGCGGCATTCCCTGGAATTCCGCCGGCGTCAGTCCGACGACCTTTTTGAACTGCTTGCTGAAATGCTTGGTGTCATTGAAGCCGGACATCTCTGCGACCTCATATACCTTCAGCGTTGGATTTTGCAGAAGCTCCTTGGCCCGGTTCACCCGCAGCGTAATCAAGTAATCGATGAAATTATGTCCGGTGACCCGCTTGAACATTTCACTGAAGTAGTTGCGGCTGACGCACACCTTGTCGGCAACCTGCTGCAGAGAGATCGACTCTGTAAAATAGCTCCGAAATATACTCGACCGCCTGCTGGACGATCCGTTGGTGCAGCGATTTATCCGGAGGAGGACAATCCGCAGGAGGGGGCAGCGGCATCACGGCAACCGCCGGATCTGCGCTGTTTTTTTCTTTGTACTGCTCCAAAATGCGGTGATCCTCCTTCTCCTTCTGCAGGCTGTGGCGCATTTCGTACAGCACCGTTTTCAGCGATTCCGCACTCAGCATCGGCTTTAAAATATAGTCAAAGGCACCCAGCCGGATCCCCTCGCGGACGTACTCGAAGTCGCTGTGGCAGCTGAGCAGGAGCACCTTGACCCAAGGACAGATTTCCCTGGTCCTGCGCGCCAGCTCAAGCCCATCCATGACCGGCATGGCAATATCGGTAATCAGAATGTCGATTTCCTTGCTCTCGACCCATTTCATTGCCCGCTGGCCGTTGGAGGCTTCTCCCACCAGCTCGAATCCGTTGACTTCCCACTCAAAAGTAGACCGAATCCCCATTCTTGCGATGGCTTCATCATCAACCAACAGCACTTTGTACATCCTGATCCCCCTTTAAATTTGAAAAAGTAATCGTGACCTCCGTCCCCTGCATGAGCTCGCTGGTCACGCTGACCCCGTATCCGCTGCCGTAATACAGCCGAATCGTTTGGTGCACATGGCGCAGCCCGATGTTGGTCATCCCCCGGTGATGATGGGCACGCTCGTCGGCGAAGATGTGGGCCAGCCGCTCTTCGCTCATACCTACGCCGTCGTCGGCGATACTGACGATGATCTCCTCCCCTTCTTGGCGCGCGCGGATCTCAATCGTGCCCGGTTCGTCTTTGGGCGCGATGCCGTGGAAGACCGCGTTCTCCACGATCGGCTGCAGCAGCATGCGCGGAATCGGAATTTGCTTCAGCTCATCGGGACAATCGATAAGCAGGGTCATGGCATTGTCATATCGGTACCCTTGAATGACCATGTATTTTTGCAACAGGTCCAGCTCCTCGCCCAACTGGATAAAGACGCCGCTGCGCCCCATACTGACCTCAAGCAGCTGGACTAGCGAGGTGACGGCTTGGTCGACGTCGTTCGTACGGTTCAGCTTGGCAAGCCAGCGGATCGAATTCAGCGTGTTGTACAGAAAATGCGGATTGATCTGGTACCGAAGCGCCCGGATTTCGGCCTTCTTCTTCTCAGATTCCTCCTTGGCAATCCGCTCGATGAGCAGCTCGATCTGTTCGATCATCTTGTTGAAGCTGCGTCCCAGCTGGCCGATTTCGTTGCGTCCGACGCTGCGGCTGCGGATGGTCAGGTCGCCGGCTTCCCCTTTGCGCATCAAGCGGCTCAAGTTGACGAGCGGATTCCCGATTCTGCGTGTAACGTAGTAGCCCATGCCGATCGCCAGCACGATCGAGCAAAGGGTAATCAGTACCGTCAGATTGCGGATACTGGCCGAATCGGCTGTCATCTCCTCCAGCGGCACGACGCCGACGACGCGCCAGTCGTTGTCGAGCAGCTCGGGAATCATCAGCGTGTTGCGCCGTCCCTCGCGCAGCTGCGTCTTCCGGGTCGGCAGCGGCAGCTTCGACGTTTGGCCGTACTCACCAGGGTCGGGATGGTAGAAATACTGATTCCGGTCGTTGACGATGTAGACGTATCCCGTATCGCCGAATTGAACGCGGTTCAGCTCATCGATCAGCACATTCCCCATCACCTCGACAAACATGACGCCGATAATTTCGCCGGTCTCCCAGCTGCGGATGGCCCTTCCGAGGCCAAACACCGGGAAGCCCATCCCGGTCTTTTTCAGGTATGAGGTTTCGGAGAGCCCAAACCATACCGTATTGCCGTTCGCCTTCAAAATGGCTTTGTACCAGTCGGAATCCCACTGATTCGGAATCGACATAAGCGAGTCTGCGCTGAGCACCGAGTTTTTGCCTTTGACATCAAAAATATAAATATCGAGAATTTCCGGTGAATTGATCATAATCGAGGTCAGCATATCTTTACCGTCCTTCACCTTGAGCGTCGTTTCATAGGCGTTGTCGCCCTGCCTTTGCTCCAAAATGTTGTGGACGATTTTGCTGTTTAATACCATCATCGAGGAGTCATCCAGTTTCTTGAAAAACATGTTCAGCTTGTCGCTGACCTGCACGATCGTTAGCGCGGCCACCTTGCTGACCTGCTGTTCAACGATCAAGGACGATTTGTGGTAGGACAAAAAACCTCCTATAAGGACAGGAAGAGTCATCCCGAAGAAAAAGAAGAGGAAGAGCTGCACGACAATCGAGTGTAGCGGGGGAAAGCGCGTGAGGAGCCAGGATCTCATATGCGAATCACCCTCTTTTTCCAAGTGTGAATTTCGTAATGTTATTGTATATACGAATGATTGCGCTTTCAAAGTCTTGTTGCATAAATTCCGAACAAAGCACGAAAGATCAGAAGAAAAGCCCTATCGACGTAAACTCAAGGAAATTGAGCGGCGTTTGTGGCATCCTCAGACCAGGCATTCGCCCAGTCTGGGGATGTGCGGAAGCGCCTATATCGGCGTTCGGCTGCCTTTCTACAACCTCAGTTCGGCTAACGTTTCGTACCAGCGGGTGAGGACGGCTTCGGGCTCCTTAAAGTCGACCTGTATGCCGGATCTAATGTCCGCATACGCGGCCACGTCCGCTCGGACGGATAGGATGTCCGCCTCAAAGCGCTCCCGAGGATGCTTGGCTGCGGGAAGCACCGGCAGAAGTCTCAGCGCAAGCTTTACGTAATAAGCTTTTCCAGAGTAGACCAGAACGAGCGTCGCTTTTCCCGTACGGATCATGTTTCGGGTCGTCGCGGTTCCGTTCCACATGGCCAGCCGGACCTGCCCCCGGTCCAGGGCCACGATCTCGCCCACACTAATCATGGCCGTGTGCGGCCATCCCTCCTCCGTAACGGTCATCAGCATCATCGCCTCATGCTGTTTCGTGATCAGCTCCCTGCCGTCCAGCAGCTCGTACAGCTCGTCCGGAAGTTCCGCCGTCTCCATGTATTTCATTGACTGACATCTCCTTTCTTCCCTGTGGTTCCCCTATTGTACTCTATGAAACAAACGATGGCTGTATAAAAAGAAACACGTAATCTCAGGCGATCCCGATGTTTTGGCCCCGCTTTCCTGTACAAAACAAAAAGCAGCCCGGCCAAACGAATTTGACCAAGCTGCTCTAATTTACGGCGAAATCCTTAGGGTAAGTACCCCAGCTCCACTTCCTGCAGAACGCTTCTTGCGCGCTGTACCCACTCGTCCTCCAGATGTGCGTCAGGATCGAGCGGTGCCTGAAACTGGTCGAATAAGGCGCCGAGCAGATGGGGCATGGCATGCTTGTCAGTTCCCGTGTTGTATACGTACTTGAATACGAAAGGGCGTCCCAGCTTAACGGTCGCCCGGCAGCCGCCGCATTCGCCGTCCAGGTTGCCTTTGGTTACATGAAAAGGGATCCGCAGCCACACCATTCTTTCCTGGTCAAGGCGCTTATCCAGATAGCCGTGCTTATAATCCCAGTTACCGGCCAGCGAAAAATCATGCTTGCATAGGTAGCTGTCAATATTGACGAATTCGTCTTCCACATTTTCGAGTCTGGACTCCAGATTGATCATTCCTGCATCCTCCTGTCGGTTTACCTTCAGGATGAGCAGGAATATCTTTCTTTATACTTCAGCGGCTGCCGTCCGGCGGGATTAGGCTGATTAGACCGCCTTAACCGATTCCGCCTTGACCAAAGTCACATAAATCCGCTCATTTTCGACCGGCTTGCCTTCAATGATTTTGATCAGCTGCTCGGATGCGAGCGAACCCCTATTTTTCTGGAATAATCTATCGTCGCAAGCCTTGGGCGGATGTACTCGGACAGCTCGATATTATCGAAACCGATGATGTGGATGTCCTTGCCCATCTCCAAATCCGTTTCGGATATATAGTCATACATGCCGATCGCCATTTCATCATTCAGGCAAAAGACCGCCACCGGACCTTCGAATTCCGCAGCAATCTGTTTGCCGGCCCGCTCGCCGCCCGTGCGGTTAAAGTCACCGGGAATTTCAATGCATTCCACGTCCCTGTTTCGTTCGACCGTTTGTCTGACCGCGGCCATACGCTGCTTCGAGTCGTAAGAACCCTCGGGACCGGTAACCACGTAAATTTTCCGGTGTCCCAGGTCGATCAGATACTCCATCGCCAGGCTGGCCCCGGCTTTGTTATCAAGAAGAACGTGATTGATATTCGGATGCTTCAGCTCCCGGTCCAGCACCACCAGCCGGTGCCCGAGCTCGGCAAAGTTCAGCAGCTGCTCGTCCGAGAACGTGTGGTCGAGGATCAGCGCCCCGTCAAACAGCTTCTCAGCCAGCAGCCGGTGCGACTGGGGGCCGCTGCATACTACCAGATCGTATCCTTTTTGAATCAGCGTGCCCTTCATTCCCTGAAGCAGATCTCCGTAGAAACCGCCGCTAAAATCCGGCAGAAAGGCCCCGATAATTTTCGACTCCTTTTTCTTCAGGCTTCGTGCCGCCGCATTGGGTACATAATTCAGTTCTTTGGCGATGGCCAAAATCCGGGCGCAGGTCTCATCCGTCACCTTCGAGCTTCCGTTCAGCGCGTAGGATACCGTTGATATGGATACGCCGGCTTTTTTGGCGATATCTTTAATACTGGCCACGGCTTCTCACTCCAATCGTTTGGCTTATCATTTCATTTTATCATTCTGTTTGAATCGTTTCGACACCGGTGCCTCGTTCCCCTGCACAACAGCGCATTCATACAGGCTACATTTCATTTCTACCAACGGCGCTTGACCTGTTCTTGAAAAATAAAAGGACCGCCCGGGCAGCGGATTTGCTGTCCCGGGCCGGTCCTTCGTATATACCGCTTTGGAAAGGGGCAGGATGCCGATCGTGGGCAGTCCTCACCGCATGGACGGCAGCAGGTCCCTCTTTTGAGATGGATCCCTGCGCGTCCTTTTTCAAATTACTTCTTGGCGTTGTACTCGACCGTAACCTCAAGGCTTGCCTTGTTCCCTGCCAGGTCGGATGCTTCCAGCACAATCCGGTTTTTCCCGCTGGCCAAGGTCAGCTTATGATTGAACTTTCCATTCACGACTTTTATGGTAAAAGGCTTTCCGCCATTTAAGGAAACGCTGATCGTGGAATCCTGCAGAGCCTCGTTAACGCGGCCGGAGAGCACATAGTTCCGGTTGTTTTGCGGTTTGCCTTTGTCGTCCACCGTGATGACCGGTGCTGCCGTATCCGTGCTGCCGGCGATATCGCCAAGAACAATGCCGAGGCCGTTGGTCGCCAAATATACGCGGCCGTAAACCCTTGGATCCCCGGTGATCGCCGCGTTGGCCGAACCGAACTGGTGCTGGTCGTCATTGATGCGTGTCCACGTCTTGCCTGCGTCATCGGAGCGGTAAATGCCGTCCACATTGTTGATGGTGGCATGGGCATACAGCGCCATGTATTTCTGGCCGGGAGCGGCTTTGCCGAAACCGATGGCCGCTGCTTCCTGAATCTGTCCCAGCTTCGTAAACGTACGTCCCGAATCCGTGGAATGCCATAATCCAAAAAGGCTGTCCTGGTTCTTGTTATCCGCGGCAGCGGCCACCCAGATGTCTCCTTCCACGCCAGGTACGGCTTTGAAGTTACTTGTCAGGTTGGTCGGCAGGCCCGCGGCTGCCTTGACGAAGGAGGCTCCTCCGTCCTGGCTGACATAGAACGTGCCATCCGCAATCGCGTAAAACTTATTCGGATTCACCCGGTCCGAAGCTACTCTCGCGCCGCTTGGAACCCCGGACGAGGCCGTCCACGTGGCGCCCAGGTCGCGCGAATAGCTCACCGGCTTCGGAGCGGCCGAGTTGGACGGGCTCCAGACGATGGAAGAGCCGTCTGCACCGACCGCGACATAGCCGCCTTGCGTGGCATCGTCGGAAGCCGACGCCCAGGCGTTGGCCGCCGGCTTCCATGTCTTGCCGTTATCCGTGGACACGCCCATTCTCGGGTTCACCCCGTCGCTGTTGCCGACGCGGACGACGATGTCCGGGTTCAGTTCGGCGTAGTCGATATCCGTGCTTGTCCCGATATACGGGTTCGTAATCATGGACGGGGCCTTGGTCAGATCCTCGTGGCGGAAGCCGCCGATATCCCCCATCGCGCTCAGCAGATGAGCTCCGCTCGGCGGACTGATCAAACCGAGAATCGCCGTCTCTTCGATCCCGTCGGCCATGACGGAGATATTGACTTTTTCTCCTTTGTCCAGGGCAGTCACGTTCTCCGACCCGTACAGCGTCGCACCCGTACCGTACATGATCCGGTCCGGATTAAACGGATCGATCTCCAGGTCGCCGATCATCCAGCCGAGCTTCGGATTCTGCTCCGGCAGGTTCTTTTTCTCACCCCAATCCAGCCATGGTGACAGCGAATAGTCAATGGTGTAGTTGTTCGTCCTTACCGGGTCTTTGGCGTAATCCAACGTCCAGAACGGCTTCCACGTCTTGCCGCCGTCCGTGCTCCGGTAGATGAATTCATCCGGCCACCATTTGTTCATCGTGGCGACCATGATCGTATCCGGGTGCTGCGCATCGACGGCAAGGCCGCCGTACGGGCTGTCCGTAGAACCTGCACCGGTCGGGCTGATATCGGTCCACTGTCCGGTTAACGTATCGTATTTCCACACCGAGCCTTCACCGCCGTTATACGGACCCACTTCCTTGGTGTAGGTCACGTAGAGGCTGCCGTTCTTCGAAAGCACGCCATGGTGCGGGAGGAACCCTTGATTAGGCTGCCCCGGTACGGGTTCCCAGGTTTGACCGCCGTCGGTGCTCCGATAGATGCTATGCTCGGTATCGGCGACTCCGACGTAAATCGTCTTGGTTGTTTTCCCTTTGCTTCCCGTTGACGGGTCAAACGTCACCCACACGACGCCGACCAGATCGTTGGTTGAGTCCTTCACGTTGCCGGCGGCGTTGAAGCTGTCGACTTTGCTCCAGGTGACTCCGTAATCAGTGCTGCGCCACAGCCCGTTGCCGCTGCGGGTACCCATGTAGAGGATACGGTTATTGTTCGGATCGATCGCCAGCCGCTCGCCCATCGACCTTCCCGGCATATTGCCCCCGAGTTTAAAAGGAAGCTCCGTGCGCTGCCACGTCTCCCCTTTATCCGTAGAGCGGAGCAGCACGCCGTTCATGTCGGTCCAGTCGTTGGTGTAGGTTCCGGCCGCCACATACAAACGGTTCGTTTCCACCGGATCCGTCGCCAGGGTGTCCACGCCAAGCATGTTCCATTCTTTTGCACTGACAAAATCCAGCAGCTGCTTCCAGGTCTTCGTAGCCGGGTCCCAGCGGTAGGCTCCTCCGATATCCGTCCGTGCGTAGATCAGATCCTTTTCGCTCGGGTTGTAGACAATCCCAGGAACAAAACCTCCGCCGACAACCTTGACCCGGTCCCAGCTGTACGTTTGGACAGGCGCCTTGGGTTCTTTACCATTGTTCTCCTTGTCAGCAGACACCGGGCCCACCGCACCGGCCAGCGGCAGCGCGATGGAAGCGGCGAGAACCAAGCTTAACGTCTTCTTGAACATCATTGCCCTCCTCAATCATAAAATGGATTGGTTATTCGAAAGCGTTTTCGAAAAATGCGATGATGACTGACATGAGGATTTGCTGCAGCCGCAGCACTTTATGTAAGCGGTTACCACGATGAGTAAATTTATTGTACGGGCAAAGAGTCCCGCAAGAATACCCTAATAATTGGATGATTTTTCATATGGAAATTAGACATACGCAATAAAAACAGCCCCTGGAATCAATCATCCAGGAGCTGTGATTTGCGGGCCGATGATCGGCAAGTTAATGCCAATTCCGTTATCAGCCCTTTGTTTTGCTGGAGACGGTTGCCTTGGCTTCCGCCTTCTTCAGCAGTTTATAGTCACCGGAGTTGCCCGGCGTTCCCTGCGGCGAGTCCTTTAGCACTTGATAAATGCTGCCTTGATCGCTCACCAGCTGATTTTTGGCGTAACCCTTCGTGTCCTTCTCATCAAAAGCCGTTACGAACATAAAACCTGTTTCGGAAGAAAGCACGCTTTTGGAAGCCTGGTCCCCTTTCAACACGGACAGGACGTATACCAGGTAGCTGGCATTCTTATCCAGCTCCTGACCGTAAATATCTTTGTCGCCCGCCTGGAAAGCCGTCTCGTAAGAACCCTTGTTAGCCTTATCCACTTTCTTGAAGCTGTCCGGTACCTCCTTGGCGGATTTCGCCGTCATGAACGTGGTCGATCCAACCGGCACGGCGAACACCTTGTAATAATCGATGCTGCTTTCATCCGCTGCCTTCGCAAAGGTAACTTTGACCTCTTCATCCTTTAGCTCCGAGGCGGTGACGCGAGTCACCAGCGTCGGATTGGACAGCAGTTTGATTTCATTGGAAGGTTTCGACAGGACGCTTCCTTTACCGGACGTGGTCATCATGGACAAGACCAGCACCTTATAAGATTTTCCGTTCTCAATCAGTTTATCGTCGATGTCTCTGGCATCCGGACTGAGCTTTTGTTTAAAGTTATTTCCCTTCAGGGCCTCCGTATAATTTCGGATCTCTGCTGCTGCTTCCGCCTTAAGTCCGTCTGCTTTATCGGCAGGCACGACCAAGACGCGGTATCCGTAAACATCGCTCTCATCCGCCGCTTTGGTAAAGGAAACCTCCAGGTCACTGCCGTTGTTGTTGTCCCCTACGTCCGACACGCTGACATCCGTTACGGGACTTGCAGCTTTCGTGGTTAGCGTGATCGGCGCGGACGGTTCAGACAGCGCATTGGTACCGTTCGCTCCTACAGACAGAACGAACACCTTATAGCTGAGGCCATTTTTGATGGCATTATTATCTACATCGCGGGCTCCAGATTTCAGCTCGCCGCTTAAATCGGATCCCGTTTTATCTACGGGGGTATAAGCAGAGCTAGACACTTTTTCCGCATCGGAAAGGCCGAAGAAACGAGCCGAACCCGCCTCGACGACGAGAATCCGGTAGCCTTTAATGTTGCTTTCGTCCTTGGCACGATTGAAAGTCACTCGCAGATCGCTCGCATCGCCGTTATCGCCGATATCCGCCGCCTTCACATTCGTTGCCGGGTCGACGTTCACGTTGCCCGACAATGTGATGGATGGCGAATACGAGGAGAGCGCGTTCGTCCCGGCGTAGCTGCCCGTTCCTACCGACAAAATAAATACCCGATAGGAGATGCCGTTCCGGATGGCGTCCCCATCCACATCCCGCGCTCCCGAAGCGAGAGCCTTGCTTACGTTGGCACCATTCGGCGTGACTGCCGTGTAGTTCGAGCTGCGCACCGCGCTGGCGTCATTCAGGTCAAAACGTCCAGCATCCCCGTTTTTCACGACGAGAATCCGGTATTGGCCGATATATCTTTCGTCGTCGGCACGCTTAAAGTTCACAAGCAGATCCCGGCCGTCGCCGTAGTCCGAAACGTCGGATACGCTCACGTTGCTTGCCGGTCCTACGTAGCCGTTGGTTCCCAGCGTGATCGCCGGGGAATAGGAAGACAGCGCGTTGCTGCCGGAGTAGCCGCCGGAACCGATCGACAGAACGAACACCCGGTAGCTGGTGCCATTGCGGATATAGTCGCCGTCCACGTCCCTTGCTCCGGAAGGCAACACTTTCGTAATGTTATATCCGGTTTTGTCTACCGTCGTGTAATTCGAGCTGGACACCGAGTTCGCCCAGGACAGATTGAAGCTTCCTGCCTGGTTCGACTTCACGACCATGATCCGGTAGCCGGAAATACGGCTCTCGTCGGATGCCCGGTTAAAGGTAACCCGCAAATCGCGGCCATCGCCGTAATCGCTAATGTCGCTGACATTCACATTGCTTGCCGCATCGACATTACCGTTGCCGTAGAGCACGATGGAAGAAGACGCCGAGGACAGCGCATTGCTGCCGGAATAGCTTCCCGTTCCCACGGCCATGACAAACACGCGGTATACAACGCCGTTCGCGATCAGCGATCCGTCGACGTCACGCGCTCCGGAAGACAGCGCCTGGCTGATGTTATAACCGGTTTTGCCCACCTGCGTGTAATAAGCGCTCGGAACATTGTTCGCTGCCGAGAGGCTAAAGCTGCCTGCCTTGCTGTCCTTCACGACGAAAATCCGGTAAGAACCGATGCGGGATTCGTCGGACACCTTGTTGAAGTTCACGCGCAGATCCCGGCCGTCGCCATAATTGCTGATGTCATCCACGCGGGTAATGACCGGTGCAGACACCGCATTGGCCGCCAGCGTAATGGACGATGAAGCGGCGGACAGCTGCGACGTGTAGCTGCCGGTATTGCTTACGGACATCACAAACACCGTGTAAGAAATCCCATTCCGGATCAGTTCGCCGGAGGTATCCCTTGCCGAAGAAGAAAGATTGCCGGACAAGGTCGTTCCAGCCTTGTTCACCACTGTGAAGTTTGAGGACGACACCTTGTTCGCAGCCGCCAAGTCAAAGCTGTTCTTATCCTTGGTTTTGACCACATAGATGCGGTAATTCGTAATATTGTTCTCGGTTTGGGCCTTGGTAAAGCTGACGGACAGGTCCCGGCCGTCCCCGTAGTCACTCGCATCGGATACTTTGAGGTTCGAAACCGCTCCAACGGATGGAAGGGTCGGAGCCTGAGACAGCGTGATTGTCTGGGATACACCGGACAGAGCGCTGTTTCCGCGTTTGCCCACGGTGAGAACAAATGCTGCATACGACTGCCCCGACCGGAGCAAATCGCCGTTGACGTCGCGGGTCTGGGACGACAACGTAATCGACACGTCATCCCCATCCGGGCGGATCGAGGTGTAGCTGCTGGTCGAAAGTGCTTGGGCGAGATTGAAATTGTAAGCATTGCCCGATTTGACCATCAGCACCCGGTATTCGCTTACGCCGGACTCCGGCGAAACTTTCGGGAAGCTGACCTCCACATCGCGTCCGTCGCCGTTTTTAGAAATGACCCGGGCCGAAACATAGGCCACGGCATTAACCGGTCCGCCGGATGTCGTGATCGTTACCGTCTTGTTAGAAGCATTCCAGTCGACCTTTTCACCCAGCGCCTCGCTGACGAACCGGACAGGCACCATCGTGCTGCCCTTATAGATCTGGCCGGGTACATCCAGGGACAATGTCCGGTTGTTGACGATCGCAGATGTAGAGCCGATCTTCAGTACAATCGTCGTTTGATCCCGTTTCGCGGTGACGGTTTTCGTCTTCGCGTTCCAGTCGAGCGTGGCGTCGAGCGCCTCAAAAATGGCTCGCATCGGGAGCATGGCCCTGCCCTTCACCATAATGGGAGCCTGAGGGGAGTATAGCTTCTGGCCGTCAATATAAATCGAGATTTGACTGGCTGCGGCTGCTGCCTGCCCCTGATTGGCGCCGAGGGCGACCGAGAAGATCATCACGGCGGCCATAAGCGTTAACCAAATTTTTTTCACAAACGCGCCTCCTTTTGTTTTTCCTGATATAGAAATTATTGACTGTGTAATATCTGACGGAGGAAGACAGCAAAAAGTTATCTGCTCCGAAAAATAATTTTTTCAACGGAATCTCCGGACCCTTATTTTTTGTCCCCCGTTCCCCGTCCAGAACCCTGGCCGCCTGAATCCCGCAGCGGTTTACGTGTATAATGATACTGAGTTAACGATTATAGGAACACGAGTACTGCTTTCATAAGGAGAATTCGGATATGTATAAAATATTGATCGTCGAGGACGATCCGAAGATCGCCGGTCTGCTTCAGTCCCATATCCAAAAATACGGAGACGAGGCCATCGTGATTCACGATTTCGACCGCGTGCTGGATGAGTTTACGGCGGCCGCCCCCCATATCGTGCTGCTGGATGTCAACCTGCCGAGCTTCGACGGCTACTACTGGTGCCGGCAGATCCGTCAGGTTTCGACCTGCCCGATCATTTTTATTTCAGCCCGCAACGAGAAAATGGACCAGGTCATGGCCCTGGAGAACGGCGGCGACGACTATATCACCAAGCCGTTTCACTACGAAATCGTGATGGCCAAAGTCCGCAGCCAGCTCCGGAGGGTCTACGGGGATTACGCCGCCGGCGGCGAGCGGACGGTCGAACAAGCCGGGCTTGTCCTGTATCCCGAACGGATGGAGCTGAAACTGGGGGACAAGCGGATCTCCCTGACCCGGAAGGAAACGATTCTGATCGAAACCCTGCTGGAACGCAGTCCGCGGCTGGTCTCCCGGGAAACGATCCTCGAGAAGCTGTGGGACGACACGTTCGTGGACGACAACACCTTGAGCGTGAATATTACCCGTGTCCGCAAAAGGCTGGCGGAGCTGGGCATCGGGGAGGCGCTGGAAACGGTGCGCGGCTCGGGCTACCGTCTCAATATGGCATGGAAGGATGAGGCATGACGTTGAAGCTCTTCATTCGCGATCATATTCCGCTGCTGATCTTTACGATGCTGGAACTGCTGGCCGTTGTGGCTGTGTTCTGGTTTGACGGATACGACCATCCGCTCACGGCTCTCTACGGGGTTTTTCTCGGCCTGTTTATTTTGGCCGGATATCTCATCTTTCGTTTCTTCAGCCAGCGGCTGCTGTACATGCGCTTATCCCGTCCATTTGAAGCCTTGAACGAGTCGATCGCCGCAGGCGGTACCGCACCGGTGTCCCAAGCCTTCAACCACCTGCTGGAGACGCAGTACCGGCATTACCAGAACCTGCTTCAGACCTGGGAACGCAAGCAGCAGGAGCACCTGACCTTCATGAACCAGTGGGTGCATCAGATGAAGACGCCGGTATCCGTCATCGAAATGATTACGCAGGGTGAAGACGATGAGCGTCTGCTCAGCATATCGGAGGAAACCGACCGCATCCGGCGCGGTCTGGAGATGGTGCTGTACGTGTCCCGTCTCGAAACCTTCGAGCAGGACTTCAGCGTGGAGCCCGTCGGGCTCCGGCAGGCCGTAAACGAGACGGTGCACGAGCTCAAGCGGTATTTTATCCGCAGTCATGTGTATCCGGAAGTTCAGGTGGACGACGGGATTATGGTGCAAACCGATGCCAAATGGATGCGGTTCATGCTCGAGCAGCTGCTGTCCAACGCCATCAAATATGCCGCCGGCACCGGCAGTAAAATTACGGTTTCCGCCAGGACTGAAGACGACCATTCCTTGACCCTGGAAATCCGGGACCGGGGCGTCGGCATCCCGAGGGCGGACCTCGGACGGGTCTTCCGTCCCTTCTACACGGGCGAGAACGGCCGCAGATTCAAGGAATCGACGGGTATGGGGCTGTATCTCGTAAAAGAGGTCGCGGACAAGTTGGGCCACGGCATTCGCATTGAATCGGTGCCCGGGGAAGGGACGGCGGTCCGTCTCCATTTTGAGCGCTCGCAAGTACAGGTGCGGAATCGTTGATTTCGGCTCCTTTTTGCCGCGCGTCCGGACAAGCCAAGCCTGCAGGCGGTGACGCAAGCTTACATCCGTGTAAGATTGCTGAAAGGTCCATCCATAGGAGATTTGGGCTCCATCGCTTACACTGGACCTAGATGAACCCCGCAAAGCATCCCTTTACATCGATGCGCCATCACTGATCTTGTGGGGTCTGAAATTGAACGGACTACCGGTTCCGCCGCTCTCCCGCGCGCGGGCAGGTGTCCGGGTTGAAGAGAAGGAGTGCTTCGGATGACGGACATTTTATCCGCCAAAAATATAGGCAAAATTTATAAAGGCATGGTTTCCTACGAGGCTCTGTCCAATATCGATTTAACGATTCAGGAAGGCGAGTTTGTCGGCATTATGGGGCCGTCCGGGAGCGGAAAAACGACCCTGCTGAACATCGTATCGACCATCGACCGCCCGACCTCGGGCGAAATCCGCATCGGCGGGGAAGATCCGTACCGCCTGTCCCAGGATCAGCTGGCACTATTCCGCCGCCGGGAGCTGGGCTTCGTCTTTCAGTCGTTCAATCTGCTTCATACGCTGACGGTGAAGGAGAACATTATACTGCCGTTAACGCTGGATGGCGTCGGCGTGCAGGAAATGAACGAACGGGTCGCCGCTCTGGCTGAGAAACTTGGCATTACCCCGATCCTGGATAAGCGTACCTACGAGATATCCGGAGGGCAGGCGCAGCGAACCGCGATCGCGCGGGCGCTGATCCACCGGCCCAAGCTGCTGCTGGCCGACGAGCCGACAGGCAACCTGGACTCCGAAGGCGGCGCGTGACGTGATGACCCGGAAGGGCACGCTCATCGAGCTGATCAAAGCGGAGGATAAACCCAAGCCCGAACCGAAGGCATCGGTCCTGCTGTCCATCCTATCCGCCCTGCTCATTCTGCTCGGCTACGCCTGCGTGTTACTGTTCGCGCTGCGCCGGATGTTCTCATTCCCTCTGCTGCTTGGCGGCGTGGCCCTGGTCATCGTCGGCACGTACTTTCTGTTCACCCAGCTTAGCGTGTACGTAATGAGAGCGATGAAGAAGCGGCCCCGTATCTTCCTCAAGCGGACGAACCTGCTGACGATTTCCGAGCTGATCTACCGGTTGCGGGACAATGCGGTCATGTTCTTCATGGTTGCGGTCATTTCCGCTACCGCTTTTACCGGGATCGGAACCGCGCTGGCCATTGGCGACCCCGGGCTCGCCGCGATGAAGAATCCGTATGCGTTCACGTACGATTCTACAATGATTCGGACCATAAAAATTCGTTGGAGCAGAAGCATGTCCGCCTGATTGAAGATACACTGCGGAGGGAGGGGTTTGACTACCGCAAAGTATCCTATATCCCGACTTATTCGGATAACGGGTTCATGCTGATCAAGCTGGACGATTATAACCGTCTGGCTGCGGCCCTCGGTTACGAGCAGGAGACGCTTCGTGAAGGGGAAGCACTCGCAACGCCCTCGACGGTCACGCAAACCGGCGAGTTCAAGCTGGACGGATTAACCCAGGACAGCCTGACCCTGACAAAGGAAGGCTCAGAAATGACCCTGCATCTGCTCAAAGCGCTGCCGCATATCGTCGTACCCAATACCACCAACGTGTATGTCGTGTCCGACGCAGACTATGCGAAGATAAACGCCGGCAATCTGCTCAAGATCGTCTCTGTGCAGTTTGTCGTTCCGGACTGGCACCACACGCTGCGTATTGCGCAGGAGCTCCGCGACACCATTAATAATGACGTCGATGAGTCGGGAAATATGAATTACAACTTCCAGGCGCTCGTCATCGACTGGGTCGAGTCCCGGCAGTTAAACGGCCTGCTGCTGATCGTCAGCGGGCTCGTCGGGATCGTGTTCTTCACCTTTGCTGCGAGCTTCATCTACTTCCGGCTCTATGCCGACCTGGCCCGGGACGAAGAGCAGTACCGGATGATCTCTAAGGTGGGATTAAGCCGGAGGGAATTGGGGCGAACCGTCTCGAGGCAGCTGCTGCTGATGTTCTTCCTGCCGATGCTGGTGGCGGTTATCCACAGCAGCGTCGCCTTTCTGGCCCTGCAGCAGCTGGTCGACTTCTCCGTCGCTTCGCATACGCTGGCCATCTTCGCCACGTTCCTGGCAATCCAGGTCGTTTATTATTGGATCACGCGCTGGCGCTATTTAAATCATTTACATCAGAAAATGATCTGAAGCGGGGTCAAATCCCATAGAAGCAAGCCCTGGTACGTGTAAACGTGCCAGGGCTTGTGTTATGTAGCCGGGGGAGCCACGGCTCGCTCAAAGCTGCTCCATCTCATTCTTGATATCCCGGCGCCGGTCTTCAATATATTCCCTGATGACATCCGGTTCCGTATCAAATATACCGACATCCCACTTATATTTAGGGTCATCATAGATATCCTGAGCAATGGCGCTGTGCATTTTCCTGACCACAGGCATCAGGCGGGATACGGTAAAGGTAGATTCCAGTGCCCGCTCAAGGATTCGCTTATACTTCTGTCTGTTCGCCTTGTAAGCCAGCACTTTTCCAGTCAGCACGTTGTATCCCTTAATCCTGACCAGGTCGGATTTTACAGCTTTACCATAGCAGTTTCTGCCCCATGTGCCCTCATAATCCCAAGGGATCATTCCATACTTACTGCGTTTGCCGGATTCGAATATCGTATAGTTCTGGAGGAACCCGTCGTAATTTCCGGTCAGCACAGCCCCGCATAACCAGCGCAAGTAATTGTCCATATCCAATCGCTGCCGAAGATAATCGCTTAGCTCGGTCCCTTTTTTCCGGTTAATGCTGCGGATGAAGTCGCTGAGGCGGTTCCTTTCCGTTTCGCCGCCTTTAATGAAAGCGTATCCTGACAGCAATTTGCTCGACTTCGCATTTTTTTCCGGCATTGCAAAGTCAGCATTATCATTGACCGCATAGATGATGCTTCGTGCATGGAGCCCCCTTTTGCGGAAAAAAGCGGACTTCACCGCCTCGATTCTTAAATACACCCCTTCCTTCTTTCCATTTATATAAAGCACGCAGTGTTTCGTCGAGGGGCTGGGGACGCCAAGCACATTAAAATAATGAAATGAAAGGGCGTTTCTCATCAGGGACGGATCATCGTGTTCCGCGTTAAAGTGGTACGTCGCCTTGGCCGTCCGAATCTCATAGGATTTTTTCGGATATTCACGGGTATGGCCCCCGCGGTAACGAATGCGAATCGGAGTCCTCCGGCCATCCATACTCATCGTTCCACTGACAAACGAATCGGACCATATGTTGCTCTCCAGCTTTTTCATCGCCGAATCCTTTAACTCGATCCGGTATACAGGCAGACCCATGCCGTAACCGCCCTTCTAGATTGAATCGCCTGATCTACGGCCTGCCGGCCCACTGGGGCTGAACACGGCGTGATCATTTGCCCTATTTAGGCTTTGTTCAACCTATGCGGCGCCGGCAGTTCACGTAAGGGCTGACGCCTTTCTAGTGTAAAAACTATTCGGCAGACATAGAAAGATAGACTCCGGTTTGATTTTGGATAATCTAGTATTTTCGGCTAGTCCCCTTTTTTCCAAGACACATATAAATAGATTACAGATAGACTCGAAGGACAAATAAAGCCCTTCATGAGACTATCCAAACTATCTTGGAAGGGGTAATTGGTATGTCGTTAGCAGGTCTTAACACAATGAACTCCATCGGGAGCGAGGTGAAAATCAATCGCGGCGGGCCGGACTCGATCGTAGGTGTTCTGGTGGGGATACAAAACGGTTACCTGGCCGTTGCGACGAAAGAGGGCATCGTCTATGTCAACAGCACCCATATCAAAAGCATCAGCAGCACAGGCAAATCCGGAGGGGCAAAGGCCATGACGGTGGACCCGATTATGGCAGGAAACTTCGCTGGATTGCTGCACGCGCTCCGCTATC
>NZ_PCZT01000020.1:190798-197874 GCF_002968895.1 Paenibacillus sp. AR247 | reverse complement strand
GACGGCCAGCTGTACAACGAAATCCATGACGGGGGATAACCGCGCGGCGTTCTACCAAAAGATCATCAACGTGCTGTCGCTGCTGGGAGGGAACGGACATGAATTTTCGCCAGTTCGCCTTTAATAACGTCTTCCGGAACAAGCGGGCGTACGTCGCCCATTTTCTGAGCAGCGCCTTTTCAGTCATGATTTTCTTCATCTATGCCCTGCTGCTCTTTCATCCCGACCTGAAGGGAAACATCGTGTCTTCCAGCGGAACGCTGAGCATGCTCGGCACGATGGGGCTGCGGGTGTCCCAATGTATCGTGTTCATTTTCTCGTTCTTTTTCCTGCTGTACTCGGCGTCTTCGTTTATCAAGCTGCGCAAAAAGGAATTCGGCATTCTGCTCCTGCTCGGCATGTCCCGCAAACAGCTGAACCGGATGCTTTTTATTGAAAATATCGCGATCGGCGCCGCCGCCATTATCGCCGGGATCATCGTCGGTGCCGTGTTCTCGAAGCTGATCCTGCTCATCTCCGCCTCGATGCTGGCGATCGTCGACGGGCTGCCCTTTTACCTGCCGGGAAAAGCCATACTGCTGGACGGCCGGGGCTACCTGCTTCTGTTTCTGCTGGTCGCTTCCTTTACCTCGGTGATGACCCGGAAGGGCACGCTCATCGAGCTGATCAATCAGTCTGGAGGCAACCAAAGCAAAGGCAACCAAAGCAAAGGTAACCAAAGCAAAGGTAACCAAAGCAAAGGCAACCAAAGCAAAGGCAACCAAACCCGCGGTAATCAAACCAAAGGTAACCAAACCCGTGGTAATCAAACTCGAGGTAACAAAACTCGCGGCAACCAAACCAAAGGCAACCAAACCAAAGGTAACCAAACCAAAGGTAACCAAACCCGCGGTAATCAAACTCGTGGCAACAAAACCAGAGGTAACCAAACCCGCGGCAACCATACCAAAGGCAATCTGACAAGAGGAGCCATGGAATGGGCTAACAGATCCTGGAGAAAGACCAAAACGATTAAACGTACGGTGCGCAAGCGCAAAATCAGTAAATAAGCCATGACTGCATTCAACCAAATAGACCTTTCGCGTTGAATCCAATCCACAAAGGGGGGAATAAACCATGTATGTATTTATTGCAGTTTTAATTGCCGGAATCCCGTTATACTGGATGATTCGTCCAGGAAAAGCTACACGGACCGTAGATCCAGTCATTCAGCCAGTATCCAGTGTTCTCCCCCTGGGAGGTGAGTCAAAGTAAATGTCTGACTACCAAATGTGGCTAACAGTCGGCGTATTTGCCATCACCGTCATTTTCTTGATGTGGCGTCCCCGCGGAATCAACGAATCCATTTCAACAACCGCCGGAGCATTTATTCTGCTCGCCGCCGGGGTCGTCCCTTTAACGGACCTGATCACCATTTTCAACATCGTTTCCGGAGCCGCTGTGACGATTCTGTCTACAATCGTGATGTCCCTGGTGCTGGACAGCGTCGGTGTTTTTCGCTGGGTTGCTCTCAACCTGATTGAACGGGTAAACGGTTCCGGCCGAAAACTGTTCTGGTACGTGATCCTGCTCTGCTTCCTAATGACGATTTTCTTTAATAACGATGGCAGCATCCTGATCACAACGCCCATCATTATTCAAATCTGCTCGATGCTGAAATTAAAGCCGCATCAAAAAATACCGTATCTCCTTTCCGGCGCACTCATCGCAACGGCATCCAGCGCACCGATCGGCGTGAGCAACCTCGCGAATCTCATTGCGCTTAATATCGTAGGCCTGGACCTGAACAGCTATACCCTAATTATGTTCGTCCCCTCCATGATCGGGATCGCAACGATCGCCATGCTGCTCTACCTTTATTTCCGCAAACAGATACCCGTTACCATCTCCCGTTACCCCGCCCGTGATTATTCATTGGTTAACATACACCCGCTTCAACAGCCAACCGAATCCCGAACCCAAATCGACTGGTGGCTGTTTCGTGTCAGCCTCTGCATCGTAGTCCTCTTCCGGGCAGGTTTTTTTCTAGCAGCAAGCTTGGGTATACCGCTCGAGTATGTCGCAATCACCGGGGCTGCCCTCATCGTTTTCGTCCGCTGGTTTCGGACCAAAACAGGGGTCAAGGACATCGTCACGAAGACACCCTGGCATATCCTGCTGTTCGCCTTCAGCATCTATATTATCGTCAAAAGCCTGGATAACGCCGGGTTAACCGCCGCTTTAATCAACGGATTACAACCTTTTGCCGGCATGGGTGAAGCCAGTCTGATCGCCGCATTCGGACTTTTGCTGACCCTGTTGTCCAATATCGTGAATAACCTGCCGTCCGTCATGATCGGAACCTTAGCGGTGCTCGGCATGGGACTTGATCCGCAGCATGTCCATCTCGCTTATATGGCAACGATTATCGGAAGCGACATCGGTTCGCTGTTGACGCCCGTCGGAACCCTCGCTACCTTGATATGGATGTTCATGTTAAGAAGCAGCAAAATTCATATCACATGGAAGCAGTATATGCGCGTTACGTTCATTGTGATACCTGTCGGTCTAATCGTCAGCCTCGCCAGCCTTTATCTCTGGACTCAATATGTCATATGAAAGGAGGCAAGCTATGGAGTCCATCCGTTCTCTACTTGGAAAAACAATAGAATTAAAGATCTCGGGCTATAAAATCCCGATCATCGGTGAACTCATTGATGTCGGCAGTGATATTTTGGTCCTCTACTCCGAAAACAAATATATTTACACTCCAGTGCACCATCTTCAGCACATGAAGGTCATGGAGGAGGCCGAGGATTCGTCTCAAGCCAACAAAGAGCCCGTTCTTGACCATGCCCATATTTCTTTTCGCAAGATGCTGATGAATGCAAGAGGCATATTTACGGAAATCCATCTTGGCGGTGCCAGCTCGATTCATGGGTATGTAACCAGCATTATGAATGATTATTTCCTTTTTTACTCCCCTGTTCACCATACCATCTATATCCCGCTGCACCATGTAAAATATTTGTCTCCGTACCCTCCGAATATGACCCCCTATGATTTGAGCGATTCGCATTTTCCCGTGCAGCCGGGAACACCGGCCCTATCGCGGAACTTGGAACAGCAGCTTGAAAAATTCCAGAATGGTCTGGTCGTGTTCGATTTGGGTGAATCTCCCCTCAAAGCCGGGCTCCTCAAAAAAGTAGACAGTCATATTATAGAGCTGATCGAGGCGGGAGGCCAAACCATCCTTCTTCACACGGATCATATCAAATCCATTCATCTTCCCTAACCAAAAACAGCCAATGCAGAGCATGCTCTGGTTGGCTGTTTTTGCATTTTTGCATAACGCCGGAATCTGGCAGGGGGGGCCGTTTCCGGTTTCCGGGGAGCTTCGCGGCAGAGTTTCGGGGGAGGGGGATCTAGGACCCAGGAGCAGGGCCCCTGCGTGGGGAGAATGGCGTTGTTTGGTTAACTGGGGTGACCGGCTCATCGTCTCACTTTCCGATCTGCGCATATTTTAACCGAAGAACAGGCCTTTGGCGATTAACGAAAGTTAACGGATCTGCCGTTTTTTTATATAATGAGAGAAAAAGTACGGAAAAGGCATCCATTTTGTCGGAAATTTGGAGGATACAATGATCACGCGGACCGATGCAATCATCTTAAAAACAAAAATCACCCTGCCCTTTCCGAAGGATGGCCTGGTCGAAAGGGAACGCCTGCTTCAATCTCTGTCGGGTGGAGTTCATGGCAGACTCACCTTGATTTATGCCCCTGCCGGCTCAGGCAAAACCACCCTGTTGACGCAGTGGGCCCGAAGCGAAGGCGTCAACTGCGCCTGGCTGGCGCTGGACGGCCGTGACAACGATCCGGTCCGGTTCTGGCGCTATGCGGCGTTTGCATTGGCGGAAGTCCTGCCGGTCCCGGCAGCCCAGCGAATGCTGGAACTGGCCAATGCCCTGCCTTCCCTGTCGGCAGACGCCTTCCTGGATGCGTTAATGAATGAGCTTTATGGACTGTCCGAGCCTGTAAAGCTCGTATTGGACGATTATCATTGGATAGAGGATGACCGCATCCATAACGGCTTGTCTTACCTGATCGACTATATACCCCCCACCTCCATGTGACGATCGCGAGCCGCAAGGAAGTACCTTTTCCTGCATCAAAATGGCTCTCCAAGCGGGAATGCATCGTTATTGACGCCGACAGGCTCCAGTTTACCCGGGACGAGTCCGAGCAGTTCTACCACAAGTCCGGCATCATGCGGCTGACCCCGCGGCAGATCGACCGGATTGCGGAACGAACCGAGGGATGGGCAGCCGGTCTGCAGCTGGCTTCGCTCTCTTTAAGAACGGCGGAAGATGTGGACCGATGGATCGAAGGGTTCTATGGGGACCACCGGGATGTGGCCGATTACCTTTTTCAGGAGGTACTTGCGCAGCTTCCTGCCGACTTGAGATCGTTCGTGCTGACGACGGCCGTTCTCGACCGGATGGATGCAGGCATATGCAGCCTGCTCACGGGCGACCCTGCCAGCGGGGACAAGCTTGATGCGGCCCGCCGGTTCAATTTATTTCTCATCCCACTGGACCTGAAGCATGAATGGTTCCGCTACCACCATTTATTCGCCGGATTTGTCCGGGAACACCTCAAGCGGCATCAGCCCGATGAGTGGTTGCGTCTGAACCGGCTGGCAAGCCGGGGCTTTGCGTCCCGCGGATTGCTGGACGAAGCCGTAGACCACGCCATGGCTGCCGGAGATTACGCCGAGGCGGGCCGCCTGCTCGAGCAGCATATTCCAGCCGTGCTGGAGCGCGGGGAAGTTTCCGTCCTGCTGCGCTGGTTCGAGGGATTCCCGCCAGCCTATGAGCTGTCTATGGAGCTGTCGCTCCTGTACGCGTTCGTACTGGTGCTCACCGGGCACTTCGGCCAGGCTGAAGCCAGACTCGGATCACTGGAGGCGTCGACCCAAACGCTGAAGGAATCGGAACGGTTGAAGCAGCTGCAGAGCGGCATCCTGTTCGTCCGTTCCAATCTGATGTTCGCCAGTGGAGACTTCACGAATTGGTTTGCTTTCATCGGTACCATTCTGGACGATATCCTCCCGGCTAACCCGACTTATTATATGTTTAACTACAACAAAACGGAGCCTCTTGTAAGACGGACCGCGCTGGGGTTAAAAGGAGTTCTGTCGGCGGACACGGAAAAAATCGGCACGCTGTTTATGGGTGTGCTCGCCGCCCATGGCTGGCAGGGATCACTCATCCATCTCTATGTGAAGCAGTCGCTCGTTGAAGGATATTATGAATGGAACCGTCTCGGCGATTGCCGCCAAATGCTCCAGGAGATGACAGCTCTGACCGAAAAATTAAACGTACCGGGACTGCTTGTCCCCATGCTGCTCATGAAGGCCCGCCTGCTCATTGTGGACGGGCGGACCGCTCTGGCGCATGACGTCATCGACGAAGTGCTGGATGCCCCGCTCTCATCTTCTGCCGGCTGGGGTGCGCCCTGGGTCCATCTGCTGACGGCATTCAAAATCCGCATGCATCTTGCGGACGGACAAATGCCGGCCGCCAAGAAGCTGATGGCCCGGCTGGGGCTGTCCGCCAAGGACAAGCCGACATTTCAGCGGGAGTATGAAATGATGACGCTTGTGCGCCTGCTTGGCAAGCAGCGGAAGGAGAACGAGGCGCTGCGTATTCTGGAGCATCTGCTGCCCCAATCGGAGCGCGAGCAGCTCGTTTCCGGCATCGTGGAGAACCATATCCTGCAGGCGCTGCTGAAGGAACAGCTGGGGCAAAAAACGGCCGCCCTCCGCCACCTCCATACCGCCCTGTTCCTGGGAGAACAGAACGGGTATATCCGGAGTTTCGTGGATGAGGGCAAGCCGATGATGTCGCTGCTTGGCCGGTATGAGGCGGTCGTCATTCGCGGAGAGTCCGGTGGAAGCCATGAGGACTTTGGGGCCGGGCTCCCGGGGGAAGTATCCGGGGATTATGTCCGCGCGCTTATGGAGCTATTCCCCGTGGCCATGCAGGAAACAGCGGCTGCGGCTGCAGCTCCGGCGGCCTCGGCCGAGCCGCTGAGCCGCAGCGAATCCGAGCTGCTCCGGCTGATCGGCCAAGGGGCGAGCAATAAGGAGATGGCCGCCGAGCTGGCGTTGTCGGAAGGGACCATTAAGGTCTACTTATCCCGCCTGTATGAAAAGCTTGGCGTATCCTCGCGAACCCAGGCGCTCGTTACGGCCCGGCAGCTCGGTCTGCTGTCTTAGGCAGCCGGACCGTCATCTCCGTGCCTTCTCCCGGAGCGCTTTGGACCGAGACGCTGCCGCCGTGCATCTGCACGATTTTCTGAATAATCGACAGTCCCAGCCCGCTTCCCCCGCCGGAGCGGGTTCTTGATTTATCCGCTTTAAAGAATCTTTCAAAAATATGCTCGAGGTCCTCGGCCGAAATGCCAATGCCCGAGTCCCTGACGCGAACGACGGCCTCCTGCCCGCTTTCCTCGAGAAAAACCTGGACCGTTCCGCCCTCCGGCGTAAACTTAATCGCATTATGGAGCAGATTCACCCAGACCTGGCTGAGCAAATCCCGATCCGCCTCGATCGTCACGGGCTCAAACTCTACGGACATGTCCAGGTCCTTGCCCTGCCACTGGGGCTCACAGGCGAGAACGAGCATCTGCAGCTGTTTGTCCAGCCGCATCGGCTCGGCGTGAAACGGATGTTTGTCGGAATCCAGCGACGCCAGGCGCAGCATGTTCTCCGACAGCCGGGAGAGCCGTACGCTCTCCTCCTCAATAATGTTCAAGTAATGGTCCCGCTGGCCGGGGCTCAGGTTCTCCTCGCGCAGGACGCGGGCAAAGCCGCTGATCGAAGTCAGCGGGGACTGAATCTCGTGGGACACGTTCGATATAAACTCCTGGCGCATATGCTCCAGGTTGTTCAGGTCGGCCGCCATGTTGTTGATCCCCTTCACAATCCCGCCCCAGTGGCCGTTTTCACCGAACACCGGAATTTCCACCTTGAAATCACCTTTGGAGATTCGTTTCAGCGCATCGATGACCAATTGGTAAAACTCCGACTGTCT
>NZ_PCZT01000020.1:178601-190698 GCF_002968895.1 Paenibacillus sp. AR247 | reverse complement strand
AGACGCCGAAAATGACAAAGCCCAGCACGGAGTTCAACAGCTGCCTCACGAGCGGGGAGATGTGCCAGCGAAGGCCGTGAGTTAAATAGAACGCGGCGGTCCAGCAAACGATGAGCGCTGACAGCACAAGGATCATGAAAAAGATGATCCGGACGCGCAGCCAAAAGTTCGGCGGCTCACCGTCCATGCCCCGAATCTCATCCTCTCTCCGCTTCGCAATTTCCTCCCGCTTTCTTCTCCGCTCTTCCTTCTTGAGCCCGCGGGCCACCTGCCGGTCCTCCGGCATCGTCCCCCTCGCGTGATTCATGCGCTGCCACGTTTCGTTCCGCTCCCGATCCAGACGGCGGCGCTGAATCCGTTCCCGCTGTGTGCTGTAACGATCCGGCCCGCTTCGCTCCATGTTCCCGGAACGGGCATCGGTACCGTCAGCCTGGAACGCATCAACCGGCCCCTGCTCCCGCTCCTTCATGACAGCACCTCGAGCCGGTAGCCGAGGCCGCGGATCGTGCGGATCTGAAAGCGGTCCTGCTGGTCGGCAAATCGTTCCCGCAGCCGCTTGATATGCACATCGACGGTCCGTTCGTCACCTTCATAGTCATAGCCCCAAATATGTTCAATGATTTGATCCCGGGAAAACGTCTTGCCCGGGTAGCTGCCGAGCAAAAACAGCAGCTCAAATTCCTTCAGCGGGAGCGTCAGCGCAGCCGATCCTGCGTAGCATTCGTACGTTTTGCGGTTCAGACGCACGTCGCCAAACTGGATTTCCTGCGAGGCCGATATTTTGTAACGTTTGAGCAGCGCCTTCACCCGGACGGTCAGCTCGAGCGGGTCAAACGGTTTGACGAGATAGTCGTCGGTCCCGAGCTCAAACCCTTTGACCTTTTGCGAAGTCTCACCTTTGGCCGTCAGCATCAGCAGCGGGATGTCATAAGCCGCATCCAGCTCACGGCACAGCTCCCAGCCGTCCATGCCCGGCATCATAATATCGAGGATGACCAGATCGGCCTTGAACGACTCCATTGCCTCCAAGGCTTCATTTCCGTTCGCCGCCTCCGCTATCGTATAGCCCTCATTCTTCAGCAGATGGCTGACGAGCTCCCGGATATGAGGATCGTCGTCAACAACCAGTATATGAGCCAAGTCGCCCCACTCCTTTCTATAATAGATATGAAATGAACGCGAACGTTCGCGGTTATGCGTTTCATGCATTCATGCCCCAACCGGAGGGGCCATTTGAGTCCTACCTGCATTTTACCGATTCCGTTCCGATCTCGTAAACATCAATGTGCCCACGATCGTGAAGACCAGGAAGAATCCGGCCATCACGAGCAGATCCGTCACCGGATGGTACAGCACGACCTGCGAGTAAACCGGCGTCCCGGAATAAAACACCGCCCGGGCCAAATCGATGCAATACGTCATCGGCATAATATGGGCTAGAAAGCCGAGAATGCCGGTGGAATGCTGGATCGGAATCATCGCTCCGGACAGGAACATCTGCGGCATGACGAGCAGCATCGAACCGATATCCGCCGTCTTACTGTCTTGGACAAACCCGATGAAGAAAATACCCAGCGATCCGCCGATCAGGCAGAACAGCGGCGTAATGAGAAACAGCCATACAATATGCATGCCGCCTAATGGAATTTGCATCAGGAGCGCAACGATCAGAATGCCGATCAGTCCCACGATGCTGGTGAAGCTTGAACCGATCATTTTACCGAGGATAATGGAATACCTGGAGATCGGGGACACATACATCTCCTGCGTCAAATTCTGGTTTCTTTCCTCGATCAGGGAGCTCATCCCCGTAATAAGGCCCGTGAACACGCTGTTCACGATCATGCCGATCATCATGAACTGCAAATAATTGTAGCCGAGATTGCCGGCCATGTTCTGCGACAGGCTTCCGCCGAAGATGCCGATGAAAATGATCGGAAAGACGATGCTCACGATCATCAGCACCGGATTTTTGATCCCCTTCGTAATTTCCCGTGCGGCGATCGCCACAACCGCGTTGCTTTCTTTTTGCGCTTTGGTCATGAGCATTTAGATCGCCCCCTTTCTCGATTCGTCGTTCTGACTCTGCTGTACCAGGCTCAGATAGGCCTCCTCCAGCGTCTGCTGGTGCACTTCCATCCGGCTTAATGGCGTTTGCAGACGGGCTACGAGGGACTGTGGCGTTTTATCCTGAAAACGGACCCGGAAGCACTGTTCCTCTTCGGTAAAGGAAACCCGAAGCTCCTCCAGTTCCGCCCGCAGCGCCTTCCGGTCGCCTGCATCGATCAGCATACTTTTGTCACCCAGCAGCTTGTGCTTGATCTCTTCCGGCGTTCCGAGCACCGCCACTTTGCCATGCGTGATCATGCATACCCGGTCGGCTTCCTCCGCCTCTTCCAAATAGTGTGTCGTCAGGAAAATCGTAATGTTTTCCTCCTTACGGATCTTCTGCAGATAAGCCCACAGCGATTGGCGGGCAGAGGCGTCCAGCCCCTGCGTCGGCTCATCCAAAAATAAAATTTGCGGCTTGTGCATCAAGCTGCGCATGATTTCCAGCTTGCGCTTCATCCCGCCGGAGAAGCCTTTGACCTTCTTGAACAAATTGTCGTGAATGCCGACAATGGCGGCCAGCTCCTCGATCCGCTGCTTATATTCCTTCGGCATCATGCTGTAGAACGGCCGGTAGGCGTAAACGCCGTAGATGCTGACATGGAGGCGGATGTTCTCTTCCGCCGTCAAATCGAGGTCCAGGCTCGGGTTCTGAAAAATAATGCCGACATTCCGGCGTACCTTCGCCGCTTCCTTCTCCACGTCATAGCCGGCGATCATGACCGTGCCTTCGGTTTTGGACAGCGTGGTGGTCAGGATCGAAATCGTGGTCGTTTTCCCCGCCCCGTTCGGGCCCAGGAAGGCGAAAAATTCGCCCCGCCCCACCTCGAAACTGATCCCGTCCACGGCCGGACGTTTGCTGCTTTTATATTGTTTTCGCAATTGCTCTACGCGAATGATGGGTTCCATCTCCATACCTCCCTTGATTCTGGGTCACCAGCTTGGGCCTGCATCAAGCAGTGCCGAGCTTGTGAACGGTACTAAGATTAAACCTACATTATGAACTGAATATGAACTGGGGGGGCTCCGCATGCGGATCATGCCCCGAAATATCCCCTTACCCTCTCCCCTTTTGATTAAGCCAGCTTTTATTCCCTTGTCTGGTTTGTGAAATGGCTTCAACGGAGCAGGCGGAATCGTGCTGGAGAAACGAAGTGGTCCCCTTTATTCCCGGATTTCAACCTTCTACCCGTTCCATGAAATCCGAGAATAACAGGGATCGGAGGCATGATCCGCATGCGCAGTGACGCTTAGGCTGCGGACTGGGCTGATAAAGTTTGGATTTAGTCAAACTTTATCTTGAATCGCTTCCAAATTATTGTATGATGGATATTATTTGCATCTGGTCAATTATGAAAGCCGGGCGAAAGCAAGTCACCATACATAAAGGTTTCGTTTGGAATTGGGGGGTTTTACCATGCAACAATCCGCAAAGCCGTCGATGTCCTGGCTGCTGAAGTATTTGAAGCCGGTCCGGGGGCGGCTGCTCCTGCTGCTTATTCTGCTGCTCGCCTCGACCGGGGCGCAGCTGGTCAATCCGCAGATCGTGCAGCGCTTTATCGACACGGCCGCCGCGAACGGCATTGTCTCCAGCCTGCTCGTGCTGGCGGGAATTTACCTGGTCTTTGCCGTGCTGAACCAGGTCCTGACCGTGGCGATCAGCTATCTCGGCAACGACGTGTCCTGGCGCGCCACCAACCAGCTGCGCGGCGACCTGCTGAAGCACTGCCTGCGGCTCGACATGCGGTTTCACAACTTGAAAACGCCGGGAGAAATGATTGAGCGGATCGACGGGGACGTCACCAACATGTCGAACTTTTTCGCCATGTTTATCATTAAGGTCATCGGCAGCTTCGTGCTCCTTGCCGGCATTCTCGGCTATATGTTTACGATCAATTGGCCGATCGCCTCGGTCATGACCCTGTTCACTTTGGCATCCATTGGAGCCATGGTGTTTATCCGCGATCTGGGCGTCACTTCCTCCAAAGATGAACGCGGCGCCAGCGCAGCAATGTTCGGCCTGATCGAGGAACGGATCGCCGGCATTGAGGACGTTCAGGCGAACGGCAACGTGCCGTACGTCATGAACCGCTTCTACCGCTCCATGCGAAATGTGTTCCTCAAAGGTCGCAAAGCCTGGATGCTGCGCGTCATTCCCTGGAATACGACGGTCGTGCTGTTTGCTATCGCCGTGACGGCGGTGCTGATGCTCGGTGTTCATTATTTTCTGACCGACCAAATATCGCTCGGAACGCTATTCCTCATCTATCAATACACCCAAATGCTGAACGATCCGATCGAGCAGCTCGGGGATCAGGTTCAGGAGTTCCAAAAGGCTAAATCCGGCATGCTGCGCTCCCAGGAGCTGCTGGCGAGCCGCACCGAAATCATGGAAGGGTCGCAAACGGCGCTGCCTGATGGAGCGCTTGGTCTGGAATTCGACCATGTCCATTTCAGCTATAACCCGGATAAGCCGGTACTCCACGATATTACGTTCACCGTCCGGCCCGGCGAGCGTCTGGGCATCATCGGACGTACCGGAAGCGGTAAGTCGAGCCTCAGCCGGGTCCTGCTGCGCCTGTACAATATCAACAGCGGCACCGTCCGGGTGGGGGGCATAGACATCCGCGACCTGAAGCTCGAGGCGCTGTACCGCCGGGTCGGCATGGTCACGCAGGACGTGCAGCTGTTTGACGGCACGCTCCGGGACAATCTGACGCTGTTTGACGGCAGCATATCGGACGACTATATTCTGGGCACGACCGAAAGGCTCGGACTCAAGCAGTGGATCGACTCGCAGCCGGAAGGTCTGGATACGCATCTAAAGGCCGGCGGCGCCTCGCTGTCCGCCGGGGAAGCGCAGCTTTTCGCCCTGACACGGGTCTTTCTGACCCAGCCGAGCCTGGTGATTCTGGATGAGCCGTCGTCCCGGCTGGATGCCGCTACCGAAGCGATGCTGCAGTCTGCCGTGGATCAGCTCATGCAGAACTGCACGGGCATCGTGATCGCGCACCGGCTCTCCACGCTGGAGCAGGTCGACCACATTATGGTGCTGGGCGACGGCCGGATTCTTGAATTCGGGGAACGGGAGGTATTGGCGAAAGACCCAACCTCACACTACGCCCAGCTGCTGATTACCGGACGAGAGGAGGACTTGGCATGACCGTAACCCGGTTTATCCAGCGCCTGTTTACGTATAACATCTCGCTGTTTATTGTGAACGGCCTCTTGTGGGGGCTGTTCCATTCCATGCCGCTGCTGCTGGGCCTTGGCATGCAGTGGTTTTTCGACAGGGCGACCGGCGAGTCGCATAACTATTTGTGGCTTGTCGCCCCGCTCATTTTTATCGCGATCGTCCGCATTTCCCGGACCGGCGTCTTCTTCTGGGCCTTTTTTAAATGGGTCACCTATATTTACGACATCCAGGCCATTCTCCGCACGAATATGCTGAAAGGCATCATGCGCTGGCCCGGACGCAACCTCCCCGCTTCACCGGGCGAAGCCGTGAGCCGGTTCCGCGAAGACGTGGATGAAGTGGTCGAATATGTGGAGTCCTGGGTCGACTTCTGGGGACGGTTTGCGTTTGCGATCATCTCCCTGGTCATCATGGCCCGCATCAACTGGCAGATCACCCTGGTCGCGATTCTGCCGCTGGTTGCGGTGACGCTGCTGAATAATCTGTCCGGCAACCGGGCGAGACGCTACGGCCAGCAGAACCGCGAAGCCACCGGGCGCATCACCAGCTTCATTGCCGAGTCTTTCGGCGCGGTGCAGGCGCTGAAGCTGGGGCAGGCCGAGGAGCATGTCCACCGGCGCTTTGTGGAGCTGAATGAATCGCGGCGGCAGGCAGCGCTGAAGGATAACCTGTTCAAGCAGTGGATGCGCTCGCTCAATCAGCATGTGCTCAGCATTTGTACCGGGATCATCCTGCTGATGTGCGCCTCGGCGATGAAGGCCGGGCAGTTTACCGTAGGCGATTTCGCCCTGTTCACCTCCTATTTGACCAATATCGCGTTCAGTATTTCCCTGTTTGGATATATGGTTTTTCAGCATAAAAGACTTAAGGTGTCCCTCGACCGCATGAGCGTTCTCTTCCGGCCGGGGGAGCAGGAGCGGATCATGGATTTCAGCGAAACGTACCTTTACGGCGAACCGCCCGAGCTGCCGGTAGTCGAGCGCAGCTCCGATGACCAGCTGCAATCGCTGGAAATCCGGAACCTTTCCTACACCTATCCGGGCTCGGAGAACGGCATTGCCGATGTGAGCTTTGCGGTGACAAGGGGCCAGTTCGTCGTTATTACCGGACGGATCGGTTCCGGCAAATCGACCCTCGTCCGCACACTGCTAGGCCTGCTGCCCAAATCGGGCGGTGATGTGCAATGGAACGGCCGAGTCATCGATCCGGCGGCGTTCCTGGTTCCGCCGCGGTCCGCTTATACGCCGCAGGTTCCGCGGCTGTTCAGCGATACGCTGCAGGAGAACATCGTCCAGGGCAGCCCGCCTGAGGCGGATGCGCTCGCCCGGGCGATCCGGCTGGCCGTCATGGAGAAAGATATCGAGGACCTGGAGAAAGGTCTCGATACCTTCGTCGGTCCGAGAGGCGTCATGCTGTCCGGCGGCCAGATCCAGCGTGCCGCCACAGCGCGCATGATGATGACCGAGTCGGACCTGTTTATCTTCGACGATCTGTCGAGCGCACTCGACGTCGAGACGGAGAAGAAGCTGTGGGAGCGCCTGTTTCAGGAACGCGACGTCACCTGCATCGCCGTGTCCCACCGCCGGGCGGCGCTGGCGCAGGCCGACTATATCATCGTGATGAAGGACGGCCGCATCGAAGCGGAGGGCAGCCTGGCCGAACTGTTGGAGTCCAGCACGGAAATGCAGCTGCTGTGGCAGGGAGAACTGACGGATTCATCGGAGTCGGGTGAGCAAACTGACAGCAAAAACGAGACGGTGAAGGTCTGAACCACTTCATCACTTGGGGATAGCCAAACAGCCCTGGCCAAATTGCAGCCGGGGCTGTTCATGTTATTTTCCCATAGACAGGTTTCCCCAGAAATTAATACGTCCACCAATTGCCGGACATCACGAGGAGCGAGAACAGCTTGATGCTGTCTTCGTAGTATCCTTCGCTTGAGCTTCCGGCCGTATACGTCCACACGGAATTCAGCCAGGTTTGGTTCGACGAGGAAGTCATGGCGCTGACGCCGAACGGGGCGAAAAAGGCGCCGCTGTTATACGAGCCGATGATGCTTCCGTTCAGCTTGTATCCGTCCTTGACGGCGCCCGGGTTGCTGTTCACCTTGCCTTTGATCCAGCTGTTCATCTGGTTCAGCTGATTCAGGGCCCGGTTGTCGCCGGTCATCAGGTAATCGGTCGTAATCCGCCAAGGCGTACGGCAGGAATTATAGGCGTAGGAGCCGTCGGTCGTATCTTCCAGGAAGTCGGCCGGCGCCGGCTTGTACGCGCCTCCCGAGTAGACGACAAAGTCGGGCAGCAATCCCGTCGATGCACTGTATTTTTGGCTGCCTGCAAGTAGTTCACTGTGCCGCTGCTGCCCCATGCTTGTCCGCCAACAGGAGCGAATAAGCGATGTCCATATCGCCGTCGGTCGCGGAATCGGCTCCTTCAACATTCTGAAAGCTGCTGTTCTGTTTCCATGCCATCAAGTACGGATTATTGTCGCTGGGATGCTCGGTGTAGTACTTATACAGTCCGTTAAAATAGGTCTGCGCGCTGCTGTCGTATCCGGCCATCAGCACGGTCAGCAGCATGCCGTAGCCATGCGCTTCGGACACCGTCGCGCCGCTCGCATCGTACTTCACATAATATTTGCCGGTCCCGGCCGGCTTCAGGTAAGCTGATTTCCAGCTGTCCCATTTGGATTTGACTGCATCGTCCATCGTGGTCTGGGTTACATGACTCGGCTTTATCGAGCCGCTGGTGTAAGTCGTATGCTGAGGAAAAGGCTTGTTCGGCGCCGCCAGCGCAAATCCGGCGGGAACCATCAGAAAAGCGAGACAACAAATCAGAACGGCTTTGCCGCTTAATGAAAATCTCTTATTTCTTTTCATCACCCATTACGCTCCTTTAATTTCATAGATTAGGAAACAGGTTATGCCTCGGTTCATCTCAGCTGTAACCGCCCGGGATGCCATTAGCGCGGGCAGCAGATCACAGGATTAACGCAGTCCCACCCCCTCCGAAAGTTAAAGCGCTTTAATATTAGCTTCCCTATTAGTCTACCTGATTTCCAATTATTTGTAAAATATATTTTTATATGTAATCCAACAGCTGCACGGCATTACGCCGCATATCCTCCGTGCGCTGCCTAAAAGCGCAGTAGGCGATATGGTCCAAGCCAATGTGGAGCAAACAGCAGCGGAGACGCTCCTCCATCTGCGAAGGAAAGCCTCCCTGCCGTTCCCAAACATCATTCAGAACCTGCTGCAGATCGATTTCCTGCCACTGCGGATACCAAGGCCACCAGTATAAAAGCCATGCGACGTCATACAAGGGATCGCCGTAAATGGCATTTCCCCAGTCGATGATGCCGGTCAACCCGCCGCGGTCCACCAATACATTCCGGTTCAAAAGGTCGCAGTGAGCAATACCTCTGTACTCGGGAAGACGGGGGACGAGACGCCGCAAAGCCGAGACGCCGCTATCAAATATTTTGGACTCCGCGGGGAATAAATCCAGCCGCTCCCGCCAGCCGGGAAGCCGGTCCCTCGGTCCGGTCACGGACAGCAGCTCCTCACTCCAGCTTGCGCGACGGCCCCCAAGACGCCACTCTCCACCATGGCTTATACTTCCTGTATCTACCTGCTGAAGTCCCGAGAGCGCATCAATCAGCCCCGGAAGGATCAGCCGCATTTCCCCAGCCTCAAGCTCATCCAGATGTCCGCCACGGACCCGCCTCGATACGGCATAGAAACCTTCGGACGTCTCTCCGATCAAGGTAACCTCAGGAACGGGTACCATTGGCGGGGCGAGTGAACCCATGACCTGATCTTTTTGAAAATCTTCCACATGAGTGCCGAAACGGATCACCATTTCCTGGCCGTCCAGCGTGAATCCATAAGCCGTTGACCAGTCTCCGGCACCCACCGGAGCAATATCCTTTGCCCGGCTGCCGAAACGGCTGTTTATAAACCGGACTGCACCAAGAAGATCAATAGTCATGAGGCTTCCTCCTTTAATTACCAGATTACAAGCAGTCTACCAGCCATGTTCCCCTGCTTCAAGTAAAACGTCAAAAAACCGCATCCCTCTCGGATACGGTTCGATTTCACAGCTCCAATTTAAGTTTTTTAGATCAAGCGGCGTCCTTCCGATTTCCGGTACTGCTCCGGCGTCATGCCGGTCATTTTGGCAAAGGCCCGAAAAAATTGGCTCGTGCTCGAGAACCCAAGGTTGAAACTGATATCGGTGACAGTGTCCGCGGACTTCTTCAGCTGTTCCATCGCTTCCCTCACCCGGAGCTGCAGCACATACTGATACGGGGGCACGCCCGTCAGGGACTTGAACGACCGGATAAAATGGTACCGGCTCTGCATCGCCATCGCTGCGAGGCTGCTGACGCTCAGCTGTTCCGTGAAATGCGCATGCACATATTCGAGCACCTGTGCCAGATGCCGGTCGGCGGCGGCATGAGCTATCTTGGGACCGGCCGGAACGGTCCTCTCCCAAATAAGCTCCCGCAGATCGCAGATCATCCGGGCTTCCAGCTCCTCCTCCACGAGCGGATCAGCCATGTCGAGAGCCATCATGTCCGCTGTCCATTGCCGAAACACCTTCGATACCCGGCTCACGTCAAACTGCTTTCTGTGCCGGGGTTCACTGTAAACCGAGGAATCACCCGGGTACAGGCTCTCGGGCCGGATCCGGATCACAACGACGCCCGTGCCGTCGCCGATGTAGAAGGAATGCCGGTCGCTAGGCTGCAGCACAATTCCTTCGCCGGGTGGGAGCGCCAGCTGTTTATGCTCATGCGTAAAATGGCAGGTCCCTTGAAGCGGAATCGTGATCTGGTATTGATCGTCGTGCGCATGCGGCGTATTTTCGAACGGGCTGGAGAAACGGTGAACCTCCAGCTGCGGCATTACGATCTGCATTCTCATGTGCCCTCACCCCGCTTCAGTATAGCATATCGTGCTCTGTCCAAAAGGCAATTTTCGCTGCGACAGCTTCGGGTTTGATCCGCTATGATGGGTAAGAAAAAAGAGGATGTGGAGAAATGTCACAATCTGAAATGACCGTGGATACGGCGAAAAATACGGCTCTGGCCGTTCTGCTCGGCGTCAGCTGCGCCCACCTGCTGAACGATGCGATGCAGTCGGTCGTTCCCGCGGTGTTTCCGCTCTTTCAGCAGCAGATGCACCTGAGCTTTACCGAGATCGGCTGGGTTGCCTTTACGCTCAATATTACGGCTTCCATTCTGCAGCCGGCCATTGGGTACTATACCGACCGCCGCCCGCTACCGCTGCTCCTTCCGCTTGGCATGCTGTTCACCCTGCTCGGTATGGCAGGTTTAGCCCTGGCACCATCGTTTTGGTACCTGCTGCTGTCAGCAGCCCTGATCGGGATCGGTTCCTCGGTGCTCCATCCCGAGTCGTCCCGGGTCGCCCACCTGGCCATGAACCAGCGGAAAGGACTGGCGCAGTCCGTATTCCAGGTCGGGGGCAACACCGGCCAGGCGTTTGCTCCGCTGATGGCCGCGTTCATCATCAGCCCGCAGGGGCAGCTCGGTTTTCTATGGTTTATCGTGCTGGCCGGACTCGGCATCGCGCTGCAGCTCGGCGTCAGCCGCTGGTACAGCCGGCAGACCCGTCCCGCCCGGACCGCAAACCGTACCCATCGCCAGGAGCCTAGCCGGTTCAGCAAGCGCTTCATAGCGTATGTGCTCGCGATCTTGATCCTCATGCTGTTTTCCAAGTTCGTATATCTCGCCAGCATGACCGGTTATTACGCCTTCTATTACATGGATCAATACCACCTTCCGCTAACCAGCGCGCAGTTGAGTATTTTTGCCCTGCAGTTCGCCGGCATGGCCGGTACGTTCCTGGGCGGTCCGCTGGCGGACCGGTTCGGGCGTCAAAAAACCATCTGGTTCTCCATCCTTGGCACGTCCCCGTTCTCCCTCCTGCTGCCCTATGCCGGGCCGATCGGGTCGGTGATCCTCTGCGCGGCCATTGGCCTGATCCTGATGTCCGGCTTCTCGGTCATTATCGTGTACGCACAGGAGATGCTGCCTGGTCACGTGGGAACCGTTGCTGGTTTGTTCTTCGGACTGGCCTTCGGCATGGGCGGCCTGGGTTCGGTCATCATGGGCTGGCTGATGGACTCGCACGGGGTTGCGCTGATGACGCAGGTATGCGCTTTTCTACCGCTGCTCGGCCTGTTCGCGCTGCTTCTGCCTAAAGACTCGGTGATCATGGGCGCAGCCGGTAAGGCCGGCAGCAGCTCGTCTTCGGCTGAAGCGCTATAAAAAAATCTTTTATCGAAGCAAATTCCAAGAAGCCAGACCGCACTTAGCAGTAGTTTTCTTGCGATATAAGGAAGCAAAATCTCCGATGCTTATACTTTCTTATATCTAAACAAAATCTTTTATCGAAGCAAATTCCAAGAAGACAGACCGCACTTAGCGGAAGTTTTAGAAGCGTATATTTTCTTATATCTAAACAAAAGCAGCAAAAGACGTACCGCCTCTCCCGATGGAAAGGGACAAAGGCGGTACGTCTTTTTTTCAACTTATATAGCGTTGATATCAAGGATTCACGTTGATGGTAAAGGTCGACGTATTGTTTTTGATCGGCGTGGCCGTGTTCACAATTTTCAGATTGTTGAAGGTCACCGATCCGACCGCCGGCCCCTGATTGGGCTCAGGTATTTCGTTGGCCCAGATCCCAAAGCCCGACTTGGCGTCAAATGCATCGCCGCTCTTCTGTGCGCCGGATATCGTAACGTTCGTGAAAATGGTGTCCTT
>NZ_PCZT01000020.1:171229-178501 GCF_002968895.1 Paenibacillus sp. AR247 | reverse complement strand
ATCGGATTTTGCGGCTGTCCGTTAAAATAGTTGGTCTGGAACATAATGCCGTGATAGGTCGGGTCCACGATATCCAAGTCGCTTACCCGAATGCCCTGGAACACTTTCGATGCCGAGAACAGCCACATCGCCGGGAAGGTCTGCTGGCCCCAGAAGTGCCCGCCGGCCCGGACGATCGAAATATTCTCAAAATTGGTCGTCGGCGAGGCGCCGAATCCGTTCATCGGGTAGCCGAAGTCCAGCGAGCTGATCGTTACGCCCGAGTAGCACAGCGTATCGGCAATGTAAATGTTCCGGAAGGTGTTGGCGTATCCGCCGTAGACGGCGAGGCCTGCGGCACGCCAGGTCAAGAGCGAAGTCAGGTTCTCGTAGACGTTGTCCTTTTCGTCCGCCCCGCCCGCGTCGATCGCCGAGAACAGCGCGAAGCTGTCGTCGCCGGTAGCCCGCGCTTCGACGTTGCGCACCAGATTGTTCGTACTGCCGTTGGTCATGTTGATGCCGTCGGCAAACGTGTTGCGGATGCGCGAATTGGTAATCGTCATGTAATCGGTGTTGGCTCCCCAGTACATACACACCTGATGCTCGGTCCAGATGTTGTCGATCGTCATGTTCGCCACGTTCGAAAAGTCGAACACCTTGCCCGGACCGTCGATACGTGAGGTATAGTTGCCGAAGTAGGCAAAGTTCGCGAACGTGGAGCCGTTCGCCGTGGAGTTGGCCGTAAATCCGATATCCGTGTTGGATTGGTTCGCCGGAGCCACGAAGCGTGTGTACCATGGGCCGGCACCGACGATTTTAATTGGCTTGCCGTAGACCTGGAATTTGTTCGAGGTCTGATACGTTCCCGGCGGCAGGTATACTCCGACCAGATTGCCTGTCGTATCCATTCGCACTTTATCCAGCGCATTCTGCACGTCCTGATGCGTGAAGCCGGCCGGCACCGCGTATTTGGCCGGATCCGGATTCGGAATCGGTGCAACCTGCTCCAGACTGATGAAATCGATCGCGTAGTTCGTCGTATTGGCCGCATCCTTCTGGAGGCGGATTGTGCTGCCTTTCGGGATGGTGCTGTCGAACATGATATTGGCCTCGTCATAAATATGCCTTGGCGCACCGGCTCCCGGGCTGTTGCTCGGGTTCGCTTCGTCTCCGTACAGCCAGGCGTAGCGCGATGTCAGATTGATCGTCTTGGCGAAAGTGCCGTTGACGTAGACGTTCAGCGTCGCATCGATACCACCGCCCCCGGATGCATCCGGGATGGAGAACCGGGTCACCAGCGTGTTCGTATTGGCTTTGGTCGTGAACTCAACGTAGCTGCCCGTGCTGTTTAACGTCACCGCTTTACGTCCCGAAGCCTCGCCGGCGAGGTCGCCGATGTTCCGGTTCGGACCGACGATCGCCGCGCCGCCTCCAATAACGCCGTCTTCGGCCTCGTACATGTCGTACGGCATGTTCGCGCCGCGGCCGACGAAGAAGGACTGCGTTGTGACGTTGTTGCCCTGCTTCACCGGCAGTTCGTTGCCGTCAACGGCGATTTCCGTCTTGACGTTATACTTCCCATTCGCCGCTGTCCAGCTGCCTAAGCTGACCGGTGCAGCCGAAGCCCCGCTGGCGATGACACCGCTGACCGAGCCGGTCAAGGTCTTGATCACCGCGCCGGTCGTCGCATCGGTTAACGTCAGCTTGATATTATGAGCGCCTCCAGCCGAGGCGGCCGTTCCTTGATTTTTGACCGTCACCGTAAAGTTCACCGTGTTGCCGGCCGAAGGGTTGCCCGGCGTCCAGGTCACCGAAGAAGCTACCAGATCGGAGCTCGATACCGATGCAACCACCAACGGCGACGGGTTGGTGAAGGCGTTATTATCTTCGTTTTGCTCGATGACCGACTTATCTTCATCCACCTTTGAGGTCAGTTGGTAGCTCCCGGCGTCTTTGGCGCCAATGGACAGGGTTACGTTCGTGGAGGCTCCTGCCGCCAAAGCGCCTACCGGTGCGGAACCGACTTTGGTCGTTCCGAGGTAAAAGTTCACCGTCGTTGCTCCGGTGGAAGCCGTCCCCACGTTTTTGACCGTGGATGTCAGCGAAACCGCATCGGTCTCTACCGGAGATGCCGGCGTCCAGGACATGCCCGTGATCGTCAGGTCCGGATTCGGAGCAGGCGTTCCGATGACCTGCAGCTCCGCCACTTGGCCGCCGGTCGAACCCGAGTTGGCGGTGAATTTCAGCTGGATGTCGCTGGCGGTAGCCGTCACCGGAATCGTCACGGTGTTGCCGGACGCCGGGCTGAAGCTGTACTGCGCAGAGGAGACCAAATTCGTGAAGCTGGTCGAATTCTGGTCATGGCCCAGCACCTGAATCGTTTGGGTGCGTGGTCCCCAAGCGCTGTCCGGATTCAGCTTCAGCACGATGGACGAAATATTCGCATTCGCGCCCAGGCTGAGTGTCAGTGTATTCGGGTACGCATTGGCAGCTCCTTCCCAATAGGTGGTCAGACTGCCGTCATTGGCATTGGCCGGCACGTAAATGTATTCATTCGAGGACGCGGTGATCGGCTTGTTCAGCGCCAGATTCGTGCCTGTACCCCCGCCCGTGCCGGTTCGGGTCACGGTGTTGCTGGCGGCGGATACGTTGCCCGCCGCATCCTTGGCTTTGACGTAATAGGAAACGGTAGCCGATGCCGGCTGGTTGTCGGTATACGTCAGAGCACTACCGGCAACGCTCGCACGCAAGGCGTTATTCGCGTAGATGTCATATCCGGTCACACCCACATTGTCCGTGGAAGCGGTCCACGTCAGCTTGATCTGCCCGGAGGCCGGCTCGGTAAAGGCCAGATTTCCCGGGGCGGACGGGGCCTGTGTGTCGCCGCCTGCGGCGGAGCCGTACACCTCAAACTCGGAAATCTGCCCTGCCGGCCAGCCCGTGTTTGCCGTAAATACCAGCTTGACGTATCTGGCAGAAGCCGCGGTAAAGCTGACCGTTACCGTATTGTTACCGGCCGGATCGAAGGTGTAGCTTTGCGAGGCGGCCAAATTCGTAAAGGTTGCCCCGTCCGCGCTACCCTGTACCGACAGCGTCTGAGCTCTTTTCTCCCAGCCGCTGACCGGAAGCTTCAGGACCACTTTGTTAACATTGTAGGACCCGCCAAGGTCAACCTGAAGCCACTGCGGAAAAGCGTTGTTATTACTCTCCCAGTATGTAGCCTGATTGGAGTCGCCCGCATTTGCCGGCGCGTAGGTCTGGGTATAAGAGCTCGCGCTCATGTTCTTGCCCGCCGCTAAATTGCCCGGCTCGGCGGCCGCAGCGGCGCCTTCTGCCGCGGCTGGAGACTCTGGGGACTTCAGCCCGCCGGCGGAGCTTCCAGCCGGTGTATCCGCAGCTCCATCGGCCGGATTGCCCGCGTCTGCGGAGCCTGAAGCCTCGCCTGGAGAATCAGCCTGGCCCTTTCCGTCGGCCGGATCCGGAGTGTCATTGCCGCCTTGCTGCTGGCTCCCGGAGGCAGGTACAGCCCCCGCGGGTTCTGCATAACTCCAGGACGGGGAATAAAAAAACTGCGAAATGAGAAACACGAAGATCAGCGCATACAGAGCCGCCGTTTTCCGTAAAGCCTGAAAATGATGAGCCGTCATAATCATCCTCCTGAATGGAATACTTGGACCTGGACTACCTGCGACAGGAACTGCCCCGTCTTTAAAAATAAGCCGCTTTCATTTTTCTGGGAACCCGGTAATTTCTGGAGCTCACCTCCTTAGCAGCATGGACGGATATTGGCGTTTGTTCGGACGCCCTTCTCGGGATGGGATGGTATGGGCAGACAGGCTGGGACGAATTGTTGGAATGCGAGGGGTTTTGATTTGCTGCAGAGTCCACCGCTACAAATGGTTGGGTCTGTGGCCGGGCCTTAGTGCCGGATTTGTGTTTCCGGGAAGGAGATGTCAAGTTACGCATTCACTATACTGGAAAAATCTTACGTATGACGATGCGTGTTTGTAAGCTTTTTGTGTCTGTTCCTATGATTTTGTTGAATTCAACCTTACGGGAAACATAAAGACCGGCAAAGGGCGTCCCTTCACCGGTCTTCACATTACTTGATATATTTGCGGCTTACCAGATCGTCTGAAATCGCCTCGGTCGGAATGATGAACTCGGGAGAGCACATAAATTATTCGTTGAACGCCATAAGGGTCTTTACAAGCAGGGTAGCGTAAAACTCCGAACCACTGCGGTTCAAATGCACGCCATCCCGGGAAAAGAAGCCGTCTTTGCCTTTGCTGGCCGAATACCAGTCTACTACCGCAGCATTGCTGAATTCATTGGCAACTTCTGCGATATCCCTGTTAACGGCAGCCTCCCATTGCCGCGGAACACGCGTATTCACCAGCAGGACCCGCTTGTCGCCGCCCAGCGACTGCAGCAGAGATCTTAATTGCTTTTTTATTAAAAGGCCCGTTGGTGCCGAGCTCGATGATAATCCGGCCGCCGAGCCGGCCCTGGGCTTTCAACCGGTCGACCGCCTCCCCTGCCTGACGCATTTGCCGGCCGACCTTGCCGTCCACGACGATGCCGGGAAGCATCTTTTCCAGGAAAGGCGCGGCGTCCAGCATGACGGAATCGCCGATGGCGGTGATGCCTTTGCCGGAACGCGGCAGCGGATCAGTGGTCTTGGCCGCGCCTGAAGCCGGCCGCCCGTTTGGCTCTTTTGCTTCCGTGGCCTCAACCGGCTTGGCCGCTCTGTTGTTCGGTGCGATCGCCTCGCTGTCGGTCTTGTCATCCTTCTTTTCTTTCACCTTTTCATTCATTTTCACATTCGTCTTTTCTTCGTCGGGCTCATATGTACGCTGCACCGGTTGAGCCGTTGTTCTTTCCGCTTCGACGACGACTTGTGCGGCCGGCTCAGTCTTGTTCAAGACGTAGTAGCCGCAAGCGGCCATGATCAAAATCACGGGAATAAGAGTACTTAGTACGATGGGGCGAATAGTTCCTTTTCCGGCAAAAAACAATCGGTTTCTTTTCAATCTGAATCCTCCTCTATGAAACGGTACTTCTTCGATATATTGATAGGAGCATCGAAGGCAGCCCAAAACTTTCGAAGTAGGATACTTTATGATAGATAAGCCACTAATTATTCATATGAAATAGCAATGATAGAAAAGCTCCTTACAGATCCTGTAACTTGCCGGACTCAATCAGTAATCGCCATAGGGCAACGAAGGCAAGACGCAGAATGTTATATTTCCAGGCGCTAGAAAATCTTCCAACAAAACGGTATCCGAAACGTTATAATAAATAACAACCGATTGAAAAAGTGCCGGATATCCCTTCCCGTCGCCTGAGCCAGGCACTAACAAGGGCCGGATCATTTCCAACCGAAAGGAGAATGGCTATGGATTTTCGCAACCCTCCCGGACAGTATGACCCCGACGTTCACAAGAAGCGCCACGATGAAAAGGTAAATCAAGGTGCCGGCCGCGGGTTTCTCTGGAACCTAGTCAATCTGCTGATAGGTCTAGCCATTGTGGCCGTGATCATCCTGCTGGTATGGCTGTTTTGATGACGGAACTAATCGGTGGGAAACGCCGGGCCTGTCCGCCACCCGGACTACCGGAAGGAATGCAAAAACGGGCTTACCCCGTCTCTGCCATGAGGCAGCAGAGAGGTAAGCCCGTTCATTTTTTACATCACAGCGACGCCTTTATTTGAATTCAGGCAGCCAGCTGCCGTGCGCCTCGATGAGATCGTCGCACAGCGCCACGATATCGTCGATGGACAGCTCCGCAGACGTGTGCGGATCGAGCATGGCCGCATGGTAGATGTGCTCTTTTTTCCCGGTGACGGCCGCTTCGACGGTAAGCAGCTGCGTATTGATGTTCGTGCGGTTCAGCGCGGCCAGCTGCGGCGGCAGATCGCCCACGTACGTCGGAGTCACGCCGGAGGCATCCACCAGGCACGGCACTTCGACGCAGGCTTCCTTCGGCAGGTTCGTGATCAGTCCGGTGTTCATGACGTTGCCGCCAATTTTGAACGGCTGGTTCGTCTCCATCGCTTCCATGATGTAGGATGCATACTCCTTGGAACGGCTGTGCCCGATGCTTTCGCTCGCAAACAGCTTCTCGCGCATTTCCTTCCATCCGTTGATCTGGTTAACGCAGCGGCGCAGGTATTCGTCGAGCGGAATGTTGTATCTTTCAATGAGTTCGGGATAATTGCGCTTGATGAAATACGGATGGTATTCGGCATTATGCTCGGACGATTCCGTGACATAGTAGCCGAAACGCAGCATCAGCTCGAAGCGCACCATGTCATGATGCTTCTCCTTCTGCTTCTCGGCGGCACGGCGCTTGATTTCGGGGTACAGGTCCACCCCGTCCTTCTTGACCTCGAGCAGCCAGGCCATATGGTTGATGCCCGCGATTTTGGATTCCACGCCGGTCGGATCCATTTCGAGCGTTCTGAACAGGTCGGATACGCAGTGCTGCACGCTGTGGCACAGACCGACCGTTTTCACGCCGCCCACGGTGTTCATGACGTTGGTCAGCACCGCCATCGGGTTCGTGTAATTGAGGAACCATGCGTCCGGACAGACTTCCTGAATGTCCTCCGCAAAGTCCAGCATGACCGGAATCGTACGCAGGTTGCGGAAAATCCCGCCGATGCCCAGCGAGTCGGCAATCGTTTGGCGCAGACCGTATTTCTTCGGTACCTCAAAATCGGTGATCGTACAAGGGTCGTACCCGCCTACCTGGATCGCGTTAATGACATATTTGGCGCCGCGCAGCGCTTCTTTACGGTCCGTGTACGCCTTGATCTGGCATGTGCTGCCCAGCGTCTCCTTGATGCTGTTCAGGAGCCGTTCCGAATCGTTCAGCCGCTCCATGTCGATATCGAAAAGGGCCAGCTCAAACCCCTGCAGCGCCGGAGTTGACATGACGTCTCCAAGCACGTTTTTTACAAATACCGTACTGCCTGCACCGATAAACGTAATTTTGGCCATATTGATTCAATCCCTCCCGTAAATGTTGGCTTTCTGCAAGCCCGTCGCATGACCTAAATATATAGGCCCGACCCTGGAAATAACATGGAGCAACCCCTGCAATACCTGTCATAATCCCATTTTAGAATTCGCTTTCATCTCGTTTTACAGCCGTTTTACCTGTTATAATGTAAAAAAACTGTCTATCGACGTACCTTCACAGATGACAGACCGCGTTTAAAGGTAACTTTTCTTGCAATATCAGGAAGCCATGGCTCTGGAGTTTATACTTTCTGATATTATAA
>NZ_PCZT01000020.1:162913-171129 GCF_002968895.1 Paenibacillus sp. AR247 | reverse complement strand
ACGTTTATACTTTCTGATATTNTAAAAAAACTGTCTATCGACGTACCTTCACAGATGACAGACCGCGTTTAAAGGTAACTTTTCTTGCAATATCAGGAAGCCATAGCTCTGGAGTTTATACTTTCTGATATTATAAAAAAACGTCTATCGACGTACCTTCAAAGAAGACAGACCTCGTTTAGCGGAAGTTTTTCTTGCGAGATCAGGAAACGGAAGCTCCAAAACTTATACTTTCTGATCTCTTTAAAAAGGTTTGTGAGACAGACGGGAGGGACTCAGAACGCAAATGACCCGGATCAATGTCGACTATTATATGCCCGCCTTGCAGGGCCAAACCGATCTCCGCCTGCACTTTTTCGGCATGGAAGAATGCCTGCCGAACCATTCGTGGGGACCCGGACTGCGGGATGCCTACATCCTGCACTATGTGCACAGCGGCACGGGGACTTTCACCACTGGCGGCACCACCTACCGGCTCGGCGCGGGACAGGGATTCCTGATCGTGCCGGATATGCTGGTGCAATACACGGCCGACGAGTCGGATCCGTGGACGTATACATGGTTCGGCTTTCAAGGTGTGCTGGCCAAGACGCTCCTGCAGCGCGCCCACCTGAATGCGTCCCATCCAGTCTACGAGGCAGGTCCGGACGGCGGCTTTCCGCGGTTTTACAGACAGCTGCGCGCCGCGATGGAAGGACCCGGCGGCGACGTGCTCAGCCAGGGCATCCTGTACGGGCTGCTGGGCGAACTGATTCGGGACTGCCGTGACAACGGCGAAGCCCCGCGTCCCACCACCTCGAAGGAAGCCTACGTCCGCAAGGCCGTCGGCTATATCGAGAGCAGCTACAGCCAGAAGATCAGCATTCAGGATATCGCCCGTTCTGTCGGACTGGACCGGACATACCTGTCCGGCCTGTTCAAGGACCAGTTCGGCGTGTCGCTGCAGGCGTTCCTGCTGGAGTACCGGATGAAACGCGCCGCCGTGCTGCTGCACAACCTGGAGCTGTCGGTAAGCGACGTGTCCCGCTCGGTCGGCTACACAGACCCGTTCCTGTTCTCCAAAATGTTCAAAAAAACAATCGGCTGCTCGCCCCGATCCTACCGGGAGCAGCAGATTTCCTCTGGCAGCTGAGGAGCAGAAATTCGCATAACCAGCATGATGGATGGATGATAAGCACCGCCTTCCATTTTTGCAGGCTCCGGCTTTCGGCCCGTCCACTGTGCACTTGGAGGTGCCCAAAACGCCGGCTGAAGATCGTCCCCAACGCCAACGCCACGCCAAAAAAAGCCCTCCAGTCCTATTAGACTGGGGGCTCCTTGGCTGTACATCTCGGCTGTCTGCCGCTCATGGCTTATCCCTGACGCAACTCCGCAAACCGATTGCGGTATCGCTCGTATTTCCCTTCCCAGATGTCCTTCCGGGAAGCAATGGTCCGGCCGTCGAGCAGCGCTTCGATAACGTCTAGGCAGACATCCCATCCGGCAACGTCCTTGGGCGTATGATCGGTGACTCGGACGATCGTCTCGATCAGGACGAGACGGCAGCCCTGCGGCTCGGGATACAGCTCAAACCGGACGCGGTCCTCCGCCCAGGTATACTCAAGTACCGACAGGGGCTTCAGCTCCAAAATTTCGAACTTTTCATAAGTACCGTCCTGCATATCGAATGAGATGACTCCGCCTTCACGCAAATCTTCGACGCGAAGCTCCGCAAACCACTGCTTCAGCTGGTCATTCTCGGTCAGCGCCGCCCATACCTTCTCCACCGGGTGCTTCAAATGCCGCACGAACCGCACACGGGTTCCCTGCTCGTCCTGCTCAACCACGGCCAATTCATTGGAATTCACGGCTGATCCTCCTTTTTCACATGCTCCTTAAAGTTTGTCATTCCGTCAGGATACCCAATCCAACTTAAATTCTGCCATATCCCTGCAAGCAGGTATTTTCCTGCTCAGGGCTCTTCTTCATCGAGGAAGCGCTCCAGGTCGTCCAGCTTGCCGGACCAGAACCTACGGTAGGGCCCAAGCCAATCGTCAAGCTGCTCCAGCGGCTTCGCGTTCAGGCTGTACATCCGCTTCTGGGCATCGCTGCGGACGGTCACAAGCCCCGCTTCCCGCAGGATCCGCAAATGCTTGGACACCCCCGGCTGGCTTAAGGACGACAGCTCCACAAGCTCGCCCACAGAACGGTCCCGCACTCGCAAATATTCCAGAATGCTCCGCCGGTTCGGTTCGGATAACGCTTCAAACAGTTTGTCTGTGTTCATGACTATTATATTACCTTTTGGTTATATAAATGTAAAGGAATATAATAACGCCGAATCGTTCTTCACAACAAAAGGGCCATCCCTCCAAGGCTCAGCGCATGCCTTCCTCGGAAGAAAGGCTCCAAGGAAAAAGCATACGGCTGCCTAGTATGAGACGGCCCTAAGGTTACAGGGTCAGGGTTTGCATTTTAGTTAAATCCGGCTGAGCTACCGCTCGGCCCCATCGGCGAATACCGATGTGCCCCGCAAGCGCGCCCAGTCGGCTACCCGGGCGGGGTCGCCTTCCCACAGCCGCTCTCTGCCCCACTGATTCGCCTCGGGCTTGCCTTCGCATTCCACGCGGATCACCGGGAAGAGCCGCGTCGGCGCCTCCCGCGGCAGCCCGTGAATCCACAGCTCATCGCCGTTCTGTTCAAACGCGAGCTCCTGCCCTGTGGTCAGGAGCGTGACGCCCTTCACCCGGGTGTTCAAATCGGCCAGCCTCATGTCCGGGCGGCCGTCCCAGAACCGGATGATCAAATACAAGTTATTGCCGCAGGTCGTCTGCCGTCCGCGGGTGATAAACTCGGTGACGGAGCCTCCGTCCGTGCCGTACACCGCCTCGCCGTGCACCTCCAGCCAGCGCCCGATCTCCAGCCCCCGTTCCACGAATTCAGGCGGGAGCTGACCGTCCGCCGTCGGTCCGACGTTGAGCAGCAGGTTGCCCCCGTGGGCGCCGCCTTTCTCGGCGCTTTCGCAGAGCATATCAAGCAGCACGTCCGCCGGACGCCACCGCTCGCCGATTACATGGCTCCAGAGCCGCCATGTCGTCACCTGGCACGACTCCCACAGCCGCTTTTGCTCGGCATGGATCACATGCTCCGGGGTACCGAAGTCGCCGAGCGTATCGGAATCGCCGGCACCCACGCCCCCGTCGGCCCGATACCCGTCATGAGCGGCGGAATAACCAAGCCGGTTATTGATTAGAATTTCCGGCTGCAGCGCCCGCATTTCCTCCACCAGCTTCACGCTCTGCAGATCATCCGCATTCCGCGGCCATACTCCGTCGAAGAAGAAGTGGTCGATCTTTCCGTAGTTCGTCAGCAGCTCTTTGACTTGGGCGTGAAGATAGGCACGGACCTTCTCCCACCCCTCCGGATCCTTGGCCGGGCCGTCGAAATACGCCGGCAGCCGCCAATCGATCCACGAATAGTACAGTCCGATCCGCAGCCCCTCCTTGCGGAAGGCCTCGGTGTATTCACGGACAAAATCCCTTTGCGGAGCCTGCTTGGCGCTGGAGTAGTCCGTATAAGCGCTGTCCCACATGCAGTAGCCGTCGTGGTGCCGGGTCGTAAAGCAGGCATATTTAAACCCGGCTTTTCTCGCCGTATAGGCCCACAGTTCGGGATCGTAATGCTCCGGGTTCCATGCGCAGGCCTGCTCCGCATACTCCTTGTGGTCCAAATGCTCACGGAACAGCACCTGTTCCCCGCGCCCGTACTGCGCATAAGGCCCCCAATGGATGAACATCCCGTAACGGCTCTCGGTAAACCACTTCCATTTGTCCGGAACGGTAAAGGCTTGCGATTGAATAGCGGTCATGATCGAAGTTTCCTCCTTACGATTGGGTCTCGGATGCCACGGATTTGCGGGCATCATACGCTTCTTGGTAGATCTCCAGGTATCGGTCCAGCCCCATGCTCTTCAGCGTCGACTGGTACTCGTTCCACTGGGCGTTGAGGTCGGCGTCGCCGATAATGAACCGCGCCATCATTTCGTTCGTGTAATCGAAGATCGTCTTGGACAGGTCAGCCAGCTCCTGCGATTGGTCCACTGTAAAATTGAGCGGCGGCAGCACCGTCTCCACCTTGACACGATAAGGCTCGTATTTGGTCTTCGTCTCGTTGTACAGGATCGATTCCAGCGGGTTCTCCTTGTCCTCCACCGCGCCGAGGCGCAGCGAATTCGGACGGTAGGCGATGCCGGTCTGCGCCCAGTGCTTGTTCTGCGTCACCCCGAATTGGGACATGTCTTTATAGACCGCCTGCTTGCCGTTTAATCCGATTTCGCCGTCTTTGGCCCATCTCCAGTCCTTATCCGGCTCGCCGATCGTTGAGCGCAGCGTCGTTTCCCGGTCGTACAGGGCGTCCGCGAAGCGGAAGGCCGCCGCCGGATTTTTCGCCTTGTTCGTGATCACGAACTGCCCAGGGGCCACCTGGTAAGGATCGTACTGCGTCACCTGAAGCCCTTCCGGGCCTTTCAGCGGAGGGACGGCGACATAATCCTTCCACCGGCCACTAGCACCGCTCAGTTGGGTGAGCACGCTCATATTGGGGCCGGAGGTGGCGCCCAGAATCGGCACGTCCGGATTTTCCCCCAGCTGAACGAGCTGCGCGGGATCCCGGGTCAGCGATTGCGGATCCATCAAGCCTTCAGCGTACAGCTTGTGCAGGAAGGCCAGCCCTTCCTTCCAACCGTCCTTGACGAACGGAACGTCGACTTTGCCCTCATCATTCACATACATCCTCGTATACGGGGCATACGTGAAAGAGTTCATCAGGAAGTTTTCCACGCTCGTCGTCAGGGTCGAATTTTGCGTCGTTTGCGGCGCTCCCGAGAACGGAATTTCGTCGGCCTTCCCGTTTTTATTCGGGTCCTGGGTCTTGAACGCCTTCAGCACCTTATAAAATTCATCGATCGTGGTCGGCATCTCCAGATTGAGCGCCTTCAGCCACGGCTCGTAGATCCACAGCTTCTGTCGCATGGAGCAGTGGTAGCATTCGTTCGGAGCCGGCAGGGCGTAAATGTTCCCGTCGGCCGAGGTGATCGTCGGTTTGACCAGCGGACTTTCCTCAAACATTTTTTTCGTATTCAGGCCGTATTTCTCAATGTAATCGTTCAGAGGAAGAATGACCCCCTGTTCTCCGTACAGCGCCTGCTGCTCCGGCGTGACGTTCATGCTCATGATGACGTCCGGCAGGTCACCGCTAGCCAGCGCCAGGTTGAGCTTCTCGGCGGTGGCAATTTCCCACTCCACATGAATATTCGTTTTCTCTTCGAAGTATTTGGTGAATTCGTTCGTATTGAAATCTTCGACGGCCGGATTGGCACCGATCATGACCTTAAGCGTCAGTTTGTCGTTCACGATCGGGAACACGCCCGCATCGCTTACTGCTTCACCGGCACCCGGCTCCGCCGCCGGCGCGCCCCCCGAATCCCCGCTTCCGCATGCGCCGAGCAGGCCGATCATGACCGCGGATATGAGTAGCAAAGACAGGAACTTTCTTTCACACCGATCATCTCCTTATCCCTTTAATGAGCCGATCATGACGCCTTTGACCAGAAATTTCTGAACGAAAGGATACACGACCAGAAGCGGAAAGATGCCAGCATCGCCGTGTCGACATCGTTCTGGATCAGAATATCGCGAAGCACGAGCTGCAGCGGGTAGTGGTCCTGGGATTTCAAATAAATCATCGCGTTAAAATACTGGTTCCAGTTGGCCGACGCATAATACAGCGTAATCACGGCGAGAATGGGTCCCGACAGCCGGATGACCACTTTCCATAAAAACTGGAAGTCATTGCAACCGTCCAGCCGTGCCGCCTCCAGCAGCTCGTCCGGTATGGACATTTGGAAATACGTCCGGGCGATGATGACATTCCATACGGTCAGCGCTCCCGGAATGATCATGGACCAGATCGTATCGAGCATACCGAGCTCCCGCACTAGCAGATAGCTGGGGATCAGTCCCCCCGTAAACATCGTCGTGAACATGAACAGAATCATGAATACGTTTTTGCCGTACAGGTCTTTACGGGACAGCGGATAAGCGGCCAGCACCGTCAGGAAGACGTTGAGGGCGGTGCCTGTCACGGTGTAGACGACGGAGTTTTTAAATCCGGTCCATACCATCTTGTAGTCGAATACGGCAGCGTAACCTTCCAGCGTCGGACGAACCGGCCACAACCATACCTTGCCGGACACGACGGCATTGGAGTCGCTGAAAGACGCGCTGACGATGTACACGATCGGATAGAGCACGCTGATAAAAAACAGGGTGACGATGGCGCCGTTCACGAGCGAGAACACCTTGTCTCCCCGAGAGTCATTGCGCAACGTGCCGTTCATGGGCTTCCCTCCTTACCACAGACTTGCCTGCTTCGACTGCTGAGCGATCTTGTTGACCACGATGAGCAGCACCAGGTTAATGACCGACTTGAACAAACCGATGGCGGTTGAGTACGAGTAATTCGCCACCTGCGAGGTCAGACCGACCTTGTACACGTACGTGTCGATAATCTCGGATGCCTTCAGGTTAATGGGGTTCTGGAGAAGGAGCACCTTCTCAAAGCCGACGTCGAGCACATGCCCGGTGCTCAGGATCAAAAGGATGATTGCCATGGGCATGATGCCGGGCAGGTCGATATGCCACATCCGGCGCAGCTTGCTGGCCCCGTCGACCACGGCCGCTTCATGCAGGGCAGGGTCGATCGCGGCAAGCGCCGCAATGAAAATGATGCAGTTAAAGCCCGCATGCTGCCAGACATCCGACCAGACATAAATGGAAGAGAACATCGAAATCTCGCCCATAAAATTGACCGGCCCCACACCGATAAAGCCGAGCAGCTTGTTGACGATGCCCGTTCTCGGGTCGAGCAGCTCCCGGATAATCCCGACGATGACGACAATCGAGATGAAATGCGGGGCATACGTGACCATCTGCACCGCTCGCTTGAATACCCGCCCCCGCAAATAGTTGAGGCCGAGCGCCAGCAGAATGGGAAACGGAAAGCTCGCAGCCAGGTTGTAAAAGCTGAGGATCAAGGTGTTTTTCAAAATCCTCCAGAAGTCGTACGAGTGAACAAAGCGCTCAAAGTGCTTCAGCCCGACCCACTCGCTTCCCCAAATGCCTTTGGTCACAATAAAGTTCTTAAAAGCGATTTGTGCGCCATACATGGGTACGTACTTGAAAATGATCAAATACAGAAGCGGCAGCGCCATCAGCACGTATAACTGCCAGCTGTGGATCAGCTTCTTTACGGCGGGTCTCCTTCCCGTCCTGCGCGCTGCCCTTGTCTTTCGCTCGGTCACTGACATGCTCATTTCACTTTCACCCCCCTTGATTGGACCCAGCATAGACCGGGACCGCCCAAGGTGTAAATTGCCTGTTCCCCGGCGGGTTTACCCTCGTTCAGAAAGGCCGTTGACCTTTGCCCGGCTTGTATACATTTCGTTAGATTCGGGCGTATTTGCCTTAGCAGCCGGCCGCTGGCGGGGTATTCTCTGTAAGCGAAAAGGCCAGGAAATCCCTGGCCCAAAAACGCTTATGCATCCTGACGGTGAAGAGGGGAAGCCGGTTTCTTATGTGCGATATCGCGGTACGCCGTTGCGCTGATGCCGCTGCCGCGTTTGAAGGCCCGGCAGAAGGTGCTGGACGCGTGGTACCCGACCTGCTGCGCAATATCCCGGATCGGCAGCCTGGTCTCGGACAGCAGCTGCTTGGCTTTGTCCATCCGGAGGTTCTCAACGTATTCGGAAAAATTGACCCCTGTCTGCTCTTTGAAAAATTGCGACAGATACCCCTTGGATATATTCAGATGATCCGCCGCGGCATCCAGGCTGAGATCAGCCTGTCCGTACTGGTGATGAATGTAGTCCACCGTATCGCGGATCAATTGGACGTTGCGGCTCTTCTTGCGCCGATCGATGTCGTCCGAAATTTCCGCGAATCTCTCCGTAGCGTTATCAAACGCCTGCTTCGGGTGATTGGCCGTGCCGAGCTGCTGCAGCAGTTGCCTCATGTCCGCCTGCTCCTTCACCATCAGCTGATCCTGCACTTTGACCAGGCAGCCCACCAGGTCAAGAACGAACAGCTGCTGCATCGCCAAGGGAAGGTGCCGCTCCTCGAAATTTTCCCGGTACAGGGAGGCGAGCAGCTTCCGGACCTCCTCGTCTCGCCTGCTTTGAT
>NZ_PCZT01000020.1:145011-162813 GCF_002968895.1 Paenibacillus sp. AR247 | reverse complement strand
CCGTCGCCGCTCCGGGTAGCGAACAGATAGGCAAGGATGAGGCCAAAAATCAGGAACGCAAGGAGGATAGTCACGGTAGTATGCTTGATGGCCAGCACTTTGCTCAGGACGACATGGGGCGGCTGGGCGACGACATAGGACCATCCGTTATAGGACGAGGTGGTATAGGTCATCATCATGCCGCCGGTAGCCGCTGAAGCTTCGATCACTCCGGATTTCGCTCCCGGCGGCAGGCTCTGCCGGGTCACCAGGCCGCCGCTTGACAGAGATGTAACCAGGCGTCCTTTCTCATCCATGATGGATACCCAGCCCCCGTCGGATATGTCAATTCCACGAAGAAGCGACTGCAGGCGCTGGTTGTCCACCAGAATCATCAGCGCCCCCTGAATATGGCCGGGGTATCCGAGAGACTGGACATATGTCAGCAGATCCGTCGTCTTGCCTTGATACACCGTGGATCCGGATGACATGATTTCCCGGTTGCGGAAATTACCAAGGAGATCGTTCCTCCAGGTCGTGTAATCCTTGCTGGGTTCAGAGAACATGTAACGATAGAACGAGGGAAGTTCATAAGTGGAATCCGGGGATAGCGCCAAATCGCTATTTTTGAAGATCAGATAGTAGTTAAGAATAAATCCATTGGCTGCATTGTAGCTGTAGAGGCTTTTTTGCGTCCGATACACCTTGTACGCCGTCGTGTCCCGGAACGGTTCCTTCACCTGCTGAAAGCTCTGAACGGCTGGATCGCTTTGCAGCTGCAGGGAAATCCGGTTAATCTCGTTGAAGCGGCTGTCGACCGTTTCTTTCACCTGATCCAGCATCTGCAGATTGCTGTGCGTAACTTCCTTTTTCACCACATCATAGGTTTGCCTGTAAAACAGGGCCCCTGCAAGCAGGGTAAACAGCATGAACAAGAAATAAGGGATCATGAATCGAACGAAAATGTACTGGATTTTCCATCCATTGGCCCATCGCATGGATCACTTCTCCTCTCTTCATTCTGGGATGCCGATTCGACAAAACACAACGCGAAACATGTCTAAATAACAATATTGTAAGTGCTTTCATATTTTTTATCAACGAGTTTGTAAGGTTATATGACATACAAAAAAGCAGCCGAAGCCTTCGGCTGCCTCCATCTCACACAGAACCTCAGCGGGTTCCCACGTTAAAATCCACTTCCTCGATCAATTCGATAATTTCGCCGTTCGGGCTGTGCAGGACCGCATTGCGGACCCTAAGCGGCGGCTCACCCAGCTCCAGATTCCCCGGCTCCACATAAATTCGCGCCCCGTGAGCGAGCGCCCTGTCCACCATCTCGTCCACATTATCCACGTAGAATGCCAAATGGAGCAGGGCGCCGTGCTTCACTTCCTCGCGCGAAGGCGCCTTATCCCCCTCGGCCGGAACTTCGGCGCCGCGGTCGAACACCTCAATACAGGTCCGCCCGTCAGGCGAAACCAGCATCGAGGCCGTCTTAATTTTAAACGCAGGCAGGCTCCATGAGTGACCGACCGTAAACCCGAGAACCCGGATATAAAAATCAAGCGTTCCTTCATAATCCTCTGCCTGAATGGCCGCATGGGCCAGTCCTTTCACGCTCATAACCATCTCTCCCTTTATGCTTCTCGTATCGCTTTCATTTTATAGATTCATTACCGCGATCGACATGCATGATATAAGGAATTGGGCCTTCCCGATTTGCATAAAATAAGTTATTTTCGTATGCTTACCTTATCTTTAGATCAAGTACAGGAGAGATGGCGAATTTGAGCACGGCAGTTGACGAGATCGACCTGAAAATTTTAAAGCTTCTGCAGCATGAAGCGCGAATGCCGATCGCCCAGATCAGCAAGCAGATTGCCATGTCCCAGCCTTCCGTGAAGGAGCGGATCGTTAAGCTCGAGGAACGGGGTGTGATCATAGGGTACAGCACGGATCTGAATTTGCGGGAGCTGCAGCGGGGAACGACCTCTTTTATCCTGATGAAGACCGAGCTATGCAGCGAGCTGGTGGAATTTTGCACGCAGTCCGAGCAAGTGACGGGCTTGTTCCGTATCAGCGGGGAGTACAACTATCTCGTTCACGTCCAGACGGGGTCCGTCGACGAGGTAGCCGACTTCCAGGATGCCCTGGCAAGGTTCGGCCCGTCGAAATCGCATATCAGCCTGAAAAATATATTGGATCACCGGATTTTGCTGTGATAGAGCCGGTGTGTCCTTATTCTGCCCAATAGGAGGAGAACCGTAATGACGGCAAAGCTTGTATTTCGTTAAGTCAGAGCCCCGCCTCCGGATTGCAAGGTAGCATTTTGACCCAAGTTCAAAATCCAACCGCGAATCAGGAGGATACGATAAATGGATATTCAGATCAGAGAAATGACAGACCGGGACCACCCGGAGCACATTCAGATCGACGGCAGCTTTACGGTAGATTCCGAGCTCGTTTTGTCCGTTACGGACCAAGGGATCGGTTATACGGTTAAACCCGTCGTGCCCAGTTACCAAAAAAGCTACCCCGACGAGGCGGATCAAGGCGACAGCGGAAATTTGTCGGAGTACATCGGCCGTCCGGACCGTGCGGTCTACCTGGCCATAGTGGGAGATCAGGCCGTCGGCCGGATCATGCTGGCGAAAAATTGGAACGGGTACGCCTATATCGAGGATCTTCGGGTAGATCGGAACGCCCGGGGACACGGTATCGGCCGGAAATTGATCGAGCAGGCGGTGCTCTGGGCCAAGACCGGCCACACGCCCGGCCTCATGCTGGAGACGCAGAGCAACAACGTGCGAGCGTGCCAATTTTATGAAAGCTGCGGATTTGTTATCGGAGGCTTTGATTCTTATCTATACCGGGGCTTTAAAGAGCATTCGCAGGAAACGGCTGTTTTCTGGTACCTGCTGTTCTAGCGGTCAACGGATGTCAGCTCAGCATATAAACCGCGATGAGGATCAGCACCGCAGCTATGATTAAATAATTCCTTGTTCTAACGGGAAGTTTGTTGGCTTTCGGGCCGATGACCTGACGGTGGAAGACGAACAGCAGCATCAGATCTGCAAGCAGCACCAGCAGCACCAGATCCATTCGTGCCGTCGATTCTCGCCGTCAGGTTTTTTTCTGCAAAACCGCACACGCATAAACCAAGGAATAAATACACGACATTTCTGATGATTTCCACAGAACTCCAGATGACCTTCATCTCGCGACACCTCGCTTAACTCCATTTTTATCCATCAGGGACTGTTCGATCAGCCGATCGGCAGTCCCATTTCGACCGTCGTCCCCTTGCCGGGCTCGCTTGTAATGTTCAGGATGCCGCGGTGGGAAGCGATAATTTTCTTCACGATCATCATGCCCAGACCGTAACCTTCCAGCTTGGTCGTATGGAATGGCTCCCCGATCCGCTCCAGCACCTCTTCGGGCATGCCGATTCCGTTGTCCATGAACCGGATCCGCTGGTAACCGCCGTCTGCCTCGAGCACGATGTCGATCCGGCCCCCGCCGGGCAGCGCTTGAATGGCATTTTTCAGGATGTTCAGAAACACCTGCTTGATCTGATTACGGTCGCAGGAAATTTTCTCCTCCCGGATGCAGGTGCACCGGATGCGGACATTGTTCTTCGCCGCCTCGATTTCGATCAGGCTCAGCACTTCCTGCAGAATCGTCATGCACCAATCTTCCCGGAAGCGGATTTCCTGCGGTTTGCCTAAAATGAGAAACTCGCCAACGATCAGGTTCATCCGATCCAGCTCCGACATAATCAGGTCATAATGCCGCAGTCCCGAGGTCGGTCCCGCCAACTGAATAAGGCCCTTGACGGTGGTCAGGGGATTACGGATTTCGTGCGCAATGCCGACCGCAAGCTGGCCGGCGAATACCAGCTTCTCCGTATTCCGCAGCACCTCCTCGGTCCTCTTCATTTCCGTAATATCCCGCAGGGTGCCGATAATGCGGCAGAGGCAGCCGCCCATATCAAAAACCGGCAGAACGTCCAGCATATAATAGCTGTCGGAGTCCATCCGGGTGTCCTGCAGCTCTACGCCGATGCATTCCTCCTGTCTGGCCAGCACCCGCTGGGGGAAACCAGGCGGTGCTCCAGTACCGGCGTGCCCAGGTATAGACGTTTGTCCCCGCCGTCTAAGCGGAGTATTCTCAAGTATTGATCGTTCATGTCGATAATCCGGCCGGCGGCGTCCGTCACGACAACCCCCTGATAATTCGCCTCCAGCAGCACTTGGTTCAACGTGTGAAGGTGGGCGTTGTTCCGGCGAAGCAGCATTTCCCGCTCCACGGAATCAACCATGGTACACAGCAGGGTCAGCAGGTGCGGATGGGCCGAATCGACCCCGGTCATCAGAGAGAGTGTTCCAAGCACCGCCCCGTCCTCCCGATGGAAAGGGGCCGAGTAACAGGCCATGCCATGGAGCGCCTCGAAGAAATGCTCTTCGCCCAAGGTCTGGAACGGACGCTTAAACCGCAGGCACAGCGGGACCGAGCCCGTGCCGGTTTCCTCGTTGTAGCGGACCCCCTTGGTAATGCCCAGCTCCGCGATGGCCTCGAGAAACATCGGCTCGCCGTAACATTCCAGCAGATATCCCCATTGATCGGTCACCGTGACCAGGATCGGGGTCCCTTGAATGGTCGACAGAAACTTGTTGACGAAAAAAAGAATGATATCAATATATTCCTTATAAAAGGACAACCGTTCCTCCAGTTCCTCTTGGGTGTAGCGCTTGCTGAGAACGGGAAACTTGGCGGGATCGAGGCCCCGCTGCCTGTAATGCGCGTTAAAAGCTGCAATGATCTGCCGATCATCCATTAGGTCTATCTCTTTATCCATTGCCTATACCCCATTTATGCCGATATTCCATCCCAAGATGACGTTCAATTCCCTCTATTCTATCATCCTTTGGGACGAAAGCGTCCGCATAATATGAAGATTTTACCTGAAAATAAATCATCCCCTTCCCGCAGAGCCGTCAATGCCCCAGGAAAGAGGATGTATTAGGATAAGGATAAGCCATAACCTGTTTCGATCAGCGGCCCGTCAGGCGCTTGATAATCTCCCGGCTTTTTTTCAAATACCGGACCGATTGATCGTATTCCCGGCTGGCCACGCCCAAATATAAAATATCGATGACGTTCAGTTGGGTCATCCGCGACGACATCGCGCCGCTGCGGATTTCGTTCTCCGTCGATGACGTGTAGAGCGGATAATCGGCCTGCGCCGACACGGCATTGTTGCCGTACTTGGTGATGGAAATCGTCTTGGCTCCGCAGGCGCGCGCCTCCTTCAGGCATTCGATGACGTGGGCCGTCTCGCCCGAATACGAAATGCCTACCGCCACGTCGCCCGGATTCAGCATGACCGCCGAGGTCAGCTCCAGATGCGGATCGGTAAAGGAATGGCTTGTCTTGTTGATCCGCAAAAATTTGTGATGCGCATCCTGCGCGATCAGATGGGAAGCCCCGAGCCCGTAGAAAAAAATTCGGGAGGCTTGGCTTAACGCCTCCACCGCAAGGTCCACGGTTTTCGGATCAAGAATCGTTACCGTGTCCCGGATCGACTGAATGTTGTTGGCGGACACGGTTTGGATAATTTGCTCCATGGAATCGCCCGGACGAATCTCCCGGTACTCATAGCGCTCCTCGTTCTGGTTCAGGTCCCCGGCCACCTTCAGCTTCAGCTCCGGGTATCCTTTCACCCCCATGGATTTGCACAAGCGGATGATCGCAGCCTGGCTGCCGCCGCTTTCCGCAGACAGCTGCGCTACGGACATGTCGAGTATGCTGTGCGGATAGCTGATAATGTATTCAGCCACTTTGCGCTCTGAGGGCGTAAGGTCGTCCAAAATCTCTCGCAGTCTGACTAGTCCCCCGTTCATGATGCTCTCTCCTTTGCCCGTATCGTATCGTAGCAGATCTCATCCCTGCTCGTTCTCGTTCTCATCGTTATCAATCTTTGACGGCGGCGGTAATCGAGTTGTGCACCGCCGCCCGCAGCACGCCGACGCTGCCGCTACGGCCGTAATAGACCCGGTTGGTGAGCAGCACCACCGCCAGGTCCAGATCGGGCTCCACCCACAGGCTGGTCCCGGTAAACCCGGTGTGCCCGTAGCTGCGCGGGCCCATCCAGTCGCCGGAGGCGTCCCAGCGGTCCCCTTTCAGGACCCAGCCGAGCCCCCGGTTCGCCCCGGCGATGCCGGCGGTATGGGTCCGGGTCGCGGTCCTGACGGCCGCCGCCGACAGGACGCGCCGCTGGCCGCCCGGCGCGGTCGGCTCCGGCACGGCGCCGCCGGCCAGCCACATCCGCGCATAGCGCGCCAGGTCGCCGGCGGTGGCGAACAGGCCGGCGTGCCCGCAGACGCCGCCGAGGGCGCGGGCTTTCTCGTCGTGGACCACCCGTTGGAGATGACCGCCGGCAGCGCGGTCATATTCCGTCGGGGCGGTCCGCGCCTGTAGCCCGGCCGGCGGGGCGAAGACGGCGCCGGCCATGCCGAGCGGCTCCCAGATCCGCGCCTTGGCCAACTGGTCCAGAGGCATGCCCGCCGCCTTCTCGACGATCCGGCCGAGAAGGAGGAAGCCGAGATCGCTGTAGACGGCGGCCGTACCCGGCGGATGCTGCAGCGCCACGCCGGTGATCGCCTCCCACATTTGGGGCTGCGTCCAGCCGTGCGAGTGGATATTTCGATCCGCCGGCAGACCGGAGGTATGGGTGAGCAGCTGCCCGATCGTCACCTCTTCCCGCCCCTCACCGGTAAACTCAGGGATCCAGGCGGCAGCTTTTGTACCAAGCGTCAGGACGCCGTCATCGATCAGTCCGAGCACAAGCGGCAGCGTGACGCTCACCTTGGTCAGCGAAGCACAATCATACAGGACATCCGGTCCGGCCGGGAGCGGATGATCCGGACCCGGGTTTGCGCTCCCCGCTGCATAAACCCATTCCTTCCCGTGCCGGGTGACGGCCAGCACCGCCCCGGGTATCACCCCAGCGGCCATCTCCCGCTCAATGGCACGCCCGGCGGCCTCGAGCCCTTTTGGGTCCAGGCCAAGCGTCTTGGCGCCTTCCGCTATATCAGCGTACATGATCTTCCCTCCCGATTTCCGGTTCTCTTCAGGATTGCCGGCAGACTCAATGGCGCAAATGCTCCGAACAGACGGTGCAATCCGTAACCGCCCGCGAATGACCGAAAAGCCCTGTATGCTGCCTTGAGATGTTAACATTTCTGGTGCCTATTATATCGCTTGCGAAATTTTATTTCAACAAACGTCTTATATTTAGAAATTTTTATTTAAAAACTCAGCGACATCCATTGATCCAAGGTCATTAAGGACCGTTCCTACTGATGTGTATGACATTTCGTTCATTTTAAGACACTTCCGCCTGGGCATCTGCATAGGATGCAGCAGGTCGATTCCAAACGGAGGTCAACGTCATGAGTGTGCAATATTCAGGCTATCAGCACCAAACGCTGTACCAGGCAGAGCCTCATATGAGCCAAACGCTTCATTCGGCTCGGGAACGCTTCAAGCAGCTGTGCCGCCAACATGTCAATAAGCATGTCCGGATCGAAACGCTGGACGGCGATGTATTTGAAGGAACCCTCTTGCACTGCGACAAGGGTATCGTGTATATCCAAATTCCGCAGTCACCCGGACACCGGGCTTTCATCCCCGGACGCCCCCCTTTCTTTAACCAAACCATCCTGCCTCTGGTCCTGTACGAACTGCTGGTCATCAGCTTATTAGCGTAAGCTCGCCATAACTATGCTCAAATGAGCAAAGAAAGGAGTCATCCCCATGGCATTCATGCCTCCCTTTGGCCCTCAAGGCCAGGTGCAGCCGCCTTCATCCCCGCCGCCGCAATTTACGCCTGCACAAACCGGCGCATCGGCGCTCGCCATTGATCCCGGCGCAATTTCCGGCTGCCTTTTCCGCAATACGTTCATTTGGCCCGTACGCGGTCCGGGCTTCTGGTTCTATCCCGTCTTCGTCGGCCGGACCTCCGTTGCCGGATTCCGCTGGAACGGATTTTTCTGGATGTACTCGGGGCTCGACCTCAGAACCATCCAATCGTTCACCTGCTTCTAGAAGCATCTGCTGCACGACAAAGCGGCGGTATCCGGAAAGCGTCCCTAACGCTCCCGGCGTACCGCCGCTTTTTCACGGGTCATACACGCTCAGCATGGATCATACACGCTCAGAATGGCAGCGCAGCCGCAACCGTTACGCCAGCCTCCGGTATGCCTTCCTGCCAAGAAAGAAGCAGACGATAGCGGCTCCCAGGCCTAGCGTTACCACCGGACCCGCGACCCAAGGATTGTACAGCACGGTGGAGGTGGCGCTGATCACGGCTCCTCCCATGCCTGCCCCCGCCGCCAGTCCTAAATGCGTCACCGACGTATTCAAGCTGAGCACGAGATCGGAGGATTCCGGCGCCTGCTGGATAAAGTAAGTTTGAATGGCTGGCGCGGTTACAAACATGGCGAACATCATCACGCCGATCAGAATGAGATCCGGAACGAGCCAGGAGGAAAACGCCGGCAGCAGCGCCAGGGCCGCGGCATGGACGAGCAGACCGGCTAGCAGAATGCGTACGGCCCCCCATCGGTCCACGGCGTAGCCTCCCAGACGGGAGCCGATCACCCCGAGGATGCCGAAGCCCAGCATGGTCACCGCCACGCCTGCGGCGTTCATGTGAAGTACGCTTTGCAAAAACGGGGTCATATAGGTATACATCACCGAATTCCCGGTCTCCCGGAACAGCGTAATGAACAGAGCACTCACGATAACTCCGCTGCCCAGCAGGCGCAGCTGGCGTTCCAAGGAGACGGGCTCATCACCTTCCACGACCGGGAGAAGCCGGTAAATCGCCGCCATGATCAGCAGGCTCAGTGCTCCCAGCAGGACGAAGATCATTCTCCAGCCGATCCAGCCGGTAATAGCGATGCCAAGCGGGACCCCCAACACCATGGCCAAGCTGAAGCCCAAAATAATGGTGCCGATGGCGCTGCCGACCTTCTCCGCCGGGACGAGCTTGGCGGCAGCGCTGAACACGACCACCAGGTACACGCCCGAACCGATGCCCAGAATGATGCGCGACGCGATCAGCAGGACAAAATGGGTGCTGGCGAAGGACAGTCCACAGCCGGCTGCGAAAACCAGCAGCGAACCCAGCATCACCTTTTTTCTCCCGAGACGGGAGGTCAGCGAAATTAAGACTGGCGTGCCGATCGCAAAAGCTAAAGAATATGCCGTGATCAGCTGCCCCGCCGCACCGACGGAAACGTTCATATCACCGGCGATCTCACTGAGCACACTGCTGACGATCAGCTCCGAGGTGGCCGTCAGGAAAACGCCAAGCGTCAGTAAGTAAATATATAAGCGATTCATTCGTTGGACCATATTCATACCCTCCATATATACGACCGGCAGCCGGTGGATCCGAGGCATGGCCGGCACAATGCCTTGGTGCACCCTGAAGCCGATACTCATAGAATCAATGAGCGCAAGAGCGGTACAGTGCCGGGCCACGTCTGGCACATCAACGTGCACCGTTCTTTTCGCTTGATTGAATTATATGAAAGGTACAAACAAATCGTAAGAACGCAAATGATTTGGAGATAATCCTGCCATTTTGACTAACTAACAATTTGTAAGTGAATCATACGTTTACACAAAAAAACCAAGGAGCCTGTCCTCCTTCGGTTTGTTTTCTGTCCGTTATATATCACCATTTAATCCGCTTGGCCGTTTCCAGCAGCAGGCTTCGCTCCTCTTCCGCGAGTGGCCAGGTATGGATCTCTTTTTGTATTCGCTCCAGGCTCGTGTATCCTTTGGCTAGTCCGTTCAGCCTGGCGGCCAGCGTGGAACTCACCAGCTCCTCATGCGTCGGATAGAGCCGGCTCAACTGCTCGATCGCATCCGGATGCCTTTTCAAGTAGTATTTCTGGTGGCGGTCTTCCGCCGGGTACCAGGCCGTAAGGGGAGCGATTTCCGTATCCGGCCGTCCTTTGCCCTGCTCCTCGCGCCAGGCCAGGACCTGGTGAATCACCTTCAGCTGTCCATCACCGCGATAGAGGAGCAGCGACAAATACTGCCTGCCTTTGTAATCGTTAATATTCAAAGGGTTATGATTGTCCCAGAACGCGTTCAGAATGTCGGAAAAGGAAATGACGCCAGGGTCATACACGACCTCGACCATCTCTGTATGATCACCCATGTTCCGGTACGTGGGGTCTGATGTCGTTCCTCCTCCATAGCCAACCCGCGTCCGGATTACCTCCGGCATATGGCCGAACAATGCCTCCGGGCTCCAGAAACAGCCCATCCCCAGCGTCACTATCTCTGGAGCAACACCTGGCTCTTGAGAATGATGGGATCCGGAATCCTGTATGCGCATTGGTTTCACCCCCTTCAACATTTAGGCGAACATCGTACTGATATCGTCGACCTGAAGCCCGAGCGTGCTGCCGATCAGAAAATACAGCAGCGTCCACACGAACGCTGTCGTGTAAGAGACCAGGGCAAAACGGCGGTAAGCCATTCCTTTCATGCCGACGGCATACGGCGTCACGTTTCGCAGAACAGGCAGGAATACACTGATGCACATGGCCATATTACCGTATTTCCGGTTCAGCAGCTCCGCTTTATCGATATACCTGGCCATCCGCTTGGACCTGGTCAGACGGTCGAGCAGGCGGCTTGCCGCCAGACGGCTGACGACAAAGCCGACGGTTAAGCCCGAACAGATTCCCAGGTAAATCGTGATGAACGAAGAGACCGGTGCCAGATGCCCTGTCCCGGCAAGCACCCCGCCGATCATGACCACCACCTCGTTCGGAAGCGGGAGGCCAATAACGCCTAAGCACAATACGAAAAAGAACGCAAAATAACCCACCTGCTCAATGAGTCCCATCAACGTATCCATACTCTTTCGGTTCCTCCCATACCCAGCAAAAATAGTCCATGCTGAAGCCCTGAAGGCACGCTGCCAGACAGGCCCCCCTTTTAACTTATGCCGCCTTCCGGTCCATTGAGAATCCCATCCTCAACAGTTTGAACCTTTCTTAGCCCAGCTCTTCCTTCAGCTTCCGGTCAAGCGCCCGGAACGCGTCCCGGATTCGTTCTTTGGGCACCTTGGCATACATGTCCCCGATGCTGACTTCATAGGAGGACTCCGAATCCCCATTATCTTTCACATAATGATTCAATTGAATGCCTGTTTCGCTGATGATATCCACCAGGAGCGCCTCGAGCCTCTCTTTGCCAAGCTGGATATGGACGTGAAACATATTCGATACGGGAACGACCGGCCTTGTCGTGACGCCGTGGCATTCGTTATAGAGCGCGGCAAGCTCTTTGGCTTCCTCATAATACTGCTCCATCCGTCCAATGCGCCGGTCAAAATAGTAATCGGCGCTGACTACATACGGATACAGGCTGAACAGGTCCCCGCCGTGCCGTCGCTTCCATACCTTGGACCGCTCTGTAAAATCCGGGCTTCCCGCCAAGACCGCACCGGAAATGCCCCCGATGCCTTTATAAAAAGAAACGTAGACACTGTCGAATAGCGAGCAAATTTCCGCGGCGGTTTTTCCATAGTAAGGCGTAACCTCGAACAGTCTCGCTCCATCGAGATGCAGTCGGATGCCCTTTTCGCGGCAATAGGCGGAAATCGCTTCGAGCTCGCCGTAGTCCGGCAGCTGGCCGCCGATTTCGCGCTGGGGCAGCTCCAGCAGGAGACAGGATACGTCCTCCGGCATCCGCTCGACGTCCTCCAGCCGGATCAGGCGATCCTTGTCCGCCAGAAGCACCGGTTCAATATGATGCAGCTCTTTTAAACCGTCCTCTTCGTGGATTTCCAGGTGGCACAGCGGGTGGTATGCCACCTTCTTCACCTGCTTCTCATCGCACCAGATCCGCAGCGCAATCTGCTGGGCCATCGTCCCGCTCGGGAAAAAGACGGCCGATTCCTTGCCCAAATACGCCGCCATTTTGTTCTGAAAATCCTCTATCACCTTGCCTTTGCCGTAGGCATCGCCACCAAGGGACCCGTCCACCTCCCGGAAGGCCTCCTTCAGCACATCCAGATTTCGTGGACCGTGCCCTCCCAATACATATTCCGCCTGTTTGCCTGCTTCTGCCAATGTTTTAGTCGTATTCATTCGTCCGGACCGACTCCCTTTCAACTCGCGCATTGCAACCGGACTATGCATAAGTCCGGCCGTTCACGTGACATGTTCAACAACGATCGTTGTTTGCTGTCTTTAGCATACTAAATCTTGAAAGGAAGATGCAAAATTTTTTGCGCACGCAAACAGCCCCCGCTCCAGCCGGGGCTGAAACAGGGACTGCCTTCATATCTCCTGTATGTGTCTGTACGGACTGCTCAATCGAACGATTAAGATTGAGCCGCCGCTTCAAGTTCCTTGATCTGCGCCTTGTATTGAACGAGCAGCTTGGCGAGCGCGTCCTTGATGGCCGCCTCGTCCTTGGACTCCACGGCGTCATGCAAAGCGATGTGGGCCTTCATAAACGCAATGGCGGACTCGCTTGCTTCCTTGCTGACGGCAATGCTCAAAGTTTTGGAATGCTCTGAATCGCCTGCCGCCGCCGGCTCAGTCTTAGCCGCCTCTACCTTCAGGTCCCCCAGCTTGGAGATGATGACCTTGGCAGGTCCGAGCTCCTTGGCCTCATCCACAGGTTTGGCTTGGTCCGTCGCTTCGGATTTCACAAGCTCCTTGATCTGGCCCAATACCTCAGCTTTGTCCAATTCCTTGAGCTGGCCCAGCACCTCGGCTTTATCGAATACCTTGATCTGATCCGGCACATCGGCTAGCTCCAAATCCTTGGCTTGACCCAGCGCATCGGCCATCTCACCCTTCAACTTGTCGAGGATTTCGATCCGGATCTTCTCCCCGGAAATAGTTGCTGCCTGCTGAAGCGTCTCCGTAACCGGAGACGCTTCACCCGATTTTACTTTCGCTGCATCTTCCACAGGAACCGCTTTGATTACGCTGAAGAAGCGTGGACCTTCTCCTGCCACCTTTTTGAATTGCTCCAATGTCTGCTTCCAGTCTTCTACGGTGTCCGGCGCATATTTTTGGGCCAGCTCGAGCGGATCTGCCATGGCCGATGTGACGACCGCTCCCTTTATTGCCGGTATCGCAGCCACCTTGGCTGGAACATCGGAAGGAACCTGGGGCTGTTCACTCGCGTCTGCATTTGTTACGGCCGGGGCCGCTACGGCGGACATGAGCAGCGCAGAGGCGACCGTCTTTTTAAACCATGCGTTTCGAATCATTGATTCAGCACTCCTTTAATTCGGATATGGTGTTACATGTCCCAGTCTACGGAACGATTGTGGCAGCCCGCGGGAGAAATTATGGAAAAACAATGGCAGAGCTCCATACGCAGGCGCCCGCTTGATATACTGGAGATGAATTTCCAATCCGGGAGGTACATGGGATGAACAACAGTTACGTCATCGCCGTGGTCGATGATGATGTACATATAAGGGATCTTGTCGAGGCGTATTTACAAAAAGAAAACTACCGCACGGTCGGCCTTGGCAGCGCGGAAGAGGCCTGGGCTCTGTGGCGGACGTCACCGCCGGACATGTGGGTCCTGGATATCATGCTTCCGGGCATGGACGGCTACGAATTTTGCCGGCGGATCCGGCAGGAGGCGGAAGTGCCGATCATCATGATCTCGGCCAAAGACAACGAGGTCGATAAAATATTGGGCCTGGAGCTGGGCAGCGACGATTACCTCGTCAAGCCATTCAGCCCCCGCGAGCTCGTCGCACGTATCAGACGGCAGCTCCAGCGCTGGTACAAGCTGAGCGGATCCGGCGATGCCGCAGCGGGCCTGTCCCATCCGGCCCGGATCGAAACGGGAGGGCTGCAGCTGATCCCCGACGAACGGCGCGTATTCTGGCACGGTGAAGAAGTGGACATGACCAGCAAGGAGTTTGCGATGCTTCAGGTGCTGGCCGAGCATCCGAACCGCGCCTTCACGCGGGACGAGCTGCTGACCCGGGTCTGGGGCGACGACTATTTCGGCAGCGACCGGGCGGTCGATCATTTGATCAAACGGATGCGTAAAAAGCTGGAGCATGTGCCGATCGAAGCCATCTGGGGACATGGCTACCGGTTAAGACACGAAGGAGGAGACGCTCACGATGAAGCTCGTGCATCAGATTAATTTGGCCTTCGGGATCGCGCTGCTGCTGGTCCTGTCCGTTACGGCCGTGGTGATCCATTTCGTCCTGCTGGACCACCTGATCGGCTCCCAGAAGGAGGACCTGAAGGCCATGGGCGCCGTCATATCCGCCAAGCTGCGGGTCGACAGCATTCAAACCGTTGCGGCGGAGCTGTCCACAACCCCTGCCCTGCCGGTTAAAATGGCGGAAACCAGCGGAGTTGCGGCCATTTTCACGGATATCCAGGGGAAAAGCATGCCTGTAACCGCTCCGAATGCCGCCATGAAAATCACTGAGGCTGTAAAGGGCGTTTCCGGCGAGCAGGTCTTTAAAGACATCGTAGACGGGACGGACAAGAGGTTTATTACGTCCGTGAGCGTCATGCCGCAGGGAACGCTTACGCTGCTTACGCCGGTAAGCCGCGTCAAAACGATTGAACAGGCGCTGCTGAAGCGGCTGCTGATTATTTTCGGCGTCGGAGGCGCGTTCATGGTCGCGTTCAGCTTGTTTATTACAAAGAAGCTGATCCGGCCGCTCATGAGCCTGCAGGAGGAGCTGATCAAGGTCAAGGAGCGCCGGTTTTCCGAGGTTCGCTTCGTCAGAGCCGGAGGCGAGATCGGCTCCGTGGCGGAGTCCGTATATGACATGGCCGGGGAGCTGGACCGGTTTAACCATGTGCAGAAGCAGTTTTTCCAAAACGCATCGCATGAGCTGAAAACCCCGCTGATGTCCATCGCGGGTTATGCGGAAGGCATTCGTGACGGGGTATTTGAAGGTGAGCGCATCCGCAAAGGCCTCGATATCATCATCAGCGAAAGCGGCAGGCTCAAGAAGCTGGTAACGGAGATGACCCTGCTTGCGAAGCTCGACAGCGAGGAAGATGTATTCCGCAAAAACGCTGTGTCCCTGAAGGAACTGGTCACCGAAGCTTCGGAACGCATGAATCCGCTGCTGGTCAAGAAAGGGATCCGGCTGCAGATCGATTACACCCCGCCGTCCGGGCCGTTCGGGGTCGTGGCCGACCGGGACAAGCTGCTTCAGGCGCTGCTGAATATCATGTCCAACGCTGCCCGCTATGCCGTTGAGCAAATGAATGTACACGCCAAGGTCGTGGAGGGTCGGATCGAAATGACCATCAGCGACGACGGGCCCGGCATCCCGGATGAGCTTCTCCCTTTTCTTTTCCACCGGTTCGTAAAGGGCAAGGACGGAGAGTCCGGCCTAGGGCTGGCGATCTCGCGGGCGATTGTGGAGCGTTGCGGCGGGATCATTGCCGCAGGCAACCGGCAGGAAGGCGGGGCTGTAATCTCGATGAGCTTTCCGGCAGCTCCAACGGCTACAGGGTCCAATACAAAAATGCCCCCTGGAAACGGACCCGGTAAACCTTAAGGTTCATCCAAAATCCATTCCAAGGGGCCATCGGGATCGAATCATTTGAACCAGCCCTTCTCTTTAAAGCGCGTAATGGCTTCCACCCGATTCGTGACTTGAAGCTTATCCAGAATAACGGAAATGTAGTTCCGGACCGTTCCTTGCGTGATATCCAATTGACTGGAGATTTCCTTTGTGTTCTTGCCATCGGCAATGAGGCCGAGCACGTCCTTTTCCCGTGGGGTAAGCGGGTTCTCCTGACCGGAAGCATCGTCGACGAGCTCTGTCGCATAAATCCGTCTGCCCGCCATGATACTCCGAATGGAACTTGCCAATTCTTCGCTGGGGCTGTCTTTTAACAAATATCCATATGCCCCGGCCTTAATGGCCCGCTCGAAATAGCCAAACCGTGCAAAGGTCGTCAGAATCATTACCTTGCAGCCGCTTCCTTTCAGTTCCTCGGCCGCTTCGAGTCCGCTCTTCCCCGGCATTTCGATATCCATGATACAAATATCAGGCTTCAGTTGTAGAACCAGTTTGACGGCATCCTCGCCGTTGCTCGCTTGGCCCACAACCTGCATATCCTTTTCCAAATTGACCAGCGAGGCAAGTGCGCCCCGCACCATTCGTTGGTCCTCGGCTATAACGATTCGGATCATATGATGACCTCCTTATCCGGGTGTTTAACGGCGTTCGGCACTTTAATGATCACCTTCGTGCCCGGATCGATGCCCGCGGTGATTTCCATGCTGCCGTTTACGAACTCCAGCCGTTCTTTCATCCCACGCAGTCCGCTTCCTCTGGCCAAGCCCGGGTCCGTTTGGATTCCAATCCCGTTGTCGATGATCTTCATCGTCAGCTCGGTTGCAGACGACTCGATGACGATCGAGCAGACGGTGGCGCCGCTGTGTTTGACCACATTCGTCACCGCTTCTTTCAGGCACATGCTCAGCACATTTTCAACCAATAACGAGGTATTGCTGAGAATCGGGTCTCCTGCCATAACAAATTCAATCTCGGCCGCCTTAAGGATCTGCTTGATGCGGAACATTTCATCTTCGAGGCGCGTGCCGCGCATCTGTGTGACCATATCCCGCACCTCTTTCAAAGCATTTCTTGCCGTTTGACGCACATCGTTGATCTCAGCCTGCGCCTGAGCCGGGTCCGTGCTGATTAATCTGCCGGCCAAATCACTCTTCAGCCCGATAAGGGACAGCTTCTGACCCAGCGTATCATGGAGATCGCGGGCGATCCTTTGGCGCTCCTCCAGCTTCACCAGTTCGGAAATCCGTTTATTCGCATCCTCCAGCTGTATCTCAAGTTTCCCTCGCTTGTTCCGATAGTATGTGGTGACAGGCAGCAGAATCACCGCAATCAAACTGATCAGAACGATCGGTATTTGGGTAATCATGACGGGATTCTGCGTCACATATTCATAATTAACCGTAACCAACGTCGTGACGAGGTGAATCGTATACAGCGTGACGAATCCAACCCAGCGATGAATATTTCCGATAAAGAACGCAACGAACAGTGCGAAATAGACATAGCCGAAGATCAGGGTCATTGCCAGGGATATCAGAATCTGAATGGACGTCCAAAAATATAACCACCAGCCTTTGGATACAAACGACAACACATAGCAGCCGAAGAACGCCAGAATCATCAGAGTGCCGAACACCACATGAACCGTGGACGAAGAACGAAATATGAAATAAAAAGGGACAATATAAAAGATGACCCATACATACGGACTAAGTCCTGTGCTCCTGTGGAAAATTTGATACCATTTCTGCAAGGCCGCTGCCCCCCGATGTGCGAACGATAGTATTCCTTGTAGTTTATCATAAACGCGGGATAACAGCGCTATTCCCCTTGTATGCTTGCTCTGTTGGCTTTGATCGGTTTAGCTCCACGCTCGGTTTGCCGCCGACCAAGTTTGATCTGCTTAAAGCTGACAAATGTTTTGTTCTCCTCATCCCACAGCCGGAATTTAAGAGAGGCCAAGCTCGTCGCGAGCGTAATTGTCGTAGCCTTCTGAAGCGGCGGCGTCGAATTATGCGCTTTCTCCAAATTGTAATTGGGCACCTTCGGGCTCAAATGGTGAACATGATGGAAACCGATATTGCCTGTGATCCACTGCAGCACCTTGGGCAGCTTGTAGTACGAGCTTCCTTCCACCGCTGCTTTTACGTAGCTCCATTCGTCCTCATTTTCAAAGTAGG
>NZ_PCZT01000020.1:121212-144911 GCF_002968895.1 Paenibacillus sp. AR247 | reverse complement strand
TAAAATCGGGAGCTGTACCATCAGGAACGCCTCCCAGCCTACCGCCCAGCACATCACTGCATACAAACCGACAATCGCTGCATTCGTCACATGGGTGTTGATGCGTTCCTTCCGCTTCGCTCCTTTACGGTTAAAACGGTACGATATGACAAACACGAAGATCGGCCCGAGTCCGAGCATAACAACCGGATGGCGATAGAAGCGGTAAGCCAGCCTCCTCGTCCATGACGCCGCGGCATATTCATCCACGGTCATCACCCACATATCGCCGATCCCCCGTTTATCCAGGTTGCTGCTCGTGGCATGATGAATGGAATGCTCGTTCTTCCACTGCTGGTACGGAACAAGCGTCAGAATCCCCGTAATCATACCGATGATTTCGTTCGCCCGACGATTCTGAAAGAAAGAATAGTGACAGCAGTCGTGAAAAATAATAAAGGTCCGAATGGCGAATCCGGAAGCAATAATGGTTATAGGAATCGTTATCCAATACGATACGGATAAGCTTAAATATGCGGCGTACCAGAGTAATAACAGAGGTCCTAGGGTTGTCACGACCTGTATGATGCTCGATTTCGTATTGCTTTTCTCATAGGGGGCCATTTCTTTTTTTAGATTGGTGACCTTGGTTTGTGTTTTCATCTGTCTTCCTCCCTGAATGAAGCATGCCGTCATACTCGGGGCTTCCGAGGACGTCTTCTAGCCTAAGTATAGAAAACCAGACCGTCACCGAGTAGTCATGAACATCAGGTAGGGAGTATGACAAACGTCATATACGGGGGTGTGAGAAACAAGCGAATAGGCACCTTAGCGAGGCTCGGAAATAATACATCTTCTCTTTCGAAGAAACAACCCATAGGCGGGTGTCATCACGGGCTCCATGTGAATAGGTTATAGTATTAAATTCAAATATGGAGGTTCCCCATGATTACGAATGGACATCCGTACGGGCCGTGCTGGCAGCCATGCGTGGACCCGTATGCTTATGCTTACAACCAGCGATCCTCTTATCCATACGCCCTTCCCTATACGTGGCCCCAGTACGTCTATCCGGTTCCCTACCGCACGTACTATGCATACGACACGATCGGGCAGCTCAACTCCTATCCTTATCCGTTTGCCCCCATTGCTCCGCAGCCGTTCTCCTATGATTGGAACCGGGTTGAACCTACGCCCCAAGGCTACAAATTCAAGATTAACCCTACTACCGAGAAAACAGAGCTGGCAAAGCCCGAGAATACGGCAGTCAAACCTGAGGCCGTAAAGGAAGCTCCTGTGAAAAGTGAAGCGGTAAAAAGTGAACCCGTCAAGGAAAAGGCCAAGAAAGAGGAGCCTGTGAAAAGCGAAGCCGTAAAGGGTGAGCAAAAAGCCGAATCCACAAAAGGAATTCAGATGAACACCTCCATGGAAGTCGGGGGAAAACATGGCGTTGGAGTTAGCGCCAGCGGCCAGATGGACAGCACCGGCGTCAGCACCCAAGCCGGCACGCATGTCGGCGGCGAAGCCTACGGGCTCGGCGTTCAAGGTGAAGCCGGGGTAAGCGGCAGCCATGGCCTCAGCTTCGATACCGGCGCCCAACTGGGTGGCAAATATGGCTTGGGCGTCCATGCCGACGGTCACGTCGGCATCAAGCAGGGGATCGGCTTGAATACGGATGCCCAGCTTGGCGGAGACCACGGCGTCGGCGCCTATGTGAACAGCCAGGTTGGCGGCGGGCAAGGGGCCGGCGTCAGCGCAGGTGCCCATGTGGGCGGCGATCACGGACTCGGGGCACATGCCGGAGCGCAAGTTGGCGGCGGTAAAGGCGTCAGCTTTAAGGTCGGCGGCAACGTCGGCAGCCATGACGGTGAGCTCGGCCTGAACTTTGGAGGCTCCGACAAGAAAAAATCCTAACGTTTTGCGAGTATAGCGGGAGGCCCATGGGCCTTACCGCTTTTTTTATGTGGGGTCCGGTCCTTCGCTGCCTGGTCCGGGAATGTTTTTTTCGATCGGCACGCTGTTACGTATCTTTACGCCCGCTTGGATCGTTATTCTGGTAGGGAGATGTATCTTCTTCGCAGCCCATTCGCTATGAACTGACTATAAAGGAGGTGTTCCCTTGATCATTGAACATGGTGCAATCATGCTGGAACTGAAGATTGACGGATTTGGCGGCCCCCAAACGTTACACCCTACGCTTGTTTGGGACGGACAAGACGCGGTGCTGATCGATACCGGTACGCCCGGCCAGTGGGGGCAGATCCGGAACGAAATGGAGCGACACGGCGTTCCGGCAGAGCAACTGCGGGCCATATTGCTGACCCATCAGGATATCGATCATATCGGCAGCCTGCCGGAGATTCTGGAGGAAGCCGGATTCAGCATCAACGTATACGCCCACCCGTTGGAGAAGCCGTATATCGAAGGCGAGCTCCCACTAATGAAGGCCACTATGGAGCACATGGCCTGGCAGCTGGAAGGCTTGCCGGAAGGTGAGCGCATGCACATTGTCTCCTTCCTGATCGCCAACCTGCCTAAGGGCAGGGTCGATCACACGCTGGAAGACGGGCAGGCGCTGCCCTATTGCGGAGGAATCGAGGTGATCTATACACCGGGACATACGCCGGGACACCTCAGTCTGTATCTGCACCGGAGCCAAACGCTGGTTGCCGGGGATGCGATGTTCAGCGTTAACGGCAAGCTGATGGGACCCCACCGCCCTTCCACGCCGGATATGGACGCGGCGGTACATTCGCTGCAGAGGTACCTGAATTACGAGATCGAGAACGTCATTTGTTATCATGGCGGATTTGCCCGCGGCGCCATTCGGGCTCAACTTGAAGCGCTGGTGGGTATGGACTGAGCCCCAGCGGCTGGAACAAAAAAGCTGCCGGGATATTCCCGGCAGCTGCCTTTGCATGTTCTATAGTGTTTATACGATCAGATGAGGCCTGACTTCTCCAGCAAACGCTGAAGGATCTCGGCCGTTTCCGCTCGGGTGATTTCTTTTTTCGGCTGCAGCTGAGCGCCAAGGCCGTTCAAGAGCTCGTTCTGAGCCGCTTCGGCCACGGCCTGAGCCGCCCAACCCGACACAGCCTGGCTGTCTGAAAATACGGATAATGCTTGGCTTAAGCCTTCCTGATCGGCACCGGATTTCAGGCGGGCCAGCTTACCGGCCCGGTTGAACATGACCAGCGCCTCCTCGCGGGTAATCGTATGGCCGGGACGGAACGTGCCGTCGCTGTAACCGTTCACGATGCTGTATTTTTGGGCGAGCGTGACGGCCTCCGTATACCAGTCGCCCGGCTTCACATCGGCATAGCTGCTTGATTGGCCTCCTCCGGCAAGCCCTAACGCGCGGACCAGAATGGCCGCAAATTCTGCGCGGGTCACCGTACGGTCAGGATTGAATCGGCCATCCCCCGTTCCCTGCAGAATCAGGCGGGACGCGAGGTTTTGTACGACCTCTTGGATATGCCCGCTCACATCGCCGAAGGTTGTGCTGTAGCCGACCAGGGCGAACGTACCGCCGGTTACGCTGCTCACGACAGCACTGCGGCTGCCCTTCTCTCCGGTCAACCGGGTAGGCACCGGATGCACGGTTCCGTTCTCGTCCAGCATGACTCCTGTGGACACCATAGCTGCCGGAATCGGCAGGACGTGCTGCACATAAGTGCTGTACGGGCTAACGTTCAAGGTTTGACCCTGGAACGAGGCGGCAATCCGGAAATCGACCGGCCCGGTCACCAGCTGCAGCCCCATCTTTTGGGCGGCTGCCTGCAGCTCTGCTGCCCTTGCCGCTTCATACCCGGCGATAGTGATCTGGACGTTCATGCCCGTAACATCACCTGAACCTTGGAAGAGCCGGGTTAGTCTTGACGTGCCGATCTCAGAAACCGGAATCTGATAACTTCCGTTTGCGGTTTGGATCACCAGCTGACTGGCGCCGTTTTCCAGAGCCCTCAGCGATTCTGCTGTCAGCCCCACCGTCGTTGTATTTGCCGCCTGCATGACCGGAATGGTGACGGATTGTCCCGGCCCGGCCTGGCTCAGCATGGCCTGCAGCTTCGACGAATCAAGGACCGCCGTTACGGACGTCTGCCCGTTATTGGTAGAAGTCGTCGTTTGAAGCACACCATCGTAAGACTTACCGTTCATCACGACCGGCGCAGGAACGTTGGCAGCCGAATTTCCCGAAGATGCTGGCGTGGTTGAGCCGCCAGTGCTGCCGCCGCCGTTAGATCCGCCGTTATTGCCGGAGCCATGATCCCCTCCGCCGGAGCCGTTATCTCCACCGGAGCCGTTATCTCCTCCTCCGCCGTTTCCGTTATCGCCGCCGCCTCCCGGAGGAGTTACCGGCGCCCATACCGCATAGAGCGTTATATTTTCCGAACCGACCGAAATGGTGTCGCCTTCCTTATACAGCGTGCCGCTTCCGTCCGAATGCCGGCTCCATCCGGCAAAATCGTACCCATCCTTCTTAAGGCCGCCGGAGTTCCCCTGAACAGTTACGCTATCCTCAGTACCATAAGCTTGTTCGTCCACAGGGACTTCGCCTTCTGTGCTGCCATTACCGTTGTAGGTCACTGTGTACTGGCCATGACCGGGATCGGAGGGATTCTCGTCCGAGACCGTTACCGGGCTGAAGCGGATCGCCTGGTTGCTTTCGATCATGGACATGCGATGCGAATAGAGGAGGTAATTTAGGGACAAGCCCTGAGCGGCTTGAATGCCGATCGTTGAAGCCTCGCCGTCATCGTATTCGCGGTTTTCTATCGTGATGTTCGGATACTGATATTGCACATCCCCATTTTCGAATAGAATCGCCTGGAACGTAATCGGGGCATCGGCATTATAAAAATACATATTGTTCCATTGGACGATAAACTTCCGGTCCCCTTCCTCCCCGATCGTTTTCGTCAGGATTTTGGAACCGGGATCGTTAGGATTCAGCCTCAGACCGGATACATAGGCCTGCAGAGCAGGCGGTGCATCTACATCTGGATAATTCTCTGGACCCGGAGTGGAATAATTGTCAAAATAAATTCCTCCGTTGATATCGATCCAGATCTGGCCATGCTTCTCCCCATAAAACGGAAATTCGAACGGAAGTTCGACCTCCTTGGACGTATTGGACGTTTGTCCTCCGAAATCGACCGCCTGTCCATCGGCCGCATTCAAGCTGTCGTCCATCCCATTCAGTTGTTCTACGGTGTACGGGACAAGAGGATCAGCGTCTACTTCAAAATAAGTATGGATCTGGTTGCCCTCGAGCAGCGTTTTACTTGGGAAACGGTTCACCCCGGTAACCGGCTTCACCATAGCCGATCCATAAGGGTCACCGTCAACTGTGGCCTCGACGAGGTAAGGTCCGCCCTTCGGCAGGTTTACCTTATAATGGACCGTATGTGTTTCTTCATCGTATTTAAATCCTTCATCGCCTTCGCCTACGGAGGTCCCGAGGCTGTCTCCGCTCGCCACCAGCACTCTCAGGTCGTCCACCGATCCGGGTTCAACGGGGATATCCCCTTCGACGGTCGCCATAGGGCTCCACGTATAATCGACGCTGTCCACAATCTCTTCGCTGTTTTCATTGCCGGGAACCGCCGCCACACTTGTGCTATCCCCTTGAGGTACGTCGGAGCTAATCGATTCGATACCGATTCCAGGCAAACCCCCAGGCTCCCCGGAGTTCCCGGGAATCGGATCGCCTTGCCCCGCATCTCCGGTTTCACTTCCGCCGCTTTCACTTCCGCCAGTGCCCCCAGAGGTCTCAGGGGATGCTCCATCCCCTTCCGAACCGCTGCCGTTCATTTTAATCGTCTCCACCCGGAACGTAATTGGATGCGGGTCATCCAGATCCACGTGCGGAATCCATGGATTTTCATACGGATTAATGGAAATGACGAAAGGCTCATTCGGCGGGTTCTCGCTGGTCTCCTCGTGCAAAAGGTCTTCCTGATCGTTATAGGAGCTAACCCTCAGCTTGTATCCCTCGCCATAATCGTTGTCGCTAACATAAAAAACAAACGGGTCCTCCTGCGGCTCCACTGCAATTTCGGCAAATGCCGCCACCGGGTACAGCTGCTGCAGGCCGAACATAAGCACGGCTCCCAGACTTAGCTTTCTTAATCGGTGCATTTCCTATCTCTCCTTGCTCTTTCAGATATGAAAATTGTCCCAACCCCAAGCCGGCATGAGTCTTTCCGTCTAGGTCTTTTGAATCGGGATCAAAAAGGCATCCCTATCGTAGCAAGGCAAACAGGCACCAACAATTAACGAAAGTTAACTGGGCCGCCAAAATTCGATATTTTTTTCTATCCGGTCGTACCCCCATTCTAAACACTATCCATTTCCGTAACCCGTACCATTATACAGACGCCAAAAGGCATTCCCTGGCCGATATTTAGCCTCAAGGAATGCCTTTGATTAAGGAGCATGTAGGTTAGAAAAACAAAGGAGTGCAAAAAAGTCCGCTCAATGACAGCCGGTTGTCAAACGATGCAATGCATCCGATCACAGCAACGCCGGAATGAAACGCAGCCTCTTTTATAGCCTAAGAGCTAGCCAATCAATCCACCGCTATCATCTGCGGCTATGATACGCGACTATTCCTGCTGGAGTCCCTTCATAAACTGCACGATCTTGTCGTTCAGGCCAGGGAGACCTTCGTGGCCGAAATCCGGATAGATTTCAAGCTTCACAGGCGACTTCATTTTGTTAATGGCGGCGAACTGGGTCGATGGCGGGCAGATCGTGTCCATCAGTCCTACGCCAACCATGACGTCGGCCTCAATGCGCGAAGCCAGGTTCTGAATGTCAATATAGCCAAGCTTGGTGAAAAATTTCGTCTTCACGCTGATGCTGCGGGTCAAACTTGCGGAAATAGGTACGGAGTTCCTCGTACGCATGAACGCTGAGATCCATCTCCCATACCCGCTTATAATCGCTCAGGAACGGATATACCGGGGCCGCCTTCTTGATTCTCGGCTCCAGCGCGGCGCACGCAATCGTCAGTGCTCCGCCCTGCGACCAGCCCGTGCCCCCACGCGGTCTGCGTCGACCTCCGGGAAGCCCATCACGATCGCCGCCAGCTGTGCGGTGTCCAGGAACACGTCACGGAAAAGCAGCTTGTGCGGGTCCTTGTCGCTTAGGCCGCGGATAATATGTCCATGGTGCGTGTTGCCGACCACACCGCCCCTATCCTCGGACAAGCCGCCTTGGCCGCGGACGTCCAGTGACGCGATGGAGAAGCCCATCGCCGGGTAGACCATTTTATCCATCCAATCCCCGCTGTCTCCCGTATAACCGTGAAATTGCAGCACGGCCGGGTGAGGCTGGGCAGCCCCTTTTGGCCTGGCGTACTTGGCATGAATTCTCGCGCCGTTCACCCCGGTGAAATACAGCGAAAAGCATTCGGCAAACGGCACTTCAAAATCCGCTGGAACGAGTTCCACCTGCGGATCAACAGCCCGCATTTCTTCCAGTGCCTGCGACCAGTATGTATCAAAATCATCCGGCTTCGGATTTCTTCCTTCATACTGCTTCAACTGGGACAGCGGCATATCTACGAGTGGCACAATCATCAACCTTTCTTTGTTTACAAAGTCAATTTAGTAATTTTTAATCTTACTTACATTCGCCCGTTACCGTTTTATTTCCTGCCCGTGCCTGCAACCAATAAGAAGCTATCCTCGACAAGGTTTGCTAACCCATCCATAACAAGTTTTTTTCCATTGCGCTCGCCTTGCTCACTCAACTACCTTACCATTTTTCTCATAACCCCGATAAGGTGAAAAAAAGCAGCAGCTGTGCTACAATACTTGGGTTATAGTTGCAGGTGGCAATTCATTTAGGGGGTACACGACTCGTCATGCTTATTATTGGTATCGCCGGCGGCACTGGCTCCGGCAAAACGACGGTGGCCCGTTCGGTCATCGATCGTCTCGGTTCGGGAAAGGTCACCTTCATTTCCCAGGACAATTATTACAAGGACAACCCTCATCTTAGCCTGGCGGAACGGGAGCTGATCAACTATGATCATCCGTTCGCCTTTGATAATGAACTACTTATCGAGCATTTGAGCCAGTTAAAAGAAGGCCAAACCGCTTACGCGCCGGTGTACGACTTTACGGTTCACGCCCGCTCCTCGGTCGACAAGGTGGAGCTGACGCCGAACAATATCGTCATCATCGAAGGCCTTCACGTCCTCTCGGACGAGAAGCTGCGCGAGATGCTCGACATCAAGGTGTTCGTCGACACCGATCCGGACGTCCGCATTCTGCGCCGCGTCCTGCGCGACATTGAGGAACGCGGACGCAGCATCCAGTCGATTCACCAGCAGTACCTGGCGACGGTAAAGCCGATGCACGAGGCCTTTATCGAGCCATCTAAAAATACGCCGACCTCATCATTCCCGAAGGCGGGGAAAACGAAGTCGGCATTCAGCTGCTGTCGATCCTGACGGAGAAGTTCCTGACGGGCGACCGGAACTGGTCGGACATCTAAACTCGGCTTGAGCGGTCTATAGAACCGTTGATTCTCAGCCGGCAGCGAACAATAAACCGGACAAGCCAATACAGCCCTTCGCAATCGTGTGCGAAGGGCTGTTTTCTATGCACGAAAGGATCATATTTATGCCAAAAAATCGAAGCCTTTGCCTCTCCGCACAACCCGCAGCCATGTCTTCTAATCCGCCGCCCTATTTCCGCGTCAACTCCCGAATCAGCCGGAAAGCCGATCTGAAGCGCGGCCGTCTCAGATGCTCCTGAACATAGCCGTAATGGGTCAGCTCCACGCCTGCGTCCTTCAAGCCGTACGCAAAGTCGTCATCAAAGGGCAGCCGGAACTCCCACACCCGCTTCTCCCACTGCGGAATGTTGGCCAGCATCCACGCATCCTCCGCACCGGGATGAATGTAGGTCTCTGATACCCCTTCCGGCAGGGCGTACAGCTTGGCAATGATCGACCGTTTGAAGCTGTCATACGTCTCCCCTTCCACCAATCCGAAGGGATGGGACAGCAGATAATCGGGGATCGGCACTCCGAAAGTGTCCGCCAGCGCCGCCGCTTTGGCTACTGGGCGTTCAATGCCGCTCAGCGAACGAAGGAGCGGGTCATCGGGGTGGATGTAGCGGAAAAAGCGGGAAGGCAGGCCCCAGCGGGAAATTTTCCAAAAGGTCTGGGGCAGCAGGCTGCGCCCCGTCTCCATACCGTACAGGCTGCCCATGTGGTTGTCGACATGGCTGATTCGGATGCCGGCCTGCCTTACCCGTTCGTACTGGGCGTCGATCTCCTTCACGACCGCGCCTGTCTCTGCGCCCAGCTCAAATTCCCTGACCGTCCGGTACTGCTTGCCTTCGGCGTCATGCAGCGACGGGTGCCCGGTCAGACTGCTCCAGCGCAGGGCGTCGAACTCGCTCGTCAGGGTCAGGTGCAGCCCCACATTAGGCTGCTGCCGGCGCGCAGCCCAGTCGGCCGCCTCTTCAAAACCGGGCGCTACCGCCATGATCGTCGCCGAGGAGACCTTGCCCTCCTCGAGCAGATGCATGATGGCCCGGTTCATCGCCGGGCTCTGCCCGAAATCGTCACAGTTGATGATGAGCCTCTTGGCCATGCTTCACCTCTCCTTTCCCCGTCATATGAAAATCAAACCGGGCCATAAAGGATATCACAACCGATATGACCAATAAGCATAATGGCACGACACTGATCAGGTAACGAAACGTCGCTTCCGGATTCGATCCCGGATTGTCACCGCTTTCATAACCAAAGATCAGGCCGACCACGTAAAAAGCCAGCGCCGAGATCAGCCCGCTTGACCGGGTAATGAACCCGCTGACTGCCGTATAAATGCCCTCGCGCCGCCGTCCGGTCCGCTCCGCATCCTCGTCGATAATACGTCCGCTGACCATCGCCGGCGTGACGAGGAAACCGGCCAAACCAAAACCTACCGCAATGCCGGCCGCCACGCCGCTCACCAGGTTGTAGCCGAACCAGAGCGGAATGACCGACAGACCGTACAGGATGAGCGACAGCCGCCAGGCTTTCACGCCATCCATCCGGCGGACGATCCAGTACCATACACCCACGAGCGGAATGACGGACACAAACACGGCCGCCAGCAGAATCGACACCTGTCCCTCCGAAATCCGCAGCACGTATTTAGCGTAGAACGGGATCATGGAGCTGACCAGTCCGTTCACGGTCTGGGCAAACGAGTTGGAAATATTGAAAACCCAAAACTTCTTGTTGCTCAGTGTTTCCTTAAAGGCGGCGGCCAGCTTCATCGGCTCCGGCCTGCCAGGGTCCCGCTGCTCCCGCACGCTAAGCATGCAGACGAGCATGCAGATGCCGAACACGAAAGCATACATGATCGCCATATTGGAGAAGTTGATCGCCGCGTAAATGATAGGCGTCAGGGAAGTGGCGATGAGAAGAGCCAGCACCTGATAGCCCTGCTGGATGGCGGACGCTTTGGCCCGGATCCGGTCGCCGCGGAACAGCTCGGGAAACAGCGCCCCGTAGTTGACCCACAGAACGGTCGCTACCGCCTCATACAGCACCAGCGTCACCAGAAACCAGGTGAACAGCCCGTTTTGCGATAATCCTCCCGGCGGGGAGAAGACCAACACGAAGGTAAGCATAAACAGCGGAATGGAGGCAAACACCCACGGCCTGCGCCGGCCGTAGCGCGTCTCGGTCCGGTCCGACCAATAGCCAAACAGCGGATTGTTCACCGCATCCCAGATCAGGAAAATGGTTCTGGCGAGCGTGGCGAGCCCGACGCCGAGTCCCAGCTTTTCCACGTAAAAATAGCTGTAAAACGAACTGAATGCCTGACTCGGAACCATCATCGCAAACATCCCCAGCGCAAAGGCGTACGGCGAATTTACCCATCGGCGCGCCATGTGTATTCCTCCCCTACGAGAATAGGCTTCTTGGCCTAAGGCCTTACTGAAATACTATTCAACAAATGGCTGATTTTACCTTTGCGGAGCAGCGAAAAACCATTTTTTAACCAACCCTCTGAATGTTAAAGCGTTCTATTAATAAGCTATAATTTGGATCAGCAGGTCACCCTAAGCTTTGTCGCCATGCAGTTCACCTATGACAAGCAAAAAAATATGTCAATTAACTACCAGGAGGGATACCAATGGCATTGGTCGTCGGAGCGGTCATCGTACTCGCTGCGTTAAGCTTAGCCTTTGAGCTCAGCAGGGGGAAATCGGCGAAAAGAAAATACATGGTGTGGGGAATCACGACGATGCTGCCAATCGCATTTGTATTTTCGTGGCTCGTTGCGTTGATATACGGGGACTGGATCGCCCATGACGGGTTCGCCGCCATCGGCCTCATGATGCTCCTGATTCCGCTGTTCTTTTTGACCGGGGTGATTCTTTTGCTGGTCGGTCTCTTTACGAAGGAGAAGCAAAGCTAGATAACAAGCTGTTATCCTTTCTCATTCGGATACATTCGCAATAAGTACAATTACCAAGACGTCCCGTACTAAAACAAAAATACTCCGGCTCTACGTGGTAGAGTCGGAGTGCGATAAAAAACATTACATTTTCCACAAACATCAATCTCGGCCACCCGGCGCAGCCATCCCCCGCTGGTCTACCCCACCGCCTCGGCCTTCTTGGACATGTTGCGCTGCGCGGTGATGAGGTTGTAGTAGATCCCTCTTTTAGCCACAAGCTCGGCGTGCGTGCCGATTTCGGCAATCTCGCCCTTGTCGAGGACGATCAGCCGGTCGGCATGCCGCAGCGTAGACAGGCGATGCGCGATCGCCAGCGTCGTCCGGTTGCGCGTGACCCGCTGCAGCGCCTCCTGGATGGCGCTCTCCGTATCGATATCGAGCGAGGCCGTCGCCTCGTCGAGGATCAGGATCCGCGGGTCGTTCAGCACCGCCCGGGCAATCGCCAGCCGCTGCCGCTCTCCGCCGGACAGGTTGCCGCCGTTCTCCTCCAGGCGTGTATCATAGCCGTCCGGCAGGCGCAGGATAAAATCATGCGCATTGGCGATCTTCGCCGCCTCAAGCACTTCCTCGTACGTCGCTTCCGGCTTCGAGTACCGAATATTGTCCAGGATCGTGCCGCTGAACAGAAATGTCTCCTGCAGCACGACGCCGATCTGCGAGCGCAGATGCACCTGCTCGATCCGGCGGATGTCCACTCCGTCGATGAGGATCTCGCCTTCATTTACGTCATAGAACCGGGAGACGAGGTTGATCAGCGTCGACTTCCCTGACCCGGAATGTCCAACCAGACCGATCATTTCCCCCGGCTTGATCTCCACATTAATTTCCTTCAGCACCGGCTCATACGATTTGTAGCCGAATATCACATTCCGGAACGTAATCGTTCCCTGAATCGAATGCTTGACGGACGCCTCGGAATCCATCACTTCAGGCTGCTCATCGATCACCGAGAAGATTCGGTCCACCGAAATAATGGCATTGGACAGCCATCTCGGCATAAACATCAGCCACGCGATCGGACCGTATATCATCCCGGCGTAGCCGCTGAATTGCACCAGCTCCCCGAGGGACATCTGCTTGCCGAGAATCATATTGCACCCGATGAGGAGCACGAGATACTGCCCCATTTGGATTAAATAGTTCGAGATCGGCGACAGGATACTGAATACTTTCTCGGTCTGGATAGTCGCCGCAGCAAACTCGGCATTGTACTGTTTGAACCGCTTTACCTCGCGCTCCTCCTTGCCGAACGCCTTGACGACGCGGATCCCGCTCAGCACGTCATGCAGGAAGGAGTTCGCCTTGTCGTACACCCTCCACTGCTTGCGGAACAGCTTCCACAGTACGCCTTTCCAAATATACCGCTGGATGTAGGCGACGAGCGGCGCCGGCAGCAGCACAACGCAAGCCAGGCGCCAATCGGCTGAGAAGAGCAGCACGCTCGCGGACACGAGAATAATGAGCTGAAAGACAGCCGTCGTAAACAGCTCCTGAACCAGATTGCGGATCCGGTCCGTATCCGAGGTGACCCGGTTCATAATGTCCCCGGCCCGCTGCGTGGTCAGAAATCCGAGGGACAAGCTCTGAATCCGCTCATAGACCAGCTTGCGCAGGTCGGCCGCGATTTGCGAGCTGACCCCCGCCATGATCCGCCCTTTGATGATGCCGAGCCCCTCTCCGCCGACGAGGACGAAGAGCAGGCCGAGAATGGCCCAGATGAACACGGGAACGCTCGGTGATTGGCCGGGAGGGGGCTGCAGCGAGGAATTCACCAGCAGCTTTTGAAAGTAAGGGCCGGCCATCGATATGGCGGACGCCGCTAATGTCACTGCAAGCCCGATCGCGAAGGTTTTTTTGTGATTCATCGCCACCGAGACCAGCCGCTTGAAAGCAGCTGCCTTGTTCATGCACTTCGGGCACACCCTCGTTCCCGGAATGAGCGAACCGCCGCAGCTGGCGCAGACCGGCTCCTCTTCATCGTTGTATATGCGAATTGTCCGCTGCCTGGACAGATCATTCAGAATCTGGGCGATATAACCGTACCTCGCTGCGTGCTTCATGGACAGCCTCGTAAGAATAAATTTAGTGCCGGCCTCGTCCCCTTCCAGCACCGCGCTGCCGATCAGCGGCACCACCTTGTATTCCTTCGCGTCGGTAATCAGACGGCTGTCGACCACACGGCCCTCCAGCAGCAGGGCCCATTTCTGCTCTCCAATTACGAAATAACCTTCCGTCCGCTGCCCGCCCAGCGTCAAATCGACAGGCACGCAGTAACGGATATGCTCCCCCACAGCCTGCGAGGCGGCCTCCAGCTCGCGCTCCGGCAGTGTAAAATTAAGGTTCATGAATACCTCCGTCCTTGTATCGACAGGCGTCGAAGTTCAACCTACATGCATACCTCAACCATCTTGTATTCCTTGTCGCTCAGTCGGTCCAGATGCGGGATGATGAACCGGTTGCCGTCCACATCCACGATCAGCAGCCGGTTTGCGGTCATCAGCTTGACGCTCCCGCCGCCGCCGCGAACCGTAAAGCGGCAGCGCCCCGATGTGGTTTCCGCATCCCAATACGAATATCCGAACTCCTCTTTGACGGAGAGAACCTTCGAGATTTCGGGGGCAAAATACCGCAGCTCCACCTGCTCCTCCAGCATCCGCTGCGTTTCCTCCGGGAACTCGTCCAGGGAGCGGATCATCCCGATCTCCTCATTCTCGACGGTTCGAATCGATAGATAGATCCGCTTATTCGTATGCGGAAAAGAACAGTGCACGTACACTCCGGCGTGTTCCTTGTTCCCCGCCTTCACGTTCAGCATATGGCCTTCCGTCAGGGTAAACACCGTATCGTCCGGGGACAAATAGCGGATTTGCGCCGCCTCCGCGAGGCCAGGGCTGCTCCCGCCGTCCTCGGGCCTTAGAATCTCGCTAACACTTATATCCTTAAGCGTCATGCCGTAATCACCTCATTCATCTTCAGCGCCTCGTCATGCTTTTTGACCAGGTCGTAGTAAGCCCCTTCCTTCACCAGCAGCTGTTCATGCGTCCCTTCCTCCACGATCTTGCCTTGCTCCAGCACGACCAGATAGTCGGCGTTTCTTAGCGTGGACAAGCGGTGCGCAATCGCAATCGTCGTTCTTCCCTTGATCAGCGTATCGAGCGCCTCCTGGATTTTCAGCTCGGTCTTCGTATCGAGCGAGGCGGTAGCCTCATCCAGAATCAGTATTTTCGGATTGTGCAAAATGGCCCGGGCAATGCTGAGCCGCTGCTTCTCGCCCCCGGACAGGTTATGCCCCCCGGTACCGACAATGGTATCGTAACCGTCCGGCAGCTTCTCAATGAAGTCATGTGCGCCGGCCACTTTGGCAGCGTGAATCAGGTCGGCCAAGGTGCAGTCCGGATCGGCATAGGCGATATTTTCAGCGATGCTTCCGGACATGACATAGACGTCTTGCGATACGATGCCGATATGCGTCCGGAGGGACACCATGGACACATCCTTGATCGGGATGCCGTCGATCCGGATCTCTCCTTCATTGACGTCATACAGCCTCGGAATCAGGTTAACCAGCGTCGATTTCCCGGCCCCCGAGTGCCCGACGACGCCAATCATTTGACCGGGCCTTGCATGCAGCGACACCCCTTTCAGGATCGCCTTGTTCGGCTCGTAGCCGAAGGTGACGTTCGATATGCGGATTTCGCCCTGCATTTCCTTAAGCTGCATCGCATTCGGCTTTTCCACCACGTCGGGCACCGCATCATGGATTTCAAAAATCCGCTGCGCCGCGGACATACAGTAGGACCACCAGTTCATAATATTGTTCATAAACTGGATCGGACCGTACAGCAGGAGCATGTAGTTCATGAAGGTCATGACTTTACCGAACGTAAAATCCCCCTGCATGACCTTCCAGCCGCCAAAGGCCCAAATGAGAATGCCGCCAATTTGCGTCAGGATGTTCAATACCGGAAACAAGGTCACGCCCATTTTGTTAAAAGACTGCTCCGCATCGGAAAAAGCCCCGCTGGCCCGCTGGAAACGGGTATTCTCCATCTGCTCCTTCCCGAACGCCTTCACCACCCGCGTGCCGCGGATCGTGTCGCTGATGATGGCATTCATCGCGCTGACCCGCTTATGCCGCCTGATGGACAGCCTCCACAGTTTGGGAAATACTTTGCGGACGAGCAGGAACACGAAGGGGAGAGGAAGCAGGCACAGCAGGGTCAGCTTCCAATCCATGATCAGCAACACGGTAACGATCCCGATGATGTTCATGGCGTTGACCACAAAATACGAAATACCGTCGACGAAAAAATACTGCAGCTCGGTCGCATCATTGTTGATGCGGGTCATCAGCTGCCCCGTCTGCTTCTTCTCAAAGAAGCTTAGAGAGAGCCTCTGCATGGCGTGAAACACGCTCGATTTCAGGTCAAAGGCGATATTCGCAGCCATCTTGGCGTTGATGACGCCGAAAATGACCCCAAACAGCAGCGACAGCGTCCGAAATACGATGATGAGCCCGATGACCAGCCCGATTTGACCTGCGAATGTGCCTTTGCCGCCCAATGCCTGGTCGAACAGCAGCGTACCTTGAAAATAAGGAATGACCAATCCCGCCGCCGAGTTCAGCAGCATAAACAGCACGATCCAGAACATCGAAACTTTATACTTGCCCGCAAAGGACAGCAGCCTGCCGAAGACGGCGTGCTTCTTCATGCATTTGGGGCAAACTTGGCGCCCCTCTTCGGGGTAGATCATACCGCATTTCGGGCATGTGGCCCGCTCCTGGTCGTCCCGCAGCTCTTCCGGACCGAGCTCTTCTCTTTTCTTCAGCTTCTCGAAAATTTTGGCCAGCCTGGCTGCGCTCCGCATGCCGCCATTCGTGAACGCGGCAACGGCCCTCTCCTCCGGTGCCTTGATGACGACCATGCCGGAGGCTACCAGATTGACGATGCTCAGCGATTCGATGTCCCGAATCTTCAGCGCTTCCAGCTCCCAGTGGGCCTCTTTTTCCGGAGAAAGCCCTTTCAATGGGGTGTTTGCCGCATACCCGCTGTATGTCTTCTCCCGCGCTGGCGCCTGGTCATGGGACAAGATCCACAGCTCCTCACGGGTCAAAAGTACATACGTATCCCTGAACCCGTTCTCCAGGGCCCGGTCGCACAGCAGCCAGCAGAGCACGCTTTCACTTGCCACGCCGTGCTGCGCCAGTGCGTTCATGATTGCCTTTGGAAGTGTATCCATGAGTCCTCCAAATTCTGTTGTCTTTTCAGTCGTCTTATTAGGTACGAAATATCATACACCCTTTGCCTCTCCCAAGAAAGGGAAAATTTATTTAATACAAAAATATTACACACTGAACTTTGGTCAACACCAGCTCCCTTCGGTTTACACGATTGCTAAATTCCCCATACTAGCGGGAGTTTGCACCGGTTTTGATTCAGATCCTTTAGCGCAGGCCTATTGAGCACATCCATTTCTATAAGCTAAAAAGGCCCCCCTCCGCCGCGGCCCGGCAGGAAGGAAGCCTTCTTATCCTAATATATAGCTTATTCAGCTGCTCTGCTGAATATTACTTCGTTGCGTTTTTCCAGTCGGCAGCAAATTTCTCGATGCCTTGATCCGTCAGCGGGTGTTTTACCAGTTGAGCGATGACGCTGAATGGAACGGTAGCAATATGCGCACCGGCCAACGCTACGCGGGTTACGTGGTCTGGATGGCGAACCGAAGCAGCGATGATTTGAGTGTCCAGGTTATGAACGCGGAACAGCTCAGCGATTTTGGACACGAGCAGCACGCCGTCTTCCGAGATGTCGTCCAGGCGGCCCAGGAATGGGGATACGTAAGTTGCGCCTGCGCGTGCAGCCAACAGAGCCTGGTTCACGGTGAAGATCAGGGTTACGTTCGTTTTTACGCCTTTTTTCGTCAGGTAACGGCAAGCTTCGAGACCAGCCAGCGTCATTGGCAGCTTGATCGTGATGTTTTTGTCTCCGCCGTTGATTTTGATCAGTTCATCGGCTTGTGCGATCATATCTTCCGCAGTTTCCGCATCCGGAGTAACTTCTGCCGATACGGATTCCACTTCAGGAACAGCCTTCAAAATTTCTTCGATGCGGTCTTCGAACTTCACGCCTTCTTTGGCAACCAGAGAAGGGTTTGTCGTAACGCCGGAAAGAACGCCGATCTTATATGCTTTTTTAATGTCGTCCAGGTTTGCAGTGTCGATGAAAAATTTCATGATTTCACAACCTCCACTTATTTTTTTATATAAGTTGAACCATTAAAATGGATGATGGGGCAAGTACGTAAAATGTTCCTACGATCGCTCTTGTTTTCGGATTTCTTGATAGTACAGAGCCCACTTAAGGTAGAAATCCGAAAGCCAAATACGACCGCTTCGCTTCTTCGGAATCCTTTTACTCCCTTGCCTGCATCCTATTCATTAGTTCAACTTATTTATTAGAATTAGTTCTTAACTACGGCATGGCCGCCAAATTCATTACGCAGCGCGGCAACCACTTTACCTGTAAACGTATCGTTCTCCAGGGAACGGTAGCGCATCAGCAGGGACAGAGCGATAACCGGTGTAGCGGTCTGCAGGTCAAGAGCTGTCTCCACAGTCCATTTACCTTCGCCGGAAGATTGCATAATTCCTTTAATTTCGTCCAAGTTCGCGTCTTTGGCAAAGGCTTTTTCCGTCAATTCCATCAGCCAGGAACGGATAACAGATCCGTTGTTCCATACACGGGCCACTTTTTCGTAGTCAAAATCGAAATCGCTCTTCTCCAATACTTCAAAGCCTTCGCCGATAGCAGCCATAAAGCCGTATTCGACGCCGTTATGCACCATTTTCAGGAAGTGGCCGCTGCCGGATTTGCCAGCATACAGATAGCCGTTCTCTACAGCGGTGTCCTTGAAGATCGGTTCAACGATGTCCCATGCTTCCTGATCTCCGCCGACCATGTAGCAAGCGCCGTTACGAGCGCCTTCCATACCGCCGGAAGTACCTACGTCGAGGTAGCTTACGCCGAATTCCTTCATTTGATTGTATCTTTCAATCGACTCTTTGTAGTGCGAGTTGCCGGCTTCGATCACGATGTCGCCTTTGGACAACAGTGGTTTCAGCTCGTCAAGAACCGAGTCTACAACGGAGTGAGGCACCATGATCCACACGATTCTTGGCGTTTCCAGCTTGGACACAAGCTCTTTGATGCTTGCAGCGCCTTCGGAGCCTTTGCTCTTCATGTCTTCAACAGCAGCAGTGTTCAAATCAAATGCAACGACGCTGTGGTTATGATCCATCAAATTTTGTCCCAAATTCAAACCCATTTTGCCTAATCCAATCAATCCGACTTTCATTATAATTCCCTCCACACCATGCATTTTCTCTATTTTTGTTGTTTGAAACCTTTACCAGTATGGTTTACAACCTGGATCAAGATTGACCCACAAGTACCTTTTCTTCTTCTTTCACAACTTCAGGCTGTGTATCCAGCCACCATTTAAAGCCGTCCTCGGCCAGCAGCTGGTCAGACGCTTCAGGTCCGTTCGAACCTGCAGGATACTGATGAAGCGGAACGCTGTCCTCCTCGAAAGCATCCAGAATCGGCTGCACGTACTGCCAGGACAATTCGACTTCATCCCAATGGGCAAAGGAGGAACCAAAGCGTTTTAGCGAAATTCATGCATACATCCCTGATCTCAGCAAACGCATGCTCAACGAACGCATTAAAGAGCTGGAGGATAACGGTATCATTATCCGCAATGTCATTACCGAGCGGCCGATCCGTACGGAGTATTCTCTGACGCGAAAGGGAACCGAACTCGGCAGAGCGCTTCAAGCCGTTGAAGAATGGGCCGAGAAATGGTTCTAACCCGAGCCGGTATCATCATGTCTTATCATTTGCGAAAAGGAAAAAGATCAACCCCACCGGAGTTGATCTTTTTTAGATATTAAATGCCGTTGTCACCGATAGAATGTTCATTCTAATCTGGTTGGAACAAAGCCGTACAGTTTTGTTTATACATGACATGCCGCATGTGTTGAACAGGGAGATCGATTTTTACAAAAATGTCTTTCGCATCGTCTCCAAGTATTCCTCAATCGGCACGGACTGTCTGAGCCGCATCAATTCATGGGCCGCATTCCCCACGAGCGTACGGAACTGCTTGTTCTTGCCGGTGGCCAGATCCGAAATGACATCCACGATCGTTTGAGGATCATCCGCGTCGGCCCCCTCCGGCTGTTCTAATCGCTTCTTTAGCTGGGCCGTGAGCTCATCGTAGTCGTGAATGTCAGGATTCGTGCTCCAGACCATATTGTTCATAAAGTTGTTCCCCGACGATCCTCCCTGCTCCACAAGCCTCAGTTCGATATTCAGCGGTTTCAGTTCGTAATAGAGACCTTCTGTCAGTCCCTCAAGGGCAAACTTGGACATGTTATACAAGGAGCCCAGCGGAACCGCGCTCGTCACGCCCATGAAGGAGCTGATATTGATGAACATCCCTCCCCCGTTCGCCCGAAAATGCGGCAGCAACGCCCGGATCACATTAATCGGTCCCCGTGTGTTTACGGCAAACTGCCAGTCAATCGCCTCTTCTTCCGCCAGCTCAAGCGCCCCGTAAGTGCCCATCCCGGCGTTGTTTACGACGATGTCGATAGCGCCGAAGGCATCGATCGCCTGCTTCGCGGCGGTTTGAACCTGGTCTACATCCGTCACATCCATTTTGAACAGTTGAATGTTGCTGTATGCCATCAGATACTAACCATCATCAGCACTTGCAGCAAATGGTTCTGCACCATATCGCGGATTGCGCCCGAGTTGTCGTAGTATCCAGCTCTCTCTTCCACGCCGACGGTCTCACTTGCCGTAATTTGGACGTTGGCAATGTGATGGTTGGACCACAGCGCTTTGAGAATCGGGTTGGAAGACTCGAGGATTTCCAAGTTTTGCACCATCGGCTTACCGAGGTAATGGTCGATGCGGTACACTTCGCTTTCATCAAACGCTTTGCTGAGCTGCTCGTTCAAATGGCGCGCAGACTGCAGGTCGTGTCCGAAAGGCTTTTCGATAATCAGACGTTTCCATCCGCTTGTCGAACCAAGTCCGCTGTCTTTAATATTTAAGGCGATCACGTCAAAAAACTCCGGCGCCACCGAGAGATAAAACATGCGATTCTGAGGAATGTTCAATTCCTGTTCACGCGACTCTACTAGGCTCCGCAGCTTATGGTAATCCTCCACTTGATTGGCATCAAGGACGGTATACCGGATCGTTTGGAGAAAAGCTTCCAAAGCGGCCGGATCGTTTACGGTTCTTCTTGAAAAAGTATGCAGCGATTTCGCTACGTTTTGCTGAAAATCTGCACTAGATTGTTCTCTACGGCCCAAGGCGATAATCGAGAACGCTTCAGGCATCTTTTTATCTATAAACAGATTGTAGAGTGCAGGGTATATTTTTCTCTTTGCCAGGTCCCCTGTTCCTCCAAACAAGACAAATGTCATGTTGTCCACGTATGACTCCTCCATTCCATTCCCACCAAAAACCATGCGCATGCTGGCAGATAAATCCGTTGCAACAAGGTTACTTTTAATAACCTGTTGAAATTCACATTGGCAATCATAAACCCATTTAAGCGATTAGTCAACAGATTCTTGTCCAAATTATGAACGGAAATAAAATCCCTTTGATGACAGCGCTTTCTATGATATTATAATGGCAATGTATGACCATTGACGGCTGGATTTGGGAATCTTTTGGAATCCTTACAGAGATCATAACTTGTTAATATTAAGTAACCAGTGCACACAGGGGGGTCAGCACTATGGATGAGAAACGCGCCAGGCTTTTATGCGAAAAGGTCGAGCTCGCACACCAGATTACGGGAAAGAAGTGGGTCAGCCTGATTGTTCATACCCTAATGGAGGAACCAAAGCGTTTAGCGAAATTCATGCATACATGCTGTATGCCATCAGTTCCGTTTCTTTTTCCGGCGTGCGCATCGTCGCCGCTACATTCCAGCCCATTTTCGCAAAATGGATGGCCGTTAATTTGCCCAGACCCGAGCTGGTTCCGGTAATTAATATCGTTTTGCTCATTGTATAAGCTCCTTTTCTCCTCCATATCGAACGTTCACTCTAACAGGCTGGAAAAACCACACCTACGGTGCGGAGTTATTTGGCAACCGACTTCCAACAGGAGTTAATTACCGTCTGAATCACTTCATCCGTCAGCGTAAAATGCTTCTGCAAATGCCCTTTGACCAGGTAAGCCATCGTGCCGTAATGCATCTGCACCATCATGGCCGGCTCCTGCTCAATGAACAGCTGGTAATCGATCGCTTTGGCGTACAAAGCCGCCATCGGCTTACACCAGCCGCCATCATACGATTCCCGCTTGACAGCATCGTTAATATACGGGGAGAACGAATACTGTTCGATAAACTGAAAACCTTCCGGATGTGCAAGGCTGACCTGGAACACCTTCTCCCAGGCGCGGTTAAAACGGGTTCGGATCGGCTCCTTGGCGTCCATCCCCCGTGTAACATACTCTCCATTGTATAGAACGATCGCTCGATACAATTCGTTTATAATTTCTTCCTTACTTGAAAAATAATGATAAATACTTCCGGTAGACACGCCCGATTCCTTGGCGATCAGCGCCATCGACGTCGCCTGCAGCTCTTTTTTCGATAATAATGCGCAGCGTCGTTTCCAGCACTGCCTGTTGAACTTTGTTATATTTCTCAAACATGATCGGTTTAGCCTCCAGCCTGCTTTCGAAATTTGAATCACGATAGAACGTTCATTCTAATCTTAACGATCCCTGGTCGTCTTGTCAAGGGACACTCGGTCGGAGGATAGACGCCCTGCTCCAAACCCCATTATATATAGTAGGAAAAAAAGCCAACCCGGCATCATCCTCCGGATTGGCTTTAAAGAGCATAACTTGGAGAGCCCTTTTAGGCGTGGGCTTTCTCCTTCTGCCGAACGGTGTGCAGCGCCTCGCTCCAGGACACAAGCTGATCCAGCATGGCGTGAACCGCCGCTTCCTGATGGGCGCCAGGCTTCAGAACCGTGTAATTTTCAAAATCGGTATGCAGGGACAGCCCCACCTGTGCGCGAACATCAGCTACCATCAGCTCGCCAAGGATCAATCGAAGCGCCTCCGCTGCACGTGAGCCTCCGCCGCCGCCATAAGCCACAATGCCTGCCGCCTTGTTGTTCCATTCATGGTACAGGAAATCGATGGCGTTCTTCAGTGCTCCGGGTATGGATTTGTTGTATTCGGGAGTCACGAACACGAAGCCGTCAAACTCGGCGATTTTCTTCGACCATGCCACCGTATGTTCCTTGGAGTACTGCCCCATAATCGGGGACATCGGCTCATCAAACAGCGGCAGCCGGTAATCCGCGATATCGACCAGTTCAAATCTGGCGTCGCTCCGACTGCTTGCGATGTCATGCACCCAGCGGCCGATCGCCTCCCCGTTGCGTCCCGGTCTGGTACTCCCAATAATAATTCCAATATTCATCATGACTTAATAACCCCTTCCATTATTCAAAATAGATTTGTAGCTCATAAATAAATTAATAGTTCATAATTACATTACAGTAAGTACTTACTGTCACCCATGGCACAGTTCATTCACAGGTACTCACTCACAGCCATTCCGTCACCCGACTCTCGCCGCCTTGTTTACTCAATGGTTGCCCCGTAGGCGGCCTCAACCGTATAATAATCGCCTTCCGCCCCTTCGATCAGATCCTTGATCTTGTCGTAATGCGCTGAGAAATCCGCCTGTTTAAGCCAGGACTGGTGGGCCTCTACACTCTCGAACAATGCAATGGCTATGGCCCGGTCCCGATGGGATGCGCGCAGAAGTCGGCTCCCAAGCGCTCCGTTTACGGTGTCCTGTTCTGCGAAAGAACGCAGCTCCTCAGACTGAATCCGCATGAATTCGTCCAGCTTGCCCGGCTTCACTTGAAAGGCATTGACCCACACAACCGGTTTTCCGCCCATTTTATCATCTCCCATTTCCTTGCCTCCTTTGTTTTAAACAATGCCAAGTCATTCATGACTGTCAGTACTTACTGTCATTTATGGAACCATCTTATTCCAGAATATGCCGATTGTCAAGAGAACGAATCATCATTCCGTTGAAAGGTCCATTGCCGACGGTATTCAGCGCTAAGTTTTGTACATTGTATAATGAAACCTATGTAAAGTTGCTCGCTTGT
>NZ_PCZT01000020.1:93327-121112 GCF_002968895.1 Paenibacillus sp. AR247 | reverse complement strand
AATAATTATAGTATACATATGTATAGTGCTTTTTTTGATAGATAGAATGAATTAAAGTTTTGCATTGAACTTTCGGTCATAGCGGCCTAATAGAAACCTAGAACATTCATTTCTTTAGTTCATTCTATATAGAACAGGATTGGAGGATGTTATGCAACCACGTTCCAAAAAAAAGAAGAAAATAAGCCGGCTCCGCAAGTGGATGCTCAGCATCACTGCAGTAATCGCGCTCCTGCTGATCGGAGTAGGCGGATTCCTTGGATTTTTGCATCATAAAGCGATATCAACCTTACATAAAATATCGGCTGCAGCGGAATATTACGCACCCCAGTCCCAGCAGCAGGAACAGGGGGAGGCCGTCAGCGAGCCGCCGGTTGAAAGCGTAACCGAGGCCGACATGAAGCCAATGACTTTTCTGCTCGCCGGAATCGACAACCGCGAAGGCAGCGGGGGAACGATCAATACCGATGTGATGATTTTGGGGGCGCTAAATCCTGAAAAGAAATCGGCAAGCTTAATATCCATCCCCCGGGATTTAAAAATCAGCCAATCCCAGCTGGGGACGCACAAAGCCAACTACTATTACGCCCATTACTATATCAAGGACAAAAAGGCGGCCATGGCCGACACGAAGGAGTTCTTTGGCGACTTGTTCCACATTCCGGTCGATTATATGGTTATGATCAACTTTGAAGGATTCCGGCAGATCATCGATGCCGTCGGCGGCGTCGATGTTGACGTCGACATGGACATGCGCTACAAAGATACGGCGGACGGCACGGATATCAATCTGCGCAAGGGTATGCAGCATCTGGACGGCAAACAGGCGCTCGACTTCGTCCGTTACCGGAAGTCCAACGACGGATCGTCGCCGTCTTCAGATTTCGACCGGAACCGGCGCCAGCAGCAGGTGCTGAACCAGGTCCTGGACAAGCTCACTTCATTTAAAGGCATCAGCCAATGGGGGCAAGTGCTGGACATTATCGGGGAACAGGTTCAGACGGACGTTCCCGCCAAGAATATGGAGCGGTGGCTCCTCAATTACAAAAAAATGAAACCGGACCAAATCCAGATGCAGACCGTCGAGGGCCAGTGGAAAAGCCCTTATGTGTATTGGAATGAGCAGCAGCTCAAAGAAGCACTGACCGTCTTGGCCGGTGAGCTGGACCAAAGGCCGAAGAGGCTGTCGACCCTCGGGAACCGTATCGGCCTATATTCCGGGGAGTAACTCAAACGCCTTACCGGAAAGTAGGGATTGGGATCCGACCCAAATTTGCGTGAGCACCCTTAAAGGGTGCTTTTTTATATTGCTTATCCAATATTGCGAGGAGGGCGATGAATCCGTAATAGAAATTCTTCTACGAGCATCGGCCTGGAAAACAACAAAGGGCCACTTGTTCGTGGCCCTAGATGGTTTAGGGGTTTTCGGGACGGTTATTTGGCAGCCGACAGCTCGCTTCCCGTAACCCACATATGGTTTTTGACCGGATCCCCGCCCGTCGTTGGTTCATAATTCACCATATACACCGTCGTTTTCTCGGCGGAATCGATCGTAGCCTTGGCGCCCTTCATTCCCGGCATATGGTCCGCCTCCAGAACGACCTCGTCCCCCGGCTTGAACGGCTCGGCCCCGGCGTTCTCGATCTCCTCGTGGATCACCCACTTGTGGTTCGTCACCTTGGGCCCGCCGGTCGTCGGCGTGTAGGAGACGGCATAGGCCGTCGTATCATAGGCACCGACAATGGTAGCCTTGGCGCCCTTCATCCCTTTCATGTGGCCGGCCTCGATGATCGCCTGGCTTCCCACCTTGAAAGCCGGATTCGCCGCTTCTTTCAGCCCCGCGGGAACTTCCCCGGAACCGGAATGATGCATCTCGTCCATCTGGTCCATGTTCATGGCCGAATCATCCGCTTCCTGCTCGTGCTGAGACGGGGTCACGGATGCCGGCTCCGACGCGGAGTCATTATTTTGGCACCCTCCCAGCACCAGCATGGCCGCGGCGATGAGTATAAGCCATTGTTTTTTCATCATGTCAGCACTCCTTTTCGTCTTCAGAATGACTGCCCCCTTCTAATATACCCTAGCACCCTATACTATAATCATGGACATTTCATGACATCCATTGTTCCCGATACATTCTCTTTTAAAACGTCGCTCACATGAGCAGCCGTTCAATCCGAAGATCCATGGGAAATGACGAAAGAACCTCCTGTCGGACAGGGACGCCATCCGGGAGTCAGTCCGGCGTTCCAACGCAAAACGCAAAAAGGCACGCCATCCTTTCGGATGACATGCCGTATAACGAACTTATTATAACGAATCTAACGAGGTCAGATCTTCCCCTCCAAGTAAGACAAATATTCGAATGCCGTCGTGCCGTACACATGCTTGTAATGACGGTTCAAATGGGCCAGATCCACAAAACCGCAGCTGCTCACCGCCAGGTAAATATCCCGGTGCTTTTCAATCAGCTGCCGGGCCCGCTCCAAGCGGCAATTCAGGAAGTACTGGTAGGGTGAGAGCCCGGTATTGGCTTTGAAAGCCCGGATGAACTGATACTTGGACATCCCGAACTCCCCGCTGATTTCGTCCAGCCGAAGCACATGCTCCAGGTTCTCATGAATCCGCTCCTTGGCTTTGCGGGTGAACGATGGGGCCTTGATGTCCATCGGCCGCAAACTGTCCTGCGAAAAGTGGCCCGCAACCCGAAACAACAGTTCGCTGCATACATCCTCGGATTGGCCGCCGGCAATGGCGGTGGACAGATCGAGAATGCTGCGCCGCAGACCCGCGTCGTACACGATGGGGTCGGAGAAGCGGAGCACTTCCTTTTTCCCCAAAGCTTCCAGGAATTGATCCGGGTGAATGTAGAGCATGACATAATCGATGCCGGAGCGTTCCTGCGACCAGCCGTCATGCGTCTGCTCGGGATGAAACAGCATCACGCCGCTGCGGTGGGAGGACTGCAGGCTCCCTTCCAGGTCGTACTGCTGAACGCCGCGGAGGGTGACGCCGAGCGCGTACTCCTCGTGGCAGTGCTTTTTGACGTAAAATCGGCAATGCTTGCCGACAGCGCGGTAATGCCCGCCGCCTGCTTATACTCGAATCGTTCCATCCTCCGCTCACCCCCTCGCGATGTCTGTGATCCCGGATACCATTACGGCCGAGTATACCAGAAGCAGGGAGAAAACGATATTCGAGATTTTTTGGTGTTTTTGCAGAATGCCCTTGAGCAGTGTGCCGAACAGTCCCCAGGAAAAATAGGCGGCAACCCCGATCAGCGAGACCAATCCCACAAACAGGGCCAAGACCCAACCTGAAGAATAATAGGGCATGACGTAAATGGGAATGACGGTAATGGTGAACAACACCACTTTCGGGTTCAGAAACTGCATCCAAAATCCCGACATAAAAGACGCCGTCTGCTTGGCCGCTGCCTTGGACACGTCCATGCGGTAAATCTGGTATGCCAGGTACAGAATGAACAAGCTGCCGGCGATCCTTAGAACCGTAAGAACGACGGGCATCCCCGTAACCAGCTCCCGGTTCACCACGACCGAAGCGGCCACCAGCAAAGAGTAAGCGATAGAAGCCCCGGTAATATATTTGGCCGCCTGCCTGAAGCCCTCCTGCCGGACCGCCGCCAAAATGACGATATTCGATGGCCCCGGCGTAAAGGTAACAATGACACAGTACAGCAGAAAAGAAGCAATGTTCATGTTGGATACTCCTCACACCGTCGTTTTTTAGCATTATAGGGTGCGGGGCGGGCAGGCGGATAGTACATTATTGCAGGGACTTCTTCAGCCGCTCTGCTGTGTTACTTCTGCACAATCTGGATAAGGTTGCCGCATGTATCGTCGAAGACGGCTAATGTAAGATGGCCCATTTGGGTCGGCTCCATCGTAAACTTCACACCGTTTTCCAACAGCCGCTTATACTCTGTATGAATATCCTCCACACCAAACATCGCTGCCGGGATGCCATCAGCAAATATCTTCGTTTGATACTCTTTGGCAGCAGGATGGTTATTCGGTTCGAGCAAGAGCTCGGTGCCGTTCTGCTCGTCGGGAGAGACAAGCGTGATCCACCTGTATTCACCGACGGGAACGTCCTCCTTTTTGACAAACCCCAGCTTTTCCGAATAAAACTGAAGTGCCCGATCTTGGTCTGATACAAATATACTGGTCACAACGATTTTCATCCTTTGTGCCTCCTTTGAAATTGTGGTGTTGGTGCTCTCGTTAAAATCGGCACCCTTACATTACTCTACCCATCCCTCCAGCAAATTTTCAAGAGGATCGTTGTTGAATAGATTTAGCCAATATAAAAAACCGCGCCGAAGCGCGGTTGGATGACAGCTGAACTATATGCTATTAAAGCTCTGCGGTCTGCAGCCGCTGTGCTTGGCCCGGGCGTTCGCCCTTGGCCAGCATCTGGTTGATCGTTCCGATGAGGGCCGGCAGCTCCGCCAGCGTATCGATCGTAAAATCGGCCCCGTTCGCCAGGAACGCCCGTCTCGTGCGCTCGATCGCCTCGGCCCGCTCTGCCGCGGGCAAGCTGTCGTATACCTCCTGGCTTAAGCCCATCTCTGAGCTGCCGATGACGACGCCGACCGCCCATACGCCGGCCTGCACGCCTTCCTGGATATCGGAGGCCGTATCGCCGGCCTTGACCACCTTCCAGGATGCGGACAGCTTCAGATGCTCCATGTTGCGGAAAATCATGTACGGGTACGGTCTGCCGTAAGATCCCGTTTCGTCAGGGGTGACGAGATGGTCGGGATAGTACCCCTTTTCCCGTGCGCCCTGAGTGACGACGTCCATCATGGAGTGCGTATACCCTGTAGTCGAGCCGATCTTCAGTCCGTCTGCCCGCAGCGCTTCCACCGTCTCGATGACGCCGGGTATCGGATCCGTATATTCGGACAGAGAGGCCATCAGCGCAGGCTCAAACGCGGCGTACAGCCGGTGTACGTCCTCTTCGCTGAAATCCCGTCCGTACTTGTCCTTCCAGAGAGCGGAAATTCTCTGCATGGACAGCATGGCACGGATGTGGTCGATTTTGAGCATGCCCATCGGTGCTCTGGCTTCCTCCATCGTAACTTCAATGCCAGCCTGGTTGAAAATATCGACAAAGACGTTCACCGGCGCAAAGCAGCCGAAGTCCACGGCCGTTCCGGCCCAATCCAAAATCACACCCTCAATCCGGTTCATCGCTTCATTCCTCCCATATATTCCTCGATTATACCGCACAACTGCTCGATGTCCTCCTCATAGATCTCCCCGATGTTGCCGATGCGGAACGTATCGACGTCCGTCAGCTTGCCGGGGTAGATGACGAAGCCCCTTTCTTTCACGTAGGCGTAAAAGTCGGCAAAGCTGAAATGCTGCCCCTCAGGGAACAAAAACGTCGTAATGATCGGCGACTGCTTCGCTTCCTCGATATAGGCGTACAGCCCGATGCCGGCCAGCCGGTCGCGAAGCAGCCGGTTGTTCTGGCGGTAGCGTTCGAACCGGGCCGGGACGCCCCCCTCCTCCGCCAGCTCGTCAAGCGCCTTTGCAAAGGCGGCCACGACATGGGTGGGTGAGGTAAACCGCCATTTGCCGTCCTTGTCCATGCCCTTCCATTGGTCGTAGAGATCAAGCGACAGGCTGCGGGCCGTGCCCTTGAGCTCCTTCAGCTTCTCCAGCCTGGCAATGACAAACCCGAAGCCGGGTACGCCTTGAATGCATTTATTGGCGCTGCTGATCAAATAGTCGATACCGAGGCCCGGCACATCGATCGGAATGCCGCCGAAGCTGCTCATGGCGTCGATGATCAGCGTTTTGCCATACGCTTGGGCCAGCCCCGCCACGGTTTCGACCGGATTTAATATGCCCGTCGTCGTCTCGCAGTGAACCATCGCGATATGGGTAATGGAAGGATCGGCTTCAAGCAAGCCACGAAGCTCCGTTTCGTCGGGATGCCGGTCATAGTCGATACGATATTCCGCATAGTTCAATCCGATATACTGCGCCATCTGGACGATCCGCTCGCCGTAGGCGCCGTTCGTAATGATCAGCACCTTGTCCTGATCGGAAATGGCCGAGGTCATGACCGATTCAACCGCAAACGTGCCGCTGCCTTGCATCAGTACGGCGGTGTATTCCGCAGGATCGGCGCCGGCGATGCCGAGTAATTGGGACCGGATCCGCTGCGTGATCGATTTATAGTCATCGTCCCAGGTGCAGCGGTCCAGGAGCATTTCCTCTTTCACCGTACGGGTCGTGGTCAGCGGCCCTGGGGTTAACAGCTTGTATTGGTTCATGGGTAAGTCACTCCCTGCCGTGTATTGGGTTCGTTCTTGGGTCGTCGTCATTTGTTATTTGGCATCCTTAAAAAACTTCTGGTGCTCCTCAAGGAGCTCCACCGTCAGCGGTTTGGCGAACTTCATCGATTTGGCAGGCTTGTTGATGTCTTCGACCGTCTCACCTTGGTAGAGGGCGACCGGATAGTTCGTGATCAGGTCCTTGCGCGCATCCTTGATGATCGTCTCGGCCATTTTCATGGCGAGGTCGGTCGTGGCGTTCTTCTTATCGACGACCGCGATCGACTCGGTCAGCGAGAAGTTGCCTTCCGACGGGTCGACATAGTCGATTGGCGCGCCCGAAGCCTTGGCTTTGACCGCTTGGTGGCGCAGTCCGAAGCCTGCGGCTACCTCGCCAGCTTCGACCTTCTTGATCGGGCCGGAGCCAGAGCTCTCCAGATGCGGGCCGACGTTCGCGATCAGATCGTGCAGCACCTGTTTGCCTTCCTCTTCTCCGTACTGCGTAATGACGGCCTGCACGAGCAGCCAGCCGGTGGAGGAGTCCATAATGTTCGGAATCGATACCAGGCCTTTGTATTCAGGCTTCGTCAAATCCTTGATCGATGTGGGCTTCTCCAATCCTTTTTGCTTCAGTACCTCGGTATTCACGAAGATCGATCCGGTATTGGCCAGAATCGGCGTATAGTAGGAAGGGTAGGAATCCATGGCGTTGGTGGTAAAAGACAGGTCCTTGTACATGTGGTATTTGCTCTGCGAGCTGTCGATAAAATACGAGCTCATCGTGATGAGATCGGCCTCGATATCGCTTCCCTCCGCCATCAGCTTTCCGCCGAGCTCGGAAGTGCCGAGTGACTGCAGCACGTATTTGCCGTCGTAACCGGCATTTTTCAGCGCAGTCTCCATGGCGGCTACCGCTTCTTCATCGCCGTTGGTGTAGATGACGACCTTCTTGGATTCCTCCGCTTTACTGCTGCTGCATCCGACCAGGGCGAATACGAGGCTGATGGCGAGCAGGGTGAGCAGAAGGCCTTTGAACGTTTTGGACTTGGACATGGACATGGGTAAATTCCCTCGCTTCAAATAAAATAGTTACTAATTTGCTTTAGAGGCCGCTCCGGGTCCGAATCGGTTTTCCGATCGCTGCGCTTCTCCAAACGGATTTCGGCCCCTACGCTGGGCTTGGCGAAAAGAGTGAATGATAGTGAAAACAAATTCAAAGCCATGTCAATGCGAGTGTAGACTGTATTCATAGCTAGCCATGTAACCTTCCAGAGCGATACTAAGAAATCGTGAAACAGCTGCCATTAATCCCGCTAGGCGAAGAGCAAACCCCGGGCTCACCGCTGCACCGCCCTCCGTCTTTGCAATATTTCGCACAGCACCTTGATGATCAGGTTGGTTGCGAAGATCAGCATAGACAGCACGAAAATTTCATTAAACTTGGCGAAATGCTGCAGTTCCTTGATTTTGCTCGCCACCACCGACGTCTGCGCCGATACCAGAAAGATGATACCGCTGATCGTCACCATCGCGTTGACGAAGAAGTATCCGAACATTTCGACCACCGTGGCGGCCGAATTCGGCAGCACGACCCGCCGGACGGTCCGCAGCCAGCTGTCCCCGAGCAGTTCCCCGGTCGTTTCCCAGGACGGGTTCATCCGGGAAAGGGCGTTTTTGGCCATCAGGTACGGCGTCGTGAACAGATGGACGATGTTGCAGAGCACGAGAATCGTAAACGTCCCCTTCAGACTGCTCCCGTTCAGAAACAGCAGGTACGCAATCCCCAGCACCATGCCCGGCACCGTGTTGGTGATCATCGAGATGGTATCCGTGACTCCCCGCCACCGCAGGTTCGTGCGCACATTGAGCAGCGCTGCGGCATAAGCAGCCAGGGTGCCGAAGATGGACGTCAGCAGCGCGACCCACAACGAATGCTTGTACACCCCTGTGAGATCTCCGGACTCCAGCACGCTCGCCACATGCTTGAAGGTAAACGTAAGATCGTACGGGTATCCGTTCGTCCACGGCGCGATAAACATTACCGCAAAGATAGAGAGCATGCCGAGCACGACCACCAGGGAGAGGATCCCGAAGCTCGTATCCCGTATGTGGTGGTTGGGCAGCGGCGTATCGGCCATTTTATCGACGTGGAAATTGAGCTTCTCCAGCGCCTGCAGCAGCCAGATGCCAAACACCGCCGGGATCAACATGACGATCGCAACGACCGCCCCCTGGTTAAAATCCGGGATGGATCCGAGCATCACCTGGTACAGCTGCCCTGCAACGACCTCGTAGGTGCCGCCGACCGATGCCGGAATCCCGAAATCGGTAAAGCTCAGGATAAAAGACAGGATCAACGTACCGCCCAGCGCTCCTGCCAGCGGCCGCAGCACCGTATTTTTGAAGCTGCGCAGCGTGCCGTCCCCCATCAACCTGGAGACGATGATAAACTTCCGGTCCACGTAGCGGAACGCATTGTGGATCAGCAGAAAGGCCGGCGGCAGCGTGTAAATGACATAGCCGAGCAGCAGTCCGTTGAATCCGTAAATTTCAAACCAGTTCCGTCCCGTGATCCGGGTGATCAGCCCCTGGTTGCCGAAGGAGTACATGATGGCGAATCCGTAGGTAATCGTGGGCAGGAGCATCGGGAGCGAAACCAACATTCTTACTACGCCCTTGATGGGCCGGTACACGTTGGTACAGTGAATACCATAAGCGAGAATAAAGCCGAGCACCGTCGTGATGAGTGCGGTCAGCGCCGATATTTTGACGCTGTTCAGAATGGAACGGGCCAGGTCCCGGTTGCTCCACACATCGATATAGTTTGCAAGCGTAAAGCCCTGGTCATTTTCCAAAGAGCGAATGAGCAGCACCACTAGCGGGATGAACAGAAACACGGCGAACAGCAGCACGATCAGGATGAAGATCACACGCATTTCAGGCTTGACTTTATGCATGGGCTGCACCAAAAAGCTGGTAAATGTTCTGCCGTTTGATCTGCAGCTGCCGGATAATAAACTGTTCCACGAAAGCATCCGCCGGCTGCTGGATGATGTCCTGCGGCGTGCCGTATTGGGCGATTTGACCCTGGTTGATGATCAGAATTTTGTCCGACAGGGTCAGCGCCTCTTCCGGATCGTGGGTCACAATGATCGTCGTAAGCTTGAACTCCCGCGCGATCGATTGAATCCGCTGCTTGATCGATTCCTTGATCACCCCGTCGAGGGCGCTGAGCGGCTCATCCAGCAGCAGGATTTTCGGCTTGGTGACCAGCGTTCGGGCCAAAGCCACCCGCTGCTTCTGGCCCCCGGACAGTTCGCTGATTCTTTTTTTCAGATGGGGCCCGAGCTCAAGAAAATCGATCGTTTCCTGAACCTCCTCCTTGCTGACTCCCTTCTTGTTGCGAAGCCCGTATACGATATTGTCGTAAGCGTTCAAATTCGGGAACAGGGCATAATCCTGAAACACGATATTGAAACCCCGCTTGTTCATGGGCACCCGGCTGATGTCGTTGCCATTAAACAGGATCTTGCCTTGATCCATATCGGTTAACCCGAGAATAATGCCGAGAAGGGTCGTCTTCCCGCTTCCACTCGGACCGAGGAGCGATACAATTTCGCCCGTGTCGATCTCGAGACTGATGTCTTCCAAAACTACCTTTTCGTCGAATTGTTTACGAATATGCTGCAGCTTGAGCAGACGGCTCACCTCCCATAAACACAACCCCAGTATAAAAAGCGAATGTCAATCCAAATCGTCCATTGTGTAAAGCCGAAGTAAATTATGCATATGTTATTCATATGTTTTGACTAACTTCATCCTAAATCACCTTAATTTCTTCTCATATATACGTAAAAAAAGCGCCAAACCAGTACTTTGGAGTACCGATTCGGCGCTATGGCGTTTGACGGCAACGGCCCTTTTTTAGCTTGTGCAAGACGAGGCAGTATCGGGCAGGATGCTCAACAGAAACCTGTGGCTCCAAGGTATAAACGGTATTGAAGTTGCAAGGTGTAATCAGTACACTGGTATTGACTTAACTTGAATATCGAGGCTTCCACGTCATAAATACAGGTGAAAAACATGCTGCCATTAGAACGACAAAAGAAAATCATCGATCTGCTGAACGTCCGCAAGGTGCTGAAGATGAACGAGCTGACCGAAGAGCTGGACATCTCCGTGGACACGCTGCGCAGGGACATCAATGTGCTGGCCAATCAGGGGAAAATCGTCAAAATCTATGGCGGAATCAAGCTGGCCGAGCCCAAGTATGGCGAGCCTTCCATGGATGAGCGCATGATCGACCGGCTGGAGGAGAAGGAAACCATCGCCCGGAAATGCTGCGAATACATTCAGGAGGGGGATTGCATTTATATCGACAGCGGCTCGACGACGTACCATATTGCCAAATACATCAAGGACAAGAAGAAGCTGACGGTCATTACCAACTCCATCCCGGTCATTACCGAGCTGATGAACACCGATATCGAGCTGATGATCATCGGGGGAAAAATCCGCAAGGACGAGCAGTCGGTCGTAACGTTCGAGTATATTTTCAACTTTCATGAACTGAACGTCCTCAAGGCGTTTATTTGCTGCAGCGGCATCACAACCGAACGGGGAATTTCCGACTACAACCTGGAGGAAGCGACCACGCGCAAAAAGATGATCGAGCTGTCCAAAGAGGTTTTCGTCGCCGCCGACAGCAGCAAATTCGGCCGGGACGTCACCATTGCGATCGCGCCGCTGGACAAAATCGATGCGATCGTGACAGACAACCTGGTGGACCGCAGTTATGCCGCCAAATTTAAAAAGACGCAGACGAAGCTTATTATTGCGGACGAATAGCGGAGCAACCGCCTAACGCAAAAGGACTTTCCCAGATCGGCTGACAAGCCGGGGAAAGTCCTTTTTTTACCGTAAAATTCGGAATGGATATCGTATATATTCAATCAATCAAGCGGTGCTGATACCACTTCTTGCCCATGAAACGCAGCAGGAAGACGGTGCCGCGCACGCCCCACTCACAGTTCATCGCCAGCCAGACGCCGACGATTCCCCAATGCAGCACAATGCCGAGCACATAGCCCAGGATGACCCGGAACAGCCACATCGACAGCATGGAGACCAGCGAGGTGAACTTGGAGTCCCCCGCGGCCCGCAGCGCCGACGGCATAATAAAGCTGATAGCCCAAAGCGGTACTTGCGCGATCAGGTTGATGAGCAGGACCGTGAAGATGTCCCCGACGATCTCTTTCGGCGGGTGGAACAGGCTGACCAGCGGATGGAACAAGGCCATCATGATCACACCCGTCAGCACGAAGGAGAAGGACGCCAGCCACAGGAACGTCTTGGTGAACTTGCGCGCGTCCTCCACGTTTCTCCGTCCGATGCACTGCCCCACTACCGTCACCAGCGTGAGCGAGAGAGCGTTCGCCGGAATTTGGGATACGCCTGCCAGCGACCCGCTGATCGCATTGGTGGCGATGGCATAAGTGCCAAGGCCGACGATGAAGATCTGGGTCAGCATTTTACCGCCGTTAAAGAACATCTGCTCCGCTGCAAACGGGATGCCGATGTTAAAGATTTTGCGGAGCATCTTCAGGTTCACCTGAACGATGGACCGGAGCTGGAAATGCAGATCGGTGTCCCTTTTGACCAGGAAGTACAGCGCGCAGGCGGCCGCCAGGTACCGGGCGATGTTGATCGCGATCGTCATGCCAAGAACGCCCATGTGCAAGAGGTTGATAAACACCAAATTCAGCGCGACGTAGGTCAAGTTCATGAACAGGGACAGCATGAGCGAAGCCCGCGATTTGCCGATCCCGCGCAGCGCGCCGCACACCGCTTCAGTAATGGCGATTCCCACAAAAGACACGCCGCCTCCGAGCAGATACACTTTGGCATTGTCCATGACTTCCGGCGAAGCCGCTCCGAACAGCACGCTGAGCAGCGGTGGTGGAACAAGACCAGGATCAGACTGAGAGCCAGCGCCAGAATCGCGCAGGCGGAGACGGTGCTGGACGCCGCTTTGGAAACCATCAGGTCGTTGCCGCTGCCCTTATACTGCGCGACGACGACCGTTCCGCCCGTCGACATGGCGATAAAGACGCTGACCAGAAAAATATTGAGCGAGTCGACCATATTGACGGCGCTGATGGCGGCGACTCCGGCCGAACTGATCATGGCGGCGTTGACCATGTTCAACGAAATAATAAACGCCTGGTCGATCAGGATCGGGATGAACAGGGAAATAATCTGCCGGTAATCGATCGATTCACCGGTAAGATGTTTGTCTAGCAGGCGCTCGGTGTTCGCCTTAAACTTTAGCTGATACAAGGGATCACTTTCTTTTTGTCGGATTAGGCATCTGGCAGCATGCCCACGTTTTTATAAAATGAAAAAACCCTTCGGAAAGAAGAGTCGGCTTGCCAGGTATGCGGATCTAGGGGTCCACAAAGGACATAACGTCTTTAAAAAACGGCTCCTCAAGGGTCTGCCGCGTTAATCAATCATACATATCGTATAGCAGGTTGGCTTTTTTCCTCTGGTTGAGGTTATCACCGGGGGTGGCCCCTGTCAACGGTTAATTTCTGTGTTTTTTCAAAGGCATGAAAATATAGTTTATTCCGGTCCGTTTAAAAGGGATTTCGCGGGTCTGCAGCGAATACAATGGGGTTTTGAAACGAATAGGGATGGAGGATCATCGATGGAACTGTCTCCTCGTTTGTTAGGCATCCGCTAACCATTGGAGGTTCATTCATAAGGCGGTGGTTTTTTGTATAAATCACGGGCAAAGAAAGGAGAGCCCAATGAAACGGAGTCGAGTTAAGGCCAGTCAAATCGTTCTTACTCTGATCTATCCCATGGCCTTCTTCTGCTTTTTGAGTCTGGATCAACAGCTAGATTCGTGGACGATCCCTATTGCTGCTTTGATTCTATTCAGCTTGCTGTGGGAAAACCTGACCTATTTGCTGATCTCCAACCTCTTAACCTGGGTGGTCGCGATCCCTTTATGGCTGGTTATCATGAAGCCGCAGGAAGAACAAACCTTCGCTATTTTCACGGCTTCCCTTCCATTCATCATCCTGCTATACATCGGGTGCGTTCTCATCCCGGAAACGCTGATCGTCTCCGCAAAAAACGTCATCATAAAAGAGTTCAAACGCCGAAATACAACGAAGTAACGGCGGTAACCCCCCGACCACAGCCATAAGCGCAAAAAAGCCGCTGTACCCAGCGGCACTACGACACTTATGTATGCTAAATAGAACGACTAACCGGCTATTTGCTGTTTCTTAACCATTGAGATCCTGTGAACTCCCACTTTTCTTTACCGATGAAAAAACTGTAGTTGTTGTTTTCGTCTTTACTCCAGTGAAGGCTTTTGTCTGTTCCTTCACTTTGATTAAAGATAGGACTCCATTCAACTCCACCATCTATAGAAACGTAGAACAGGCTTTTCGATGATTCTGGTGATTCGTCCGTTTGAGTTGTCATCATAACACATATGTCTGTATTCAAAAAGTAAGGGAGAACGGCCTTTATGTTTGAGCTTTGTAACTCGTCTGGAACAGGCAGGTTAAGATCGAACCACGACTTGCCTCCGTCGATTGACTTATAAGCCCCAACCTTACCTTCCGCTGGTGTATTCGTTACGATCCAGCCGGTATTTGCATCGGTAAATGTGAAGGACTCTGCCCCGCCAGGTATTGTGCTGCCTTCCTGGTCACTGCTTGTCACGATAGTCCACGTTTTACCTTGATCTGTGGATTGAGATAAAACCATTTTTACTGCAAACATGCCGATGGGTTCATACTGAGCCTTCCAAGTTATGTTTCCCGTAATGGCAGTTTCTTCTTTTGTTGACTGGGGATCTTGGCCCTGAGAATTCGTTTTTTCCGAATTAATAAATGTGGAAGAAGTATTCGTATTTTCTTTAACGATGGAGTTACGCGAACATCCTGTAAAAATTAGAGATAGCATGACGATTGAGATAAAATAAACAGCTCGCTTCATTAAGAACACCCCAATCCGGTTTTACTATATAGATGCCAAGTATACCCAGATTGTTTCTCTTAACAATAAAACAAGTGCACTATTACTTATTCAGGCTGTCGAGAACGATCTCGGCAGCCTGAGCCGCCGTCTCCAGCAGCTATTGAACATATATGCGCTGCACCCGGCTGCCGATCCGGCTCACGATTTCGTTGGTGACCGTACGGCAGCGCGCGGCGATCTCGCCGGCGGTGATCTGCTCATCGCCATCTTGACCGATCAGCGTGACGGTGTCCCCTAGCATTACGCCGTCGATACCGGTGACGTCGACGGTCAGCTGATCCATGCAGATGCTGCCGATGATGGTGGCCCGCTGCCCGCGGATCAGGACTTGTCCACCCCCGTCCGACAGTATCCTTGGAACGCCGTCGGCATAGCCGATGGATACCGTGGCGATCCGGATATCGTGTTCCGGCACGAAGCGGCGTCCGTAGCCGACCGACTGCCCGGCCTGCACCTCCTTCACCTGCGTCACGGTCGCCTTGAGCGCCAGCACAGGCCGCAATTCGGCCTGGCACCGCACGGCGTCGCCCTCCTGGCTGAGCAGGCCGTACAGCGCGATCCCCGGCCGGGCCCGGTCATAGCGCAGCTCCGGGTAATTCAGCATGCCGTAGCTGCTCTGAAGATGCACAAGGCCTGGATCGATGCCCGTTTTCTTGATTTGCGCGACCACACCATCAAAGTGAGCGATCTGCCGGCGCGTAAATTCGGTCTCCTCCGGCCCAAGTCCGTCCGACATGGACAAATGACTGAATATACCCGTCACCCGAAGATTGACAAAGTCATAGCACCGCAGAATCGACTCCGTATCCTGGTGGGGCACGCCGAGCCGGTTCATGCCGGTATCGATTTTGACATGAACCTCCAGGTCGATACCGAGCGCCTCCAAAGCCTGCCCGTATTCCAAACTTACCATCGTCTGCGTCAGATGGTACCTGGCTAAATCGGCGGCCCTCTCTGGATCGGTGTAGCCAAGGATTAGAATCTCCCCCTGGATGCCTTGTTCCCGCAAAAGGATCCCTTCCCCGATTTCCGCCACAGCGAAGCTATCCATCCCCGAACGGTTCAAATACCCCGCGATCTCCGTCATACCGTGTCCGTATGCATTAGCTTTAACCACCGCCATCAGGCGGCACCCGGAAGGGAGAAGCCGCTGGAGCTCTGCGGCGTTATGCCGCAAGTGATCCAGGCTGATTTCCGCCCACGCCCGGTGGGATAGGGAAGGACGGGTCTCTCTCTTTTCGCTTGGAGAAGTAAGCGAGTATTCCCATCTCACAGGGAACGTCTCTGCCCGAAGACGATGCGCCCTCAACCCACCAGCCCCTTCCGCAAATCATGGAAGACGGTGATGATGCAGCCGTCCACATTGTTCCCCGAGCATTCCACTCTTGTTTCAGGGCGAGCCTTAATCGTCAGCACCTGCTCTTCTTCATGTACGGGGACAAAATATATCTCCACGAGATGTTCCTTCACCTTTTTGAACAGATGCGGCCCCTTCAGGGTGAACTGCTTCAAGTAGTCTGTGTATTCCTCCAGGCACATCCCATACTGCTCCATGATGATGGCATGCGGCACGCCCACATAGCGAAAATGCCAAGGCTCGCAGGCAATGTGCGTCAGATGCTCTTTTCCCTGCTTGTAACGCTGGATGAAGCCATGCTCCGCTGCCAGCTTCCGGAAAGAGGCATAAACGCCGCCCTCCGGAAACGAAGGGCATAAATAGTCGACCCCCGTATGCTTATCGCCCACATCGGCCGCCAGTCCGGTCTGGTGTTCACTTTCTCCGGGACGAGCCACGTAACTCGCGGTAAAAATCTCCCCGTTCTCCACCAGCGACCGGTCGTAGATGCGCTGCTGCTCCATCGCGGTGCGGTAGCCGCTGACCACTCCGATGCCTCCCGGCCCCCGCAGGCGTCCAGCAGCGCCTCCAGCTGCTGCAGGCAGCTGCGTTCCAGACGCATCACCCGCTCATGAGTGCTGGTATGAGCGAGTGATTCCACAGGCGCGAGGCTCTTGGAATAAGGCGCCTGGCGGAGCGGGTGCTCGCTGTTAATGAGGACCAGGTGCCCCCGGTGCACCATGCTCGGCTGGATGTGAATCACGCGGCCTGCCGTGCCTACAACCCCGATCATCGGACCACCTCCATCGCTTCGGCCATCTGGATCAGCCGGTCCATCAGGTCCGGATACGGCAGATGGCTGGCCCGCATCATGTTCGGATAGCGGCTGGCGGCCGTGAAGCCGGGCATCGTGTTCACCTCATTGAACACAATCCGCTCCCCTTCGGTAATGAACATGTCTACCCGGGCCAGGCCGCGGCAGCCGAGCGTCCGATAGACGCGGCGCGCGGTCTCTTTGACCCGGTTCGCCGTTTCTTCCGAAATCCGGGCAGGCAGATGGATCTTAGACGAAATCAGCTGGTATTTTTCCGTATAGTCAAAAAACTCGCCCTGCAGCTCGATCTCATCGATTTCTCCGATGAACGGTTCCCGATGACCCAGAACCGCGCAGCCCACTTCAAATCCGGCAATGTTCTGCTCGACCACCACCTTGTCGTCATGCTGCAGTGCCTCACGGATGCCGTCCATGAGCGCCAGCCTGTCGTACGCCTTTGTAATACCGAAAGAGGAACCGGACTTGGCCGGTTTAACGTAGACGGGGTAGCCCAGCGTCTCAGCCGATTTGGCGGCCGCATACAAGTCGTCTCCTGCGAGGACCGTGACCGAACCCGCCACTTCCACTCCAGCCGCCTTGACCAGCTTGCTGGCAACCTCCTTGTCCATACAAAGGGCAGAAGCCAGTGTGCCGCAGCCGACAAAAGGAATGCCCGACAGCTCCAGCAGCCCCTGCAGCGTGCCGTCTTCCCCATTTTTGCCGTGAAGAACCGGGAATACGACGTCCACCGGCGTCAAACGGTATTCCGTCACGACCAACTCCACGATTCCGCCCGTCTCCCTGCTTGGCGGCAGAAACGCCGGGATGCACCCCGGATGCTGATGCCAGCGGTCCCTGCGGATCTCCTCGGGATCTCCGTGGTACCTCAGCCAGGCTCCTTCCCGGGTAATGCCGATGAGCACCAGCTCATATTTAGCCTTGTCCAAATGATCTATGACGGAAGCCGCCGATTGCAGCGAGACTTCATACTCCGTTGAGCAGCCGCCAAACAGCACGGCGATCGTTTTTTCTGCATCTCTTTCTCCCCATTTCCGGTCCGGTGCCCACTCCGCGTGAGCGCCTGAGCGTGAACCTAAGATGCTTTTGATTATAGGGAGAGGATGTTAAGCAAACAGAAATTAATATTAAAGGAAATCTAAAGAAAGATTAAAGAGCCGGTCCCGCTGGCATGAACGGGCATCCATGCTCAACCGATGCAGAGCCCGATGTTGCCAAACTGCTCGCCGGCTGCCATCCACATGAAAAAAAGGACGATGCCGGCAAGCGCAGCATCCTCCATTGGCTCCCATCGACATTACTGCTGCTGGGACTTGTCGTATTCCTTTTTGGCTTTGTAGGCGAAAACCGAGTAGACGATAATCATAACCGGAATGACCATCCAGACTATTCCGCGGAACAGCGCGAACGGCGTCTCGAACAGGAACGCCTGCCAAAATCTTGGGCCGCTCATTTCCCACAATCCCGGCGTGTAATACAGCGATTGGGGCTTCAGAATGACGGACGCGTCAATGGCGTCGGTCGAAATCAGCACTGCGAAAATCGGGATAAAGCAGCAGCACAGCGTCATCCACATGTCGGAAATCCGCTTATACCGGGCCGCCTTGGAGTCGGCATCGGAGAAAATATCTTCGTTCCTCTGGTCACCGTTCTGCTTGAAATATTGAGCCCCCGACCCCTTCGTGCCGGCGACATGCGTCCAGCCGCTGTCCTCGAACAGGGCAACATAATCCTCAAAGTCCCGCTGATTCTTAAACGTGCGGAAGTCGATCCGGTAGTTGGCTTCCTCCGGTACGCTTCGCTCGAATTGATAGCCGAAGGATTTCCGCACGAGCGAATAGCCCTGCCGTGCCATGTTGTTCAGCCACTGTTCTTCCTGGTCCAAATTCGTAAAAAATTTATATTTTTTCATGCAGCAACTCCTCCTTGCTCCACTGCATATTGGTCACTTCGATCATATGGCGCATCCGCTCGTAATCCTGTCTCAGCATTTCCCGTCCCAGATCCGTGATGACGTACACCTTGCGGCGGCTGTCCTCGCTCGCAGTCGGCTGGATAAATTTCTGCTTCAGCAGATTGTCCACCGCCCCGTACAGCGTGCCGGCCGCCATCCGGACCTGCCCCACGCTGAGCTCCTCCACCTTCTGCATAATTAGGTAACCATGCGCCGGCTCCAGCAGCGCCAACAAAATATAATATACCGTTTCGGTCAGCGGTAAATGTTTATCTCTGCTCAATGAAGTGCCTCCCTTTTGCTCAGTCACACTTTATATCGTTCAACTGTATACTTACACTATATACAGTTCCACTGTATATAGCAATAGCAAAAAGACCAAAACCCGAAAGTATCGGGCTTGGCCTTAATTTCAAACGGTCTCCATCCTTGCGGGAAGCATCTGCTTGCGCCGATAGATCGATAACAGCAGCCCCATGGCGCAAAAATCAATCACTTGCGTGAACCCGCCATAGCCGACAAAGGGCAGGCTCTGCCCCACGATGGGCACCACGCCGTACGCCATAAGCAGCGGCCACAACAGCCGAATGCCAAATACGACGATGAACGCGGAAAATATACAGGTGGCATATTCATCCCTAATGGACACGCTCATCTTCCAAATTCGTATCATGAATCCAATGACCAGCAGCCCGATGACGATCCCGGCACCCCATCCAAAACAGTAAATGAGATACGGATACATCGATTCATCATAGATAAACGGAAGGGTTTCGTTCGCCGCCGCAAATCCGTGGCCCGTCCACCCCGCCGAACGGATCGCTCCGATCGTCTGCAAGGTCTGGTAATCCTTATCCTTTTCGCTCAAAAAGGAGTGCAGACGCTCCACAAGGTAAGGGGTTTGCGTTAGTTTGTATATGTACAAAGAAAGGATCGGCAGTCCGATAGCCATCAGAGGAAACTGGTTGTGCCGCAGTGCAATGATTCCGAACCCCGCTAAATAAATGCAGCCGTACAGCAAAGAGCCGCTCTGCCAATACAGCACGACCGGAACGGCCATTTGGCCCCCGAACTTGATCCAGCCGACAATATCGCTGCGCCGGAACTTATAGTTCAGTCCTGAAGCCGCAATGAGCAAAGGCAATATGGATGCAGCCATTACATTAATGCTGAAGGAACCGATCGCCAGACTGGTCGTCTGCCCATTCGTCGTGATGCCTACCTTCAACGTTAAAGCCATTAAAGCGATGGTCCCGCAGAATATTACTCCGGAATACTTCCTCAGCTTTCGGTAGTCCAGAAAATAACAGATAAACAGACCGGCAAATCCTAGCGCAACATAAAACAGCTTCTTCTCAAAAAACTGAGCGAGCATCCAAATCCTTCGGCCAGACATCTGCACATTCAGTAATCCAAACAACCCCACAATCGTCAGCAGACCTAATAGAACAACAAGCTTCCAGTCGAACACAGGTTTATGCGCCCGGTGAAGGCTTCGTCCGATATCGTCGGGATCGCCCATCAGCTTAATCGCTTCCTGCGCGCAATGCTCTTCAGCAACTCCTTCTGATGCCAGCATGTCCATCCGTTCGGCAATATGATTTCCCAGCTCCTCACGGATTTCGGCATGCATGGATTTCACGCGGATATGCCGGCACACCCGGTCGAGAAACTCCTGAACCGCCGCATCCTTTTCCACAGCCCGCATCAGATTCCCTCCCCGATCACCGTATCAACCGCCGTGCGGAAACGAACCCATTCCTGCTGCTTTTCTTTCAGCTGACTCCGGCCCTGGTCGGTTATCCGGTAGTACTTCCGTTTGCGGCCGTCATGTGTGCTCCAGTACGCTTCCAGCCAGCCTTCCGACTCCAGTGTGTGCAGAATGGGATATAACGTTCCTTCCTTCATGGAAAAAACGCCCTCGGAGCTCTTCTCGATTTCCTTGATTAATTCGTAACCGTACATTTCTTTCTTGTTCAGCACCGTCAGCAGCAAAATGACCGTGCTGCCCTTGAGCAGCTCTTTATTAATCGCCATGCTCATTCTCCTAATACCTAGATTTACAATACATCGTAATACTATGTATATGAGTATATCGAACAGCATTTGGATTGGCAATAGATGGGGACCAAATGAAAAAAATCCCGGCCAAGCAGCTAACGCTGCCCATCCGGGATTTCATACAAACCGCTGTGAACACCGAATAACGGTTCATCACGTACGCGGCTTCACTCATGCTTATATAGCGTGCTTACAGCACCTTCTCCAGGAAGCTGATCGTACGCTCGTTTTTCGGCCGGCCGAACACTTCCTCCGGCGGACCTTCCTCAACGATGTAGCCGCCGTCCATAAAGATGACCCGGTCCGCCACCTCGCGGGCGAAGCCCATCTCGTGCGTGACGATCATCATCGTCATGCCTTCTGCGGCCAAATCCTTCATGACGCCCAGCACTTCGCCGACCATCTCGGGGTCGAGCGCGGACGTCGGCTCGTCGAACAGCATGACGTCGGGATTCATCGCGAGCGCGCGGGCGATCGCCACCCGCTGCTTCTGCCCGCCCGATAGCTGGCTCGGGAACGCATCCGCCTTGTCGGCGAGTCCGACCCGGTCCAGCAGGCGCAGCGCCGTTTCGCGCGCCTGCTTCGCGTTCATTTTGCCCAGCTCCATCGGAGCAAACATGATGTTCTTGAGCACGCTGAAATGCGGAAACAGGTTAAAATGCTGGAACACCATCCCAATATTTTCACGCGCTTTGTTGATGTCCGTCTTTGAATCGTTCAGATCCTGGTCATCAACGATGACACGGCCAGCAGTGATGTCCTCAAGCCGGTTAATGCAGCGGAGAAACGTACTTTTCCCCGACCCGGAAGGGCCGATCACGCATACGACTTCGCCTTCCTTCACCTGCATATCGATTCCTTTCAGCACCTGATTGGCGCCGAAGCTCTTCTTTAATCCTTCAACCCTGATTTTATCCACGGCGCAATCTCCCTTCCAAGAAGCCTGAAAGTTTCGTTAAGATTGTGATCACAATCAAATACATGATGGCTACAACCAGCCAAATATCAAATGAGGAGAACGTTCTGGCGATAATAATTTTGCCGGACTGCGTCAGCTCGACCAGACCGATCGCCGACAGAATCGACGTATCCTTCAGCGTGATCACCAGCTGGTTGATAAACGCCGGAATCATGACGCGGATCGCCTGCGGGATGATGATCTTCATCATCGCCTTGCGGTACGGCAAACCGAGCGAACGGGCCGCTTCCATTTGCCCGCGGTCGATCGACTGAATGCCGCCCCGGATGATTTCCGTTACATAAGCGCCGGCATTCAGGGTCAGCGTCAGAATGGCCGCCAGGAACAGCGGCATCGTGAAGCCGAACGCTTGAGGAATACCGAAGTAAATAAAGAAAGCCAGGACGATCAGCGGAATGCCGCGGAAGACGTCGACGAATACCGTTGCCAAACCGCGAAGGAACTTATTGCGACTCACCTTCATAAAGCCGAAGATCAACCCCAGGATAAAGGCGAAGAACAGCGATACGATCGTGTACAGCAGCGTCTTGCCCAGACCGGTCAGCAGCGGTGGCAGTGAATCCTGAATCAGTCCCCAGCGGCTTTGATTTGCCGGTCCGGACGCATTTTCACCCAGATATTTCTCGAGAATCTGGTCATATTCCCCGCTGGCTTTGAGATTGGTCAGGCCGGTATTGAACTTTTGCATCAGCTCCTGGTTCTTGCCTTTGCTGACCGCAAAGCCGTAGGAGCCGCCTGCTTCCTTCTCGGTTACGATCTTGAGTCCATTGTTCTGGTTCACGCCATAAGCCAGCACGGGATAATCGTCAAAGCAGGCCACGGAGTTTCCAGTTTTGACATCGTCGTACATTTGCGAGGAATCGTCGAACGGGACGATGGTAAATCCGTATTTCGAGGCGATGGATTCGGCGAAGCTGTAGCCTTCTGTACCTGTCTTTACGGCTACCTTCTTCCCTTTCAAATCCTCATAGCTCTTGATGGTGTCATTGTTCTTGCTGATGGCCATCACCACGCCGGATTCGAAATAGGACTCGGAAAAGTCGAATTTCTGCTTCCGTTCGTCGGTAATGCTCATCCCTGCGATGACGCCATCCACCTGGTTCGACTCCAGCGCCTGGACGGCTGCGTTAAAGCCCAGCGGCTTGATCTCATACTTAAAGTTCTGATCCTTGGCGATGGCCTCCATCAGATCCATGTCGATCCCGACAAACTTGCCGCTGACGTCCTGAAACTCAAACGGAGCAAACGTAATGTCGGTACCGATGACATAGGTTTTGCCGGAATCCGGCGCAGCTGCGGCGCTTCCCGTCCAACCGGACCATCCGGTCACCACGAGGAGCAGCAGCGCTAATGAAAATAATAATACCTTTTTGGATGATTTCATGTGTCCTCCCCTTCTCGGTCAACGCCGAATGTTGTCCCCTTCATACTTTTTCTTTTTTGGTGGCAGGTATTCTCCCACCTAGTATCCTATTTTACCAAAAAACCAATCATTCCTAAAAATACATTTTCAACCATTTACTTTAGTTCAATCTAACCATTAACCAAGAAATTTACTACTAAGACTAACACAGTCTGCAGATAAAGGAAGCAAGTTAGCTATCATTCATTACCCATCCAAGACAAGTTTGCCTAACCATCATTAGAACTTTCGTAAAATATAGTCAAGCTATGAGCTCATTATGATCTTGACGGTCAAAGATAACCGCGACTATAATTCAATCAATTCATTGAATATTATAGCAAGGTGGGAATAGATATGGACCACAATTTTCCCGTTCGTGCTTTCAAAGACGACTTGTACCGGCAGTTTGCCCGAATCGGGAAATGCTTGTCCAGCGATAAACGGCTAGAGCTCATGCATTTGTTATCCCAAGGACCCAAGTCTGTTGAAAAATTGGCCGAGGCCACAGAAATGAGCGTAGCCAACGTATCGCGGCATCTCCAAATTTTACTGGATGCCAACCTGGTGAAGTATAGCAAGCGGGGGACGTATGTCATCTACTGCTTGGCTGGTCCCCATATTGAGGGCTTTTTGAATGCTCTATGGCGAATGAGCGAAACGCAGCTGGCCGACATCACCCGGGTGAAAAACGACTTTCTGAGTCAATGCGAGGATGTACAAACCCTGTCTTTAAATGAAGTATTGCGCAAAATGGACGAAGGCAGCATGATCTTACTGGATGTACGCCCGGCCGATGAATTTGAGGCAGGACACATTCCCGGGGCGATCTCCGTTCCGATGGAGGAGCTTCATCTATATCTGCAAAGTCTGCCCAAGGAAACTCCAATTGCTGCTTATTGCCGCGGACCTTACTGCGTTGCAGCGGCCGAGGCGGTTGAGAAATTGCAGCGTGAGGGCTTTACAGCATTCCGGGTGGAGGAAGGAGTTTACGAATGGCGGGAATTTCAAGCACAGAGGTAACGAAACGCATTTATCTGGACTATAACGCCAGTACCCCGTTAGATCCGGAGGTGCTCCAGGAAATGCTGCCGTTTTTTGAGCAGCACTATGGCAATCCTTCTTCGTCGCATTGGGCGGCGGCTTCACTCAAAGAAACGATCGAGCACGCCAGAAGCCGGATCGCCGCAGCGATTGGGGCGAAATCCAGTGAGGTGATTTTTACCAGCGGAGGAACCGAGGCCAACAATCACGCTTTAAAAGGGGTTTACTTTGCATCCAACCAGCCCCGCAGACATATCATCACGACAACCATTGAGCATCCGGCGATTCTCAATCCCTGTGCCTTCCTCGAAACGCTGGGCGCTGAAGTGACCTACGTTCCCGTTGATCACTGGGGCCGGGTGTCACCGGCAGATATCGAGCGTGCCATCCGCGAGGATACCATCCTCATTTCGGTCATGCACGCCAACAGCGAGGTTGGAACGATTCAGCCCATTGAAGAGGTGACCAGTATCGCCAAACGCTACGGTATCCTGATGCATACGGATGCTGCACAGTCTTTTGGCAAGATCCCGGTGAACGTCGATGCCTTGGGCGTCGATTTGTTATCCATCGCCGGTCATAAGCTGTACGCGCCCAAGGGCATCGGCGCATTGTATGTGCGTGAAGGCACGGCACTCGCCCCGTTTGTGCATGGGGCAGGCCATGAATCCGGCCGCAGGGCAGGAACGGAAAATGTGCCTTATATCGTCGGATTGGGCAAAGCCGCAGCACTGGCAGCGCAGAAGGTCGGTTCCCGTGAAATCCAAAACCTCCGGGAGGCATTGAAGGAAGGGCTCAAGGAAGCCTTTGGAGACCGGGTCCGGTTTAATGGCGATCCCGGCAACCATCTGCCTAACACGCTCAACGTAAGCTTCCTCGGGCTGAGCGGGCAGGAGATTTTGGGTCGTTTTCCGGAAATCGCCGCTTCCACCGGATCCGCCTGCCACTCTGGAAGCACAACCCTTTCACCGGTGCTGCGGGCCATGGGCCTTAGCGATTATGAAGGGCTGGGAGCGATCCGGTTCAGCTTGGGCCGGTACACCACCACAGAAGAAGTGGAGACCGTCATTTCTTTATTCCAGGATCGTCTACAGTGAGGGGAACAGCAAATCATTTATGAATCGGTTCGTCTAATATAGGGAGGATCAATAGATGTCAGAGACCACGGTTGTAGAAAGGGTGAACCCCCTCCCTGCACCTCTAAGGCAGTACGTTGAATCGCCTGAGAGGCAGCGGCAGCTCCATAAAAGGACGATGTTGATCGTCATCATTTCGCAAATTTTCGGCGGGGCCGGTTTTGCCGCAGGGGTTACGGTAGGAGCGCTGCTTGCCCAAGACATGCTTGGATCCGACAGCTATGCCGGGGTTCCTTCCGCCTTAATTACGTTAGGATCAGCAGCGTCAGCCCTGATCGTCGGCCGTCTGTCCCAGCGGTTAGGGCGCCGGACGGGGTTGGCAGCAGGCTTCCTGGCGGGTGGGCTTGGTGCGCTAGGCGTCGTTTTGGCAGCCCTCATAAGCAATCTGGCACTTCTCTTTATTTCTTTGCTGGTGTACGGCGCCGGAACGGCAACAAACTTACAGGCTCGGTATGCCGGGACGGATTTAGCCTTGCCAACGCAGCGGGCTAAAGCGATCAGTGCCGCTATGGTCTTCACCACATTCGGTGCAGTGGCCGGACCGAATCTGGTCAATATCACGGGACGGTTTGCCACTTCCATAGGTTTCCCAGCGCTTTCGGGTCCATTCATGCTGGCTGCTGCAGCATTCATTATAGCCGGCGTCGTCCTCCTCATCTTCCTTCGTCCAGACCCGCTGATCGGTGGCCATTATGACCATGACACCGGTCCACATGAAGCATCACGGACACGGGCTGGGCGAGGTCGGCCTCGTCATCGGCATCCATGTGGCTGCGATGTTTCTGCCTTCGCTGATTACCGGCGTTCTGGTCGATAAGTACGGACACACTCTGATGTCCTATGCTTCCGGAATCACCTTGCTTGCGGCAGGCTTGTTGGCTGGGCTCGCGCCCGGAGAATCGATGGTATTTCTCGTTCTTGCGCTTGCGCTTCTAGGGCTGGGCTGGAACTTTGGCCTGATTAGCGGGACGGCAGCCATTGTCGACGCGACGCCTCCGCATACTCGGGCGAAGACCCAAGGCACGGTGGATGTGCTCATTGCCTTAGCCGGGGCTTCGGGAGGAGCTTTATCCGGCATGGTTGTGGCCCAATCCAGCTACTCCGCACTTTCTTTGGCCGGAGGATTCCTGTCCTTGCTTCTAATTCCGGTTATTGTCTGGTCGCGGAAAAAGAAAGCCTGATGCGATCTTCAACCGATACTCCCTCGTGACTTTATTTAGGAACCGCCGGGTTTGGGTATTAAGGTGATCATCACAATAGATCCCCCTTTCGTTTGTTTCGGTTTGCTGCAACGGCAGCCGGGTAGGACGAAAGGGGTTCTTTCTATGCTTCAATCGTTCCCAGGCTGATGCGCCGATCAGGCCATCCTCCTGTACCTGTCTCAACGAAGCTGCTGCTGAACAGCCCGCCGCGAGCTCATCTTCGTGAATATTTTTTGCATCAATCCCGGTCCGGAAATCCGGCTGTTCTGAAACGCGGCGATGCGCCATTCGCCGTTTTGCTTTACAACCACATTGGTGTTAATGGAGTCACGTTTCTTTGGCGCCTGCTTCTGCCATCTCATTTTGACGGCGCCCAGTCCGTGAAAGATCGCCAGCTCCGGCGTAATAAAGTCGATTTTCGCAATCTCCCCGTCCAGCATAGACCCTCTCAATACGCCGTTCCACAGCTCCTGATGCACATCGGCGATCGCCTTTCTTCCTTGCAAATGCTCGCCTTGAAAAGTAACGTAGTCGGCCTTGTCGGTAAAGCATGCCCCGTAAGCCTCGCCATCCCCTTTTCCCCAAGCCCATTTCAGCTTTTCAAACAGCTGCTCAATTTCCTTCCGGTCTTGCGCCTGATTTGTATTCATGTTCATCTTCCTTCATCTCCTTTGATTGAATGGCCGCCTGATTAGGCGGATTTCTTTGCTATTCAAGAAACGATTTGCTAAAATTAACTGGACCAATTAATTATCTTGATTTATATAATATCTTGATTAATTAAGATAATATGCGGCCGTAGGTGATTTGTCAATAGATCCCTTAAGTTTTTTTAAAAAAATAATGAAGCACATCCCGCTCCATCAGAGAAAAAGCAAAAAAAATCCCGGCCCCTTCGGGCCGGAATCAAGCATGGTTATGGTATTGGCAAAAAGCAGGCTGGCAATCCCGCTTCCCGCCGGAATGAAACTCCTCGTGGTTGGAATGATTCATTAAATGACTCGTGATTACATTACACGGCTAATTTCGTTTGGACCGCAGCTTCCGGAGCCGTCTGCTCCTTCTTCATTTCCTCCATGGCGGCCAGTCCGGCCGTATTCAGCACATTCCATGGCTTGTTGTAATGCGGCTGGAAGAAGAAGTCTACAAAAGCCAGCTCCTGCACCGTCATCCGGTTCTGGATGCACACCGACAGCGTATTGGCCGCTTGGGTCATATCCGCCTTCGACATCACCTGGGCTCCGACGATCCGGCCGCCGGCCGCTTCGAAGACCAGCTTCAGCATGACATCATCGTAGGTCGGCATGAACTCCGGACGGTTGTTTTCATGGATTGTTACAGTTTTCACATTCAAGCCTGCAGCAAGCGCGGCGGCCTCGGTCATGCCTGTCGACGCGATGTTCCAGTCAAACAGCCGGATGGCCGACGTTCCCTGGGTACCTGGTAGCGCACGGTTGGCTGCACCAGA
>NZ_PCZT01000020.1:89774-93227 GCF_002968895.1 Paenibacillus sp. AR247 | reverse complement strand
GCGTACCCATCCGCACCGCATTAGTGGCCAGCGGAATGTACATCGCCGTTCCCGTCGGATTGTAGCGTACGGCGCAGCTGTCGCCAGCGGCCAGCACATCAGGGTTGCTGGTGCGCATATAGTCGTCGATGATAATCGCGCCGTTCGGCAGCATATCAACCTGGCCCTTCAGCAGATCTGTGCCGGGGCGGAAGCCGATGCACAGTACAACCATATCGGCTTCAAACGTGCCGTCTGTGGTGACGACCTCGCGCACTTTGCCTTCGCTGCCGTGGAAGCCTTCCACCGTCCGGCCCAGCGCCAGCTGCACGCCGCGGTCCTTCAGTGCCTGCTCGGCCAAGTCGGTCAGATCGCGGTCAAGGTACTTGGCCATAACACGGTCCATGTTATCGATCAGGGTGACCTGCTTGCCAAGCTCGTGGAACGCTTCGACGAGCTCGATGCCGATATACCCGGCGCCGATGACGGTGATGCGCTCTGCATCCGCAGCGCGGGCAATGATTTCCTGCGCGTGAGCGTAGTTTTTGCACAGCTGGACATTGTCCAGATCGATTCCTTCCATCTTCGGAATAACCGGCCACGAGCCTGTGGTGACCACCAGCTTATCATAGCTGTCCGTAAATTCTTCGCCGGTTACCAGGTTGCGGACATTCAGCGTCTTGGCGTTCGTGTCGACGGCCAGCACTTCGTGCCGCATCCGGGTCACAGCACCGAGTCCGGCCAGCTCTTCCGGATTGCTGTAGAACAATCCGCCTGCGTCCTTGACGACGCCTCCGACGTGAAGGGCGATGCCGCACGACAGGAACGAAATGTTATCGTTGCGTTCGTACACCGTAATTTGGGCTTCCGGGTGCTGTGCGGCAATGCTTTTCACAGCGGCGGTTCCGGCATGGGTACATCCAATGACTGCGACTTTCATGGTAATTCCTCCTTATAGGGAATGAAATGGATGAATGTGAAACGGTATGGATAACTTAATGGATAAGCAGCGGAATGGAGGACACTGCTCTTTTGTGAAATAATGCACAATATACTTTAAAAAAATATTTCCGATGATTTATCTGCCTCGATCTATTTGTGATTTATATCACAACCTCTTTATGGCTTAATCATACACCTTACCTTTTACCTTTGCAAGGGGTTTGTGAAAAAAATCTCAAAATTATAATCTTAACAAAAAAGCACCCCGTCCGGGATGCTTCATATCAATTTACTATATGATTAGATGTCTTCGCGAATTTGAATGCGTTTGGTGCGTTTGTTCGGCTGCTTTGGTATTTCCATGTTCAGTACGCCGTCCTTCAGGGACGCGTTAATTCCGTCTGCATGAATATCGGGAACGTAGAAGCTGCGCGTGTATTCACCATAGCGGCGTTCTCTGCGGACGACTTGTTCGTCTTGGTTGTCCACGCTATGGTCTTCCTTGCGAACGGCTTTGATCGTCAGGTAAGGCTCAGCGTAGCTGATCTCGATATCTTCTTTTTGAAAACCGGGCAGCTCTGCCTCCACCAGATACGATTGCTCCGTTTCCCGGATATCGGTCTTGAAGGACGTCAACGATCCTTTGAAAGATGTAAACCAATCGTCGCTGAACACGTCGTTAAAGGATTTCACCAATTGTCCAAAGGCATCTTCTCTGCGTTTTCCAAAAGGAATCAAGTCAAACATGCTTCATTTCCCCTTTCGATTTGACCTTGTTTGACCTTACGACTTTATTATATGCCCGTGGGTGTGAAATGACAAAAACGATTACAGCTGATTACACGCGATTATAGCCTGATTTGTCTTGTTTTATGGTGGATTTATCGTGAAAATTATTATTTTGACCTTATTTGACCTTCGGATCATCGTATGTAAATTTTCTGCCTTAATCCTCGTAATTCCCAGCCGTTTGCACCGCCATATGCCGGATCCTCTCGGCTACATAAGCTGGCTCAAGCACCCGCAAATCCGGCCCGTAGCTCAGCAGCATGCCGTACATCCAATGATTATCCGGGTAACTCGCCCGGACCAGCAGCGATCCGTCCGCTTCCGTCTCCACGTTCTCAACGCCAAAAGCCTCCTCCACCCGTACTCTCAGCCGCGGCTTAAAACGCAGAAGAAGAGAAACTGCAGGGCCAGTCTCCTGGTTCCCCCACCTTGCATCCAGCTCTTCCATGCGCACGCCGCGGGACGGAAATTGTTCCAATTGCACCTTCAAGCCGCTCAATCGGGAAACCCGAAACGTCCGATAATCCTGACGGGTTCGGCAGTAGGCGTATAAGTACCAGGCGTACCCCTTCCAAGCCAGGCCGATGGGCTCGACTTCGCGCTGCTCGGCTGTCCCTTCCGTATTGGTGTATAGGAAGGACACGACCGATCGGTGCTTGGACGCCTGCCTTAGCGAAACGAGGACCGACTTGTCCTTGATTCCTCCTCCATGCCACAGGTTGGTGTCAAACACGAGCGTTTCGCCCTCATCCTCCATTTGGTCCTGCTCGGATTTGGCGACAAGCGCCTTGATTTTGGTCAGCAGATCGTCCATTTCCCGGTCATCCAGCGAAGCTTGTACGCCTTTTAAGGCGACGAGGATCGATTTCAGGTCTTCCAAGGTGACAATTTGCCGCTCGATCCGGTACTTCTCCATAATTTCATATCCACCGTCCGTTCCCGCGTACGACACGATGGGGATGCCCGCAGCGTTGATCGTCTCGAGGTCGCGATAGATCGTGCGCAGTGATACCTCGTACTTATCAGCCAAGGTTTGGGCGTTCACCCTGCGCCGGCTCAGCAGGATCATCGTAATGCCAAGCAGCCGTTCTACTTTCAAGCTACCCCTCTCCTTCATCTAAGAAATGGTGATTCACAAAAAAGATCACTTTTTATATCCACTGCATTTCTCGCTGACATACTGTTGTCAAGGTGGGGCGCCTACAATAAAGACATAAGAACCCCCCAAGGAGGATGTTAAAAATGAAAATGTTCGCTAGCAGCCAAACCAATCCAGGTACGATCCGCCCCTTCCGCTTGGAAACGGCGCAGGCAGAACTCCAGGACCTTAAGCAGCGCCTAAGCATGACCCGCTGGCCGGATGAACTTCCGAGCGCAGGCTGGAATTACGGAGCACCGCTCTCTTTTGTGAAAGACATGGCGGCCTACTGGGAGCATTCCTTTGATTGGACCAAGCAGGAACAGCGCCTCAACAGCTATCCTCAATTCACGACGACGATTGACGGTGCGAACATCCACTTCTTCCATATTCGTTCCTCCGAGCCGGGTGCAGTGCCGCTCATGCTCATTCACGGATGGCCCAGCTCCCCTGTGGAATTCCTGGAGCTGATCGGTCCGCTGACCGATCCGACATCGTATGGCGGCGATGCCGCAGATGCCTTTCACCTGGTCATCCCTTCGCTGCCGGGCTTTGGCCTGTCAGGCCCGACCACCGATGCGGGCTGGAGCCCATCGCGGGCAGCC
>NZ_PCZT01000020.1:76993-89674 GCF_002968895.1 Paenibacillus sp. AR247 | reverse complement strand
CTATTGAAGACGACGTATTTGCCTCGCTGACCGATGCTGAGAAGGTGCGGGTCGGTCGGTTGGGGCATTTTATGAAAGAAAGATTCGGGTTTAACATAATCCAGTCCACCAGACCGCAGACGCTCGCTTACGGGCTTCACGACTCTCCGGCCGGACTTCTGGCCTGGACCTGCGAATTGTTTAACGGTTTTGGCGATACGGTCGATGCCGTGGACCGCGATACGTTCCTCACCAACCTTATGCTGTACTGGCTGACGGGAACGGCAAACTCCTCTACGCGCATGTATTACGAAGGCGCACACGACCCGGGTGCCTGGGCTCCGAAAGACATGTCGCCAACTCCTGTAGGTGTCGCGGTATTCCAGTTATCCGATGTGGCGATCCGCCGCTTCGCCGAGCAGGGCAACCGCATCGTGCATTGGAGCGAGTTCGAGCGGGGTACGCATTTTGCCGCGATCGACGCACCGGATCTGATGATCAAGGACATCCGTACGTTTTTTCGGAATGTGCTGTAACCGTTAAAGTGGATAGAGGTAGGGTGGGCACCTGAGCGGTGCCCTTTTCCCTTTTATTGCTGCGGCTTCTTTTTACGATGACGATGAACTCCTCAACGCATACAGCTGCGAGACCACCCGGTCGAGCCGATCCTTGATCAGGATGGTATCCGTGTACTTCGCCGGGATCCCCTCATAGCCGTAATAGATTCCCGCCAACCCGCCGGCGATCGCTCCGATCGTATCGGAATCGCCGCCCAGGTTGGCCGCCCGCTGCACCGCATCGCTGAAGTCGGACGCGTGAAGCAGAATATGCAGCACCCAACGGAACGTATGGACCACAAACCCGCTGGGAGGACAGTCCGGTTCGTCTTCGATCATCCCTTCATACTCGCTGCCCTTTACCTCAGCCAGGATGGCTTCGCTCAAGTCCTCACCGCGCAATAGACGATCGGCAATGCGATTATAGATAACGCAGGCTTCCGCGCACCTTGGATCGTAATGCGTCATGCCGCCCGATCGCCTCCAGCGGCTCCGCAGGATTTTCCAGAATCCCTTCCGCCACGCAGAGCGTCATCATCGTATCGTCGGTTACTTCCCCCGGTTCGAGCTGCCATACCCCGCCGCCGATGATTTCCGTCAAATAGCCATATTGGGCTTTTACTTCCCGGACACTCATAAACTCCGTCGTTCCGCCAAGCGCGTCACCCACAGCCACGCCATAGAGGCCGCCCTTCAAGCGGTCGAGCATTTGGTCCTGCATGCCAACACCCCGCGTTCTAATGAGATATTTGAAAAGAAGTCTGTTCTATTAGTTATGATTATAGCAAGTGCATTCTACATCATCCATTCCATAGATGCAGCGAACTTCCTGCGGCCCGGTCGGCCGAACTTCGCGTGATTCCCCTTTTCTTCTGCTCTCAGAATTATATAAAAAAAGCACGATATCTCCTTTCATTTGCTGTAAGACGCGCTTTCCGGGCGAATGGTATCATCTTGGCGGGAAAGGAGGACTCGCCGAGTAAAAATGTAAGCGCTTAATCAACAAACCATTGGTGCAGGGGGAGTGCAATGAATGAGTAAATGGATGAAACAAGCCTTTTCGGCCATAATCGCCGCGGCTCTGATCATTCCGTCGGGCTGGCTGGCCTCGCATGTAAGCGCGGAGGCAGAGCAGCCGGATGCCGATACGGTAACGGTGGTGTACCATGAAACTTTTTCGGACGGAATTGGCAAAGCCGTTCAATCGGGAGGCGCCAGCCTCGCACAGGTCTCAGGCAAAGTGTTTGACGGGAACGAGGACGGAGGGGCTCTTTATGTAAGCAACCGTACCCACGATTACGATGCGGCTGATTTCAACTACACCGACTTAGGAATCCAAAACGGCAAAGCTTACACGATCACCGTTAAAGGATATGTGGACGCTGAAGCCACCGTTCCTGACGACGCCCAAGCGTATCTTCAAACCGTTGACAAAAGCTACGGCTGGCTGGCCGGCGCAGCTTTTAGAGCTGGGGAAGCTTTTACGTTGACCAAAGAATTCACCTTGGATACCAGCAGCGGCGATACTCGACTGCGTGTTCAATCCAACAGCGCCGGTGCCACAGTCCCCTTCTACCTCGGCGATATCCTCATCACTGAAAAGGCTGACTCCGGCGGGGGCGGAAACGAAGAACCGCCTAGAGATCCGGCCTTGCCTTTCAGCACGATCACTTTTGAGGATCAGACCCCCGGTGGCTTTGAAGGCCGATCCGGCACGGAGAAGCTAACCGTCACCGATGAAGCCAACCACACACCGGGCGGTGCATATGCCCTTAAAGTGGAAAACAGGACAGCCACCTGGCATGGGCCGTCATTACACGTGGAGAAATACGTGGATAAAGGCGCCGAGTACAAAATATCCGCCTGGGTCAAGCTAATCAGCCCCGCCAGCTCGCAGATTCAGCTGTCCACCCAGATCGGCAGCGGTGGCAGCGCAAATTATGCGACCCTGGCCCCGAAAACGATCAGCACCGATGACGGCTGGGTACAATTTGAAGGAACGTACCGTTACAACAGCGTGGGTGGCGAATACTTAACCCTCTACGTGGAAAGTTCGAGTAACGCGGAGGCCTCCTTTTATATCGATGATATCAGCTTCGAGAAAACCGGCTCGACGCCAGTCGAAATCCAGAAAGATCTGGTCCCCATCAAGGACGCGTACCAAAACGATTTTCTGATCGGAAACGCCATCTCGGCGGAGGATCTGGAAGGCGTACGGCTGGAGCTGTTAACCATGCATCACAACGTCGCCACGGCGGGGAACGCCATGAAGCCGGACGCGCTGCAGCCGACGAAGGGCAACTTCACGTTCACCGCGGCCGATGCAATGGTCGATAAAGTTCGGGCTGCAGGCATGCAGATGCACGGGCATGTGCTGGTATGGCATCAGCAGTCGCCGGCGTGGATGAATACGGCTCAGGACGCGCAGGGTAACACGGTCCCTCTGAGCCGCGAGGAAGCGCTGGACAACCTGCGGACCCATATTCGAACCGTCATGGAGCATTTCGGAGACAAGGTGATCTCCTGGGACGTCGTCAACGAAGCGATGAACGACAACCCGCCAAATCCGGCTGATTGGGAAGCGTCGCTGCGCAAATCCCCTTGGTATAACGCGATCGGACCGGACTACGTTGAGCAGGCGTTCCTTGCAGCCAGGGAAGTGCTGGACGACCATCCGGATTGGGATATCAAGCTGTATTACAACGATTATAACGAGGACAACCAGAATAAGGCCCAGGCCATTTATAACATGGTCAAAGCCATGAACGGCAGATATGCCGAAGCGCATCCCGGCAAGAAGCTGGTCGACGGTGTCGGCATGCAGGGGCATTACAATGTGAACACGAATCCGGAAAATGTGAAGCTGTCCCTGGAGAAGTTCATCTCCTTAGGGGTCGAGGTCAGCATCAGTGAGCTGGACATCCAGGCTGGAAGCAACTACGAGCTTTCCGAGAAGCTGGCCAACGCCCAGGGCTATTTGTACGCCCAATTGATGAAAATTCTCAAGGAACATGCCGCCGACATCAGCCGGGTCACCTTTTGGGGAATGGACGACGGTACAAGCTGGAGAGCTTCATCAAATCCACTGTTGTTTGATAAAAATCTTCAGGCCAAGCCGGCATACTACGGCGTCATTGATCCGGACAAATTTATCACGGAGCATCCGCCCGAGTCGGGCAATGCCAACCAATCCACCGCGGCATACGGCATGCCGATGATTGACGGGACGGTCGAAGCGGTATGGAACCAAGCGGCCGCCATGCCGATCAACCGCTATCAGATGGCGTGGCAAGGCGCGACTGGCACAGCCAAAGCGCTCTGGGACGATCACAACCTGTACGTGCTGATCCAGGTCAGCGACGCTCAGCTGGACAAATCCAGCGCGAATGCATGGGAACAGGACTCCGTCGAAGTCTTCCTGGACGAAAACAACGCAAAAACTACGTTCTATCAGGATGACGACGGGCAGTTCCGCATTAACTTTGATAACGAAACTTCCTTTAATCCGCCCAAGATCGCAGATGGCTTCGAGTCGGCGACCAAAGCAGCCGGCACAAACTACACCGTAGAAATGAAAATTCCGCTCAAGACGGTAACGCCAGCCAATCAGCTAAAGCTTGGTTTCGACGCCCAGGTCAATGACGCGAAAGACGGCGCCCGTCAAAGAGTCGCCGCCTGGAACGACACGACCGGCAACGGCTACCAGGATCCATCCGTGTTTGGCGTACTGACCCTCACCGGCAAACCCGCCAATCCGGGCGGCAATGGCTCGGGCAATGAGGGCGGTGGCGGAAACAACGGTGGTAACGGCGGAAGTAACGGAAACGGCGGCAATAGCGGAAGCAATAATGGCAGCAACAGCAGCGGCAATAACAGCAACGGCGGCGGCAGCCAGCAAACCGGGATTACCGTGAGCACCAATGGTGTCGTTGCAATCAAGCCGGAAGCGAAAATCCAAGACGGACGTGCCGTGAGTACCATTTCTGCCGACAACCTGAAAAAGGCGCTGGAGCAAGCGGCTGTACCCGGCAATGGGAAGAAGCAAATCGTGATCGAAGCGGCAAAGCTGCCCGGCGCCGGTTCCGTTGAAGTCCAGCTCCCGGCTCAAAGCCTGAGTGGAAAAGAATCCTTCGAGCTGCTGCTGAAGACGGATTCCGCAATCATTCGAATTCCAAGCGGCATGCTGTCCAATCAGACAGATCTATCCGGGCAGGTATCCGTCCGCATCGGAACCGCCTCGACGGACCATTTGAACCTAAGCGCAGCCGATCGTGAATTAATCGGCAGCCGTCCGGTGATCGAGCTGAGCCTTGCAGCAGGCGGCAGAACCTTGGATTGGAGCAATCCTGCAGCGCCTGTGACGGTGGAGATTCCATACAAGCCGACTGCTGAGGAGTTAAGCCATCGGGATCAGATTGTAGTTTGGTATGTCGACGGCCAAGGCCAAGCGTCCCCTATTCCTAACGGCCGCTATGATACCTCTTCCGGAATGGTGGTATTCCACACCACCCATTTCAGTACTTATGCGGTCGCCTATGCGTCCACGGCCTTCACAGACCTGCAAAACGTCCCTTGGGCCAAGCCAGCCATTGACGCCATGGCCGCCCGCGGAGTCATCCATGGAATGTCCGAAAGCCGCTTCTCTCCTGAAGCGTTAATCAAGAGGGCCGACTTCGTAGCCCTTCTGGTTCGGGCGCTGGAGCTCCAAGGTACAGGCAGCCCGAAAACCGCATTCAGCGATGTCGATCCAAACGCTTATAATCTTAGCGAGCTGGACATCGCCAATGAGCTGGGCATTGCGGTTGGTTTGCCAGACCGCACCTTCAAGCCGGACAGCCCGATCACCCGCCAAGAGATGATGATGCTCACTGCACGTGCTTTAGCCGCTGCCGGAAAAACAGTTGAGGGCAGCGGAAGCCTGAGCGCATACGCCGACGCCTCAAGCATAGCCGGTTACGCCAAGGATAGTGCGGCTGCGCTCGTGAAAGCCGGCATCGTCACCGGCAGCAACGGTAAGATCGTGCCGCAAGGTCCGCTCACCCGGGCTGAGGCGGCGGTCATATTGTATCGGATTTGGAAGTTGTAGCATTGGGGAGTCATGCTTTGAAACGGAAAGGAGACCCCGGTTAGTTGACCGGTGTCTCCTTTTTAACCCCAGATCATCTTATCTGTGAACAGGTTCAAATCTGATTTGATCAGCAATCAATTTATTTTCTGCAGGATCGAATTTATAAGTGATCTGAAAATCGCCTACGTATTGCGGAGAAATGCCAACGCTCGCGCCTAACGTGGTGACGATTTGTTGATTCTTCATCCAATAATAGATGACGCCGCCAAAACTAAGCTTGTCCTGTTTAAAGTTTATACCGGCAACATGATAATCAAATTGATGTTCTTTTCCCTGTGACTTTACCTTAATGGCCAAAGTCTGATCATTTTTCCGGGTAACCCCCGTTTCGATCTGGCCGTCGACAATCTCCTGGTAGCTTTGCACTTTGATTTCGGAGAGATCCGTCCCGTCCAGCACATGTAATTCATCAATATTCAGTCCTGTCCCCTTTCCCTTATTAAGGATGATCACCGCTTCTTCCTTCCCATCGCCGGTAACATCCGTGTAGTAAATACGCGGGTCCTCAGTCGTCGAAAAGCTCCAGTCGAACGCCTTGTTCACACCATTCACGTCAACGGCTACGGATTCATACGAATATTGCCCTTCCTTAACCGGCGTCAGCTTTACCTCCTTGTTCTCCGAAGACCAAGATTTCGTATCCAGTGACGGATCCGCCGTATTCATATGATTCTCTAGTTGTGAATTCGTTGTTACCCGAGATTCTGTTGTTGCTTCCGTACCTGTTGAGGGACTGTTTATCGTCTGATCTTTGCTGCAACCCACAAGAAAACCGAACATTAAAATCGAAGCCGAAAATAATGCGAGCTTGTTAATGACCATCCTCTCACTTTCGCTAGTTGATGCACATCATTATATATGTTTTATTTTCCATATAATTTAAGAAATGGTTGTTATGATTTGAAAATATCGTAACCTCTTATCTATAAACGCTGTTAGTCGTGAGAAGTAACGCCCCGGGAACGCCGAGGACTGAATAATCCGGCTCTTGAAGTCTTGAAGTCCAGCCACCCCAGCCGTGAATGATTGAGTGAGCCTAATTGCTCCACGCTCGAAGGAAAAAGCCCCCCGCGTCCAGAATATATCAGCTATGAGCGTATGATGATGGGAGAGTGAGCGCACATGAGCGATGAGCAATGGCTGAAAGTTTCCGATTTGGCGGGACAGCTTGAAATCCCTCAGCCAACAATCAGGCGATACATGGACCGGCACGGACATCACTTGCATACGAAAAAGCAGCATAAAAGTTATCTGATATCTTCCGCGTCTATTCCCACCCTGGCCCTGGATCCGTGACGAATACTCCAAGGGGTTGAACGGGGAGCAGGTCGAGGAGGTGCTGCTGGGCCAGCCATCCACGATCACGACCGTGAGCGATACGAGCGTCCATAAGGATGAGCGCGTGAGCGATCATCTTGCCGAAGCCTTGTCCGAACTGGAGAAATCCGTGATCGATCGCTTTAACAATCAGGAGCAATTTAATCAGCATCTGCTCGAACTGCTGCAGTGTGAGCAGGAAAAAGTCGAACGTCTTACCGAGCTCCTTATGAAACAGACCGAAGCGGCGGCGTCCTTGTCCCCAGCGGTTCAAGCCCAGAGCCGGAAACAGGCGGATCACCTAACGGAACGAAGAGTGAAGCGACAGCTGGAGAGCGAGGCCTTGGAGCTCTGGCTTAACAAGCCTGCGCCGGAACGAACAAAAAGGAACGTGCTGTTTCAAAGGAAAGAGGACAACGAGGCTAAGGAAAAATTTGTGAGGGACTACGTGCTGGAACATTACGTGAGCCGTTTAAACGAGGAATTTAATAGAAGCTAAACCTGTTCGAAAAGCATAAATAGACGAAAAAGAGCGGTCCATATTGGATCGCTCTTTTTTATAGAAATCCAGCCCCGCATTTAGCAGAACTTTCTTTTGCGATATAAGGACCACGACTCTTGCAAGACTCACACTTTCTTATATCTCTTAAAATAAGCTTTGGGAGGCCTTCCCCCGGCTCGCGTCCGGGAACGGAACACAAATTTGCGCTGGCACCAGTAGCTGAACACGAACAAGGAGCCTTCGGTGAGCAGCTTGGCGATGAAAAGCGGAATCCCCACTATTTCGTGGAACAATACTAATAGCCCGTAATTAAATCCCATAATAAGCGCGACTAGCGCAAAATATTTCGGAGCCGATTCGATCAGCCGGGGGGCGTCCTTGTTCACAAATACATAGCGCCGGTTCATAGCGTAGTTGAATATGGCGCTGCACAACCGCGAACCGACTACGGCGGCCAGCAGGCTGCCGGTAACGAACTGAAGCACAAAGAGCAGCAGGAAGTCCAGCCCCGCCGAGAGTACGGACGAAGAGCAAAACTTCAGTATAGGGGCATAGATCCGGATGGAGTCGGCAATCGGGCGGAAATGGGAAGACTTGTTTTTTTCCAAATAGACGGTATCAATGGGGACCTCATGGATCGGGTATCCGTCTCCGCGTGCCTGCAGCAGCATGTTCATTTCATACTCAAAACGGTCGCCCGGAATGCTGCACAGCCAGTCCAGCATCGCCGACGAGAAGCCGCGAAGGCCCGTCTGCGTATCCGTGACGGAGCGGCCGGTCGTCAGGGCGTACACCAAACGTGTCGCTTGGTTGCCGAACCGGCTTCGCAGCGGTACCCTGCCGGTAAAATGCCGGCAGCCGAGCACGATATGGTCCGGATGCTCATCGACGGCCGCGGCAATCCGGACGATATCGGACGGAAGGTGCTGTCCGTCGCTGTCCGCGCAGACGATCCCTCCCGTCTCATCCGCCTTCTTCAGGAAGGCGAAGCCGGTCTTCAAGGCCCGCCCTTTGCCAAGGTTATGGTCGTGGGTCAGTACGATGCAGCCGGCCTGGCGAGCCGAATCAAACAGCCCCCCATAGGCCTCCCCACTGCCGTCATCGACCACGACGATCCTGCAGCGGCAAGCGGCCTTTAGGTCGGCAATCAGCTGCAGCAGTCTCTGGTCAGGCTCATAGGCCGGAATCAATACGGTTGTCATGTCGGTAGCCTCCTTCAGCTTCGTCTGTCCGTTATTCGCCAACATAAATAATGTCGCTGACGCCGCGCTCCTGGCCTTTGCCCCCAGGACTGTTGACGACCCGGCCCATAAAGTACATGGTCGATGAACCGCCGCCGTCGAGGTTGTAGGCCTCGGTCGCTCCCAGGTCCTCGAACAGATTCGCAAACTCGTTCAGCGTCATGCCCCGGCTGTAATTCTGCTGCCGCCCGTCCACCACGACAAACACGTAGTGATTCGGCGAAATGATGCCGATTCCCGTCCGCGGGTTGGCCTCGTCGATCGTGCGATTGCCGAAGTTGGTATCGATTTTGACGTTATCGAAATCCTGACACCGCGGTGCCGTCTTTCACCAGAACCGGTCCGAACGAAAAGGTATTCGTTACCCCTTGGGCAAGCAAATCCTCGGCGGAGACCTCCTCCTCGTTATACGATTTCATCGTGCCGTCACCGAACAGCGCCAGCCCGTCACGCGCAGGCTCATCACGGTACAAGGTGCCGTTACGGATGACGACGCCGTCATTCCGGAACCCGTAATAGTCCCCGTTGATGGCAAGAATGGCATTGTTGGCGGATGCGATCTCCGAGGTATGCTCGGTAATGTTGCGGCCGAAGGAATTATCCGCGAAGGCTGTCCGAAGGTTGGACGCGTTCTTCAGCTGAACATCAGCGACGTAATACGTAATTTTATCCGCGCCTGTACCGGTCTCCACTTGCTTGATCGAAATATCGACGTCATCGCTCTTGTAGTTCCAATCGTCAGAGGTTGCGTTTATCGCTGAGGCCGTGGATGCCGCAGATTCTGTATTCGTCGATGTATTCGTAGATGTATTCGTATTCGTAGCAGCTGTTTTCGTTGTACCCGCCGACTGCCTACCAGAAGCGGACGATTCTATGGCTGCTGCCGTGCTGGGCTGGGCAACGACCTCCTCCACATGCGGGATCAAATACCGGTCGGCCAGCCCGTACAGGATACCGCCGACTGTGGCAACGGACAGCGTGAGACTGATGAGCAGAATGCGCTTGGACTTCTTTTTCTTATTGTTCATGGATGATTACTCCTTGTGGCTATAATGGGATAGCCCTAGAGTAAACCCGAATATTTAAATGGAACTTAAATGGGATATGAAGCTGATGGAATGGTGCAAAAAGCGGGGATCTGACGAAGGTGGCCATAGAGCGGCATGGCCTCATCTTGGTTCGAAGCATATATGTAGGGAAATATTTTTTTAAAAAAAGAGGAAAAATCTATTGAAGCTGTAAAGCTTGAGAGGATGAACTGAGGTTCAAAAAGATTGAAAGGGAGGAGGATACAATCAATGATGCAAATCATGACTTATGTGGCTAAGGCTTCTTTCGTGATTTTCTCGATATCGATCGGGGATCTGGACCCTTCGCTGACTAAATCAGGGAGAATATGCTGTAAAAAGTAGTCGACGCAATGAAGCTTGATTCCTTTAATTTTGATGAGGGCATCTCTGTACATGACGACGAACTCTTTTTCCGTGTTTCCGCGCTGCAGTTCGGTAAAGGCCTCGTAGATTTGATCCAGTTTATCGGCCACTTCCAGGATTCTGCCTTCGACGGAATCGTCCTTGCCTTCACGCAGTTGTCTGCGAAAAATCGGCTGAAACTCAGACGGAATATGCTCATCAATGAAATGAGCGACCATGCCTTCCTCCACTTGCTGAAGCATTGCACGCAGTTCGAGGGAGTGGTGCTTCACGGGCGTTTTGATATCCCCGATAAAAATCTCACCGTAATCATGACTGCTGGTAATTTCGTACAGCTTCTTCCAGTCCACCGTGACTCCGTTGGTTTCCTCAATGTCAGCCAGCGTTTTGGCGTACTGAACAACCTTCCAGGAATGGGCGGAAACGCTGTGCTCTTCAAATTTGAACTTGCCGGGACAACGAATGATGCGTTCGAGGTCGTTCAGCGATTGAAAGTACGTATGAATTCCCATAGCTGCACCCTTTCTTTGTGTAAAATGGTTTATATACTGCTGTATTTCTAGTATACATTCGGTTTGTAAAAGGACCATAAAGTGACGCAAGAAGTTATTGGGAACCAGGCGGATGGTTATGCACGGGATACCCCGGCAGCAGTCCCATTTCACATAGCAAAAACATTGACACGACACCAAATGGTGTCATAAAATTAAATTGTCACCAAAAGGTGTCACATCATGAGACGACAATAAGGCTTAGGAGAGAGTGCTGTGAGCGAGAACAATGAGAACCGGGATGTATTTGACGCCGTTGCAGATCCAACCAGACGCCGACTGATTCGTCTGTTATCCGAGGCGGAGGAGCTCCCGCTTCATGAACTGACGCCACATTTCCAGATGGGCCGGACAGCGGTATCCAAGCATTTGACCATCCTGAAGGAGGCCGGACTGGTCGTTGACCGGAAAGTCGGCAGAGAAACGCGATTCAGGCTGAACGCTTCCCCGCTCCAAGAAATTCAAGATTGGGTGGCTTATTATACCCAATTCTGGAGTACAAATATGCTGCGCTTGAAGCAGCTATTAGAGGAGGAAGAAGAATGAGTTTTTAAAAAGACCACCTATAGAGGTGGTCTTTCTCATTGGATCTACATGGGGGAGAATCGAACGCTACAGCCGTGGATCGATCTCCTGCTCCTGGGCCACCTCAAACAGCAGATTGGCCGCCGCTTCCTGGTACTCCGCATGCATCGGTTCGATCTCGTCGTATTTCACGCTGAGCATCCGGAGGCCAAGCCGGTATTCGTTCTGCGAGGTCCGCAGCTTGCGGGCGATGCTTTTCTGCTTCAGCAGCTTCCGGTACTTATGCGGGAACCGGTAGTCGTAGCCGTAAATAATGGACAGGTAGTCCGGGTTGCGCACTTTCATGTACGGTACCGTCCGGCCGTCCCAAGCCTCGGGCTTGATAACGACGCCTTCCATGTGCTTCTCCGTTGTCAGCTTGGCAAAGAACCGCTCCGCCTCTTCATAACTCTCCGGTTCGGACAAATCAAGCGAGACCGATTCATCGTCCGACAAGAAGCCGTACATTTCCGATGTCGTCCACTGCGGCAATTCTTCCCCGCCGTTTTCAAAGACGATTTTCAAGATGGCGAACGGTTTATACTCCATCTCCCCAGCTTCAGCATACAGCTCCAGCTGTCTTTTGTACGTTTCGTAAGCTTCGATATGCTGTGCCAACGATACGGACGTCTCCACAATTTCGTGTATATGCTTATAGTTCTGGTACACGTTGGCGCCGTATTTATCGCTTAGGCTTTTTTAGGCATTCGGTATTGATCCTGCTCGAAGCCGCTGGCCTGATACTGCTCGGTCAATGACTGCAAAGCGGATTCAAAACCATGGGCCTGCAAAAAGGAAAGCTCGCTCTCCAGCGCCTTCTCGATCGGCTTGAACTGCCGCTGGATCAGGCCTTCGCCAAGGGCGTTCCACGGCATCAGCTCGCCGTCTAGGATGAGCATGCGGATTCCCCGCTCCTGCATATAAGGGCCGAACTTGGCCAGCAGCCGATGGTAGACTTCCGTCAGATCCTGCTTCACTTTGTAGCCGTTGCGGCTTACCGCGAAGCACTGCTCTACGTCGGGATGCAAATAAATATTGCAGCGCGATCCCATATATTTCGGCTGCAGCGCCACCTTCAGGACACCGTTCTCCTTGAAATAGTCCAAGCCCCGCTTCAGCGACTCCAGCTCACTTCTCTCCATATCTTTATCCGCCGGGGACATCGTGCCGGAAATGAAGTTGATTTTATGCCGGGAACAGTAGTGCAGCCTGCGGATATCGTCCTCCCCCAAATCCTGCACGGACACCTTCCGATTTTCCTGGAACAGCACCGGAAGTTCCTCGGTCAGCACGGATGTGTGCGACTTATGCGATTTCATGAACGGTTTGAACGAATCGTCACGGACGTTAGCCCGTTCCCATGCACGGCGCCGGTGTCGAGATGGATTTTGTCCGGATCCGGAAAGCCT
>NZ_PCZT01000020.1:64513-76893 GCF_002968895.1 Paenibacillus sp. AR247 | reverse complement strand
GATCCGGAAGCCGTAGCTCAGCAGCAGGCCCTTCAGCTCTTCCACGCACTCATGAACATCCCCCACGATGATGTACTGCGGGCCATGCGGGAGAACCGTCTCCCGGTAAGCCTCCGAATCCTCGATAATCACGCGGTAGTCGGGATTGGCCGTGCTTTCTTCAGGCCGGTAAAAATCCTTGGCCCGCACCTTATGGATCTTTTCGTAGCCTTCGCGCGGCAGCGCGCCGAGCACGTCTTTTTTCAGGCGGTTGATATGATTCGTGATGAGCCGTTTGGAGCGCTCCGACGCGTAGTAATCCTCCCTTTTCCGGTAATCAAAGACGATGACCTCAAGGTTGTAGTGATTGCTGCGGGCGATCTCCCGCACCTTTTCGCGAAAATCCTCCGCCAGCCCCGTCGTATCCACCACCACGAAATCGGCATTGACCGGGAACGACGTAACCATCTTCAGCCGCTCAAACAGCAGGTGAAAAGCCTGCTCACTCGCCTCCAGCATCACTTGATCGTATTTATCGTAATCATATCCGAGCACCTCCTGGCGGATCCGGTCGGAGGACAGATATTGTATGTTTGCTTTTAATTTCGATGTCTCATCCCCAAACCGCAATCCCGGAATCAGCACGTCTTGGGCAAACGTCGTTTTGCCGCATTCCGTGGAACCGACGAGCATGAAGATGGTATGCATTTTTGTGCGGATTTCCATGAGCTCTAAGCCCCCTCTTTCTTCAAAATAACGCCTTGCGTCGTCCGGATCTGGTCGACCTCATCCCCGATCGCCGCGAAGTCATGCGACAGTCCGAGCCCCTGAATCACATCCAGCATCCACGTCTGGAACTCCTCCTGCCCCATCTCCCACTTATGGTCGTCATGGCGGAAGGCGGACAGCTCGTAATAACGGTTAAAGTCCGCGTTCGGCGTCGTGATCACCAAATGCTCAAAATCGACCCCGGCCACGATCTGCCGAATCAGCTGCGCAGCCTCCTCTCTGCTCATATGCTCGATAACTTCCGTCAGGATCACGTCGACCCGTTCGCCGTTGTAATCCTTGAGAAAATGGTCCACCGAGTGGTAGGGCGCAATGTTATCGATTTGCCGGGACTCCGCTTTGCGGGTCAGGGCCGCCAGGCTCTCTTCGTCGATATCGACCGCGTAGTAGCTTCCTTCGATTTTGCCGGCAAACGGCAGCGCATAAAAGCCTTCGCCGCACCCGACGTCGAGAATGGACTTATCGAAAGGCAGCACGCCGCCGATGTAATTTCGGCGCTGCAGCGCTGTACCCCCGTAAGCAAATTGGATTCGGTAACGGGTCGATGCTTCAAGCTCTGCCTTGTACTTGTTATACCGCTCCCGGGAAGCCAGGAAATTGCGGACGAACAGGCTGCGGATGTAAAACGGTGCGTCGATCACGTTGATGCTGCGGATGTATTTGTCCAGCACATGCTCGGAAATGTCGATATATTCATTGCCGAACATGGACAGGAACAGGCACAGCACGCTCACGGCGTGAAGGAGCTCATAAAGGCTGCGCTGCGTCGTTACCGTAAGCGAGTAGCTCTTATGCGCCTGATGCATAATCTGAAACGTGAAGTCCTTGAGATGCTTTTCAAAAAAATCGATATAGCGCGTGAGCTCGATATGAATCATGCCGATCATCAACGTATGCTCATACCCCTCCGTATCACGTTCGTCATGGTGCTTGAGCGGGTGAGCGAAAAACTCGCTGATCGCATTGAGCGGAAATAACGGCGTGTTGTAACGCGACACGTTCAAATATTCGAACTGCTCGTCGGCATGCTGCTTATAGGAAATTTCATTATCGGCGTCTTTGAAATAGACGTTGAACGTCTGATCATCCGAATACCAGCCGTAGGCCATGCCTTTGCGGATGCTGCGGAGAATCATGCCGGAATGCGGGTTCTTTTTGATCAAAAATGAAAACTGCGGGTTCGTGGACTTGATTTGCACGATCGCCATACTGCACTCTCCTTGCTTGCGGGTTTCAATTCCTTGCTGTCATCATCGCTTATTTTCGTGCGCACGAACATGGCGCAAGTATTACGACCCGGCATAGAAATCTGGTGAAACAAGCTCATTCGTGTTTCCGCTCACACGATCACGGCACGCTCATGGTAAGGTACACGTGTTAACTACCCGGTTCGCCTGCTACAATAGAATGAGATCGATACGGAAAAGGAGAACCGTCAGATGGCCAAAGAGAGCTTTGATAAAGAAATCCAGTTTTTGCGCTTGCTGGTGCTGACGAGCGGGGCGTATAACCGGCAGCAGTTCGCCAAGAGGCTCGGGATTTCCGTGAACACGTTCGATAAGACGATCCGAGGAGTTCAGCGAAGGGTTGCGTTACAACTACTACGATTCGGCCGACCCGATGCTGCTGTTCCTGTTCCGCGCCAAGTCGCTGAAAGAATCAGAAAGTGAGCGGCTGTCCCTGCTGCTTGGGGCGCTTGGTACGCAGTCCCTTACGGCGCTGGAGCTGCTGGACTGCTGCACGAACGCGATGGCCGCCCATCTCCCGCTTCCGGATGAGAAGACGATCCGCAAGGATCTGAAGTACCTGGAAGAAGTAGGGGTGATCCGCAAAATAGGCGGAGCGCGCCCTTACCGATACGCCATTCGCGGCGAGCTCGTTCAGGAGCTGACCGAGGATGAGCTGCTGGATTTGTATGATTTTGTGGACGTCATGGCGGGCACCCTAATCCCTTCCGTGCAGGGCTACCTGCTGCGGGATGGACTGAAGAAGCAGCTGATGCGAAGCCATTCGGAGAAGCATGCGGTCGAGCCCTTTTTATATAAATATCACTATCACTCGCGGATTTTGGACGAAGCCCACTTGTTCACCATCCTGGATGCGATCCGCAAGCACCGGAAGGTCCGGTTCCTGTATTTCTCGCCTAAGGCGGAAAAGAGCTACGCCTCCCAGAACACCAATCCGCTGTTCGAACGGGAAACGCAGGGCAAGCTGGAACAGACGCTGCCGCTAAAGGTCGTGTACGACCATCAATACGGCCGCTGGTATTTGCTGTCCTATGGCCGGGAAGGCATCCGGAAGTACCGAATGGAGGGCATCACGCAGTTTGAGGAAGCGGAAGAGGCGGATCCCGCCTGGTTTGCGGAGAAGCAGCAGGAGCTGCTGGAGAAGCTGCGCTACAGCTGGCTGATCGACACCGGCGCACCGGTCACGGTCCGGGCTAAATTTTACAATCCCGGCGACGGGCCGAATTTCATCAAGGAACGGGTGCTGCTGCAGGGTCAGTGGGGGCAAATCGTCGAAGAAGACGACGTGGCCTTCATCTACGAGATTACTGTAAACGGCACGACGGAAATCAAGCCGTGGCTGAGGAGCTTCGGTTCCAGCTGCGAGGTGCTTGAGCCCATTCGGCTGCGCCGCGAAATGATCGCGGAATGGAAGGAGATACGCGCCTATTATGAATCTGTTTGAAAAGATTTTTAACTACCAGATCATCTCGCGCCTCGACGACTCCGGCACCTTCATGGTCACCGCCCACGAACGTGCTTGGCTGAAAACCGTGCTGGAACACCCCGCCGCTTCCGAAGCATTTACGCCCGAAACCTTGGCGAAGCTGGCAGCACTGCTGGCCGAAGATGAAGCGATGGACACCGGCGCTCACCTGATCGAGAAAGCGCGGAGCCGGGAAAAGCAGGTGTACCACCCCCTCCTGCGCCCGCTGCGCCGCCTGATCATGAACCGGAGCGGGATCCGCGTCACCCACGTCCTGAAAAGCGGGCAGGTCTACTCCAACCAACTGGGCGTGCCGTATCGGGTGGAGTATTCGATGGTGAAGCGGGAATGGTACCTGCTGTGGCACCATATCCGCAACCGCGCCTTCATGAGCACTAAGCTGGATAACATCCTCTCTGTCACCGAGCAGGAGCTGCCGCTTGAGCGGGTAAGCGATATTTTGACGAGGATCAGCGAGACGCTGGAGAACCGCAAAGCCGAGGTGCTCGTCCAAATTATGCCGCAGTATAACCAGGAGATGTCGCGCATTCTGTATGCGCTGTGCTGTTTTGACAAGGAGGTGCAGTATGACGCGCAAATCGATACCTATACGGTGAAGGTATGCGTTATGGGCGATGAGAAGGAATTTCTGCTGTCCAAGCTGCGCTTCCTGGGCAAACGGGTGCGGGTGCTTGAAGGAGACTATGTGAAAAGACGCATGCTGGAGGCTTCGGTGAAGGCGCTGGAACGGTACGGCATGGTGGAGGAAGTTACGGATAAGGATGAGGATGCGCTAAACCCCGCTCAATGAGCGGGGTTTAGCTATTTGCGGACTACTCTTCATACCATGGATTTAAATGAACCATAACCTCTCCGACATCGGAGCAATGCTTCATAATCGTTTGTTTAATATTTCTGGAAATATCATGCCCTTCCTGAACACTAAGCTCAGCCGCCACCCCGACCCGAATATCAACAATAATATAATGGCCGTGGTCCCTCGCACGAAGGCGATCCAGTCGCTTTACTTCCGGAACCGTTTTGACTAACTCCGTAAGCTCGTTCATTTTCTCCAAGTCCACGTTTTTCTCCATCAAAACATCGACCGAGGATTTTCCCATATGAATCGCCAGCTTTAACACCAAATAAGCGACGACGATTCCGGCAATAGGATCGCCATAAGAGAGAATCGCGATATCGTAATGATCGCCGAGCATGCCCAATGCGATGCCGATGACCGCGGCAATGGAAGCATAGACATCTGCCAGATGATCATAAGCTGTAGCAATGAGCCCGCTGCTTCGATGACGTTTTCCGATAGCCATGGTGTAAACATAGAGAACTTGCTTCAAAATCAAAGAAAAAGCCGCTGCTGCCAGCGCGACGACGGTTGTTTTGTGCGGGGGTTCGAACAGCACCATGACGGAGTGATAGGCCATATATAGAGCGGCCAGCGCTAAAATGATGGCCACGCCCCCTGCCCCCAGCACCTCTGCCTTCCCATGACCATAGGGATGATCCTCATCCGGAGGCTGCTTGGAGATTCGCATGGAGCTGAGGGCTGCCCCTGTAGCGACGACATCTCCTGCATTATGAACGCCATCGGCAATAAGTACCGGACTATTGGATAAGAATCCAACACCGAGTTTAATAGCGGTTAACACGATATTGCTTATGAAGCTGAGCCAAATGGCAAATGTCGATTGTCTGTCTTCATGGTTCACGTTTTTAACTCCTTACACATTCAGTAGCATCCGTGTTGAAACGATAGGTTTTAATAGTAGCGTACAAATACCGTGTGGGTCCAGAGAAACAGTTTTTGTGTGTCCCTAAAAAGTATGACTTGGCATAAAGAGTTGTACGGATGAAAAATATTTTTACATAACAAAAAAAGCCTCCACAGGAGTGACGAAAACCCTGCTGGCTATTAGCTGGCAGGGTCGTTTTTTTGATTCATTCTAAATTTATAGTCCGAAACTTAAAAATGAGTGTTTGCCCTTGAGAGGTTTGCCCTTCCCCAAATGTTCATAATCCATATGATATGATTATCTATTTACCGCTTTGCCCATACCCAATCCTGATTTAATCATAAGATACATTGTACTTTAAACCCAAGGAGGTAGTAAGGGATGAGTGGAGTTGTAGGAGGAGTTGGCGCAGGGTACGGTTACGGCTTGCACAACAATGTTGGTGCTATCCTTGTGTTGTTCATTCTGTTGGTAATTATTTTGGCAGCATTTTGTTGGTAAACCAGATATCAGGATTGACGAAAACCCTGCCGGCTACCTGTTGGCAGGGTGGACGCGCCGTTGTGATCTGAAAGCATTAGATCTTTCTTTTTCTAAACAAATAACATTTTTAAACCCTGACCGCTTTGTGCTGCAGGGTTTAATTTATTTTTGAATCTTTTTTAAAGGTTTAAAGTTGCACTTTAAAGTTCGTTTCTCAAAATTTCGTAAACTAGCGGAATCGGCCTCATTCATTGGTATAACTGCCGTGACCTCTTGTCCAACGCGTTCATATGATGCTTTGCAAAGAAAGGAATGATGAGATGGATGCCTATTATAGCTGCACGCGATTCATGAGCCAGAGAGTCCGCATTATAACAAGAGGCGGTTANGTGCACGAAGGAGAATCGTAAAAGTGGATCGTGATCATGTATTTCGTTTCTTCGGAAACACGCTCCACATTGGTAGAGACCTGCACAAAAGCGTTTTCAATAACGATTTCGCGCAGCTTTCCGGTCAAAAAAAGGCCGCACAGCAGCAAGGGAAGAACGGCCACCGATATAAACGTAACGGCCAGCTTCTTCCTTATTTTCATATCATTCATCATCCGGATAAAAAACATAGCGCTACCTCCCGTGTTATCTGTTCTGCTGCGCGCAAAAAGCCCCTTTTTCGCTTAAAAAAGGGGCTTAAACTCCATCCATTGATGCTCTTTCGGGCTTAGATCAATGGTTACACCTTGCCGGGCTTGAGCGCCCGCAGTCTAAACCATCGGCTTTGATAATCTTTATGCTCGTAGGCAAGGGGCAAACCGAGCTGCATCAGTCGGTCTCCCCCCAAGATCGAAAATTCCCCGCCGGTTCCGGGCTCCACTTCGTATTCCAGTTCTGGGTCAAGTCCGTCCAGGCGCAAGGTCCGCTGGGGTGCGTTCGGCACGGCCATCACTTGAAAAGCGTAGACCAAAGCATCCTCTTGATCTTCCGAAACAAACATCCACGCCGACTCGTTCCCATCGAATGGACTTTTCAGACGGTACAAGTCGCCTTGCTGCACCAACCCGCGGATCTGCTTGTAGGCGGCGACTTGGCGTTTGACCGTTTCCTTTTCGTCATCGGTAAATTTCGTGAGATCCAGCTCATACCCGAAGTTTCCGGACATGGCGACATTGCCGCGAAAATCAAAGCGGTGTGATCCGTCCGACCTGATGGTTCGGAACCGCCGACACATGCGCTCCGATACTAACTGGTCCAGGTTTGAGGCATGTAATACAGCATGCCGGGATCAAAGCGTCCACCGCCGCTGGAGCAGCTCTCGAACAAAATATGCGGAAAATCGGTGGTGATTCGCTCGAGCAGCTCGTACAACCCAAGAACATAGCGGTGAGCAGTCTCAGCTTGGCGCTCCGGCGGCAGGGCAGCTGATCCGATTTCCGTCAAAGCGCGGTTCATGTCCCATTTCACGTAAGCAACCGGCACGGTGGAGAAAATCGCAGAGAGCGAGTCATAGATGTAATCGCGCACTTCCTGGCGCGTGTAGTCCAGCACCAGCTGCCACCTGGCTTCGCTGCGTCTCCGCCCCGGAACGTGAAGGCACCAGTCCGGATGCTTCCGGTACAGCTCGCTGTCCGGCGAAATCATCTCGGGCTCGAACCACAGCCCGAATTTCAGGCCCAGCCGGTTGATGCGCTCCGCGACATCCGCCAGTCCGTCCGGCAGCTTCCGCCGGTCCTCGTACCAATCCCCCAGCGACGAATTATCCGCATCCCGTTTGCCAAACCAGCCGTCATCTAAGACAAACAGCTCAATGCCCAGCTTGGCCCCCTCTTCCGCAATCGAAACCAGCTTGTCCGCATTGAAGTCGAAATATGTGGCCTCCCAGTTATTGACCAGAATCGGCCGTTCTTCGTCCCGGTATTTCCCCCGGCACAGCCGGGTCCGGTACAGGCGGTGATACGTCCGCGACATCTCTCCCAACCCTTGCGCGGAGTACACCATGACCGCTTCCGGCGTTTGGAAGCTCTCCCCCGGATTCAGCTGCCACGCGAAATCAAAAGAGTTCACGCCAATGCCAAACCTTGTAGAGCCGAAGGAATCCACCTCTGCCCCTGCTTCAAATCCGCCGCTGTACACCAGGCTAAAGCCAAAAGCTTCCCCATGTCGTTCCGTCGTTTCCGGTGTGACCAGAGCGGCAAAAGGGTTAAACTGGTGGCTGCTCATGCCCCTTTTGCTGTCGATCCGGGTTTCGCCTTGTTCAAGCGGTCTTCGCTTCATATTTCCTTCCCGGGCCCACGCCCCGGAAAGGTACACCATCTCCAAATCGCTATGATCGGAGAAATCGACGCTGGCACTAAGGGCACGGCGAAGCCGAAGCATCTTGTCCCCTTCGTTGATCAAACGAGCTGACCGAATGATCACGTTGCGATCCGTGAAGATGGAATAAAGCAGGACGACCTTAAGTCCCGAGTAGGCATCTTTTAATACCAGCTCGAGCGTCTCTGCTTCGGACTCCTCCTCCGTATAAACGGCCGGAAGTCCGCTTAATGGCGGTTTTCCCTTTAGGATCCGGTAACCGTCGTACTTGAGCTCCGTAATCCTCGTCCCATCCTCCAGTTCGGCCTGGTACGCCGGATTCCGGAAGTCTCCGCTGCCGTATTGCGGGTATTCCTGTGGCAGCCGGTCAAGCCCAGCCCTCGCGGGAGTGTGTATCAGGAGATCGCCCATCGTTTCCCGATGCTTCAGTCTCCCACCCCAATACCCATGTACAGGATAACCGTCCACGATCTGAATCAAATAGCTCATGCCGGACGACTGCAGATGAAACAACCCTGCTTGCTCTTGAACGATTACGCCCATTGGTAAACATCCCTTCTTTCCTGCCTATCGGTACTTCATGGATCGTAACAAGGTCTAGAAAATGGCTTGTGCCATATTCGTATCTATGAACCATTACATCTCCGCCATCCGGGGCAATGCTCTGGCATCTTTGTATTCAATCTATCCTTGAAACATGGCTTTAGGATTGATCCCTACGATTCCAGAAATACAGGCTTATATACAAAAATCATATATGATCATACGATAGGTCGTACATGGCATGGTGCTCACTCATTATGTTATTATGATTGATAATTGACAGGCATTCTATTTTTAAGGAGATGGGATCTGCTTGTGTTAGAGTATCTGCCTCGAAGCAAACAGCACACCGAGCTGCATCTGACGCAATTTGGCATGGAGGATTGTATATCCGGTCATTATTTTGGGCCCGCCGTAAGGACTCACTATTTGCTCCATTATATATTCAAAGGGGAGGGGATTTTTGAGGTAGGGGGAGTGAGGCACCACCTTCGAAAAGGACAGGGGTTTCTGATTTGTCCCCATGTCGTTACCTATTATCAAGCCGACGAAGTTAACCCTTGGTCATACGGCTGGGTTGGTTTTAACGGCACGTTGGCCGAACCCCTCCTTATGCAAGCAGGGCTAACCCCTTCATCTCCAATTCTGTATTATGATCGAGATGATATGATCCATCAGTATTTGCAGTTGATGGACCAGTCGAGACCAAGCCATAAAGCCCGGGAAACCAGACTAACGGGGCTGCTGTATTTGATGTTATCTTTGCTAGTGGAATCTGGTCCGGAAACGCCCACCGTTCAAAGGGAAAGCCGGGCTGAGATTTACGTGGAGCAAGTGATCGATTTTATCGAAATGAACTTTTCTCAAAAAATTACTATCGAGGACATCGCGCATTTGATTGGGCTTAATCGAAGCTATTTGTGCTCGTTATTCAAACAGCAAATGAACATAAGCATTCAGGATTACCTGATTCGCTACAGAATGGATATGGCGGCTAAAATGCTGGGAAGCACAGACCTTTCGATCGGCGATATCGCCCGCTCGGTCGGCTATGCCGACCCGCTCCTTTTCTCCAAAATGTTCAAAAAGGTGAAGGGGTCCTCTCCGAAACATTATCGGAGCGAAGCAGGCTTTCCCAAAAGTACTGTTTCTCAAGGGCGATACGCACATTGATAAGGGACTCTTTTGCCACTGCATCAACATAAAGGTAAAACCAGCCTTCCCTTCCAAGTGATAAGGAAGAGAGGCTGGTTTTTGTACTGCTTATAAGCCTTTTCGCCAGCTTAACTAGTTGGCGTTCCGGCTATCGATAAGGTTGGCCTTAATCAAAAACCGCTGTACAATCGCCGCAGTTTCAGCTCGGGTCAGGTTGCCGGTCGGGTTCAAGCCCCCTGTAGATCCTTCCACGAGGCCGTTCTTCACGGCTGCGGCCATGGCTGGCCTTGCCCAGGAAGCGACCGCTGTCCGGTCTGCAAACGAAGACAGCAGGGACTCCGCATCGATTCCGTCGGCTTCAAGACCCGCCAGCTTCATCGCCCGGGACATGATCACCAACGCTTCCTGCCGGGTAATCGTCCGGTTCGGAGCAAACGTCCGGTTGTCGTAGCCTTCGATCAAGCCATATTCCACAGCCTTGGCTACAGCGCCTGAATACCAATCAGCAGAATTGACATCGCTGAACTTGGTGCCGCTGCCGTTGTCGGACAATCCCAACGCCCGGACCACGATGGCTGCGAGCTCCGCACGTGTTATAACCGCATCGGGATTATAATGGTTCTCATCGCTACCTTTGACAATCATACGAGAAGCCATGTCATTTACGGCCTGCTTCGACCAATGCCCTTCCACATCCGCGAATGTTTTTGCATTCCAGATCAGGAAGTAGACGCTATTGGTCAAACTGTTCACGACCGCATAATGCTTCCCTTCACGGGTCGTAACATAAGTGGGAACATGGCGCACGCTGCCGTCCGGGTTCAGGACGGCTGCCGTCGTCACCTTGCTCGGGTCAACGCCGGCGGGAAGCGGAATTTCGCGTTCCACGTAGCTGCTGAACTGCTCGACGCTTACCGTTTTACCATTGTAGGAAGCCGTTACATCAAAAGCGACAGGCGGAGCCGCAACCTCAAAATTTTCTTGAGCTGCCGCAGTTTCTGCGAGGACCGCTGCTGCTTCATCGCTCTTGGCAATCTCCACATGAACGACAATGTCCGAAAGTTTAACCTGTTCACCAAGTTTAGAAGAGATATCGTCGATGGCGATTTGCCCGGCAGGCAGTTTGTAGGTTCCGCTTGGCGTCTGCACCTCCAACACCGCTTGCTTGTTTTCCATACTCTTCACCGCTTCACCCGTCAAAACCACCGATACCTTATCCACACTGGCGGTTACGGGAATAACCACGGTGGACTTATCTGCCGCCTGCTTGAGCTGATCAGCCAGCTTGGATGGGTCGATCGTAGCCGTCAGTACCGATTTGCCGTTCTCCTTAGTGGTCGAACCAGCAGCAATCTGGTCTTTCGCAACGCCATCGACAATGACTTGAAGACCGGTAGGCTTCTCAGGGGTCGTCGTGCTTGGAATGGATGGCGTGCCCGAGTTATTCGAATTGCTTGAATTGTTCGAGTTATTGTTCGAGTTGTTCGAACCGTTTGAACCATTGCTTGTCCACTTCGCATACAGCGTCATATCGGACGTGACCGTATCCGCCGCAAAGCTCCAAGCGTTGGTTCCCGCTGCTTCTTTGTACCAGCCTGCGAATGTGTAGCCCGCTCTCGTCGGCGCTGGCGGAGCACTGATTATCGTGCCGCTGTCCACATTGGTGATGGTGGAAACTGCACTGCCTCCCTGTGAATCGAACGTCACGGTGTGTTGCACCGGTCCCTCTTTGACCGTTACCTTGCCAGGGTTCAACGTTTTGTTCATCTCAGCCCCGAATGCATCCAAGATTGAGAAAAGCGTCGGCTCTCCTGTTTTCACCGTCAGTTTCTTAACGCCTAGTTCTGCCCCGCTCTTAATTTTGAAGCTTACGGTAAACAACTTATCTCCGGCCTTGATCGGCGTATCGCCCGCGTCGCTGTCTACCCATGCCGTTTTGAGCCAGCCTGAGTCGTTATCGTAATTGGAGTCGAAGTAATCTCCCGCATTTCCTGTAACTCCAGTTATCTCCAATCCCTCCGTGTCAAAATCAAGCTGTACGCCGTAAGCTGCTATTCCATAGGTGGATTCGGCCACCGTGACCGGTACGTCCACCGTAGATCCCGGCGTTCCGTTCACCGAGCCGATCTGAATCTGCGCCGCGTGCCGCATCCACTTCGCGTACAGCGTTACATCGGATGTCACCGTATCCTCCGCGAATTTCCACCCGTCTATCCCGTCCGCATCCTTGTACCAGCCTTCGAACGTGTATCCTGCCTTCGTCGGGGCCAGTGGTTCGCTGATCATTGTGCCGCTGACTACACCTGTCGCGGGCTCAACCGTGCTGCCGCCCTGCGAGTCGAACGTCACAGTATATTGCTCCTGTGCGGCCGGTATCCACTTCGCATACAGCATCATATCAGACGTCACCACATCCGTCGCAAAGTTCCACGCATCGGTCCCAAGCGTATCTTTATACCAGCCTGCGAATGTAAAACCTGCCTTCGTCGGGGCTGGGGGTTCGTTGATCATCGTGTTGCTGACCACACCGGTAGCGGGCCCAACCGCGCTGCCTCCCTGTGAATCGAACGTCACGGTGTGTTTAGCACTCGCTGCCTTTACGGTGATCTTGCCCTCTTCCACCGTTGTGGAAGCAATCTCGTTACCCTCATAGAGATCGTGCTTG
>NZ_PCZT01000020.1:56458-64413 GCF_002968895.1 Paenibacillus sp. AR247 | reverse complement strand
ACAGTCAGGTCTAAATCACCAGGCTCTGCAGAATCCTTGATTTTAAAATGAAGGGTGAACACTTTTGCATCTTCATCGAAAACCGGATTATCAACCAAATTAGCTCTTACATTGGCGACCCCTGTAATGGAAATATCCTTATCGAACGTATCGTTTTGACTGGCACCCAATTCATTTGTAACTTCGTTCCCAGGCACCAGTTCGAGCGAGGCAGCATCGAATCCGATTGAAATATCGTATTGGTTGATCATATCCTCCGGTGTCAAAAACACCGAAACGTCCACAGACTCTCCGGGATCCCCCTCTTCGCTGCTTACTCTCATCGAATTTGACGCTGTATCCGATTCGGCATAGCCCATCGTTCCGAAAGGCAAAAGCATAACAGCCACCAGCATTGTCGAAATCCATTTTTTCCAACGCATAGAATCACCCCTTTCCTACAGAGACGGCAAGAATCGCTTTGACATCCTCATCGTCCCATTTTCCGTCGCCGTTCATGTCGAGCGCCTGCAATTGCTCCGGCGTGAGCGTAATTTTGCCTTTGATATATTTGCTTAACAGAAGCGCGTCCGCAGCTGTCACTTTACCGTCGCCATCCGCGTCTCCCAAGACAAACGCCGTGTAATACGCGGCATACGTCACATCAGCCGTCACTGTCATCAGCCGTCACTGTCGAAGCCGCTACCTCTTGACCGCTAAGCTTCGTAATGCCACCATCACTGCTCCAACCTGCAAAATGGTACCCCTCATCAGGCGTAACCGTTGGCACCGATGCCGGATGCCCGCCGATCTCTACCTGCTCGCTCGTGTGGCTAATCGTGCCGTGATCTCCAGGCGCATAACTCACCGTCGCAATCTGAGGTGTCGAATCGCTGATCGCAATCGCCAGCGTCTGTGATGCTCCCGAACTGAACGCGAAGGTTAACGTTGTCGTCCCGACCGGTTGTGCTGCCAGATACTCTTTCACGAGCTTCACCGTATTTCCGCTGACTGTGTAATCCCCGCCCGGGATCAGGGGCGACCCTTGATTGCTGATGAATTTCAGCGTATTTCCATTTAGCGACATTGTAATGTCCACATCGGTATGATCCACAGATAAAGGATTCTTATCGAAACTCGCATTCGCCTTATCAAGGCTGGAGTCTTTCCTGATGTTCTCGTCGGCGACCGCTACATCCGCCCACTTGACGATTTTACCCGCGCTATCCAACTGCACAACGAAGAGATGATTCCCGCTTTCAACGGCAATGTCTTCATCCTTATTCAAGGTCAGCGTATATCCTAGCGAATCCGCATCGTCGCCAACCATCGGCCGGGAAATTTGCCCCGCGTCTCCAAGGATATACCGGAAGGCCGCGTTGTCATCGGGCAGATCTGTCGCTTTCGTTGTCCCCGTCTCGCTGCCCTTGGCCCAGCCCAAGCCCGTTAAATCCGGAGCCTCTACCGGCGTTGTAAGCTGTGCGCTCGCTTCCACCGAGAAGGAGCTCTCCCCATTATCGTTAACGGCCGTCACGACGAAGTAGTAGGCCTTTCCACCCTCAAGCCCCTGAACTTTATAATGGCCGGTCGTGCCATCTACCGTCGTGATCGGATCGGGGTCGTACACTCCGCTGGCGGTGCCTTGATAAATCTTGTAATTCGCAACCCCGCTCCCCAAATTCCAGCTAAGCTCCGCTTCCTTATTTCCTGCAACGGCTTGTAATCCTGTAGGGGCCGCGGGCGGCTCCCGACGCTCAGACACATAAATTTTCGAGACGTCGGACCAGGCTAGATACATTGCATTGTTCAATAAGGCAAAAGAAGTAACGTTACCGCGATTCGTGTCCGCCAGTCCCTGGTCCGCCGGGCTCCAATTCGTGCCATCGTATTCCTGGACCCGGAAATTCCACTGGTACCCTTGTGAATTCACATCGTTCCAAACGGCAACCAGCTTCTGATTGTATACAAATAAATTCGGAGCTTGTGATTGGACCCCCGCCGGTTTATCCAAATTCCCACTGCCGACAGGGCTCCAGGTACTTCCATCGAAGCTGCTTACCTTCAACTGAGCGGGATTGTTATCCCTCCATACCGCGTATAGCAGCCCGTTATAGGCTTGCAGAACCGGGCTTCCTGCCGATGTCGTCGTATTCGTAATCCCCGAGTTCCCCGATACGTTCGCCCAAGTGACCTTTCCTGCACCGTTGACCGTTCTTTTCATGACAGGAATATAAGAGTAATATGGGCTATCCACCATTTGCTCGCTCCAGGTTAAATAAAGATCGTCTTTATAGACTGCGAGCCGCGGCCCAAATGCCGTTCCGTTTGGAACGAACGTCATATCCACCGCTTCGTTGGTCCAGACGCTGCCGTCAAATTTTTTCACTTGAATTTTTCGGCCCGTACTCCCGTCCGAAGTACCTATCCAAGTCGCATATAAATCGCCATGATAAACGAGGAGCACCGGCATTTCACCTCTGCTACTGCCGCTTACCGGATCGTTTCCGCTTGTCGAAACCCATCCGCCTCCACAATTTTTCTTGGCCATAATCTGGTTCAACGGATACCCCCCCATGAGTGAGGTTTCAGCTTCCATCCAGATGGCGTACAAACAGCCCTGATATACTGCAAGCGAAGGACTGCTTGCACTGCTGCTCGACATAAAGTTCAGGCCACTCCCATCATCAGCCGCCGACCACTGACTGCCGTCCCACTTCATTACTCTTATTTCTGTTTCCTGCTGCATCTGGTTATTCATATATTCCTTTTGCTCTGACCATGCAGCATACAAATGGTCGTTCCAGATCGCGATGCTCGGGTCCCTCGAGTTGGGGTTCTCACTCGCCCCCGCATTGAGCCCACCCCCATCGATCGGCTCCCATACGACTCCCGGGGCGGCGGAAGCTTGTCCCGGCCCCACCAACAGTTGGAGAATCACCCCGGACAACATGATCAGGCTTATAACGACGGATATGACCGCCCTGCCAATGGTGTTGTTCCTCTTCTGTGCGTTCATTTCTGACCCCCTCTTTCTGAATTTGTAAAATACAGGATCTCATGGTCATGAGGTCTCCTGCTCTGCGCCCATTGTAACAAGCAGCTCTCAACATTTTCACAACATTACTCCCAAAAAACGACAAAAAACGGCCTCCAGACCCATGTCTGAAGACCGTTTTTCGACATTATTAGCGATTACTCTACCGTTCTAACCTTCGTCTAAACGCATCTGCTCCTTCATGACATGCACCCGGCGGACGCCAGCCTGACTCCCCAGCCTTGCTTAACACATCCGCCAGCAAATCATAATAGTGCCCTTGACTTGGCTCCACTTCGATCAGCTTCCAGAGGATCAGCATGCGGGATTCATCCGCTGCCCGGTCCAGGGCTGCAGTCATCGTTGACAACAGGGTAGTGCGAAGCTCGATCCGATAGGCGCTTGCCCAATCGTAATACTCCATCTCCAAATAGTCGCCGGCATATAGCTGAAGGATGTCCTTGATGCCAGCTCCAGCTCCTCCCTGCTCCAGTCCCCCAAGCAGATCTTCCAGATCGCTGCGAACAGACGACGCATCAATCCAGTACCGATCATCTCCGTACTTCACAACCGCTTCGTATCCAACCGACTTAAACAAGCTCCGCAAGTAATAGAGTGAGGTATGCAGCAGCTTTTGCCCCCGCTCCGCCGGATCATCCGGCCATAAATGCTCCAGGATGGCGTATTTGTAAACCGGCTGCCTCCGGTGATGCCAGAGAAATGCGAACAATTCCTTTGTTTTCTTGGTACGCCATGTCAACAGCCGGCCGTCCGGAGCATACAGTTCCATACTGCCCAGCACTTTGAGCGACAGTGCCGGCTTATCTTCCGCACGGCTTCCCGGCTCAGCTGCCGAACCGGCGGCACTCGGCGACCCAACGACAGAATCATCGCTGCGGTTTTTCTTTTTAGCTTGCCGATTCGCATAGCGGGACAATACCCTAACAAGCTTGTCCTCCGCAACGGGTTTCAGCAAATATCCGATGGCTTCGGTGTCATATGCATCGATCGCATATTGATCATGGGCTGTGACAAAGACGATTTCCGCGTCCGGACAGCTCGCAGCCAGCTCTCCTGCAGCATCGAGCCCGCTCACCCCAGGCATCTCGATATCCAGAAAGATTAAATCCGGCTGAAGGGCGCCGCATTGTGCCAGCGCTTCGCCAGCCAGTTGAAATCTGCCGACGACCTTCACCCCGCCAACCCTATTCAGCATAATATCCATGACGTCAAGCGCGATCTCCTCATCGTCAATCAGAATGGCTCTCCACATAACGCTCCTCCGTCAAAAAAATCGTTATTCTCGTTCCTTTGCCTGGTTCGCTGTGAATTTCCAGACTTCGCCCGTACCTCATTTGCAGCCGTCGGTTCACATTGCCGATGCCGATTCCTCCAGCCTTTCCTTGCTCCAGCAGTCTTACCGTATCTTCATCCATTCCGGCCCCGTCATCTTCGACGATGATTTCGACGCCTCTGTCGGCAGGGCGAATGATGATATCCACGGTCCCTCCCTCGGGCTTTTGCCCGATCCCGTGGCGGACGGCATTTTCGACAATAGGCTGAAGGGTGAGCGGGGGCAGGAGGCAGTGGGCATTCTCGTCGATCGTATAGCGTACGGCCAACCGTTGACCGAACCGAAGCTGCTCAATCGCCAGATAAGCGCGAACCAGCTCTAATTCCCGCTCCAGCGGAACTTCATCCCCGTGAAAAACGAACGTGAACTTGGCGCGCAGGTAGGTGGTTAAATGATGAATCGTTTCCCGCAGCTTCTCCACATTTTTATAGCTAAGCCCAACCAAGGCATTCAGGCTGTTGTACAGAAAATGCGGGGGAATTTGTGCCTGCAAGAAGTCCATCTCCCGGCGCACCGCGCGCTCCGACGAGCTTTTCATCGCCAGCAGTGACTGTGCCCGGGCCCGAAGCTCCGCCAGTTCAAAAGGCTTATGCAAAATGTCGTTGGCCCCCGCCGCAAAGGCGGCCAGAGTATCGCGCGTCTGCCCCGAGGCGGTCAGCATCAGTACCGGAAGCTCGGCCAGCCCGTGCAGAGAGCGGATTTCCCGGCAAATGTCGAGCCCCGATACGCCGGGCATCATCAAGTCGAGCAGCACCAGATCGGGTTTTCTTTGCCGAAGGGCCTCCATTGCCTCTGCCCCGCCGGCCGCCGTTGTATAGGCATGTCCCATGGAGCCAATCGCGTCCGTGGCCACCTTCAGGTTGGAGGGCTCATCGTCAACGATGAGAACATGGAACATCTCCTTCTGTCCGCTGGACATGGACTGGGGAGGCTGGTGAGGCTCCTGGTCGTCCCGTTGTACTGTGTATCTCCCTCTCCCGTACTCCGGGTACTGCCGATCCCCTGGATATGCTTGGGCTGTGGCGTTTTCTGCGGCCGCTGCCGCTTCATGCTCTCCGCTCCAGGCAATTGGCAATGTAAACGTGAACCGGGAGCCCCGGCCCACTTCGGATTCCACCTGCATCTGACCACCCTGCAGCTCGACCAGCTGCTTCGAAATGCTAAGTCCCAGCCCGATGCCATCACGCGAATGGGAGCCTTCCTCGTCATGTTGGAAGAACGGCTGAAACAAATCATCCATGACTTCTTCCGGGATCCCCCTCCCCGTATCGCTTACTGAAACAGCCAGCAGCTCCCCCGCCTTTCGGCCGAGATCGAGACGGTTCCCCTGTCGGTGTACTTTAATCCGTTCTCGAGCAGATTGTGCAAAATCTGCCGCAGCCGGTTCTCATCTGCCAGGACAAGGGGAAGCGCGGGAGGCAGCTCGTCTGCAAGCCGGACTCCATTCTTGATGGGCGCAATCGACAACGTTTCCATGACAAAGCGAGTCGATACGTACAGATCGACCGGCTTCGGCTGCACATCGAGCTGACCGTACCGAATCCGGTTCATATCAAGGATGTCATTAACCAGTCCGGCAAGCCGCCGCCCGATCAGATGCAGCAGCCTGATGTTCTCACGGTGCTCCGCTGCAAGCGGTGTCGTCTTGTTTTCCAGCAGCGTCTCCGACAAATTGATGATGCCGTGCAAGGGTGTACGCAGCTCATGCGATGTTTTTGCCAAAAATTCATCCTTTTGCCGGTCATGGACCAGCAGCTGCTGAGCCAAACGTTCACTCCGCAGGAAAGCTCCGCGAATCCGATCCGTCATGAGGAACGATTGCGACAGCACGACCAGCAGCAGCGTGACGATAATGTAATAGGGACTATCCAGCGCCAGCTGATAGCGGGTCTGGGCAAAGATCCAACTGATGATCAAAAAGAAAGCCCCGAGCAAAATATAATAAATCCGCACCCCATGATGGCGATTGCGAAAAATTGAGGTGAAAATGAAACCGAAAGCCACAACCTGCAATAAAACACCGGGCCACAACAGAACCAGCAGACGATCATTGGGGAGCAGGATGAGCAGAGCCAGATATACGTAGGAAACCCAGCGAAATCCCTTGAACCAGTGCCCGCTCCTGTCACTTAGATAAATGCGCACATAGTGAATGAAGAACAAAATGGCTAAGTACGGAAGGATGAACAACAGCTTCTGCAGCAAAAGATAGGATATGGAAGGAACCAGGTTCGCCATAACGATTTCGTTATCGATGCTGAAAAAGATCCCCAGCGCCCAACAGAACAAGCTGAAGAAAATCAGATACGGCTCCCGCCGCCACTGTCTAAACATGCCCGCAAAGTAGATACCAAAAACCAGAAGTGTCGTAATGACGATCACATCGGCCATACGGGCGTTGTCCCGGCGGGTCAGCACATCGGCTGTCCGTCCGAATTCAGGAGCCTGCACAAGTCCGCCTTGCACATTGTTGTAGCTCGCCACCTGGACGATAATTTCGATCGTTTGGTCCTTTACTTCAACTGTTCCGAAGAACGGAAAATTGCTGGGCACAAAGCCGGTGTCAGACAATGCGGTTTGTCCGGTACCGCCAAGCTCTTGCCCGTCCATGTAAATGTGGCTCGACATCCGAATCTTTTTAGCCCGAAGGCTGTAATCACCAAGGTCGCTTACCAGCATGCGCAGCCGATACGTTCCAGCACCGTACCCATCGTCCGATACTTTCCCCTTCCATCCTCCGGGAACCTGGAGAAAACGACGCTCCGTTCGCTGGTCCGACACCTGATCGGCGAAGTCCTGGGGCGTCAGCAGTTGGTCCTTGTAAAATTCCCATTCCCCTCGAAGCGGAATGATCCCCTGCTGTGAAAAGTCCCAGTCCCTGGCATCCAACACGCCGTCCCGCGCTTCCGGATAGTTAACATTTGGGTGAAGCCATTCATAGATAAAGATCGAGGTAGCGACGGTAAAAACGAGCACCATGGCGATCAGACCTGACAATTGCCTTTTCATAAGCTGTAATTCCTTCCTGTCGTAGGAGAAAAATAACCCTTTTATTTCCAATTTGGTTTGGTTAAGGTTATCATACCACGGCACTACGGTTTTGTTGTATATGTCCCGCGCCTTTGCTTGCGTTGCCAAAAGTATGCACTGTCCGGGATGGCACGACAAGGTATTATTTTATACAGAGTTAAATATTTGTTTAGTGTTCAGCAAAGTGATGAGAATGCCAATTATAGATTTACTTCTTCTTTGTATATAAACTTTGCACACAAATAGACCCAGCCCCCAAAGGCTGGGTTTTTAGTGATGGAAGCGATCCGTGGCGGCGCAAAGTATAATCCTCGGAAAATACTGATCGATACACCCAACGACAGCCACCCCATGCCAGCTTTGAACTACGCCATCTACCGCAGACGGGCCAGCTTCTCCAGAAAGTCTGCCACGATTTCCAGCGATGCCTCGTCGAAACTAGCCAACAGTTCCATCGCTTTATGATCCTTCTCCTCGTGAAAAACCCGGTGCAGCTCAGCCAGTTCGGTGCCAAGCGGTGTCACAGAGTAATAAATTTCTTTCAGGTTGTCCGGCAGC
>NZ_PCZT01000020.1:55313-56358 GCF_002968895.1 Paenibacillus sp. AR247 | reverse complement strand
ACGGCGCCTTTTGTTAAACCCATCTCGCGGGCGATATCGATCCCTTTAATGCCGTCATGCGCATAGATGACGTCCAAAACGTGCAGGCTTGAGACGGATAGACGGGGCAGCAGCTTTTTCAGCCGGTCGTCGGAAATGCGCTCCATGAGCCAGAGCCGGTCACTGTCATCCTCGGCTTCGCTGACGAGGATCTGGTATATGGATTTTTCGATGCGGTTTTTGAGCTGAAGCAAATCATCATTCATATCAGGCATAAGGCAAGCCTACCTTTTTTCTTTTCATTATATCATGGTTTCCGCAGAAACCATTTGACAAAGCATCATTTCCTTGTTATTGTGGTTTCCATGGAAACCATTCGATTGGAAGGTGGTCTTCATGCAGCTTCTGCAGAAATCACATTGATTTGGAGGGAAATTTTATGAATGAGGTCATTCAATTGATCCGCCAGCATCGCTCCATCCGCAAGTTTACAAATACGCCGTTAACCGGCGAGCAAATCGAAGCCATCGTCGACGCAGCGCAAATGGCACCAACCTCGGCGCATATGCAGCCGTTCTCGATCATCGGTGTCACCGATCAGGAACTGCGCAAGAAAATAGCGGAGCATTCTGAAAATCCGTGGATTGCGGAGTGCGGATACTTTTTTATCTTTTGCGCCGATTTTCACCGCATGATGCTGGCTGCCGGCCCGGACTACCAGGACAAAATGAGCCGCAACCTGAACTACTCCTATTTTTATCAAACCAGTGTGCTAAGTGCCGCGCTTGCTCTGCAAAACGCCAACTTGGCGGCTCAATCGATGGGTCTCGGGGCCGTTATTATTGGCGGGATTAACAGTGCTCTGCCTGAACTGGACGAATGGCTGGACCTTCCGGACTTTGTCATTCCTTGGTCGGTCTTGCGGTAGGCGTCCCCGATGAATTCCCAGAACAAAGCCGCGCCTGCCACGGTCCGCCGTATTTTTTGAAACCAGTATGATCGTGATCTTAAGGCACAGGTTGAAGCGTATGACCGGGAAATAGAAGAGTATTATGGCGCTCGAACC
>NZ_PCZT01000020.1:52823-55213 GCF_002968895.1 Paenibacillus sp. AR247 | reverse complement strand
GATTTGAAGTAGGCTCGTCAGAAATGCAAAATCCACAACCCCATGAGGTTGTGGATTTCATTTACGTGATAGGCGAGGGGAAGTCGAACCCCTGTCCGGACATAACGCCATCTTTTTTCCGCGTATAGATCGTAACCATAGTGATGTCACTGGTCCTCGCTTTATTTAATGCTTCGTCTGATTCGGACTTGTATTTGTTAAAATAGGCAGCATTTTCTGACTCTTCTCCATGAAGGAATTGCATTGGCCACAAATCGGTTGGATCAGAAAAACAAAGTTATCCCTCATCCATCCGTTGCACTTTTCATTGGTGCACGACCATATCGTTGTCATTTCCTCAGGAAGATCGATCATCAGTCTTTTCCGTGAATAGTACAAGCAGCATCCCACTTTCTCTTCTGGAATCATGAGCGAAAAAAAGGCCCCGACACGATGTGCGGGACCTTTCTAATTACAAACTTAGAGTTTTACAACATTCTCGGCCTGTGGGCCACGGTTGCCTTGTACTACATTAAATTCAACTTTTTGACCTTCATCCAACGATTTGAAGCCGTCGCTCACGATTGCACTGAAGTGCACAAATACGTCGTCTCCGCCTTCAACCTCGATAAAACCAAAACCTTTGTCTGCATTAAACCATTTTACTGTTCCTTGTTGCATAGTTCATTACCTCCATAATTGTTTTTTTTACATGATCTTCGAGTTTCCAAAAAAAATCACATATTGTACAAGGTTACATCATCAAAATCTAACCCTCTACAATATGTGATCTCAGGTCGAAATTCCAATAAACTAACTATAACACAACTGGAGATGAATAACAAGTTTTTTTGAATTTTGCTTCCATTTTATTGGAACTCACCTTATCTGCAGTATGACACTGTATAATCTTCCCCGGGTAGTATACTTAGTAAACCACAATTAAAGTGGAGAAAAATATTGATTAAGAGTCATTGCGCAGCCATCCTAAAAAATACAGAGATGCAAAAAAGCGGCCCGTTACGGGTCGCTTTTCTGATACTCATTATGGAGGCGAGGGGAGTCGAACCCCTGTCCGAAGATAACGCCACATAAGCTTCTACGGGTGTAGTAACAGTTTTGATGTCACCCTAGAGACTCCCCGTTACCGGATTCCCTTCGGGTCAGCCTGTTTGTCTTCTTCAGCTAGCCGCAGGCGGAGACTAGACAGCGTATCCCACTAAAGTTGAGCCCTCATCCCGGCACATGGGCGATGCAGAGCGAGAGCACGTCTGCAGGTTATTAAGCTGCGAGAGCGTAGTTGTTTTGTTGTTTGCCAGTTATTATTGGCTTTAGCGTTGATGAAGTGGACGCGTCCCCACTACCCGCTACTCATGCTCGAACTATCCCCGTCGAATCCAAGAACGCCCCCTTATTAAAAAGGGCTTCTATTGGATTAGATTAGAACCGTTGAAGCATAAGAAGCAATCTATCCAGCATCCTTCCCCTCCATGAAGAAAGGATGATCAGAAGCATTTATCACGTAAAAGGCTGGTCAAGCCATAACCTCTTACATACATAGTATATCACACATTCCGGCCAAAATGACACAGAGGTTGAAGGAAACGCAGGTGAAACTTGCCTGTAACTTCACATAACCCCAAATTAACGCGCGATCTTCTGCTTCTCACGGAGTGCCCGCTGAATGTCGCGCTGCGCGTCGCGTTTGGCGGCCGAATCACGCTTGTCATACTGCTTCTTACCGCGGCCAAGGCCGAGCAGCAGCTTCGCGTAGCCGTTGCGGATATACACCTTAAGCGGAACGATCGTATAGCCTTCCTGCTTGGTCTGTCCCAACAGCTTGTGGATCTGTTCCTTGTGCATCAGCAGCTTGCGGGTCCGCGTCGGATCCGTCGGATTATAGCGGTTGCCCTGCTCAAACGGGCTGATATGCATGTTATGAATATGAATTTCCCCATTGCGGATCGTTGCAAACGCATCCCCGATATTGGCCCGTCCGTTCCGGATCGACTTGATCTCGGTTCCGGTCAGCACCATGCCGGCTTCGTACGTATCCTCGATGAAGTAATCATGGGAAGCTTTTTTGTTCTGGGCCAGGACCTTCCCGTCACTCTTCTTACCACCCATGCTATCACTCCTCCCACACTTGCTATAACAGCAATGGACTTCCGGTATACAGCACAAGGGGAAGCAGCTCAAGCGCCCTAACGAGAGCGTCTAGAGGCCGCAAACCCGGCCGGTATACCAGAAATCCATTGTATCAACTGGGCTGGGCAAAATCAAGATTTCGGCGAAAAGGCGCACGGGTGGCGCCCATTTCAGGCGAAGCCTGATTTAAAAGATACTGCCCAGGAACCCTTCTACTTTTTCTTCTTGCGCACGAAGGCGGCTGTGCCATTCTTGGCCGCACC
>NZ_PCZT01000020.1:49168-52723 GCF_002968895.1 Paenibacillus sp. AR247 | reverse complement strand
GCCGCCCTCACGGGCGCTCTTGCCCGGCCGCGCGCCCTTGCCGCCGCCACGGGCCGCACCGCGCCCGCCGCGGCCATTCTCGCCGCCTTCACGGATGGCGGCGCCTCTGCCCACGCGGCCGCCACCACGGCCGCCAAAGCTTCCGCCACGCCGGCCTTCGCTGCGCGGCTTCATGTCCACCATCTCGAAATCGATGGTGTGATCGTCCATGTTCACGCGCTCGACGCGGATCTTCACTTCGTCGCCGATCCGGAACACGCGTGACGTGCGCTCCCCGATGAGGGCCATGGAGGCCTCATCGAAATGGTAGTAATCGTCCGTCAGCGCGCTCAGCCGGATCAGGCCCTCGACCGTGTTCTCGAGCTCGATGAACATGCCGAAGCTCGTCACGCTGCTGATGATGCCTTCGAATTCCTCGCCGACCTTGTCGAGCATGTATTCTGCCTTCTTCAGCTGGTCTGTGTCACGCTCCGCATCCACCGCCACACGCTCACGCTCGGAGGACTGCTGGGCGATGTCTGCCATCCGGGAAGCCAGGTACTCCAGCCGGTTCTCCGGCAGGACGCCCTTGTTCTCCAGCACTTCCCGGATCACCCGGTGAATGACCAGGTCCGGATAGCGGCGGATCGGAGACGTAAAGTGCGAATAATATTCGGCGGCCAGTCCAAAGTGTCCGGACATTTCCGCATCGTATTTCGCCTGCTTCATCGAGCGCAGCATCACCGTGCTGATGACCTTCTGCTCCTTCGTTCCCTGGATGTCCTCCAGCAGGCTTTGGAGCGCCCGTGGATGCACGGAGTTGCCCCGGCCCTTCACATGGTGACCGAAGTTGGCCGCAAACGCCATGAACGTCTGGAGCTTCTCCGGATCCGGATTTTCGTGAATCCGGTACAGAAACGGCACCTTCATCCAGTAGAAATGCTCGGCCACCGTTTCGTTGGCCGCCAACATGAACTCCTCGATGATCTGCTCGGCGATCGAGCGTTCGCGTTTTACGATGTCGACCGGCTTGCCGTTCTCATCGACGATCACCTTGGACTCCACGAAGTCGAAGTCCACCGCCCCGCGGTTCATCCGTCTCGCCCGCAGGCGCAGCGCAAGCTCCTTCATCAGCTTGAAGGTGTCGACCAGATAGCTGTACCGCTCCGTCACTTCCGGATCCTCGTCGTTCAGGATCTTCCGGACGTTGTTGTACGTCATCCGTTCCTTCGTCTTGATCACGCTGGTAAAAATGTCATGTCTCACGAGCTTCATATGCTCGTCGAATTCCATTTCGCAGGACATCGTCAGGCGGTCCACCTGCGGATTCAACGAGCAGATGCCGTTGGACAGGCGGTGCGGCAGCATCGGGATGACCCGGTCCACCAAATAGACACTGCATCCGCGATTGTACGCCTCTTTATCGAGCTCCGAGTTTTCGCGGACATAGTAGCTGACGTCGGCGATATGAACGCCTAGAAGGAAGTTGCCGTTCGGCAGACGCTCCACGTTTACTGCGTCATCGAGGTCTTTCGCGTCCTCTCCGTCGATCGTGACGATCGTTTTGCCGCGAAGGTCACGCCGTCCCTGCTGGACGATTTCCTCCTCGGTGATTGAATCCGGGGCCTGCTCCGCTTCCGCCATGCTCCGCTTCCGCCATGACCTCTTCCGGAAAAGCTTCCGGCAGCTGATGCTTGCGGATAATGGACAGGATATCGACCCCCGGATCATCCTTATGCCCGAGAATCTCGACCACTTCGCCTTCCGCGGCGGATCGGCCCTCCGGATAATTGACGATTTTGACGACGACCTTCTCGCCGTCGACCGCCCCGTTAAAGGCATCCTTCGGATAAAAATATCCCGGTTGATCCGTTTATCGTCAGGCAGCACAAAGCCGTACGCTTCATGCCCTTGGAAGACCCCGACGATCTGGGTAATAGCCCGGTTGACGATCCGCACCACTTCCCCCTCCAGCTTGCCGCCGGCCGGGCTCTTGGCTGTAACCCGCACCAGAACGGTATCCCCGTTCATGGCGCTCTTCATATCATTGGCTCCAATATATACATCCGGATGCTCCCGGTCTTCCGGGATCAGGAATGCAAAGCCTTTCGCATGGGCCTGCAGACGGCCCTTCAGGAGGTCCAGCCGTTCCGGCACGCCGTACCGTTCCGACCGGGACCGCACGATGGTCCCAGCCTCCTCCATCGCGTTCAGCGTTTTCAGAAAATCCTTGAAATCCAGCGCATCGTCAATCGCGAAATGCTGTTCCAGTTCCTGATACGTCATCGGTTTATATTCGGGATCCTGCATCAAATCAAGTATCATCTGTTCCGTAATCATCGTTTCATCACCTCAGGTGACTTGCAGGAATGCCTTCCGCAAGTGACTATGTAATCGTTCGTTTGTTGTATTTGTCCAGTAATATACACATACCCTAGTATACACGAATTTAATCGGTTGCATCCCTGCCCGTAAGCCTTAATCAACCTAAAAAACCTCCGCTCATCTTCCAATCGAAAAAGAGCGGAGGTTTTGGTGTGCTGCTATTCTTTACTTGACGACGACGGCCACCACAATGGCCAGGATAAAAAAGCATGCCGCGACGACAACCGTCACGCGCTGCAGCACGAGATCCATGCCGCGTGCTTTCGTTTTACCGAATAGATGTTCCGCGCCACCGGAGATGGCCCCGGAAAGACCCGCGCTTTTCCCTTTTTGCAAAAGACAATCGCGATCAACGCGATGGAGAAAATCACGAGCAGCACCTTCAACAAGATTTCCATTTGTTCCACCTCCCAATGGCTTAACATCTCAATTATATGAATGTCAAAATTTCGATTCCGTTATGGCCGGACTTAGACTACAGCCCAGCGTGCACAAACAGCATTCTTATTGTATCATAGCCTATTTGCGAACACAAGCTAAACCCCGCACTGCACCGCTGTTTATAGCATCAATCACAAGCTCAGGGTGGCACACCCCCAAACGCAAGATCGTTTAAAATCCGAGTCACCGATCCTTTGATCGCTATGCTGGTAGCTCCATCTTGAAATAAAAAACCCCATCGACGCAGCTTAATAAAGACAGACCGCGTTTAGCGGAAGTGTTCCTTGCGATGATTGAATCGTTCAGCGCCACTGAAATTATGATAAAAAAGCGCCCCGGAGTTACCCGGAACGCTCTTTGATTAAGGCTGTACAGCCTATTTTTTCAGGTTGTAGAACGACTTCAGGCCGTTGTACTGCGCCAGTTCGCCCAATTCGTCCTCGATGCGGAGCAATTGGTTGTACTTCGCGATACGGTCCGTACGGGACGGAGCACCGGTTTTGATTTGGCCGGCATTCGTTGCCACGGCGATGTCAGCGATCGTGCTGTCTTCGGACTCACCGGAACGGTGGGAGACAACCGCTGTGTATCCTGCGCGTTTCGCCATTTCGATCGCATCAAACGTTTCTGTCAGCGTACCGATTTGGTTTACTTTGATCAGGATGGAGTTGCCGATGCCTTCTTCGATACCTTTTTCAAGACGCTCGGTGTTCGTTACGAACAAGTCGTCGCCAACGAGCTGGATCTTGT
>NZ_PCZT01000020.1:39355-49068 GCF_002968895.1 Paenibacillus sp. AR247 | reverse complement strand
AACAAGTCGTCGCCAACGAGCTGGATCTTGTCGCCGAGTTTCGCGGTAAGGAGCTTCCAACCTTCCCAGTCGTCTTCGGAGCAGCCGTCTTCGATCGTGATGATCGGGTATTTGTCGACCCAGGAAGCGAGCAGCTCAACGAATTCACTGGATGTGTAGGATTTGCCTTCGCCTTCAAGATGGTACTTGCCATCTTTGTAGAATTCAGTGGAAGCGACGTCCATACCGAGGAATACGTCAACGCCTGGCTTGTAGCCGGCTTTTTCAATAGCTTCCATAATTGAGGACAATGCGTCTTCGTTGGACGTGAAGTTCGGAGCAAAACCGCCTTCGTCGCCAACCGCTGTGTTCAGGCCTTTGCCCTTCAGAACGGATTTCAGGCTGTGGAAGATTTCTGCACCTGTACGGAGAGCTTCCTTGAACGTAGGCGCGCCAACCGGCAGTACCATAAATTCTTGAACGTCGACGTTGTTGTCGGCATGAGCGCCGCCGTTGACGATGTTCATCATTGGTACAGGCAGTTGTTTGGCATTGAACCCGCCGAGGTATACGTACAGCGGAAGGTCCAGAGCGTCAGCAGCCGCGCGGGCTACGGCCATGGATACAGCCAGGATGGCGTTAGCGCCCAGCTTGCCTTTGTTAGGTGTTCCGTCCAGTTTGATCATCAGCTTGTCGATGCCGAGCTGGTCGAGCGCGTCCATGCCGATGACTTCAGGAGCGATGATTTCGTTCACGTTCTTCACCGCGTTCAGAACACCTTTGCCGAGGTAACGGTCTTTGTCGCCGTCGCGAAGCTCTACAGCTTCGTGAGCGCCTGTGGATGCGCCGGATGGTACGATGGCGCGGCCATGGCCGCCGGATTCCAGATATACTTCAACTTCAACCGTAGGGTTACCGCGGGAGTCGAGGACTTCGCGTGCGTACACGTCAGAAATAATAGTCATTTTGTGCTAATCTCCTTTTCCACATTCGTAATTGGTTATTCAGACCACATGATATAGATTGAACTCAAGTCTCGAATGGAGAACCCTGTTGTAACGGCCTTATCCAAGCCCTACAACACGAACTTCTTGAGTTCATTCTATATTGCTTGTCAGCTACTACAGCCATTATAACGCATCGGATCACCGGAATCGAATTTTCCGCTTATTTGCGGGTTGCAATCATCGATTCGCCGGTCATTTCAGCAGGCTTCGGCAGCTGCATCAGATCGAGAATCGTCGGCGCCACATCGGCCAGAATGCCGCCTTCGCGCAGCGTTACGTTCTCATCGGTCAAAATAAACGGCACCGGATTCGTCGTATGAGCGGTGAATGGGCGGCCTGCTTCGTCAAATACCATGTCGGCGTTTCCGTGGTCGGCGATAATAATCGCTACCCCGCCTTTGGCAATAACGGCATCCACTACTTTGCCCATGCACTCGTCGGTGACTTCAACCGCTTTGATCGTCGGTTCCAGCATACCGGAGTGACCGACCATATCCGGGTTGGCAAAATTCAGAATGATCGCATCATGCTTCTCGGCTTCAATTTCCTTCACGCAGGCGTCCGCCACTTCGTAAGCGCTCATTTCCGGCTTCAGGTCATAAGTGGCGACCTTCGGCGAATTGATCAGAATGCGCGTTTCTCCAGGCAGCTCGACGTCGCGTCCGCCGCTGAAGAAGAAGGTAACATGCGGATATTTTTCCGTTTCGGCAATACGCAGCTGCTTCTTGTTATTCTGCACCAGCACTTCGCCCAGCGTGTTGTCCAGGTTCTTCGGCTCGTAGGCTACGTAGCCCTCCACCGTTTCGCTGAACAGCGTCAGGCAGACGAAATGGAGGTTTTCCGGGAACTTCGGCCCACGGTCGAATCCGCGGAAGTCCTTGTTCGTGAACACTTGGGACAGCTGGATCGCGCGGTCCGGGCGGAAGTTCAGGAAGATAACGGAGTCTCCGCTCTCCACCAGCGATACCGGGTTGCCCTGCTCATCAACGATGACGGTTGGCTCCACAAACTCGTCGAATACCGACTTGTTGTAGGATTCAGTTACGGCAACCAGCGGATCGGTGTATTTCGGTCCATCCCCGTACACAATCGCACGGTAGGACTTCTCTACGCGTTCCCAGCGCTTATCGCGGTCCATCGCATAGTAACGGCCTTGTACCGTGGCGATTTTGCCGACGCCAACTTCCTTGATCTTGGCTTGCAGATCCTGGATGAACTTCTTGCCGGAATCCGGAGCCACGTCGCGTCCGTCCAGGAAAGCATGGATGTAAACCTCATCCAGCCCTTCTTTTTTCGCAAGGTCCAGCATAGCAAACATATGCTCGATATGGCTATGTACCCCGCCGTCGGACAAGAGGCCATACAGATGGAGCTTCTTGTTGTTATTCTTTGCAGCTTGCACCGCTTCGACCAGCGTCGGGTTGTTGAAAAACTCCCCTTCGCGGATCGATTTCGAAATCCGGGTCAAATCCTGGTACACGATGCGGCCTGCGCCGATGTTCAAATGGCCGACTTCGGAGTTGCCCATTTGCCCTTCCGGCAGACCTACCGCTTCGCCTGAAGCGGTCAGCGTCGTGTTCGGATACTTCGCCATCAATCGGTCGTAGTTCGGTTTCTTGGCCTGCGCTACTGCGTTGCCTTCGTCCGTGCTGCGCAGCCCGAAACCGTCCATGATGATCAGTGCTACGGGTCTAGGTGCGGTCATCTTACTTCGCCCCCTCAACGAGCTGGATGAACGAAGCCGGCTGCAGGCTGGCACCGCCAACGAGCGCGCCGTCGATGTCGCTTTGGCCCATGTATTCTTTAACGTTTTCCGGCTTCACGCTGCCGCCGTACTGGATACGGACTTGATCCGCTACCTCTTTGCCATACAGGCCTTCAACCAGGCTGCGGATATAAGAGATCACTTCGTTAGCGTCCTGTGCAGTCGAGGACTTGCCGGTTCCGATCGCCCAGATTGGCTCGTAAGCGATAACCACTTGAGCCGCCTGTTCTGCGGACAAGCCTTGGAACGCTGCTTCCGTCTGCACTTTGCATACGTCTTTCGTTTGGCCGGCTTCGCGCTCTTCCAGCTTCTCGCCGACGCACACGATTGGAGTCAGTTCATGACGGAATGCCGCTTGAACCTTTTTGTTTACGGTCTCGTCGGTTTCGGCAAAATATTGCCGGCGCTCGGAGTGGCCGATAATGACGTAGTCTACGCCAAGGTCTTTCAGCATCACGCCGCTGATTTCCCCGGTGAACGCACCGTTATCTTCAAAATGCAGGTTTTGGGCACCGATTTTGATCGATGTGCCTTTCACAGCTTCCACCAAAGCGGGAAGGTTCGTGAACGGAGCGCAGATGACGCTCTCCACGCCTTCAACTTCAGCTTTGCCTTTGACTTCTTCGATAAACGTTTTGGCTTCCGGAACGGTTTTGAACATTTTCCAGTTGCCGGCGATGATAGGTGTTCTCACACTTTTCACTCCTTTTTTGTCCTTACGGGTCCGTACGTTCCGCGCTCTTCCAGCGCTTCTTGCTTACTTGTCGTTCAGTGCCACGACGCCAGGGAGAGCCTTGCCTTCCATGAACTCGAGGGATGCGCCGCCGCCAGTGGAGATGTGATCCATTTTGTCAGCCAGATGGAATTTCTCTGCCGCTGCCGCCGAGTCGCCACCGCCGATGATGGTGTAGCCTTCGGTTTGGGCGCAGGCTTCAGCCACTTCGCGTGTACCATTGGAGAAAGGATCGATTTCGAAAACGCCCATCGGTCCGTTCCATACCACGAGCTTGGAGTTCTTGATGATCTCTGCATATTTGGCACGGGTTTTCGGTCCGATGTCCACGCCTTCCCATTTCTCAGGGATGTTGCCGACTTCTACGATGTCAACGTTCGCATTGGCGCTGAAATCGTCCGCGATGACGATGTCAACCGGAAGCAGGAAGTTTTTGCCGAGATCCTTCGCTTTTTGGATAAATCCGAGCGCGACATCCAGTTTTTCATTATCGCACAAAGACAGACCGATTTCATAGCCCTGTGCCTTCATGAACGTATAGGACAGGCCGCCGCCAATCAGGACGTTATCCGCTATGTTCAGCAGGTTGTCGATGACGTCGATTTTATCCTTAACCTTGGAACCGCCGATGATTGCTGTGAAAGGACGCTCCGGATTGGACAGTGCTTTACCAAGTACGGAAAGTTCCTTCTCCATCAGCAGGCCGGAAACAGCCGGCAGGTAATGGGCGATACCTTCGGTCGAAGCATGCGCACGGTGAGCGGCGCCAAACGCGTCGTTTACGAACAGGTCAGCCAGCTCAGCGAACTGCTTCGCAAGTTCCGGATCGTTTTTCTCTTCGCCAGGGTAAAAAGCGGACATTTTCAAGCAGCAGCACGTCGCCGTTGTTCAGCTTCTCCACTTGCGCTTTGACCGCGTCGCCAACCGCTTCGTCAGCCTTGACAACCGGTTTGCCGAGCAGCTCTGACAGGCGCTCTGCCGCAGGTGTCAGACGCATGGATTCTACCACTTCGCCTTTCGGGCGCCCCATGTGGCTGGCCAGAATCACTTTCGCGCCATGCTCGATCAGGTAGTTGATCGTTGGCAGCGTTTCACGGATCCGTGTATCGTCGGTAATTTTGCCGTCTTCCAATGGCACGTTAAAATCAACGCGCACGAATACGCGTTTGCCGTTTACTTCTACATCACGTACAGACTTCTTGTTCATCGTATTGTTTCCCTCCGCACCCATATTTTTTAACGGGACAGTCTCCTCAGCCCCGTGGTTCAGCATGTTAGGACATTGATCTTGCAATCATAGAATGGCTCAGCTCCGCTGAAAATTTATGCATTCTATATTTTAAAGAGCGGAAACATAGGATGCCTGTTTCCGCTCGGGATGTTTTCGCTATGGGATGGCCGATATTACTTAGCGATCTTAGCGAAGTATGCCAATGTGCGAACCAATTGGGAAGTGTAAGACATTTCGTTGTCGTACCAAGCAACGGTTTTAACCAGCTGTTGGTCGCCAACAGTCAACACTTTCGTTTGAGTAGCGTCGAAGAGCGAACCGAACGTGATGCCTTTGATGTCGGAAGATACGATTTCGTCTTCAGTGTAGCCGTAAGTTTCTGGATCGGAAGCTTCTTTCATTGCTGCGTTCACTTCGTCAGCCGTTACTTTGGTGTTCAGAACTGTTACGAGCTCAGTCAGGGAACCTGTTGGTACAGGTACGCGTTGAGCGGCACCGTCCAGTTTGCCTTGCAGTTCTGGAAGAACCAGACCAATCGCTTTTGCAGCGCCAGTGGAGTTAGGAATGATGTTTTCTGCAGCTGCACGCGCACGACGGAAGTCACCTTTTGGATGCGGAGCGTCCAGGGTGTTTTGGTCGCCAGTGTAAGCGTGGATCGTTGTCATCAAGCCTTGAACGATACCGAACTTGTCGTTCAGCGTTTTGGCCATTGGAGCCAGGCAGTTCGTTGTGCAAGATGCGCCGGAGATTACAGTCTCAGTTCCGTCCAGTGTCTCATGATTAACGTTGTATACGATCGTCTTCATGTCGCCTGTAGCCGGAGCGGAGATTACAACTTTCTTAGCGCCGCCTTTCAGGTGTTTCTCAGCAGCTTCTTTCGTTGTGAAGAAGCCTGTGCACTCGAGAACGATGTCTACGCCAAGATCGCCCCAAGGAAGTTCTTCAGGGTTACGGTTCGCCAGAACCTTAACTTCTTTGCCGTTCACTTTGAAGAAGCCGTCGTGAACTTCGATATCTCCGTTGAAAGTGCCTTGCGTTGTATCATATTTGAGCAGATGGGCCAACATCTTAGCGTCAGTAAGGTCGTTGATGGCTACAACTTCGATGCCTTCCACATTTTGAATACGGCGGAAAGCGAGTCGTCCGATACGTCCAAAACCGTTAATGCCTACTTTTACACTCATTGAATAGTCCTCCCAAAAGTTCGTATTTTATTTATTCAAAACAGGTAAGTACCTGTCATGACATCAAAAGGAATGTTGTTTACTCGCTGCCAATTTCCCGGCAGATTTCGATAGCGGCCGCTTCGTCAACCACCAGAATGTCCTCGTGGCCGAATTTGAGCACCGCATGGATCGCTTTGGCCTTGCTTCGGCCGCCCGCAATGCCGATGACGGTCTCGGTCCGCATAATGTCCTCCAGCCGCAGCCCCAAAGTCATCATTTTATGAACGACAACGCCTTGTTCATTGAAATAGTAGCCAAAGGATTCGGCTACGGCTCCTTCCGACCGGATCTCCTCCACGGCGGCGGGATCCAGCCTTCTTCGGCGGGTCATCTCCATCGCGTCCCCGATGCCGTGCATGATGATGCGGCAGTGCCTGATCGCCTGCACGATCTCCTGGATGTTGCGGTCCTGCACCAGCGACTGATACGCTTCATCGCTCAGGAGGTCCGGCACATGCAGCAGCCGGTATTGCGCGCCGACGCGCTTGGCCATGGTGGATGCGATCGTGTTCGCCTGAAACTCCACGCTTTCGCCAAGTCCGCCCCTAGCTGGCACGAACCAGCTGTTCTTCATCGGTACGGCCGCCTGCGGCGTCAACTGCTCCGCCACTTCGGCGAGCGTTGAGCCTCCAGTCACCGCTACGGTGTCCCCTTGGTTCATGACGCCAAGCAGCGCTTTGGCACCCGCGCGTCCCAAGTCACGCTTCGTGAGCGGCGACGATTCGCAATCCCCGGGCACGACCACGACTTTGCGCAAGCCGTACGTCTGGCGGATCTTCTCGCCAAGATCATTGAGGCCGAACAGCACTTTCACCATCGGCTCCATCTGTTCGAGCAGCTTGCTTCCCGCCTCGCTGACCCTCATCCCAGAGCTCTCGATCTCAACCAGGCCCTGGGACTTGAGAAGATCCGTCTCGGCCCGCAGCACCCGCTCGGTCATATGCAGGGATGCAGCGAGCGTTCTCCGGCCGATCAGCTCCGACAGCTTGATCTGATGAAGAATGGTATATCTGGTCTTGAGAACGTCCACGAGATCAGGCAGAAGCTGCTTTTGTATCTCTAATATATCCCGCATTTCTTTCCACTCCTGCAACTTCGCTTCCCTCTCTCCCCTGGCCCTAAAATGTCCCGGGTCAACGTTTTAAGTCCCACCACTATTCTACTCAATAATGGCGCTGGTTGCAAGTAGTCCACTGACTATAATTCACATCAGCCTTTCCTCCTATACAGCATTTTCCTGATTCGAAAAAATTAATAACTTAACCCTTGCATTTTGAGGCAAGCTATCATATAATAACTCTTGCTATTGAATTTTGCGCCCGTGGTCCAATGGATATGACGTAGGCCTCCGAAGCCTGAGATCGAGGTTCAATTCCTCGCGGGCGCGCCATTTTTCTTCAATAGAAGAGAACGCAGAACGGCAACCGTTCTACGTTATGTTTTTAACCAAACGTACCACAGCCAATTAGATGGCTATTTTTTTTACCTTGAGTTTGACTTTCTTTGACTTTTTGTTTGAAATTGTTTATCATGTGGTTAATACGGTAACAGTATGTATAGAATGACCTATTTTGAGCCAATTAAGGGAGGTTTTCCACGTGAGTTATATTCCTATGGTCGTCGAACAAAGCAACCGCGGTGAACGGGCTTACGACATCTATTCCCGTTTGCTGAAAGACCGCATCATTTTCCTGGGCACCGAAGTCAATGACGTGGTCGCCAATTCTATCATCGCCCAGCTGCTGTTTCTCGCAGCCGAAGATCCGGAGAAAGACATCCATTTGTACATTAACAGCCCCGGCGGATCCATTACGGCCGGTATGGCGATTTTCGATACAATGCAGTTCATCAAACCGGACGTATCTACAATCTGCGTAGGCTTGGCCGCTTCCATGGGCGCGTTCCTGCTGAACGCCGGCGCCAAGGGCAAACGCTTCGGCCTGCCGAACAGTGAGATCATGATCCACCAGCCGCTCGGGGGTGCGCAAGGCCAGGCTACGGATATCGAAATCCGCGCCCGCCGCATTCTGAAAATGCGAGACACCTTGAACCGCATCCTGTCCGAACGTACCGGACAACCGCTGGAGCGCATCGAGAAAGACACCGACCGTGACTACTTCATGAGCGCAGCTGAAGCGCAAGAATACGGACTGATCGATAAAGTTCTGGAAAGCACTCCAATCCAAGGCGTGTAAATATTTGCGGCTTTGGAGCCGAAGAAAAACAGGGAATCTCCCCGAATCGATCCGCTTACGGATCGCCGGGTGGCTCCCTGTTTTTTGTTTTTCAAGGCGTCAAGCAGGCTGCAATTGCGCCCATGAACATGATTCTCATAGGCTTGACCACATCAATATATTGATGTATTATTCTAAATACCCGCTTTAAACCATCTACATATTGATTGTCAGCGGCATAGTATATATAACATAATTTCCCACAACACACCATTCATTCCGGTGTTATTTTAAGAAGATCAATTTAATTTTTCAGCGAAGCTGAACCATTCTGTGATCACAAGAATAACGACCACGATATGTGGTGTGGTTATCTACAATGACGTCAATAGACGTTTTTTTTGCGCCCGTGACCACGGCAGAGAACATTATTCAGGAGTGAAGGATCATGCTGATCGTCTATGATTCCAAGACCGGCAATGTCAGACGCTTTATCAACAAGCTGAACATGAGAGCCATTCCGATCGAAGAGCAGGAGCAAGTGAATGAGCCTTACGTGCTCGTAACGTATACAACGGGTTTTGGGCAGGTGCCCGAGAAAGTGTCGAACTTTCTGTCGAAGAACAACCGCATGCTTCGCGGCGTGTCGGCCAGCGGCAACCGGAACTGGGGGCCTCGTTTCGCCAAGAGCGCGGATACGATATCGGAGATGTACCATGTGCCAGTCATCACCAAGTTCGAGCTTTCGGGAACGATACGGGATACGGAGATTTTCAAAGAGAGGGTGCGGAGCATTGAAGCATATTGAACTCAACAACGAAATTATGCAGCGCGGATCGGACGGTTACTTTCAATTGGAAAAAGACCGGGAGGCGGTTGCCGCCTTTATGGAGGAAGTGGAGCGCGATACGATGAAGTTCGGCTCCCTGCGCGAGAAGCTGGATTACCTGATCAGCAACGACTACTATGAGAACGTGTTTGAGCATTACACCTACGACGAAGTCGAGTCCGTGTTCAACCTGACGGCGAGCAGCGACTTCCAATTCCAGTCCTACATGGCGATCTCGAAGTTCTACAAGGACTATGCGATGAGAACCAACGACAAGAAGCAGTATCTGGAGCAGTACCCGGACCGCGTCGCCATCGTGGCGCTGTACTTGGGCGAAGGGAATATCGGTAAAGCGCTCCGAATCGCCGAAGCGATGATCGAGCAGCGGCTGCAGCCAGCGACCCCGACCTTCCTCAATGCCGGCAAAAGCCGTCGCGGCGAGCTGGTCTCCTGCTTCCTGCTGGAAATGGACGATTCGCTCAATTCGATCAACTACGTGCTCGGCACCTGCATGCAGCTGTCCAAAATCGGCGGCGGCGTCGCCGTCAATTTGTCCAAGCTGCGTGGGCGCGGCGAACCGATCAAAGGCGTGGCCGGAGCGGCCAAAGGCATCATGCCGGTGCTGAAGCTGATGGAGGACGCCTTCTCCTATGCCGACCAAATGGGCCAGCGCAAAGGCTCGGGTGCCGGATACTATAACATTTTCGGTTGGGATGTCATCGAGTTCCTTGATTCGAAGAAAATCAACGCCGACGAGAAGCTGCGCATC
>NZ_PCZT01000020.1:31398-39255 GCF_002968895.1 Paenibacillus sp. AR247 | reverse complement strand
ATGATGATGAACTACTACTCGCTGGAGCAAAGCATGGAAATTGCGCGTGATCGCGGCGAAACGTTCCGGGACTTCGACAAGTCCGAATACGCGAAGGGTATCTATTTTGACCGCTACCTCGAAAAAGACTTCCGGCCGCAATCGGAACGCGTGAAGCAGCTATTTGAAGGCATCGAGATCCCGTCCCCTGAGGACTGGGCGCAGCTCAAGGCGCTTGTACAGAAGCACGGACTGTACCATGCCTACCGTCTGGCGATCGCGCCGACGCAGAGCATCTCGTACATCCAGAACGCGACGTCCAGCGTCATGCCAATCGTCGAGCATATCGAAACGCGTACCTACGCAAACTCGACGACATATTACCCGATGCCTTTCCTCAGCGCGGAAACGCAGTGGTATTATAAATCAGCCTACAATATCGACCAGTTCCGCCTGATCGACATGATCGCGGAAATCCAGCAGCATGTGGACCAAGGCATTTCCACCGTGCTGCACGTCAACAGCACCGTATCGACCCGGGAATTGTCCCGTTTCTATATTTACGCCGCCCAGAAGGGGCTGAAATCGCTGTACTACACCCGGACGAAAAAATTGTCCATCGAAGAGTGCACCAGCTGCGCTGTCTAAATTCGAATATTACGCAAGGCGACGGCGGGGGCTTGAACAGCCCCTGTCGCCTTCTTCTATAAAAGGAGCAATTTCTATAAAAGGAGCAATGGTCTGATGAAAGCAGTAAACTGGAACCGGCCCGACGATGATTTTACGCTCATGTTCTGGCAGCAGAACATCATGCAGTTTTGGACCGACGACGAAATCCCTTTGTCCGACGATAAAATGGACTGGATTAAAATGACCGACGAGGAGCGCACCGCCTACAAGCATGTTCTTGGCGGACTGACGCTGCTGGATACGCTGCAGGGCGGCGTCGGCATGCCGAAAATTTTGGAGCATGTGGAAGGCCTGCAGCGCAAAGCCGTGCTCGGCTTCATGTCGATGATGGAGCAAATCCACGCCAAATCGTACAGCAGCATTTTCACCACACTCGCCTCGACGGAGGAGATTGACGCCATTTTTCGCTGGGTGGAGGACAACGAACAGCTGGCTATCTGTTCTACAGCGGCTTCTTCTATCCGCTTTACCTGGCCGGCCAGGGCAAAAATGACCAGCAGCGGCGAAATCATCGACCTGATTATCCGCGACGAGAGCATTCACGGCCTGTACGTCGGTACGCTGGCCCAGGAGCTGTTCCAGGAGTTCTCTTTCGAAGAGCAGGAGGAGCTGCGCCGGGAGCTGTACGAGCTGCTTGAGACGCTGTATCAGAACGAGGTGAAATATACGGATGACCTGTACAGCCCGATCGGACTGCAGGAGGAAGTGAAAACTTATGTCCGCTATAACGCCAACAAAGCGCTGATGAATCTCGGCTTCGAGCCGCATTTCCCGGAAGAGCCGATCAACCCGATCGTCTTCAACGGGATCAGCACCCACACCAAGCAGCATGATTTCTTCTCGAAAAAAGGCAACGGCTACGTCCGCGCGATCAACATCGAGCCGCTGTCCGACGACGACTTCGTGTTTGACGTATAAGTTCAGGCAAGTAACAAAAAGGAGCTCCGCTCCACAACAAAATCCCCTTTGAGCAGACAAGTGCAGGAAAGCGCACTGCCGTTTGCTCAGAGGGGATTTTTTCTGGGATTGTCGTACTGCCGTAAGTATTGGTCTCCCCTTCTATTCCTTCCAGGAATACTCGATAACCTTCGCAGCTTAATTCCTTGTTGACATTTCAAATTATTTTGAAATATAATGTTCCCGATCCAATCATTTCAAAATAATTTGAATTATAGGGGTGAACTACGAATGTCTACTGATCAACAAACTCGGCTAAGCGGCTCTACATCCGAGATCGCTGCCGTCAAGCAGCGGGGCATGGGATGGAGTTTGGCACTGCTTGCTCTAGCACAGCTGATTTACGGGCTCGACATCAATATCATTTTCGTCGCTTTGCCTGAGATCGGACATGGCCTTGGCTTCTCGGAACAGTCCCTGCAATGGGTGGTCAGTGCTTACACGGTTTTCTGCGGGGGCTTCCTGCTTCTTGGAGGGCGTGCTGCCGATATGCTGGGACAAAAGCGAATGTTTATTTTTGCGTTGGTCCTTTACGCCCTTTCTTCGCTATTGGGAGGCTTGGCTTGGGACCCGCTCGTCATCATTATAGCCCGTGCCATCCAAGGTATCGGAGCGGCGTTCCTGTTTCCCGCCACGTTATCGCTAATCAACCGATTGTTTGAGGAAGGTCCGCGCCGAAACCGCGCTCTTGCCGTATGGGGCGGGGCCGGAGCCAGCGGCCTGACGATTGGCTCGATCCTGGGCGGGGTATTGACCAATGCGTTCGGCTGGGAAGCGGTCTTTTTGGTGAATGTTCCATTAGCAGGAATCGTTGCACTAGCCGCGCTGTTCGTTATTCCCCGCGACGAACGGCGGAATCAAAAGCGCTATTTCGATGTGCCCGGCGCCGCCACGGTAACCGCAGGCGCTACTCTCCTGGTATATGTTCTTGTCCAGGGGCCCGAATTGGGCTGGGCCTCCACGGAAATGATCATATGTGCTGTCCTTTCCCTGATCCTCTTGTCGGTCTTTGCTCTGATTGAAATACGAAGCACCGCTCCTTTAATGTCGATCCATCTTTTCCGTAACCGCAGCTTGGCTGCCAGCATGGTCATTACATTCATCTACATGGGGACGTTTGGTGCCTTACCCTACTTCCTGACAACCTTATTTCAAAATGTGCACGGATACAGTGCTCTGCAAACCGGGCTTGCCTTCATTATCCCTTCCTTGGCAATTGCCGCGGGCACCCAGCTCGGTGAGCGGCTGGCTTCCCGTTTGGAGGCGCGAAGCACCCTGCTTATCGGCATGATCATCGGAATTGTCGGGACCATACTGATTCCATTAGGTGCGTACACAGACAGCAGCTATCTGATGATCGTTCCGGGCCTTGTAATTTCCGGGATCGGCCAGGGCATCACTTGGACCGCCATGTGGATCACGGCTTCAAACGGTGTAGCCCCGGAGGACCAAGGCGTCGCTTCCGGGATGGCCTCAACCACCTTGAACATCGGCAATGCCATCGGGCTTGCCATCTTGATCGCCATCGCCAACTCGGGTACGCATCAAATGACGGGTGAAGCTTTTCGCCAAGCATTAGCTGAGGGTAATCGGACAGCCATTTATCTTGCGGCGCTCGGCATTCTCCTCGGCGCGCTTGTCGCCTTGTTTTTGCCCCGCAAACGAAAAATATGACCGGCTGTCGCCACGCAGCAAAAACAGCCAAACCCCCGTTATAGGTTTAACGGGGGTTTGGCAACATTAAATCATCCCTTGAGGACCGTTGACCGACGCTCGTTGGGATAAATGTTCTATATCATCTGACTCGCTTACATCATCTCGGCTGTATCGGCTCCATTATTTCGCTGCTTCGAACGGATCCGTTCCCTTCGGCAGCAGGTCGCTGAAGTTGAACGTATACGTCGGGAAACCGGCGGCATACGGCCCGATTTCATACTGTTGGAAGAAGATCGTCAATCCGCTTTCCTTCACATAGAAGTCCGCGTCCTTTTTCAGTCCGTTGAAGCCGTCTGTGAAGCCGTCTTTGGTCGCTTTTTGCTTCAGCAGTTTGTCCAGCTTGGTCTTGGCGTCGGCCGAATTGTGGAGCAGGCTGTCCAGCGTTAGCTGTTTGCCGTCCTTCAGCGAGAACGTAAATCCCTCGCGGGCCGTCATCCCGTGAGCTCCGCCAGTGTATTCATAAGAATCCGTCACGATGCTCAGGACGCCTTGGCGGTTGTAAGTGACCAGGAACGTTCCGTCGAACTCATACGGGTGCTCCACCTTCGCGTCGCGCTTTTTCGCCTTGGCCTTGGCTTCTGTGGCGAACGCTTCCGCCTTGTCTTTAAATACTTTGTTGATCGCCTCCTGGGCGTCCGCGTTAGCCAGCCCGCTTAACTGAGGATAACGGATCAGAATCGTTGCATTGGCGTCGCTCGCCTTGATGAGTTCGGTGGAGATTGTCACCTGGTTCATCTGACGCTTGGACAGGCTCAACGTCTTGGAAGACGCGGTATACACGCCCTGGAAGCCCATATAGTCGTTCAGCAGCTTGAAAGGAACGTACAGCTTGCCGTCGATCAATTTTCCATCGTAGCTGTTCGAATTGTCTCCGACATAGCTTCCGTTGATATAAGCGCTGACCCCGTAGTCGGAAACCTCCAGGTTCAGCTTCGTTACCCCGGATCCGACAGTGTACGTCTTGATACCCGGATTATAAGACAGCGGCAGACCGGCGGCATCACGCAAAATGGACACCGGAATCATGGTGACCCCGTCAACCAATTTCCCCTGCAGCGATAGCACCTTGCCGTTATATTTTAACGCCACTCCCGGCTGCGCAGCCGGCTTCACGACCGGCTTTGAGGCTGCAGCCGACACCTGCGATCCCCCAAACACGCCGGCATTTCCGATCAATACGCCTGCGGCCAGCACCGCGGCTCCCCATTTCATTCCCTTGTTCATCCTTATCAAATCTCCTCTCCAAACATTGCTGCTTGTGCTAGTCATATGATTTATTACCCAAATTCACCACTTCCCTATTATAAAAAAGACCTCCGCCGATTTGTTTACAACCGGGGTTACAGTATTGTCGTTTACGCCAGCCAAAAGTATAACTCTCTTAACCTTTACGTTAACTTTGTGTTCCTTCATCCGATCGGTCACGGGCCTTGCGATCATGAAGTCCCCCTTCATAGGACACCAGCACCGCGCCAGGACTTAAAAAGCTCACGAAATAAAAATAATGCCCCGTTCCGGAAGCCAGCTTAAGTATGGATCCCGAAACAGGGCAATTGTTCCTAAACGATATTAACGGTCGTTGTAAGGCCTCTGCTTACTACCGTCCGCTCTTCAGCTCCGTCCAGTAACGGTCATAGAGCTGCAGGGTTTCCTTTACGTCGCCGAGCCATTCCGTCCGGCCCAGCTCTTCTTCGGAGAGGTTGATCATATGGTTGTTCCGGTATTCCTCGCTGTGGAACTCCATCGCTTTGGCGTTCGGATCGCTGTATCCGATCGACTCATAGTTCTTTGCGCTGACCTGCGGATCGAGCATGTAGTTGATAAACTTCTCGGCAAGCTCCTTATGCTCGGCCCCTTTCGGGATCGCATAGTTGTCCGAGAAGATCGTCCCGCCCTCTTTTGGCACGACATATTCCACATCCGGATTGTCCTTCGCGATAAAAGCGGCGTCGCCGGACCATACCGTTCCGATCCAGCCTTCCTCCTGAATCATCTTCTGCTTGATGGTATCCGTGTCGAAAGCAAGAACGCTTGGCAGCAGCTTCTTCAGGTCGTCCACGGCCGACTTGATCTCGCCTTCATCCTGGGAGCTGTTCGAGTGCCCCTGCTTCTTCAAGGCCATGCCAATCACTTCGCGGTTGTCGTCCAACAGAAGGACCTTGCCCTTGTATTTCGGGTCCCATAGATCCTCCCAGCTGTCGATGGTGTCCTTCACGTATTTTTTGTTATACGCGATACCCGTTACGCCGGAAGTGTATACGATCGAGTATTTATTGCCCGGGTCAAAATCAGGGTTCTTCAGCGATTCCTGAATGTTCTCGAAGTTCGGAATGTTGTTCTTGTCCAGCGGTTCCAGCAAATTGTTCTCGATCATCGTCCGGACCATGTAGTCCGAAGGCTGGATCAGATCGTATCCGCCGCCGCCCGCCTTGATTTTGGCCAGCAAATCCTCGTTGTTCGCATAGTTGTCATACGTGACCTTGACGTTGAATTTACTCTCGAAGTCCTTGAGCACCTGCTCGTCAAAATTGTCAGCCCAGCTGTAAATATGAAGCGTCTCCTTGGAAGATGAGCATCCTCCCAGGGATGCAACCGACACGAGGGCGAGTGCCCCAGCCAGTACGAGACCGGCGATACCCTTTCTTTTCACAGTAACATATCTCCTCTCTTTCTCCTTATAGCATGTAGTCCATATCCTGTAGTTCAATCAATAGTTCACTATCTTGCAGCTGCGTTAAATCGGCAGCATTTTATGCTTCTTCTGGCCCTTGCCGCGGTTGAGGAAAAACTGTGCCAGCAAAATCAGCACGACGCTCACCACGATCAGCAGCGTACAGAGTGCGTTAATTTCCGGCGAGATTCCCCGCTTCACCTGGCCGTAAATATAAATCGGCAGTGTAGTCGAGCTAGGCCCGGCTACGAAGAAGCTGACCATAAAGTCGTCCAGCGACATCGTAAACGCGATCAGCGCCCCCGAGATGACGCCCGGGAAAATTTGCGGCCACGTTACATGGCGGAACGTCTGCCAAGGGGTGGCGCCAAGGTCGGAGGCCGCCTCCTCCAGCTGCTTGCCCATTCCCGCAAGGCGGGCCGTCACGACGACATAGACGTACGACATGCTGAACGTGATATGGGCGATGATGACCGTCGCTTTACCCAGCGGGATATGCATCTGGTTGAACAGCACCAGCAGCGACAGCCCCATGATGATGTCGGGAATAATGACGGGCAGGTACATGAGTCCGTTCATGCTGCCCTTCCATCGCCGGCCAAGCCCCCGCAGGGACAAGGCTCCCACGGTTCCAAGCAGCGTCGCTACGATCGTGGATACGATCCCGACGGTCAAGCTGTTCATGAGCGCTTCAAGCACATGGTCATCGGTCATCAGCGAGGTGTACCAGTCGAACGTAAATCCTTCCCAGTCCCCGCTGAGCCTCGTGTTATTAAATGAATAAATAATAATCAGCAGGATCGGCACATAAATAAAGATCATCATCAGCACGGAGTGAATCCCCAGCAGGGGATGACTTTTTCTCTTCATGCTCTCCCCTCCTTCGCACGGTCCGCCCGGGACTGCATCGCCCGGTTAAACAGCAGGATCAGAATGAGGGACGTGATGACGAAAATCACGGACAGCGCCGAGCCGAACGGCCAGTTGCGCGCCCCCAGATACTGCTGCTGGATGATGTTGCTGATCATCGTCGACTTGGCCCCGCCAAGAATATCCGTGACGACAAACATCCCCGTCGTGGAGACATAGACCAAGACGCAGCCGGTCATGATCCCGGACTTGCTCTGCGGCAGCGTGATGTGCCGGAACGCTTTCCAGCGGGTAGCCCCGAGGTCGCTCGCCGCATCCAGCAACCGCTTATCCATCTGTTCCAGCGCGACGTAAATCGGCAGCACCATGAACGGAATGAAGTTGTAGACCATGCCAAGCAGCACCGCGCCTTTGGTATACAGCATTTGCAGCGGCTCCTGAATCCATCCAAAATGGATCAGCAGCGTATTCACCACACCCTGCGTGCGCAGCAGCAGCACCCAGGCGTACGTCCGGATCAAGAAGTTGATCCAGAACGGAATCGTGATCAGCACCAGTCCCCAGGTCTGCACCCTGGGAGAGGCATTGGCGATAAAATAAGCGAGCGGGTAGCTGACCAACAAGCATACGACGGTCGTCACCACCGACAGCACTAACGTATCCCAATAGATGCCGAGATACAAAGAGTCGAAAAAGGTTTTATACCCGTTCAGCGAGAAATGGAAGACAACATTGCCCAGTGTGTCGCGGCTCATCAATGACATGACCACGACGATCACCATCGGGACGAGCAGAAACAGCGCCAGCCACAGCAGAACCGGCGTAATCAGCAGCTTGGATCGTCTCATGCCCCGATAACCACCTCATCCCGCGGATTCCAGTCCACCCCGATCCGCTGCCCAACCTTCCAAACGATCTCATCTTCGAAGTCCAGAGGGATCGTCACCATCATCGGTTCGCCATCGAGCTGGACG
>NZ_PCZT01000020.1:28436-31298 GCF_002968895.1 Paenibacillus sp. AR247 | reverse complement strand
CCGTACGGCAAACAGCTCCGAACCGGAACTAAAAATGTTGTTCTCCCCGACGAAGGTTGCGGCGAAAAGCGTCTTCGGCGCGGCATAGATGTCCTTCGGCGTACCGATCTGCTCGACTTTACCGCTGTTCATAATCACGATCCTGTCGGAAAGCATCATTGCTTCCTCTTGATCGTGCGTGACATAGACAAAGGTAATGCCCAGCGAGCGCTGCAGATGCTTCAGCTCAGATTGCAGGCTCTTGCGCAGCTGCAGGTCCAGCGCGCCCAGCGGCTCGTCAAGCAGGAGCACTTTGGGCTTGTTCGCGATCGCCCTCGCGATGGCCACCCTCTGCTGCTGTCCGCCGGACAGCTGATGCGGATAACGCGAAGTAAGCGCGGTTAGCTGAGTCATCTGGACGGCTTCAGCAACCCGTGCTTTTTGCTCTGCCTGAGGCAGCTTTTTCATTTTCAAACCGAAGGCGATATTGTCTCCCACGGTCATATGCGGGAACAGCGCGTAATGCTGGAACACCAGGTTCAAATCCCGCTGGTTAGGCGGAAGCTTCGTGACGTTCTGCCCTTCCAGGATAATCTCGCCGTGAGTCGGCTGTTCGAATCCGGCAATCATGCGTAGTATGGTCGTCTTACCGCAGCCGCTAGGCCCGAGCAGAGTCAGGAATTCCCCTTCTTCAATGTTCAGTGACAGCGGATGCACGACAACTTGTCCTTCAAATTGCTTCTCAATCTGGACTAAGTTCAATCATATGCATCAACCCCTTATCCATTACTAAGAAAAAAGCCATATCCATGGGTATGGCTTTTTCGGTAAATTATGATTCTCCGTTACGATCAACGGAAGTTGTCTACAACTGTTGCTGCATGTACAAATTTTCGCATATTCACTATAACGTTTTTTGACCCTTGGTACAATACCTTTCTGCGTTTTCCCGCTGGAAAAGGGGGGATCGGGACCCACATCTGCGCAAAAAGCCGCCGCTTCAAGGGACGTCTGTCCCCGAAACGGCGGCTTGGCTCGGACCAAATCAGCCCGTTCTTATTTCATTTCGTACTGCACGCTCAGCTGCGTCGATACTTTTACTTCGCCAGGCTCCACCGACGTGGCGTTGCCGGCGTTGCTGTCCGCAGCCATTTTGGCCATGGAAGATTCGGCATAAATGATCGGGTTCTGCGCATCGCCCTGGCTCACGACCAGAACCACTCCCAGCTGACGCTTGGCGGCCTTGGCAATCGCGCCTGCTTTCAGATCAGCGTTAGCCATCGCCTTCTCAATCACTTGCGCCTCATATTGGTCACGGTTCTCGACGGAAAACTGGACGCTCTCGATGTTGTTGGCGCCCGCACCGGAAGCGGCGTCAAGCAGCTGTCCAACCTTGGACAGGTCGCGGTACGATACCTGCAGCGTATGGTGGGCCGTATAGCCCGTCACTTTTTGTCCGTCCTTCTCGTTGTAGGTGTAGTTCGGCTGCACATAGAACGTGGTGCTCTTGATATCTTTGTCTTCGATTTTCCACGTCGTCTTCAGCAGCGCGGTGATCTTTTGGATTTTGTCTGCCGTTGCCTTTTGCGCGCTTTGTGCCGTTGCCGCCTGCGAGTCCACACCGATCGACAAGTATGCGATATCCGGCTTGACCGAAATCTCACCCTTGCCCACAACATTGATGACATTGCGCTGTACATCCTGGTCCGCATAGACGGTGGTCGAGCCACCCAGTCCGGTGACGCCCGCGCCTCCAGCCAAGAGCGCTCCTGCGATCAGCACAGAACCTACCGGTTTCAGCCATGTTTTCATTACCTTCAGCCTCCCTTTATATACTTCCAGTGTATCCATATAGCCGAAAGCGCAAGCACGGACGCAGCCTGTAGGTCAAACCGCCTGCGCGGCCGCCCTCACCTTCCAACTGTATTTGTCTACTAGACGTAGGGGACTGTTAAATGTTGCACATGTTAGAAAAATAATCTTCTGCCTATGAAACGGTCAGCTGACGATCGATTTCAAGTGGCTCTGCGCTTCCTTAATGCCGGCCAGGCTCTGCTCATTGTTGCCGAGGAGGGACTGCAATGTAGCCGACAGCTCCTGCAACGTCGCCGACGTTTGCTCGTTCACCGACGCGAGATGCGAAGTGGACTCGTCAATGGAACCCGAGAACGTCTCCACTTCGTGAAGCAATCCGCGGTACCCGTCGGAAATTTGCAGCAGTCCGGCCACCGATTCTTTAATGGATTCAAAGGCTTCGTATGTCTCATGCGTCATCTCGCTGCTCTTCTGCATCCGCTCCGCAACCTGATCCATCCGCATCAGGGTGTCGCTCATCAGCTCGGAGAAGCTGTGAAGTTGGAGCGAAATTTTCTCCGCCGAGTCCGAGGCATTCTCCGCCAGCTTGCGGATTTCCCGGGCGACCACGGCAAAACCCTGGCCATCCTCGCCTGCCCGTGCCGCCTCGATGCTGGCATTCAGCGACAACAGGTTGGTCTGGTTCGCAATCTCCTGAATGGTCTGGCTGAACTGCGTCGTTTCCTGCACCTTTCCGGTCAAGCTCTGGATATCCTGCGACATGGCGCCAATTTCTTCCTTGAATTCGATAATCGCTTCGTTCAGTTGCTCCACTTTGTCCTTGCCGGATTCCGACAGCCGGTTCGCCGTACCTGTCTGACTCAGCAGCGTTTCCGTCGAGCTGGACATCTGCTTGATCATCTCGTTCATCTGCTTAATGGACTCGTTAATGGCATAGGTGGAATCCACCTGGGATGATGCCCCGCCCGATATCTCCTGAAAGGCGACGTTCATCTGCTGGAACGAGGCGGTGTTGTCCTCGACCGCCTGCGTCAGGTCGTCGATGCTGCCGGTCACCGCAGCCACGCT
>NZ_PCZT01000020.1:23332-28336 GCF_002968895.1 Paenibacillus sp. AR247 | reverse complement strand
ATCAACCCCAAGCCGTACAGCATTGTGATCGAGGTTAATACGATACGCAAGGTGATCAGCGCCAACACGAGCAAATAGTATATGGAAAACAAGCTGCTCGGGCTGGTGGAATCCAACGCCTGAATGAGGATCGTCAGCGCCACCCCCGTAATGGCAATAACGGCCGCCTGATGAATCAGCTTACGCCGGACTTGGCTGTACACCATCACCAGCAGAACCACCAAATCAATCAAGAAGCTTAAGTTGTTGAGACTCGTCAGATTATCGAGGCTTCCCAGCTTGACCGTGGACACGGCCATCAGCGTCGAGATCAGAATCGCGATCAGCAGAATCCGGTTTCTGCCCATCGCGTCCCGCTCCGCGATCGTCAGCCTCTGTCGTTTCCCCGATCCTTCAGCATCATCTGTGTTGGTTGTGGTACCGTTCCATTTCCCCATACGTTGACCCCTCTTTATCAAAATAAATGCATCCGGGCTTCCCCGCTGCCGCCGCTTGCATGAACGGCTATAGCTATGATATCGGATGGCAGATTTATTTTTATAAGAGCCAAATCGTCCCAGATCCCGCCAGACAGCAAAAAACAGCCCGCCCTCCCCAAGGAGAAACGGACTGCTTTGTGCAGAAAATGGCCTCAGCGCCGCATCATTCGCAGCCGCAGGGCCCATTCTATAATTGTTTATTATTGGTTTTCAAGCTCTTCTTTGCCCACCAAGTTGACTAAAGCGGTTACAGCCTGTTCTGCGTCCGCACCTTCAGCACTGATGTTTACTTCCGTACCCGAGCTAATGGCAAGGCTCATAATTCCCATGATACTCTTGGCATTCACCTTTTTATCATCTTTTTCCACGAAAATTTCAGACGAGTACTTATTCGCTTCTTGGACGAACAATGCTGCCGGTCTGGCATGGAGACCCGTTTTCAAACGGACAACTACCGGGTGCTTTGTCATGGAAACTTACCCCCTATTAGATCAATCTGTATAGCTCACACACAACACATTTTATAACATTATACCATTATACCATGAAGGAAACTAGAAGAAAAAAGGCTCAGCCGCCACGAATCTTCTCGGCCATTTCGTCGATCTTGCGCAGCCGGTGGTTCACACCGGATTTGCTGACGGTGCCCTTCAGCAGTTCACCGACTTCCTTCAGGTTCATATCGGGATGGGCCAATCTCACTTCGGCCACTTCCCGAAGTTTGTCCGGCAGATTATCAAGGCCCACTTCCTTCTGGAGCAGCTTGATGTTATCGATTTGCCGGACGGCGGCCCCGATTGTCTTGTTCAAATTCGCGGTTTCACAGTTCACGATCCGGTTAACCGAATTCCGCATATCCCGCATGATCCGCACGTCCTCGAATTTGAACAAGGCCTGATGGGCCCCAATCAGGCTTAAAAATTCAATGATTTTCTCGCCTTCCTTAATATACAGTATGAACCCCTTCTTGCGCTCTATACAACGGGCGTTCAGATGAAATTCATTGGCGAGGTCTACAAGGGCCTGGCAGTGCTCCTCGTACATCGAGGCAATTTCAAGATGGTATGACGACCCTTCCGGATTGTTCACGGAGCCCCCTGCCATAAAGGCACCGCGTAAATACGCCCCTTTGCAGCATGGTTTGCGGACCAGATCCGGATGGATATGCGAGGTGAACAGGAAGCCCTCGGAGACAATCTTCAGCTCCTTCAGTATTTCCTGAACCTGTGCAGGAATACGTACGATGTACACATTATTTTTCTTCAAACGCATTTTTTTACGCACGAGAAGCTCGGTATGCGCCTGGAAATGCCTTTTGATCAATGTGTAAATGCGTCTGGCGATGGCTGCATTCTCTGTCGATATATCCAGGATCACCTTTTTATTGGAAAGCTGGACGGCCCCGTTCATCCGGATCAGTGCCGACAATTCAGCCTTTTCGCAGCAGGGCTCTGCTTCGATCATGGTCAGTTCTTTTTAGTCAGCGCCGCAAACGACACGGGACTCACCTCTTTCGTTTAATCCAATTTTGAACCAGCTGGTAAATATGCCGGCTCAGCTTGTCGGCGTCATGGCGCAGATAGGTCCGGAACAGGACCAGCGTATCAGCTATGACCTTATAGCCAAGACTGGTGACCTCATCGTAATCGAGCTCCACCGGCTTCGCGCCCTTCTCGGCATATTTGTCCTGCACCTGGGGCGGAATTTCACCGCTGTTCACGATGACATAATCGAACAGATGCTTGCCGACGTGGTCATATACCGCCTGAAGATGGTCGCTTACGGTGTAGCCGTCCGTCTCCCCGGGCTGTGTCATGACGTTGCACACGAAAATCTTGATCGCGTCCGAAGACATGACCGCTTCGGCCAGCTTCGGAACGAGCAAATTCGGCAGAATGCTCGTATATAGACTTCCCGGGCCGATCAGGATGGCATCCGCCTCCCGGATGGCCTCGGTCGCTTCCGGAAGCGGCTCGACATGGGCCGGCTCCAGAACACCCGCTTGATCCGACCGCCAGCTTCCGGTATTTTCGACTCACCGGTCACGATGGTGCCGTCCTCCATCTCTGCGTTCAGGATTACGGCTTCGCCCGCCGCCGGAAGCACCCGCCCCCGCACGGCAAAAACGCGGCTGAGCTCGCGCACAGCCGTTACAAAATCGCCGCTGATGTCGGTCATGGCCGCCAAAATCAGGTTCCCCAGGCTGTGCCCGGCCAAGCCCGAGCCGCTGGAGAACCGGTATCTCAGCATTTCCGACAGCAGCGGCTCCACGTCGGCCAGTGCCGTCAGGACGTTCCGAATGTCCCCGGGAGGGGGCATCTGCAGCTCGCTGCGAAGGATGCCCGAACTCCCTCCATCATCTGCTACGGTGACGACAGCCGTGATGTCTAGCGGCATTTCCTTCAGTCCCCGGAGCATGACCGACAGTCCGGTGCCCCCGCCCATCACGACGATCCGCGGACGGTCACTTCTTTGTTCTGCCACTGTCATCACTTCCACTCTCTTTAATGCCGATCACGTTCGGAATCCCGATGGCTGACGGAGACCGTCTCGGTCTCGCTGGCTCCCAGCATTTTGCCCAGGTACTCGGCGATCGCCACCGAGCGGTGCTTCCCGCCGGTACAGCCGATGCCGATGATCACCTGGCTCTTGCCTTCCTTACGGTATTGGGGAATCAAGAAATGCAGCATATCCAGCAGCTTCGTCAGAAAAGCCTGGGTTTCAGGCCACTTCATGACATAGTCATACACATCGCTGTCCTGACCGGTGTGTGGACGCAGGCTATCCACATAGTGGGGATTCGGAAGAAAGCGGACGTCAAAGATCAGATCGGCATCGATCGGAATACCGTACTTAAATCCGAATGAGGTTACGTTGACCGAAAGGGTATTGCTTTCCAAGTGGGAAAATCTCGAGATAATTTTGTCCTTCAATTGTCCCGGCTTCATATTGCTCGTGTCGAGCACCACTGTGGCCGAGCTCTTGAGCTCCTCCAGCATTTTGCGCTCCAGCCGGATGCCGTCCAGCGGCATACCCTCCGGCGCAAGCGGATGCCGCCGGCGGGTCTCCTTGTAACGCTGCACGAGGACCGAATCGGTCGCCTCCAGGAACAGAATTTCGCAATGAATCGTGAAATGGTCCTTAATATAATTCAATGATTCGGATAAGGCCGTAAAGAACTCCCGGCCGCGCAGGTCAATGACCAGCGCCACCTTGGCGATTTTCCCCTTCGATTGTTCAATCAGTTCCGCAAATTTGGGAATAAGCACCGGCGGTAAATTATCCACACAGAAAAATCCCAAATCCTCCAAGCTTCGTACGGCCAAGGATTTACCCGCCCCCGACATGCCTGTAATAATAATCAGGGTGGCCATGGCCGACGCAGTATTATTCTCCTCCAGCATCAGCTTTCCCCTCCCTTATGGAATATGGGCCCGTTAATACTTGGTATACCCAGGTCACCCCTCATTTTAACCCATGGGTGACCTCGCAGGATCTCCTTACGAACGGAGCAGCAAACCGGCCGCACCGACGATACCCGCATCGTTGCCGAGCTCGGCAGGAAGGATCGATACCCCGCGCTGCAGCGGTTCCGGCGTCAGCTTCGCATAAACTTCCCGCACTTCGTTAAACAGGATGTCTCCAGCCTTGGATACGCCGCCGCCGATAATGAATACTTCCGGATTCAGAATCGCCGCAACCGCAGCCATGGACTTGCCCAGGTAGAAGGCAGCGCGGTTCACGATCCGCAGCGCCACTTCGTCGCCTGCTTTAGCTGCATCAAAGACTTCCTTCGCCGCAATGTTCTCAACCATCGACAGGGAAGTGCGGTCCCCGCGCTCAACGGCGTCTTTCGCCATACGGATAATGCCCGTTGCGGAAGAGACGGTCTCCAGGCAGCCCATTTTGCCGCATCCGCATTGAATGGCTTCCAGATCGTCCGGCGCCGCTCCAAGCCTCTCCCAGGGCCGCCACGTTCGCGTCATTATCATTTTGATCGGCTTGCCAATCTTCTGCTCCAGAATGGAACGAATCGGTACATCCCGGAAACCTACGTTCGGCGCGAGGATGATGATCCCTTCACGGACGTTCGTAAATCCGGCAACCCCGGCCCCGACGCCCGCCAGCTGATCCCAGCTGTAAGGGGACTGCTCCACGATATGGCGCACATATTTCTCAATATTGTTGATAACCGTATCGACGCCTTTATCTGTTTCCGTGGGACCTTCATACGTTTGAATCAGCTGTCCCGCTTGATTGCAGATGCCCACTTTAATGGTCGTTCCGCCCAAGTCGACACCGACGTAGATTTGCTCAGACATGTTACAAGCCACCTTTTTTCCTCAATAATAGTTTGCTCCTACTGTACCAACTATAATTGAAGCCCTCTCTCCGGTCAAGAGAAGCAGGCCTTACCCGAAAGTGGGTCCAGCGCTTCTGTCAGAAGGCTTGACGGACCTACCCCCTATATGAAAACCCTGCCAAAAAACNTGACAATTGTCACCTCATTCCATGACAGAGTCCA
>NZ_PCZT01000020.1:9361-23232 GCF_002968895.1 Paenibacillus sp. AR247 | reverse complement strand
AACATATTGCCGAACTGCAGCATGTCACGAAACGTTTTGGAAGCAAAGCCGCGGTCGATGACGTTTCATTCACGATTGATAAAGGATCCATCGTGGCCGTCCTGGGGCCCAACGGAGCCGGGAAAACGACGACGATCTCGATGATGCTGGGGCTTCTCGAGCCGACGAGCGGCTCTGTCCGGCTGTTCGGGCAAACCCCGAAGCAGCCGCAGGTCAAACAGCGCATCGGGGCGATGCTTCAGGATGTCAGCGTGATCGACGGCCTGAAGGTGCGCGAGGTGCTGGCTTTGATCCGCAGCTATTACCCCCGGCCGATGAGGCTGGAGGAGCTGGCTGCCCTGGCCGGGTTCACCGAGGAGGACCTGGGCAAACGGGCGGAGAAGCTGTCCGGCGGCCAGAAACGGAGGCTCGGGTTCGCGCTGGCGCTGGCGGGGAATCCCGATCTGCTGTTCTTCGACGAGCCGACCGTCGGTCTGGATACACCGGCACGCCGCTCCTTTTGGGAACAGGTCCGAGCGCTCTCGGACCGGGGCAAGACCATTCTCTTCTCCACGCACTACCTGCAGGAGGCCGAGGACGCCGCAGATCGCGTGATCCTGTTCAATCGCGGCAAAATTGCCGCCGACGGCACGCCGCAGGCGATCACGGCCCAGCTGACGAGCCGCTCCGTGACCTTTACGACCGATACAAGGTCGCTCGAAGGCCAGGCACTGATGAGTACCGATACCGAACAGCACATCCGCGAGCGCCTGCTCCCGGTTCCCGGCGTCCACGACTGCACCTGCCAGGAAGGACGCTGGACCGTCACGGCGGACAATACCGATACGGTGCTGGCCGCGATTTTCCGATACCAACTTCCGGTCCACGATATCCGGACCCAGCAGGGCCGGCTTGACGACGCTTTTGAAATCATGATTCATAATGACGACACACAGGGGGCTGTTTCCTAATGCACATGTTATTCATGCAGTGCCGGGCCGAAATGCTGCGGATTATCCGGAATCCGTACTATGTCTTCTGGTCCTTGCTGATGCCGATCGTGTTCTATTTCATTTTTACCCGTCTCGTGAATACCGGCATTGAAGGCGCCTCCGAATGGCAGGCACGTTACCTGATGTCGATGACTTCCTTCAGCGTGATGGGTTCGGCGATCATGACGCTGGGCATCCGCATGGTCCAGGAGCGCACGCACGGGTGGTCGGTCTTTATGCGGATTACCCCGCTGCCCTCCAGCATTTATTTCTTTGGAAAAATGTTTGGCCAGATGGTCATGCACATGTTCTCCATCATTGTTATTTTTGCTGCAGGCTTTCTTATGAATGGCGTCCATTTGTCAGCTGGCCAGTGGGTCGGCAGCGGATTGTGGATATGGCTCGCCTCCATCCCCTTCCTGGCCCTGGGCACCCTGGTGGGGACGATGAAAAGGGTCGATACCGCCAGCGGTGTCAGCAACATGGTGTATATGATTTTGGCGATCGTGGGCGGCATGTGGTTTCCGATCGACAGCTTCCCGGCCATCCTGCAGAGCATCGGCAAGTGGCTGCCTTCCTATAACTTCGGAAGCGGAGCCTGGGATATTGCCGCGGGTCATTCCCCCAGCTGGCAGCCGGTATTGATTTTGCTGGGATATCTCATCTTGTTTATGGTATTATCCACCTATGTACGAAAGAAACAGGAAGCGGTGTAATGCCATTGGCACGTCGAAAAACAGAGATTTTCCCAAGAGCGCTCGGGTTTTCCCCTTATGTATGGCTCGTGTATATGGTCATTCCGTTGTTTAATATGGCCTATGAGAGCGGCATCAAAATGGTGCTCGGCTACGCCATGATCGCGGTTTTTATCGTGTCGTATCGTCAGCTCTTTTTCTCCGAAAGGTTAACGGCCTTCTGGCTTGCCGTTCAGATGATTATTATTGTGACGCTGTCTTTGCTCTACCTCCCTTTTTATTCGTTTATGGGCTTTTTTACCGCCAACTTTATCGGCAATTATCAGGATGACCGGAAATTCAGGATCGCCTTCGCTGCCTTCGTGGCGTCCATCCTGCTCCCGATCCTGGGGAACATTCGTCATCTGACCGTATCGGACTACTTAACGCTCGTTCCCTTTATTATGATTATGTTGATGACCCCCTTCGGCATGCGTTCCATGAATCTGCGAAAGCAGCTGGAGCTGCAGCTGAACGAAGCCAGGGAGCAGATCGAAATTTTGGTCAAAAAGGAGGAGCGGCTGCGTATTGCCCGTGACCTTCATGATACGCTGGGACATACGCTGTCCGTTCTCACCTTAAAAAGCCAGCTGGTTCAGCGGCTCACGGACAAGGATCCGGAGAAGGCACGGCTGGAAGCTCGTGAAATGGAAGAGACCTCCCGGGCGGCCTTAAGACAGGTACGTGAGCTGGTTTCCGATATGAGGACCTTGACGGTGGCGGAAGAGATCGAAGAAGTGCGCTCGATTTTGCACAGCGCTGACATCACTTTGGAATCCGAGGGGGATACGCGACTGACCGGAATACCCGATCTGACGCAAAACATCCTCAGCATGTGCCTGAAGGAAGCAGCGACCAATATCATCAAGCACAGCCGGGCCACGGCATGCACTATTACCATTCGGAAGGGAACTTCCCACGTCCGGATGGTCATTCGGGACAACGGCGTCGGTTTGGAGGACAGCGGGCTGTCTACAAGCCAGGGCAATGGGCTGAAAGGCATGTCCGAGCGGCTGGCGCTGATCGACGGAACGCTGGAGCTGTCCTCTTCCGGTGGGACCGAGCTCATCATTACCGTGCCGATTATTATTAAAGGGAAGGAGAGTGCAACAGCATGATCCGTATTCTGATCGCTGAAGACCAGCGTCTGCTGCGAGGCGCTCTCGCTTCGCTGCTCGATATGGAGGAGGATATGGAAGTGGTGGGCCAAGCCGGCGACGGCCAGGAAGCCATGGACCAGATCCTGTCATTACAGCCAGATGTCTGCCTATTGGACATTGAAATGCCCGTTATTACCGGGCTTGAGGTCGCCGAGAGGCTCAAGGCGCAGATGGCGGCTTGTAAAATCATCATATTAACGACGTTTGCCCGGCCGGGATATTTTGAACGGGCCGTGAAAGCAGGCGCCTGCGGATATTTGCTGAAGGATGAGCCGAGCGAGAAGCTGGCCGAAGCCATCCGGCGGGTCATGGCCGGCCACCGCGAGGTCTCACCAGAACTCGTCTTCGGCTCGTTCCGCCAGGAAAACCCGCTCACCGCGCGGGAGCGCGACATTTTACGGCTGATTGCGGAAGGCAAGACAGCGAACGAAATTGCGGCAACCCTACACCTGTCGCACGGCACCGTTCGGAACTACATTTCCGAAACGCTGAACAAATTGTCGGCCAAGAACCGGATCGAAGCGATCGGTATCGCCGAACAGAAGGGTTGGCTCTAAGAAGGACCGAAAGGCCTCATGATTTGAAAAAAGACGAACGGGGACCGGCTCATGCAGCCGGTCTTTTTGCCGTCGGTGTAGGCTTGGGTTCTCCTCTTTTCGGATCAGCATGATTTGCGTCCGCGTTACCTTCTTCCAGACTCAAGCCGGATAATAGATGACCATGCTTAATCTCGTCAGCGAGCCGCCGGAATTATGGTACGTATGCGGCCGGTCGGCCTTGAACCGGATCGAGTCACCGCTCCCGATGGTATGCTCACTGTTGTTCACGCGGATGGTCAGTTCCCCCTCGTACACCGTAATGTACTCCTCCGTTCCCTCACCATGCGATTCCGAAGCAAGAAATCCCCCTTTATCGATCTCGACCGCATACATCTCGAAACGCCGCTCTTCATCAAACGGGAAATAAGGGTAGACCCGGTATTTGCCGTTGTCTTCAGATAGCTGCTGGACCTCGCTTTTCTGAATCACTTTGGTGTCAGGCTGGGGCTGGTTAATCAGCGACGTGAACGAAATTTTGAGACCGTTGGCGATTTTCCAAATGGTTGTGATTGTCGGGCTCGATTCGCCCCTCTCGATTTGGCCGATCATCGTCTTGCTGACCCCGGTGAGCTCGGCTACTTTTTCCAGACTGAGCTTTTTATTGTCACGGATGCTCTTCAAATTTCGCGCGATGATCAGATTGATTTCTTCCATGAGCACACCTCTTCCAATCGATTATGTACAATATAACGATCACAATGTACAATATGAAGTATAAATGCGTTATAGCGTAATTTTCGGACATTATAACATACAAACGGAGGATACCCAAGATGCCTTTATTTTCGTTTCTGGTCTATATTGTAGTAAGCACCTTTACCCCAGGCCCCAACAACTTTATGGCGATGCTGTTTGCTCACCGGTACGGTTTTCGACGAACGATCGGATTCTGTCTGGGCGTTGGCGCCGGCTTTTTTGTCGTTGCCCTGCTGTGCAGTTACTGCAATCTGCTGCTCAAAAATCTCATTCCCGGCATTCGGTGGTGGATGACGATTCTTGGAGCGGCCTACATGCTGTATCTCGCCGTTAAAATCATGTTCCACCGCAAGAAGGCCGCGAGCAGCAGGGAGGACAAAAACAACCGCTTTCTAACGGCGGTGCTGCTGCAGTTTATCAATCCCAAAGGCATTTTGTACGCCATAACGGCCGTATCCACCTTTATTCTCCCGTACGATTCTTCCCATCTGGCCTTGATCGGCTTCTCTTTGTTTCTGGCACTCTTGAGCGTAATGAGCACCTTCTGTTGGAGCATGTTCGGCTCCATATTTCAGCGATGGCTGTCGGCGTACCAAACCCCGTTTAACGTCGCGATGGGCCTGCTTCTCGCATACAGCGCAGTTTCCATCCTGGTCGAATAAATGTGGAGTTAGGCACAGCGCCTGCCTGAAGATCATCCACAGAAATTTGCACACATACAGGAGAAAACCTCTCCTCGGCAGGATCAGAGGTAGCGGCCCGTTCCCCCATTCTTATGTAAAAAGGAGCCGTCCCCGGCTCCTTTTCTATGTTCGTATTGATCCGCTTTACAGCGTTTCGCTCCAGTCATGCACCATGCTGCCTTCCAAGAACTTCTCGCAGTCCATGGCGGCCATGCATCCGGTACCGGCAGCAGAAATCGCTTGGCGATAGCGTACGTCCTGCACGTCGCCGCAGGCGAATACGCCTGGAATGTTCGTTTCGGTCGTTCCCGGCTTCACCTGGATGTAGCCGATTTCGTCGGTCGTAATCTGGCCGTCGAGGAACTTGGTGTTCGGCGTATGGCCGATCGCCACGAAGACGCCGTCTGCTTCGATCAGCTCTTCTTTGTTCGTTTCATTGTTGAGGACCTTCAGTCCCTTCACGCCGTGCTCACCGGCCACGATTTCAAGCGGCGTACGGTTAAGCGACCAGATGATCTTTTCGTTCTCGCGGGCGCGGTCCTGCATAATTTTGGACGCTCTCAGCTCTTCTCTTCGGTGAACCAGCGTAACGCTGGAACCGAAACGGGTCAGGAAGCTGGCTTCCTCCATGGCAGAGTCCCCGCCGCCGATCACGACGATCTTTTTGCCGCGGAAGAAAAATCCGTCGCAGGTCGCACATGTGCTGACTCCGCGTCCGACGTTTTCCTGCTCTCCCGGAATGCCCAGGTATTTGGCCGAGGCGCCTGTGGAAATAATTACGGATTCCGCCTCAATCTCTCCCATGCCTTCCACGGATAGCTTGAACGGGCGTTTGGAGAAATCGACTTTGTTGACCCAGCCGGTCTTAAACTCGGCGCCGAAGCGTTCCGCCTGCTTGCGCATGTTGTCCATGAGCTCAGGGCCCATGATGCCCTCCGGGAACCCCGGAAAGTTCTCTACCTCAGTCGTGGTGGTCAGCTGTCCGCCGGGCTGCATGCCTTCGATAACCAGCGGCTTCATGTTGGCGCGTGCCAGATAAATCGCGGCCGTCAGGCCGGCAGGTCCTGTTCCGATAACGATGGATTTGTACATGAGAATTGCCTCCTTTTCGAACGGAAATGAATGGGTCTATTTAGATATTCTCCGTAAATGGCCGGAAAATATCATCGCTTTCTTCATCCAGTGAACATACGCTGTCGATCCGCTTGACGTTGCGGCTCACCGTGGAGACCGAAACGCCATAGCGCCGGGCCACCTCCTGGTAAGTTAGGGCGCGTCCGTGCTTCTTGGCCGTCAAGTATTCCAGAGCCGCCGACCAGCCCTCCGCCTGCCTGATGAGAAGTGTCTCGGGATACAGCTTATTGATAAACTGGTGCCATAATTGCTGCACATGGTTTTTCTGTGCGCGGTCGGCCACCGTCTCCATGCTTTTCAGGGCCTTGTCGACGACGGACTGCAGCGTCCCGTCCCACTTGGGCAGACCCGCAGCCACTTCACGGTATGCCGCTGCTCCGACGGCCGCGCCAGGAAGCTCGGAGCTCTCAACCCCAAGGTCCCGAAGCACCCGACGCGCTTCAGCTTTGAGCTCGCTCAGCACGTCCGGGTCTTCGAGGAAGGTCATCAGTGTCTCCTTGACTTCGTCATCGGCAATCCAGGCCAAGGCCCGGATGACCTGCAGCTTGGTACCGGAATCTCCGTACCGGAGCGCCCAGGAGAAGGAAGACCGAATCAGCGGGTTGTTCTTGATTTCCTCGGACATGCCTTCCCCGTCCTTCTCCCACCGCTTCAGCTGCTCTTCAAAGGGCAGATGATATTGATAGCTGAGCTTGACGCTTCCGCCGAAGCCTTCCTTCAGCTGGTCCAAATAAAACCGGGGAATTCCCGATTCCGGATCCAGCTTCATGGCCGTGCTCCAGTAACGGGCCGCCTCCTTGCTTCTGCCGCTATTATAAGCGGCGACAGCTGTGTAATGGTAGAGGCTCGGATCATCGTTGAGCTCGTCATCCTTCAGCAGGCGGCGGAAATGACCGTAGGCCGCTTCATGCCGGCCCAGAATCCCCATCGTCGTCGCAAGCTTGAATACATGTTCCTGATGAAAAGGAACCGTAACCTCCAGCATCTTCATCAGGCCATCTAAAGCTTCAGTATCCCCTTCATGCTGGTAAAAAACCGCCAGGTTGCACAGTCCGTGCAAATTTCCCGGCTCCAGGGACAGTACTTCGCCGATGGTCTCCTTGGCTTTGCGGAACAAGCCCATGTAATAATAAGCAAGGGACAAATTGTTGCGCGCCGCAAGAAAGTCAGGGTCTTCCTTCACGATGCCTTCGAGCAGTTCGGCCGCCTGGGCAAACTTCCCTTCTTCCATCAGGGACCGCGCGCGCTCGTGCTCCACGATGCCCCCGCGGCTCTTGATCCGGCTCAGCTTGGTCGGCCGCTTCAGCTCATACTGAAGCAGCTCCATCATTTCTTCCGCTTCGTCCAAAAATTGCCCGGCCGGGTCCTCCTCCAAATACGTGACCAGTGCGCGTTCCGCTTCCTCAAAGTTCTCCATGTTGGCGTAATTATTGGCCATATAGAAGTAACACTCTGTCATGGTCGCATCCACATGCTCCAAAATGTGCGCAAGAACGGCGTTTGATCCTTCATAATCGCCCATCTCTGATAATATACCCGCCATATTGCAATGATTCACCGGATTTTCCGGCTCATATTCAACAGCTTTGCGAAAATATTTTAATGCCTTATCGTATCGGTGCCGGTCCAGAGACCGAACCGCTCGTTCAAAAAAGAAATTGGCATCCATTTGAATGGGTATTACTTTTTGGTGTAGGTCCTCCGCCCGCAGATGATAATCGTTCATTCCTAAGCAAGGCACCTCCTTGATTGCTGGATAGAACGAACCGAAGCCACCGCTTCGCCCCTCTGGAATCAGAGAGTACATACGCCGAACTTTAAGTTCAATCTATCCAGAACAGTATACCATAAGATGCAAGAGGCATCTAAGGCATAATCTACTATATAAAAAATGTACATCGACGTATATTCATTGAAGGTAGACCGCGTTCATTTCCCGCGTAAGCGCAAAAAGACCCCGGGGCAGCTATACCCCGGCGTCCTTGAATAAAGTGGCGATCGACCCGCCCTCGATAATAATCCGTGTGGCCCGCGCCAGCATTGGCGCAATCGTCAAGATATGCAGCTTCTCCGGCCGCGCTTCCGGAATGGCGATCGAATCCGTCACCACGATCTCCCGGATATGGGGATGATCGAGCCGCTGCAGCGCGTCGCCCGAGAACAGGCCGTGCGTGGCGCATACAATCGCCTCGGACGCCCCGCGCTCCTTCAAGCCTTCGACCACATTGACGATCGTCGATCCCGTATCAATCAGGTCCTCGATGATGATCGGCGTCCGTCCCTTCACATCGCCAATAACATGCGTAATGACGGACTCGTTATGCGCAGGTCTCTTCTTGATCATGATCGCAAACGGAGAATCAAGGTGATTCGCCAGCTTCTCCGCGGTGGACGCCCTTCCGGCGTCCGGCGACACGATGACCGGCCGGTCGATTTGAAGCGATTTCAAATGACCGCTGATGAGGTCCAGCGCCGTGAGATGGTCGACGGGAATATTAAAAAAGCCCTGAATAGCAGGTGCATGCAAATCAACAGTAATGACCCGGTTCGCCCCGGCCGTCGTCAGCACGTCCGCCACCATTTTGGCCGTAATCGGTTCACGCGGTGCAGACTTGCGTTCCTGGCGGGCATACCCGTAGTAAGGAACGATAATGTTCACCGTACGGGCCGAAGCCCGCTTGGCCGCGTCAATCATGACCAGCAGCTCGACGAACAGTTCATTAATGGGGTGAGACAGGGACTGCACGAGGAAGACGTCGCAATTGCGGATGCTTTCCTCATAGTTCACATAGATTTCCCCGCTTTTGAAACGGGAAAGCTTAACGCTGCCCAGCTCCGCACCCAGCATATCGCAAATTTTTTCAGTTAGAACAGGATTCGATGATCCGGAAAAAATACGCAGCTTATGTTGCATACGACCCTCCTGATAACCCGTCTTCTATACTTAGATTATACATCGGTTCGCTCCCGGAATGAAATCGCGCCGATGAGTCCGGCGGAAAAAATGTTTCCTTCCCTGTCATCGGCGCCACTTCAAACGGCCCTATGCCCGCAGCAGACCGTACACTTACAAGCCTGCTTATACCTCCAACGGAATCCGGCTGCGCTTCCGCCCTTCGAAAACAACGAGTTCGCGGAAGCCAACCTCCCAGAGCATGTTCCGGGCGGCTTCCAGATTCTCGCCCAGCTTGAGCGGATCATGAGCGTCTGAGCCCACCGTGAGCGGAATGCCCAACCGGTATGCCTCCTCCAACATGCGCCGGGACGGGAACATTTCCACGCAGGGCTTGGACAATCCCGACGCATTCAGTTCCATTGCTACCCCGCTGGCCGCGACAGCGGCAAGGGCTGCGTTTTCCAGCGCTTCTACTTCCCTAGTCGCCTCGGGGCCTGGATGGTACCCGAACCGCTTGATCACGTCCAGATGGCCCATAATGTCGTAAAAGCCGGTGGCAGCCGCCTTTTTCACCGCATCATAATACGTTTCGTATACCTTCAGGACATCCTTGCCTTCCCAGCCTTGCACCTGACGGTGATCCGTAATGTCCCATTCGCCCAAAAAGTGCACCGAGCCAATAATGTAATCCCAAGGGTATGCGTTCACGATCTTCTCAATTTCCGCCTCATAGCCCTCGATATAGTCGCCCTCCAGGCCGACCCGAATGTCGATGTGGTCGCGGTAGCGCTCCTTCAAAGACAGGCACTCCTCCACATATCGCGGAAGCTCCTCCATCGGCATCGCCATCTCCGGGTAATACGAAGCCGGGTCCACATGAAGCAGCGGCATATGGTCGGACAAACCGATCTGTCCCAGCCCGATGTCAACCGCGCGGCGCACATATTCCTCGAGCTCGCCTACGGCGTGGCCGCACCGGACATGGTGGGTATGGTAATCGATGTACACAGCGGTTTCCCCCTAATCCCGGCGGGGACGCTCGTGGCGGCGGTCCAGCTCGGCCATGATATCATCCAGGGGCAGCTTGCGTTCCTGAAGCAGCACCAGAAGGTGATAGATCAGGTCGCTGACCTCAAGGCGCAGCTCGTCGTTGTCCTTGTTTTTGGCTGCGATGATCGTCTCTGCGGTTTCCTCGCCGACCTTTTTTCAGAATTTTTATCGACGCCTTTGTCAAAAAGATAGGTCGTATACGCGCCTTCCGGACGCTCCTTCTCGCGTTCCGCGATCACCTGCTCGAGCTCCTCCAGCACCGCAAAGCGGTGTCTTCCTTCGCCCGCCGCACCGCCCCCTTCGGCCGATTGCTCCTGTCCCGGAACGGCAATGCCGCGGTAAAAGCACGTTTCCTCGCCAGTATGGCATGCCGGACCCTTCGGATGGACCAGGCGGGTACGAGGCCGGCCTCGTCATAACGGATTTGCCCCTGCACCTGCTCCAGGGAGAATTGCTGTGTGTTGCTGCTCATCGGATTTCAACCCCTTTTTGCTTTAAGTCCTGCTTTAATTCCGGTATCGATATTTCCTTGTAGTGAAAAAATGGTAGCTGCCAAGCCCGCATCCGCCTTCCCCTGCGTGAAGACTTCGGCAAAATGCTCCTTCGTCCCCGCTCCGCCTGAAGCGATCACCGGAATCCGGACAGCGTCCGCGACCGCTGCGGTGAGAGGAAGGTCAAAGCCGTCTTTCGTGCCGTCAGCGTCCATGCTCGTCAGCAAAATCTCTCCCGCTCCGAGGGCTTCCGCTTCCTTCACCCAGTTCAGCGCCCGGATGCCTGTCGCTTTGCGTCCGCCGTGCGTGTAGACCTCCCACTCGCCCCAAGCCTCGTTATACTTGGCGTCTACAGCCACGACGATGCACTGTGAGCCGAACCGGCGCGCGCCTTCCGATACGAGCTGGGGATTCAGGACGGCCGCCGTGTTGATGCCGATTTTGTCCGCGCCTGCGCGCAGAATCCGCTTCATGTCATCGACATGGGAAATGCCGCCGCCTACCGTGAACGGAATCGCGATTTCCCCTGCGGTTTGCCGCACGACCTCCACCATGGTGGCGCGTCCTTCCACCGACGCCGAAATGTCCAGGAATACCAGCTCATCCGCGCCTTCCTTGTCGTACAGCGCCGCGAGTTCCACCGGATCGCCCGCGTCCCGCAAATTTTCAAAATTAACACCCTTCACCACACGGCCGTCCTTAACGTCCAGGCAGGGAATGATTCGTTTTGCCAGCATGGGCCTCGCTCCCTCTCTTTTCGTGCTCACATGGTAGTCTGACTACCGTTTATCCCTTTATATCTGCAAAAGAGAGCTTCCGCTCCCTCTATCCTCACGCTTATGCTTGTTCAGCGATTCGCCGCAGCGCATCCGCAAGCTGAATCCTGCCCGTATACAACGCCTTTCCGACGATAGCTCCGCCCACGCCGTCGCCGCGGTGTCCGCTGAGGTTCAGCAGGTCCTCGGTGACCGTCACGCCGCCCGAAGCGATCACAGTGCGTCCGCTGGCTTTGGCCAGTGACACGATAGCCTCGATGTTCGGCCCCTGCATCATGCCGTCGCGGGAGATATCGGTGAAGATGAACGTTTCCGCTCCTTTGGCCGCCAGCTCTTTAGCCAGCTCCTCTGCCTTAACCTCCGACGTCTCCAGCCAGCCGCGGGTAGCCACATAACCGTTCCGCGCATCGATTCCGATCGCCACGCGGTCTCCATAAGTGCCAAGCACCGCCTCCGTGAATGCACGGTCCTCGATCGCCGCTGTGCCGATAATGACCCGGCTCACGCCGAGGCCCAGCAGGCGCTTCACGTCATCCAGGGTGCGCAGTCCGCCCCCGACTTGAACGGGGACCTGAACGCCTTTGGCAATGGCTCCGATGACCTCGTCGTTCACCGGGCGTCCTGCCTTGGCGCCGTCCAGATCCACCAAATGAATATAGGCACCGCCCTGTGCTTCCCAAGCCTTGGCGGCCTCGAGCGGGCTGTCGTTATATACCGTTTCCTGATTGTAATCCCCTTGAACCAGCCGTACGCACTTGCCTCCGCGAATATCGATGGCCGGATAAATGATAAATGAAGACATCGTTCTCCCCGCTTTCCTGTTATTCCACGCCGGTCAAGAAGGCGTTAGACCTTCGCTCCCGTCAGCCGCAAAAAGCTGCTCAGCAGCTGCACGCCCAGCTCGCCGCTCTTCTCCGGATGAAACTGCATGCCATATACCGATCCCCGGCCCACGATCGCGGTCACCGGACGGCCGTAATCCGTTACCGCCAGCAAATCGGCGGGTTCGTCCCGCAGCACATGATAGGAGTGGACAAAGTACACATGGCCCTCCGTAAGGCCGCTGAAGAGCGGACTGTCCTTTTGCACAAACTGCAGCCGGTTCCAGCCCATGTGCGGCACCTTCAGCTCCCCGTCCGGGAAGCGGACCACCCTGCCCGGCAATATGTTGAGCCCTTCATGATGGCCATGCTCCTCGCTGCTGCCAAACAGCAGCTGCATGCCGAGGCAGATGCCGAGCAGCGGCTTCCCGCCCTCAGCGGCCTCCCGAACTACCCGGTCAAGCCCGGTCTCCCGCAAGTGCTCCATCGCGTCGCCAAACGCGCCAACGCCGGGCAGGATGACGCCGTCAGCCCCAAGAATGGCTTCGCGGTCGCCCGTCACAAGCGCCTCGGTGCCGAGACGTTCGACGGCCTTGCTGACGCTGTGCAGGTTGCCCATGCCGTAATCCACAATGGCGATCGTCACGGTTACAGCACTCCCTTCGTTGATGGAACCCCCGTAACCCGTGGATCGATGCTGGTCGCCTCATCCAGCGCGCGCCCCAGCGCCTTGAACACCGCTTCGATCATGTGGTGCGTGTTCTGGCCGTAATGAACGATGACATGCAGCGTGATGCGTGCCTCCAGCGCCAGCTTCCACAGAAACTCATGCACCATTTCGGTGGAGAAGCTTCCGACTTGGCTGGAAGGATACTCCGCCCGGTATTCAAAATGGGGACGATTGCTCACGTCGATCACGACCTGAGCGAGCGCCTCATCCATTGGAATTTTTATCGCCGAGGGCTTCCCTTAATGTCTGGCCGAGGCAGATGCCGATGTCCTCCACCGTATGGTGGTCGTCAATCTCGATGTCGCCTTTGGCCTTCACTTTCAAATCAAACTGGCCGTGCTTCGTAAACAGGTCCAGCATATGGTTCAGAAACGGCACATCCGTTTCCAGTTCGGATACCCCGGTGCCATCTACGCCAAACGTCAGCTGAATGTCGGTCTCGTTCGTTTTGCGGCTGATGCTTGCACGGCGTTCGCTGCTTTGATTAGTCATGTTCTAGTCTCTCCCTTCGATTTCGCGTTTCAGCCGGACCTCAATGGCCCGGGCATGCGCTTCCAGCCCCTCGCCGCGCGCCAGCTCCATAATCGCTTCGCCGTTTTTCAGGAGCGCTTCCTTGCTGTAGTAGATCATGCTGGACTTTTTAATAAAATCATCGACATCGACCGGCGAAGAAAACCGGGCCGTGCCGTTCGTCGGAATGATGTGGTTGGGTCCGGCAAAATAGTCCCCTACCGGCTCCGAGCTGTATGCTCCGAGGAAAATCGCCCCGGCATTCTCGATCAGCCCGACAATCGCCATCGGATCCTGGACCATCAGCTCCAGGTGCTCCGGCGCCAGCCGGTTGACGACCGATATGCCTTCCTTCAGCGACTCCACTACGATGATGGCTCCGTAGCCCTCCACCGAAGCCGCCGCGATATCCCGGCGGGGCAGGCTCTCCAGCTGCCGCTTTACCTCGGCGGCGACCGCGTCCGCCAGCTGCCGCGAAGGCGTCACCAGAATCGCGGACGCCATCTCGTCATGCTCGGCCTGGGACAACAGGTCGGCCGCCACGAATTCGGGGTCGGCCTGCTCGTCGGCCAGCACGACGATTTCGCTCGGCCCGGCGATGCTGTCGATGTCGACCGCAC
>NZ_PCZT01000020.1:2828-9261 GCF_002968895.1 Paenibacillus sp. AR247 | reverse complement strand
CCGGCACATAGACGCCGACCCGCTTCAGCGGACGGATGATTTGCCCCAAGATGCTGCCGTCAGGCTGCAGATCCATCCAGGAGTTTCTTTTCTCTCTCTCGTGGAACGCGCGAATATTGCGCGCCGCAGCCGAAATCGCATCGACGAACGATGGCTCAACCTTTGTGTAGGCCGCCTTCAGCTCCTCTTCAGTCACGCGCAGACCCGATGCCGTCAGCTTCGTGCGGTCGAGCTCTTCTGTGTACCGGAGCAGAGCTGCATCGCCCTCCTGCTTTACGTCCTGCACGATCCGTTTGGCGGCTGCATTTTGCTCCGGCGTGCCGTACTCGACCTCCCGCCGCAGATCAAAATCCTCAACCGGTACAATTTTCATCCCATTCTCCCCCTCTGCTATCTCTTCGCCATCCACTCTGCTGGCTTTATCCCGAACTATTCCGAAGCGGAAATCACTTTCTGAAGCCGGTCGCAGAGCGACTGGATTTGCCCGTTCTTCATCCGGTAGCTCACCCGGTTGGCCACTAGGCGGCTCGTTATTTCAAAGATGCTGTTCATTTCCACCAAACCGTTTTCCCGCAGCGTCTGACCGGTTTCCACCATATCGACGATCCGGTCGGAAAGACCGATCAATGGCGCAAGCTCGATGGAGCCGTTCAGCTTGATCACCTCGACCTGCTGCCCCTGCTCGCGGAAGTACTGCGACGCCACGTTCGGGTACTTCGTTGCCACGCGCTGCTGAATGCCCGGCTTCCAGTCGGGCAGACCGATCACGGACATCCGGCATCTGGCGATACCTAAGTCCAGCAGCTCGTAGACATCGCGATTTTCTTCCATCAGTACATCCTTGCCGACGATGCCGATGTCCGCGGCGCCGTATTCCACGAAGGTCGGCACATCCACCGGTTTAGCCAGGATGAATTCCATGTCCAACTCCGGCAGCGGAATGACCAGTTTGCGCGACTCATCGACCTCTTCCGGGATCGGAAGACCGGCTTCACGGAACAATGCCGACGCTTTTTTATAGATCCGCCCTTTCGGCATCGCCACTTTTAAAGTTTCTGCCAACGTTCTCCCTCCTGCTTCTAATTGTTGATCTATCTATCTCAATTCGCTGTTTATGTTTTTCTAATCCTGCCCCAGGTTCCCTTTACCCCAAACTCCCGCCAAAAGTGATAACCTCTCCATAAGCTTGGCTGGTCGCCCCTGGTTTCGCCGCATCCGGGCCGGTATGATCTCCGTCGATCAACAGCGTAACAACCGATTGTCCCTGCGCACGAAGCTTCGCCGCCTCGGCCAGGCCTTCCTTGCGATGTGCTGCGTCATAACGGACGAGAACAGGCAACACAGCCGCTTCCTGCACGCCGTTGACGCCATCCAGAATACGGTTCGTTTTCAGCGCAAATCCCGTCGCCGGAACGTTCCGTCCAAACTGCTTCAGCAGATTGTTGTACCGTCCGCCGCTGCAGACCGGGAAGCCAAGCTCGGAGGCGTAGCCTTCAAACGTCATTCCTGTATAGTAGGAAAAGTCTCCGATCATCGTCAGATCGATAAGCACGTGCTCCGACACGCCATACGCCTCCAGCACCTCCCATACTTTACACAAATGGCTGATGGATGCTCTTGCGAGCGGATGACCGCTCAGCTCCAGCGCCTGATCGCAAATTTCCTGGCCTCCGCGCAGACGAAGAAGTCCTTCGAGCCAATCCCGCTGTTCATCCGTTACACCCAGCTCGCTGATTGTTTTACGGAAACCGACGAAGTCGCGGCTGAGTAGGCCCTCTTTCAGTGATTGCTGAGCTTCGGTTGATCCCGGGAGGATTTCATCAAACAACCCGTTGAGAAACCCAACGTGGCCCATGGCGATTTTAAAAGAAGACACACCCGCCGCCTTCAAAGACTCGATGGCCAGAGCCACGACCTCGGCATCCGCTTCGGGTGAATCGTCACCGACGAGCTCGACGCCGGTCTGAAAAAATTCCGCTTCCCGTCCGGCTTCTTCCTCAATGGCCCGGAACACGTTCGCGTGGTAAGACAGCCGGATGGGCAGAGGCTCTTCTTTCAGCAGCGACGAGACCACCCGGGCGATCGGAGCCGTCATATCCGAACGAAGCACCAGTGTGGTGCCCCGGTTATTCAACAATTTAAACAGCTTGCGGTCCGACGTGGAGCTTGCCACGCCTACCGTATCGTAATATTCCATCGTCGGCGTCATGATTTGCCGGTAACCCCAGCGGCTCATGCAGTCAAGCACGTCGCGCTCGATCCGGCGCAGCTTGGAGACCGCATAAGGCACATAATCGCGGACGCCTGAAGGCTTTTCAAAACCTTTCGGCTTGGTCACGTCCCATCACCTCGAACAGTTATATTTCTTTATCACGTTAAAGTGCTACCATACTACCAAAGTAAAGAATAATGGCTATATTAACATGAAAAGGCAGATTCGTCAATTGCCATACGTATCACTTCCGTGCACTTGCCTCGGCTTGATACAAAAAAACATTCAAAATCCAAGCTTTTGAATGTTTTTCGTATGTGCGGCCACTGCCTTTATTCATCCGATGCCGGCACGGACGAGGAATGCGCATCCTCCTCCGTTTTCGAATCCGAACGTCTCAGCTCGCGCAGCGGGTTACCGCCGACAAAGGCACCCGCCGGTACGCTCTTGTGCACGACGGACCCGGCGGCAATGACAGCGCCGTCTCCAATCGTGACTCCCGGCAAAATGGTCGTATTCGCTCCGATCAGCACATTGCTGCCGATCAGGACTTGTCCCAGCCGGTATTCCTTAATCAAATATTCGTGGGCGAGAATCGTCGTGTTGTACCCGATCACCGAATTGTCCCCGATCGTGATGTTCTCCGGAAAGAACACATCCACCATGACCATCAGGCCAAAGGCGGCATGCTCTCCCACCTTCATCCCCAGCAGGTGACGGTAGATCCAATTCTTTAGCGGAAGAATCGGGCAGTACCGGGCCGCTTGTATACATATGAAATTTTTAACCCCTTTCCAAGGGCTGACCGTTCTATAGATTTGCCACAGCGCGTTCGGGCCTTCGACCGGGTAACGAGTCACGTTTCTGCTCACAATCGCCTTACTCCTGTTCCACCAAGGAATATAAATCGGTCATATCATGCAGTATGTAATCCGGATTATACTCGCGGAGCACCTTCTCGCCTTTCAGCGACCAAGCGACCCCGGCAGACCGGGCGCCTGCCGCCTTGGCGGATTGAATATCCACCGGGCTGTCCCCGACCATCAACGTTGCTTCCGGATCTGCTCCAAGCTGCTTGATGGCCATCAGCACCGGCTCCGGATGCGGTTTGGGATGCTCGACGTCCATCACCGTAACAATCGCCTTCATATACTTGTCCAGCCCGAACATCTCCAGCACGCGGAACGTCCCTGGCTTATTCTTGGTGGTCACAACCCCCATCGTAATGCCGCGCCGGCTCAGTTCCTTGATTACCTCCAGCACATGCGGAAAAGGCTGCACCATCTCGTCGTGATGAGCGTCGTTATACGTTCTGTAAGCCTGGTGAAAATGGGTCACATCCTCGCTCCCCGAGAAAAACTGGAGCTGCTGCTCCAGCGTCATCCCCATTTTTGGAATGATCACTTCCCGAGTCAGGGGGGGCTGGACGTGCTTCTCCAGTACATGCATAAACGAGCTGATAATCAATTCATTCGTATCAATGATCGTTCCGTCCAAATCAAACAGTACGGTATCTATCATGCTGTCGTTACTCCTTTTTGTCCTCCACTACGGCGTTCTCCTCGCGGTGCTCAGGGGTAGCAACGGGTTCTACTTTAGCATCATGCTCCAGCGCGGTTGCTTCCGGCACCGTATCTTTCGGCGCTTTCGTCGAGACGATCGGATCCAGATAGTGCTCCTTCGCCTGACCGGTTGTACGGCGCACAATAATCAATACGATGGCGACGACGATAATCAGGATCGCTAGCAGTTGGGAAATGCGGACATTTCCGTAATTCGGGTCAAGCGCACCATGCTCGAATCCCATCCACTCCATCGGTTTCCACAAACCGTTAACCATCGATGCCAGCCATTCCGGACCCTTAAAAGCAAGGCTGTCCGTCCGCAGTCCTTCGATAAAGAACCGCCCGATCGAGTACCAAATAAAATAAGAAAGGAACAATTCAGCCGCACGCAAAAACTTTTGACGACGGAGAATAAACAAAATGATGATGCCCACCAGGCTCCATAACGATTCGTACAGGAAGGTCGGATGGTGGTATACGCCCTCGACGTTCATTTGGTTTACGATAAAAGCAGGCAAATGCAGATTGTTCCGCAGGAAAAACTCATTCACCGGACCGCCGTACGCTTCCTGATTCACATAGTTGCCCCAGCGACCGATCATTTGCCCCGTAAGCAGGCTGGGTGCACAAATGTCGGCAATGCGCCAGAAGTTGTACCCTCTGTAACGGAAATAGATGATGGCGCAAATGATCGCTCCGATCAGCGCTCCGTAGATGGCAATCCCGCCGTTCCATATTTTAAAAATATCCAGCAGGTTGTTCTTGTAATCGTCCCACATGAAGGCCACGAAATAGATCCGCGCCCCGATAATAGCCGACGGTACTCCCAGCAGCAGCAAGTCCATGAAAAATTCAGGCATAATGCCGAATCTTCTGCCTTCCCGGATAGCCAGGAGGAGGCCAACCAGCGCCCCCAAGCCCAGGATCAGACCGTACCAGTGAACCGACAGGGATCCAATCGAGAAAGCGATCGGATTAATTAGCAATGTAGCCATGTATCCACTCTCCTAGTCCATATCGTCCATATCTTCTGCAATGGTGGCTGTGAGCTTATTCGTAAACTGCAGGGCCGCATTCAGACCCATTTGCTTCAGCCGGTAATTCATAGCCGCCACTTCGATGATGACCGCAAGGTTACGTCCCGGACGTACCGGAATGGTCACGAGAGGAATGTCGGTATCGATGATTTTGGTCGTTTCTTCATCCAGTCCGAGCCGGTCGTACTGTTTATCCTGCTGCCAGGCCTCGAGCTTGACGACAAGTGTAATTCGTTTGTTGTTCCGGATTGCTCCGGCTCCGAACAGGGTCATGACGTTGATGATCCCGACACCACGGATCTCCAACAGATGGCGAATCAGCTCAGGAGCCGATCCATGCAGCTGAAAGTCCGAGGTCTGCCGGATTTCCACCGCATCATCAGCGATCAGCCGGTGGCCCCGTTTGACCAATTCCAGTGCAGTTTCACTCTTGCCGATGCCGCTGCTGCCGGTAATCAGCATGCCTACCCCATAGACGTCGCACAATACGCCATGAATGGTAGTGGTCGGCGCCAGCTTTCTCTCCAGAAAGCCGGTAATCCGGCTGGACAGGATGGTCGTCGCCATATTGCTCCGCAGGATGGGCAGGTTCTTTTCCTGGCTAAAATGGATCAATTCCTCGGGCACTTCCAGCCCTCTCGTGACAACAATACAAGGCGTTTCCTCGCTGCTGCACAGGCGCTCCATCCGTTCTTTCCGTTCTTCTGCTGTAAGCATGGCAAAAAAGGCCAGCTCCGTTCGTCCCAGCAGCTGCACCCGTTCCTCAGGATGATATTCAAAATAACCTGCCATTTCCAGACCCGGTCTGTTTAAATCGTCTGTCGTGATGGCCCGTCTCAGGCCGTGTTCCCCTGAAATGACCTCCAGCTGAAATTGCTGGACCAATTCAGATACTCTTACTTTCTTAGCCATTTCACGTCTCCCTTTCTATCAGCTGGCTCTTCTGTCAGCCGACTGCCGCCGGTCAAACCATGAATTTTCTAATGTACCCATCGTAAATGATATTTCCTATGAATGCAATGTCAGCCGCCTATTCGCTCCAAATACAAAAGAGCCGCCCGAAAGGGCGGCTCTTCATCTTCAGGCATTCCGCCTGGAATTAGTCAGCCAACAATACGTTCAGCTCAGACTCTTTGTCGAAGATATGAATTTTGTTCATGTCGACAGCCAAACGAGCGCTGTTGCCTTCACGAGTCGTAGAACGTCCGTCTACACGGGCGATAACGGTGTCGTTACCCAATCCGCTCAGGTAGAGGAGCATTTCGTGACCAAGGTTTTCTGTTACGTCTACATGGGCCGTGAAGATCGTATTCGGAGAAGCTTCCAAGAATACAGGCTCTTCATGAATATCTTCCGGACGAACGCCCATGATCACTTCTTTGCCGATGAAGCCTTTGCTCTTCAGGATTTGCGCTTTACCGCCTGGAACTTCTACGTCAAGTCCTTGGGATTTGAAGCGTACAGAACCGTTGGACTCGCTGAGTGTTCCGTTAATAAAGTTCATAGTAGGCGATCCGATAAAGCCGGCAACAAACAGGTTGTTTGGATTGTTGTACAGCTCTTCCGGAGAAGCGGCTTGTTGAATAATGCCGTCCTGCATAACCACGATACGGTCACCC
>NZ_PCZT01000020.1:0-2728 GCF_002968895.1 Paenibacillus sp. AR247 | reverse complement strand
CCCAAGGCAACACGCTGACGTTGACCACCGGAAAGAGCTTTTGGCTTACGATCCAGCAAATGCTCGATATCGAGGATTCTCGCAGCTTCACGTACACGTTTATCAATTTCATCCTTTTTCACTTTACGCAGCTTCAGACCAAAGGCCATGTTTTGGTATACGTTCATGTGTGGATACAAAGCGTAGGACTGGAACACCATCGCGATATCGCGGTCTTTAGGAGCTACATCGTTCACGACGCGGTCGCCAATGTAAAGTTTACCGTCAGAGATTTCTTCCAGACCGGCGATCATACGAAGCGTCGTAGATTTACCGCAACCGGAAGGACCTACCAACACCAGAAACTCCTTATCCTTGATATCAAGGTTGATATCCATAACTGTTGCTTTGTCAGAACCCGGATACTTTTTGAAAATATGCTCTAAACGTACACCTGCCATGTGAATTTGCCCCCTTAGTGTATAGTTATGAAATCGAATACATTATGATAGTTATATATTACCCAACATCTCGCAGACTGGCTATACACAATCTGCACAAAAAACCTATTTTCTTTTCGTCACTTTATACAATAGCATCGTCAGCTTCACCAAAACCGCGTCCCCAAAGCTTCTAACGTCCAGATTGGTCTCTTGTTTGATCTTATCGAGCCGGTATAAAAGGGTGTTGCGGTGAATATATAGTCGCTTCGCCGTCTCGCTGACATTGCAGTCGAGCTGAAAGAAAGTCTCCAGCGTCGACAACGTCTCGTTGTCGCTGAACAATACGCCGTGGTCCCCTGCCTGTTCGAGAAAGCGGCGGCGCTGCTCCATCGGGATGCTGTAGATTAAACGCTCCAGCAGCAGCTCCCATGGGAAGTGGACATGCTCCGACACATGAAACGTCCGTCCCAAGAAAATGGTTTCCCGAAGCATGCCTACCGTGCCCGGCAGTGACTTCATGGGGATGAACGAAGGCGCGGCGGATAGATGAAAAGCACCAACCCATTCGCTTGCAATCAGCTCATAGAGCCCCATACAGAACGCGGGGAGCATGTCAGTTTCCGATTCGCCGTTGTCCTCTTCTTTCTCGTCATTACTGCCGGCCACAAGTTCTTTTCTGGCCAAGATGAGCCACTCATTGTCGCGGAGAGCAGCAAGCACCACCTCTCCATCGAAGTAGCTGCGCAGCAGCTTTTTCAGCTGGCTTCCCTTAACATCGGAGGCATGGATACTCTCACAAGTCAGCAAAAAGGGAGTCATCTCTGCGGAAAGCAGACGTTTTAGTTCCAAATCGTCAGGCAATTCGGCATCGCCGTGTCCCAGGTCGAGCTGCTCTTGAATCCATTGACTGAGCCTCAGGAGTTCCCGTTCCTCATCACCCTGGGCTTCCACGGCATCACCCGTTTGTTCTCTTACCGCAGACAGCAGTACACCGATTAAGCGGGATACTTCATCATTGACCAGCTCAGAACTGGCTTCAATTACGTGTACCCGCCCGTTCTTGATAAACAGCGGGAACCAAACCTTGTCCTCCACCATCACCACTTCCTGGAGGCTTCTATGCTCGGTCTGCTTCCCTTTCTTCGAAGAAGCCTTGCCGGATACCGAAACGGGTAATAAACCGCCTCCGACTGCTGTTTGCTCAGCTCCTTCATATGTAACGTTCCGCCTACGACCTGCTCCAACTTGCTTCGTAATGTTTCCATCTCCACCATTGATGTCATCCACCACTTTGCCATTTTTATTAATCATCTTACCATATTCCTATATAAAATCGAAAACCACACTTCTTATGCACATCAGATCGTCAGGCCATAAAAGACAAAAAGACCCTCAACCGAAAGGTTAATGGTCTTTGTGATGAGCCATGAAGGACTCGAACCTTCGACACCCTGATTAAAAGTCAGGTGCTCTACCAACTGAGCTAATGGCTCTTACAACTGGTGGAGGCTGATGGATTCGAACCACCGAACTCGTACGAGAACAGATTTACAGTCTGCTGCGTTTGGCCACTTCGCTAAGCCTCCATATAAGGTGGCTCGGGACGGAATCGAACCGCCGACACGAGGATTTTCAGTCCTCTGCTCTACCGACTGAGCTACCGAGCCATACATGCAAAAATAAAGCGGGTGATCTTAATCTTCCCACTTTACGCTGTGGAAATTCACTATACAAAACATCATCTTCAATCTATATCAAGCATATAGATGAAGTAAATAATAATGGCGGGACCGACGGGATTCGAACCCGCGGTCTCCTGCGTGACAGGCAGGCATGTTAGGCCTCTACACCACGGTCCCGCATTATTAGATGGTGCCGGCGAGAGGACTTGAACCCCCAACCTACTGATTACAAGTCAGTTGCTCTACCAATTGAGCTACACCGGCATATGATGGTGGAGGCTGAGGGGATCGAACCCCCGACCCTCTGCTTGTAAGGCAGATGCTCTCCCAGCTGAGCTAAGCCTCCAGGTATGTATGGTAGCGGCGGAGGGGATCGAACCCCCGACCTCACGGGTATGAACCGTACGCTCTAGCCAGCTGAGCTACGCCGCCATACTAAAACTTGCTAAGATGTGATTCAAATGGCGGAGAGAGAGGGATTCGAACCCTCGCACCGCTTACGCAGTCTAACCCCTTAGCAGAGGGTCCCCTTATAGCCACTTGGGTATCTCTCCAAGCATAACCTCGGTATACGAATTGTATAACCAAGAGTGGTTTCAAAACACATTCAGGAATTTGACTCCC
>NZ_PCZT01000002.1:493389-505088 GCF_002968895.1 Paenibacillus sp. AR247 | reverse complement strand
CGTCGATCTGATCAGCCAAGGCATGAAGACCTCCGGCAAGAAGCTGCTGTGGAACACGGCCAATATGTTCACAAACCCACGCTTCATGCACGGTGCCGGATCGACCTGCAACGCGGATGTGTATGCCCATGCTGCAGCCCAAGTCAAAAAAGGCCTCGAAGTAGGTAAACAGCTCGGTGCGGAAAACTACGTATTCTGGGGCGGACGCGAAGGGTATGAAACCCTGTTGAATACGGACCTCAAGCTTGAAATGGACAACATGGCCCGCCTCTTCCATATGGCCGTTGATTATGCGAAGGAAATCGGCTTTGACGCCCAATTCCTGATCGAACCAAAACCGAAGGAGCCGACGAAGCATCAGTACGACTTTGACGCGGCGACGACGATTTCGTTCCTGCAAAAATACGATCTCGACAAGCACTTCAAGCTGAACCTGGAAGCTAACCATGCAACCCTGGCCGGACATACGTTCGAGCACGAGCTTCGCGTGGCACGCATTAACGGTATGCTCGGATCCCTGGACGCCAACCAAGGCGACATGCTGCTCGGCTGGGATACGGACGAGTTCCCGCTGAACATTTATGATTCCACGCTTACGCTGTATGAAGTGCTGAAGAACGACGGTCTCGGCAAAGGCGGCATCAACTTCGACGCGAAAGTACGCCGTCAGTCGTTCGAGCCGGAAGATCTGTTCCTGGCGCATATCGCAGGTATGGATACTTACGCAAAAGGCTTGAAAGTAGCCGCTAAGCTAATCGAAGACCGCGTGTTCGACGACTTCATCGACAAGCGCTACGCCAGCTTCAAGGAAGGCATCGGCGCAGACGTCGTATCCGGCAAAGCGACCCTGGCTTCCCTGGCCGAGTATGCGCTGAACAATGAAAATCCGCGCCGCAACGAGTCCAGCCGCCAAGAGCTGCTGAAAGCTCAGTTGAACCAGTACATCCTGGCTGAGTAGTAGCACCGTCAGGTCAGCTGGTTACAAGACCGATCATGAAATCTCTTTGAAATGCAACGAAGGTTGCCTGAAGAAAGCTTCTTCGGGCAGCCTTTTTTTGAACCGGATTTCCATGCGGAACATCCTTGGTTAGTCGTTGATGTCCATTCGATCCATACAGGAGGAAAAAGTATGAAATACGTTATTGGTGTTGATTTGGGAACAAGCGCCGTCAAGACGGTACTGGTGAATCCCCAGGGAGAGGTCGTGCACGAGCACTCTGAAGCTTACCCGCTGAGCAGACCTGAGCCGGGCTGGAGCGAGCAGAATCCGGAGGATTGGGTGGACAAGACGCTGGTCAGTCTCCGCAGACTGATGGAAAAGTCGGGTGCCGACCCGCAGGAGGTAGAGGGCCTAAGTTTCTCCGGCCAAATGCACGGCCTCGTGCTGGTGAATGCGGAAGGCAAGGTGCTGCGTCCGGCCATTCTTTGGAACGACACGCGCACGACAGCGCAGTGCCGCAAGATCGAGAACACGCTGGAATCGAAGCTTCTCGGTATTGCCAAAAACCGCGCCCTGGAAGGCTTTACGCTGCCTAAAATTTTGTGGGTGCAGGAGAACGAACCGGACATTCTGTCCCAAGCCAGCTTGTTCCTGCTGCCGAAGGATTACGTGAGATACCGGCTCACCGGCGAATATGCGATGGATTACTCCGACGCCGCGGGCACGCTGCTGCTGGATGTCTCGGGCAAAATGTGGAGCCAGGACATTGCCGCAGCATTTGATCTGCCGCTGTCGCTTTGCCCGCCGCTCGTGGAATCCTTCGATCAAACGGGTACGCTGCTGCCTGACATCGCCGAGGCGTCCGGCCTGCTGGCGTCGACCAAGGTCTTCGCAGGCGGAGCGGACAATGCTTGCGGCGCCATCGGTGCGGGAATTTTGCAGGAAGGGCAAACCATGTGCAGTATCGGCACATCTGGCGTCGTCCTCTCTTTTGAGAGCCGCAAGGATCTGGACGTCGACGGCAAGCTGCATTTCTTTAATCACAGCGAAAAGGACGCGTACTATGTCATGGGCGTTACACTTGCGGCCGGTCACAGCCTGACCTGGTTTAAGGAAACGTTCGCCAAGGAAAAAAGCTTCGATGAGCTGCTTGAAGGCATCGGGTCTATTCCTGCGGGCAGCAGCGGCTTGCTGTTCACACCGTACATTTCCGGGGAACGAACCCCGCATCCGGACGCGGATATCCGCGGAAGCTTTATCGGCATGGACTCCGGCCACACGCTTTCCCATTTTGCCAGAGCGGTGCTTGAAGGCATTACGTTCTCGCTGCGGGAATCGATCGACATCGTACGCGAATCCGGCAAAGAGATCCATGAGGTCGTGGCCATTGGCGGCGGTGCGCGGAACGAAACGTGGCTGCAGATGCAGGCCGATATTTTCAACGCGACGATCATCAAGCTCGAAAGCGAGCAGGGCCCGGCTATGGGAGCGGCAATGCTGGCTGCATACGGCTGCGGCTGGTTCCCGTCGCTGACGGAATGTGCGAAGGCGTTCATCCGCCCGGCCAAAACGTACGCGCCGAACACGGAGCGGGCCGAATTGTACAGCGGCTTGTTCAGCCTGTATCAGGAAGTATACAGCCAAACCCGCGAGCTGAACCGCAAGCTGGTTCCTTACCGGAACTAGGCAGCCGGTGCCTCCCTTGCCCGGAAGAGATGCGGAAAGCCTTGCTTAATGTCTAATTTAGACATGATTTTTTATCGAATTTTCGGGGTACTGCAATCGCTTTCAGAACTTTAGAATAAGGTTAGATCTCAGTACCTTGCCTATATGGCGGACAACTAGCGGGGAATACCCAAAACTGCGGACCGTAAGGCTCTGTTCGGCTTTGGCGTGTGCTGCCAATAACGTTTTGAAGATCATTCATTTAAAATATCTGAAAAGCAAACAGGGCGGGAAGTCTGATCCAATACATCGGGCTTCCCGTAATTTCTTAAGAGATCAGAAAGTATAAGCTTCGGAGCTTCTGCTTCCTGATCTCGCAAGAAAAACCTCCTCTAGAAGCGGTCCGTCTTCTTTGAAGGTACGTCGATAGACGTTTTTCCTTTGGCAGCCTGTTTACGAAAATCACGCACGATTCGGCGGTCGGTCATGCAAGGTGCTGGACGAAACAACCGTTCATCGCGGATAAAGGGAGAGATAAGCGTGGAGCAAAGCAGCAAACGCGCCGTCAATAAAAGGATGTGGTACCGCAAGCCGGCCTCCGTGTGGGAGGAAGCGCTGCCGATCGGAAACGGACGGCTGGGAGGCATGGTGTTCGGCGGGGCGGGAGAAGAGAAAATTCAATTGAACGAGGACACGCTGTGGTCCGGATTTCCCCGGGACACGGTTAATTATAATGCCCTGCGGCATCTAGAGCCGGCCAAGGCGTGGGTCGCCGAGGGCCGATATGCCGAAGCAGAGGCGCTGATCGAAGCCGGGATGCTGGGACGACGCACGGAATCTTACCAGCCGCTCGGCGATTTGCATTTTGCGTTTGGCCGCATGGATCAAATTACCGATTACGAGCGGGAGCTGGATTTGGAGCATGCGGTCGCATCGGTTTCTTTTCAAACCGGCGGGGTGCGCGTCATCCGCGAAGCCTTTGCGAGTCGGCCAGATGAGGTTATCGTCGTCCATTTCCGGGCGGAGCCCGCAGAGGGCGGGGATTCGGCCGGGAAGGCGAAACTGCCGGAATTGTCGGCATGGCTCACCTCTCCGCATCTCAGCGATGTGAGCGCAGAGCCGGCGGCATTGGTCCTGTCGGGGCAAGCTCCGTCGCATGTCGCGGACAATTATTTGGGGGATCATCCTCAGTCTGTTCTCTATGAAGAAGGACTGGGGCTCCGGTTTGCAGCCGTGCTGACGGTGCGGACCGACGGAGAGGTGCAGACGGAAGAAGGGCGGCTGCGGATCGAAAAAGCGAGCACGGTCACCTTTGTGCTGGCTGCGGCGACCGATTTCGCAGGCTTTGACGTCATGCCGGGCGCATCCGGCATCGATCCGGTACGCTTGTGCCGGGAACATGCCGACGCGGCGGACAGTGATTATCTGCATCTGAAACAGCGGCATTTGGATGATTACCGCGCGCTGTTTGGCCGGGTGGACCTGCAGGTGGGGCTGAGCCCACAGCTGCCGCAGGCTGAAGCGGAAATGCCGACGGACGAGCGCCTGCAGCTGTATCGCCAAGGAGGAATCGATCTGGCCCTCGAAACGCTGCTGTTCCATTATGGACGCTATTTAATGATTGCCGGTTCGCGTCCGGGTACGCAGGCGCTGAATCTGCAGGGCATTTGGAATCCGCACAAGCAGCCGCCTTGGAACAGCAATTATACGACGAACATTAATGCCGAAATGAACTATTGGCCGGCCGAGGTGTGCGGTCTGGGAGAATGCCATGAGCCGCTCTTCGACCTGATCCGGGAACTGAGCGTCACCAGCAGCCGGACCGCGGCGATCCATTACGGTGCAAGAGGCTGGACGGCTCATCACAACACCGATTTGTGGCGGATGTCGACGCCTTCGGATGGGCGGGCCATGTGGGCGTTCTGGCCGATGGGCGGCGTGTGGCTGTCCAGACATCTGTGGGAACGGTATGCGTTCCGGCCGGATGCGGCCTACCTGCAGGAGGTGGCGTATCCACTGATGAAAGGAGCCGCCTTGTTCTGCTTGGACTGGCTTGTCCAGCTTCCCGACGGACGATGGACGACGGGTCTCTCGACTTCACCGGAGAACGTCTTCCTGACCGAATCGGGAGAGCCTTGCAGCACGGCTGCCGGATCGGCGATGGATATGGCCCTCATTGACGAGCTGTTCGGACACTGCATCAATGCAGCTGAAGTGCTTTGGATTGATGAGGATTTCCGGCAGGAGCTGTCTTCAAAACGGGAGCAGCTGGCCCATCCCGGCATTGGGCCGGATGGGCGGATGCGGGAGTGGGAGTGCGATTTCGGCGAGAATGAGCCGGGGCATCGCCATGTATCCCATCTGTACGGAGTGTGAGAATACGCCGGAGCTGATGCAAGCCGCCTCCTTGTCGCTGAAGAAGCGGATTGAGGCGGGAAGCGGGCACACGGGCTGGAGTGCGGCCTGGATCTTTAACTTGTACGCGCGGCTTAAGGAGCCGGCGAACGTGTACCGCTCTATCCGGCGGATTCTCAGCGACTCCAGCCTGCCGAACTTGTTCGGCAACCACCCGCCGTTTCAGATTGACGGCAATTTCGGTTATGCGGCCGGCGTTGCGGAAGCGCTGCTGCAAAGCCACCAGGGCGAAATCCGGATGCTGCCGGCTCTGCCGGAAGCCTGGAACGAAGGGGAAGCCAAAGGACTGCGGGCGCGAGGCGGCTTCGTGGTGGACATGAAGTGGAGCGCCGGAACGATCAAGGAAGCAGGAATAACCTCCACGCATGGCGGGACCTGCCGGATCGCGGACCATTCCCTGTACCGGGTGCAGGGACCAGATGGGCAGGAGCTACCGGCTGACGGATTTATTACGGCAGCAGGCGAAATATACCGCATTACACCACGGGACAAGGAAAAGGTATCGGTGAGTTGAAGCTGAGGCTGAAATGAAAGCTAAGGAAGCCGAAGGAAGCGGAAAGATAACCTAAGAAAACCGAAGAAAGCCGAAAAACCGAAGAAAACCGTGGTAACGTTTCCGGTACAAGAAGCCGGTGAAGACATTTTATTTGTTACGGGCTAAGAGTTACAGGCTAAAGTCACGGGCCAAGGTTACGGGGTATCGGCGATTCAACAAGAGAAAGGAAGTGGGTACGTGATTAACGATAAACTGCCTAAGATTTGGTACGGCGGAGATTATAACCCTGAGCAGTGGGGACCGGAAGAATGGAAAGAGGACCAGCGGATGTTCAAGCTGGCCGGGATCGACGTGGCGACGATCAACGTCTTTTCCTGGGCGCTAAACCAGCCTGACGAGGATACTTACGATTTCGGGTGGCTCGACGAAACGATGGACCGTCTGCACAAGAACGGCGTTGGCATCGTACTGGCGACGAGTACCGGGGCGCATCCGGCCTGGATGGCCAAGCGGCATCCGGATGTGACCCGCGTCGATTTTTACGGACGGAAAAGAAAGTTCGGCGGAAGACATAACTCCTGCCCGAACAGCCCGACTTACCGCAAATACTCCCGCTTGATGGCGGGCAAGCTCGCCGAGCGCTACAAGGATCATCCGGCGCTGCTGCTTTGGCACGTATCCAATGAATACGGCGGTTTTTGTTACTGCGACAACTGTGCCGCCGAATTCCGCGTCTGGCTGCAAAAACGTTACGGCACCCTTGATGCCGTCAACGAAGCATGGAATACCCGATTCTGGGGCCACACCTTTTATGACTGGGACGAAATCGTGCTTCCGGACGGGCTGAGCGAGGAAGGCGAAGGCAACGTCAGCGCGTTCCAGGGCATTTCCCTGGATTACCGCCGGTTTATGTCCGATAGTCTGCTGGAATGCTACAACATCGAGGCGGAAGCGATCCGCGGGCATTCGAAGGACGTGCCGATCACGACCAACCTGATGGGGACGTTCCCGCTGCTCAACTACTTCGACTGGGCGAAGCATATGGACATCGTCTCGTGGGATAACTATCCGTCTCTGACGACGCCGGTCAGTGAAACCGCCATGACGCATGACTTGATGCGCGGCCTGAAGCACGGGGCGCCGTTCATGCTGATGGAGCAGACGCCGAGCCAGCAGAACTGGCAGGCGTACAACTCGCTCAAGCGTCCCGGCGTGATGCGCCTGTGGAGCTATCAGGCCGTTGCCCGCGGCGCGGATACGGTGATGTTCTTCCAAATGCGGCGCTCCAAGGGCGCCTGCGAGAAGTTCCACGGTGCCGTCATTGAGCATTCCGGTCATGAGAATACGCGGGTATTCCGTGAGGTGGCACAGCTCGGGGAGGAGCTGGGCCGTCTTGGGGACACGCTGCTGGATGCTGTGACGGAAGCTAAGGTTGGCATCGTGTACGACTGGGAAAACCGGTGGGCCATGGAGCTCTCGAGCGGCCCGACCGTTGAGCTGAATTATGTGCGCGAGGTGCATAAGTTTTACGACGCCCTCTTCAAGCAGGGCATCGAGGCGGACATGATCAGCGCCCAAGCCGACTTCAGCAAGTACGACATCGTGATCGCGCCGGTTATGTATATGGTCAAGCCGGGCTTTGCCGAGAAGTCGGAGGCGTTCACCGCTGCCGGCGGCACGTTTATTACGACGTTCTTCAGCGGCATCGTGAACGAGACCGATCTCGTGACCCTCGGCGGATATCCGGGCGAGCTCCGCAAGCTGCTCGGCATCTGGGCGGAGGAAATCGACGCACTGCCGCTCGGACAGTACAATGAAATCGTCATGAAGCAGCCGTACGGCAAGCTTGCAGGCAGCTATAAATGCGAGATGCTGTTTGATCTCATCCATGCCGAAGGCGCGGAAGTGCTGGCCGAGTATGGCTCGGACTTCTACAAAGGCATGCCTGCGCTCACGGTGAACCGCTTTGGTGAAGGCAAAGCGTACTATGTGGCGACCAGCGCGGACAGCGACTTCATGGAACGTTTTCTCGGGGCCGTCTGCGCCGAGAAAGGCGTTCAGCCGCTGGTGCCGGAGCTTCCGGCCGGCGTAGAGGTTGCCCGCCGCGTGAAAGATGGACGCTCGTTCCTGTTCGTGCTGAACCATAACGCGGAGAGTGCGACGGTTCGCACGGGGGACGTCAAACGCCGGGACCTTCTCAGCGGCGTAACCGTAGACGGAGCGGCCGAGGTGCCGGGACGCGGCGTCCTGATTCTGGAGGAAGCAGAGTAAAGACAAGGTATCGCGGCTAAAATACGTTCCATTCCAATACAAGCAGGCTTTGCGGGATTTCCCGGCAAAGCCTGCTTTTTTGTAAGGGCAATTTATTGCACCCATTGATTGCGTATGGCCAGCACGACGGCCTGGGTGCGGTCCTCGGCGCCGATTTTTTGCAGGACGCGGTGCACGTGGGTTTTGACTGTGCTTTCGCTGATGTGGAGCTTGGCGGCGATATCTTCGTTTTTCAGGCCGTAAGCCATTTCCTGCAGCACTTCCAGCTCACGGTCAGTCAGCGGGTCCGGCAGGGACAGCCGCATGTCCTGCCGGTCCTGAAACGATTCCGTCTGGCGCAGCGCCTCCGAAATCATCCGGGCCGCGGCTCCCGTCCGGTAGATGGCTTCGCCGCGGCTCGCCGCCCTGATGGAATGGAGCAGCTCCTCCGGCGCCGCATCCTTCAGCAAATAGCCGACGGCTCCGGCCCGAATGCCTTCGTACACGTATTCCTCGAGATCGAAGGTGGTGAGGATGATGACTTTGCACTCTGGCAGCTGCCGCCGGAGCTCCCGTGTCGCCTCGATCCTCAGGGCGATATGCGGCCGCGTTCGGAGCGCAAGGTTTACGGCTTCGCGGCCGTCGCCCGCCTCCCCGCACCATTCCATGTCCGGCTGCGCCTTAATAATAAACCCGATGCCGTGCCGGATCAGGGGCTGGTCATCCGCGATGATGGTGCGGATACGTTCTGGATCCATATTAGCATTCATTCCCCTCTGTTATTGGGTGTTACTGTGGAAAACGGCAGGCTTGCGGTAATCTCCAGGCCATGGGGAGCGAGGGAGGTGACCGTCAGGCGTCCGCCGGCTTTTGCACATCGCTCCCGCATGGTGGTCAGTCCGAATCCCGGCTGGATTGGACCTTGCGCCACGCCGTTATCCCGGATGGTCAAGACCAGGCCTTCCTTGTTACCTATAAGCCGGACCTCAGCTTGGGTGGCCTGGGCATGGCGCATCATGTTGGTCAGTGCCTCCTGAAGGATGCGGTAAAGGACGTACAGCTGCTCCGGGGCGATGGTGCCGGGGATATCCATGGTAAAGGCCACCGGAATCCCGCTTCGCTCGCTGAAGGTGTCCGCCAGCTTCCTGAGCTCCTTCTGCCCTTCGCCAGGCCGGACAAGCCCCATTTCGTGAACGACTGTTCTGACGTCCTGAAGGCATCCGCGGGCCACATCCGTCACTTGCCTGAGCGTTGAGCGGGCTTCGTCCGGCGCCGCTTCGATCATATACGGCAGCGCCTGCAGCTGCACGATCACGGAGGTCAGGCCGTGACCGATGCTGTCATGGATATCGGCTGCGATCCGGCTGCGCTCCTCCAGTACCGCATAGCGCAGAGCCTGCTCGGAAGTCTCCTCCAGCTCTTCGTGAGCTTGGCGCAGGCTACGGTAAGCCGCCTCCAGCTCCTGATGAGCGGACGTCAGCTCCTGCAGATGCGTTTCTTTCATCGTTCGGGTCGTTCTGCGCAGCCTGCCGGCCAAAAATAGAAGATAGACCGCCGCGAGAATCAGGCATTGGGTCATCACTGCTTCCAAAGTCTGATGCTGATCCAGCAGGATCCACGCTGCGGCAACTATATTTAGAACGGTATATGAGGCCGAGTACGATGCCGGCAGCCGGTAGCTCACCCATCCCAGCAGAAAAAAGACGATAATATATAAGCTGCCGTCAAGTCCCAGGATGACCCCAATGGAAGAGATACCAAGCAAGGCACACAGGGGATAAGGNGANCGCCGNGGTAACNCGGAGCATGCAGGCATAGCGCGGCCAACGTCAACAGCACGCCGGGAACGAACGCGCGGGGCTCACCGTACATGCCGTTCTGAATCGCGGAATACACGATCAACAAACTCAGCAGCGCCCTTCTGGCCGGATTGGAAGACAGTATTGTTCGTTCATCGTTGCCTGTTTCCATAGCAGGTCTCCTTTAGCTGGCACATTGACGCCGGTGATTCAGGTCTTTATGCCCGTTGTCCCATCATCGCCTGATATCTCCGGTAAATGACGTACCGGCGTGCGCAGATAGAACCGAGCGGCATGAACATCAGCGCATTGGCGATGTGATAGAAGGCGTGCGACTGCCCCCAGGACTGCGCAAGCACCCGCAAAACCAGCACGGCGAGAAACAGCAGGATGCTGGCAATGGAACCCTGCACGGTAACCTGGCCGTCCGTTCCCATGCGCATTTTTTCCATTTTACCCCGGATGATACCTGTTGCCAAACCGGCAGCGGCAAACACGGCGAACAGCACGACTTCAACCGGACCTACCGATGCCCACGGGATGGATGAAAGGGTCATTCCTCCCCATAACAAGGGAACGATCCACATGCTGGAAGGGCGGAAGGTTCTTTCCCTTGCGGTAAGCCAAATGACAAGCAGGATGATAATAATATAAGTTGAGTATTGATCCATCGCTAACACCTCATTCATTTTTCGTGATGAGTCCAGCATACCAAGGAGGACCGGCCGCGTAATCGAACCGTGCGGTGATTTTCTTTCGGCCGATGTACACCCGGAGATGTACATGACTGTGGACGAAAAGGTTTGGGCTTTTCTTTTTCCGATAATTTTGTTAAAATGGCAGCAAGCATTTCATCCTGAAGAAAACGAGGTAACCACACAGCCGATGGATAAACGTGACTGATCTCTCTAATCTGCAAACCAACTTAATGTTGAAACCATGCAGTTTCTGCGCCTGCCGCAGGGAAGAGAATCGTTATGTCTATTTTCAGAGACTGGATACCTCGCCGATGGATACGGATAATGCTTTTTTGTGCGTTTTTGACGTGTTCACGGGGTAATGTCGTGCCCGGATCATCATGTTCGGGGCGATATTTCGAACGGGTAAACCCTTTTTTGACATAGACAATGATAACGAATTTCCTGCCGTAGGCGATGCTGCCTGCGGCTTTTTTGATTCGTGAAATGGATCAGAGGCCGGGGCTGGACTGAAACGGCTGGTTTGTCTGAAACGACGGAAATTCAAATTTATGTTTTAAAGGGTGATGCTTAATGTTGAATATCGTAAAAACGAAACATATAGCCAAAGAATTTAAAGGGAAGACCGTTTTTGAAAATATTGACCTGGAAATCTATGAAGGCGAGAGGCTGGCGCTGTTCGGCGTTAACGGCGCGGGGAAGACGACGCTGCTGCAGATTCTGACCGGGCAGCTGGAGCCGGACCGGGGCACCGTGGAACGCGGAATCCCGCTGGAGCAGTGGGGATATATGACGCAGACGTCGGAAGAGTTGATGCATCTGACCGCATTGGATGCGGCGGGGCGCGAAAGCGGCGAGCTGTGGCAGATCAAGCGCCGGCTGAAGGAGCTGGAGCAGGCGATGGCGACGGGCGAAGTCGGTCCTGAGCTCCTGGAGGAATACGGCCTGCGGCTCGAGCAGTATGAGACTCAGCGGCGGTTTTGACTGGGAGACGGGGCTGGAGAAGCATTTGACCATGCTCCACATTGGTCCCGAGCTGTGGAAGGTTCCTTTTGCCGATCTGAGCGGCGGCCAGAAAACCAGGGTCAGGCTGGCGGCACTGCTGGTCAAAAGGCCGGAGGTGCTGCTCCTTGACGAACCGACCAACCATCTGGACGAGGAGAGCATGAACTGGCTGGAGGATTGGCTTCGTCACTACGAAGGCACCGTCATTGTCGTTTCCCATGACAGGACCTTTTTGGACCGGGTGGTGACAGGAGTCTGCGAACTGACCGAGAGCGGGCTGAAAAAATATAAGGGCGGCTACTCCGATTACCGGCGGGAAAAGGACCGCGAACTTCGGGAGCAGGAGGCGCTCTATAAGAAGCAGAAGCAAGCCCGGGAAGCGTTGGAGGAATCGATCCGCAAATATCAGGAATGGTTCCACCAGGCCGAGA
>NZ_PCZT01000002.1:483220-493289 GCF_002968895.1 Paenibacillus sp. AR247 | reverse complement strand
GTCGGACAAAAATACGGAAACGAAGGCGGCGCTGCCTTACTACAAAGCCAAAGCCAAGAAAAACATCTCCAGGTATCACGCCAAACAAAAAGAGCTCGAGCGGCTCGAGAGTGAAAGCGTGGAGAAGCCGAAAAGCGGACCGAAGGTCAACCTGCAGCTGGGCGAAGGTGGGTTCTCCGCCCGTGTGCTGGTGCGGCTAGAGCAGCTGTCCTTCGGCTACGGGACGAAGAAGCTGTTCGACAAGTTCAGCCTGATCCTCTCCCGCGGCGACCGGCTGGCCGTGCGGGGGCCGAACGGGGCGGGCAAGTCAACCCTGCTCAAGCTGATTATGGGTGAGGTTGTGCCAAGCGAAGGAACGGTATGGCAGCATCCGGCCCTGAAGATCGGTTACTTCTCGCAGGAACTGGAGGTGCTGAACGAAGAGGAGACGCTGCTTGACAGCCTGCTTCGCCTGCCTTTGATGACCGAGACACATGCGCGGACGCTTCTGGGCTGCTTCTTGTTCAAGCGGGAGGACGTGTTTAAGCGAATCGGGGATTTGAGCATGGGGGAGAAATGCCGTGCGGCTTTCGTGCAGCTGTATTTCTCCGGGGCCAATCTGCTCGTGCTGGATGAGCCGACGAACTATTTGGACATCTCGACGCGGGAAGTGATCGAGGAGGCGTTATCCGCATATCCGGGTGCTCTGGTCGTCGTGTCCCATGACCGGATGCTGATCCGCAAGCTCGCGGACCGGCTGCTGACCGTCTCCCATACGGAAGAACCGCATATGTTTGAGGGCACGGTTCAAGAAGAGGAAGAGCAGCTGGCCAGACATAACGGAGCACTGAAGGAGGATACCGACCGGGAAAACGCCCGGCTGGCGCTGGAATGGGAGCTGACCAGGCTGCTGAACGAAGACGGCGGGAGCGACGAGGAGGCTGCGGCACGGATTACGAATATCCGCAGGCTCCGGAGCGAGCTGGAACAGCTCTAATTTGAGGAATGAAGTCTGGTTCTGCAAAAAATGGGCATGCTGAGAAGGGGAACGCCTATTGATTTAGGCGATTCGGACTTGTCAATACAGCTTTTTTTGCCTATAATTATTGACTATAGTCAACGGACTGATCCCGGTGAATGAATGACCCGTATGGATCAGCCATTGCAATCCAATTTATGTGTCAAGATAAATGCGTTGATGGAGATAAGTAAGCAGTGCCTCTTTACAGGGAGGGGACGCCGAAGATTGAGAGCGTCTCTACAGAAACAGGCTGCTGAAATTCCCTCCGGAGCAGTTCCCTGAACGAATCCACGCGCCAGCATGTTTGCTGACAAGATTCCGCGTAGGGGATAACGGTTTTCGATCCGTTACATCGAGTGAGAGTGAGATCAAGCTGGCCAGAGGTGCGCGTGTGCGTATCAAACGGCTTTTCGCTTGTCTAACAAGGGTGGTACCACGGTCTTTTCGTCCCTTTTCGGGAGAAAAGGCCTTTTTGTATTTCTTGGGAATTTTTTTCTGAGGATCCCCGCCAAGTACCTGAGCAGTCATCCGGGGCAAAAGCCCTGCTCTGCGGGGCGTTGTTGGTCATAAATGTATTGGCGATTTCAAGAAGGAGGCAGGAAGTTCATGAAAGAAAAGCTGGAAGCATTGCGGCAGGAAGCGATCGCGCAGCTGAATGACGTCGCTGACGTACAGACGCTGAACGATTTGCGCGTGAAGTATCTGGGGAAAAAGGGGGCGCTGACCGAGATTTTGCGGGGCATGGGCGCGCTAAGTGCGGAGGAACGCCCGTTGATCGGCCAGGTGGCCAATGACGTGCGCGGAGCGATCGAAGGACTGATCGAGTCCAAGCAGCAGGCTTTCCAAAAGGCCGAAACCGAGCAGCGCCTGCAGGCGGAAAAGGTTGACGTTACGCTCCCCGGCCGCAAAATGACCCAAGGGGGCACCCATCCGCTCAACAAAGTCATCCAGGAAATCGAGGAGATTTTCATCGGTATGGGCTACCACATTGCGGAAGGACCGGAAGTGGAGACTGACTATTATAACTTTGAAGCGCTGAACCTGCCGAAGAACCACCCGGCCCGCGACATGCAGGATACGTTCTACATTACCGAGGAGCTCTTGATGAGAACGCAGACGTCGCCGGTGCAGATCCGGACGATGGAGAGCATGCAGGGCAAGGTGCCGGTGAAGATCATCTGCCCGGGCAAAGTATACCGCAGAGACGACGACGATGCGACGCACTCGTTTCAGTTCTACCAAATTGAAGGCCTGGTGATCGGCGAAAACATCCGTATGAGCGATTTGAAAGGCACGCTGCTGCAATTCGTCCGCGAAATGTTCGGACCGAACACGCAGATCCGACTTCGTCCAAGCTTCTTCCCGTTCACAGAGCCGAGCGCGGAGGTCGACGTAACCTGTGCCAGATGCGGCGGCAGCGGATGCCGGGTGTGCAAGCATACGGGATGGCTGGAAATTCTGGGCTGCGGCATGGTGCATCGCGGAATACGGGAAGAAGGAAGGGAACGTAAGTGAAAGTATCAACTGAATGGTTATCCGATTATGTATCACTGGAAAATGTAACGGCCGAAGAGCTGGCCGAGCAGATTACGCGCGCGGGCATCGAGATCGACGAGGTTGAGCACCGCAATCACGGCATTTCGAAAGTCGTCGTGGGTTATGTAAAAAGCAAGGAGAAGCATCCCGATGCGGATAAGCTGAACGTCTGCGTCGTTGACGCGGGACAGGGCGAAGACCTGCAGATCGTCTGCGGCGCGAAAAACGTGGATGCCGGACAAAAAGTACCCGTTGCCCTGGTTGGCGCTCTGCTGCCCGGCGGACTGGAGATCAAAAAAGCCAAGCTGCGCGGCGTCGCTTCTCAAGGCATGATCTGCTCCGCCAAAGAGCTGGGCATGAACGACAAGCTGCTGCCGAAGGAGCAGCAGGAAGGCATACTCGTCCTGGAGGAGAACGCGGAGATCGGAACGCCGATCACCTCCGTGCTCGGCCTGGACGACAAGGTACTCGACTTTGACCTGACGCCGAACCGTTCCGACTGCCTCAGTATGCGCGGAGCGGCTTACGAAGTGGCAGCCATTCTGGGCCGTGACGTCAAGCTGCCTGATCCGGAAAGGGAACTGGTTGAGGTCGCTGACGCGGCAAGCAGCCATATCTCGGTCAAAATCAGCTCGCCTGAGCACTGCAGCCATTACACCGCGCGTTATATTACGGGCGTAAAGATCGCGCCGTCGCCGCAGTGGATGCAGAACCGCCTCATGGCTGCTGGCGTCCGTCCGATCAACAACATCGTGGATATCACCAACTATGTCATGCTTGAATACGGTCAGCCGCTGCATGCATTCGATGCGGACCGCCTGACAGGCGGGGCCGTTGACGTCCGCCTGGCCCGTGAAGGTGAGACGCTCGTGACGCTGGATGGCCAGGAACGCAAGCTGGAGCCGCACATGCTGCTCATTACCGACGGCGTGAAGCCGGTTGGATTAGCCGGCGTCATGGGAGGATTGGATTCCGAGGTTACGGACAGCACCGTGAACATTTTGCTCGAATCCGCCAAGTTCGACGGAGGCACCATCCGCAAGACTTCCCGCCAGCTCGGACTGCGCTCCGAAGCGAGCCAGCGCTTCGAGAAGGAAGTCGATCCGGGGGCGGTCATTCCGGCGCTGAACCGGGCTGCGTCGCTGATCGCCCGTTATTGCGCAGGAACGGTTCATAAGGGCATCGTCGAAGCCGGTGCCGCGCAGGCGGAAGAAAAGGTGATTGTTCTGTCCTTCGACAAGCTGAACCGGTTCCTTGGAACGGAGCTGTCGATGCTGGAAGTGAAGACGATTTTTGGCCGTCTGCATTTCCACGCTGCGGATACTGCCCAAGGCATTTTGGAAGTGCAGGTGCCGACGCGCCGCGGAGACATTACGAAAGACGTCGACCTGATCGAAGAAATCGCCCGCCTGTACGGATACGACAATATCCCGACGACGGCGATCGAAGGGCCGACAACGCCGGGGGGCTATACGAAGCCTCAGGCGATCCGCCGCGAAATCCGCAGACTGTTCACCCATGGCGGATGGCAGGAAGTGATCAGCTACTCCTTCACCCATCCGGAGCTGGCCGCGCTGTTCCCGGCTTTGACGGAAGGAAGCGTGCCGGTGAAGCTGTCGATGCCGATGAGCGAGGAGCGCAGCGTGCTGCGTACGAGCATTCTGCCGCAGCTGCTCGATATCGCGGTGCACAACGCGAACCGGAAGCAGTACGATCTGGCGCTGTTCGAAGTGGGCAACGTGTTCTTCTCGCAGGAGGAGACGCTGACGGTTCAGCCAAAAGAGCTGAACGTGCTGTCCTTGCTGCTGTGCGGCAGCCGCGGGCAGAAACAGTGGAACCATGCGCCGGAGAAAGTCGATTTCTTCGACCTGAAGGGTGCCCTGGAGACGCTGTTCGGGGATTTGGGTCTGGAGGGGGCGATCCGGTACGTGGCGAACCAGCCGGCCGGATATCATCCCGGACGTTCAGCTTCCGTCTACCTGATCAATGGCGGCGGAGAGCAGGTGCTGATCGGAACGCTCGGTCAGGTGCATCCCGAATTGCAGCAGGAGCGCGGACTCGGCGATGTGTACGTTGCCGAAATTCTGCTGCAGCCGCTGTACGAACACGCCGATTTCGATATCCGATATCAGGAGCTTCCGCGCTTCCCGGCTTCGGAGCGGGATATTGCAGTCGTGGTGGACAGCGCTGTGGAAGTGGGCTCCCTGCTTGAGACGATCCGCGAAGCCGCGGGCGAGCTCCTGCAGAACGTACAGGTATTCGATGTGTTTACCGGAAGCAAGCTCGGCGAAGGCAAGAAGAGCGTCGCGATTTCGCTCGTCTACCGCCACAATGAGCGTACGCTGACGGATGAGGAAGTCACCGCGGCGCATGCCGGAGTCGTCAGCGCCCTTGAGCAAAAGTTTCAAGCGGAATTAAGAAAATAGCAGGAATTGAATCCAATCACATCGAATCCTTAGACACAGAGATTCGATGTGATTTTTTATTGGAGAGAACAAGACATCTTAGAGTCAACACACATATGAAGGAGGGCACAACTGTGACTACACCTGATCGTACACGCGTCTCCGTGGAGATCTACGGGACTTCTTATAAACTGGTCGGCAGCAGTGCCGATTATATGCGAAAGATTGCTAGTTATGTCGATGAACGGATGAATGCCATTTCCAAAAGCAATTCCCGGCTGGACACCCCTAGGATTGCCGTTCTGGCCGCGGTTCATATGGCTGAGGAAGCCGTGCAAATGCAGGATCTCCGCAACGAAGTGAAGATGCTGACTGGCGAGCGCAGCGAGCTGAGCTCGCAGCTCACCAGGCTGCAGTCCCAGCGGGACGAGCAGCTGGCGGAAGTCAACAAGCAGAAGGAAGAAGCGCAGCAGATCAAGAAGGAGAAGGAAGAGCTGCAAAAGCGGCTGGAGCAGGAGAAGGCTGCGCTTGCGAAAGAGCTGGAGCAGTCCAAGTCCGAGCTTACGGCGCGGCTCGAGCAGACCCGGAATTCTTTGACGAAGGAGCTGGATCAGCTCCGCGCTTCGCTGAAGAGGGAGACGGAACAGAAGGAATCTTTGCTCCGCAAGGAGAAACAGGCCGCGGAGCAAATGCAGAAGGACAAGCAGGCTGTGGAGGAACGGCATAAAGCTGCCGTGCTGGAGCTGGAACGGAAGCATGCGGCAGCGCTGCAATCCGCCGAACAGAAGCGGGTCGGAGCGTTGAAAGAGGCGGAGGAGAACAACCGCGCAAAGATCACCGAGCTGGAGCAGAAGCATCAGGGAGCCGTCAAGGAGCTCGAAGAGAAGCATGCAGCCTTTATTCAGGAGCTGCAGGAGCAGCTGACCGAGCTTCGCGGCAACAGCGGCGAACTTCAGGAGAAGCTGCAGAACATGGAGCAGGAGCTGAAGAACGCCAAGGAGGCCTATTCCAGACTGCGGCAGCAGCATCAAGTCGTGCTGGTGCGCGAGGAGGAGGCCAAGGCGCAGGTGCAGGCTTTGACCGAGCAGGAGGAAGCGCTGAACGGACAGATCAGCAAGCTGCAGGACGAGGCGGCCGCTTCGGAAGAGGAACACCGCCGCATGCAGAAGCTGCTTGAGGATTACAGCGAGGCTTCCAAGAAATTGACCGGCGAAATCGCCCAGCTGACGGCCGAAGCCGAAACCCTTCAAGGCACGATCGAGAAGCAGAAGGAAGAGATCGGCGAATTGGAGCTGCAGGTGCTGGAAGCCGGCGAGCAGAACGAGACGCTGGAGACGGGCATGGCTTCGCTGCATGACGAGCTGAGCGTGCTGAAAGAGCAGGCGGACGGAGAGAGTAAGCTCCGCCAGGAAGCTGAGCAGCAGCGGGAAGCGCTCCGGCAGGAGCTGGCCGCGAAAGAGGAGCGGCTGCAGCAACTTGCGCAGGAGCTGGCAGATAAGCAGCAGCAGCTCGTAGCCCAGGTGCAGAAGCTGCAGGCGCAGGAGCGTTCTTCCTCGGAACAAGGAGAGGAACTTCAGCGTTTGGAGAAGCAGCTGGAAGCCCAGCAGGAGGTGCTGGCCGCGAAGGAGCAAGAGCTGGAATCGCTGAAGAAGGCGCTGCAAGGGCGGGAGCAGGATCTGCAGAATTACGGCCGGCAGATCGAGGCCAAAGAGGAGCAGATTGCAGGCCTGGAGCGGCAGTCGAGCCAATATGCGCAGCAGCTCAAGGACCTTCGGCTTCAATTGGAGGAACAGCAGGAAATGTATCTCGAGCTCGAAATCCAATCGGAGGAGCAGCAGGAGAACGTACAAAACCTGCAGCAGGAGCTGGAGAGAAGACGGGAAGTACACGCGGAGCTGGAGCTTCAGGCGGAAGAGGAACGGAAACGTTATGCCGGCCTGAAGGAGCAGTGGGAGGAGCAGCAGGCAAGGTATACCGAGCTGCAGAGCCGTTCAGGCGAATACGAGCAGCAGTGCGGCGAGCTGCGGAAGCAGGTAGCTGAGCATGAGGAGCAGTACGAGCTCGCCCAGCTTCTGCTCGAAGAGCAGCAGGAGCAGTATGCGGCGCTGCAGCAGGAACTGGAAGAGCAGCGGAAGCAGCAGCAGACAGCTGCCCAGGCGCTGAAGGAGCGCGAGGAGCAGTCGTAATGCTGCAGCAGGAGCTGGAAGAGCAGCGTGAGCAGCAGCAGACGGCGCCCAGGCACTGACGGAACGCGAAGAGGAGTACGCATTGCTGCAGCAGGAGCTGGAAGAGCAGCGTGAGCAGCAGCAAACAGCTGCTCATGCACTGAAGGAACGCGAAGAGCAGTATCGAGCGGTACAGCGGCAGCTGGAGGAGCAGCGGCAGGAGCACCAAACGACCCGCCAGGCGCTGGAAGACCTCGAGAATCAGTACCTGGAGGTTCAGGAACAGCTCGAGGAACAGCAGGCGGAGCATCGAACGGCCCGCCGGGCGCTGGAAGATCAGCAGCTGGAGGACAGCCGGGAAATGATCGGGCGCTTGCGGCTGCAGTCCGAGGAATATGCCCGCGACAACGGCACATTGCGCCAGCAGCAGGAGCAAGCTGAAGCACGGTTTGAAGAGCTGGAGCTTCAAGCCAAGGACGTTCAGGCTCAGTACGAAGAGCTGCAGCGGGTGAACCGGGCAGCTCAGGAGCAAAATGAACAGCTGCGGAGCCAAACCGAAGCCCAGCGCGAACAGTACAACAGCTTGAACCAGCAGTATCAGGGCTTGCAGCGGCAGTATGAGGAGCTGCAGCGCCAGGTGAAGGAGGCGCAGAGCCGCCAGGAGGATACCGAAATCGAATACCTGCTTCTGCTGGAGGAGAAAGAGGCCGCGGTGAAGAAGCTGGAGGAAGCATCGCTGCAGCTGGATGAAGCGGCCGACCGGGAGACCGAGCTGCGCGGACTGCTGCGCAGTGCCGAGCAATCCATGCAGTCTTATCAGGATAAGCTGAAGGATATGATGGACCAGCAGGAAGCCTGGGGCAGCCGGGAGCTGGAGCTGCAAGAGGAGCTTGAGGCTTGGCAGCAGCAGATCGCTGCCGGCGAGCAGCAGCTTACCCGGATCCAGAGCGAGAAGGAGTCAGTCGCGGATGAGCTTCGCCAGGTGGGCGAAAGCTTTGAGCTGGTGACGCATCAATACCGCCTGCTGCAGGCAGAGCATGAGATTCAGCTGGAGAAGACCGGCAAGCTGGAGGAAGAGTACCGCTTGCTCAAGGACGAGTATTCCAAGCTGCAGACCGAATATAACGAGTGGATCGAGCTGATCGAACAGGATCAGAGCTGACTTCTATAGTCCACCCACATTTCACACCTAAATGAAAATCCCCTCGGAGTAAGCGGCAGGACGGATCATGCATCATCCTGAAGCATACTTCGAGGGGATTTTAACTTTTGGGTTCAAGTCTGCCTAACTTTTATTCCACAATGACTTTGGCAATCATGCCGGAATGTCCCGCTCCGCAGAACACTGAGCACGCCATTTCGAACGTGCCGGCTTTTTCAGGCGTGACGACCGCGGACTTGTTTTTACCGTCAAGCTGAAGCTCGAGACCCGGAATGAGAACGCCGTGGTTTCCCTCATCGTTTTCAAGCGTAATTTTGACAGGTACGCCCTTTTTGAGATGATATTCTTTTTGATCGAATGCATAGTTTGTCGCCTTGATCACCAATTCCTCGCTCGGGGCTACACCGGTTTCGGTGACTCCGCTGCCCGATGCGGAATCGCCGCTCTTGGATTGTCCGCAAGCAGCCAGCACCAGAAGCAGCACGCAGGAAAGGACGACAGCCAGGGTCTTCTTCACTTGTGATCCTCCTTTATGTATACCTTCATCATTTTAATTGGTTCCATGCCTTATCATACCTTAAATTGGATATGTCTGGGCGAGGCTCATTTGAAAAATTGGTGAACGCAGCAGCCGTTGATTTTGCCGCGCCCAGGAAAAGGATCAGCTGGAAAAAAGATAGTTCTTATCTTGGATTTAAGATATAATGAGCATTGACGATGTACGAAACCCGCAAATATTCTTGTTTAGAAGATTAGGGGAATGACATTCCAATGAATCGCACGGGGTTGATTTTGGAAGATTTATGGCATCGCAAAATATTGAACGCCTATTGGATCGTGACGCTGATGTTTTTCGCGGCAGAGGTGGTTCTGCTGCTGCTGGGCTGCATTCCTTCCGTGACCGCCGGGGGCGGGGCCGGAGGACTGGCTGCGTCTGGGCATCCCGGACGGCTGCATCCTGCTGCTCATGCTGGCGGCACAGACCTGGCTGCGATTCGAACCTAAATACCGGAAGCAGGTTGTGGTCGGCTGCGGATTTTTGTCTCTCCTACCTGTTCTATTTCATCATTCAGCCGATCGTGGACGGGGCACAGATGGCGCTCCTTCTGCCCGTTCTGATTTCCGTCGTTTATTTTGACCGCAAACTTCTATATGGCTTTGGCTCGTTAACGATCCTCCTGTACTGTCTCATCTATCTCACCGAACGCTCCCTTTATCAGAAACCCATTCAGGAATTCATCCAAATCCAAAGCGTGTTTATTGTCAGCATCATGATTGGTCATACGATTTTGGTCCGGGTCAAGGAATTTATGCGCCATCTGGAATCGGTCATGAAGTCGGAGCAGCAGCTCCTGGTGGAAAGAACGATATCGGACAAGCTGCTCAAAATCGATGCACTGACCGGGCTATACAATCACAAGGCGTTTCACGAATACCTGGAGGCTCTGCTGGAGCAATGCGAGAAGTATCAGCTTCCGCTGCAGCTGGCGATTATCGATATCGATAATTTTAAAAAGGTCAACGATAATTACGGGCATCGGGTGGGCGATGTCGTGCTGAAAGAGGTTGCTTCGAAGGTGATGTCGACGATGACGCCGAATGATTTTGCCGCCCGTTATGGCGGAGAAGAATTTGCCATTATAATGGCGGATAAGACATTGGAAGAAGCAGAACGCATGGCTGAGCAGCTGCGTGAACGGATCGCCAGAACCGAGCTGCCGCATACGGTGAAGCCGGTTACGGTGAGCATCGGACTTTGCAATTTTCAGCAGGGGGACGACAAGGAATCGTTATTTCGAAA
>NZ_PCZT01000002.1:481000-483120 GCF_002968895.1 Paenibacillus sp. AR247 | reverse complement strand
AGGCCAAACGTACGGGAAAAAATAAAGTGGTGACCGCGGGTGAAGACGCAGCCGATTATGCGGGATAAAAAAGGAAAGACCCCTGTCCTTAGGCAGGGGTTTTCATTCGGGAAACGGTTTACCGCTTGTCCCTTCCGGCATTAAATGCGGACACCGGGATAAACAGGTCGATAATACCGATGACGAGGGCGGCGAGAATGGCGCCAAGGATGGTAACTTCTACGCCGCTGACAATAAATTGGGCGATGTATATGACGAGGGCACTGACGATGAAGCCGACGATCCCGCGTCCAAAGGGAGTAACCCTTTTGCCGAAGATTCCTTCAATAATCCACCCCAGCAGTGCGATAACCAAAGCGAGCAGCAGAGCGCTCCAGAACCCTCCGACGGAAAACTGGGGAACGATCCAGCCTACGATCAGCAGGACGATGGCAGACACGATAAAGCGAACGACATGACCCAGAAAATGCATGCAACTGGCCTCCTTTACACATGGTTACTGTGTTATGCAAACCTTATTGTATTCAATTTTCGCCATGTTATGTATGGAATGATTTAGGGCTGCAAATGGCGAAGCGGCAAACATTTCGTATATAATAAAGGCATTGCACGAGAGGAGTAGTGAATACTGTTGGACGACAAGATTTTGCATACGCTCGAATACCGCAAGATTTTAGATAAATGCGCTGCCTATACCCAAACCTCGATGGGGAGGGGAGCGGCCGAGTCCTTGAAGCCCGATACCGATCTGGAATCGGTAAAGCGTTTGCTTCAGGCAACCGACGAAGCGTATACCGTGGACCGTCTGAAGGGAAATCCGTCCTTCGGCGGCATCACAGACATCGCCGCTCCGCTGAAGCGCGCCAGAATCGGCGGCACCTTAAGCCCGCATGAGCTGCTGGCCATCGGCAACACCGTGAACGGATCGAGACGGATCAAGCGGTTCATCGCGAATGTTCACGAAGACGAGCCGATTCCCCTGCTGGAGGGGATCAGTGAAAATTTATCCGAGCAGAAGCCCCTGGAAGATGCCATTAAAGCATGCATCGACGAAAGCGCCGAAGTGCTTGATTCTGCCAGTCCCGGGCTTGCCCAGGTTCGGCGGGAGCTGAGATCCGGCGAAGTGCGGATCCGGGAGAAGCTCGATTCGATGATCCGTTCCTCCAGCGTGGCCAAAATGCTGCCCGGAATCGATTGTGGCGATGAACAACAAGCTGCGTGAAACCCGGATGAAGGAAGAACGCGAAATTGAAATTATTTTGCAAAAGCTGACGGCGCTCGTCGGTGAACAAGCGGATCTTCTTCTGCTCGATATCGATCTGCTGGGACAGCTCGACTTTATTTTTGCCAAGGGGCGTCTGGCGCATGTCATGAAGGCCAGTCAGCCGAGAATGAACGACCGTGGATACTTGAAGCTGAAGAAAGGACGCCATCCGCTGATCGACATGGAGAAGGTTGTGCCGATCGACGTGGAATTGGGCAACTCGTACACTTCCATTATCGTGACCGGGCCGAATACCGGCGGCAAGACCGTCACGCTGAAGACGATCGGATTGCTGAGCCTGATGGCGATGTCCGGCCTGTTCGTTCCCGCGGAGGAAGGAAGCCAGCTCTGCGTGTTCGACGCCATTTACGCCGATATCGGGGACGAGCAGAGCATCGAACAGAGCTTGAGTACGTTCTCCAGCCATATGACCAATATTATCCGTATTTTGAACCATATGACGCCGAAGAGCCTGGTGCTGCTTGACGAAGTGGGGGCCGGGACCGACCCGGCGGAAGGCTCAGCGCTTGCTATTTCCATTCTGGAGCATATCCACAGCCTGGGCTGCCGGATGGTGGCTACTACCCACTACAGCGAACTCAAGGCTTATGCCTATGAACGCAAAGGCGTCATCAACGCCAGCATGGAATTTGACGTGAACACGCTGAGTCCGACTTACCGGCTCCTCGTCGGCGTTCCCGGACGAAGCAACGCGTTTGCGATTGCGGAGCGGCTCGGACTTCCGCATGTGATCCTGGATTATGCCCGCGGGGAAGTGAAAGAAGAAGATCAGCGCGTCGAGCATATGATCGCCTCCCTCGAGGAAAATCGGCTGGGCGCCGAAAGCGAGCGAGAA
>NZ_PCZT01000002.1:468967-480900 GCF_002968895.1 Paenibacillus sp. AR247 | reverse complement strand
AAGGCCGAGAAACTGCGCCAGGAAATGGAGCAGCTCCGGAGCCGGCATCAGCAGGAGCTCGAGAAGCTCGAGGAGCAGCGCGACCGGCTGATCGAGAAGGCCCGGGCCGACGCCAAGGAAGTCATTGCCAAAGCCCGCCGCGAAGCGGAGCAGATCATCGCCGATCTGCGGCAGCTGGCCAAAGAGGAAGGGGCTTCGGTCAAGGAGCATAAGCTGATCGCCGCCCGCCGACAGCTGGATGAGGCTGAACCGCAGCAGCGCAAGAAGGGAGCGGCCAAACCGAAGGCCAAGGCCCCGCGCCAAATCGAGCCCGGCGATGAAGTCATGGTCTACAGCCTGAACCAGAAGGGCCATGTCGTGGAGCTGTCCGGCGCGAAGGAGGCTGTGGTTCAGCTCGGTATCATGAAGATGAAGGTCAGCCTGGACGACCTCGAGCTGGTGAATGCGAACAAACCGGCCGAGAAGCAGGTGCAGCGGCATGCGACTACGGTCAAGCGCACGCGGGATGACAACATCCGCAGCGAGCTGGATCTGCGGGGCGCGAATCTGGAAGAGGCGCTGATCGAAGTCGACCGTTTTATCGACGAAGCGTTTTTGGGCAACCTCGGCCAAGTATACCTGATTCACGGGAAAGGCACGGGAATTTTGAGACAGGGAATCTCGGAATATCTCCGCAAGCACAAGCATATTAAAAGTTACCGTCTGGGAAATTACGGCGAAGGCGGAACCGGCGTGACGGTGGTTGAGCTTAAATAATATGGGTGTGAGCCTGAATTTCGGCCGGGAACAGGGGGATGTTGGGAGTGAAGAACGGGGCTGATTTGCTGTTGGCCTATCCGATCGGTACGCTGATTGGTTATTTTTCGGTAGCGATTCTGGGCTTGATCGTCTTTCTGTACTGTTTTGAAATCGTGGCGAGGTACAAGTGCTGGGATGAAATCGGACGAGGCAATATTGCCGCCGCTTTGGCTACCGGAGGCAAAATATTCGGCCTTTGCAATGTGCTGAGGTACAGCATTGAGTCCAAAACGTCGATCTATGACATGATGAAGTGGGCCTTCTACGGCTTTCTGCTGCTGTTTATCGCCTACCTGCTGTACGAATTTTTAACCCCGGTGTTTTCCGTGGACGAAGAAATTAAACGGGATAACCGGGCGGTCGGCCTGATCTCTATGCTGATCCCGGTGTCCCTTTCATATGTGATTGGAGCCTGTTTAATGTAGGAGGAACACATGAAAAATTTGGCGAGGATTTTGTTCGTCGCTGCGGTCGCCTTCTTTGTTGTGGGCGTCGTATATTTGATGAAACATTAAGGAGATGGATCATATGGAAACCACGGTTTGCCCTTGGTGCCAGACGGAAATCGTATGGGACGAGGAACTGGGCCCCGAGGATGAATGCCCTTACTGCCACAATGAGCTGAAAGGTTACCGGACGCTGAGCATCCAGCTGGGTGCGGATGAAGAGGAAGCGGACGTAGACGAAGAGCATGAGGGAATCGAAGGTACGGATTGGGAGCTTCCTGAGGATGACGATAAAGCCGTTCCTTTTTGGAATGAGGAAGACATGCAGCAGCTGCCGCCGTCGATCCGGACGCTCGATAAGTATGAGGACAGCCACGACCTCATGAACTACGAGGAGACAGTGGAGCAAATTCTGGATGAGCAGGAGGAAGTGCCAAGGTCCGGTATTGACTCCGCCTTTTCAAGTTTCAAATGTATATTTGCACGGGATGCTTCCATGTCGAATACAGTCTGGCTGAGGAAGACCGGCTGCGGATGGTCGACCACTTGAGCCAAGAGAAGAAGAATTCGTAAAAAAAGCAAACCGATCGATGATTTACCCCCTTTTAGGGAATTACTAATGAGGTAGACCCGGATATGAAGGGGGTAATTATGAAATCAAAATCATCTGCGCGGCTGAATCGGCAAACGATACTGCTGCTTGCCGTTAACGGGCTGATCGTTTTATCCGGCGCCTTGTCGGGCACGTTTCTCAACGTATATTTATGGAAAAGCAAGCAGGATTACGCGATGATCGGATGGTTTACCGTCGCCCAGCAGCTGGCCGTCGGGCTCACCTTTTGGCTGGCAGGCAAATGGGTGAAGGAGTATAACAAAATGAACGCCCTCAGGCTGGGGATCGGGCTGACGGGCCTTTTTTATTTGCTGGTTCTGTGGGTTGGGGAAAAGGCAATTTATTATATATGGCCGCTCGGGATACTGCTTGGGATTGCGATCGGGCTGTTCTGGATTGCTTTTAACGTGGTGTATTTCGAAGTCACCGATCCTGAGAACCGGGACCTGTTTAACGGGTGGGTCGGCCTGCTCGGCTCCATTACGGGCATTGTCGGGCCCTGGTTTTCCGGCCTGCTGATTTCCATGCTGAAGGGCGACAGGGGATATCGGATCATTTTTACGACGTCCCTGATCATTTATGCGCTCGGCGTGGTGCTGAGCTTCTTTTTGAAAAAGAGGAAAAAGGGCGGAACCTATGCCTGGCTCGAGCCTGTGAAGCAGCTGAAGGACAAAGGCAGCCCCTGGCGGCTTATGGCCCCCGGTCTGGCGGCGCAGGGGATTCGGGAAGGGGTGTTCGCCTTTCTGATCAATCTCCTTGTGTTTGTTGCCACGAAACAGGAGTCGAAGCTGGGGCAGTTCTCGCTCATTACGTCCGCGGTATCGCTGGCGACGTACTGGCTGGCTGGCAAATGGTTTAAACCGGCCTACCGGAGCGCGGGCATGCTGGTGGGCGCCCTGCTGCTGTGGGTGGTCATGGTGCCGCTTATCTGGAAGGTCAATTATTTCACCCTGCTGCTGCTCGGCATAGGTACGGCTATCTTTATGCCGCTGTACATCCTGCCGATGGTCTCATCCGGCTTCGACTTGATGGGGACCAGCGACGAAAACGTGGAAAAGCGGGTCGAGCTGGTCGTTCTGCGTGAGCTCAGTCTGATGGTCGGCCGCCTTCTCGGTACGATAATATTCATCATCGTGCTGTCCTTCAGCAAAGACCAGAGCACCATTACCGTGCTGATGCTCGTGCTCGGCGCATCACCGATCCTCAGCTGGATCTGCGTGAGACGGCTGCTTAAGCCGGGGAAATCGGCACGCACTTGAACAATCGCGTTACACAACAAATCCCCTGATTCCTTCATTTGGAGTCAGGGGATTTTTCTGTAGGGAAGAGATTGAACTTACGGAAGCCCAACCTGGCTGCAAGGTTTAGGGTTTATCTGCCAATCAGGAGCCGGGAACCTGAGCATTGGGGGACGGTTTGGAGGTCCGCTCCAATGAGAAAATTTCCAGCTCGGGGCGCGTTTTCCCGCAAAGAACATCGCTTAGCAGATCCGCCGCAATCATGCAGTAGACGGTCCCGTTGCCGCCATAGGCTTCAATAAAATAACTATGAGGAAACCGGGAATGCGGACCGATCATGGGCAGTCCGTCGTGGGTGAGCCCGAACAGGGAAGCCCATGCATAGTCGGCTTGGATGCCGGCGTAACGGGGAAAAAGGGCTTTAATCTCGTTTAGCAGCATTTCGCTTTTATGCCGGATCCGGCCTTCCCTCTCCTCCGGAGCGACCGGGTGCTCGTCCAGGCCCCCTGCTACGATGCGGTTGTCCACGGTGGTCCGCATGTAGAGATACGGCCGGGCCGTCTCCCAGATCAGGCAGCGCTCGTGCCATCCGGTAAAATCGGGTACAGGGCTCGTGACGATCGCATAGGTCGTCTGAAGCAGCGCATTGCGGTCCGGTTTCTCTTCCTGTGTTTCATAGCCGCTCGCATGGACGATTTTACGGGCGAAAATCCGGCCGGTGCGCGTATAACAAACCACGCCGTCTTCTTCATATTCCAAATGAATGACCGGGCTGTTTTCGTACACCCGTACCCCATGATCCGCCGCGTATTGAACGAGGCCATGAACGAACCGGAACGGGTTGACTTCGGCATCGCCGGTCGTATACAACGCCGCGGGCTTGGAGAAGGGGAACCGCGATGCGATATCGGCCTGATCCCAATATGACGTTTCAAAACCGTGCTCGCGAAGGGTTTCATATTCCTCTTTCAGGTAAGGCACGTCCTCGACGCTGCTGGCAAAATATAGGCTGCTGCGCGGAATTAGCTCGGGTTCCAGCTTGAGCCCGCCGGCTGCTTCCTTGAGCTTACGCATCGCGTCCCTGCACATTTGGTAAAAGGTGATGCCGGTCTGTTCGCCAAACGTATGGATAATGGAGGTCAGCGATTTATCGTTGGAGCTTTGAAGCAGTCCGGTGTTGGCTGAAGAGCTTCCTTCAGCGATCCGTCCCTTCTCGAGCAGAACGGTTTGAAGATTGGCCCCGGACAGCTTGTGGGCGAGAAGGGCTCCACCCATGCCGCCGCCAATGATCAGTACGTCGCAGGAGAGATCCTCCGCAAGCTCCGGATAAGCGGGTGCCGGCTTCAATGTAGACGGCCATGCCAAGTTCCCTTTATTCAGAATCATATGTGTGTTTCGCCCCTTATCGGTAGTATTCAAAGTATTTGCTCCGCATGCACAATTTATAGCTGTTCCGGCAGATCGGCCGGTGGAAGAGGCCATGCCGACAATACATAGAAAACCTTCCCCGGGACATAATACGGATGGAGTTAGAGATATCCAGAGGAGGAATACCGATGCAGTCCAATCAAATGCAGGCGATTACCGGCAAGGAGCTGGAATATATCGTCGATTCGATTTCAAATGAGGATCTGCTGATCAAGCAGTGTGCGGCAACAGCCGCTGCTACGCAGAACCCGACGATTCAGCAGGCGTGCCAGCAATACATCCGGTCGCTGGACCACCATATCGATTTGCTCGTACAGGCCATTCAGCAGCACCAGCCGCTGGCGCCGACGAGTCCCCAACAATGATAGCTTAGGAGGCATTTGCGCAATGTATTATCAAACTTCCAATAACTCGCAGTTCATGCAGGACGAGGACCTCTTGTACACAATCCTGGCCGATCTGAAAAGAACGGTCCGCGAATACACCACGGCAACGACGGAATCCTCCTGTCCGACCGTGCGGCAATTGTTTACGCAGCTGACGAACGATACGCTCCGCATGCAGGGAGAACTGTACAATCTGATGAAGCAGCTGAATATGTACTCCACGTCATCCAAGGCGCTTCGCCAAGATGTGGACAAGTCGATTCAGGATGCGCGAAATTTGCAGCAAAAGAACCGTCAGTTCGTGCAGCAAAAAACAAGCAGCATGGGCCAATATGCCCAGGCATCCAATCCGTACCAGCAGCAGCAAAGCTCCCAAAACCCGTATTACATGTAATTTGCCGGAGTTGCAGGCGCCGTTTAGTTCTCATGTGTGGCGTCACCAAGCGGATAACAATAAGTACCCAAAATCCTGCTTCTATGAAGCATGGACCCATTTTGCCGTCTCCATTTCGGCCCACGCCGGGGAGACGGTTTTGCTTTGCATGCATGATAATTTCATGTAATATTAGTATTAATCTCGAACCCGGGTCCTTTGTCGTAATAGTGAAGAAGGCCCGTGGAACAAGCGCTGGAGGATGCTGTATGAAACAACTGACGGATTTGAAACTGAAGGTCCTCGACCTGTTGAACGAAGACGCGAGACGGTCCCCGGCCCTGCTGGCAACGCTCATCGGCGTTGAAGAGGAAGCGGTCAAGGAAGCGATCGCGGAGCTGGAACAAGACCATGTCATCGTAAAATATGCGGCGGTCGTGAACTGGAGCAAGATTGAAGACGAGACGGTAACCGCCTTGATCGAAGTGCAGATTACGCCCGAGCGCGGGCGGGGCTTTGAAGGGATCGCGGAGCGGATCTATTTGTATCCGCAGGTCAAATCCGTGTATCTCATGTCGGGAGCCTACGACCTTCTTGTGGAAGTGGAAGGGCGCAACCTGCGGGAAGTGGCCAACTTCGTTTCCGAGAAGCTGTCGCCGATTGACTCGGTATTGTCGACGAAGACGAATTTCATTTTGAAGAAATATAAGCAGGACGGAATTATTTTTGAAGACCGTGAAGAAGATAACCGTCTCATGATCTCACCGTAAAGGAAGATGTGTCATGATCGTGAATGAAGAAACGAAGAAACAGCAGAATTCGAAATCGATGCAATCGTATTTGGCTCCTTTGGTCCGCGATATTCCGCCATCCGGAATCCGCCGATTTTTTGACCTGGCCGAAGGAAGCAAGGACATTATTACACTGGGCGTAGGGGAACCGGACTTCACGACTCCATGGCATGTGAGAGAAGCCTGCGTATATTCCCTTGAGCGGGGGCGCACGGCCTACACCTCCAACGCCGGGATGATCGAGCTCCGGGAAGCTATCGCCCAGTATTTGTATGACAGCTTTCAGGTCTCCTATCAGCCGTCCAATCAGATTCTAGTGACCGTTGGCGGCAGCGAGGCGATCGATCTGGCGCTGCGTGCGCTGATCGTGCCTGGGGACGAAATTCTCATTCCCGAGCCCTGTTACGTATCCTATTCCCCGATCACCTCGATCGGCGGCGGGGTTCCGGTTGGCATCGAGACGTTCGCAGAGAACGACTTCAAGCTGACGGCAGAGGCGCTTGAGGCCAAAATCACGCCGAAGTCCAAGGTGCTGATTTTATGCTACCCGAGCAATCCGACCGGCGCCATCATGACGTATGAGGACTGGCTGCCGATCGCCAAAGTGGTGGAGAAGCATGATTTGATCGTCATTTCCGACGAGATCTATGCCGAACTGACGTATACGCAAAAGCATGTCAGCTTTGCCTCGATTCCGGGCATGATGGACCGGACGGTTCTGGTCAGCGGCTTTTCCAAGGCGTTCGCCATGACCGGCTGGCGTATGGGCTATGCCTGTGCCCATCCCGACCTGATCGCCGCCATGCTGAAGATTCACCAATACACAGTGATGTGTGCACCGGTGATGGGGCAGGTGGCCGCGCTGGAGGCGCTGACCAACGGGCTGGAAGAGAAGGACCGGATGATCGATTCCTACAACCAGCGGCGCCGTTTGATCGTGCAGGGCTTCGTCGATATCGGACTGCCGTGTCATGAGCCGCAAGGTGCCTTTTATGCCTTCCCTAGCATCGCTGAGACCGGGCTGTCCTCGGATGAGTTCGCCCAGCGCCTGCTGATGGAAGCGAAGGTTGCCGCAGTGCCTGGAACGGCCTTCGGACAAGGGGGAGAAGGCTTTCTCCGCTGCTCGTACGCTACCTCCGTCGCCCAGCTGACTGAGGCTCTGGAGCGCATTGGAGAATTTGTCCACAAACTGAAAACCAGCTGAACAATAATTCCCTGTTTCTAGTAGAATTTAACATAAATTTCACTTTTATTTATTTATTTGTATGTTATAATTCTATTTTGGGAGCAAAAAATTGACTTGCCAAGGAGGGATGACCTTGTTTTGCGCTGAATACGATTTGCCTGCATTCCGCGGACATTACGCAGCTGAAGGCAGCAATAATGTAAAATGGTCAACCAAAACGACAGATCAGACGAAAACTTTATCCTTGGAAGACGAAATCATGATGCTCCGCCAAAAAAATGGAACAGATCTTTATGACAGGAACAATCTTTTACATCGGAAATCGTAATCGAAATCAGCAGTTTGCTGGATTTGAAAATAAACGAATATATGAAAAGCTGCCCGAAGAAGAAGTCTTAATCGGCAGGCGGAAGACCCCGGAACGGGGTCTCTTTTTTTCTCTTATCAGGTTGTGATATATTGAACCTATCGGAGAAAAGGGGGAGCAGGAGTTGAAGGTATACGGGAAGCTGGCGCTGCTGGTTGTCTTTGCCGTTTTATTGCTGACGGGCTGCGGCAAGGGAGATAAAAACGCGTTATCGGTCTTTATGATTGACAATCAATCCGATCCGTCTCAGGTGTATGAGAAGGTGCAGGACAAGCTTCAGGAAGTGATGGGGCCCGACCTGAAGGTCAAAGTATCGGCAAGTCCGATTTATAACCCGGAGAAGCTGATGGTTGAATATGCTGCCGGCGGGCATGACATCATTTTTCTGCCGGAAGACGATATGAAGAATTACGCCAAAATGGGCGGCCATACCGTGCTCGATTCGTATTTTGACCCGAAAAAATATCCGGATGGCGTGTTCGCGAGCAACGAGGAAAAAGAAGACGGCACGACGGATACGACCGAGCATCTGTACGGCATCCCCGTTCGTGAAATGAAATTTTTCAAAGACCAGAAATACGTTCCGGAGAAGCTGTACGCCACGATCCCGATCTCGGCCAAGTCGGTCGACAATGCGGTAAAGGCGCTCAAGGCTTTGACGGAGTAAAGAAGCCAGCACAGGGGACGCGGCTTCCGCGATTCCTTTGATGAATGATAATACGCGATAAAGGGGAGAAGAAGCCGGTGAGAATCTATACACGAACAGGCGATGAAGGCGAAACGTCGGTCATTGGCGGGCGCGTTCTGAAGGACGACCTGCAGGTCGAGGCCTACGGCACGATTGACGAGCTGAACTGCTTTGTGGGCCAGGCGATCAGCCTGATGGAAGCGGAGTCATTGCAGGACCTGAAGAAAATATGATCGAGATTCAGCATGAGTTGTTTGACTGCGGCTCCGATCTGGCATTTGTGAAGCTGAGCGAGAGCAAATACAAGGTCGGTCCCGACAAAGTGACGCGGCTCGAGCAGTGGATGGATGCTTACATGGAGGAGACGCCAGAGCTGGAGCGCTTTATTCTGCCTGGGGGCACCCTGCTGGCATCCACGCTGCATGTATGCCGCACGGTCTGCCGCCGCGCAGAGCGCAGAGTCGTGACGCTGGGGCGGGAGAAAGAAATTAATCCCGACGTGCGCAGGTATTTGAACCGTCTGTCGGACTACTTCTTCGTTGTGGCCCGGACGGCCAACGCCCGCAGCGGCGTGGCGGATATCGAATACGTGCGCAGCAAAAAGGTATTTGGACGGAAAAAATGAGCGAATACTATCCCCCGATTTCATATACCGTCCCGCCTTCGGAAGACGGATGGCTGCTGAAGACGATTCTGCAGAAGAGACTCCACGTATCCCGCAAGCTGCAGTCCCGCCTGAAGCTGACGGAACACCAGCATCGGCTGCCCGCTGATCGGCGATAAGCTGTACCGGCATCCGGTTTACCAGGTGCTTCCGCCTGAGGAACAGGGGGCCCCGGAGACCGTTCTGTCGCAGAGATTAACCCCATCCGAGCGGACCGTGGTGCTGCTGGATCACAGCATTTCGCGGCAGGCGCTCCACGCCTGGGAGCTGTCCTTCCAGCATCCCGTTACCCGGGAGCGGATGACCTTTCAGGCACCGCTGCCGCCCGACATGACCCGCCTGATTGCCGAGGCGAAGCAACATGAACTTGATCAATGAAAAGAGTGAGTAACGATGAGCAAATTGAAAGTATACCATTATCCCAAATGCGGTACGTGCCGCAGTGCGGTTAAATGGCTGGAAGCGCACGGCCACGAGCTGGAGCTCCAGCATTTATGGGAGGAGCCGCCGGCTCCGGACGAGCTGTCCCACTTGGTCGAGAAGAGCGGGCTTGATTTGAAGAAGTTTTTTAACACCAGTGGAGAGGCGTACAAGGAGCTGGGTCTGAAGGACAAGCTGCCGGCCATGAGCCGGGAAGAGCAGATCAAGCTGCTGTCCAGTAACGGCCGGTTGATCAAACGTCCGATCGTAACAGACGGCAGCAAGGTGACGGTCGGCTTTAAAGAGGACATGTACGAGGAGAACTGGGCGTAGCCTGGGATTCCGTAAAAAACGGTGGCATGACCGACAGGGGAGGGGCCTAGCATTTCCCTGCGGCTATGTCACCGTTTTGTTTTGCGTTCGAGGATCTATTCCGAAGGAAGCTCTACCCATTGATAGGGCGTTTCCATCGCCTTGAAGCCCTGTTCGATGATCGTGATGATTGCTACGGTCTCGGCCGGATCGACAGGCGGAACGCCGGTTTCGAAGAAGCGGACGAGCGCCCCAGCGAACAGCCCGAAATAATCGGAGTCCGCTTTCAGCATGTTCGTCTCACCGGATGTATAGCTGACCGTCAGCGAAAAGGGACATCCCCCGCCGAGATGATGGATCTCGGCCTGGCGGCCCCCGCTGAATCCGATCAGCCACGATGGGGCGTGAGGCGTTCCGGTATACATCATCCGGCGGACGCCGGGGCCCAGCAGCGAGACGATCGGTTCGATCTGGTGGATCGAATAGGTGTCGTACCGCCCCGGCCCGAAGCTGATGATGTTCTCGATGCCGGCGCGCTCGGCCCCGGCGTACTCCGCGGCGAAGCGAAGCGCCGAGCTGGAGAACAGCGGCGTCCCGTGCTGCTCAGCTAGATCGAACAGGCGCCGAGCGGTCTGGCGGTCCGGGGCAATGGTTTTGTCAATATAGGTAGGCTTGCCGGATTGAAGCGGAAGCTGGGCGAGCGGCTCGTGGTACTGCGGATGGTCGGGCGAAAGGACAATGATGTAATCGCTTCGATCCACGACCTCGGCAATCGAAGGGAGCAGCTCGATCCCTTTGTCTTCACTCCACTGTACGTTGGTGCGCCCGGAAGGCGAATCGGCCATTCCATAGGCATAAGCCACCTTCATAGTGCCGCCCGATGCTTGTTCAATCCACTTCGGATAATGCTCGGCATGCCATTCATCGAGGTAATAATCGATAAAACCGATCGTTTTCAAGCCGCAATCCCCCTCAGTCGCTTATTACAGCTCGATTTCCCTGCGCTGCTCGGAAGAGTCGTAGATCGCCTGAATCATCTTGGAGGTGACGATGACGGTATCGATATGGGACGGCAGCTTTACGCCGGTCTGGATGCATTCGAGAAAGCCGTTGATTTCGTTTTCGAAATGGTCGCTCGATGAATACTTGGGCTTCGTTTCCAGCAAAGCTCCGTCCTTGGCCCCGTAAATAGTGAAGTCGCCTCCGTATTGTAGGCGGATCCCTGCTTTGTCGCCCAGAAAATCGATGTAGGTTTCGGGCGTGCCGATGTTCTGCGCCCAGGCGCCGTTGATCGTAATGCCCGGCCCTTCGGTGCGGATCATGGCCGTGACGAAGTCGTCGACATCATACGTACCGGCGTAATTCGGGGGCCCGGCCCACATGTTCAGGTAGGCGTAATTCGGCAGGTCCCGCCCCAGCTTGGAGTAGGCCTGGCCGGATACCGTCAACGGACGCGGATCGCCGGCGCAGTACATGACGATGTCCAGATAATGGACGCCCCAATCGATAAGGACGCCCCCGCCGGCAATTGATTTGGTGGTAAACGCTCCGCCAAGTCCCGGAATGGAGCGGTGAGCGCGGAAGCTAGCATAGATATGGTACAGTTCGCCAAGCTCGCCGCTTTCGATCAGGTTTTTGATCATGTTCACACTTTTGTTGAACCGGTTCACGACCCCGATATTCAGCACTTTGCCCGTTTCGTGCTGCACTTTCTGCATCTCCAGCGCTTCCGCGTAGGTGCGGGCCGCAGGCTTTTCGCACAAGACATGCTTGCCCGCCGCAAAAAATCGATGGAGATGGCGGCATGAGCATCGTTAGGGGTACATACGGAGACGGCATCGATCTCGGGGTCGTCCAGAATGTCACGGTAATTTTCCACGGCGGTGCCGCATTCATAATCCTTGACCGCCTGCTCCGCCTTCTTCTTGTCCGTGTCGCAAAAATATTTGATTTCGGCGTCCGGATGTTTCAAATAGTTGGGGATATGCGCCGCTCTGGCAATGGTCCCGCAGCCGATGACAGCAACCTTGATCGTTTTTCCCATATTCATTCCTCCTGCTTGTTAGGTGGGTTTATCCTTTTCAAGATTCGATATTTGGAGAATAACTCCTGCTGCGTAATTCAGGATGAAGGGAGATCTTCTTCACAAATTTTATGTTACAGGCTGTCTGGTTTATGACTTGAACGGGCGGGACAAAAAGGCAGGAATAAGCCGGGAATGGT
>NZ_PCZT01000002.1:466945-468867 GCF_002968895.1 Paenibacillus sp. AR247 | reverse complement strand
CAAGAAGTGACAGCAAATGACAAGCCAATCCGTGATGCTCGTGGATGGCATGGCCTTATTATTCAGAGCTATTTCGCGACCGCGTCCCAGCGGCTACATTCGCCGCACGAAGCGGGGGTTCCGCAAACGCGATCTATGGCTTTATTCGTATTTTTGGGATGCAGTGCAACGTTTAATCCGACGCATGTGGTCTGCTGCTGGGATCTCGGCGGCGGCACGTTCCGCGGACAGCAGTTTGCCGCTTACAAGGGCAACCGTCCGGACGCCCCGGACGATCTGATTCCGCAGTTTTCGATGATCCGCGACGTGATGGACAGCCTCGGCGTTCCGAATATCAGCGCGGAAGGGTATGAAGCGGACGACTGCATCGGGACGCTGGCCGACCAGTTCGGACGGGAGATGGACGTGATGGTCCTGTCCGGCGATAACGATTTGCTGCAGCTCGTCAGCGAGCGGACGACGGTCATTATTATGAAAAAAGGGCACGGCAATTACAAAGTGTATACACCGGAATCCCTGTATGAAGAGAAGCAGCTGCGCCCGCGGCAGATTATTGACGTGAAGGCGCTCATGGGCGATACGAGCGACAATTACCCCGGCGTGAAGGGCATCGGCGAGAAGACGGCGATCAAGCTGGTGCAGGAATACGAATCCGTTGAAGGGATTCTCGAAAATCTGGACCAGCTGTCCAAGAGTGTCCGCACCAAGATCGAGGCTGACCTCGACATGCTGCACCTGTCGCGCAAGCTGGCCGAGATTCACTGCTGCGTGCCCGTTGCCTGTTCGCTGGATGTGTGCCAGCTATCTCTCGATCACCATCAGGTGATCAGCAAGTTTGAAGAACTGGAAATGAAGAGCCTGTGTTCTCTTATGGGACTGGCCATCAGCTAACGGGTACAGAGTGCTGGCGTTTTTGGAGCGCCGGCTCTTTTGTGCGCTATTCGATTGACTTTCAAGGATTAACTGGGCTATAATGCCCGTGATTGTTTTGATATAAAGATAGAAGGTATATGGCATTTATACAGGGCTGGGGAGGCCCGCTGCAGGAGGGAACGACTACGATGAGTCTATTAGGAGCAATTGAAGCAGGGGGAACGAAATTCGTATGCGGAATCGGCCAAGAGGACGGTACCGTTGTGGAACGGATCAGCTTCCCGACAACGACGCCGGAGGAAACGATGGCCCAGGTGGTCGATTTCTTTAAGGGCAAAGACATCGCGGCGATCGGAGCAGGTTCATTCGGGCCGATTGACCCGGTAAAGGGAAGTCCTACATACGGACGAATTACGACGACGCCGAAACCTTATTGGAGCAATTTCGATATGGTCGGACATTTGCGTTCGCACTTCGATCTGCCGATCGAATTTGATACTGATGTGAACGGGGCCGCCTTGGGCGAAGCGACTTGGGGAGCAGCCCAGGGGCTCGAAAGCTGCCTGTACATTACCGTTGGCACCGGCATCGGAGCGGGTGCGGTTGTGGGCGGCGAGCTGATCCATGGCCTGTCCCATCCGGAAATGGGACATATTTTGGTCCGCCGTCATCCGGAGGACAAATTCGAAGGCTTCTGCCCATATCATGGGGATTGCCTGGAGGGGCTGGCAGCCGGACCTTCCTTGTCCAAACGCTGGGGCGTTCCGGGTGCGGAATTGACGCCGGACCATCCGGCTTGGGCGATGGAAGCTTACTATCTCGCTCAGGCGTTGATGAACTACATTTTAATCCTGTCTCCGCAAAAAATCGTCATGGGCGGCGGCGTCATGAAACAGCTGCAGCTGTTCCCGCTGATTCATGCCGAGCTTCGCAAACAGCTGAACGGCTACGTACAGGTTCCAGCCATCATGGACGATATCGAGAATTACATCGTTCCGCCGCAGCTTGGCGACATGCCGGCCTGTGTGGCGCGCTCGCGCTCGCCAAGA
>NZ_PCZT01000002.1:451809-466845 GCF_002968895.1 Paenibacillus sp. AR247 | reverse complement strand
TATGCCTTCGCGCCGTATTCAATCGCAGCCGTTTGCCAAAAATTGGTCCGAGGGTTTTTTTTACCTAGTGGAAGAATAACAGAAATTACAAGTTTGAGACCCGTAATTGTAAATAATTACGGTTTTTTTATGTTTCCTGAACGGATACAGATGGGTGAAACTGGACGCGTAATGTCTAAATCATGAAGTTGATAATTGATAATTATTATGTTAAATTTATATTGGTTAGTTTGATGGACGAACTAATATAGGTTTTCAAAAGTAAACCCAGGGGGAAAAATAATGAGTCGGATGATTTGTGAAAATGTAAGGGCTTTTATTTGGTTTCGTATAATTTTTCCCCTAAGAATTGAGAAGATTAACTTGAGTTTAGAAGTTTAGTGAAGTGAAAAGCAGATCTAATGTGTTGGTAAAATTTACATCTTAGAAGGAGTTTTCATCATGAGTGATAACACAAATGAAGTTCAGCAAAATGAGTATCACAAGCTTAGTCTTGCTGAACGTCTTGGCTATGGTTTTGGAGACTTTGCTCAAAACCTTGTCTTTGGTACAGTTGGAGGCTTCCTTGCCCTCTATATGACGACGGTCAATGCTGTCGGTACAGCAACAGCAGGTTTTATCTTCGCCATAGTCCGGATCATCAATGTTATCTGGGATCCAATGGTCGGTACCTTTGTCGATAAACGCACATCAAAAGCAGGCAAATATCGTCCTTGGCTACTTCGTGCAGGCATTCCGCTCGTTATTTTGGCTGCGCTGCTGTTTGCGCCGATTCCTGGGATTCGCGACTCTGTGCCCTATGCCTTCATCACTTATCTCTTGCTTGACCTGGTTTATTCCGTCGTCAATATTCCTTACGGTTCGTTGAACGCTTCATTGACCCGCGATCCTAAATCTGTTGACCAAATCACAACGACGCGTATGATGCTTGCAAACGGTGCCAATCTTCTTGTCTATACATTGTTCCCGATGTTTGTTCAAATGGCTGCACCTAAGGACCGCGAACTCAAAGACACCGGTTTGTTTGGGCTAAAACTTCATATGGGAACTTATACGGACCCTTCTGCAGGTCATGCTTGGTTTGGTGTTTATGCCGTTTATATGGTTATTGGGGCCATTGCGCTGTTCCTTTGCTACAAGCTGACGAAAGAACGCGTTGTCGCCAATGCTGAACAATCGGCACATGTTAAAGTCTCCGATTTCTTTGTTGAATTTAAGAATAATAAGCCATTGGTTATCTTGGGAATATTCTTCATGTTGGCATTTACATTTATGTTCTTCATGAATACGGTTAACGGATACTTTAACCAATACACAGTCGATCACTCGGAGTGGATGGGTGCTGTGGGGCTGATTGCCTCCATACCTGGTATCGCTTTTGCAGCATTCTGGCCAAAACTTAAGAAAATATTCGGTAAAAAGGGCTTCTTCTATTTCTTCCTCGGTATGTTTGTGGTCGGCGAAATACTGACTTGGGTCTGGAGTCTTGATGGTATGCACGATCAACTTTGGTTGGCTTATGTTTCGACTTTCATCAAACAGTGGGGTTTGACTTCGGCGACTGGTTTCATGTGGGCCCTTGTTCCTGAAGTGGTGTCATATGGCGAATTGAAGTCGGGTAAACGTAATGCGGCTATTATCAACGCGATTATGGGGCTGTTCTTCAAGATTGGCTTCACGATTGGCGGTGCTGTTCCACTGTGGTTCCTTGCTGCTTATGGATTTGACGAACATGCGCATCACCAAACCGCTCTTGCCATTTCAGGAATTAATATAACTGCTATTTGGATACCTGCTGCTCTTGCTGTTGTTTCTATGATTGTGATGAAGCTCTATCCACTGTCTGATAAGGACGTTGACAGCATCAACAAACAACTTGACGAAAAACGCGCTGAAACGAAAGCGTAAAAGGTGATTTTGAACACGATTTCACGAAATGATAAATTGAATAGATCAGGGGGATACTTGTATGCAAATCGAAAATCCGGTATTAAAGGGGTTCAATCCGGACCCGTCCATCGTAAGGGTTGACGATACGTACTATATTGCAAGTTCGACGTTTGAATGGTTTCCGGGCGTGCAGATTCATGAATCGAAGGATTTGGTGAATTGGAGGCTGATTACCCACCCGCTCTCCACGAGAACGCTGTTGGATATGAAGGGGAACAAGGATTCGGCGGGCATTTGGGCACCGGATCTGTCCTATGCTGACGGAAAGTTTTGGCTTGTTTATACCGACGTGAAAGTGACGGAGGGCGCCTTCAAGGACATGACTAATTACTTGACGACCGCCGAAAGCATTGAAGGTCCTTGGAGCGACCCGATTAAGCTGAACGGTGTAGGGTTTGACGCCTCGCTATTCCATGACGACAACGGAAAAAAATACCTGGTCCAAATGGAATGGGATCATCGAGAGTATCGCCATCCGTTTAACGGCATAAAGCTGACGGAATACTCGGTTGAGCAGCAAAGACTGCTTCCGGAGACGGCAAAAATCATTTATAAAGGGACCGACGTTAAGCTGGTGGAAGGCCCTCATATTTATAAATTATTTGGGTATTATTATTTGTTTTGCGCGGAAGGCGGTACGGTTTATACCCACCAAGAGGTGGTTGCCCGTTCGACAGAACTGTTCGGCTCCTACGAAACGCAGCCTGGCGACGTATTCCTGACGGCGTTTGATTCCCCTGACGGGGAGCTGCAAAAATGCGGGCACGGCTCATTGGTGGACACGCCGTCGGGCGAATGGTATTTCGCGCATTTGACGGGACGCCCATGGCACCGCGAGACGGAATCGATCCGCGATCCGCGCGGCTGGTGCACGCTGGGAAGAGAAACGGCGATTCAAAAAGTGGAGTGGAACGAGGAAAAATGGCCGTATATCGTAGGAGGCAAGCAGGGAAGCCGGTTTGTCGAAGCTCCTAAAGGCTGCACGGAAACGAAGTATGCGCCGACCTATCCGGAAACGGATCATTTTGATTCCGCGGCATTAAATATCAATTTTAGTACGCTGCGCGTTCCGTTTGATGAGCAGATGGGTTCTCTGACGGAAAAGCCGGGGAACCTGCGCTTGTTCGGCAAAGGTTCCTTAACGAATGAACACGAGCAGTCGCTTGTCGCAAGACGCTGGCAGTCCTTTTATTTCGACGCTCAGACGGCAGTTGCGTATTCGCCTTACACCTTCCAGCAGATGGCCGGACTCGTGAACTATTACAATACGGGACATTGGTCGATGATCCATGTGACATGGAACGAAATCAATGGACGAGTTATTGAAGTGACGCAAAATGACCGTGGCGTTCTAATTAATATGCTATACTTCTAAGTACGATAATATTTGAAAGGGATTACAACAAATGATTATGAAAACTGATCAGGATGTTATGAGAGAAAATAACAAAAAGTTGGTATTAAAAGCTCTATTTAATACTGATCAGACGTCTAGAAGTTCAATAGCCGAACAAATCAATCTTCAAAAATCCACGGTTTCTTCTATTGTACGTGAGCTTCAAGACCAAGGTTTGATTGAAGAGCTAGGCACAGGAGAAGCATCCAACATTGGCGGGCGTCGGCCCAATTTAATACGCTTAAATCGTAAGTTTGGGTTTGTATTGGCGTTTGATATGGGCGTAAATTATTTAAAATATTCCGTCAATTATATTAATGGCGAGCTTATTCATCATGTGTCCTTAAAATTATATACGAACAAAGTAAAAGAGATTTTTGCATTGATGAAAAATGTGATTTTGAATTTGGAAAAGTATGATACGATCAACGGATTGGTCGGAATCTCCATTTCGCTTCACGCACCGGTATTGGACAATCAGATCCTGTATAGTCCTTTCCTGGACTTTCAATCCTTAAATTTAGTCGATGCGTTGAAGGAACTGATCGACGTTCCCGTTATCATCGAGAATGAGGCCAATCTCACGGCGATTTATATCCGGGATTTTTACCGTCATAGCGAGGATATTCAATTCGATAACATTCTGGCCTTAAACATTCATAACGGAATAGGCGTAGGAACGATTATCGAGAGACGCCTGTATAAAGGCTTAAACGGATTGTCCGGCGAAATAGGACGATCCATTATCATGTCGGAAAATAAAAAAATTTGGCGTTTAGAAGAGATCTATTCCGAAAAAGCGGTTCTTGACCGGATCGGCAAATTGAAAAACAGACCAGGATTTACGTTAGAGGATTTTATTCTTTTAATGGAGATAAAGGATGAACAAATTGCGGCTATCATGGAGGAATGGGTCATAGCCATTGCACAAATCACTTATAATTTAATCCAATACAGCGCTCCGGATGCTGTGTTTCTTTCCTCGCGATTTATCGCCTTTTTCCCATGTCTACTAGACGAGATTATTAAAGAATATTCTTCTCTTGATCCGCTTGGCTCCACGCAAATTATTTCGCTTGACCACCATATTCATGAATTAACGCTCTTTGGCGGAGTTGCCTTGGTTTCCAGAAAAATTCTCGGATTGGAATCGTATGATTTATTTTTTACCAAGTAATCCGGGCATTTACGATGAACCGGAATGAAATGTTTTTGGCATAAGTCTCATCTGTAATCATTCCATTTGAATCCAATTTGGCGAAAAACCCATTGACCATTTTACATAATATGGTATGATAAACTATAACAGCACATCTGCACGAATGGGGAAGCACCTCTCTTAATTTAAGAGAGGTGCTTTTTTGCGTTGTGCTGATTACCCTACGTGGATGGAGGAATTGGTGAACATGCAAATCGTTTTTATGAACCGGCTTGTGAAGGATGCGGGAAGCGAGGGAGAAAAGCTCGCGCAGGTATGGATCGGCGAAGAGGAGGGAACCTGGCATCTCGGATGGAGGGATCTGGAGATGACTGGGGAAGCCATGGATACCGCTTGGTATGAAGGCGGATCCTGGAATGAGATGCTGTACATTTACAGACACGGCCTGGCGGTCAAGCTCGGCGAAGGATTCCGCCCGTTGATCGACGGCACGTTCCATGAGGAAGAGGAGCTGAAGGGCCGCAGCCATGCTGTACAGAAGCTGTACTGCTACAGCGAACTGCACAACAACGAGGAGCTGTACGTCGAACTCACCGCTTGGCGGAGAAGGAAGGCGGCCAGCGAACGCAAGGCTCCTTATTTTATCGCCAGCAACCGGGTGCTCCGTCTGATCAGCGCCTTTGTGCCGCATACCATCGAAGAGCTGCTGCAGCTTCCGGGCGTCGGGGAGAGCAAGGCGTCGGAGTACGGAGCCGATCTGATCGAGATTGCGGGAACGGTGCAGCGCAGCCACGAATTTCCGCTCGATTGGGTGAATGACGCCCTGGACGACCAGTCATATCTATCGTGGACCTACAAGCAGAAGGAGCATAAGTACAAGCAGGACCTGGATAAATACCGTACCCGGCGCACCATGCTGAAGGGAATTTATGAGGGGATGAACCTGCAGCAGCTGGAACAGGAATGCGGTCTGACGCGCAGAGATTTGGTGGAGGCGCTGGAGCAGCTGGAGAAGGAAGGGTATGATACCGAGCGGCTGATCCAAAGCGAGCTGGAGGAGGTGCCGAACGAGGAGCAGGANCGGGTGTGGGCCGCGTTGGAGGAGCTGGGCGATGCGCTCTTGAAGCCGGTGCTGCTGCAAGTATACGGAGAGGATGCCGCCGCCGGAAGCGGTATGGAGGAGCGTTATGAGCGGATCCGTCTGATCCGCATCCGGTTCCGCCGGCAGCCCGGCAGCCGCAGAAGCGTGGGGTGAACGGGGGGCTTCCCCGCCGGAGTTAGGGATGGTGACCATGCAAAAAGGACGAAGGCTCTAACCGCATGCGGCCGTCTCCTTCGTCCTGTTTTCCAATGCATGATGATGGGGTGATGCGCTGACTTTCAAATCCAGTCTTTTTTCTTGAAAATGACAACCATGCCGAGACCAAGGACAAGCATGATGCCGAGGATCATGAAATAACCGTATTTCCAATGAATTTCCGGAATGTTATCGAAGTTCATGCCATAGATTCCTGTAATGATCGTCAATGGCATGAAGATCACGGTCATGGCCGTAAACACTCTCATGATTTCATTCGCGCGGTTGGCGATACTTGACTGGTAGGCCTCGCGCAAGTTGCTCATCAGATCGCGGTACGTATCGAATGTTTCGGAAATTTTGACCGCATTTTCGTAAATGTCGCTGAAATATTTTTGCAGCTGATCGTCAATCAGCCGGAGGTCTTTTTTATTTAACGTATTGATGACATCCTTTTGCGGACCCAGCACTTTTTTCAGCCACAGAATCTCGCTTCGCAGACCGATAATTTCGTTCAAATGGGACTTTTTCGTGTGCATGAGAATGTCTTCTTCGAGCTTCTCGATTTTGGCTTCGATCCGGTCGCCGACCACAAAGTAGTTGTCAACCACGAGGTCGATCAACAGGTACAGAAAACGGTCCGGTCCGCTGACTTCCTGTTCCCACAGGATCGGCTTCAGCGACCGCAGCTCGTTGATTTTCTGTTTCGTCACCGTAATGATGAAGTGTCTTCCGAGGAAAACGTTCAGTGCGCGCAGAAAAATCTCCTCGTCGTCAAACCGGATGCTGTTGACCACGATAAAATAGTGGTTTTCGTAAATTTCGATCTTCGGGCGCTGCTCCTCGTCGCTGAGACAGTCTTCAACCGCCAGATCATGCAGCGAAAACAGCGGCTGCAGCTCTGCGAGGTCGTCGACGTCGGCGTCGATCCAGTAAAAGCCGGCCAAAGGTGGGGTTAGTACAGTTTGCAGGTCATCGATTGGAGTAAATACTCCTTCGTTTACCAACCGGATTTTCATATGACTTCACTCCTTGCTCAAGATGTTTGAGCATAGAAAAGAAATCAGCGCTGCCGGTCAGCGGGATTTGGGGGGAGTACTGAATAAACGTACGGGCATGAAAACGAAAACTTCCCTCTGCCGGCAAGCTGATCTCAGGTCTATGCAGTTGTGTTTTCCATGCATTCAGCTTCGGGCTCGGGTCGCCTTCCATCTTTCATGTCACCTCAGTCATATCGGGGTATGAAACACTTGTCTAGTATAACGCCGGGTTTTATTCCTTTCAAGAACAAAATGGCGGCCGGCAGGTCCCGATAACAGGGTATGGAAGCGACCTTCGATCGGTGCACGAAATGCTGCCGAAAATGACAAATCCGCGTCTTGACGAAGGATGGGCTTATGATTTAAAGTAAGGAACAAGACAATGAAAAATTGAATACAGCGAAATCTTATCAAGAGCAGGTGGAGGGACTAGCCCGATGAAACCCGGCAACCGGCGGTATTTACGCACGGTGCTAATTCTTGCAGGAGCATGGCAGCGGCCTTTAGGCGTTGTCTCCTGACAGATGAGAGAGGCGCGGTAATGAGCGTGTAATGACCTTTCTCTTTTGTGTGGGAAAGGTCATTTTTGTATACTCGGCTTCTTCTCAAGCTACGATTTTCGCGGTCTTCAGAAAAAAGGAGAGATGATAACGATGCCGATCAAGATTCCCGACACTTTACCGGCGAAAGAAGTTCTTACCCGGGAAAATATTTTCGTCATGGACGATACCAAAGCGTATCACCAGGACATCCGTCCGCTGCGCATCGCGATTCTCAATCTGATGCCGACCAAGGAAACGACAGAAACCCAGCTTCTCCGCCTGCTTGGGAACTCGCCGCTGCAGGTCGACATTGTGCTGCTTCATCCCGGCTCCCATATTTCCAAGAACACGCCTTCGGAGCACCTGAAGTCGTTCTACAAAACGTTCGAGGAAGTGAAGCACCGCCGTTTTGACGGTATGATCATCACCGGCGCGCCGGTCGAAAAAATGGATTTTGAAGACGTGAACTATTGGGATGAGCTCCGCGAGATTATGGACTGGACCAAAACGAACGTCACTTCGACGATGCATATCTGTTGGGCCTCCCAGGCCGGATTGTTCCACCACTACGGCATTCCGAAGTGGGACCTGAAGGAGAAATGCTTCGGCGTATTCCCGCACCGGGTGATGAAGAACAACGTGAAGCTTCTCCGCGGCTTCGACGATGTATTCTATGTACCGCACTCCCGCCACACCGAGGTGCGGCGCGAGGATATCGAGCATGTGGAGGAGCTGGAGATTCTCTCGGAGTCAGAGGAAGCCGGCATTCATATGGTAGCAAGCAAGGACGGCAAGCAGATCTTTGTGGCAGGCCACTCCGAATACGATCCGGACTCGCTGAAATGGGAGTATGAGCGCGATATCGCGAAAGGCATGGACATGAAAATTCCAGTTAACTACTACCCGAACGACGATCCGAATCAGGCTCCGCTCGCCATCTGGCGCTCGCATGCCAACTTATTATTCGCAAATTGGCTGAATTACTATGTATATCAGGAGACTCCTTATGATATCGGGGAGAGTCTTGAAGTCTGGCCGCAAATTTAGTCGACCCTACAGGAGGATACGCACATGGAAAAGGAACCATGGAAAATTGAAAGCAGATTGGCCCAAATCGGCTCCGTCGAAGAACCTGTGACCGGAGCGGTAAACTTCCCGATTTATCAGGCAACCGCCTTCCGCCATCCGAAGCTTGGGCAAAGCACCGGTTTTGATTACGCCCGGACCGCCAGCCCGACCCGCAAAGTGCTCGAAGCCGCGGCAGCGAAGCTGGAATCCGGAGATGCCGGCTTTGCCTGCAGCTCAGGCATGGCTGCGCTGCAAACCATCTTCACCCTGTTCAGCCAGGGCGATCACCTGATCGTTTCGCTGGACCTGTACGGTGGTACATACCGCCTGCTGGAAAGAATCCTTTCCAAATACGGGGTTACCGCGACGTATGTCGACACCAACAATCTGGACGAGCTGGAACAGTCCAGACGCCCGAATACGAAAGCGGTGTTTATCGAGACGCCGACGAATCCGCTCATGATGATTACGGACATCGAGGCCGTCTCCAATTGGGCCCACCGCCACGGCTTGCTGTCCATCGTGGACAATACGCTCCTCACGCCGTTCTTCCAGCGTCCGATCGAGCTCGGCGCGGATATCGTCGTGCACAGCGCGACCAAATACCTGGGCGGACATAACGATGTCCTTGCAGGCTTGATCGTGACCAAAGGCAAAGAGCTGTCCGAGGAAATAGCGTTTCTGCACAATTCCATCGGGGCGGTGCTCGGGCCGACGGATTCCTATCAGCTCATGAAAGGAATGAAGACGCTGGCCCTGCGGATGGAGCGCCATGAAAGCAACGCCACAGCGATGGCCAAGTACCTTCAGACACATCCGGCGGTTGCCGAAGTATTCTATCCGGCGCTTCCGGACCATCCGGGACATGACATCCAAAGCCGGCAGTCCCGGGGGAATACGGGGATCTTCTCCTTTAAAGTGAAGGACGCCCGTTACGTAGAGCCCGTGCTTCGCCACATCCAGCTGATCGCCTTTGCGGAAAGCCTTGGCGGCGTAGAGTCGCTGATGACCTATCCGGCCGTGCAGACGCATGCCGATATACCGGAAGAAATCCGCAAAGCCGTCGGCGTCGACGACCGCCTGCTCCGTTTCTCTGTAGGCATCGAGCATATCGATGATCTGATTGCGGATCTGGGCGGCGCATTGGATGCCGCAATCAAGGAAGTGGAAGGGAGCAGCCAAGGATGAGTGATTTGGGCAAAGGACATCAGGACAAAGGCAAGCAGGAGCGGAAATTCGCGACCAAGCTGCTCCATTTCGGCTCGGAAATCGATGGTGCGACGGGAGCCTCCAGCGTGCCAATCTATCAGGCGTCTACGTTCCACCATGCAGATATCTTCAATCCGCCGGTGCATGATTACAGCCGTTCAGGCAATCCGACGCGCCAGGCGCTGGAAGACTATATCGCCCTGCTTGAAGGCGGAGTGCGCGGGTTCGCCTATTCGTCGGGCATGGCGGCCATTTCGAGCACGTTTATGCTTCTGTCGGCCGGCGACCACATGATCGTGACCGAGGACGTATACGGCGGAACCTACCGCCTGCTTACAAGCATTTTGAACCGGCACGGCATTGAGAGCACTTTCGTCGACATGACCGACCTGGATCAGGTGAAGGCTGCGCTGAAACCGAACACCAAGGCCGTATATATGGAAACCCCGTCGAATCCGACGCTGAAAATTACCGATATCGAAGCTGTCACCAAGTGGGCCAAGGAGCATGATCTGCTCACCATGGTCGATAACACGTTTATGACGCCGTATTACCAGCGTCCCATCGAGGTGGGTGTGGATATCGTGCTGCACAGCGCCACGAAGTTCCTTGGCGGACACAGCGATGTGCTGGCCGGTCTGGCCGTCGCCCGTACCGAGGAAATCGGCCGCCAGCTGAAGCAGCTGCAGAACGGCCTGGGAACGGTGCTGGGCGTACAGGAGAGCTGGCTGCTGATGCGGGGCATGAAAACATTGCAGGCACGCATGAAGCACAGCGAAGAGAGCGCCGCCGTACTGGCCGCTTGGCTCAAAGGGCGCCAGGATATTACACAGGTCTTTTACCCGGGGCTCATTGATCATCCCGGCAGAGAAATTCACGAGAAGCAGTCCACCGGTTACGGGGCCGTCGTCTCGTTTGACGTGGGCTCCGGCGAGCGGGCCAAGCAGGTGCTGAACCGCGCGCAGATCCCGCTCGTGGCCGTCAGCCTGGGCGCGGTGGAGAGCATTCTGTCCTATCCGGCGATGATGTCCCATGCGGCAATGCCGGCAGAGGTTCGGCTGGAGCGCGGCATTACTGACGGACTGCTCCGCTTCTCGGTCGGCCTCGAGGACGTCGACGATCTGATCGCCGATCTGGATCAGGCGCTTCAAGGTTAAATCATCAAACAGGCACCGCTTCCGGCGGTGCCTTTCCTCCGTCCAGCCCGCGACGTCCGCGTCAGCCCACGTTCGGCCAACGGATTCTATGAATTTCGTTTGCCCTGTGCGCCAATTGTGTTAAGATGGTATTGGTCATGTTTTAATTTATGTTACAAAATTCACATATGATAGGAGGCTGCCAAATATGAGTGCGGTTGACCGTATCCTGGATAAAGCACTGCGGGGCGAACGCCTGAATTTGGAAGACAGCGTGACATTGTTCGAAAGCAATGAAGTGGAGAAAATGGGTCATGCTGCCGATATCATGATGAAGAGGGTTCATCCCGATCCAATTACGACTTTCGTCATCGGACGGAACGTCAATTATACAAACGTGTGCGATACATACTGCACATTTTGCGCATTTTACCGTGTCCCTGGGCACAAAGAAGGGTATACCTTGCCGGACGAAGTGATTTTCCAAAAAATCAAGGAAACCGAAGACGTCGGCGGCACGGAAATTTTGATGCAGGGCGGAACGAACCCATACCTGCCGTTCGATTACTACACGAACCTGCTGAAGGGCATCAAGCAGCGGTTCCCGAACATCACGATGCACTCCTTCTCGCCGGCGGAAATCCGCAAAATGGTGGAAGTGTCGGGGCTGTCTCTGGAACAAGTCATGCGCGAGCTGAAAGCAGCAGGACTGGATTCCCTGCCGGGCGGCGGCGCCGAAATCCTCGACGACCGGATCCGCTCCAAGATCAGCCGGCATAAAGGAACCTGGCGCGACTGGATGGACGTCATGCAGATGGCGCACAAAATCGGCATGAACACGACGGCCACGATGGTCATCGGCTTCGGTGAATCGATGGAAGAGCGCGCCCTGCACATGCTGCGCATCCGCGACGCGCAGGACGAATGCATCGCAAACGGCTACGACTCCAAAGGCTTCCTCGCCTTTATTCCGTTCACGTTCCAGCCGGACAATACGGGCTTGAAGCGGGAGCGCGAAACGCCGGAAGCATATTTGAAGACGGTGGCGATCGGCCGCCTGGTGCTGGACAACGTGCCGAATTTGCAGTCCTCCTGGGTCACGATGGGACCGGAAGTCGGCAAATTGTCGCTCAGCTACGGCTGCAACGACTTCGGCAGCACCATGATGGAAGAGAACGTCGTGTCCTCCGCCGGTGCGGTGCACAAGGTTAACATCACTTCCATCCTGCAGCTGATCCGCGAAGCAGGTAAAATCCCGGCGCAGCGGAACACGAGATACGAAACGCTTCGCGTCTTTGAAGAAGGTTCCCAGGTGGAACGCGACTTCGTCATGCAGAACTAGAACGGATCTCATATATTTCTTGATACGACCGGCCGCCTTGCTTATGCGAGGCGGTTTTTTGTTGTTGTACAAAAGACCAAGGGTACGTACCCCTGCCGGGCAATGCACTGCTCGTAAAGGTCAAGGCTGCGGGCCGGCTGGCTTGACAACCCATCGATTTCAGATATGAATAGGGGCCTCTTCCTTTGTTGTTCAAAGGGGGAGGCCCTTTATTATTTCCCGGCAAAAGGCACCTTTTTTATTCAGCGGAAACGCCCGTTTACCAAGCATTTCATGTCGATTTTAACTGAGAAATGTTAGCCTGTTTTCCATCGATCCCTCCCGTATATCCCCCCGGCTAAAACCATATACTTTGTAAGAAGGAATTTGAAAGGAGTGTTCTCCATGGAACTGTTCAGCATAGCAGCCCGAACCTTTAGTCCGCGGGAAGCGGAGGAATATAAGCGCATGGTTTCGGAAGCGAACCAGGTTTTACATAACAAGTACAAATCACTCGCAATCAGCTGTACGGTCCATGAGGATATGATGCTGTGGAGCTGCCGGGAGGACGATCCGCGATTCTTTAAGGAGCATCATCTGCAGCAGGTGTACGCCGCTGCCGCCAAGACGGTGGCCCATTACATTTTGCAGGAAAAAGAGCAGCGGCTGATCGAGAAGATTCTGGCTGATGATTTTGATTTTCCTGATCCGGAGGAAAAAGAGCAAATTTTGAAGCACTGCCGGATGAGCCTGGAAAAAAGCTCCGAAGGGGGCTCATGGTCCCGCCGTTACGATATGCTCGTTCGCGGCATCAAGCAGTGCCTGAGCGAACGGCCGCTGCTCCATGTCGACGGATTTCTGACCTTTCGTTCCGCTGCTTACATTAAAGAGCTGAAGGAAGTCGTGGAGTACGCGGTGGATGAGTTTTTGATGGACCGGCAGTATGAGGAGTTTGTCAGCATTCTGAAATACTTCGTCTATTTCCAGCAGCCGCAGGTGCCGATCGCCCATGTCATTCATAAGGGAGGTCAGGATTTGCTCGTGCTGGACGGCGATTTAAGGCCGCTCGAGTACCGTCATGACGAAGGCGTCGTGGTGGAGCGGCTGGACCAGCAGGACCTGCAAATGGAGGATACGGTCGTCACGACGCTGATTTCCGTGTCCCCTGCCAAAATCGTCATTCATACGCGGGAACCGCATATGACCGTCGTTCGCACGCTGATGCAGATTTTCGATGAGCGGGTGGAAATTTGCCGTTACTGCCCGGATTGCCACGCCTATTTCCGCGAAACAGGGAAGATATAGCTTGACTCGCCGCTGGACAGGGATTTATAATTACACATAATTCGATAAAAGCGTCGACAGAGACATGGACCTGAAGATACGGACGGTCAGAGAGAGGGAACTTGGCTGAAATTTCCTCACGAATTCCGGCTTCGGTCTACCCCTCTACAGCTGCGGTTTGGAACCTGTTTACCCGGATTCTTGATCAGTCGGGGAAGCTCAGTATAAGCCGCCGGGTCATTCCGTTATCTGATGCTGAAGGACAGCCATCTCGTATTCACCGGGAACAGGGAATATGGAGGTCTGTCGAAGTTGGGTGGAACCACGGGTACAAACACTCGTCCCTTGTATAGGGATGGGTGTTTTTTGCGTTGCCTGTACGATTTTGAAAAGGGCGGCTGTCCGCCGAAATGCCAAGGAGGAATACAACGTGTCAGTAAGCATTAAACTGCCAGACGGCTCGGTTCGCGAATATGCGGACGGAAGCACCATTGAAGACGTCGCCGCTTCGATCAGCAGCGGCCTGAAGAAAAATGCGGCCGCAGGGAAATTGAACGGCATCGTGGTCGATTTGTCCACCCCGCTCGTGGAAGGAGCCGCGGTGGAAATCGTTACGCTCGATTCGCCGGAAGGCCTCGAAGTGATGCGCCACAGTACGGCGCACTTGACGGCCCAAGCCGTGAAGCGCCTGTTCGGGGCCAAAGAGGTCAAGCTCGGCGTCGGACCTGTCATCGAGGACGGATACTACTACGACATGGATCTGGAGCATCCGCTGAATCCGGAAGATCTGCAGAAGATCGAAAAGGAAATGGAGCGTATCGTAGGCGAAAACCTGCCGATCGTCCGCAAGGAAGTCAGCCGCAAGGAGGCGTTGGACATTTTCGGCGAGCTCGGGGATCCCTACAAGCTTGAACTGATCAACGCGCTGCCTGAGGACAGTGTCATCACCATCTATGAGCAGGGCGAATTTTTCGACCTGTGCCGCGGACCGCATTTGCCTTCCACCGGCAAAATCAAGGTGTTCAAGCTGATGAGCGTGGCCGGTGCCTATTGGCGCGGTGACAGCAAGAACAAGATGCTGCAGCGGGTCTACGGAACCGCTTTTGTCAAGAAAGCGCAGCTGGATGAGCATCTTCACTTCCTCGAGGAAGCCAAGAAGCGCGACCACCGTAAGCTCGGTAAAGAGCTCGAAATCTTCACGTTCTCCCAGCTGGTGGGACAAGGCCTGCCGATGTGGCTGCCGAAAGGCGCCAAGCTGCGCCGCACCCTCGAGCGCTACATCGTGGATCTTGAGGAAAGCCTGGGGTACCAGCATGTCTACACGCCGGTTCTCGGTAACGTAGAACTGTACAAAACCTCCGGCCACTGGGAGCATTACCAAGAGGACATGTTCCCTAAGATGGAGCTCGACAACGAAGAGCTGGTGCTCCGTCCGATGAACTGTCCGCACCATATGATGGTGTACAAGAGCGAAATGCACAGCTACCGGGATCTGCCGATCCGGATCGCCGAGCTTGGCATGCAGCATCGTTATGAGATGTCCGGGGCACTGACAGGATTGCACCGCGTACGCGCGATGACGCTGAACGATTCCCACATTTTCNGCCGTCCAGATCAGATCAAGGAAGAATTCC
>NZ_PCZT01000002.1:451532-451709 GCF_002968895.1 Paenibacillus sp. AR247 | reverse complement strand
CCGCCGGCAGCCCGGCAGCCGCAGAAGCGTGGGGGTNAACGGGGGGGCTTCCCCGCCGGAGTTAGGGATGGTGACCATGCAAAAAGGACGAAGGCTCTAACCGCATGCGGCCGTCTCCTTCGTCCTGTTTTCCAATGCATGATGATGGGGTGATGCGCTGACTTTCAAATCCAGTCT
>NZ_PCZT01000002.1:445246-451432 GCF_002968895.1 Paenibacillus sp. AR247 | reverse complement strand
GATGCCATGTGGGAAATGTCCCAGCGCATGCTGCGCGAGGTTGTGGAAGAGACAGGCATCCCGTTCTTCGAGGCCGAAGGCGAAGCCGCTTTCTACGGTCCGAAGCTCGACGTGCAGATCCGCACCGCCCTTGGCAAGGAAGAAACGCTGTCTACCGTCCAGCTGGACTTCCTGCTGCCTGAACGTTTCGAACTTGAATACGTAGGCGACGACGGGCAGAAGCACCGTCCGGTGGTCATCCACCGCGGCATTCTGGGCACGATGGAACGCTTTACGGCCTTCCTGCTGGAGAATTTTGCGGGCAACCTTCCGCTGTGGCTGTCTCCGGTGCAGGTCAAGGTCATTCCGGTCTCCATCGCATTCGAAGGCTATGCCAAGGAAGTGGCTGAGAAGCTGAAGCTTCAGGGCGTATCCGTGGAAGCGGACGTGCGCAATGAGAAGCTCGGCTATAAAATCCGCGAAGGCCAGCTTGAGAAAGTACCGTACATGTTCATCGTCGGCGATAACGAAATGAACGCGGGAACCGTGTCGATCCGCAAACGCGGAGAAGGCGACATCGGGGCCAAAACCGTGGATGAGGCGATTTCGCTGCTCCGTGAACAAATCGCCAAACGCGAAATTTTCTAAGACACAAACTCGTGTAAAACGATAACTTGATAAGCTTGCACAATCCTCTGCAAAGTGAGACGACTTCACTTTTACATGTATAAACGCCGGAACATATGGACATCCTCGCAAGTAAAGGGGGAGGATTTTATATGAACAAGGTGAAAACATGGCAGAGGATTTTGTGTTGTATGTTTCTGTTTGGCATGCTTGCAGGGGCGCCCAAGATGTATGCGGCATCCTTCTCGCTGCTGGAGAGTGACGGGGTTACGGGGAATGAAAGTGCAAAGAGTCCGATGCTGGCGGCTAATGACTATTATCAAAAGCCGTTAAAATATGCAACGAAGCCGGAAATGTTTCAGGTGGTTGATTTGAAAAAGCGGGCGGAGCAGAACGTATTTAAGCAAAATGAGTTCATGCCCAAATATACGGCCAAGGCGGCTGTTCCCGCGATCGGCAAAGCCGAGGTTAAGCCGCAGCAGGAGGCAGGTGCCGTTAAGGAGCCGTCCATGCCGGTCTTGATGCCGCGTCAGGAGCAGGTCATCCGCAAGGTGAAAGTCACGGCGACTGGATACACCGCGGGTTATGAATCCACGGGCAAACATCCGAGCCATCCGTCATACGGCATTACGTATTCCGGCGTAAAGGTGCGCAGGGACAAAAATACGATTTCGACCATCGCGGCCGACCCGAAATGGTTCCCGCTCGGAACGATCCTTTATGTGCCAGGCTACGGTTATGGTGTTGTTGCGGATACCGGTTCGGCCATAAAGGGCCGTAAGATCGACCTGTATTTCTCCACAACCAAACAGGTGTATAAGGAGTGGGGAAAAAAAGAGGTGGACGTGTTTGTGATCAAGCGGGGGAACGCAAATGCAGCGAGGAAATGCTGCAGACGTTGGGGAAAGCGATCCAGACGTATAAGACCGTCCCGGCTTCGCTGCTGGATGAAGCGGTTTAAACTATAAGGAAGCCCTGGGCCCGAAATGCGGCGCTCCAGGGCTTTTATTGTTTTCCGATACCATTTATGTATCGTTTTCCATTCTTCAAATTTGCCGTAGAACGGTATAAATTCCAGGAGGCTTCACATACTACGACAGGGGTAAATACTACGACAGGGGTAAAGCGATGCTTGGATCCCCGGCCAGACAAGCTACAGGGAAGGTGAAACCAAATAGCAAAAGAAACAAAGACAGCAACTTTAAAACGCCAAACCAAAAGTTTGACGAGGAGTTTGCCGAAATCGGAAACGAAAGCGCAACTTCCACGCAAAAGCAAAAAGTACAAAGCAGCAACTTCAAAACACCTAACCAAAAGTTTGACGAAGAATTCAAACAAAACGATCAACAATAATCATTCTTTCGTCAATTTTTCTAAAGCACCCGCTGAAAAGCGGGTGTTTTATTTTATATGGAAAAAAAAGTAATGCGCCTCGGTCTGGGGACCGAGAACAGGATCATTCCGCCGCCGCTGTCGGCCTGGCCGCCATTATTGTACACTGATATCAGATTCGCAAGCGAAGCGAAACTTTATAGGATATGAACAATGGAGTTAAAGGAGATACGGTTATGCAAAAAAAATGGGTGGACCGCCTTTTTGGAGGCCTGGTGCTGATCGCGATCGGAGTTGTGTTTTTGTTGAATCAGCTCGGATATATCGACGTCAGCTTCTGGGGACTGGTCGGAGACTACTGGCCGGTGATTCTGGTTGTTTTGGGGCTCAAAGAGCTGGCCAAGGGCCGGCGCTCATTCTTTGGCGGGGCGATCCTGCTCCTGATCGGGGCTTATTTCCTGGGCCGTAATCTGGGATGGCTCTGGATCTCGCCAGGCAATCTGTTTAAAATCATCATTCCTGCGCTGCTGATTATCGGCGGGCTGTATGTCATTTTCAAACCGAATGACCGGACCCCTCCGCCAGCCGACAAACGCCGTCCCGAGGAGCCCGTGTTTACGCCGGAACCTCCGGTGCCGCCGGAGCCGGTTGAGCTTGACGGTTCGTCCCTGGACCGGCAGTTCGAGGAGAAATTCGGCATTCCGTACAGCAAGGAGAAGGGACCGCAGGGCGTTCCGCCGAAATCCTCCTATGAGGAAGAGGTTGATATGGACGATTTTGATTCGGACGATGACGACGAAATGGACCGGATGAAGAAGCACTACAAGAACAAGTACAAGCGGCACTACAAAAGATACTACAAGCACTACGCCAGAGAGGAAGCCCGCCGGGGCGGACCATTCCGTGGACCGGATGATCATGATTGGGACCACCATGGCCCGTTCAGCGAATCCGACCACGACAAGAAAATCAACAAGTCCTCTTTTATCGGGGATATTTATCTCGGACACGATTCCTTCCAGCTGAAGCCGACCAACTTGTCCCAATTTATCGGAGACACGGTACTGGACCTGACCCGGGCGCATATTCCTTATGGGGAGACCAAAATCAACATCTCCGCGTTTATCGGCGATATCAAGGTGTACATCCCGGACGATACCGATCTGGGCGTCACGGTGAACTCAAGCTCCTTTATCGGGGATATGTCGGTGCTGAACGAATCGCGGAGCGGATTTGCAGGCAACGTTTCGACCCGTACGCCGTATTACAAGGAGGCGCGCAAAAAAATAAAAATCAACGTCAGCGCGTTTATCGGTGATATTAAAGTAAACAAAGTAGGTTGATCGGATGAAAAGTATCATGAAAAATACCAAATGGATGCTGCTGTTTTACTTCCTGCTGACCGGCCTTCTGATGACGGCGATTTTCTATATCGGCAGCGACAGCGGATATCTCGTTATTAAAGGAACCTGGGTATGGATTTATTCCTGCCTGGGGTTTCTGCTGTTGTCGATCATCATCGGATACATGGCCGGACAGCGGATTCAGAGGCGCATCGATGTGCTGGAGCTTAACATGCTTCAGGTTTCCAAAGGAAATCTGTCGGTGCGGATCGGCGAAACCGATGACCCGACGTTTGCCCGGCTCTATCATGAGTTCAACAATGTGATGGATTCGATTGAAAAGAAAATGGAGCTGCTGCAGCGGATGGGCGAGCAGGAAGTCATCGAAAAGGAAAAAGCCGCGGAATCGGCTGTTATCGAGGAGCGCCGGCGGATGGCCCGGGATCTGCACGATACCGTCAGCCAGCAGCTGTTCGCCATTCATATGTCGGCGTCGTCGCTGCCGAGGGTGCTTGAACGGAACGAGGAGCAGGGTAAAGTCGTTATGGAGCAGCTCATCACGATGTCCCAGATGGCCCAGAAGCAGATGCGGGCGCTGATTGCGCAGCTTCGTCCCGTCGAGCTGGAGGGCAAGAGCCTGGCTGAAGCGCTGGAAGTGTGGTTCCCGGACTACTGCCGCCAGAACGGCCTCAAGGGCATGAAGGAGGTCGAACTGAAGGGCAGCCTGTCGGAAGCGATCGAGCATCAGCTGTTTCTGATCATTCAGGAAGCGGTGGCAAATATTGTGAAGCATGCCCACGCCAGACTGGTCAGCATGTCGCTTCGCGAAGAGAGCCGGCAGGTGGTGCTCAGCATCAGTGACGACGGCCAGGGGTTTGACTCGATTCCGCACAGACCGGGATCGTATGGACTTTCAACGATGCGGGAGCGGGCCGAGAAGCTGGGCGGACAGGTCGAAATTATGAGCCGCCAAGGCTCGGGCACGACCATCCGTGTGCATATACCGAAGTTTACATAAGTTTATCTTGAACGGTTCATCAATACACTCAGGGGGAAATCGAAATGGCAGAGAGCGTGAAGGTGGTCATTGTGGATGATCACGATATGGTCAGAATGGGATTGAAAACATATTTGATGCTGGAGCCTTCCTTTGAAGTGATCGGGGAAGCAGGCAATGGCAAAGAGCTGCTGGATTGGCTGGACCAGCGGCCGCAGGAGGAGCATCCCGATCTGGTGCTGATGGATCTGATGATGCCGGTGATGAACGGTGCCGAAACGACGCGGGCCGTTCTGGCGAAATACCCTTCAATCAAAATCGTCATTTTGACGAGCTTTCTCGAAGACGACCTGGTGGTGGACGCGGTGGAAGCCGGAGCTGTCAGCTACGTGCTGAAGACCGTCTCGGCCGACGAACTGATCTATGCGCTGCAAGGGGCCAACCGGGGCATGCCGGTCATGACGGGGGATGTGTCCCAAGCGCTGACTAGAGGCATCCGCCAGCGGACCGTTCAGGGGGATTCCACCGGGATGACCGAACGCGAGAAGGAAGTGCTGCTGCTCGTCGCCGAAGGCAAAAGCAATAAGGATATCGCTGAGGAGCTGCATATCAGCATCAAAACAGTTAAGACCCATGTGAGCAACCTGCTGATGAAATGCGAGCTGGAAGACCGGACGCAGCTGGCCATCTACGCCCACCGCAAAGGATGGGTGCAGTCATAGCCTTTCCCGACATGTTTTATCTGCTTTTTAATTGTTTTTAATCTGTCATTAAGGTTTATAGTACATGATATAAACAGTTAAACAATATCCCTTACGGAACGCTATAAATCAGGGAAAGCAGGAGGCATGAATCACATGGACGAAAGAAACAGATTTGGCCAGCCGGAAGATTCGTTTGATCAAGAGCCAACAAAGCGTGAACAGCCGTCTTCCGATTCGAATAATTCATCTTATTACTATTCCTACGGGCCGTTTAAGTCCCTTGGAAAAGACAACAATACAGAGCATCCAGGCAGTGAGTCCTCCGACAGGCCACACTCGGAGGAAGTGGAGATCACTCCTCCGAATCCGGTCAAACAGCTTCCGGTAACCTCCAGCCAGTACCACAGCTCCGGCGAGTCCGGCAGCCCCGGACGCAGCGGAGGTTCGGGTGGCGGTAGCGGTAACAATGGCGGCGGTAACGGCAGTAACTGGCAGTTTAACCAGCGTCCGAAGACATCGGTTAAAACAGTGCTGATTTCCTTCCTCGCCGGCATGGTTGTCATCACCGGGCTGATGTTTACGGCGGATCGCATGAATCTTTTTACGCCTAACACGTCGCTTACGTCCGAACAGGCTGCCACGACAGTATCGGCTGCAGCCGATAACAGCGAGACTACCGGCAAGGCGAATACGACTTCGCTGCCGCTTTCAAAGCCGACGGATGTATCCGGGGTAGTACAAGAAGCGGGCCCGGCGGTCGTTAAAATTGAAACGCTCGTTAAACAGAGCAGCCGTACCAATTCTCAAAGTAATCCTTACCTGAATGATCCGTTCTCCTACTTCTTCGGAGACCAGTTCGGCGGCGATTCGGGTTACGGCGGATCGGGATCGGATTCCCAATCCCAAGGCTCGGGTTCGGGTTCGAATTCTTCGCAGCTCGTTCCTTACGGCATCGGTTCCGGCTTTATCTACAACAAGGAAGGTTATATCCTGACCAATCAGCACGTGGTACGAGAACGCCGACGTCATTCAGGTAACCATCGAGAACGACGAGAAGACCTACGAAGCGAAAGCTTCTGGGCAGCAGCAAAGATCTCGACCTTGCCGTTCTGAAAATCGAAGGCAACAACTAACTTCCCGACAGTACCGCTCGGCGATTCTTCGTAGCCTGAAAGTCGGTGAGCCGGTTTGTAGCGATCGGTAA
>NZ_PCZT01000002.1:444566-445146 GCF_002968895.1 Paenibacillus sp. AR247 | reverse complement strand
CCATACGGTAACGACAGGCGTACTGAGCGCCCGCGAACGTTCCATCGATATCAGCGAGGAATCGGGCAGCGGCACACGCAAATATCAGCATCTGCTGCAAACCGACGCTTCGATCAACCCGGGTAACTCCGGCGGACCGCTGCTCAACCTGAGCGGCCAAGTCATCGGCATGAACGTAGCCGTCAGCGCCGATTCCCAAGGCATCGGCTTCGCGATCCCGACAAGCACGATCAAGAATGTCGTCGACAAGCTGGAGAAAAACCAGGAAATTCCGAAGGATCCGGTTCCATTTATCGGTGCGTCCTTGATGACGATGACTGAAGAAGTGGCTAAGCAAATGGATTCCGATGTTAAAGAGGGCTCTGTCGTCGCCGAGGTTGTTTACAAATCCCCGGCTTACGAAGCAGACCTCCGCCCTTACGACATTATTACCGGCGTGAACGGTACGGCCTATAAAACCAATTCCGATCTGACCGCATTTATCCAGAAACAAAAGGTCGGCACGAAAGTGACGCTGAACATCGTCCGCAACAACAAGAAGATGGACCTGCAGGTCACCATCGGCGACAAAAATAAATTC
>NZ_PCZT01000002.1:438093-444466 GCF_002968895.1 Paenibacillus sp. AR247 | reverse complement strand
GCTACAATAAGAAGCAGAGGCTTGTGCCATGATACAAGATAAAGAGATAAAGGAGTAGTCCGTTAATGCGATCGAAAATTTTTGATTATTGACGATGATGAAAAGATCATTTCCATGCTGCGCAGGGGACTGGCATTTGAAGGGTACGACGTCATTACCGCTAACAATGGGGCAGAGGGGCTGAAGGTCATTTTGAACGGGGAGCCCGATATCGTCGTGCTGGACGTCATGATGCCGCAGGTGGACGGATTTGAAGTGTGCCGCAGGCTTCGGGAAGGCGGCAGTCAGGTGCCGATCCTGATGCTCACCGCCAAGGATGAAATCGAGCACCGGGTCAAAGGGCTTGACCTTGGTGCGGACGATTACCTCGTCAAGCCGTTTGCACTGGAAGAGCTGCTGGCCAGAGTGCGCGCGCTGCTGCGCCGGAAGCCGGGGCAGGAGGAAGCCGGCGACCACCGGTTGACCTATGAGGACATCGTGCTGGACGTCGACTCCCGGGAAGTGCTGCGCGGCGGCAAGCGCCTCGAGCTGACGGCCAAGGAATTTGAGCTTCTTCATTTGTTTATGCAAAATCCGAAACGGGTGCTGTCCCGCGACTTAATTATGGATAAAATCTGGGGTTACGATTACAGCGGTGAGTCCAACGTGCTGGAAGTGTACATTGCGATGCTCCGTCAGAAGACGGAAGAACACGGAGGGAAGCGTGTCATTCAAACGATCCGCGGCGCAGGTTATATCCTGAGAGGGGATTCATAAGAGATGTCCATAAGATTGCGTTTGACCGCCTGGTACACCGCCATCCTGGCCGTAACGCTGATCGTGTTCGGTTCGGCGGTCTATGGGGTCGTTCATTTTAATACGTATAACTCCGTAAGGGACCGGCTGGCTCAGCAATTTGATAAAATCAAGCCGGCCGTAGTTTTGAACTGGAATGATCGCAACGGTAATTATTTGAGTTTCTCGGCGCCTTCCGATTTGGCCTCGCAAACTTACGTACAGATGATTGATTACGTGAATAATAAATTATCCGTATCCGAAAATCTGGGGGCTTTAAATATCAAATTTCCTTATCCCGACTACGACCATGCGGTGAAACAGCAGGGTTTTAAACCCGCGTATATTCAGGGAAATCCTTTTTACTTATATCAGCGCACCATTACGGAAAGCAATACCGGTCAGGTTATCGCAATGCTTCAGGTAGCCATTTATACGGGACATGAAGTGGAACTGTTGACCCTGCTGCGGAATATTCTGGTCATCAGCGCAACGATTATGATCATTGTGGCCTCCTCGCTCGGTTTGTTCCTTGCCCGCAAATCGATGAGCCCGATCGGCAACGTTATCGAGGCGGCGAGCCAGATCCAGAACGGTCAGGACCTCAGCGTCCGCATTGATTATGACGGGCCCCAGGATGAAGTCGGGCAGTTGATCGACACGGTCAACAGTATGCTGGGGCGCATGGAAGGCTTTTATAAAAACCTCGAGGAATCTTACGCGACGCAGCGCCGGTTCGTATCCGACGCTTCGCATGAGCTGCGGACACCGCTGACGACGATCCGCGGCAACGTGGATCTGCTGGAGAAAATGTGGTCAGACGAGGAAGGAGACCGTCCGAAGCTGGACGAAGCGACGCTGAAGCAGATGACCCGGGAGGCCATCAGCGACATTGCCGACGAATCCAAGCGGATGAGCCGGCTCGTCGGCGACATGCTCTCTCTGGCCCGGGCCGACACGGGACGGACGTTTGACAAGCAGCCGATTCCGCTCGAAATACTCGTGGAAGAAGTGGCCAGAAGGGCCCAATTCCTGCCGCGGCAGGCCGATTGGATTACCGGTGATTTTTCGATCCTGAACGGCGTCTATGTCAACGGCAATAAGGACTATATGCAGCAGATGCTGTTCATTTTTATTGAAAACGCATTTAAGTATACACCTGAAGGCCAAGTGACGTTTGACGCATTACTGTATGAAGATCAGGTGGGCATCCGGATTGCCGATACGGGCATCGGCATGGACAAGGACGAGGTACCATATATCTTTGACCGCTTCTATCGTGCGGATCAGTCCCGCGGCATGACGGAGGGCATCGGGCTGGGCCTGTCCATCGCCAAATGGATTATCGACGAGCTGAACGGCTCGGTCGAGGTCGTTACTCGTCAAGGAGAAGGTACCACCTTCATTATCTGGCTGCCGGTCGTCTTTCCCGTCCCTTTGGAATAGGGTATAATGGTTAGGTTAAGGCATGCCAGAGAAAGCAGGTGAAAGTCATGGAAGTGATTAAAATTTCGCCCCGGGGGTACTGCTACGGTGTGGTCGATGCCATGGTGCTGGCGCGCCAGGCGGCCCAGAACCTGGACCTCCCCCGGCCGATTTACTATATTGGGCATGATCGTTCACAACAGTCATGTCACGAATTCTTTTGAAGACGATGGGATCATCACGCTCGACGGACCGAACCGGGTGGAGATCCTGAACCAGGTGGACAGCGGTACGGTTATCTTTACCGCCCACGGCGTTTCGCCGGAAGTCCGGAAGCTGGCCCGGGACAAAGGTCTTACGACCGTTGACGCGACTTGTCCGGACGTCACCAAGACTCATGACCTGATCCGCGAGAAGGTGGCGGAAGGGTATGAGGTGATTTATATCGGCAAGAAGGGCCATCCCGAACCCGAAGGCGCCATCGGCATTGCGCCGGATCACGTTCATCTGATCGAGAAGGAAGACGAGGTTGCCAATCTGCGCATATCCGCCTCCCGCATCATTATTACGAACCAGACGACGATGAGCCAATGGGACATTAAGGCCATTATGAAAAAGCTGCTGGAGCTGTACCCGTCCGCCGAGGTTCACAATGAGATCTGCCTGGCCACCCAGGTGCGGCAGGAAGCGGTCGCGGAGCAGGCTGGACAAGCGGATCTGGTGATCGTTGTCGGCGACCCGCGGAGCAACAACTCCAACCGGCTGGCCCAAGTCTCCGAAGAAATTGCCAACGTCAAGGCTTACCGGATTGCCGACATTACCGAGCTGAAACGCGAATGGCTTGAAGGCATATCCAAAGTGGCTGTCACTTCCGGCGCCTCCACGCCGACCCCGATCACCAAGGAAGTGATCGCATATTTGGAACAATACGATCCGGAGAATCCGGATACGTGGGAAATCAAGCGCACGGTCAATATGAAGAAACTGCTTCCGCCCGTAAAAGCGTCAGGTAGCACCAAGGCGTAATAACGAATGAGATGAAGCAGGCTTCCTTTAATGGGAGCCTGCTTCTTTTTTTGTTTCTAGACCATGATGATTTGCTGTCCCTGATATGAACTGGCCCTACAGAAGAAAATAGACCAGATCGGCAGGGGATGATGCCCATTTTAGATTTAGGGTTGACGGATAGGTGGATTTCCGATATAGTTGCTTTAGCGGATAAAAGCTTAAAAGCGAAAACGCGTTTAAGCGTATTAGTGAAGTGAGAGGCGAGAACGGTAGACCAGATAAAGATACCGAATCATTTGAAAATATACTAGAAGCGTACGCTGAAGCGAGGCGCTTCACAGGAGGAATGATAGCCATGATCGTAATTACATCCAATACGACTCCGGAAGAACAAATTGCGGATATTGTGCGTGTGATTGAGAAGGAAGGACTGCAGGCTTCTGTTTCCAAAGGCGCAGACCGGACGGTCATTGGGCTGATCGGTCAGGTCAACCCGCAGCTTGCTGAGCACCTGCGTCAAATGAAGGGAGTAGAGAATGTAGTGAAGATTACCAAATCATACAAATTGGCAAGCCGTGATTTTCATCCGGAGAACACGGTGATCAAGATAAAAGGCGTGGAAATCGGCGGCGACGAGCTCGTCGTCATGGGAGGACCCTGTGCGGTTGAATCCCCCGAGCAGATCGACGAAATTGCGGGCTTGGTGAAGGCTGCCGGCGGACAGGTGCTGAGAGGTGGGGCCTTCAAGCCACGGACAGGACCATACAGCTTCCAGGGGATCGGTGTCGAAGGTCTTATTATGATGGCTGAAGCCGGACAAAAGCATGGCCTGCTGACTATTACGGAAGTCATGACACCGGAATACGTGGATATCTGCGCCGAATATGCTGATATTTTGCAGGTGGGTACGCGGAATATGCAGAACTTTGACCTGCTGCGCAAGCTGGGAACTTGCGGTAAACCGGTACTGCTCAAGCGCGGTTTCAGCGCCACCTACGATGAGCTGCTGAATGCGGCGGAATACATCCTTGCTGGCGGCAACCCGGACGTCATGCTCTGTGAGCGCGGAATCCGTACATTCGAAAGCTATACCCGCAATACGCTGGATCTTTCGGCTATTCCTGTCCTGCAGCAGCTGAGCCATCTGCCGGTCATTTCCGATCCGAGCCATGGCACGGGCCGCAGAGAGCTGGTTGAGCCTATGTCCAAAGCCTCGGTTGCAGCTGGGGCTAACGGACTGATTATCGAGATGCATACAGACCCGGACAACTCGATGACCGGAGACGGCGTGCAGTCGCTGTTCCCGGACCAGTTCGCCGCGCTTCTTAAAGACTTGGAGAAGCTGGCTCCACTCGTCGGGCGCACATTCAATACGTCCAAGGCACCTGCTGAATCCTTTAAAGTAGGGGTATAATATTTCCCCGGTAATACCGTATCGACATCTAAGCCTGCACGGACTGATTTTCCCCAGAAAATCGGTCCGTGCAGGCTATTTGCAATTAGTGCAAATAAAGTGTTGAAAAGTGTAAGGATTACCTTACATACATATTGACGATGTCAGGTTTGAAGTTTTATAATGACGACATAAATCATTAGATACTGAACGTTTACGTTTAAATGCGGGGAAATGTTCGGAAATTGGGAGGAAGAGAGCATGTCGGTTGAAAAACGTATTAAAAACAATTCAGGAGAAAGCAATTGAGTGGGTGGATTTCCGTTTCGTAGATTTGGCTGGCCGTGCGCATCACATTTCTTTGCCTGCCTCTGAAGTGGATGAAGAAACGTTCGTGAACGGGGTTGCGTTCGACGGCTCTTCCATCGCCGGTTTCCGGGGAATCGAAGAATCGGATATGGTTATGATGCCAGATCCGGAATCGATTTTTGTCGATCCATTCACCGCTCATCCGACACTGAACATCATGTGTAACATCAACACGCCGGACGGAGAGCGCTATGAGCGCGATCCGCGCAGCATTGCAGCCAAAGCCGAAGAGTATCTGCAACAGTGCGGCGTTGGTACGGCAGCCTTCTTTGCACCTGAATCCGAGTTCTTTATTTTTGACGACGTCCGTTACGAAAGCGGCATGAACAGTTCTTCTTACTTCGTGGATTCCGAAGAAGCTTCGTGGAACACGAACCGTAAAGAAGAAGGCGGCAACCTTGGCTTCAAAGTACGCGTGAAAGGCGGATACGTTCCTGTTGCACCAGTCGACACCCAACAAGACATCCGCAGCGAAATGTGTCGTTTGCTGGAAGAAGCCGGCCTCCGCATCGAGCGTCATCACCATGAAGTGGCCACTGCTGGCCAAGCGGAAATCAATTTCCGTTTCGATACCCTGAAGAAAACAGCGGATAACCTCTTGCTGTACAAATACATCGTTCATAACACAGCCCGTCAATACGGTAAAGTGGCTACTTTCATGCCAAAACCGATCTTTGGCGACAACGGAAGCGGCATGCACGTTCACCAGTCCATCTTCAATGGCGACGAGCCTTTGTTCTATGAAAAAGGCGCTTATGCGAACCTGAGCGAAATGGCGCTGAACTACATCGGCGGTATCCTGTATCATGCTCCGGCCTTGATCGCCATCACGAACCCGTCGACAAACTCCTTCAAGCGTCTGGTTCCTGGCTACGAAGCACCGGTTAACCTCGTGTTCTCGAAAGGTAACCGTTCGGCAGCGATCCGTATTCCAGTCGCCGCTGTTACGCCTAAAGGCTGCCGCATCGAGTTCCGTACGCCGGATTCCACGGCGAACCCTTATCTGGCCTTCTCGGCTATGCTGATGGCCGGTCTGGACGGTATCAAGCGCAAAATCAATCCGGTTGAGCTCGGATACGGACCAATGGATAAAAACATCTATGAGCTCTCCGACGATCAAAAAGCGGAAATCCGCAGCGTACCGGGCACCCTGGACGAAGCATTGGACGCTCTGGAAGCTGATTACGACTTCCTTCTGGAAGGCGGCGTATTCACCAAAGAATTCATTGATAACTTCGTTAGCCTGAAGCGTGCTGAAGCGAAAGCCGTTTCGATCCGCGTGCATCCGCACGAGTACGGTCTGTACTTCGACTGCTAATCCGTATCAAGAAATGGCTGCCCACTCCGGTCAGGGATGACTGGAGGGGCAGCCTCTTTGTTTGGGGGACGCTGCGCGTACTCCGC
>NZ_PCZT01000002.1:421848-437993 GCF_002968895.1 Paenibacillus sp. AR247 | reverse complement strand
TGAAGCAACGCTGTCAGCAGCACTCCGCTCTCACCGCATTCCTTCACTCGCTGTTGTTTTCCCGTTTCTTGAATTTAGCCGCTGTCCGCGGTAGAAACGGGAAAACAAAGGCGACCGCTGCGCTGCTTACGGAATTGCGGTGTCCGCTCCGCTGGGCGGAGGAGTAAGTGTGGGCAGTTCAGGGATGCAATTGTGCTGGTGCTCAGGGAGACAACACGGCAGCAGCCTTCACGATGAGGGTGATTTGTCTGCCAAGGGGAGCTAAGCCTGCATGCGGCAGCATATGCCATGCCGGGCCAGCGTTCGCGTACTCCGCATTCCTCCACTCGCGTGTTGTTTTCCGTTTCTTGAACTAGCCGCTGTTTGCGGTAGAAACGGGAAAACAAAGGCGACCGCTGCGCTGTTCCGGAATTGCGGTGTCCGCTCCGCTGGGCAGGGGAGTAAGTGTGGGGCTACTCAGGAAGGGAATTTAGGGCTGTTGGGAAAACTCCGGTGATGACGGCTATCGAGGACCCCCTTGCTGGATCTGCCGAATACTGTCGACTTTTGATCTGCCATTTCCTGCAGTGCTTTACTCCGTTAAATAAATTGTGTTAAAGTAATAGATAAAAACAAACGTCCGCAAGGCGTCATACTATGTGCTTTTTTGTACTTGATGGCCCTTGGGAATACTGCTATCATTGCCATATTATCATTTGCGATAAGAGAGAGGATGGGGAGTTGTTTTGACAAAGAGAGCATACAATTTTAACGCTGGCCCTGCTGCATTGCCGCTGGAAGTGCTGGAACGCGCACAAGCTGAATTCGTGGATTTCCAGGGGACAGGGATGTCCATCATGGAGATGTCGCACCGCGGCAAGGTCTACGAGGAAGTCCACAACGAAGCGCAGAGCCGTCTGCTGTCCCTCCTGGGTAATCCTTCGGGATACAAGGTACTGTTTCTGCAGGGGGGTGCCAGCACCCAGTTTGCGATGGTGCCAATGAACTTTCTGACAGCCGGCAAGACCGGAAGCTATGTCTTGACAGGCAGCTGGGCCAGCAAAGCGGAGAAGGAAGCGCGCTTGATCGGGGAGACGCATATTGCCGCTTCTTCGGAGAACAATAAGTTTATGTCGATTCCGGATCTGAGCAGCATCGAAATTCCGGAAAATGCCGCATACCTGCACGTAACGTCCAATGAAACGATCGAAGGCAGCCAGTACCAGCAGTATCCGGATACAGGCAGCGTACCGCTGATTGCGGACATGTCCAGCGACATCCTGTGCCGCGAGTTCGACGTGAATCAGTTCGACTTTATCTATGCAGGAGCGCAAAAGAACCTGGGACCTTCCGGCGTAACGGTCGTCATCGCCCGGGAAGAACTGCTGGCTGAGTCGCCGAAGCATATCCCAACGATGCTGCGCTACAGCACGCATGCGGCGAACAACTCTCTTTACAACACCCCACCGTCCTTTTCGGTATACATGGTCAACGAAGTGCTGAAGTGGATCGAAGAACAAGGCTCTCTAGCCGGAGTGGAGAAGATCAACCGGGAGAAAGCCGGCTTGATTTATGATACAATAGACAGCAGCGAAGGCTTCTACCGCGGACCGGTAGAGGCGGGCAGCCGCTCGATTATGAATATTACATTCCGTCTTCCTTCCGAAGAGCTGGAGAAGCAGTTTATTAAGGAATCGGAACAGGAAGGTTTTGTAGGTCTGAAGGGACACCGCAGCGTCGGCGGTCTGCGCGCTTCGATTTACAACGCCGTTCCTTACGAGAATGTTAAAGCACTGGCTGATTTTATGAACCATTTTCAAAAGAATCATGGGTAATGAAGCCTGAAGCCAGAACATCCATGAGTGAGCGCCTTTCGCCGTTTATCGGCGAGAGGCTTTTTAAACTTTAGCAATATCATTTGAACTAAAAAGGTGAAGCATGATTAACCTTTAGTTCATTTTGTATAGAAAATGAATGGAGTGGAAAACGATCTATGGCATTGCACATCGTACTTGTTGAACCTGAAATTCCCGCTAATACCGGCAATATCGCCAGAACCTGCGCAGCGACGGGAGCTCACCTGCATCTCGTGAAGCCGCTTGGTTTTCGCACCGATGACGCGACGTTGAAGCGCGCGGGCCTGGATTACTGGTATGCGGTTCATATTGAATACCATGAATCTTTTGCAGAGGTGCAGGAGATGTACGCCGGCCGGCGTTTCTTCTATGCGACGACAAAAGCCGACAAACGATACACAGACTTTCAGTTCCAGGACGAGGATTTTCTCGTGTTCGGCAAGGAAACGAAGGGACTTCCGGAGGAACTGCTTGCCGCCAACCCTGATACGTGTATGCGCATGCCGATGACGGATAAGGTCCGGTCATTGAACCTGTCCAATTCGGCGGCGATCATCGTGTATGAAGCGCTGCGGCAACTCGATTATCCGGGGATGGAATAAGGACTGTATTTAGATACAATACACGGAAAAATTCAGCTTCTAAAATAAAGTAATAAAATTTTAATCCGGAGCAGGATTCGACATCGTCACATCGAACTATTAGAAAAGACCCATATTTCTGGATTGGAAAGTATGAATAATGATCACAGGGGGTACTTTCTAATCACTTTACATTCGATTAGTCATAGGGAGAGGTGTTGAACATGAAACCTGCCGGTGTTGTACGCAAGGTAGATCAGCTCGGAAGAATCGTCCTGCCGAAGTCGCTTAGAAAACGTTATCAGATGAACGAAGGAGATCCTGTCGAGATTCTGGTGCAGGGGGACCACATCATTCTGGAACGTTACCGTCCGAAATGCGTGTTTTGCGGTTCGATGGACGAAGTGACGGAATTCAAAGAGCGGTATATTTGCGGCCAGTGTCAATCCGACATGCTGCAATTGCAAAAGCATGCATAACTTTCATTTGGGCATCACGAGTTTTCGTGGTGTTTTTCTTTTATAGCCATGTCTGTTTATAACTTCGCTTTTATGGATCAGGTGTCCATGAAAAAAGGCTTCCTATACAGGAAGCCTCTTCGGCCTTACAGTCCTTTAGTTTTATCATCGTTATAAGCTGCGGTTAGGATGCCGACCAGGAACATTAGCAGCACCACCATACAAATCCAAAAAGTTAATGAGAACGACATTTAAGGCCACCTCCCGCTGAACTACCATTGCTCAATAAGCCTATTATACCCACACTTGCTGGAAAAATAAATGAATTCGTCATTTTGTTCATAATTTTTTTGCAGCTTAAGGATACATTATTTATAAAATAAAAAGTTGGTCGGGACCGGGCGCATGCTGCCGTCCGACGGGTGGTTGACCACCCTGCCGTTCAGCACCAGGGTCGAAGAGCCACCGCCATCCAGATTATAGGCATCGGTGACGCCGAGATGGAACATTTTACTCTGCAGCTCTTGGAGGGTGGCTCCCGAGCTGCCGTTTTCGTTGCGCCCGTCCACGACGATGATCAGCAGCTGGTCGTCTTTGTATTTGCCGATTACGGTCCGCGGCGCACGGTTGGGAGACTGCTTCCATTTGAGCGGGATTTCAACGGGCTGGCCGTTTTTTAGCAGCATCGGCACGAAGGTCGCCCCGAATTTGGGCTGCAGGCGGTCCAGTTCGGACTGATTCTGGAACTTGCCGCCGATAAGCTTGCCGGATTTGTTCAGCCCCACGAAGAAGAGATCCTTGAAGCTGGACTGGAATCCCGTAAGATACTCTCCGTTCATGACGGTGGTGCTGAGCGGATAACGCTTGCCGCTGGTGTCGGCAAATCCTCCGGCATTGATCCCAGCCACGGCCCCGTGCCGGCTTACGGCCTGCATCGTCGTTTCGGAGCTTCCCAGCTTGTCCTTGGCAAGGCTCATGCCCATGGCAGAGGGATCCTTGAGCTTCACCTTCATAGCATATCCATTATACACACCCGGGTTGACCTTGTAGAGCTCGATCCGGATTCGGTCGCTATCGACGCGTTCAATAGGGACGCCGAGCTTGGACGTAATCCGTTTATTGTAGATGAACTCGGGACGTCCGGCTTGTGTCTTGGCCGTTGCCTCGATCGCATTCATCGCTGAAGTCGTCTGCTTGTACAGCCTGGACGTCTTGCTGATGGACGAAATGGTTACTTTCACGGTTTTGTCGGCCTTGTCCAGCTCCTTCAGCAGCGAGTCGGTATGCGGCTTGAGCGTATCTGCCGGAACGTACGCTGCGGTATCGACCTGGATATGTAGGGAACCTAGGCTGAACAGCAAATAGATGAACAATCCAACGAACGGAGCGGTCACGAGCAGAAAAAAGCGGTTGATCTGTTTGATGCTTACATTCATTTGAGCAGATCCATCTTTTTCTGCAGCGTGTCCAGCTGTTTCTTCACTTCGTTCAGCTGGGTGTACAGCTTGTTGCTGTTATCGGTTTTGCTCGTGGCGTTATCCTTGGTGAACGTCAGCAGTTCGTTAAAGGACTGCACCTTGCTCTCCAGCTCCTTAACTTGCCCCGCCAGTTCGTTAAACTGAGCCTCGTAACTCTTTTTTAAATCGTTCATCTGGTTTTCCGTACTTGCCTGAAGCTGCTTTATCATTTCCTGTTTCACATGATTGCTATATAAATAGGCAGCGCCGATGCCCAGTACAATCAGCAGTATCCATATCAGGAGCACGAACTTGACGGAGGGCTGCCTCTCCCTCTTGGGCTGGTTTCCGAATGGTGCGGAAGGCCCTGTCGAAGTTTGCAATGTCATCACCTCGGTTTTCGTAGAATTTTTTCCAGTCCCCATTCTATCATTACCCTATTATTTTCGCAAAAATGAATACAAGTCATAAAAATACCTAAAAATAGATTGCACGAAATAATAGGGGTGCGATACAATCTGTTTAAGACTGATAGATTTATATTATACATAACCGTTTAGCGAGCCTTGTTATGAAAATAGAAACGTCTTAAAACAAGCGTTTAACGCGCTTGTGAGCGGAGGAGAAACGCTGCTGTACTTTATATTCAATACGATCAGTACCAGGAGGTTACCATTGAAATGACGAGAGTTTGGCGGGTTGTGATTATCGATAGCCACCCCACAAGTATGCTGGGCACCAAGTTGATACTGGAGGAACGGGAGAATCTGAAGGTAACGGGGATGGCCTCAACCTGGGACGAAGGATTGGTGCTGGTGATCGAGCACCAGCCCGATCTGGTTCTGTTGGACTACCAGATGCCCGAGGGAACAGCGGAACCGCTGCTGGAGAAGCTGAAGAGCAGTTCTCCGGAGAGCCATGTCCTCATCTTGACGGATCATGACGGTTTGAAGCTGCTGCATCCGATCATTCATCACGGGGGGAGCGGGATTTTGTCGAAACAGGCCTCGGCCTCCCAGCTCATGCTGATGATCGACGGGCTGCGCGAAGGTTTTGCCGCCCTGCCGATTGAATGGCTGAAGCAGGGGATCTGGCAGATGCAGGCGGCTCCCTCGGCGGAAGGGATGTTTGATCTGACCGAGACGGAGATTTTTATTATGGAACGGATCGTACAGGGGATTACCTACGATAAGATCGCAACGGAAATTACCGTCAGCCGAAGATCCATCGATAACTACCTGCGCAAAATTTACGTCAAGCTGGGGGTGTCCACACGGGCCCAGGCCATCGAAAAATTTGCGCTTCATTCACGCCAGAAGCGAGCGATGTACATTTGAATACGGCATAATTCCATGCGTCTCTGAATACATACTTTAGGGTTGTAAATTATATAGAGAGACCGAACCCAATAAGAGATAAATGGGAGGAGAGACCATGCAGTATTCCTTTGCAGCCCGTACGGAGGTCATGCTGTCGTCACCGCTTCATCTCATCCGGTCCTTGGCAAATCGGGAATCCTTCATTTCTTTTGCAGAGGAGCTTCCGGCCGAAGAGTTATTTCCCGTATCTTCCCTGGAGGCAGCAGCGGCAGCAGTGATTTCGAATAGTCCTACGGCACTTCAGTATGGGGAGCCGCAGGGCTTTTTGCCGTTGCGCGAATGGTTGTCGGAGGACTGGAAGCGCACGAAGCGCATCGATGTGGGTCCGGATCAAATTCTGCTGACGACCGGCGTCCAGCAGGCAATGGATCTGCTGGCCCGCGTCTATGTGGAGCCAGGGGACCGCGTGCTTGTGGAAAGTCCGGCTTCGCCGGGATACTTGCAGGTGTTCAAGATGCAGGGGGCTGTCGTCATTCCGGTGGACAGCGACCAGAATGGCCTGATTCCGGAACGTTTGCTGGAACAGATTGAGCGGACGCAGCCGAAGCTGCTGGTAGCCTCACCGAATTTCTCCAATCCGACGGGGGTCCTATGGAGCTTAGAACGGCGCAAGGAAGTGCTTGACCTGTGCAGGGAGCACAATATCCTCATTATAGAAGACAATTCATACGGGGATCTACATTTTGAAAAGTTATCGCAGCGGGAATTCACCAGTCTGTATCCCTCCCTGTTTGCGCTGGACGGCTCGGGCAGCGGACAGGGGGTGCTCTACATTGGTTCGTTCAGCAAAACGATCGCTCCGGCGCTGCGTACGGGCTGGGCCGCCGGAAGCCGGCCGCTGATCGATATGCTGGCCGCCGCCAAGCAGCTGGCCGATTGGCAGTCCAGCACGCTGAACCAGCGCTTCCTGCACAACATGCTGGAATCCTCCGCTTTCGATATTCATGAGCATATCAAAATGCTGAACCGCGAATACGACACCCGCCTGAAGCTGATGAACGGGCTGCTGCAGCGGCCGGCATGGCAGGATGCCAGCTACGTCATCCCCAAGGGGGGGATGTTTATCTGGCTTCAGCTGCCGGATGGGCTGGACAGTCTGGCCCTCTTGAAATGCGCCTTGGGTAAGGGCGCAGCTTTTCTCCCCGGCACGCTGTGCTACCCGGACGGGCGGGGAAGCGGCTGGATTCGGCTGAATTTCACCCACCCCGGCCGTGATGAGCTGCTGCTGGGCATGAGTCTGATCGGCGAAGCGATCGGCGAATTTACGGCGCGCAGCTAAGTCTTTTTGCGACGTGAGGCGCGCGCCGGCGTGGCCGTTTCCACAAGAGCGGGCAAACTGGATGCCCCCGTCTCCAGGATGCCGGCATAGCGCTCCAAATCGGCGGTGCCTGCCGGCGTCAGGAGGTAGCGGCCGCGCGAGATCCGCTGGAACCAGCCGTAATAGTTGTTCTGCAGGATGGCCGCCGCATTCGGCACGCCGCTTTTCTCCCGTAAATGCGCGGGCGACAGGCCGCCTTCCGGTGCGCCTGCGAGGGCGCCGGCGACGCGAAGCGCTTTTTCCCGGTAAGCCGTCATCAGCTTCGCCCTGGTGGTGCCGCCGACGTTATAATCGCCGCTGCGTTCGCGGAATTCGTAGAGCAGCCGGGACTTGCGGACTTTCATCCTGCGGGTTGGCACGTAAGGCGTTCCCGGCTCGCAGAGCACTTCCACCAGCGGCTTCTTAGTTTTATAGAAGGTGACGGTGATCAGACCGACGCCCAGCCTGCGGCATAAACCGGTGATGTCATCCCAGCGCTGGTTCACGGCACCCCGCTTGCTGCGGTTGCGCTCCACCGCCAAATATACATGAGGGCTCAGCTTGAGACGTTCGACTCCCTGCAGCAGCAGGGAGAGGTTGAACGTCTTTTTCATTTCCACGATCAGCGGCTCTTCCTCGTCCGGATGCAGGCCCACCAGGTCGCAGTGGCGAACTTCGCCTTTGACCTCGTAGCCCTGCCGCTCAAAAAAAGCCTTCAATGGCTCGTAAAGTTCGGTTTCATGCTGGACGGACATGTTCAGGCTCTCCTTCTGCGGTGATCCGCTTCTGAATTCTTTGTTCATTATATCATTTCAAATGAAGAACCCGAATCCTAAGGGCAGATATCCCGCCGGGAAAGTCGCAGCACCCTTGCTTTTATAGAAAAAGACAATCTGACATGGGCGAAAAAAGAGGTCAACTAATCCCACGGTCCCGCATAGGTATGTAATACACTTTTTAAGAATCGATGGGAGCAGTTGACCCTTGACGCATTTTGTAGGAGTAGCTTGCGATTTCATAACCGAGTCATAGGAGGTACTTGCATGGATATTTTCGAACGCGTAGCGGCATATCGGGCAGAGAGCGATCAACTGGCATGGAATGGCACCTTTAAAGAATACATCGACCTTCTTCGTCAGGACCCATCACCGGCGATGACGGCGCATGCCCGCGTCTATGACATGATCAAATCATACGGCGTGGAAGAGGTCAACGGCCATAAACGTTATAAATTTTTTGAGCAGGAAATTTTCGGCCTGGATCGTGCCATTGAAAAGCTGGTGGAGGAGTATTTCCACTCCTCGGCCCGCAGGCTCGACGTCCGTAAACGGATTCTGCTGCTAATGGGGCCGGTCAGCGGCGGGAAATCGACGATTGTGACCCTGCTGAAGCGGGGACTTGAGAAATTTTCGAGAACGCCGCAAGGCGCGGTATATGCCATTGACGGCTGCCCGATGCATGAGGAACCGCTTCATCTCATTCCGCTGGAGCTGAGGGCAGAAGTGGAAAAAGACTGGGTGTGCGGATCGAAGGCAATTTATGCCCTTCTGCCAAATGCGCCTGAGGACCGAATACGACGGCGACATCGAGAAAATGCCCGTCACCCGGGTGCAGATCTCGGAAGATAGCCGTGTCGGTATCGGTACATTCAGCCCTTCGGATCCGAAGTCCCAGGATATCGCCGACCTGACTGGCAGCATCGACTTTTCTACCATTACGGAATACGGTTCGGAATCTGACCCCCGCGCCTACCGTTTTGATGGAGAGCTGAACAAGGCCAACCGCGGCCTGATGGAATTTCAGGAAATGCTCAAATGCGACGAGAAGTTTCTGTGGAACCTGCTCTCGCTCACGCAGGAAGGCAATTTCAAGGCAGGCCGGTTCGCGCTTATTTCCGCCGACGAGCTCATCGTTGCCCACACGAACGAATCGGAGTACAAGGCCTTTATCGCCAACAAGAAAAACGAAGCGCTGCAGTCTCGGATGATCGTCATGCCGATTCCTTATAACCTGAAGGTATCGGATGAAGAAAAGATTTACGGCAAGCTCATTTCGCAAAGCGACATGAAGCATATCCATATTGCGCCGCATGCGCTGCGTTCCGCCGCGATTTTCTCCATTCTGACCCGTCTCAAGGAGACGAAGAAGCAGGGAATGGACCTCGTCAAAAAGATGAGAATGTACGATGGCGAGGAGATCGAAGGCTATAAAGAAGCCGATTTGAAGGAAATGCAGTCTGAATATTTGGAAGAAGGCATGTCCGGCGTCGATCCGCGGTATGTTATCAACCGGATTTCCAGTGCTTTGATTAAGCAGGACCTTCAATGCATTAACGCGCTGGATGTGCTGCGGGCCATCAAAGACGGGCTTGACCAGCACGCCTCCATTACGAAGGACGAACGGGAGCGTTATCTGAACTTCATTGCGGTGGCCCGGAAAGAATACGACGAACTGGCGAAAAAAGAAGTGCAGAAGGCCTTTGTCTATTCCTTTGAGGAGTCGGCCAAAACGCTGTTCGAGAATTATCTCGACAACATCGAAGCGTTCTGCAACTGGGCGAAAATCCGTGATCCGCTGACCGATGAGGAAATGAATCCGGACGAAAGGCTGATGCGTTCCATCGAGGAGCAGATCGGCGTTTCCGAAAATGCGAAAAAAGCGTTCCGCGAAGAAATCCTTATCCGGATTTCGTCATATTCCCGCAAGGGCAAAAAGTTCGAATACCATAACCATGACCGTCTGCGCGAAGCGATCGAGAAGAAGCTGTTTACAGACCTCAAGGATATCGTAAAAATAACGACGTCGACCAAAACGCCGGATGCCGCCCAGCTCAAGCGGATTAACGAAGTAAGCAAAAGGCTGATCGATGAGCACGGCTATTGCCCGGTATGCGCGAACGAACTGCTGCGCTATGTAGGAAGCTTACTGAACCGGTAATCAGCCGAAACTCAAATTATTCCAGCGTCAAAATGGCTCCTGATTCATATCGGGGGCCATTTTTTTATGGTTGAACATTATTAACGGCTCTTCATTTTGGAATGGACCGCGAGCTATTCCAATTCATTCGTAAAACTGTACTAAAAATATAAGTCGGATGCACTATATTTTAGTTGTTTAGTCGTCGATATAGACTATAATAGACAAAGTTAGATTGTTTAAAATTGGTATAATCAGGGAAATTCTAAAGGAGCCATTCTACATGATTCAAGTATCGGAAGCGCGGCATAAGCAGCTGAAATTTATTGGACTGACGGAAAAGGATTTGGAGATTCTGCGGACGCACCAGCCCGTATTCAGCAAGGTGGTCGATGAAGTCGTGGACCATTTTTATCGGCATATCACTTCGGAGCCGGAGCTCATGCGCATCATTGAACGGAAAACGACGATCGACAGGCTGAAGACGACCCAGCGGGAATACTGGATGTCGCTGGCTGAAGGTGTAATTGACGAGCCGTTTCTGGAGAAAAGAATCGCCATCGGACTGGTACATTCGCGCGTTGGCTTAAATACGGATTATTATCTCGGCAGCTACATGGTTTATTTGGACATCGCTGTTGAGCTGTTCAAGAAGGCCATTCCGGACCGCTGGATCGAGGTGATCCATCCCCTGACCAAGATGTTCAACCTCGATTCGCAATTGGTTCTGGAAGCTTATGATATGAAGGAAAAGGAAAAAATCCAGGAGCTTGCCGACGAGCGGGAGCAGGTGCTCCGGGCGGTAACCGAAGTCGTTCAGCAGCTGACCGGCATGATTGCCGAGCTGAACGAGAGTGCCGGCCAAATCGCCGAGACGGCGAAAGTGACCGCAGCTTCCCAGGACCTGGCCCATTCGCTGATGGACGAGCTGCAGGAGGATGTCACCCAAATCGAGAACATGGGCGGCTTGATCAAGGGCATCGCCGACCAGACGCATCTGCTCGGACTGAACGCGGCGATCGAGGCGGCGCATGCCGGGGATTCCGGCAGAGGCTTTGCCGTCGTGGCCGGCGAGGTGCGCAAGCTCGCAGCCCATTCGCGGGAAGCGCTGGAGACGATCCAGGATAAAGTGTCGGGTATCATGGTCCGGCTGGAGAGCGTGCAGCAGGAAACCCGGCAGACATCGGTCCATGCCCGGGCACAGGCGGAGAGCTCCCAGGAGCTGGCGGCTTTCGTGAAGACGATCGAGAAGCTGACGCTGGATCTGGCGGAGATTCAGAATCACCAGTAAACGCCGACGAGGAGCGTCAAGGAAGCTTCATTTGTTCCAGTACCTCATCATTCGCCATTCAGGTATAATAGATTCGTCATCATGAATATTCGAAATCGTAAATTTTTGAATTGATCGGCAACTGATTTGTATTTGAGGTGATTGTATAGTGGCTTCCATTCATGATGTGGCGAAAGAGGCTGGAGTATCTGTCGCAACCGTTTCCAAAGTCATTAACCATTATCCGGACGTCAGCGATAAAACAAGGAAAAAAGTAAGATCGGCGATTGAGCTTCTTCGTTACCGGCCCAATGCCATTGCACGCGGCCTCGTCACCGGGAGATCGTGGACCGTGGGTGTGCTGATCAACATTCCCTTTACGAACCCTTATGTGGCCGAGCTGCTGGAAGGCATCAAAACGGCGCTGGAGAACAGCGGCTATGATCTCATGCGCCTCTCGGCCCGGCTTAACGACGAAAGCTATTCTTTTATCGACCACTGTGAGAGCAGGAACCTGGATGGGGTCGTCATCTTCGGCGTGGAGCGGGACCACCGGATTATCGGCGAGTTGATCCGCTCCGATATTCCTACCATGTTTGTGGATACGGACGTCATGGGAAACCGGGTCGGAAATATTACGTCGGATAACGTGAACGGCGTTCATATGGCCGTCTCCCATCTGTACGGGCTGGGCCACCGGGATATCGCCTATATCGCCGGTACCCTCGGCCATACGGTAGCCGAACGGCGGCTTCAGGGATACAAGCAGGGCCTTGCGGACTGTTCCATCGAATACAGGGACAAGTATCTGGAAGTGTGTGATTATTCTTTTGAAGGCGGCATGGTCGCCATGAGAAAGCTCCTTCATCTTCAGTCTCCCCCGACGGCTGTCGTGTGTACTTCGGATATGGCTGCGATGGGGGCGATTCATGAAATTGAAGCATGGGGATTTTCCGTTCCCGGGGATGTTTCGGTTGTCGGCTTTGACAACATTTTTGAGGCCAAGGTGTTTAAGCCAAGCCTGACGACTGTGAACCAGAACATACACAATATCGGCGCAAGGTCGATTGAGCATCTGATCTCCATGATCGAAAATGCGGAATACTCGCCGCCGGAAATTATGGAGCCGGCCAGCCTGGTTATCCGCCAATCGACCGGCAAAGTGAAGGTTTCTGAAGATCAATCGCGTTAAAATAGGGGGAAGGGATGTGCCGGGCAGGCATGTCCCTTTTTGCGTCCTGTCTGGTCATTTATGATTGAATTTAATTTCCGCGTGTTACAAAGAACAGGTGCTTAGGTCAAGAAATGTTGTGAATGGTGCACAATATCTTATAATGATAGAAAATCAGGCACCGCTTATAATCAACGGATGAAAGTGACGTGATAGTCGATGGAGGAAAAAAGAGTTCTGGTGGCCGACGATGAGCCGAGCATCCGCAGTGCGATTTCCTATGCGCTCAAACGGGAGGGGTTCGTCGTTGAAACGGCCGCGGACGGTGAGGAGGCGCTGCAACAGGCGGATACCTTCCGCCCGGATATGCTGGTGCTGGACGTCATGATGCCCAAGGCAAACGGCTATGAGGTGCTGCGCCGGCTGGAAAACCGAAAGGGACTCGGCATATTGATGCTGACCGTTAAAAACGATATCGTCGACAAGGTTCTGGGACTGGAGCTTGGGGCCGACGATTTTATGACCAAACCGTTCGATATCCGCGAGCTGGTCGCACGTGTGAAATCGATCGTCCGCCGGCTGGATAAAGTGGAAGATCCCGCGCCTGCGCCGGACGGGAAAAAAGCCGTGCTTGGACAGCTGACCGTTCATGCCGCCAAACGCACAGCAGAACTCGGCGGCCGGCTGCTGGAGCTGACGCCGAAGGAATTCGATCTGCTGTCGCTGCTCGTGTTTCATCCTGGGCGGGTGTACACCCGTGAGGATCTGTTAGATCTCGTATGGGGCATGGAGTATGCGGGAGGCACCCGAACGGTGGACATTCATATCCAGCGGCTGCGGAAAAAGCTGGGCGACGCCCACTATATGCTGCAGACGGTATACGGGATCGGCTATAAGGCGCTGGAGGAGGGCACATGAGCCTCGGCCTGAAATGGAAGTTTCCGCTGTTCCTGGCAGTGCTGCTGGTGTTTACGACCGGCGTGCTCAGCTGGCTTGTACTCAGCGGAATCAAGACCAATCAGCGCGAGCAGATGGAAGAGAGCCTGCAGCGGCAGGCCGACGTAGCCGAAATGAGGGTCAAGCAGGATTATTTGACGGGCGAACGGTTGAAACCGGTGGATTTTATGGGAAAACAGGGGCAGGAGCTGGCCGTGGACCTTGGCATTTCCACCAACATGCGGGTGATCCTGTACGACGCGAAGGGCCAAGAGGTGGGCAATTCCCTGCCGCTGGCGGAAAAACCGGATGTCGGAGATGCCCTGTCTTATGCGCTGAAAGGTAAAATCGCCTACATTACCGAAGCGGATTCCCTAATCTATCTTGCGCCGATGCAGGGGCCTGACGGCATGCTGGGGGTTGTTCAGCTCCATACGTCGCTGAAGGCGCAGCATGAATTTTATAACCGGATGGCGTACCGGCTGGTTTGGACAGGCGGCATCGTATTGCTGCTCAGCTTTATTCTGGGATTTATTTATGTATACCGTCAGGTTAGGGACATCGTGAAGCTGAAGGCGGAGGCGGACCGGATCTCCCGCGGGGAGTATCCGGAGCGCTCCCCGCTGCGGCGGAAAGACGAGCTTGGGCAGCTCGGAACCGGCATTCTGCATATGAGCCGTGACATCAAAGGGCATATGGCTGCGCTCCAGGAGGAAAAGCACCATCTGCAATTGGCCGTGGAGAAGCTGCAGGCACTTGAGCAGCAGCAGAAACAGTTTATCAATAACGTGAGCCACGAGTTTAAAACGCCGCTGACGTCGATCCAGGCTTATACGGATCTGCTGGGCATGTACGGTGACGATCCGCAGCTGATCGAGGAAGCGCGCAGTGCGATTGCCAAAGAGTCCGAGCGGTTGTATCAATTGGTCGAGGACGTGCTGCGATTGTCGCTGCTGGAGAAGTACGATTTTGAATCCCTGGCGGAAGAGGTGGAGCTTGCGGATCTGCTGCAGGATGTCGTATCCCGGATCAGCGCCAAGGCCACCAAATACGATTTAACGATACAGACTGACTTCGTGCCTGCCCGGGTATGGGGAGACCGGGACCATTTCATTCATATTTTTATGAATCTGCTGGATAATGCGATCAAATACAACCGACCCGGCGGCCGGATTGTCATTCAAAGCCGGGCTTCGGAAGATAAGGTGAGCGTATCGGTCCGCAACACGGGACGGATCATTCCGCAGGAATGGTGGGCGCATTTGTTCGAGCCTTTCTCCACGCTGCACCAAGACCGCGCCCGCTCCACCGGCGGAACCGGCCTAGGCCTGCCGCTGGCGTCCCAGCTCGCGGAGAAGCAGGGGGGCCGGCTTGAACTTATCCGTTCGGATGCGGAGGAGACCGCATTTATCGTTTCGTTTCCGCGGCACTCCAGCAGGGAGGACTAGGAGAACATAGCCGATGTCTCTACCACAGGGAATAAACTGAGCTTCAGCTGATGCTTTTTTTAATAAAAGTTTACAACTTGGAAACATTTCGACGTATGCCGGATATCATTGGCGTGTAGGATGGGGGTAAGAAATCAGGAAGGGATGAAGCTCATGATGAAACGACATAAACTACTTCCTCCAGTGATCGGCGTGATGATGGCAGGTGCGCTTTTGGCCGGCTGCGGTTCGCCGCAGAGCAATGCAAGCCGGGAGGTCATCGACAAGCCGGGCAAGCAGATCACCGTTATAGATACGGCCGCCGAAGGCCGGAAAAATACCGGAGAAATCCAGGTGGAGCAAATCGAAAAGCTTAAAGACGTGTACGGTCGGACCTGGCTGTCGGACCACGAAGCCATCGTGGAACGAAATCATGTGCTGATGATCCATGACTTCGCCTCCAATATCGAACGCAAGTTGACGGAAAATCCGGCCACGGCCGGTCAATATCTGGCCGCCGCGTCGCCGGACGGGGAGCATGTCTTTTTTACGGGGGGCAACCCGAAAGACAAGTACGATATCGGGGGTTATCTCCTGGATGCGGCTTCCGGAACCGTAACGAAAACGGGCGCATTCTCCATGCTGTCGGATATGTTCTGGGCCGATCCGCAGCATGTCCTCGTCAGCACGGATGACAGCAAGCTTCAATTGATCGACCTGCAGGGCAAACGGACCCCGATCCAATTCTCGGATCCGGAGTTGTCCGACAACGTGCCGCGCATGGCGAGCAAAGCGGGCGACCGTTATTACTATTTGGGCGTCCACGCAGGCTACACCGTGCTGAAGTCGTTTACGGCATCGGCGCCTGAGGCCAAGACGATCCAGGAAGGCGTCGTGACATTCAGCCTGTCGCCGGACGGCAGCGCGATCGCCCTGGAGAAACGCGAGTGGAACACGACCAAGGACGCCGAGCTTCAGCTCATCGATGCCAGCGGCAAGAAGCTCGGAACCGTGGCCAAAGGAACGCTTCTCGGCCGGCCGAGCTGGTCGCCGGACGGCAGCAAAATCGCCTTCTCGGTGTACACCGAGGGCGAGCAGGGCATGAAAGGCATGTACGTGTTCGACAAGGCGAGCGGCAAAACGACGCCGCTGTCCACGGAGATCCAGGCCTATGACTCCCCGGCCGTCTGGAGCCCGGACGGTAAGTCGCTGATGGTGTACCAGACTGTGTACGAAGGCGAGAAGTCGAACAATGTGACGTATATGGTCCACCTGAAGTGATCGCCGCGGTCAGCGGCGGAGCGTGTGCTGTGCGTGCTTGGGAAGCCCGCTGCGCGTGCGGATCATGCCTCCGATCGCTGTTGCCCCCGAATTTTTTGGGAATGGAATCGAAGGTGAAAATTCGGGGACAAAGGCGG
>NZ_PCZT01000002.1:419637-421748 GCF_002968895.1 Paenibacillus sp. AR247 | reverse complement strand
GTGGGGGAGTAAGGTCCTTGCGGTGGCTTTGCAGCACCGGAAGGACGGGAAATGGGGTGCGGGACTGTGCTTCGAGGCAAAGCGTTCGGCTGGCGCGTGCTGTGCGTGCGTTGGGAACGCCCGCTCCGCGTGCGGATCATGCCTCCGATCGCTGTTGCCCCCGAATTTTTTGGGAATGGAATCGAAGGTGAAAATTCGGGGACAAAGGCGACCGCTAACGCTTCTCCGGCATGATTCCGCCCGCTCCGCTGCTGCCTGCGGCGAGTGGTGGAGTAAGGTCCTTGCGGTGGCTGTGCAGCACCGCAAAGACGGGAGCAGAAGCGGGCGCTGCTCCGATGCAGGCACGTTAGCAGGAGGAACCGGGAACGCTGCTGATCAATCTTCATGTTCGGGCCGATGGCGGTTATATTTAGAGCAAGTCACCACCTTAAGTGGTGACTTTTTTTATGGGTACGAGGCAATCAATATTAATTTAGGGATCACTTGATTTTTTATAAGAAAAAAATGTAAAAACCGACTTGACCTTGGAGTCTGCTCCAATGTTATTGTGAATTCATGGAAAAACTTTATTCTATACAAGAAGCTTCACGGATGCTGGGGATCCCGAAGGATACACTCCGCTATTATGACCGTCTCGGAATTGTCTCTCCTACCCGGGAAAACAATCGGTACCGCAGGTACTCGAAAAACGACCTCATCGATTTGATGAACATTCAAATTATGCAGTATGCGGACTTTTCTCTGGACGAAATCAAGGGGAAGTTTGGGTTCCACAGGATGGAGAAGGTAGACCCCGCTCACTGCCAGGAGGTTGCTGCGTTCCTCGATGCCAAGAATGCCGAGACACGCAAAAAGATTGCGCATCTTCAGAAGGTCAGTCAGCTGCTCGACGCAGCCGCCGAAACATTAAGAGACTTCAATCCAGAAAAAGACCAGCGGCTGGCGGAGATCGTACGCGAAATTTATCAGGGTATCCGTAAGAAGGAAACGGAAATTTTCGGGGAAGGATGTGATGATCATCAAGGTTAGCAATTTTTATTACCTGATCGCAGGCATTTTTGCGGTACTGTTTGCCGCTACGCACGCATGGAACGGGCAATCCGCTGTTCTTCCGGAGCTCCAGATAAATGCGATCACCATGGGGACACGGACGGTATTCATGTATGTTTGGCACATCATTACGGCGGAAAATCTGGTTTTCGGGGTCATGTTTATTTGGATGTCATTCCAAGGCGATCGATCGAAGGTCCGGTTTGCCGCTTGGATGATCGTGTTGCTTCTGATCGTACGGCTGATGGTCATTCTTGGCGTAACCGCATTTCAAGACGCTTCGTCCCTTACGGATACGTTAATCGACTCAATTGCCATCGTCATTTATGTGGCCTTTATCGTCTTGGGTATAAGGTTGAAGCCTAAAAAAGCTGGGAAGTCAGGAGCTACATTTTGATAGGGAGGAATGAAGGTTACGCATGAATCATAACCGTGGATGCAATCGTAGCTAGGGATGTAGACGCATTCCATAAAAGTCTCGGTCCGAATGTCGGTACGGGGCATGACTACCTGTTAGACAATCCCGTGCAGTTCACGGATATCGATGAGGTGCATGAAGAAGGAGGGCGCATTCTGGTTCTTGTCATGGGAGCTATGCAAATTGGAGGGAAGATAGATCCATCGAAAATGGGGTATACGTTTTACTTTGAAAAGGATAAAAGCGGTGAATGGCAGATCGTATCCATCGATTAGCTCAGCGGCTCGGCCTCCTACAAATCAAAAAAACCTCTCAAGCGTGCATAGGGTTCACCATGCAGCTTGAGAGGTTTTTGCGTAAAGATTTCTTTTGGTCGAGAGGTATTTGATGTTAATTACACGTACCGGATTGCACGCACCAGCGGAGAGGACGGAATCGTTCTGGAGAAGCGGTCAGCGGTCGCCTTTGTCCCTTGATTTCCACTTCGGCATGTTACTGATCGGGAAATTTGGGGCAACAGCGATCGGAAGAACGATCCGGCATCGGAGCGGTCAACGAAGCTCAACATTTACATGATCTGCTCCAATGAGGGGCTTCAAGACTCATCGTATGCATTTACGAGATCTGCTCCTAAGAGCAGCTT
>NZ_PCZT01000002.1:418246-419537 GCF_002968895.1 Paenibacillus sp. AR247 | reverse complement strand
CGGTCAACGAAGACTCAAACATTTACATGATCTGCGTCCAATNAGGGGCTTCAAGACTCATTCGTATAGCATTTTACGAGATCTGCTCCTAAGAGCAGCTTAAAGGCAGTAGTCAGCGGAGAGGACGGAATCATTCTGGAGAAGCGGTCAGCGGTCGCCTTTGTCCCCGGATTTCCACCTAGGCATGTTACCGATTCAGGAAATCTGGGGGCAACAGCGATCGGAAGAACGATCCGGCATCGGAGCGGTCATCGAAGCTCAACATTTACATGATCTGCTCCAATGAGCGGCTTAGAACCTCCCTCACACGAACCGCCGATGCAGCTTCTTGCCGTCGTACGAAAACATTACCTTTTTGTCCTCGACGATCGTCTCCAGATGAACGGCGCGGCCCCACAGCTGATACACATAAGGCAGCGTGCGCTCCATGTACTTCAGGTCGAGCTCGATGCCCTCGTACATATGCTTGATCACCATCTCGCCGGTCCGCAGGTAATCGCCGTCCTCGACGACGAGGTAAGGGCTGCCGCCGTTGACTCGGGCGAAGACGAGCTGGTCGCGGATGTTTTCCCAGCTTTTATCGGTGATTTTCCACTCGGGGCCCTTTTTCTCGAAGACGTACAGGTCCAGATCCTCGGTCAGCTGCTTCGTCATGTAGTTGCGGATAAAGGAAATGTCCGAATCGAATTCGCGCACCTCGAAAATTTTCTCACGGCCCTGCCCAGGTTTGCGGCCGCCGAATTCGATTTCCTCCTTGGTCGGATGGTCCCAGCGGCGCTCGATGTCCTCGAAGATTTTCAGCCCTAAATAGTATGGATTCAGGCTGTGCCGGGACGGCTGCACGACCGAAGAGTTGAGCTTGGCGAATTCGATCGTCTCGTCGCTCGTCAGGTCCAGCTCGCGGATGATCCGCTGATGCCAGTACGAAGCCCAGCCTTCGTTCATGATTTTGGTCTCCATCTGCGGCCAGAAATAGAGCATTTCGTCGCGGAGCATCGTCATAATGTCGCGCTGCCAGTCCTCCAGCACTTCGGAAAATTCCTGGATGAACCAGACGATGTCCTTTTCCGGTTCAGGCGGAAATTTGCGGTTGGCCGCACTTTCCTGGGACTCAGGCTCCGGCTTGTGATCGAGGTTCCACAAGTCGTCGTATTCGCCGGGCTGGGTCTGGATTTTGCCGGACTCTTTTTGCGCTTTCAGCTTCATTTCCATATAGCGCTGCTTATCCAGATGCTGCGGCTTGATCAGCTGCGGGTCGACATGCTCCTGGACGGCCAGCACGGCATCGATG
>NZ_PCZT01000002.1:417378-418146 GCF_002968895.1 Paenibacillus sp. AR247 | reverse complement strand
TCCACAACTTCGGTGCCATGCTCGAGTTCGTATTGGCTGATCCGTTCCGCGGTGGCCGACATGCTCTCGACCATGTTGCGGTTGGTGGCGGAGAAGCGGTAGTTGTTTTTGAAAAAGTCGCAGTGCGCCAAGACGTGGGCCACGATGAGCTTGTTCTGGATCAGGGAGTTGCCGTCGAGCAGAAAGGCGTAGCACGGATTGGAGTTGATGACCAGCTCGTAGATTTTGCTCAGGCCGAAGTCGTACTGCATTTTCATTTTGTTGAACGTCTTGCCGAAGCTCCAGTGCGAGAAGCGGGTAGGCATCCCGTAAGCACCGAAGGTGTAAATAATGTCCGCCGGACAAATTTCGTAACGCATCGGATAATAATCCAGGCCGAAGCCGTCAGCGATCTCCATAATTTCACTAATGGCGTATTCCAGCTGTTTGATCTCGTCGCTCATTCGTTCATTGCTCCTTCCTTCTGCGGAAGAATAAAATATGATATCGGGACTATATTTCAATATATTCAGCAGCACCTCAAGTATGAACTGACATGGCCGGCCGAAAGTCCGGATTCGGTCCCGGATCATGTTGTTGGCAAATCCCAGCAGCCCGGAAATTAATGCAGTCTTCATGTCGATTTATGTTAGAATATAAGAGCATGACTCTAAGGTTTCCTATTTACGAAAGCGTTTTATATTTTTGCGGGCGGTGACTGCGTTACCATGTGGAAGTACTTTGTGCAAGCTACCAACAACATGAGGATCCGAAATAAATTGATCTTTT
>NZ_PCZT01000002.1:416878-417278 GCF_002968895.1 Paenibacillus sp. AR247 | reverse complement strand
CCTACCTGTTCGTCGTCATGATCCCCGTGCTGATCGTGGGGGGCATCATTACCGCCTATTTCAGACAGGATGCACTGGACAACGCCATAGAGCAGACTTCCAATGATGTGGATAAAATCAAAAGCCAGCTGTCCACCATGCTGTCCGTGCCGATCTCGATTTCCAACAAGCTGTATTTGGACGATAACCTGAAGGACCTGGTCAATACAAATTACACGACCATTCTGCAAATGGTGCAGGCCTATTCGAAATACAACGATTTTGATGAGCTTCCGCGGCTCTATAACGAAATCAGCAACGTCCGCTTCTACCATTACAACAGGACGATGATCAACAACACCCAGTTTATTAACGTTACCGCCAAGATTGAGGGGGAAGAATGGTTCCAAACGGCCATGAA
>NZ_PCZT01000002.1:410409-416778 GCF_002968895.1 Paenibacillus sp. AR247 | reverse complement strand
CTGGTGCGCCGGATCAAGTTCAAGGATTACCGAACCCCGGGAGTGCTGGTCATTACGCTCAACCAGAGCATGCTGAACTCGATCCTGAGCAAGGAAACGTTCAACACGCTCATTGCGGATGACAGCGGATACATTGTGGCCGCCAAAAATCCGCAGAACGTCGGCAAAACGCTGAAACAGCTGGATTTGAACATCGATATGCATCAAGGACAGGAACAGACGATCAGCCGGCGCGTCAACGGGGTGTCCTCTAACATTATCGTGGACAAGCTGACGCCGCAGACGAGCTTGAATGGGCTCAGCGTCGTGTCGGTCTTTTCGACCCAGGGGATTGTCCAGGACGCCAAAAAGGTCGGATGGATCGGCATGGCGCTGGTGATCGGTGTGCTGATCCTGGCACTTACGCTGATATTCGTCGTATCCAAGCTGACGACCAACCGGCTTCTGCATTTGAGCAGACAGCTGAACAAGGTGGCCCGGGGGAACTTCGATACGATTTCCTTCCTGGACGGCAATGACGAAATCGGGCAGCTCTCCCGCCAGTTCAACTATATGGTCCGTAGCATCAACGACCTGCTGAACCAGGTGTATGAGAGCAATGAGAAGAACACCAAGCTTGAGGTTGCGCAAAAAGAAATCAAGCTCAAAATGATGGCCAGCCAGATCAATCCGCACTTTTTGTTCAATGCCCTGGAATCGATCCGGATGAAGGCTCATTTGAACGGGGAGAAGGAGATCGCCAACATCGTGCGGCTGCTGGGCAAGCTGATGCGCAAAAATCTCGAAATCGGCAGTGTGAAAAAAACGCTGAAAGAGGAAATGGAAATTGTCCGCGCGTATTTGGAAATCCAGAAGTTCCGCTATGAGGACCGCTTGAGCTACGAGCTGATCCTCGAACCGGAAACCGAACGGGTGCTGCTTCCGCCGCTGATCATTCAGCCGCTGGTGGAGAACGCGATTATCCATGGCCTGGAAGGCAAGGAAGTGGACGGGATGCTGCGCGTCCGCTGCTCGATGAAGGAGATATGCTGCATGTCGAGGTTATCGATAACGGGGCCGGGATGTCGGAGGAACGCAGGCAATTCGTACTGTCGACGCTGGATGCGGAAGAGGGGGAAGGCAACCGCATCGGCTTGCGGAACATCCATCAGCGAATTAAGCTGACGTATGGAGACGACTTCGGACTGCATATTACGAGTATCCCGGGACAGGGAACCAAGATGGAATTCATGATACCAACAGGGGGANAAATGCATGTTTAACGTTTGATTGTGGATGACGAACCGATGATCCGCGAAGGTCTCAAGTGGACTGGAAGAGGTATCAGATCGTCCTGCTCGAAATCCATGGATCGGCGGACGATGCACCTTTAGCCGCCTTAAGACGAAAGCTGTCGGGCCATTTTGACGAATCGGATCGCGTCATTGTGTTTCCAGCGGGGGCATATGAAGCTTTGCTGTGGGACCGGGGGATGTCCCGGGAAGACGATGCTGCCCACTGTTACGCGGTATGGAATGCGTTGCTGCCGGATAACAAGGGCTGGTTTGCCGCCGCCGGGGGAACGGTCACCGATATTTCGCTCATTGGACAATCGTATGCGGAGGCCGCCGAGCTGCTGCACCATCGTTTTCTGTTCCATGAAGAGCGTTTGATGCTGCCCGGGGATTTGACCCTAATGGCAGAGTCATACCCGGAGAAGGCGCCGCTCGATCCAACGGGAGAAATCGAACTGTCGGATATGCTGTATTATGCGCTGGACATCCGCAGCATGGAAGCGGTCGGCCGCTTTTTTGACGAGCTGGAGGAGCGGGTTGTCGGTTTCGGGCAGGCTGAGCAGGCCGTGAAGTCGGCGGTGACCCATATTTTGACCATGGCCATCAACAAGCTGTCGGGACAGAACCAGGCATTGTATCCACTGCTGCAGGATGCGCCGCTCTTCATTACGGAGGCGTTCCGCCAGCCGACATGGGAGCAGCTGAAAGCGGTAGCGGCCGCCCATTTGAGCAGCCTGATCGAGAGGATCGGTGGCGGGAGCAAGGATGCTGTGCTGAAGCAGATGATCGATTTTATTCACCGGAACTACAAGGAGAACCTGAAGCTGGAGCTCCTGGCCCAAGTGTTTAATTACAACAGCGCTTACTTGGGGAAAATGTTCAAAAACTATACGGGCGAGAATTTCAACGCGTTCCTCGACAACGTGCGGATTGAGCATGCGAAGGAGCTGTTATACCAGGGACTCAAGGTGCATCAAGTGGCGGCATGTGTCGGATATGCGAACGTGGACTATTTTCACAGCAAATTCAAGAAATACGTCGGGGCATCCCCGTCGTCATTTCGGAAAAAGGAGCCTTCCGAGTAGTCTCTTAGCTTTCAAGATCCTGCAGGATGATTTTGGCTATACCGTCTTTCAAAAACGTTTTCGAGGCGAATTTCTCCCTGAAAATTAGATTTTTGGGGGGATTTTTGTGTAAAGTCATGTCAAATTTCGACTTTGAAAGCGTTATATCTAATTTTTATATGATTTTAGGTGAAATCCGATGGGTATTTTTATAAGCGCTTCATTTAGTAAGATTGAGTTATCAATTAGAGGAGGGGTTATTGAATGGAAGCGCTCACACCTAACACCATTCCCCGCAGCGGTCAAGATACTGCTAAAGCACCAAAGCGTAAACGAAAGCGCGGCTTCTGGAGTACGGTGCTCCAGCAAAAATATTTATATTTAATGTCGCTCCCTTTTGTCATTTGGGTGTTCGTGTTCAGTTACTTGCCGCTTTGGGGCTGGACGATGGCCTTTCAAAACTACAAACCGGCAAGGTCATTTTCCGAGCAGAAATGGGTAGGATTTAAATATTTCCACGAGCTGTTCCAAGACGACCGGTTTTATCTGGTGCTGCGGAACACGCTGGCGATGAGCTTCATGGGCCTCATTCTGGGATTCGTGGTTCCGATCTTCTTTGCGATTCTCCTTAATGAGCTGCGTGGTATGTTCTTCAAACGGTTCGTGCAGACGGTTTCTTACCTGCCGCACTTTGTATCCTGGGTCGTTGTAGCAGGCATTATTACGAAAATGCTTTCAATCGACGGCGGTGCGGTCAACCAGATTCTGATGGCGCTCCACCTCACGGACGAACCTATACAGTTCATGGCGAAGGGAAACTGGTTCTGGTACATTGTAACCGGTTCCGATGTCTGGAAGGAAACAGGCTGGAATACGATCATATATTTGGCAGCGATTACAGGGATTGACCCGGAGCTGTACGAAGCATCCCGCGTCGACGGCGCGAGCCGCTGGAGACAGATGTGGCACATTACGCTGCCAGGCATCCGCTCGACGATCTCGGTACTCCTGATTATGTCGATTGGCCACTTGATCAGCATCGGCTTCGAGAAACAATTCCTGCTCGGCAACAACCTGGTGACGGATTACTCGGAGGTTCTCGATCTGTACGCACTGAATTACGGTCTGAATATGGGCAGGTTCTCATACGGTACCGCCATCGGCATATTCAACTCTGTAGTCAGCATCATCCTGTTGTTTACGGCTAATGGCATTTTCAAAAAGGTTACGAAAGAAAGCATTATGTAGGAGGCGAGAAGTCGAGATGCCAAACAAAGCGTTTAATGCGACCCGATCCGATAAGATCTTCGATATATGCAACATCATCTTCATGGCGATCGTGCTGATCGTTACGCTGTATCCGTTTCTGAACGTGCTCGCCATATCGCTGAACGATTCCATCGATACGGTGCGTGGTGGCATCACCATCTGGCCGCGTGCGTTCACATTTGAAAACTATAAGACGATATTTGCTTATGACACTTTGCTTCAAGGCTTGAAAATTTCCATTTTGCGTACGATCGTCGGTGCTGTTCTGGGGCTGCTCAGCGCATCGATGCTGGCCTATACGCTCAGCCGGCCTGATTTTCAGGCCCGGAAGTTCGTATCGACATTCCTGGCGATGACGATGTACTTCTCCGGCGGCCTGATCCCGGGATACATCCTGATGCGGGACCTGAACCTGATCGGCACGTTCTGGGTATATGTTCTGCCGGGTCTCGTCAGTGCATTCAACGTATTTATCGTCCGTTCCTTTATCGACGGCTTGCCTTATGCCCTTCAGGAATCGGCCAAGCTGGACGGAGCCAACGATTTTACGGTATATTGGCGCATTATCCTGCCGCTTTGTAAACCGGTTCTTGCGACGATCGCGCTGTTCCTTGCCGTAGGTCAGTGGAACTCCTGGTTCGATACGTACCTGTACAACGGCAGCAACGCCACCTGGACCACCCTGCAGTACGAGCTGATGAAGGTGCTGCAGAGCACGCAACAGGGCGGCGGAGCGATCAACGCCAACGATATGGCCAAGCAAATGGCCCAGATTTCGCCGGAATCGATCAAGATGGCCATTACCATCGTCGTGACCGTGCCGATCCTGATCGTCTATCCGTTCCTGCAGAAATATTTTGTCAGCGGCATGACGCTGGGCGCGGTCAAATCGTAAAATAACGCTTTTTCAGAAGTTACATTCTTATATAGAGGTATCAGCAGGCTAGCCTGTTATACAAAATAGATAAAGAAAAAGATTAGACATCATGGGGAGGGTTTACGCAATGCCAAAGAAAGCGTTCAAGGTAACCGCGATTTCTCTGATCATCGCATCAATGCTAGCGGTTGCGGGCTGCGGCGGAGGCAAGGAGGATACCGCGGCCAAAGATACAGGCGATACGACATCGCCGATCACCTTCAGTTTTTTCGGTGCGGATGCGAGTCCAAACTGGAACAAAATGCAGGATGAAGTCGGCAAGGAAATCACTGCGAAGACAGGCGTTACGATCAACGCGGAGTATGCCGTATCCGGCGGAGGTCAGGATAAGATTTCCCTGATGGCCGCGAGCGGTGACTATCCGGACCTGATCTTCGCGAAAGGCGACGTCAACAAGCTGGTGGATGCCGGCGCGATGCTCGACCTGACCGATCTGATCGACAAGTACGCGCCAAACCTGAAGAAGGTATATGGCGGTTACATGGACCGTCTGAAGTACAGCAACGATGACCAAGCCATCTATGTGCTGCCGACCAATGCGGCGGTGAACCAGCAGTATTTTGACGCCGGCGGCGGCTTTGAAATCCAGAATGCCGTGCTGAAAGAGTTGGGCTATCCGGAAGTAAAAACCGTCAAGGATTTTGAGAATGTGCTGAAGGCTTATAAAGAGAAGCATCCAACGATTGACGGCCAGCCAACCATTCCGTTAACGCTGGATGCGGACGACTGGAGAATCATGATCACCGTAACGAACCCGGCGTTCCTCGCAACAGGAGCACCGGACGACGGCGAATATTTCATCAATCCGCAAACCTATGAGGCTCAGCTGCACTACAAGCGTCCGGAGGAAAAAGAGTACTTCCGCTGGCTGAACCATATGTACAACGAAGGCTTGCTGGATAAGGAAACGTTTGTGCAGAAGAGCGACCAGTATAAGTCCAAAATTTCGAGCGGACGCGTGCTTGGCCTGATCGACCAGGAATGGGGTTACTCCGACGCAGAGAACGCATTGAAATCTGCTGGCAAGGATGAAAGAACTTACGCTCACCTGCCGGTAACCTTGTCCGAAGAATATAAGGACCACTCCTTCCAGGACACAGGCTTTACATCCGGATGGGGCATCGGTATCACGAACAACTGTAAGGATCCGGTTCGGGCGATTAAATTCCTGGATTGGCTCGCTTCCGACGAAGGGCAAGTATTGATCAACTGGGGTATCGAAGGCAAGCACTACAATGTTGTAGATGGCAAGCGCGTCATTCCTCAAGAAATTCAGGATAAGAAAATCAAAGACGCTTCCAACTTTACGAAAACATCGGGCATCGGCCTGTACACGACTTTCTCCGCTCACTATGGTGATGGCGTGAAAGATCCATCAGGCAGCTACTATACAACGAACTTCCCGGATCAAATCGTAGCTAGCTACACGGAAGCCGAGAAAGAAACGCTGAAAGCTTACGGCGCTACGACCTGGAAGGACCTGTTCCCTTCAGAGAAGGATTTCCCGGTTAAGCCTTGGGGAGCAGCGTACAACATTTCGGTTGAAGAAGGTTCTGATTACACGGTAACGTACCAGAAAACGCAGGACATTATCCGTAAGCGTATTCCGGAAGCAATCCTGACTACGCCGGACAAATTCGATGCAGTTTATGACAACATGATCAAGGAACTGAATGCCGCCGGTGCGGAAAAAATGGAACAGCAGTACACCGAGCTGGTGAAGGACCGTGTCGAGTTGTGGGGCGGAACGACCGAAGCGAAGTAATCCGAATTTTTAAAAAAGAGTAATAAGTTCATCAGGTAGGGCCTGCTCATAGCAGTAGGT
>NZ_PCZT01000002.1:409121-410309 GCF_002968895.1 Paenibacillus sp. AR247 | reverse complement strand
TTTTATCAGTGTTTTTTTGAGAATTATTAATCGTGAACATATCAAAAAATAATTTTAAAAATATGTATTAAAATGACTTGACAGTCGTTTTTAAATCTTTTATGATTCAAATATGAAAGCACTTTCATTACACATTTTCCCTGCAGGCTGTTTTCGAAAACGTTTTAAACAAAGAGGTGGAGTCGAACAAGAAACCAGAGATGTGAAGTGAGGAAGTTTAGTTATCTGAGTTTTGTAAACGTATTCAATTCATCTAGGTTTCGGCACAACATGCGGCAGTGCCCAGCGTCCGTACGACGTTGATGCAATGCCGGCTCTTGAATGCAGCACGAAGTAATTCCATTAGTAATGAAGGGGGATATGATTCACATGAAGGGAAACACAAAGAAGAAGTTTGGAATGCTGCTCCTCGCCAGTGTGCTGCTCGTTTCCGCAGGCTGCAGCAGCTCAGGGGGCGACAGCAAATCCGCCGATTCCGGCAGCTCGTCTTCCAATGCAGCGCAGGATGCGAAGGCAGACGATACGAGCCCGATCACGTTCTCGTTCTTTGGCGCTGATGCCAGCCCGAACTGGAACAAGATGCAGGATGAAGTCGGTAAAGAAATTACGAAGAAAACTGGCGTGACCATCAATGCGGAGTATGCCGTATCCGGCGCAGGCACCGATAAAATATCCCTGATGGCTGCGAGCGGCGACTATCCTGATTTTATCTTCGCCAAAGGCGACGTCGACAAACTGGTGGAAGCCGGCGCGATGATCGACCTGACCGATTTGATCGACAAGTACGCACCAAACCTCAAGAAGGTATACGGCAAGTACATGAACCGTCTGCCGTACAGCAATGAAGATAAATCCATCTATGTGCTTCCGACGAACGGAGCGGTGGATCAGCAGTACTTTGACGCCGGCGGCGGATTTGAAATCCAGAATGCCGTCCTGAAAGAGCTTGGTTATCCGGAAGTAAAAACCGTTAAGGATTTTGAAAACGTTCTCCAGCAATACAAAGACAAACATCCGACGATCGACGGCAAGCCGACGATTCCGCTGACACTGGACGCGGATGACTGGAGAATCATGATCACCGTAACGAACCCGGCCTTCTTGACGACAGGCGCTCCGGATGACGGCGAATACTTCATTAACCCTGAAACCAACGAAGCTCAGCTGCACTACAAGCGTCCGGAAGAG
>NZ_PCZT01000002.1:391936-409021 GCF_002968895.1 Paenibacillus sp. AR247 | reverse complement strand
TATTCCTGATGATGTACAGGACAAGAAAGTCAACGATAACACCAACTTCACGAAAACGTCCGGCATCGGACTGTACACCACCTTCTCCGCTCACTACGGCGACGGCGTGAAAGATCCATCCGGCAACTACTACACGACGAACTTCCCGGATCAAATCGTAGCTTCCTATACGCAGCCGGAGAAAGACACCTTGAAAGCGTACGGTGCAACAACCTGGAAAGACCTGTTCCCGTCTGAAAAGGACTTCCCTGTCAAACCTTGGGGCGCAGCCTACAACATGGCTACTCCTCAGGACGGCAATTATAATGTTATCTACCAAAAAACGCAGGATATTATCCGCAAGCGAATTCCGGAAGCCATCCTGGCGAAGCCGGAACAGTTCGACAGCATTTATGACAACATGCTGAAAGAGCTGGATGCTGCAGGTGCTAAAGAAATCGAAAAACAATATACAGAACTGATCAAGGAAAGAGTCGAGCTCTGGGGCGGAAGCGCTCAATAAGCCGGCCTGATCAGAGGAACGAGGGTCCCGGGATTTATCCCGGGGCCCTTTTTGTTTTTTTTCAAAAAACCATTGCTTCCGGGAGAACATCCTGCTAAGATGTAAACAACAAATTGATAATATCAAATTGATATTATTGATATCTCATCATTACCCTCATCGGTCACGGTGATCTGTGAAGGCGTAATGGAGCAGCTGGAGGGAACGGACATGGGGAAATGGTTTAAAGGATGGAGCGCCTACGAGCTGGTATGGCTCGGCGTGTTTTGCGGAATTGCGGTCGGACTTACGGTGGTCATGAAGGATAGCCTGTTCGGGTTTACCGTGTTTCTGACCGGCGTGCTGTGCGTGGTGCTGGCGGCGAAGGGCAACCTGATGAGTTATGTATTCGGGATGTACAACACGTTCGGGTACGCGTACCTGGCTTATACAAATGGGATTTACGGGGAGATGCTGCTGAATCTGCTGTTCTTCGTTCCGATGAACGTGGTCGGCTTCTTTCTGTGGCGGAAGCATCAGGACGGCGGCAAGCTTGAGATGCGCCGCATGAACCTTCGAGGGATTCTGTGGACCGGAGCCGCCTGCGTGCTGGGCAGCGTGATGATCGGTTTTTTCCTGTCGCTGATACCGACGCAGAACTCGCCGTACATCGATGCGATCACCAACGTGCTGTCGGTTGTCGCAACCTTCCTGATGGTATGGCGTTATAAGGAACAATGGCTGGTGTATATCGTGCTGAATGCTTTTACCGTGCTGCTGTGGGTGCTGCGTACCTTGGACGGCAGTCCTGACGGGCTGCTCATGATCGTCATGTGGAGCGCGTATCTCATCAATGCAGCATACGGTTATTACACTTGGAACAAAGGGGCAAAGGAGGCTTACTGATGAAAAAGCTGGGACTGACGTTGGGGAAATTCGCCCTTTTCATAAAGGGCATCAATACATGGTGGAGACGGCGCTGAAGGAAGTGGATGAACTGATCGTGGTCATTTACGATACGACGGCCACGACCATTCCGCTGCATATCCGCGCCGGCTGGATCCGGAAGCTGTATCCGGGCGTCAGGGTGATCGAAGCGTGGGACGGTCCGGACGGCTATTCGAATGACCGGGAGCATGAAATCCGGGAGGAGCAGTATATTTTGGCGCTGCTTGACGGCGAGCAGGTTACGCATTTCTATTCGAGCGAGTTTTACGGCGAGCACATGAGCAAGGCGCTCGGCGCCGTGGACCGCCGCGTCGATGAGGAGAGGGGCGTGGTGCCGATTTCGGCGACGATGATTCGGGAGGACCCGTATAAGCATCGGCAATTTGTAAGCGACATCGTATACCGTGATCTCATTACGAAGGTGGTCTTCGTCGGAGCGATGTCGACCGGCAAGTCAACGCTGACGGAGGCGCTGGCCGGCAAATACAACACAACATATGCCAGCGAGTACGGCCGGGATTATTGGACGGAGCATCAGGTGGACCGGCGGATCAGCTTCGAGGCTTTTGACGAGATTGCGGCGGGGCATATCGAGCGCGAAGAGAAGGCGCTGCTGGAGGCGAACCGGTATCTGTTCGTGGACACGAACGCCATCACGACCTATATGTTCGCGCTGGATTATCACGGCCGGGCTCCGGAGCTGCTGACCCGGCTGGCGCTGGAGAACGCCGGCAGATACGATCTCTTTTTCCTGTGCGAGGACGATATCCCATATGACGATACGTGGGACCGCAGCGGTGACCAGAAGCGGCATGTATTCCACAAGCAGATTATCGCCGATTTGAAGGAGCGCCGGATTCCTTACATCCCATTGAGGGGATCGCTGGAGGAGCGGATCAAGCGGGTCGAGGAGGTACTGAAGGCGTTTGTTCCGTACAGCAACTATTTTGGAAGCCTTGTTTAAGCCAGCCCATTTATTGGATTAAAGAGGGGGCTGCTGGTAGAATAGAGAACGGATTGCTAGATTGGCCTGGAGCCTAAGGCTGGGGCCGGCTAATGAATAGGCAACATTCAACAGGAAAGAGGGGGATTTCATTGGCTGTGATCGGAATCGATCTGGGAACGACCAACAGCCTGGTGGCCTGCTGGGCCCAGGACCGTGCGGTGGTCATTCCCAACGTGCTCGGAGAACATTTGACACCGTCCATCGTCAGCGTGGACGAAAACGGCGAAATTGTGGTCGGCCGGATTGCCCAGGAGCGCTTGATTACCCATCCGGAGCGGACGGCTGCCACTTTTAAACGGTTTATGGGAACGGAGAAAAAGTACGAGCTTGGCCCTCACTCCTTTACACCGGAGGAACTGTCGTCCTTTATATTAAAGGCCTTGAAAGAGGACGCCGAGAGTTATCTGGGGGAACCCGTAACGGAGGCGGTGATCAGCGTTCCGGCATACTTCAACGATGCCCAACGCAAAGCGACGAAGCATGCCGCCGAAATCGCCGGACTGCGTGTCGAGCGGCTGATCAGCGAGCCGACCGCGGCGGCGGTGGCTTACGGCCTGCACCAGGAGCAGCCGGAAACCCAGTTCCTCGTATTCGACCTGGGCGGAGGAACCTTTGACGTCTCCATCCTGGAGCTGTTCGAGGGAGTCATGGAGGTGAAGTCTATCGCGGGGGACAATTTCCTTGGCGGTGAGGACTTTACGGAGCTGCTTGTGACGCATTTTCTGGAGACGCACCAAATGGAGTGGGAGGCGCTGGACCCGAAAACAAGATCGGCTATACATAAACAGGCGGAGAGCTGCAAGCTTGCCCTGGGACGGGAGGCGTCGGCTGAAATGGCTTTGACGATCGATGGAACCCGGTATGAAGTGCGGCTTGACCGTAACGAATTTGAAAAGCTGGCCCATCCGCTGCTCCTGAGGCTGCGCCAGCCGATCGAGCGGGCGCTGCGAGACGCGTCCTTGTCCCCATCCGATCTGGAAGCGGTGATCCTGATCGGAGGAGCCACCCGAATGACGCTTATTAAAAGCGTCATCGGCCGCATGTTCGGACGCATGCCGTACAGCGACATCAATCCGGATGAGACGGTTGCCGTCGGTGCAGCCATCCAGTCGGCGCTGAAGGAGCGGAACGAGGCGTTGAACGAGATGATCCTTACCGACGTGTGCCCTTATACCCTGGGTACCAGCATCGTACAGGAACTGGGTAACGGAGGATTCTCATCAGGACATTTCTTCCCGATCATCGAGCGCAACACACCGATCCCGGTCAGCCGGATTGAGCGGCTCTGCACGGTGTCTGACAACCAGCGGCGGCTAACCGTTGATATTTATCAGGGCGAGAGCCGGCGCGTCGAGAACAACATCAAGCTCGGCGAGATCCACATTAAGGTGCCGCCGGCCCCTGCCGGCGAACAGAAGATTGACGTCCGTTATACCTATGACATTAACGGGATTTTGGAGGTCGAGGTGGCCAGCGTTGCGACCGGCGAGAAGAAGCGCGCCGTCATCGAGAAGAACGCCGGCAGCATGACGAAGGAAGAGATCGAGGCGCGGCTGCTGGAGCTTCAGGATATCAAAATTCACCCGAGAGACCGGGCGGAAAACCGACTGCTGCTGGCAAGGGGCGAGCGGTTGTACGAAGAGGCGCTGGGCGAGAGCCGGGAAGTGATCGCTGCCTATATCGGACAGTTCGAAAAGGCACTGCATACCCAGGATGACCGCGAAATCAAAAAAGCTGCCGAGGTCTTCAAGGATCGATTGGAACAGCTGGAAAGGTGGATGAGCTTCACATGAACATCTGGGAAAGGCTCGGGATCGAGCGGACCACGGAGCTGCGCATCATCAAGAAAGCTTATGCCGCCAAGCTGAAGCAGCATCATCCCGAGGACGATCCCGAGGGCTATCAGCAGCTTCGGGAAGCTTATGAGGCGGCATCCAAGTTCGCCAAAGAGGCCAGTACAACGGTACGCGAGCCGGCTGAGAATGAGGATAAACTTTCCACGCCGATCTACCCGCTGGAGGATACCAAAGGGGAAGTTGATCAACCAAGCGAGCTTAACGCACAAACCACATACTCAAATGGAATATTCCAATCTACGGCAAGCGCAGATCCGGTCAGCCTGTGGATTCATCAGGCAGGGGAGCTGTACGACGACTTTCCGGCCCGGATTCGGGTGGAGTCGTGGGAGCGGCTGCTGAACGAGGATATCGTATGGGACGTCGAACGCGGGCCGGAGCTGCAGCATGCGTTCGTGTCCTTTCTGATGTCCTGCAGGCATCTTCCGCGAGACGTTTGGCAGCAAGATCCCGAAGAACTCCGGGAGCGGTATCCAACGTATTTTGCCGAATACATCCTGCAGCAGCTGGACGGATCACGGGAGCTGCGTTATGACTCGCTCGCTAACGCTCCCGTAGGGGATGCCGCGGACATTGAGAGATTTTTGGATCTGCGGGAGTCTGCACTGGATATGCTGATGGAAGGCGACCTGGAAGAAGCGGAAGCGTGCTTGTCCGAAGCTTCGGCGTGGTTTGCCGACGATCTGGATCTGCAGCTGCTATGGGGAAAATATAACCTGGCCGCAGGCAATCGGCAGGAAGCGCTAAAATGTTTCAGCCATGCGATCCTGCTGCAGCCGGATGATCTGGAGTCTTACCGGTACGCGGCACGGCTTCGATACGATGATCAGCGGTATGAAGAGGCGCTTTCGGATTGCGAGCGCATTTTGGCTGCCCATCCGGACGATCAGGATGCGCTCTGTTTGGAGGGACGGTGCCTCACCGCGATGGGACGGATATCGGAGGCCAAGGAACGGATGAAGCGTTCTTTGACATAAACAATCAGCATATGAGCACCCTGATGTACTGGTCGTCTACCGCAAATAAGCATCACCACGATCAGGGGAAGATCGACCCGGCCGAGCACCGCAAGGTGGTCAAAAACAATATTATATTCGACGGTTTTTTATTTCTTCGGTTAACTTGGCTTTATATTTTTGTGTATATCGTGCTGCAGTTGTTTTTTGACGTGCCCGTTATCGTCACGGGGGTGTTCGTGGCCATTCTGCTGTGGTATTTATACAGAACGTTAAGAGCACACCGGGTGCTATCAACCTAGATAATGGAGGACGACATGCGCATCGATTACAAGAAGAAGCAAATCAAACAGCTGGAGCTGTACTTCCGCTGTCTCTCCAGCGTATGCATCGACAGCGTGCTGGCTTATTATTATGTGCCTTACGAGTTTTTGAAATTTGAGCGTTACCTCGGGAACCGGGTTTTGAAAAAGGGGCTGCGGCTCTGGGACATCAAGGACGCCGAGACCTTAAAGACCCGGATTCGCTGGCTGCTGGAGGACGGGAACCGTGACGATTATAAGGCCCTGCACGCCGAACTGTCGGCGCTGCCGGAACAGGCACGGCAAAACTGGATGGAGGCCTCCAAAGACCATCCGGAGTATGCCCGGATGAGCATGGTTCATACGTTTCTGCCGCAGCTGCCCGCCGGAGAAATAGCCGCCTTCGGGGGCGGATGGGCGATTTTCTTGAGCCGGGTTGGGCTCGCTTACGGATATTTGACGAAGGAAGAGGCCTGGGCCATTAAATTGGAAGCGGCCGGGTATGTGCAGCAGCATTACGGCAGCTGGGAAGAGTATTTGATCGCATTTATGGCCGCCAGCCGCTTTTGGAAACCGGAGGAGCAGTTTGCAAATGTAGTCTATATCATGACCCGCGGACAGACGCTGCTGGGGATGGGTACCTTCGCTTCCCGGAAGGCGCCATGGGATATTCCGCTTGAGCCGGGAGGCGAACGAGCAGCGTACCGAAAGGGATCGGCCAGCCTGGATGCCTGAGGCTGTGATCAACGGGCATGCGGGTCACAGGGCCTTTATCAATGATTGTAGGACTTAAGCGCACGGGATGCTCTTATATAGGGGGAAGAGGATGTATACCTTGGAAGAACTCCGGAAGGCATTCCGGAAAGGGACCAAGCTGAAATATGTTTTTTTCTGGGGGCACCAGCCCGCGGCGGACGGATCTATTACGAAGAGCTGCTTCAGCCAGTGGTGGGAAGCGAAGTTTACCGTGGACGGCGTGGAATATGCAAGTGCCGAGCATTATATGATGGCCGAGAAAGCCAGACTGTTCGGTGACGAAGAGATCCGGGAACAGATTCTCGCAGCCAAGCACCCGAAGCAGGCTAAAGATCTGGGGCGGAAGGTGAGGGGATTCGATCCTGCCATATGGGACCGGGAAGGGTACTCCATTGTGGTCCGGGGAAGCGAAGCAAAGTTTTCCCAAAATGACGATTTGAAGCAATTTCTACTGGGCACCAGGCAGCGGGTGCTGGTAGAGGCAAGTCCCGTGGATTCGATCTGGGGCGTGGGGTTGGCCGCGGACGACGAGGCGGTCCTGAACCCGCTGCTGTGGAAAGGGAAGAACCTGCTTGGCTTTGCCTTGATGGAGGTTCGGGACCGTCTGCAGGCGGAAGAAGCCTAGCGGAAGTACGAAACATGGACGTCGTGCGTGCGGGGCCTAGCGGGAGTGAAGAACTTGGCAGCAGTAAGGAGCACGCTGGCAATGAGGAGCACGTTGGCAATGATGAGCATGCCATCAGTGAGGAGCCTGGCAGGAGTCAGGATCAGTCGATTGTGGGAAAAAGGCTGCAAATCGAGGGTCATGCTATATAGAGGTCACCCGGCCATGCAAAAAGGTCGTTGTTGGTTACTCAGCGTAACGGGACAACGACCTTTTTATATGCCATAATTTTGCGTTCCAGGAGACGGTCCTTCGGCTTAGGTCAGTGCGCCTTCCTGCTTTTTAAAGAACGTACGCAGCGCCTGGTAGACCTCGCCCTTTTCCTTGATGACGTAATACATGAACTGGTCGAGCTTGATATTCCGGTACGCGGACATCAGCGTGCTGCTCCGGTTGTACTGGTTGACCTCCCCGTAACCGAACATGTTGCTGACTTTAAGCAGCTCGCCAATCAGCCGCACGCAGCGTTCGTTATCAGAAGTCAAGTTGTCGCCGTCCGAGAAATGGAACGGATAAATATTGTACTTGGCGGGCGGGTAGCGCCGGTCGATAATTTCCAGCGCTTTCTGGTAGGCGGACGAGCAGATCGTGCCCCCGCTTTCGCCCCGGGTAAAGAAATCTTCTTCGGTGACTTCTTTGGCCTCCGTATGGTGGGCCACAAAGACGATATCGACCTTTTCGTATTGGCGGCGCAGGAAGCGGGTCATCCAGAAGAAGAAGCTGCGCGCACAGTATTTTTCAAACGTGCCCATCGACCCGGACGTATCCATCATCGCAATGATGACTGCGCTGGAATGGGGAACGACGACGTCCTCCCACGTTTTGTAGCGCAGATCGTCGGGGCTGATATGGTGAATTCCCGGCTTGCCGCTAGTGGCGTTGCGCCGCAGATTTTCCAGGATCGTCCGCTTCTTGTCGATGTTGGACTGCATGCCTTTTTTGCGGATGTCGTTGAACGTGATCGATTCGGTTTCGACTTCCTGCTGCTCTTTCGGCTTAATGAAACGGTATTCATCGAGGCTCCGGATGGGTACCTTGATGATTTGCTTACCGTCCGACATCACGATGTTTTCTTCTGTGATCAGGTCGGGCAGGTTCTGCTTGATGATTTCCTTAACCTTCTCCTGATGGCGGACCTGATCCTGGTACCCTTTCCGGTGCAGTGACCAGTCCTCCTTGGACACCACAAACAGCGAATGATCGTCTGATGGCATGTTCAGGCACCTCCCATGTTCCCATACTCAGCACAAACTTTGGCTTGTTAAACATTTATATTCACGGGCGGGGACGATATGTGATGACGCAAGAGATAAAATAAGAAGTTCGCCGCACCCAAATATATGAAATTTTGCGAGAATCGCTGCTATGGATGAGAAAGGCGTTCCGATGCCGGCGATCTCACTCTGGCTATTGCCAAAAGTCAGCAGTTTGGGCTATAGTGGTTGTGAAATTAAATAGGAATGCGGGTGCTGGATGAAGTCCGGCTGAGATGGCAGCCTTATGCTGCGGACCGTTAATCTGATCCAGGTAATGCTGGCGTAGAGAATATCATTCGAATTGCGGTGCCATTCGTGTATTTCTCGAATGGTTTTTTTGTGTTAACCGGGTAAGAGGGCGCTTTCGCAAGATGAGGGCTTACCCTTCGCGATGATAGAAGCCGGCATGAAATGGAGGGAAAGGCAAAGGGAAGAGAGGAGAAGCAGTCATGGTCGATTTTCGTCTGTATGCGATTACCGGCGAGACGTTCCATCCGGGACGCCGGCTGGTGGACGTGATGGAGCAAGCCATTCGGGGAGGGGCGGACATCGTTCAATTCCGCGACAAAACAAGCGGCAGGGAAGAGCTGCTGCGCAAGGCGGCGGAGCTGCGGGAGCTGACCCGCCGCTACGGTGTTCCTTTTATCGTGAACGATCACGTTGATATCGCGATGGAGGTGGACGCCGACGGGATTCACCTCGGTCAAGGCGATATGCCGATCGCGGAAGCCAGAAAGCTTGTCGGCTCCAAGATCATCGGCATATCCACCCATGCAATTTCGGAAGCGCAGCTCGCCGAAGCGGAAGGGGCGGATTATATCGGCGTCGGGCCGATCTATGCGACGGCTACGAAAGCCGATGTGGTGGATCCGGTCGGTCTTTCGTACATTCGGGAAGTCGCCGGGGTCATCAAGATCCCTTTTGTGGCGATTGGCGGCATCAAGCTGGGCAACGTGGACGAAGTGATCCGGGCCGGTGCGAGCCGCGTCTGCGCTGTGAGCGAAATCGTCGGCAGCCCTGACCCGGAAGCGGTATGCCGGGCGTTCATTCACAAGCTTGAAGGTAGAGGAGGAGCGGCGGATGGAACTGGTCATTAACGGAACAAAGCGGGAGCTGGCGGCCGAGACGGTAGCCGATGTCCTCCGCCTGCTGGGGCTGTCCGGCAGGCCGGTCATGGTGGAAGCGGACGGACAGGTGCTGAAGATCGAGCAGTGGGAGACGACTCCGGTTGTGCCTGGAATGAAGCTGGAGCTGGTCCATTTCGTAGCGGGAGGTTGAGGGGAAAAATGAGCAGAGATAATTGGCAGGTTGGCGGACAGGAACTGTCGTCGCGGTTATTTTTGGGGACCGGGTTGTTCCCCGATCCTTATGTGCAGATGGAGGCGATCAAAGCTTCGGGAACCGAGGTGCTGACGTTCGCTATCCGCCGGATCCATCTCGATTCGGTGGAGGATGACTCCATTCTGCAGCATGTGGAGCCCCAGAAATACATCTATCTTCCCAACACGTCCGGGGCGACAACGGCTGATGAGGCGGTCCGGATTGCCCGCCTGGCGCGGGCTTCGGGACTCAGCGACTGGATCAAGGTGGAGATTAGCGCCAATAAGCGGACGCTCCTGCCCGATCCGATTGAAACGTTAAAAGCGACGGAAATATTGGTCAAGGACGGTTTTACGGTACTGCCGTATATCTCCGACGATCCGGTGATCTGCAAAAAGCTGGAGGATGCCGGGGCAGCCGCGGTTATGCCCGGCGCAGCGCCTATCGGGACCGGCCTCGGCATTCTGAATCCGTACAATCTCGGATTGATCGTGGAGGAGCTGTCGGTCCCTGTCATCGTGGATGCGGGGCTGGGGACGGCCAGTGACGTGGCGCTCGCGATGGAGCTGGGGGTCTCCGGCATTCTGATGAATACCCCGGTGGCCAAAGCCAAAGATCCCGTGATGATGGCCCGGTCGATGAGGCTGGCGGTTGAGGCGGGGCGTTTGGCTTACTTGTCCGGGCGGATTCCGAAGAAGAAATATGCTTCGGCCAGCAGCGGCCTGGAATCGCTCGTCATCGAATAAAAAAGGATGGACAGGGGGCTGTAACAATGAGCGGAGACATCATCGTCATGGGCGGCGGCATCATCGGATTATCCTGCGCGCTGGAGCTGCGCCGCCGCGGCCTGCACGTCACGCTGCTCGAAAAGGGACCCTGCGGTGGGCAGGCCTCCGGCGCGGCGGCAGGGATGCTCGCTCCGTATTCAGAGAACGTGGAGTCGCCGGACGAGTTCTTCCGGTTGTGCCGCGAGAGCTTGTCGCTGTATCCGCAATGGCAGCAGGCGGTGAAGGACATCTCCGGCGTCTCCTTCGAATATGCCGAAACCGGCAGCTTGTACATCGCGAGGCACGAGGCGGATTTGCTTGCGCTGGAGAGCCGGTTGGAATGGCAGCGGAGCTGGGGCTCCGGTAGCGAAATATTAACGGGGAGCGCGCTGTTCGATGCCGAGCCGGGACTGACCCGCGAGGCAGTTGCCGCCTTGTGGACTCCGGTGGAGAGCCATGTGTATGCCCCGGATTTGACGGAAGCGGTCAAACGGGCCTGCCTGGCCTCCGGCGTGCAGATTCATGAGCATCTTGGCCTGATCGAGCTGGCTGAATGGCGGGAGCGGGTTGCGCTGAGGGCTCAGAGTGGCGAGCGGTTTGAAGCGGACCGGCTGCTGATCAGCACCGGTGCGTGGGTACAGGAGATGTCGGAACCCCTCGGTATCCGGATTCCTGTACATCCGATCCGGGGGCAAATTTGCGCCTACACTTGGAACGAGGAGCGCGAGCCGCTTCGGCATCTGGTGTTCACCAGCCAGGGATACCTGGTCCAAAAAGCAAACGGAACGCTCGTGTGCGGCGCCTCGGAGGATATCGCCGGGTTCGACACGTCCGTCACGGACAAAGGGATCCGTCGGCTGACGGAGTGGAACAAGCAAGTGCTGCCTGTTCTTAGTGAGGTGCAGCCGTTTCACCGCTGGGCGGGACTGCGCCCGGCGGTGCTGGACGGCCGGCCGCTGATTGGGCGGCTGGACGACGCCGGCCATATTTTTGTGGCCGCGGGTCATTATCGCAACGGCATCCTGCTCAGCCCGGTCACGGCCGCGCTGATCGCCGATAGCGTGGAGGGCAAGCCGCTGCCGGAGTGGTGTGGAGCGTTCCGGCCGAACCGGTTCGGTGAGGTGCAGGCGGGCGCTTTTTCGGACAAAATAAAGGATTGACGTCGTTAAATATTGATTGTTCTAGCTAATAAAAGTACGGACAATATAAAGTTATTCGTTTGGCATGAAGCACATGGCAAAGCAGGAATGCATTCCTGCTTTGTTTTTTTGTGTCGGGCGTCGCAAAAGCTATTTGCAGCACGTGCATCTTATATATCCATTAAACCCATATAATTGAAGTGATGATGTATTAGTGACAATTAATGACAAATTTTGCGAAAATCCTGTAGTATACTGCAAGTAGTCCTATGCTAAATAGGAAAGAAGTTTCACAGTAATACATAAGGAGGTGTGGCTGCTTAGGGCCACGCGTGGGCAAGCAGTCCCGTCGGTTAAGAAAACATATTTTTTAGCAAGAGAGTTTAGTATTAGAGCTACAAAGAGAACAGCAGCACAGACGGTCCGGGAAGAAGTAGAAAGTTAGATTATACCAGAATGTCAGGGAGGATAAGGAAGCTAGAGGATCAGGGGATTTGAGGAAATAGGAAATTCAAGAAACTGCATATTTTAAAAGATTGGAGCGGAAGAAGTATGTTCAAAGCGATGTTGATGACCATTTTTGCCGGGGCGATGATTCTTGGAACGGCAGGAGCAATCGAGCAGCCAGTGCCGGCCGCAGCGGCGGCGGCCTTTAAGGATGTGCCGGCGTCCCACTGGGCGTATCAGGCCATTAACGATGCGGTATCCAAAGGTTATCTCAAAGGTGACGGCAGCGGAAAATTCAGACCAAACGACCCGGTTACTCGGGCTGAGTTTGCAGCAATTCTGGCCAGGGTGTCGACGAACGAAAACGCTGGCGGAGCAGCGGCATTTTCCGATTTGACCGGGCACTGGAGCGAAAAGGAAGTGAGCGAGGCAGCGGGGAAGGGCTTTTTCAGTCCGTCCGATTACACAAACGGCTTTAAGCCGGGCACTCCGCTGACGCGGGTGGAAATGGCGAAGTGGATGGCCTCGGGACTGGCGGCCCGCGACGGAGAGTACAAGCAGGCGATCGAGGACACGAAGGACACCATCGTTCCGGTGACGGAGTATTACAAAGGCGGTTTGAACAAGGCCGACTATCCGTATGTGTCGGTCATGCTGGGAACGGGACTGATGTCCGGGTACCCGGACGACAGCTTCGGCGGCGGCAAAACGACCACGCGCGCGGAGGTGGCGGTGATTATTCAGCGTTACGAGACGACGCAGACGAAGGCGCCAAAAGCGTTCAAGGGATTGAACGAGTTGCGGGAAGTAGGGACGACGGGGACGAATCTCCGGACGGTGATTCCGGCGTATCAGTATACGGAGGGGCATGATTTAAAATCAATTCTTGGGAAAAGCTCGAGCCTAAGGAATGGAGAAGGTAAAGTTAAAGTTTATCATTATATTTTTATGAGTGGTTTGAGTGCAGAACAAACCGGGAGTATTTATGGCAGAATGTTTGTAGATAAGGCGACTAAGTTTTTTGATAGATCTTACATTGTTTTTATTGATACATCTGTGCAAACTCTTAGTGAAAATTTCAACAACAGAAGTTACTCAAATGGTATCAATGCCGCGCTACAAGGTGGGTATAGATTGTTTAGTTCAACAGCTCCTAAGTTTGGATTTAAAACGTTGGCGACTGATGGCGGTGACGAGTTTTTCTCTAAGGTAAGTGAAACAAGATTTTGGGTTACTTCATCAGTACCTAGATATATTACAAGTGGCAATAGTGCAGGCGAAAGTTATTTCGCAGATGACGGGACTTATGGCGGAATTCTTATGAAGAAGTCAGAATAAGGGGCTTTAATGTCGTGAGAATCAAATACCTAACTAGTGTATTGTGGTCATGTTCGTTAATGATTCTTTTACTTCTTCCCACGAATATTCTTTTTGCTGAAAGTTATCCTTCGGATAGTAAAGTCGAACCTCCAGGTCCCCAAACAAGGCAAGTGGTGACAAAAAAAGTGAACTGCAAAAGCTACTCCGGTCCGGGGGTAGTATTGGTATCAAATGGATGATGGATCCTTTCAAGCAGATATCGAACAGGAAAATTTACATTATACTGCTAGAAATATAGGAGACAACGAAAATAACCCTTATCCAGAGAAAACTGAGACAGCTACAAAGATTAACACTTTGGAATACCAGCCTGGTAATTTTCTTGATCAAGATAACATCAGCGTTCCTGCACAAGCAGTTGAAAACGTAAAACTACTAAAGGACCAAACAACATTCGGAGACCCTATTTACTTCACTCCAGGAAAAACTCAACCAAATTTTGTTATCTTGCCGGATAATATAAGCATTTTGTTTTATACAATTACTGGAGGAGCTAATTTTACTACTCGTAAAGAACTCGACATCAAGCACCGACCAAACGGCTTTCCAAAATACCTGGTCGAGTACGACATCAACCTTAACCTCACCTGGGAAGGCACCGCCAAAGAAATCAAGGAAATGCGGGTGACTCCCGCGAGTGCATCGATGAAACCCGGGGAGAAGAAGAACTTTAAAGCCGAGGTGCGCACGAAGCCTTTCAGCGTGAAGGGCGATACGAGCTTCGGCGATTTCGTTGATGTGACCACCCGAACCGAAACGGTGTGGAGCTCCGACAAAAGCGCGGTGGCGACGGTGGACAGCAGCGGGAACGTGACCGCCTTAGGCAAAGGCACGGCCAAAATCACGGCCGTATGGAAAAGCGGTCTATACTACCTGTACGGCACAGCCACCGTGACCGTCGGCGATGGGGGTGGGGACGGACCGCCGCCGGTCGATCCCCCGGATCCCGGGGTAAGCTGCACCGAGCCGGCGCCGGGTCAATCGATGACCGGCAAATACATGGACCCCGTCGTGACAGCCAAAATCAAAGCTGATGCCCGCGGCAGCGAGCGGTTTGACGTGCTTCAGGGCATTCCGACCTCCGAGAGCTTATACGGCAATGTGCTCGCCCGGAATCACCTGTACCAGGACAAGTTCGTACAGATGACCGGGACGTGTACATATACGGTTAACGTAACCAAGGAGTACACGCTGAAGTGGGATCCGGGCAAGGAAGTGCCGAACGCCGACGGCAAAGGAACGCATATCGAGCCGGATCCGCAGAGCGAGACCGAAAGCAAAACGTATACCTACCAAATTGAGCGGCGGTATGCTTTCTGGAAAATCGATAACCTGGAAGTCTACCAAATCCGCGAGGCGACTCTAGACAATTACGCCCTGCCGGGCGGCCGGATTGCGATCCAGCCGAGTAGTTACAGTCCACCGTATTATGCCGCTGCGACGAGTGGGAATTACGATGCGCCTGCTCCGCCCGGAGAGCTTACGGCTGCCGGACAGACGCTGACCGGGGGCAAGTCCAAGCCGGCGGTGCCGAATGACGAAGGCGCCCTAAAAGGGGAAGCGGAGAAAGCCGTCGGCAAAATCCAGGTGACGAATGACTCGCTGGTCTTTAACGGACAGACGATGATGAACAACCAGAAGGTTGAGGAATCCGGCCCGACCCCGTCTCAAATTCCTGAGCCGCCCCAGATCAGTGATAATGTGCTGTACAGCCCGGGAAATCTGATCGATCGCAGCAAAACCAATAAAAAGGATACGCCGAGCGCGGGTAAAATCGAATATGACCTGATGCCGGGAAATATAAACGGCGGGCAGAACCAGGAGTTTCCGATCTACGGCATCAACACCGTGACGGTCCATACGCCTGTGGTCAACTATTCCTCCGTGTCGGACGATGCGGCCCACAACCAGAAAACGAATCCGGACGCCGGCCGGTCCGCCCTGATTCTGGAACGCCCGTTCACGGTCCGGATTCCGACGAGCGGGCAGCATGTCAGCTATCCAGGTTACGGCAACCGGGATTACGCCAAGTATTTCCGCACCAAGCAGGTCAAGTTCCCTTTTGACGTCTATGATGGGAACCGGACCAGCTTTATTCCGAAAAATACATGGGTGGACATTCCGGTTGGCCAGCTGGACACGACCTTTTATTTGCCGGTATGGGTGGACGAAGGTCCATACCAGATCGCGTTTCGCAATATTGCCGAAAATGCCCCGGCCGACTATACGCATCAAAATGACGCCAATACGAGCCTGGTGCATCATGCCGCATACGATGAGGTGGCGGTTGATGTCATTGGACGGCTGTACGATTTTCATGTGACCGATATTGCCGATTACAATTGGGAGACCGTGTTCCGGTCCCAGAAGGGCAGCGCGATCCAGACGGGCGTCTCCTATTGGGTTGGTCAGAAAGGGATCGATGGCGATCCGCGTGGCAATGCAGCCGTCTTTACGCTGCCGATCCGTCCGGGGAGCAGCCCGCTGCAGGGTTTCAAGAACGTGTCCGTCAAGACCGGGTACCACTTCAAGTTTGATTTTAAAACGAAAGGGAATATGTTCGGTCCGCTGGACGGCATCCGCATCACGCCAACCTTCTATTATGTCAGAAAAGACGGAAAGGCCGTCAACGGCCGCGGGGATACGCGGATTCCGGTGGATCTGTACTACAGCACCAGCTCGAAGCATTTTGTGAAAATCGGCTCGTCCGCGGATCAGGTCCAGCGTTACGTCATCTTAAATGACCGGCTCCGGAACGTGCCCGCGCAGGAGCTGCGGGATACGGCAGGCTACAAGTTTAATCATGGCGGTGCAGCCGGGGGGCTGAACCGGAACGAATACATCAACAGCTATGTAAACAAGTATACGAAGCAAAAGACGCCGGTCGGAAGCTACAGCCTGCTGATTCTGCCTGAGCAGTTGCGGACGTTTCTCAGCCTGAAGGACCCTGTACCTGAATCGGTGAACCGCGAACGGGCGGACGTATCGATCCAGAAATGGTACGGCGAGTACAGCCTGCCGGCCGATCCCTATGTGGTCGAAGCGGGCACGAATGTGGCGGAATACGGGCGCACGCACGGCGGGCTGGACGACAAGTCCCCGATTTTTCTGAAGAACGGCTACATCGTCGTGAACTTCAATATCGAGTCCATTCAGGCGGGCGACTTGAAAAATCCGCATTTGCAGTACATTTACGCCCCGCTGATGAATCAGTGGCAGATGGAGGGCTTTAACCTGAACATCCAGGATGCCTACGGGAACCGGTTTGCGCTAAAAGACGGCGACATCGTCTTTTACCAGACCGATCAATCCAGCAGGGATGACTTCAGCAGCCAGGTGCCGCATTAACGGAAAGTCAGTATAAAAGGGCTGCCCTTAGGTCAGTTTTGACCTTGGGGACAGCCCTTTTTTTGTGCGCTAAATGTATCAGCCTTTGACCGATCCGGCGGCGATGCCCTCCACGATCCGGTTGCTGAGCACCAGGAAGATGACGAGAATCGGCAGGATGCTGATCATCAGCGTCGCCCCGATGGCGCCCCAGTCGGTCGTGTACTGTCCGACGAAGTTCTGGACGCCGACCGTCAAGGTCTTCAGGTTGTCCGAGCTGATGAAGGTGTTGACGAAAATAAACTCGTTCCAGTTATAAATCATGTTGATGATCGCAGCCGTGGCAATAACGGAGAACGTCATCGGCATGACGATCCGGAAGAACATGCGGTTCACGGAGCAGCCGTCCATAATGGCGGCCTCTTCCACTTCCCGCGGCAGCGCATAATAGAAGCCAAGCAGGATCATGATCGTGATCGG
>NZ_PCZT01000002.1:390590-391836 GCF_002968895.1 Paenibacillus sp. AR247 | reverse complement strand
TAGAAGCCAAGCAGGATCATGATCGTGATCGGCAGGTTAAAGGCGGTGTAGGACAGGATGATGCTGAGCTGGTTGTCCGTCAGCCCCACTTTTTGAAACAGGATGAATAAGGGAATCAGGGTCGAATGCACCGGGATCATCATGCCCACCATGAACAGGCCAAGGACGAGAGAGCTGAGCTTCCAGCGCATCCGGGTGATCGCAAAGGTCACGAAGCTGGCGAGCAGAATCGTCAGCACGACGGCAATGACGGTGATCAGGACGCTGTTTATAAAATAACGGCCGATATTTCCCTGCTGCCATACGTTTTCATAGTTCTCCCATTTGGGATGGCTGGGGAGGGCGAAAGGAGGAAGATTGAATACCTCCTGGTTATTCTTCAAGGAAAACAAAAGCAGCCATACCAGTGGCAAAATTTGCAGGACCGCTCCCGCAATCAGCACGACATAGAGCAGGCCGGAGCCGATTCTGGCGCCGACAGGCCGGGAAGACCGCATCACGGGAACGGATACGGCCGGACTTGCGGTTCTCATCATAAGCACCTCCTCTTATCAGGAATATTGAATCGTGTCTTTGGAGGCGGTTGCCTTGCGGATCGCCCAGGTGGCGACCATGCAGATGATCAGCAGGAAGAAGCCGATCGCACTGCCGTAGCCGAAATCGAATCCGCGGAACGCCTTTTGATACATATAGGACGCCATCACTTCGCTGGCCCCGTTCGGCCCGCCGTCCGTCATGACGTAGATCAAATCGAAATATTTCAGCGAGCCGACGACGGCTAGCACAATCGTGACTTTGACGACCTCGGAAACGAGCGGCAGCTTGATTCGGAGGGCAATCTGCCACGGATTGGCTCCGTCGATCCGGGCTGCTTCAATGAGCGATGCCGGAATGTTTTTCAGGGCGGCGTAGTAGATCAGGATGTAGAAACCGGCGTACTGCCATAGAATCGGAATGAACAAGGCGTACAGCACGAGCTTCGGATCCGACAGCCACGCAGGGGGATCCTCCACGCCCAGCGATACGAGAAACGTATTGAGGATGCCGTTTGTCGGATGATAGATTTTCAGCCACAGCTGGGCAATGGCTACCGAAGAGAGCAGCATCGGAATCAAATAGATTTTCCGGAGGAGTCCCGCCCCCTTGATGTTCCCGGCCAGGATCAGTGCAACGATCATATAAACGGCCAGGCTGACCGTCGATAGTACCGCGAATAATAATGAATGGTACACGCTGTTCCAGAATG
>NZ_PCZT01000002.1:389501-390490 GCF_002968895.1 Paenibacillus sp. AR247 | reverse complement strand
CCCGTCGGAGCTCGCCGGTTCGTCCTTTCATCCCCTACCATGACGGTTACTTGCCGGTCTTTAACGCCTCTTCCTGCTTTTTGGCGAATTCCTCCGGTGTGATGGCATTGCCGAGCAGTGCCTGAATCAGGTTGTAATGTTCTTCTGCGGCACCCGGTTTCATTTGTACGTCCAGATAGAGAATGACTTTGCTGGCGTTATTCAGTTCGTTCAAGACGTCAATGAACATTTGCGGCAGCTTGACACTGGAGGTGTCGACCTTTGTTCCTGGGATAATGCCTGCGTCAACCACGGACAACTCACCCCATCTTTTGACGAAGTAGTTGACGAACTTCTTGGCATCCTCTTTGACCTTGGAGTTTTCGGAGACGAACATACCGACGCCGACGCCGCCGACCCAGTCGTTAATGTTCCCCTTGCCGCCTTCGATCGTCGGGAATTTGAAGAAGCCGATCTTGTCCTTGAATTCCTGCGGGATATCCGGATTGGTCGTATAGTTTGGCACTTCCCACGTTCCCATAGCGTACATGGCCGCTTTCTCGTTCATGAATTCGGATTTGGCCTCGTCGTTGGACAGCCCGTTAAAGCCTTTTACAAAGGCATTGCTTTTCACCAAATCCTGGGCTTCCTTGGCGGCCTGGATCAGGCTTGGATCGCTGAATGTGCTGCTGGCTACCGCCTGATCCTGCACGTCCGGACCACCGAGCCGGTCAGCCAGGTACATGTACCAGAAGGAGCCGGTCCAGGCGTCTTTCGATCCTAGCGCGATCGGGGTGACTTTGTTGTCATTCATCGTTTTGATGATATTTTTGAATTCTTCATAGGTTTTCGGCGGCTGCAGATTGTATTTGGCAAAAATCTCTTTGTTGTAATAAACAGGCACGATGTTCAGCTCGACAGGCAGCGCGTATGTTTTGCCGTCCACGGCGTAGGCTTCGGTCGTTCCCGCCACAAATTTGTCTTTCAGGTCGCCTTGAAGCAGGTCGTCC
>NZ_PCZT01000002.1:386545-389401 GCF_002968895.1 Paenibacillus sp. AR247 | reverse complement strand
TTAACGTACGGCTCCAAAAATCCGGCAGCCCATGTAAAGCCGACGTCCGGCAGGCTGTTGGAGGCGGAGAGGACCTTCAGTTTATTTTTATACTGCTCGTTCTCAAGCACTTCCGTTTCGATTTTGACGTTCGGGTTGGCCTGCTCGTATTCGCTGATGATTTGCTTCGCCAGCTTGTTCTGGGCGGAATTGCTGCCGTCCGGCCACAGGTGCATCATTTTGATCGTGACTTTATCACCGGAACCACCGGATGAACTCCCGCCGCCGGCGGCCGTCTTGCCGTCGTCCGAACTGTTTTTACTTCCGCCGCAGGCCGACAGCACGAGTGTCAATGCCAGCAGCAGCATGGATGCGGATAACCATTTCTTTTTCATAAATGCCCGTTTCCCCCTTCGTATCATCGCGAGAGATGTATGCGCTTTCCCTCTGAAGCCAAGTGTAGCATCCCGTATTAGGAGGACATAAGGGCACAGCGTTTGGGTATAGTTCCACTTTATTTGGGTGCTGCCTGACCGCCTTTGCGGTAGGCGCCAGGACTTGCGCCTTCGTAGTCCTTGAAGACCTTGTTAAAATACTTGGTTGTCTGATAGCCGACGCGTTCGGCGATTTCCGAGACCGGCAGCTTCGTTTGCAGAAGAAGCTCCTTGGCCTTCTGGATTCGGAGCCGGGTGACATATTCGATGAAGGTCATTTCCATCTGCTCCTTAAAAAGGACGCTGAAATAGCTGGGGTTCAAATGGACGTGATCGGCCACCTCCCGCAGACCGAAGCCTTGATCCAAATGCTGCGACACGTATTGAAGCGCTTCTTGGACCGGCTCTGCCAGCGTATTCACGTCCCCGGTGGCGTCAAGGAGCTTGCTGTCGACCATGCGCTGGATTTTGTTCATCCGCGAGCGTTCCTCCTGAACCTGGAGCGCCTTCTCTACAGCATCGAACAGCTTGTCCTTGCGGATCGGCTTGAGCAAATATTGACGACGCCCAGCTGGATCGCCTGCTGCGCATACTCGAATTCGGCGTAGCCGGAAATCAGAATAATGGCCGGCTGGGCGGCCGGTGATCCGGATTCCAGCTGCTGCACCAGATTGAGTCCGCTGATCTCCGGCATGCGGATATCGGTAATAAGCAGATCGACCGCCTCGCGCTCCAGCAGGTCCAGGGCGTCGCGGCCGTTGTCCGCCGAAATGACGCTGCATGCGCCGTTCCCCCAGGTTTCCAGCATGCGGGTCAATCCTTGTCTCGTTCGGGGTTCGTCATCTACGACTAAAATCGTTTTCGATTTAACCATCGTTATATCTCTCCTGTCTGGATCCCTGTCTGGATCGGAATGGTTAAGCTTACCCGGGTTCCCCGGTGGATTTGGCTGTCGATCGCCAGCCCGGATTCATCCGGCCGGTCCCCGCCGTAGTAGAGCTTGATCCGCTGCTGGACATTAAAAATCCCCATGCCGGAGCCTTTGAAGGGCGGCGTCATTCCGGTCTGGAGCGCCGTGACGATTCGGCGGAGGTTGTCCTCGTCGATGCCTTTTCCGTCGTCGGTCACCGTGACGACCAGATGCATCTGATCCGCGGACAGGGAAACGCCGACCGACACCTTGCCGGGGCCGATCCGGCCCTCGATGCCGTGCAGGATGGCGTTCTCCACCAAGGGCTGGATCAGGAGCTTTGGCATCGGCACCGATGCCAAGGCCGGCGGTGACGAGATCGACCAGGACAGCCTGTCGCCGAGCCGCATTTTCATGATAAGCAGGTAGCGCTCGATATGCTCGAGCTCATCTTCGAGCCGGACCCATTCCTCCTTGCCCGGCCCGGTGATCGTATAACGGAACAGATCGGCCATCGCCACGACATATTCGGCCAGCTCGTCTTCGTCTTTTTCCATGAGAGACCAGTACAGCGCTTCAAGCGTGTTAAACAGAAAATGTGGATGGATTTGGGCCTGCAGCGCTTTCAATTCCGTGCGGCTCTGCAAAATCTCCTTCTCGTAAACGAGCCCGATCAGCTCGTTCATATGCTCAACCATTTGGTTGTAGGAGTGATTCAGCTCGTTGATTTCGATGGTGGACGAAATTTGCACCGTCGGCTTGAGGCCGCTGAGCCGGGCGCTGCGCATCGTCTTGATCAGGCGGAAGACCGGCCGCGTGATCAGGGTCGACAGCAGGAAGGACAGCAGGATGAACAGGATGCTGCCGATGCCCGCGGAGACCAGGATCGCGGTGCGCAGTACGGAAATGCCGCTTGTGATCGCACTGATTGGCGTCAGGATCAGCAGTGTCCATCCGGTCAAGGCGGACTGCTGCTTGACGAGCATGTACTTTTGTCCGTCGATGGCGACGACCGCGTCGTTCGTATCCACCAGGGACTTGATGCGCCAGGGCGTGACCTGGTCGTCGTTCACGGCGATGAGGCTGTAGTTCCGGTCGGCAAGCAGCATCGTTTCGCGGCCGCCATCCTCGTTCAGCGCCTCGTCGATTTGAAAAATCTCACGGTTCATCCGGATGAGGAGATACCCGCCCGGCCTGAACCATTGGTCCATCAGACTGACGCTGCGGATCGCCAGCACGGAATTCGGATCCAGCGGATCGATCCCGATCCAGACGATGCGCCCCTTTTCCTCGCGGGCGTTATCGATCCACTTCTGGCTGATCCTGCTGTTCAGATGGCCTTCATCCAGCGGGAACAGCCTTCGTTTGCTGCCGCTGTACAGCTCGACCGAGTTGACGCCGTCGGCATAGGTCTGAACGATTTTGATGCTGTTCAGCAAGGACTGGCGTTCCGAGAACGTCGCGTGCCTGCCTGCCGACTCGTTCAGCAGCACCTGCTGAACGTGGTATTGGTGGCGACCTGAGTGGTCAGGG
>NZ_PCZT01000002.1:372219-386445 GCF_002968895.1 Paenibacillus sp. AR247 | reverse complement strand
AGAGAGGCTGTTATGAGTATGGAAAATCATCAAATCAGCCCGCAGGGAGCGGCTGGTGTTACGATAGAAAAAGCATGCGCTCGAGCAAGGTTGAGCCGGTGCTGTTCAATACGTTTAATGCGATTTTTATGATCTTTTTGGTGGTTGTCACGCTGTATCCGTTTTTGAACACGATCGCCGTGTCGCTGAATGCGGGCAACGATACGATCCGCGGAGGCATTTATTTATGGCCACGGCAATGGACGCTGCAGAACTACAAGGCAGTGTTCGCATCGGGCACGATTTATGACGCATTCTGGATCTCTGTGGCACGGACCGTGCTGTCCACGGTGCTGAACATCTTCCTGACCACGATGCTGTCGTATACGCTGAGCCGGAAGGAATACGTCTTCCGCAAGCCGATCACCGTCATTTTCGTGCTGACGATGTACTTCAGCGCCGGACTGATTCCGGGATACTTCCTGATCAAGGACCTGCACCTGCTGAATAGCTTCTGGGTGTATATTTTCCCGTCCATGATCAGCGCGTTCAACATGATCGTCATCCGCACCTATATCGGAACGATTCCGGACAGCCTGGTCGAATCGGCCAAGATTGACGGCGCCGGGGATTTCAAAATTTTCCTGCGGATCATTTTCCCGCTGTGTACACCGGTGCTGGCCACCATCGCACTGTTTGTAGCCGTAGGCGCATGGAACTCCTGGTTTGACGCATTCCTGTACACCTCCTCCAGACAGGAGCTCAGTACACTGCAGTATGAGCTGATGAAGCTGCTCTCGTCGAGTATGAACTCCAACAGCAATCCGAACGTGGCGGCAGGCGTCGGCGTGAACCAGGAAACCGCGGTATCGATGGTGACGCCGCTCTCGATCCGCGCAGCCATAACGATTGTAGCCTCCGTTCCGATTCTGGTGGTCTATCCGTTCCTGCAAAAGTATTTTGTGGTCGGGCTCAATGTCGGCAGCGTGAAAGAGTAACCGAGTCAAAGAACGGAAAAGCGCAGTGGACGGCGATTTTTCGAACCCTAAGGGAACCGCATAGCGGCCTTTTAGTGGCCTCCCAAGAGGTGATCGTGGCGGTCGCCGGATTTCAATAAAGTTCAAATTAACACCCATAGGCGGGAGGGAGTCTGTCTGTCATGAATTCAACGGGTACGCATACCGAGCAGGCGCTGAAGGATCTTTTCGCGCAGCATTTCCGGATCGGAGCGGCGGTCAATCCGCGGACGATCCGGTCGCAAGAGCAGCTGCTGGCACACCATTTTAACAGCATTACCGCGGAAAACGAAATGAAGTTCGTCAGCGTTCATCCGGAGGAAGGCGTGTATACGTTTGAGGACGCCGATCTGCTGGCCGATTTCGCCGGCAGGCGTCAAATGGCGATGCGCGGGCATACGCTCGTCTGGCATAATCAGACCCCGGACTGGCTGTTCGAGGACGGCCAGGGACAGCCGGCCGGCAAGGCCTTATTGCTCGAGCGGCTCCGCTCGCATATCGATACGGTGGTGGGACGGTACAAGGGCCGGCTTTATGCCTGGGACGTGGTCAACGAGGTTATCGCCGACGAAGGCGAAGCGCTTCTGCGTCCGTCGAAGTGGCTGGACATCGCCGGGCCGGAGTTTATCGCCAGGGCGTTCGAATACGCCCATGACGCCGATCCGGACGCTCTGCTCTTTTACAACGACTACAACGAATCACATCCCGCAAAGCGGGATAAAATCTACGCGCTGGTGAAGTCCTTGCTGGAGCAAGGCACGCCGATCCACGGCATCGGCCTGCAGGCGCACTGGAACCTGTTCGATCCGTCCCTGGACGATATCCGCGCGGCGATCGAGAAGTATGCTTCGCTCGGCCTGCAGCTGCAGCTCACCGAGCTGGACGTGTCGGTCTTCCGCTTCGATGACAGGCGGGCCGATCTGACTTCGCCGGAGCCGGGCATGCTCGAGCGTCAGGCGGAGCTGTACGAGGGCGTGTTCGGTCTGCTGAAGGAGTACCGCGATGTCATCAGCGGGGTGACGTTCTGGGGGGCGGCCGACGACTATACGTGGCTGAACGATTTCCCGGTGCGCCGCCGTAAAAACTGGCCGATGCTGTTCGATGCGCAGCACCGTCCGAAGCCGGCTTATGACCGGATCGCGGCGTTGTTTGCGGAGTAGGCGGAAACGCAAAATAGCGAAGAAGCGGAGTCTTGCAGCTTGCTGCAAGCAAGCGCCTGGTATTCGATGATGCCGTTCTCCTATGATCTACGGGGGACGGCTCATTCCTTTACCAATTGGATGTTCTAAATCGGAATACATTCGTTGCATTGAAACTTCGATGGGATTCGGGCAGAAACGTCATGCGTCTTACCGACAGGGAAGCGTTGATATCAAAGAGCGGCTGGCTGAGCGAGGGATTGGGGTCTCGCCTATCGACGGTTATCCGAATCTGAGATGAAGGGGAAATCGAGACTTAAACAGGGGGGTGAGAGGAAACCAATTTTTAATCCGGCAATATAGAATGAACTAAAAAAAGAATGTTATAGGCCGTATTGGGCCGTGATAACAGGAAGTTTTAGTGCAACACTTTTGTTCAATCTATATAGCTAAATGATTCTATCAAGAGAATGGAGGTATTGATGGAAATGCACGCAACGTGGTCACGTCTGAAAAAATCGGTTTGCGGATGGTTAGCCGGTGTAACGGCCCTGTCGATCGTACTGGCCGTGCCGGGGCCTGCTCAGGTGTCGGCTTCAAGTAACGCCACCATCAACTTATCGGCGGAAAAACAGGTGATTCGCGGTTTTGGGGGAATCAACCACCCCGTCTGGATCGGGGATTTGACGAAAGCCCAAAGAGAAACGGCCTTCGGCAATGGGGACAACCAGCTGGGCTTTTCCATCCTCAGAATTCATGTGGATGAAGATCGGAACAATTGGAGCAAGGAAGTCGAAACGGCCAAGAGTGCGATTGCACATGGAGCCATTGTGTTTGCATCCCCTTGGAATCCGCCGAGCGATATGACAGAGACGTTCAACCGGAACGGAGATACGTCGGCCAAACGCCTAAGATACGACAAATATGCCGACTATGCCCAGTATCTTAACGATTTCGTTACTTTCATGAAGAACAACGGTGTGGATCTATATGCGATATCCGTCCAGAATGAGCCTGATTATGCCCATACCTGGACGTGGTGGACCCCTGAAGAGATGCTTCGCTTTATGAAGGAAAATGCAGGTTCCATTAACTGCCGGGTTATCGCGCCGGAATCGTTTCAATACCTGAAAAACATGTCCGACCCTATTCTGAACGATCCGCAGGCCCTGGCCAATATGGACATTTTGGGTACCCACCTGTACGGGACGCAGATCAGCGATTTCGCGTATCCTCTCTTTAAGGAAAAGGGAGCGGGCAAAGAACTGTGGATGACGGAAGTATACTATCCGAACAGCGAGGCTAACTCTGCAGATCGGTGGCCCGAGGCGCTTGACGTGTCCTATCATATTCATAATGCGATGGTAGAGGGAGATTTCGAGGCTTACGTATGGTGGTATATCCGCAGGCAGTATGGTCCTATGAAAGAGGACGGTACGATAAGCAAGCGCGGGTATAATATGGCTCATTTCTCCAAATTTGTCCGCCCCGGTTATGTCAGGGTCGATGCAACGAAGAACCCCGATACCAACGTCTACACTTCTGCATATAAAGGCAACAACAAGGTCGTGATTGTGGCCATTAACAAAGGCACCTCAGCGGTAAGCCAAACCTTCACCTTGCAAAACGGCAAGGCGTCGAAGGTCACCCCATGGGTAACGGACGCCAGCAGAAATATGACCGCCGGATCTTCGATTAAAGTAAAGGGCGGTTCTTTTACGGCCCAGCTTCCTGCCCAAAGCGTGACAACCTTCGTAGGCGAATTGGCGCATTAAACGGTGCAAATTAAACGGTGGGACAGGATGATGATTTCGGCCCGCCGGCTCGTTAAATGGGAACGATATGTAACAAAAAGAGAACACCTCCTTTCCAAGGGAGGTGTTCTTTTACTTATCACTGTAATCTCCGTATATGCTCAAAATCCGGTCTTACTTGCTAACCGTCCCCGCCACCGGAACCGTCTGCCGTCTGCGCTCCTGCATATAGACGGCCAGCACGATCAGGAAGGCGAGCCCGACGAGCAGGGCGCCGATCCAAGGCAGGGAGGTGAGCCCCATCTCGTCGATGACCCATCCGCCGAAGAAGGCGCCGAACGCGTTGCCGAGGTTGCCGGCCGAGTGATTGGAGGTCGAGGCGAGCGCGGGCGCCTCCTGCGCCAGGTTCATAATTTTCACCTGAATGCCCGGCATGACCGCAAACGAAGCGGCTCCCCACAAAAAGATAGTAACGACTGCGCCAACTGGGCTTTTGACGGTAAAAGTGAAAATCGTCAGCAGCACACAGATGGAGAGAAAGATGCCTAGGATCGCGGGCATCAGCTTCCAGTCGGCGAGCTTGCCGCCCAGCATGTTGCCGACCGTGACCCCGATGCCGAACAGGACGAGAATCCAGGTGACGCTGCTTTCATGGAATCCGGTCACCTGCTCCAGCAGCGGGGCAATATACGTAAAGACGGCGAACAAGCTCGAGTTGCCGACGGCGCAGGCCAGCAGGATGATCAGCAGCTTGGGCTGGGCTACCGCCCTGAACTGCTTGCCCAGGCTGGCCGACTCATCGCGGCGGATCCGCGGGATGAACAGGACGATGCCGATCAGGGCCACGATCCCCATCACCATGATCGCGCCGAAGGAGGCGCGCCAGCCCAGGTGCTGGCCGACAAAGGTGCCCACCGGCACGCCGATAACCGGAGCTGGTGGTCACCGACATCAACATGCCGGTGCTGAGCGGCATTGAATTGATCGAGCAGTCCAATCAGCTGCTGGCCAAACCACCCAAATTCGTCGTACTGAGCGGCTATGACGACTTTTCGTACGCCCAGGCGGCGATGCGGCAGCGGGTGGCTGAATATCTGCTTAAACCGGTGGATGACGAGGAGATAGGCGAACTGCTCGTCAAGCTCAGCCGGAAGATCGGTGATGAAATTGAAGCAGAGCATCATCAGGCGAAAAAGGAGCTGTTGGCCGTCAGCCATATGATGAACAGGCTGATACAGGGAGAGCACGGCGAAGCCATGGAGGAGCAGATCAAGCGCTCCCTGAAGCTGGAGGGCAATTCAGAATTGCAATGCTTGCTGGTATGGATAGAAAACGTATTCGATCCCGCTGAGGTAAGTCCGCTGCTGACTCGAGGATTTGAGGGGGAAACAGGCTGTCTTTTTCAGGACGGATGCGGAAGAATGGGATTTGTCGTGCAGTCCGGCGCCTCAGTTTCGGGCCGTCTGCAGGAAGCCGCAATCCAGATTCACCGGGAGCTGACTGAACGGCTGGACGGGCCGGTCATTATTGCCGTCAGCGAGCCGAAACGCAGTCTGCGCTCGATCCGGGAGTTGTATGCCCAAACGGTGGAAGTCGTGGAGCGGAAGCGCTGTTTGGGGAAAAGCGGGGTGTTTTTCTACCAGGAGTGCATCCGTCCGGTAAACCGGGAGCTGCTCCTGCAAACATTCAAAACGCTTCTGGAAACGGTGCAGGAAGGGGATCCGGAAGGCATCACCGCTTGTGTTAGGGAATCTTTCGCATGGATTGCCGCGGGTCCTGTGGAGCTGGAATGGGTGAAGACCCATGTGGCGGATATGGAATGGTCCGTCTGCGGCCTGATCAAGGACCTGAACGGCGACCCGGCCGCTTTGATGAAGGCGCAGGAAAGGCAGCTTGGCACGCTTGGTGAAATCAGGGATTACCGGGCACTTCAGGCTTATATGGAGCGTTTTTGCCTTCAGGCGGGGGCCCTTCTGTCCGAACTGAAGCTGAGCAGCGAAAGCAACACCATTTACCAGGTCGTGCAATACGTCGACCGCGAATTCCGCGGAAGGCTGCAGCTGCAGGATTTGGCCCGGCATTTTCATATGAACGCGACTTACTTGGGCCAGCTGTTCAAGAAAACGACGGGGAAGCCGTTTAACGAATACCTCAATGACAAGCGGATCGAAGAGGCGAAAAGGCTGCTCAAGCGCTCCCCGCTCAAAATCTCCGACGTGGCGCTTCAGGTGGGCTACCCGAACACGGACTATTTTATTAACAAATTCAAGCTGAAAACCGGCATGCTGCCTTCGGCCTACAAGCAGGATGCCGGAAATTCGCCGGATGGACCGATGGGGGAGCGATGAAATGATGTCCACGCGCAAATTCAAGCTCCGGAAGATCGTCAACGATATTCCGCTGAATTATAAATTTCTGCTCATCTTTATCGTCGGCGTGCTGCTCCCGGTGATCGTCATCAACCTGGTGGTGACGGACCGCCTGTCGGACCTGATCAAAGCGCGGGAGGAGCAGAACCTTGATATCTCGATCGAGCGGGCGAGAAAGGATATTCACGATTTCATCGACGGCGGGGTAGCGGTCAGCCATGCCTTAAGCAGCGATAAGACGCTGTATGAAATACTCGACCGGAAATATGCGAGCCAGATCGATTTTTATGACGCCTTTGACGAGCAGCTGCGCAACCGGGTGACCAGCTACATTCCGGTGAACAACCAAATCGAACGCATCAGCATTTTCACCGATAATCCAACGATCGTCGACGGAGGGAACTACCACGTCATCGATGACGAGGTCCGGGCGAGCGACTGGTATAAATTGTGGAAGGACTCGCAGAATCCGGTGTTCGTTGCGGCGTACCGGGCCAACCAAGCCAGCAGCAGCGTGTTTATGGCTCCTTATTTGAGCGTGATCGAGCGGATGGATTATTTTGATAACTACGACCACTATCAGAAGCTGCTGCGAATCGACATCGACCTGAACAAAATTTATGACGTGATTGTCCGGGAAAAAGATTACCTGGATCTTTACCTGGTCAATGAGCGGAACCAAATCATTATGTCGGCCCAGAGCGGATACCAGACCGGCACGACGGACGCGTACCCGGTGTTCAAACTGTCTGCTGAGGACAAGGAACAGGACGTTCATTCGGTCAATATCGGCACCGCCAAATACGTCAAGGGATGGCGGCTGATCGGGATCACCAAGGGTGTGCGCATCACCAATGCGATGAACGAAATGAGATTGTACGTCGGAATCGTTGCAGCGGGGATTACCCTGTTCACGACGGGATTTATTTTCATTATGCTGAGATCCTACAATTACCGCGTGAAGCGGCTGGCACGGCATATGCAGAAGGTGACGAATGAGAAGTTCGACCTGATCCAGATCGACGAGGGGCGTGATGAAATCGGCGGACTCATCCGCAATTTCAACAAGATGACCGGCCGGATCAAGTTCCTGATCAACAACGTCTACAAGCTGGAAATCCAGCAGAAAAACCTGGAGATGGAGCGGGTGCGGGCCGAACTGAACTTTTTGCAGAGCCAGATGAACCCCCATTTTCTGTTCAATACGCTGAATGCGATCCTCGTCGTCTGTACGAAAAACCACTACACGGACGTAACCGACATCGTCAAAAGCCTGTCCAAGCTGCTGCGGCGCCTCCTTAGCTGGAAGGAAGACATCGTGACGCTGGAGGAAGAAATTATGTTTATCGACATGTATCTCAAAATCGAGAAGTTCCGGTTCCGTGACAAATTCGAATACCGCTTCGATATCGATCCGGACGCGCTGCAGTACAAAATCCCGAAAATGAGCATTCAGCCGCTCGTGGAAAATGCCTGCAAACACGGGCTTCAGGCGATCGACGGACAGGGCATCGTGACGGTCAGCGCTTACGTTACCGAAGAGCGTCTGCGCATCGTTATTGCGGATAATGGCAAAGGCATGGAGCTGGAGCGGCTCAAGGAATTAAAAAAGGCGGTACAAACCGAAGACGAGTCCGGCGCCAATATCGGCATCCGCAACGTGTACCGGAGACTTGAGCTGTACTATCACGATCAGGTGCGCTTTGATATCGTAAGCAGCCCGCAGCAGGGCACGACCGTATTTTTTGAAATTCCGATCAAGTTTCTAAGCGGTATGGCAGGCTGATCGATCCGTAATACAGGAGGGGAACCATGACATTTAAAGTGTTGTTGATCGATGACGAACCCGCTGCCCTGGAGGGGCTGGAGCTGTGGATCGACTGGGAGGAGCTGGGCTTTGAGGTGTGCGGCCGCGCAAGCAACGGAAAGGAAGGGCTGCATTTAATCCGGGAGCTGGCGCCGGACCTGGTCATCACCGACGTACGGATGCCGCTGATGGACGGGCTTGAAATGATCGAGGCATGGAGCCGGGAGGGGACAGCGCCGGTCAAATTCGCCATTGTCAGCGGATTTGGCGAATTTAAATACGCCCAGAAGGCGCTGCGATACGGCGTCAATGCGTACCTGCTCAAACCGGTCATTCCGGAGGAGGCGGCTGAGCAGATCCGGGACATTCGGAGGGAGCTCGTGCGGGAGCGGGAGGAACAGAGCCTGACGAGGATGGCTTCTTACGAAGAGGCGGTTTCAATGATTAAAGATCTGCTGAACGGCGGCCCGGACGCCTTGGACGACAGGGAGAAGGAGGTAATCCGCCTGTCAGATGCCATGCCGGCATGGAACATGTGCCTGGTGCAGGCGGCGCCGGATGCTCTTGCCCGGCTGCGGGCGAAGGCTGCCGCAATGGCAGAGGCGGGCGAATACATATACCTGGTCGATCTGGAGCCGAGCAGCTTCGGGATCGTATACGGTTGGAACTCGGCAGAGGATAACGATAAGGCAGCTTGCGCGATGGCGGAGGAGCTGCTGGCGGATTGCGCGGACGGACAACGAGTGTTTATGGCGTCAGGGCAGGCGGAGAACAGCCTGCTTCGGATCAGCCGCTGCTGCAAGACGGCGAAGAGAGCCATACAATATGCTTTTTACCTTGATCATGCTCCGGGCTTGATCCTCTACGAGCAGGTGGAACATCTCCAGTTTGAGGATCATTTTGAGCGGTTGGATCTGTTTGAAGAAATGCTCCAGGCGGTATCGCTTCTGGACAAGCCGTCTTTGCGAAAGGCGGTACAGTTAGCGGAATCCAGTCTGCGGGAGTCCATGCCGAATCCGGACATCGTCAAAAAACTCGCCATCCATGTCATGTATCAAATCATGAGCCATATGCACGAAGCAGCCGGCCAGGCAGCGGAGCCCTGGATCGAAAAGTACAACATTCCTCGGATATCCGGCACTGTGATGACGCTTGGCGACGTGATGGGCGATCTGCTGTCCTGCGCCGAGGGCTGCATTGACTTTTTATGCGGGAACAGCAGCGGCAGTCCCAGGGCATTGCCCAGGAAATTATCGACTACGTCCGCGAGCACTACCGGGAGCCGCTGACGATCCGCAAGCTGGCTGAGGTCTTCTACCTGCATCCCGTTTATCTCGGCCAGCTGCTGCTGAAGAAGAACGGCATCGGCTTTAACGAAATGCTGCATAATCTGCGGATTGAAGAGGCTGTACGCCTTCTGGAAAACAGCAGTTTGAAGAACAGCGAAATTGCGGAGCGCGTCGGGTACGGCCATTACGGCCAATTCCTCAAGCAGTTTGAAGCGAGGCATGCCGTGTCCCCCAATGAATACAAAAAAAGGATGTTCTAAAGTTTTGAAGGTGACTCCTTTAATTCCGATATAGTTTCGGCTATGGCAGCGCTTTTACAATAAAGACAGTTACATGAAAAGGCTTACAATAAAAAGCTTGGTGTGGCTAAAATTTGACGGAGGTGCTTTACATGGGGGGAAGATTTAAACCGCTGGTTCGTCTTGGCATACTCATGGCGATGACGTTCAGCGTAGTCCTGTCCGGCTGCGGCGGCAGCAAAGACAACAGCGCAGACAACGGCAGCAGCTCTACAGGGCAGACAGCGACGGGCAGCAGCAGCGACGGAAAGGTGGAGCCGTTCAACGTGAGCGTTTTCATCGGGGAAGCCGGGCAGCAGCCCACTCCGGACAACAAGATTTACAAAAAAATCAAGGATGAGACGGGAGCCACGTTTAATTTCGAGTTTTTGGCAGGCGACATTAACCAGAAGCTGGGCGTCATGATTGCCGGCTCCGACTACCCGGATCTGATGACCGGCAACACGAAGCTGACAGCGGCTGGAGCCTATATTCCGCTGGAGGATTTGATCGAGAAGTACGCGCCAAATTTGAAGAAGCATTATGAAAAATACTGGAACATGATGAAGGACCCGAACGACGGGCACATTTATATTCTGCCGAACTATGGAGTATACAACGGCAAGCTGAACAGCACCTGGTATTCCGGGCCGGCGTTCTGGGTTCAGAAGGACGTGCTGGCTGAGGCCGGCTATCCGAAGGTGAAGACGTTGGACGAGTACTTCGACCTGATCGCCAAGTATAAGGCGAAGCATCCGACCATCGACGGCAGCCCGACGATCGGTTTTGAGATTTTGAACTATGACTGGAAAAACTGGGGTCTCTTTAACCCGCCTCAGCATCTGATTGGTCATCCGAACGACGGCGGCGTTGTTGTGAACAACGGCGTAGCCGAAATTTTTGCCGATAAGGATTATGCCAAGCAATACTACCAGAAGCTGAATCAAATGAACGAGCAGGGGCTGATCGACAAAGAGACGTTCGTACAGAACTTTGACCAGTACCTGGCCAAACTGTCCAGCGGCACGGTGCTCGGCATGTTCGACCAGCACTGGAACTTCCAGAATGCTGAGAACTCCCTGATTACCCAGAAGAAGTTTAACCGGACGTATGTGGGACTTCCGCTCGTATATGACACAAGCACGAAGGATTATTATCGCGACCGGGCTGTGCTTAACCTGAACAACGGCTTCGGAATCAGCGTCAATGCAAAGGATCCTGTGAAGATCATCAAGCTGCTCGACACCTTGATCACGGAAGACTGGCAGAAAACATTTTCTTGGGGCATTGAAGGCGAGGATTATATCGTTAATGACCAAGGCCGGTTCATGAGAACGCAGGAACAGCGCGATAAGCAGTCGGATGGAACATGGAAGCTGGCGAACAAAGCTGACGCCCTTTTCGGAAACCTGCCGAAAATCGAGGGAAGCTTCAGCGACGGCAACTCCACCGACGCCGCTGCACAGCCGGAAGAATACAAAGCGGGCTTGAACGATTACGACAAAAAATTCCTGGAAGCCTACGGCTTTGACAGCTACGTCGATTTCTTCAGCGAGCCGCCGGAGAATCCGATTTACTACCCGGCCTGGTCCATCGATCTGGTCGAAGGATCGCCAGCCAAAGTAGCGAACACGAAGCTGAACGATCTGTCCACCAAGTATTTGCCGAAAGCAGTTTTGGCGAACCCGTCCGATTTTGATTCGGTATGGAATGAGTACACGTCACAAATTCACAAGGTCGATGTCAAGGCGTACGAAGACAAGATCAACGAGCAAATCAAGTGGAGAATCGACAATTGGAGCAAATAAGGGTTCACAGAAAGTGGGAGGCGCGAATGAGCGCCTTCCGCTTTATAGATACCCGCTCCGGAATTTGAACATGGTGAGGAGAGCAAACGTATGGCTGTGACTGTAACCAATAAGAAAGCTGTCCGGAAACCAGAGAAGAAACGGAAGCTGACCTGGGCTGTGCTGAAGAGCCAGCAGCAGTTGATCTGGATGTCCGTGCCCTTGACGCTGTATATCATTTTATTTGCCTACGTTCCGGTCTGGGGCTGGACGATGGCATTTCAGAACTACAAACCGGCGCGTTCCTTCAGCCAGCAGGACTGGGTCGGATTTAAGCAGTTTAAATTTTTGTTTACCGATGATGATTTTATGCGGGTGCTGCGTAATACGCTCGGTATGAGCATTATCAATCTCGTACTTGGTTTCGTAACGGCAATCGTGCTCGCGCTGCTGCTCAACGAGATTCGAAAGGTCATTTGGAAAAGGACGGTACAAACGATTTCTTACCTGCCGCACTTTTTGTCCTGGGTTATCGTGACCGGGATCGTAGCCACCTCGCTGGCTTCCGACGGCATTGTCAACGATCTTTTGATGAAGCTGCATTTGATCAAGGAACCGATTTTATGGCTTAGCGAAGGAAAGTATTTCTGGGGCATCGTCGGTGCTTCCCATGTGTGGAAAGAAGTGGGCTGGAACACGATCATCTATCTGGCCGCCATGGCGTCGATCGATCCCGCGCTGTACGAAGCGGCGGAGATGGACGGAGCCAGCCGCTACCGGAAGATGCTTCATGTAACTCTGCCGGGGATCAAATCCACGATTGTCATTTTGCTCATCATGTCCATCGGCCATATTTTGGACGCTGGCTTTGAGGTTCAGTATCTGCTCGGCAACGGGCTGGTCGTGGACTGGGCTGAAACGATCGATATCTTTGTCTTGAAATACGGGATCGCTCAAGGAAACTATTCACTTGCCACAGCCGGCGGGATCTTTAAAACGGTCGTGAGTGTCGCCCTGTTACTGGTGGCCAACTGGACCGCAAAGCGGCTTGGGGAAGAGAGGCTGTTATAGATAAGGTGTTTGTTAAGGGCAGAAACGTTCTAATCTTTGAAAGAAAAAGTTGACACAAAGTGTTATAGTAAGCGGTTTAATTGGTATTTTCATTGAAAACCTAAATCTGAAAATTTGCATTTCATTCGATGGAATTTCCTCAAAAACGGAAATTCAGACGAATTTCGACAAAAACATGACATATATATTGACACGAAATCTCAATTCTATTAAAGTTCAATTAATAACATCACTGGAGAAATTATAAGACCAAAGTCGGACGCCAATTCGGGTAATTATCCCTAAATGCCGAGTTTAAATCCACTGTGTTCCATTTTCCTGCCAAGATTTTCTCCATAGGTGAAATTAATTAAAATGGAGGACCGTCTCCGATGCAGAAGCACGATCAGGATTATATCCGGAGGAAAAACAGAAGTACGGTGTTTGAACTGATCCGTAAACACTCGCCCCTGTCCCGTGCCGAGATCGCCAGACTGACAGGAATGAGTCCAACGACGGTCAGCCGGATCGTTTCCGAGCTGTACCAGCAGGACTTTATGCATGAGATCGAGCAGACGACGACCGGCGTCGGACGTAAAGCTGTGATGCTGCACGTGAATCCCGGCTCGGTGCTCTCCGTGGGCGTTGAAATCGACCGCGGCGGCATCCGGATTGGCATTGTGGACCTGGATGGCAAGGTGGTCCACAGTACGCAGGTGACGCGCGATTCCCGCGAAACGCCGGAGGCAACGCTGGAGCGTATCGCCTCGGCCATAGAGGAGCTGATCCAGGCGGAGGACATCGACCGCCGCAAGGTGGTCGGCATCGGCGTCGGACTGCCGGGCATTGTCGACTACGCCGGGGGCAGCGTGGTACTGTCCGCGCAGCTTGGCTGGAAGCAGACCGACATCGCCGGGGAGCTCCGGCGGCTGACCGGATTTGAGGTCGCCGTGGATAACGAGCTGAAAGTCCGTGCGCTGGCCGAACACCAATATGGCTCGGCGAGAGGATCGAGCCGCTCGGTGCTGATCGGCTTCGGCAGCGGGGTCGGCTCCTCCCTGATCATCGATGGGGAAATCTATCGCGGGGAGACGAACAGTGCCGGGGAAATCGGGCATACGGTAGTAGACCCGGGAGGCCTTCTGTGCGAGTGCGGCAAGGTCGGCTGCCTGCAGACCTATATCGCCGAAGCGTCGCTTGTTGAGCAGGCCAACAAAATCAAACCGATCGGATCGCTGGAGGAATTGTTCCAGGCGAGGAAGGACGGAGAGTATTGGGCGGCGAGCATTGTGGACCGGGCCATGACTTTCGTAGCGGTCACGGTCAGCAACATTGCCTGCGTATACAACCCGGATACGGTGATTCTGACCGGCAAGCTGGTGGAAAGCTTCCCTGAAGTCCGGGACTTCATTTCGGACAAATGCATGGATCAATTTGTGTGGGAGCCGCTGCGCGGAACCTTCCAGATCGTCTACTCGTCTCTGGAGAGCGACGGCGTGGTGATCGGATCGGGCATACTGGCCCAAAACCTGTTCCTGGACATCGACAGACAGATGGAGCAGGCAGACTAAATTTAACGAAGCGGGTGTTGACGTATGAAATTGGAACCGTTGGTGGAGGAATACCGCGGCGGCGTGCTGGAGAACGTGCATCTCGGCGTGCTGTGCGGCGTCTCGGATCAAGGAGAAGTCATCTATGAGGTGGGCGATGCGGAGCATATGACCTTCCTGCGTTCGGCGGCCAAGCCGTTCAGGCGAT
>NZ_PCZT01000002.1:369455-372119 GCF_002968895.1 Paenibacillus sp. AR247 | reverse complement strand
CTTACTGGCAGCCATCACATCCGCTGCAGCAGGACATCCTTCACACACTCGCGGACATGGCCGAATATCCGGTCGATCAGATTAAAGTAGGCGTTGACGGCTGCGGATTTCCAATCTTTGCGCTGCCGCTGAAATCGATCGCCACGGCATACCTGAAGCTGGCCTGCCCAGAGCTGATCCGTGATGCCGGGACGCGGGAAGCCGTGCAGCGTATGGTCCGCTATATGCACGCGGCGCCGGACAGTATCGCGAGCCATCAGTTTATCTGCTCGGAGCTGCTGCGGGACGACAACATCGTCGCCAAGGGAGGAGCCAAAGGTGTCTACTGCTTCTCTTTAATTCGGGAACGCGTCGCTTTTGCGCTGAAAGTGATCGACGGCTCGGAGACACCGTGGCCGATCACCGTTGCTTCGATCCTCGAGCAAATCGGATACAGCAACCAGGCCACGATTGACCGTCTGTATACGGTCGTTCCAAAGGAAATCAAGAACGACAACCACATTGTAGTCGGCGAGCGCAGAGCCGCTTTTACCCTGGCAGGTAAGTAAACGCAAGCTTCTAATTGAAGTAATCCTCTCCTTTTTCGAAAAATGCTTCGATCTACGAAACTAGCAATTTGGCAGTAACGAATAGAGGAAGCAGGAGAAACCAAGCACCTGATTGCCATTGACACGCAGTACCGGAAGTTCTTCAGCATGAATGAGCACAAGAGATTCGGATTCACCCGCGGCTTCCTTCGGAAACGGCGGTGCAATCATACATTCACAAAGGGGACATAAAGGAGTGGGACATGCAATGAAAAGGAAAAAGGTAAGCTTGCTGGCGACGCTGCTCGTCGTATCAGCCATTTTCACAGGATGCTCGTTCACCGGCGGCGACAGTAAAGGCGCGAGCTCGGGCACGACGGGGGACACGGGCAATGCCGCACAGACGGCGTCCAAAGAGCTGAGACTGTCCGTAGAAAGCGAAATTAAAGACCTGAATCAATGGGCGGCATCCGACGACGTATCGTTTACGGTGCTGAACAATATCGGAGAAGGGCTGTACCGCCTCGATCCGAAGAACGAGCCACAGCCGGCCATGGCAGAGAGCTCGGAGCTGTCCGAAGACAAACTGACATATACATTCAAGCTGCGCGCTGACGCCAAATGGAGCGACGGATCGCCGGTAACGGCAGCCGATTTCAAGTTCGCCTGGCTGCGTGAAATGGATCCGAAAACCGGAACCAACGGCTATTCCTTTATTATGACGGACTACATTGTTGGTGCAGCCGAGTACGCAGAAGGCGGTTCGGCGGACAAAGTCGGCATCGAAGCGAAGGATGACAAGACGCTGGTCGTTCATTTGAAGCAGCCGACGCCTTACTTCCTGAGACTGACTTCGCTGGCTCCGTACTTCCCGATGAAAGAGGAATTCGTGAAGTCCCAAGGCGAAAGCTATGCGCTGAGCCCGCAAAACATGCTGTTCAACGGTCCTTACACGCTGACTTCGGTCGATGCAGCCAGCGGTGCGGTGCTCGAGAAGAATGCCGGCTACTGGGACGCTGCGAACGTCAAGGTGGATAAAGTAGACCTGAAAGTCATCAAGGAAAAGAGCACGGCGCTGAACGCTTACAAAGCCGGACAGCTTGACCGCGTGCTGCTGCAGTCTTCCGATGTCAATGCATCCAAGTCCGACCCTGGATTCGGAACAGGCATCAACTTCAGAACGACGTACCTGCAGTTCAACCTGAAGGCAGACGGCGTGAGCAACATCAACATCCGCAAAGCGCTGGAATACGGCTTCGACTCCAAGCTGCTGGCGGACCAGGTGCTGAACAACGGTTCCAAAGCCGCTACAGGACTGATTCCGGACCAAATGAGCGCAACGGGAGGCAAAAGCTTCCGCGAAATGCAGGGCGACCTGATCACGCCGGATGCGGCCAAAGCCAAATCCTATTGGGAGCAAGGGGTTAAAGAGCTGGGTAAAGCGCCTAAAATTACGATGCTCGTAGCGGACACCTCCGAAACGAAGGACGTCGCTACCTTTATGCAGAGCGAGTTCAAGAAAAACCTCGGCATCGACGTGGCCATCGACACCAAAACGGCGAAAGCCCGCGGACAATTGATGGACAATAGCCAGTATCAGATGGCGATTACCGCATGGGGCGCCGATTATGATGATGCCATGACGTATCTGGATCTGTGGGCAAACCACACACCGTACCGCGGTAACTATGAAAATCCGAAGTACGACAAGCTGATCACTGACGCCAAGAAAGAAACGGACGAAGCAAGACGGATCGACATGCTGCTGGCTGCCGAAAAAATTCTGACGGCAGAAGACGTCGTGGTCGTTCCAATCTACTTCGGCGGATACTCCTACCTGCTGAGCGATAAAGTCGAAGGACTGGACTACCATCCATACGGCAACCCGGTTGACTTTAAATATGCAAGCATCAAGTAATGCCGCTTCACATGGGCATGTATCGGGAGAGGAGAGAAGCGCGGCTTCTCTCTTTCCCTTTCCTGGATCAAGCTCCGGGACGTAATGAAAATTTTGAAGGCCCCGCGTATTGGGAGGTGCAACATTGAAACGGTATATCGGCATCCGGATCGTATACTTACTGCTGACGTTGTTTATTATTACGACCGCCACCTTTTTCCTGATGAAAGCACTGCCTGG
>NZ_PCZT01000002.1:367770-369355 GCF_002968895.1 Paenibacillus sp. AR247 | reverse complement strand
GGAACAAAGACAGATGATTTATGCCAGCTACGGCTTGGACAAGCCCGTTGGCGTGCAGTACGTGAACTATTTAAAAAATATTGTCAAAGGCGATTTGGGAACGTCGTTTTTCTACACCGGTCAACCTGTAAAGGACATCATCATGAGCCGGATCGGACCTTCGGCCTTGATCGGTCTGCAAGCGGTTCTGCTGGGACTGGCCATCGGCATGATCCTCGGGATCATCGCCGCTTACCGCCATAACTCCGGCTGGGACTACGCCACCATGATTATCGCCGTTCTCGGCGTGTCGGTGCCGAATTTCGTGCTTGCGGCGCTGCTGCAGTATTTTGTCGGGCTCAAATGGGGGCTTCTGCCGGTCGCATTCTGGGAGAGCTATCCCAGCTCCATCCTGCCGTCCATTGCGCTCTGCGTCGGCGTCATCGCCTTGATCGCCCGGTTTGTACGGACAGAGATGCTGGAGGTGCTTGAGCAGGATTATGTCACGACGGCTAAGGCAAAAGGGCTTGGGTTCGCGCGCATCATGTTCCAGCATGTGATCCGCAACTCGCTCATTTCGGTCATTACGATTCTTGGTCCGATCGTGGTCAATTTGCTGACAGGTTCGCTCGTCATTGAGAATATTTTTGGGATTCCGGGGATCGGGAGCCTGTTCGTCGATTCGATCAAAATGAACGATTATTCCACGATTATGGGGATCACGATTTTTTACAGCGCCTTCTATGTATTCGTCATGCTGATCGTGGATCTGCTGTACGGCCTGGTGGATCCGCGGATCCGTCTGGCATCGGGAAAGGAGTGAGGACATGACGCAAATGGATAACGTGGATGCGCTGTTTAAGCCGGCCGCCGCAAAGCCGGACGAACGGGAGAAGATCGCGGGCAAATCCTTGACGGCTTTTCAGGACAGCTGGAGGCGGCTTCGTCAAAATAAAGCAGCGATCGTCAGCTTGGTCATCCTGGTCATCATGCTGCTGCTGGCGATCGTTGGTCCGTGGATCGGACATCACGACTATTACTCTACCGATTATAATGCCGTCTATCAAAAACCGAACGCCGATCATTGGTTCGGCACCGATAAATTCGGCCGGGACCAATGGGCCCGCGTATGGCAGGGAACGCGCGTGTCGCTCCTGATCGCCGTGCTCGCCGCCGCGCTCGACCTCGTCATCGGGGTTGCCTACGGCGCCATTTCCGCCCTGTTCGGCGGAAGGGTTGATAACGTGATGCAGCGGATCGTCGAAATTTTGACCGGGATTCCGAGCCTGATCATTATCATCCTGCTGATGATGGTGATGAAGCCGGGGATCGTGACCATCATGGTCGCGATGTCCATTACGGGCTGGGTCAACATGGCCCGGCTGGTCCGGGCACACATTATGAAGCTGAAGTCGCAGGAATTCGTCCTGGCGGCCCGTACGCTGGGCACGTCCACCGGGCGCATTATTACTAAGCATTTGATTCCGAACACGATCGGCATCATCGTCATCAACACGATGTTCACGATTCCGTCGGCGATCTTTACCGAAGCGTTCCTGAGCTTTATCGGCCTTGGACTTCAGTCGCCGATGTCTTCGCTCGGGGT
>NZ_PCZT01000002.1:362919-367670 GCF_002968895.1 Paenibacillus sp. AR247 | reverse complement strand
ATGTCTTCGCTCGGGGTGCTGATTACGACGGCTTGCATCCTTGATACGCAGGCNTACCTGCTGCTGTACCTTCGATTATCATCGTCCTCATTATGGTAACGTTCAATATTCTGGGTGACGGGCTGCGGGATGCGCTGGATCCGAGAATGCGGAAATAGGGGGAAGAGAGAATGGACAATTTGCTCGAAGTGCAGGATTTGCAGGTCAGCTTTTTCACATATGCGGGCGAAGTGCAGGCCGTGCGCGGCGTCGGCTTTTCCCTGGGCCGGGGCGAGACGCTGGCGATCGTAGGGGAATCCGGATCCGGCAAATCGGTGACTTCCAAAAGCATCATGAGGCTGCTGGCGAAGTCCGCAAAAATTAAACACGGCTCGATCCGTTATGAAGGCAAGGATATCGCGTCGCTGCCGGAAAAGCAGATGCAGGATATCCGGGGCCGGGACATCTCGATGATCTTTCAGGACCCGATGACGTCGCTGAACCCGACGATGACGATCGGCAAGCAGATCACCGAGGTGCTGAAGAAGCACCGCAAGCTCGGCGGCGCGGAAGCCAACCGGCGGGCGGTGGAGCTTCTGGACCAGGTCGGCATCCCGAATCCGGACAAGCGGCTGAAGCAGTACCCGCACCAGCTGTCCGGTGGCATGCGCCAGCGCGTGGTCATCGCGATTGCACTGGCGTGCAACCCGAAGGTGCTGATTGCCGACGAGCCGACGACCGCGCTCGACGTGACGATCCAGGCGCAAATTCTGGAGCTGATGAAGAAGCTGCAGCAGGAGCTGGACACGTCCATCGTGCTGATCACGCACGATCTGGGCGTAGTCGCGAATATGGCGTCGCGCGTAGCGGTCATGTACGCCGGTAAAATCGTGGAAACCGGTACGGTAGACGAAATCTTTTACGAAGGCAAGCATCCGTATACCTGGGGGCTGCTCGCTTCCATGCCGAAGCTGAATGAGAAATCGGAGGAGCTGACGGCTATTCCCGGCACGCCGCCGGACCTCAGCGACCCGCCCAAGGGATGCCCGTTTGCGGCACGCTGTCCGTACGCCATGGAAATTTGCCACGAATATATGCCAGAATATACAGAGCACTCGGAGACGCACCGCGCGGCCTGCTGGCTGCAGGACAGCCGGGCGCCGAAAGTACAGAGTCCGCTTGCGGGAGGTGATCGGCCATGAAGCACGAGAAGGGGACAAAACCGCTGGTCGAGGTCAAGCATTTGAAGAAGCATTTTGACGTGGGCCGCGGACAGATTCTGAAAGCGGTGGACGACGTCTCGTTCGACATTTATCCGGGGGAGACTTTCGGTCTTGTCGGCGAGTCGGGCTGCGGCAAATCGACGCTGGGCCGCACGCTGATCCGTCTCTATGAAGCTACGGAGGGGACGGTCAGCTTTGACGGCGAGGCAGTGCACGGCCGTAAATCCAATGCCGAGCGGAAGAAGCTGAGCCGGAGCATCCAGATGATCTTCCAGGATCCGTATGCGTCGCTGAACCAGCGGATGACGGTGACCGACATCATCGCCGAAGGCATTGACGCCCACGGCATCGCCAAGAACCGCAAGGAGCGCCAGCAGATGGTCTACGACCTGCTGGAGACGGTCGGACTTAACCGCAGCCACGCTGAGCGGTTCCCGCACGAATTCTCCGGCGGCCAGCGCCAGCGGATCGGCATCGCCCGGGCGCTTGCGGTTCATCCGCGGTTCGTGATCGCCGATGAGCCGATTTCGGCGCTGGACGTATCGATCCAGGCACAGGTCGTGAATCTGATGAAGAAGCTGCAGCAGGAACTGGGATTAACGTATTTGTTCATCGCTCATGATCTGTCGATGGTGAAGCATATCAGCGACCGCATCGGGGTGATGTACCTCGGGGGCATGGTGGAGCTTACGAGCAGCGACGAGTTGTTTGAGAATCCGCTGCATCCATACACCAAAACGCTGCTTTCGGCGATCCCGATCCCCGATCCGAAGCTGGAGCGCGGCAGGGAACGCATGGTGCTGCAGGGAGACCTGCCAAGCCCAATCAACCCGCCGAGCGGATGCCGATTCCGGACGCGCTGCCCGTTTGCTACGGAGCTGTGCGCTGCGGAAACGCCGGTATGGCAGGAAGCGGAAAAAGGGCACTGGGTAGCGTGTCATCTGTATGATCCAAGTAAAAATATGACTGTTAATAAGGAGGGAGCCGGCGCATGAGCTGGTACGAAATGGCCGAAGAGCGGGAAGAGGCCTTGATTGAAGATCTGTCCGGACTTCTGAGAATCGACAGTGTCTATGATCCGGACACCAGCGGCCCTGGGCAGCCGATGGGCCAAGGTGTTGCGGAGGCACTGCAATATATGCTGGACCTGTGCGCCGCCGAAGGCTTCCGGGTTCGGAACCTGGACGGATATGTTGGATACGCCGAATTCGGCCCGGAATCGGCCGAGAACTATGTGGCCGTTCTGAGCCATCTGGACGTCGTTCCGGCATCCGGGAAGTGGACGACCCCTCCGTTCGAGCCGTCCGTCCGGGGCGGCAAAATTTTTGCCCGCGGCGCCGAGGACGATAAAGGCCCGGCGATGGCTGCGTTTTACGGACTCAAAATCGTCAAAGACATGGGTCTTCCGCTGAAGCACCGGATCCGCCTTATTTTTGGAACGGACGAGGAGCGGACGGGGAAGTGCATGCAGAAATATAACGAGCTGGAGCCGGCACCGATTTGCGGATTTACGCCGGATGCCGATTTTCCGATTGTTCGGGCCGAGAAGGGGCAGATCAATACCCGGCTGCTCTTTAAGCCGATCGAGGAGAGCGATTCGTCCGGCTACGAGTACCGGCTGCGGTTGTTCACGGCTGGCGATGTGGCCAACAGCGTGCCAGAAGGGGCGCGCGCCGAGGTTGCGGGAGATGCAGGCAGCCTGAGTGCGATGCAGAAGGCTTATGAGGACTACTGCGCGACGGAAGGGCTGAAAGGAAGCTTTGAGATCGATGCGGACGGGCAGACAGCGAGCCTGTCGCTGACCGGTAAGACGGCCCATGGCATGGAGCCGCAGCTCGGCATTAATGCGGGCCTCAAGCTGATCCATTTTCTGAAGGAGTTCTCGTTCCCTTCGGGTGCGGAGCATTATCTCCATACGGTCGATGCGCTGATGTACGGCGATATCCACGGGCGTGCCTTCGGCATTGCAATGGAAGACCAGATCACCGGACCGCTGACGGTCAACACAGGGCTGCTGCAGTATGATCTGGAAGGAGAATCGTATTTTCACATCAACCTGAGATATCCGGTTTGCGGAAATCAAGCGGATATTCTGGAGAACATCGGGGTCCGGGCCTCGGCCTGCGGCCTTGAGATCGAACCGCCGAGCTTGAAACATCCGCACTGCGTGCCGGACGATCATCCGATGATCGAAGCGCTGCAGCGGGTCTACGAGGCGGAGACGGGGCAGCCGGCCGAGCTGCTGTCAACCGGCGGCGGAACTTATGCGGCGTATATCGCAAACGGCGTCGCTTTCGGCCCGGTATTTCCGGGCATGGCCAATTCGGCACATCAAAGGAACGAACATATCGACATCGATGCACTGATTCGCTCGACGGCAATCTATGCCCGGGCGATGCATGAGCTGGCCAATCTGAACCTATAATCTGCGGCTTAACCAAAATTCTTGTAAAGGAATGTACAGCTGATGGAATTGATATCAGGAACAGGGCAACCGGCGGATGTAACGATCTATCCGGTGTTTGAGGACAGCGAAGGCGAACCCGCCGGGCTCACCCTTCGCGAAGGGATGGGCGGCCGCGGCGCCGTCCATTGGTTTTACGGACGGCACGGGGAGCAGGATATTCTCGTCGTCGGTCTGGGCAGCCGGGACAAATTCGGCATGGAGGCGCTGCGGGAAGCCGCCGGCGGGGCGGGCCGCGAAATCCGCAAAGCGTCCTTGAGAACCGCTTCGATCGACGGTACGGCCCTCCGTGACATTTTCGGGGAAGTCGAATGGCCCGAGCAGGCTGCCGTCGCCTGGGTCGAAGGATGGCTTCTGGGCACATATGTGTTCGATAAATATACATCCCGCTACAAGAAGGGGCAGGTGGATTGGATTCGGATCGAGTCAGATGCCGAGCGCAGCTATGCGGAGGCGGCCTGGCTCGGACGCGCGCGGGCCGAAGCGGTCGCTCTGGCCCGGGACCTGTGCAACGAGGCGCCGAATGATCTTCATCCGGCCAGCTTCGTGCAGCGGATCAAGATGGTCTTTGCCGGCCGGAACGTGAAGCTTCACGTGTACCAGGGCGAGGAGCTGAAGCAGCGGCAGATGAACGGCCTGCTGGCTGTCGGCAGCGGAAGCAAGCATCCGCCGGCCATGGTGGAGATCGAATACTTCGGCGATTCTAACGCCCCACATCTTGCGCTGATCGGCAAGGGGAGTCACGTTTGACATGGGCGGCGATGAACCTGAAGGTCGCCCGGGATCTGAGCGACGCCCGCTTCGACATGGGCGGGGCCGCGGCCGTCATTGGCGCGATGGATCTACTCACCCGGCTGGAAGTGAAGGCAAGAATTACGGCGCTCATTCCGATCGCGGAAAACGTGCCGGATGGGGACGCCATCCTGCCGTCGCATGTGATCCGCTATCCGAACGGATTGTCCGTGCAGGTGGTCAACACGGATGCCGAAGGACGGCTGATCCTGGCCGACGCCATCCTGCACGCCGCCCGGAACGGGGCCGAGCGGATCATCGACATTGCGACGCTGACCGGTGCGGTGGGACAC
>NZ_PCZT01000002.1:355846-362819 GCF_002968895.1 Paenibacillus sp. AR247 | reverse complement strand
ATGGCGGCCTTGTTCCTGCGGCGGTTTGTGCCCTCTAAGGCGCGCTGGTGCCATATCGACATGGCCAATACGTCCCAGGTCCCGGCGGACCGGGGGTATAAAGCTGCCGGGGCTACCGGTTACGGAGTCCGGCTGCTGGCCGATTTTGTGACGGAACAGGCCAATTCTGGAAATGGAGGTACTGCGGAGTGAAGCTGGAAGTGATCGCAACCAATTTGTACGACGCGCTCGTCGCCGAGAATGCGGGAGCGGACCGCCTGGAGCTGGTGACGGGCATTATGGAAGGCGGATTGACGCCGGGTCCGGGCATGATCCGCAAGGTCGTCGGCTTGATGAGCATTCCGGTCCATGTCATGGTCCGTCCGCACAGCCAGTCGTTCGTCTACGACCAATACGACCTGCTGACGATGCGTGAGGATATCGCCTTTATCAAAGAGTGCGGGGCGGCGGGAATCGTGCTTGGAACGTTGAAACCGGACCGCACGGTGGATATCGAAGCGCTGGAAATGCTGCTGAAGGAGGCCGACGGTCTGAACGTGACGTTCCACCGGGCCTTCGACGAAATCGACGATCAGCTCAGCGCGCTCCGGACGTTATCGGCATATCCGCAGATTAACCGGATTCTGACTTCCGGAGGGCCGCGGCCCGCGCCGGAGTCGACGGACCGCATACAAGCACTGGTGGAGGCATCAGCCGGAACCGGCATCCGTATCTTGGCTGGATACGGCTTGACCGTACCTGGGCTATCGGAGTTCGTCCAGAAGACGGGCGTGCCTGAGGTCCATTTCGGCTCGGCGCTGAGAGCGGAAGGGAATTACCTGCTGCCGCTCGATTCCGAACGGGTGAAGGCGGCGGCGCAGACGGTGAAATCCATCGCAAAGTCAGCAGGGTAACAACAAAATACTCGATTACTGTGGTGAAATCATTGGACAAACAACCTAAGATGATCGTCGGAGTTGATCTCGGCGGAACGAAAATCGCAACAGGGCTTTTGGACGCCGGCGGACGGATGCTGGCCCGGAGCCAGAAGGCGACCGCAGGGCTGAAAAGCTCGGAAGAGGTCATTCAGGCGATCGTAGATACGATAACGGAAGTGAGTGGAGAACACGAAATCGCCGGTGTCGGCTTGGCCTCCCCGGGGGCGGTCGACACCCGCCGGGGAATCATCCGCAACGGGGTGAACCTGCCCGGATGGAACGGCATTTCGCTGCAGGCGGAGCTGGAGAAGCGGCTGCAAGTGCCGGCCAAGCTGATCAATGACGCGAACGCGGCGGCATGGGGAGAATACGTGTACGGTGCAGGACGCGGGGCACAGAGCATGGTTTACGTCACCCTGAGCACCGGCATCGGCTCGGGCCTGGTTCTTGACGGGAAGCTGTACCTGGGGACAAGCTCCTTCGCGGGCGAGCTCGGCCATACGGTGGTCGACCCGAACGGGGCGCTGTGCGGCTGCGGCCAGCGGGGCTGCTGGGAGACCTATGCTTCGGGGACGGCCATCGCCCGCCAGGCATCCGAGGCGGCTGCAGCGGCGGCGGAAGGCATGACGCAGATGACCGCGCTGGCCGAAGCGGAAGGCGTGCCGCTGAGCGCCAAGCATGTGTTTCAAGCCGCGGCGATGAACGACAAGCTGGCCCAAGAGACGCTGGAGCAGGTTATACATTACACGGGCCTTGGACTCATGAACATCATTCACAGCTTCAATCCGGATTGCATCGTCATTGGCGGCGGCGTCAGCCGCGCCGGGGCCGCCTTCTTCGAGCCGCTCCGCGGGAAGACCGGTGAGCTGGTCATGGAGCCTTATCGGGGCACTTACGCCATCAAACCCGCCGAGCTCAAAGACGATGTGGGCATTATCGGGGCTGCAGCGCTGTTCGTGGAATAGACGGCTCAAAAATTAGCCGCCATCTTATGCATTATGTGTGCATTTTAAAGAGGCAGCATGGATATGAATTAAAGAGAAGGGCAAATCCATATATGCTATGGATTTGCCCTTTTTTGTTATAGCTGCTGAGTTTTAAAAAGGGTGCGTCGATCCTAATTGGGAGCTAATTTTGCAATTTTATATCAATTTAATGATTGAATATTTCAATGTATTGCAATATAATGCCAATAGAAACAACCGCAATACTACCAATATGAAGAGATCGGGGTGGATATTCATTGGCACAGACTCAAGGCGTACTGACGTATCCAGAGATCGGCGGACAATCCGACGCGCTGGCGGCTGCCTGGAAGCAGCTAGAGGCGCAGCAGGAGTGGATCTCTCAGTTTATCGGCAATTCTTCGTTTGATGAAGTGATTTTTATCGGGTCGGGGACTTCCTATTATTTGGCGCAGACCGCCGCATCCACGTTCCGCAAATGGACGGGGCGCAGCGGTGCGGCCTATCCGTCATCCGAAATCTTCTTGTTCAGGGAGCAAGCGGTTCCGCCCGGAAAACGTGTGCTGCTCGTCGGGATTTCCCGTTCGGGAGAGTCGACGGAGGTTATTCTCGCACTGGAATCGGTGAAGGATTTGCCGGATTGGACGATCTGCAGCATCACCTGCGATGAGGAAAGCACAATGGCGAAGCTCGCTCCATACTTACTGTCACCGCTCGGCAAGGAGAAAAGCACCGTCATGACGAAATCTTTTAGCAGCATGACTTTTATGCTCCAAGCGGCGATGGCTCGCGCTGCCGGCAAGACGGAGCAGCTCAAGGAACTTCAGGAAGCCGTGGAACTCAGCGCAGGCGTGGTATCCAAGGCGGACGAATCTGCCAAGGAACTGATTTCCGGCCATCCGGAGCTGAACAAATTCATATATTTGGGCATGGGATCCTATTACGGGCTGGCGCAGGAAGCCTGCCTGAAGATCAAAGAAATGTCCTGCGTATGGACGGAAAGCTTCGGCACGATGGAATTCCGGCACGGACCGAAATCGGTCGTCGAGCCGGGAACGATGGTCTGCCTGCTGCTGTCGGAAACGGCAAGGGACTATGAGATCAAGGTAGCGCAGGAGATGAAAGAATACGGCGCGCATGTTGTCATCATTACCGCGGACAAGGGCGGAGACACCGGCTTTGCCGATCTCGTGTTCGAGACCGGGGGCCGGGCGCTGTCCGATGAGGCGAGAGCGGTGCTGTACATGCCGCTGGTTCAATATATCGGGTATTACACCGCACTGCGGGAGGGGAGAAATCCGGACAGCCCGCGGAATTTGACCCAGGTGGTCAAAATTTAAACCATAAGGAGAGAATCGCTTTGAGTGAACGAAATGGATCGAAAGAAGAACGCCGGGAACAGATATTGGACTACATCCTGCAGCACGGCTCTATTTCCCTTCAGGAGGTGACGGCCCGCTTCAAATGCTCTGAGGCTACGGCACGCCGGGATCTGGAGGCGCTTGAGAAATCGGGACGGGTCATCCGCACGATGGGCGGAGGCGCCAAATCCGCGGGAATCACCGCCGGAAGGGAAATTCCATTTCACGAGAAGCAGAACAAGCTGTACCAGGAAAAGGAAAAAATCGCCGCCATGGCGGCTTCCCTCGTGCAAGAGGGGGACGTGGTCGGCCTGACGGGCGGGACCACGACGTATCTCATTGCGAGGGCACTCAAGAACCGCCGCAATATTACGGTGGTGACCAATGCCGTTAATATTGCGATGGAGCTGTCGGAGAACGAAGACCTTCAGGTCGTGCTGACCGGCGGCATGCTGCGCAGCAAAAACTTCGAGCTGTGCGGACCGCTTGCCGAGCGGACGCTGGAGGCGATCAACATTCACACGATGTTTATGGGGATCGACGGTTTTTCGGCGGAACAGGGGGCCAGCACTTATTCCGAGCTTGAAGCGAATACGGCGATGATCATGATGAAGCGCACCAACCGCACTATCGCCGTATTTGACCATACGAAGAACGGCCGCAATTCCCTGTTCCAGGTGGCGCCCGTGGCGGCCCTGCACGGAATCATTACGGATGAGGATCCCGGAGAGGAGCTCCGCAGCCGGTTGAAAGAAGCCGGGGTGCAGGTGCATGTCGCGCAATAACATTCTGTGAAATAAGGGCAGGTGCTCAGCATGGAAGTGTTTGCGGGAGTCGATGTCGGCGGAACGAATATCGTATGCGGTCTGGTATCTTCCGCCGGACAAGTGGTTCATAAGCTGAAGCGGCCGACGGAAGCCGGACGCGGTCCGGATGCGGTACTGGAGCGAATCGCTGCAATGATAGAGGAAGCGGTCGCCTCGTACCGCGGGGAAGACGGACAGCCTGTAACGCTCACGGCAGCGGGGATCGGACTGCCGGGGCTGGTCGATCCCGAGGAAGGCATTGCCAAGTTCGCAGGCAACCTCGGCTGGCGCGACCTTCCGGCCGCCAGTCGTCTGAAAGCCAGGCTGCAGCTGCCGGTATTTATCGATAACGATGTCAGAACGTATGTGTTTGGCGAGGCGCTGTATGGGGCCGGTGCTGGCACCGGCCACGTCGTCGGCGTGACGATCGGCACGGGCATCGCCTCGGCCATGGTGAATGAGGGGAGCCTGTTCTACGGCTTCCGCCATATGTCCGGGGAGCTGGGGCATATCGTCATGGAGGGGCTCAGCGATCCGTGTCCATGCGGCTTGACGGGCTGCCTGGAGACTTACGCCTCCGCCTCCGGTATGGTGCGGCAGGCCCGGAAAGCGATAGAGTCCGGCGAGCCGACGGTGCTCCGCAGCTGGTTTCCGGGCGAACGCCTCGCGGAGCTGACGGCAGCGGATTTGTCGCGGGCTTACGATCAGGGCGATGCGCTGGCCGTTTCCATTCTGGAGCGGGCGGGTTCGCTGCTCGGCCAGGCGCTGTCCTACGCCGTTTCGCTGAACAGCCCGGAGATGATCATTATCGGCGGCGGCGGGGCGCTGGCGGGAGACCGCATTTTGAAGCCGCTGGAGCGGGAGCTGATGGGCCGGATCCTGCCTGATTACCGCGATCGGCTCAAGATCGTTCCCGCCATGCATAACGACGATGCGGGCGTGACCGGGAGCGCTATGTACGCAAAGCATAAACATACCGCATTAAGCGGATTGATACAGGACAGCAAGGCATAACAAACGGGAAGGGGAAAACACCATGTCACTCGTTTCGTCTACGTCTTTACTGCAAGAAGCAAGGGCCAAACATTACGCCATCGGGGCCTTTAACGTGCATACACTGGAAATGCTGCAGGCTGTGGTCGAGGCGGCCGAAGAAGCACAGTCGCCGCTCATTATCCAGTCTACGGTCGGGACCGTCAAGCATCTGGGGGCCATTATATCGCTGCTGCCGCCCGGGTGGCGGCGGACCGCGCCAGCGTGCCCATCGCACTTCATTTGGAGTCATTGCAACGAATTTTCCGTCATTATCAGCTGTATCCGGGCGGGCTATACGTCCGTCATGATCGATGCGTCCCATTCCCCATTTGAGGAAAATGTGGCCATGACCCAGAAGGTGGTCGAAGCCGCCAACGCCGTTGGCATCAACGTGGAGGCGGAGCTCGGCAAGGTCGGCGGCGTCGAGGACGACATCGTCGTCGACGAACGCGACGCTTTGCTCGCCGATCCGAAAGAATGCGCCGAATTCGTGGAGCGCACCGGGGTGCATACGCTCGCCCCTGCGATCGGCACCGCCCACGGCATCTACAAGGGGACGCCGAATATCGATTTCGACCGGATCGGGCGCATTGCCGAAGCCGTTGATGTTCCGCTCGTCCTGCATGGAGGCTCCGGCATTCCGGAGGAGCAGGTGAAGCGGGCGGTCAGTCTCGGCATGGCCAAAATGAACGTGGCTACCGAACTGCGCATCCTGTTCTCCGACGCCATCAAGCATGTCTTTGCCGAGAACCCGGATGAGAACGACCCGCGGAAATACATGGTTCCTGCCAAGAAGGCGCTGAAAGCGGCAGTTATTGAGAAAATGCAGCTGTGCGGCTGCGCCGGCCGGGCGGGGGACTTTTAGACGCTAACGCCATTCACAAAATAAATGAAACAAGCCTGCTTAGGGCCCGGGGAGCCGGGGAAGCAGGCTTTTTAAATTCATGGGATGTTATAAATCTGAAGAGGCAGATCCCGGGTTCTTCAAATAGTCGAGAAACATCCGTTTCAGCAGGTCCAGCTGGACGTCCGCGCTGACGATGGACTCGAACATCACGATGCTGCGCTGCAGCGACAGCTTTTTCGAAAAAATGCCGAACGCATTGACCACGGTCGACAGGGTTTCCTCTATGGGAAGATCGGAGCGGACTGAACCGTCCCGGGTGCAGCTGTCAATGATTTCGGCGAACGCATCGGATACCTTGCGGTGGACGTCGTTGTACTGCTGGATATCCTCCAGCGGCTCGGCCTGCTGGGCGGCATAGCTCTCAAACGCCTCAAGGAACCGGCTCCTGCTGCTCAATTCCGGCAGTTGGAGATTCAGGAAATGATCCAGCAGCGCTTCAAGCTTCTTGATGCCTGTCACTGGCGTAGCGGCAATTGCCCGGAACGCCTCTTCCTCCAGGCTGATCAAATGCGTGGCGACCGCCACGATCAGCTTGTCTTTCTTGGGAAAATACCGGAACACCGTAGCAATGCCAACATTATCTTCCGCAGCGATATCCCGCATCGTCGCCTTGTCGATCCCTTTGCGGTTAAAAACCCGCTCCGCTGCCTCGATAATGCTGCTCTCTCGCGCTTTTTTACCTTCTCGCCGTTCCTGTTCCCATCTAGTCTTCGGATCCATAATTGTGAGTCAACTCGCCTTCCGGGTGAAAAGATAAAATCGTAAAAAATGCTATCAAAACCATCCGGAGAAGTCAACGCTGTCCAGGTGCAGAGTCCGGGAATCCATGGGATGACCGTGGGAAAGATTGAAGGGAAAAACAAACGGTGATATAATTGGTTTTGTGATGATAGTTCAACTATCACGACCTCTGATTTTACAAGGTCATGCCCGCCCAATATGGGCTGGATGTTGCCTCGTTCGTAATCATCTTGGAGCAAAT
>NZ_PCZT01000002.1:343696-355746 GCF_002968895.1 Paenibacillus sp. AR247 | reverse complement strand
CCGACATTCAGGAGGACAAAATCCAGGCTGTCGTGGAAGAGATCAAACAGCAGGGCGGAGAGGCTATTGGCTTCCGTCATAACGTTACCTCCGAGGAGGAGTGGCAGCATATCGTGGACGAAACGGTCAAAGCGTTCGGCACGATCGACGTTCTCGTCAATAATGCCGGCATCTCGCTGGCCAAATCGCTCGTGGACACATCCATGCAGGATTGGGACAAGGTCATGTCCATCAACCTGACAGGCAGCTTTCTCGGTTTGAAATACGTGGTACCGGTGATGCAGCGCGGGGGCGGAGGCTCCATCATCAACATTTCTTCGATTGCCGGGCTCACGGGAAGCAACGGAGCAGGACCTTACACCGCGAGTAAGGGCGCTGTCCGGATGCTAACGAAGGCGGTGGCTGTGGATTACGGCAAGGACAATATCCGCTGCAATTCGATCCATCCGGGTTACATTGAAACACCGATGACCGAAGGATTGTTTGCCAACGACCAGATGACGGGCTGGTTCCGCTCCAAAACGCCGCTGCCTCGCTTGGGCAAACCGGAGAACATTGCGGCCGGCGTGCTGTTCCTGGCATCCGACGAATCCTCTTTTATTACCGGAGCCGAGCTGGCCATCGACGGCGGCGTATCCGCGACCTGATTTTTGATTCTGCGAATCCATACACATGAATGAAGCATAGAAGCCTTCCGGGGTACACCCGAGGGCTTTTTTTCTTTTTTGTCCGCAACCTTCGGAGCCCTCCTGACGTTAGATAGGAAAATATAAAATATTTTCCATTTCTGAGGAGGAATGAAGTATGCGCACTTGGGGGTCATGGCTTGCCGCATTCATGTTTGTCATTCTGTTGGTAACCGGCTGCTCGTCCGGGAGTTCAAAGGACAGCGCCAGCAGCGCCGGCGGGACCGTCGAAAGCTCCGCGGCTTCAGACCATGCGGCGAATACCGCTGCGGTTCAGGACCAGCAAGCATCTACAGCATCAACGGCGGAGGAGAAGTCATCGCTGGCGGCGGAGCCGGAGCAGCAGGCCGGTACCGTTAAGGCTTTGGAGGCGGACACTGCGCCGGAAGCCGGGTTCACCGCCCAGGACCTGGCCGGCGGGTTAAACAAGAAGCTCATCTATAAGGCGCATCTGGTAATGGAGATTCAGGACTATGCCAAGGCGCAGACCGAAGTGAGAAATATGGTGACCTTGTCGGGCGGTTATATCGTCAATTTTTCCGAAACGGATTCAGCCAGCGAGCGGGGAGGTACCTTTATCCTCAAGGTCCCTGCATCGGGCTTCTCGTCCTTTTTGAATCGGCTCGAGCAGATCAAGCATGATTCGCTTCAGCGCAGCATTGAGGGCCAAGACGTGTCCGAGGAATACGTGGATTTGCAGGCGAGATTGAAGGCTAAGCAGGTGATGGAGGAGCAGTATATCGCTTTTATGAAAAAGGCGACAAAGACCAGCGACCTCGTGGCGTTTGCCAAAGAGCTGGAGAGGGTGCAGGAAGAAATCGAGCAGATCAAGGGACGCATGCGCTATATCGATCAGAATGTGGCTTATTCCACGGTGGAGCTGCGCATTTACCAGCCGGAGAAGACGCTGCCCAAAGCCGAGCCTGATCGCCAGCAGGCCCCTCTTGGCAAGCGTGCGGGAGATGCGCTGCAGGGAAGCATGGACGTGCTGACGCAGATTGTCCAGTGGATCATCGTCATCCTGTCAGGAGCCGTTCCTGTTCTGATTCTTGCTGCGATCGTGCTTCTGATCGTCTGGATGGTCCGCAAAGGCCGGAAGCAGCAGCGGGCTGAAGCCGCCGAGCGGAGGAAGACATGGAAAGAGGAGCCCCATAGACCTGCCGGTCCTACAGACGGTCCTATAGAACAGCAGCAGGAAGAATCGGATCCTACACGGGCGGAACGAAGCGAGGAAGCTCCTAAGCAACCCGATCCTGACTCTGACCCCGATTCCGACCCCCATAAATAAGGCCATCCCATGGATGGAAGGAATGAGCCGGACGCACCTGATTGCGCCCGGTATCTTTTTGGGTATATACCTCTTAATAATGACGCATGATGAAATCAATTGAATTAACGTAAGCGTTGCACTATGATGAGAAGGAGAGAGCTGTCATGTTGTATACAGCCAATCACACCAACCAAATCGCGGCATTTACCGGCAAGCTGTTAAGGGACAGGTTCGGCAAAGGGCCGGAATCGGTGCACGTCTCCGTCGGGAACTATGCGATCGCACTCCATATCCGCAATTTCATCGGACCGGTCGAGAAGTTCCTGTTAAACAAGGAAGAGGAGAAAGCTTTCCGATATACCCGCGAGCTGCTGATGGAGTCTTTGCTTCCTGAACTGAAGGCGTATTTGGAGAAGGAAATGGACATCCGTTTGGAAGAGGTATACTACGACTGGGGATTACATAACGCTTCGGGGATCATTGTCGGACTTAAGGCAGACCAGACCATCGAAGCCGAGGATTATGCGGGTCGGGAAGCTCTACATAATGAAGTTAACCGGATCACCGGTATCGTCCAGAAGGTTCCCAGGAAGGTGTACTCCTGGTGGATGAACCCCAAAACTTTAATTGTCGTCCGGGAAGGAATTCTGATTCTGATCGAGAAGGAATTAATCAGTACCGGTTTTGAAGAAGTATTGCGGACAACCAAGAGAAAGCTTGAGAAGCGGTATTTTGAGGAAGAAACCCAGCTGGGGGGAATTTTGGGCCGGACCCTGGCCGATTTTTACGTGGACTGGGATTTTAATAGGGATAAAAGCGTGATTGCCTGCACATTCCAGGATTAGGCGGTCACCAGGCGGTAATGGGTCAGACATGATTGGAACATGAGCTGAACATAAGCCAAAGAAGGAGCTGGTACGCTCTTTCTTTGGCTTTTTTCATGGTAGGAGGTTTAAAAATGAAGAGCAATTATGACATTTTATGCGTGGAGGACGACGGAATTAATATGTCTCTCATGCGGCATATTTTCAAAAAAATTCCTAACGCCACCATGTGGGAGGCCTGTACGGGGGAGGAAGCGGTAGAGATCGCCACGGCCAGATGCCCCGATCTGATCATCATGGACATCCAGCTGCCCGGAATGAGTGGATACGATGCTCTAGCTTGCCTCCAGGCCAATGAGAAGACAAAGGCAATCCCGGTGGTGGCCGTCAGCTCTTATGCGATGGCGTCGGATATCGCCAAGGGGAGACAGGCAGGTTTTATCGAATACATTACGAAACCATTCTACATTAAGAACTTTATTCAGGTGATCGATTCCATTCTCCGGCCGCTGCCATTTTGAAAATATCACATAACTTTGCATCGGATGTGGCATATTACGTTATAGCTTTGAGTAGCCTATAATCCAACGCAGGGGGAAATTTCAAGATGAAGCGTTTTGCGTTTGCTGCGGTTGCCGCACTGTTACTGTGCTGCGGATTTTTCCAGGAGACAGCGGCTGCGGACAGCCCTTATCATTTTGGCTGACATTCTGCAGAAGAACGGTGCAATTTTCCTGGGGGATACAACCCAGAAAGAGCTGTATTTGACGTTTGACAACGGGTATGAAAACGGGTTCACCCCTAGAATACTGGATGTTTTGAAAGAAAAGAAAGTGCCGGCGATCTTTTTCCTGACGGGACATTATGTAAAGGACAAGCCGGAGCTCGTAACCCGGATGGTCACGGAGGGCCATCTGGTGGGCAATCATTCCTGGACGCATCCGGATATGACCCAGATTTCCAACGCGCAGCTCAAGGAAGAGCTGGATAAGGTCAAGCAGAGCGTAACCGGGACGACCCGCCAGAAGGAGATGGCATACGTGCGTCCTCCCCGGGGGATTTTCAGCGACCGCACGCTTGCGGCATCACGCGCTGAAGGTTATACGACGGTATTCTGGTCCGTAGCGTACAAGGACTGGGACGTGAACGATCAGAAGGGGGCTGACTATGCCTACCGTCAAGTGATGGCGCAGCTGCATCCGGGGGCGGTCATTCTGCTGCACTCCATTTCGAAGGATGCTTGGCGTTTTTTTGTGCTTTACGGCTGCAGTAAATGGAAAATATTTGTATAAAAATTGTTGATAAATAGACCCGGAATATATGAAACCTTCCTCCCTGATTTCGCGTCTATTCTACGTGGGACTTAGGACCCGAGTTCATGAGATGGGGGAAGTAACCATGGAGCAAGCATCGCTGCCCAAACGTTCAAGCGTAAGAAACCAACGGTCCGCTCCAAAAGGGACACAGAAAAGGAAAAAGAAAAAGGGAGGTTTCCGTCGGTTCAGCATACGCTTCTTCTGGAGCCTGGTTCTGGTCGGTGCCGCGGCAGCCGCGTGGTTGTTCCTGACGGTATCCGGCAATCATTTTCGTTACCTGATAGCGGATACGCTCATAACGACACAGCATCGCTATTTGGCGAAATATATTATTGGGCAGGACGAGCTGAACAAGCGCGTAGCGGAATACAACAAGCGGTTTGAAGCCATGGGCGTCGAAAAAGATACGCACCAAATCAAGCTGCCGGTGCAAACCCAGACAGCTTCCGCCGAAGCCGGCAAGGAGACGGAGAAGCCGCCCCTTGTGGAGATTGAGGAAGTTTCGGGTAAAGGGTATCACGGGTATGTGATGACCGTTCACGATCCGAAAAAAATCCGTTTGGGCGTTCCTTCAAAGCGCGGCAAAGGCGAGAAAGTCTCCAGCATGGTCAAGCGCTACGGCGCGATTGCCGGCGTGAACGGAGGCGGATTCGCCGACCCGAACTGGAAAGGGAATGGCTTTAAGCCGATCGGCATCGTCATATCGCAGGGGAAGCTGTATTACAACGGATTGGGAAAAAATGCGACCACCCAGGTGGTAGGCATTGACCGGGACGGCAAAATGATCGCCGGCAACTATTCGCTAAAGGAATTGGACCGGATGGGGGTTCAGGAGGCAGTGACGTTTCAGCCGCGGATCATCGTCAACGGCAAAGGACTCATAAAGAATGCCGCCGAAGGCTGGGGCATCGCGCCGCGGACCGCCATGGGCCAGCGTGAGGACGGGGCCATCCTGTTTGTCGTCATTGACGGAAGACAGCCGACGTACAGCGTCGGAGCCAATTTATACGATGTCCAGCAGATCATGCTGAAGCACGGGGCGGTGATCGCTGCCAATCTGGACGGAGGATCTTCCACCGTCCTCGTCAAAGATAATGAAATTGTGAACAAACCGTCATCGGAATACGGGGAACGGTATTTGCCTACCGCGTTTCTGGTGTTTGAACACCCTGAGCAGGCGGACATCCCGAATATATGGGCGGGCCTCAATCCGAGGGATATCGACCCCTCGAAGAAGTAGGAATCGTTTATATGTAAAAGAAAAAAGCCTGAAAATCAGGCTTTTTTGGAATAAATGATTCCGATCGTTTTGGCACCGCAGTGGGAGCTAATGACGCAGCCGGCATCCGAGAGGGCAACCTCGCGGGCGCCGGTTTTTTGTTCCAGCAGCCTTTTGATCGCTTCAGCATCTTCAGCCGCCATGGAATGAGTGACGAAGATGAGGTCGTTGTCCATCTCGTCCTTCTTGTCCAGCGCATTGTTGACCATCTGCTCCAGGGCTTTTTCCCGCTTGCCGCGGACCTTGTAGGCCGGAGTCATCTTACCGTCGATCACCTTGATGACCGGCCGGATCTTGAGCAGGCTGCTCATGAGGTTCTGCATGCCTGAGCAGCGTCCGCCCTTGTACAGGTATTCCAGCGAATCAATGACGAATTCGGTCTCTACGAGCGGCTTAACGGTCTCCACGATGCCGGCGATTTCACGGGCGCTTTTCCCCTGTTCTGCCGCGGCCACCGCTTTCATGACCAGCAGGCCGATGCCGGTGGTCAGATTCCGTGAATCCACGACCGTGATTCGTCCCTCCGGGAACTCCTCACCTGCGATCAGCGCGTTCTGATAAGTCGAGGATAGCTCGGACGACAGGCTGATATAAACGATATCCCGTCCTTCTTCCACAAATGGGGTGAATGCCGCGATAAAATCGGACGGAGACGGAGCGGCCGTCTTGGGAAGGCTGCCCGTCTGCTCCACCTTGGCATACAATTCGGGTGTCGTTAAGTCGACGCCGTCCCTGTAATTCTGGTCCCCGAACGTAACGTACAGCGGAATAATGCCGATGTCATGGGCTTTGATCCAATCGTGAGGAAGGTCGCATGTGCTGTCGGCAAATATTTTGACTTGAGACATAAGATCACCTTTTTCTTCTAATAGACTGCTGGACTGCGGGTAAAGTCCGCTAGACTGCGGCAGAGGCCATGAAGTATATAAAGAACAAGCCGATACTGAGCACGATGACGGCATTCACAATAAGCCCGATGATGGCAAAGATCTTTTTGCGGTTCTTGATGGCCGTCCCCACAATGCCCAGAATCGTTCCGACCACGTTGATGAGAACCAGTGCGATCATCAGCAGACCGACAACACCGAGGCCAAGGACCGCATTGGAATTCGGACCGTCCAGCATGCCTTCTTCGAGATAAGGAGCCATAATGGCGCCTGCTGCCGCGGCACTGATGATATAACCCAGCAAACTGACCAGGCCCATGACAAAGGATGCGATGCCGGGCCCGGAATGCTTCAGCGCAGCAGGGGGAACGAACTGAGCATGGGGCGAATGGGGCCCCGGGTTCTGCTGGAATCCGTCCGGCTGGTGCGGAGGCTGGTTTGAATCCATGAAATCACTCTCTCCTTCGAATCGATAGATATGCTTCTTACTTTTCCATAAGATCCCGTAAAAATCAAGCTGATTTGGGCAGTCTTGTGCCATGGTGGTGGAAAAGGCGGTGTCCGATCGGTTAAAATAGTTAACAGTTTGTTAGTAGATAGAATGAACTAAAGAAAATCATATTTTAACAGGCTTTAGTTCAATCTATATAGATTAGGAACATCCAAAGGAGTTGTCGATGTGCAGCGCAAATTTATATTGACCGGCGCCCTGATGGCGATGCTGTCCGTGGTGATCGGAGCATTCGGAGCCCACATGCTGGAACCTATCGTCGGAGAGTCGGCGATGAAGGTTTATGAAACTGGGGTTCAATATCATATGGCGCACGCCTTGGGGATCATACTGATTGGGGTCGTTGCGGGGTTATGGGGGGATTCGCGCAAGCTGGCCTGGGCGGGATGGCTGCTGCTGGCCGGGATCATTCTGTTTTCCGGAAGTCTGTATGTTCTCGCCATCACCGGGATCAAAGTGCTTGGCGCCATTACGCCGCTTGGAGGCGTTGCCTTCATCATCGGCTGGATCTGCCTGATTGCGGAAGCCGCATCGCGCAGACGATCCTGACCCTCCATACCGGAGGAGAACAGAAGAAAGCCCGTCTTCGGCTTAGTGAGCCGGGACGGGCTTGTTTTAGTGTTATAAGCTTCGGAGAAACGGCATCCTTATCCTACTAGATGACCTCGTCCACTTCGTTCAGCTTAAAGGTATAAACCTGTTTCTCATCCACGTGATATACGTTCAGCATCTGGTGTTCCTCATCATAATTCAGGATCCGGCACGGCATATGAATGTGCTGCCCGCTCCGATTGGCCGTCAGCCGGATCAGCCGGTTGTCACGGATGTATACCTGAATCCAATCATAAATGTCCGAACCGCCATGCACCGGGTTTCGGGGCGGCTGGCTTTTTGCATTTTTCCCCACGGCCGCTGTACGCAGCTCCGCTTCCTTGATCGGAGCAGGGGGAACGGACGGATGGGAAGGCTCTTCTTTGGAAAGGAGAGATTTGCGCTTGTCCTGAAGCATCGATTCAATCAACCGCCCCAGTTCAATTCCCGATTTGATGCGAAAATCCGCAATATGCCCGTTGCCGTTCAGCATGCCGAGGAGTTCTTGAAGCGCCAGGGCATTAGAGGGACTTTTCACTAAGATGTCGACGTTGAATAAAAAACCCGATTCGTCATTGGATTGATTGTTGTCCATGGATCCCCCAAACTATACGTTCAAATTAGATATGAAAGTGACTAAATAATATCATGAATGTGAATAGAATCATAGTCCTAATGTCGGAGTGGAAAGCAACTTTCTTCCTATTTATTTCGGCGCATTTTGGTTATGGACGTCCGCACAGTCACCCCCTCACCAGGGCGAATACAATGATGCTGGATGGATATCACGCCTGGGGAGGTGTACAGCTGAATGGTGACCATGGTGCCGATTACCGTCGGGGGCCACAGCTTTGTTGGGGTAGAGGTCAAATTGCCCAAGACGACGCTGCTCACGATCAACTCGCCGAAAGGGTACATTATGTGCGGGGCGCTGGACGTAGGCCTGCTTAACACGAGACTGGCAGAGCGAAAAATCATTGCGGGCCGTGCTGTCGGCGTCAAAACGCTGCAGGAGCTGCTTGAAGCGCCGCTGGAGTCGGTGACGACCGAGGCCGAGGCGCTCGGAATCGTTCCGGGCATGCCAGGGCATGAAGCTCTGTTAAAAATGGTGTAATGGCCTCACGGCCGCCGACTGGAAAGCAATAAAAAGCCAGCCCGGGCAGGGCTGGCTGAGCCGGTGGCATTTCGGCGATTAGAGACACTAGCCCGAAACGAAGCCACATTGGCCATGCTCATTAAGCTTGGAAAAGAGCGGCGAGGTTCTCGGCGAACGGCGCTTTGACGATCCCCTTTTCCGTGATGATGGCTGTTACATATTCGTGAGGCGTGACATCAAACGCCGGGTTGTAGACCTTGATGCCTTCGGGAGCGGTTCTCTTCCCGAAGCCCTCGGTGACTTCCTCAGCGGGTCGCTCTTCAATCGGGATGTTGTCCCCTGTAGGGGTGTTCAGATCGATCGTCGACAACGGGCAGGCGACGTAGAACGGAATGCCGTGGGCCTTTGCCAGCACGGCCAGGCTGTAGGTGCCGATTTTGTTGGCGACGTCGCCGTTGGCGGCCACCCGGTCGGTGCCAACGATCACCGCCTGCACCCATCCCTTGGACATGACCATGCCTGCCATGTTATCGCAGAGCAGCGTCACGTCAATTCCGGCCTGCTGGAGCTCGAAGGCCGTCAGCCGCGCGCCCTGCAGCACAGGGCGCGTCTCATCGGCATACACTTTCAGCTGTATGCCCTGTTCCTGGGCCAAATACATCGGCGCGGTCGCCGTTCCGTATTTGGCCGTAGCCAGCCCGCCTGCATTGCAGTGGGTGAGCACGCCCATGCCGTCCCGGAACAGGGGCAGTGCATTCTCCCCGATGCGGCGGCACACTTCCTCGTCCTCCGCTTGAATCGCGTTGGCCTCGGCGAGCAGGGCCTCGTTCAGGTCGGCAACGCTGCCTCCCCGGCCGGCCAACTCATGCGCTTTCCCTTTCATCCGGTCCAGCGCCCAGAACAGATTGACCGCCGTCGGCCGCGAGGTGGCCAGATAGGCGCTGACCTTGACGACATGGTCGTTCCAGGCGGCGGCATCGACGCCTCCATACTGGCGCGCCCCGAGCACCACGCCGTAAGCGGCGGCGATGCCGATGGCCGGTGCGCCCCGGACTTTCATCGCATGGATCGATTCCCACACTTCTTCCGGCGTGTATAAATCCAGATAGACGATGGCGTCCGGAAGCAGGCGCTGATCCAGCAGGATCAGCTTGTCGCCGCCCCATTGGACGGAAGTTAACGGTTCGCTGCGTCGTTGTGTTTGTTCTTGGTTGTCATTACTCATTTTACGGCTCCTTTAAGCGGCTCGGCTTCCTTCACCAGCCGGACGATGTCTTCGCCGGACTGGATGGTCCGGTTGAATAGAACGAGCTGTTTGCCGATAGCCAGCGCCGTACGCTGCGCCTTCTCCCGCTGCTTTACGTCCGCGATCGTGTCGATGTCGGCCACATGGGACAAGCCGACGATGCGCCGGATCATTTTGCAGCCGGCGAATCCGCAGGCATCCCGCAGTACTTTGGCCACGTAGGCGTCCTGGTAGCCGGGTGCTTTCGCAAGCGGGTCCCTTGCATCCTCATCCCACAGCTTGCGGAAGCGGATTTCAAATTCGGACCATACGTCCGAAACCATGCGCAGAAGACGCTCTTGATTGCCGAGAACCTCCGATTCTGCGGCATCCCAGCCTGGCCGGGAAGCGTAGTTCAGCAGCAGGTTGCCGATGACGGCGCCGAGGTCGAAGCCCATCGGCCCGTAGTAGGCAAACTCGGGGTCAATCACTTTGGTCGATTCCGGTGTGACGAAAATGCTGCCGGTATGCAGGTCGCCGTGAACCAGCGCTTCGGTCCGGGTCAGAAAGGCTTCGCGGAGCAGGGCGACTTCCAGATGGAGCTTGCCGTTCTCCCGCAGCTCCTTCGCCTCATCCTCCAGGTAGTCCGGGTAGTTGTTGTTATCGGAAAACCGGTATGGATCGTCAAAGATCAAATCCTCGGTAATTTTGCACAGATCCGGATTGATGAATTTACGTACCTGTTCTTTCTTTTCCTGCGGGCTCAGGAACAGATCCGAGGTATAGAACAGCGTTCTGGCCGTAAATTCGCCGATATGGCGGGCAAACAACGGATAGGCTTGTCCTTCGATCAGCCCTTTGCGCATAATCGTATGGTCGCTCAGGTCTTCCATGACGGTTATCGCCAGGTCATCGTCGTAGGAGAACACCTGCGGTGCCAGTCCGGGACACAGGCGGTACTGCACTTGAAGCGCCTCGCGTTCAATGCGTGCCCGGTCCAGGGACAACGGCCAGGATTCCCCGACCACCTTCGCATAAGGAAGGGCTTGTTTGACAATGATACTTTTATCGCTGTTCCGGTCCGTAATATGGAACACTAAGTTCAGGTTGCCGTCACCGATTTCTTTGCATTCCAGCTGCGCATCGGGCGTGAAATGCCCCGGAATGCCGCGGACGAGAGAAATGGCGTCTTGGACGGTGAGCGGGTGATATGTGGACATGGAAGTCACCTCCGTATAATAAGGAAACGCGAATAAAGCCAACTTGTTCACTTGGTTATAAAACAGTATATCGGATTGCCGACCTCTTTTGAATCTTTTTTTCAGTGAGAGCGTTTGAAAACGAAAGACCCTGCCATTTATGTGCAATTGTTTCGTGCAGCGGGTTGAAGGGTAAGATAAGGGCAGGGAGGCACGCAGCCCAGATTACTCTCGGAATAGCCTCCCCATACTTATACGAAAACTCCAGCCGGACTCCGAAGCTGCCGTTGTATGCGGCAATGGAGAGGGAAAGGCCATATACTTAAAAAAGGAAGGGATATTCATGGCAAAAACGTCATCCAAATCGAAAACATCCACTTTGGAGCAAATCCTGAACCAACAAGTTGCGAACCTGAACGTCCTGTATGTCAAAATCCATAATTACCATTGGTATGTAAAGGGTGAGCATTTCTTTACCCTCCACGTAAAATTTGAAGAGCTGTACGACGATATTACGCTGAAAATGGACGAAGTGGCTGAACGGCTGCTTACGATTAAAGGAAGCCCGGCTGCGACGATGAAGGAGTACCTGGACATCGCAACCATTCAGGAAGCTTCCGGCAATGAAGACCAGCGCAAAATGGTGCAGACCCTGATCGAGGACTTTGCCACCGTTGCCGAGGAAATGAGCGAAGGAATCAGCCTGGCGGAGGAAGCCGGCGACCATCCAACGGCCGATATGTTTATCAAGATCAAGAGCGATCTCGAAAAGCATATGTGGATGCTCCGTTCTTACCTGGGATAAGGGATGCTTCTTTCGCGAAAGCCTGGAAGTGCGCTGGCCGCCAGCGCACTTTTTGTGTCCCGGATCAACCTTTGACGGCATAACGTATAAGACCGCGTTGCCTTTTTGATTAATCAGACATGAATCGGACGTACGGGAAATTGAGAAATGGGATCCGGTCTCTGGCGGCTGTTCCCGGTCATGAATCCGAGCGTCTGCGCGGTTGTCAGGATCCTCCATGCTGCTGTTCCCTGGATGTGGAAATGCAATCCATAACATATCGCAGAATGTTCACGAAATGCCAGCTGGTGATGAGAACGATAGCTCCGTTGCCGGATGCTGCAGAACTTCCGCGAAACCGTTCGTCATGAACAGCATCCAT
>NZ_PCZT01000002.1:337881-343596 GCF_002968895.1 Paenibacillus sp. AR247 | reverse complement strand
CCGCGAAACCGTTCGTCATGAACAGCATCCATGGAAAAATTTGATATTGTAAGGAAACAGGCTTGGCTGCAACCGCGGCGAAGCCTGTTTCTGTAATGAAACACCAGGTTTACTACGAGGGGCGGTTGATATGATTCGCCATTTATTATAAAATTGTGATAATCATTGAGAATCAATTTAGACTCATTACAAATTGATAATAATGATTGATTGAAATCGGGGAGCGCGTCCCTGTTGAAATAGACTTTCTGATTTCGGCAAAACATTTAACGGAGGGAAAAACGAATATGGCTACTAATTTCACCATTGAAGGACTTAAAGCGACAATCGAGGGCAAGGAAATCCTGAAAGGCATCAACCTGGAAATGAAGGGCGGAGAAATCCACGCCATCATGGGACCTAACGGTACCGGTAAAAGTACACTTGCTTCCGCTTTGATGGGACATCCTAAATACGAAGTAACGGACGGCAGCGTAACCCTGAACGGCGAAGACGTTCTGGAAATGGGCGTTGACGAGCGTGCGCGGGCCGGCCTGTTCCTGGCTATGCAGTACCCGAGCGAAATTACGGGCGTGACCAATTCCGACTTCCTTCGCAGTGCCATCAATGCACGCCGTGAAGAGGGCAATGAAATTTCGCTGATTCGTTTCATCCGTCAAATGGAAGCGAAGATGAAAGAACTCGATATGAACCCTGAGTTTGCCCATCGTTATTTGAACGAAGGCTTCTCCGGCGGTGAGAAGAAGCGTAACGAAATTTTGCAAATGATGATGATCGAACCAAACATCGTCATCCTGGACGAAATTGACTCCGGTCTGGATATCGACGCTTTGAAAATTGTTGCCAGCGGTGTAAACGCGATGCGCAGCGACGACCGCGGTTTCTTGATTATTACCCACTATCAGCGCCTGCTTAACTATGTGAAGCCTGATTTTGTACATGTTATGATGCAGGGCCGTATCGTGAAATCCGGTGGTCCTGAACTGGCGGAGCGCCTGGAAGCGGAAGGTTACGATTGGGTGAAGGAAGAGCTCGGCATCGAAGACGAAACTGTAGGTCAAGAAGCGTAAAGATAACGGAAGGAGGAGAACGAAGATGACAACACAAACCATTCTTCCGGTTAACGCTGAAGGCCTGAGCGCGCTGTCGAAGGGCAGCAACGAGCCGGCCTGGCTCACGGAAAATCGTCTGAAAGCATTGGAACTCGCGGCAACCCTCGAGCTGCCGAAACTCGAAAAAACGAGAATCGAACGCTGGGACATTCAAAACTACGGAAGCTTCAAATCGGTAAGCCCGATTGCATCCCTGGCTGAAGCTCCTGAATCGATTCGGGAACTGATCAAGGACCAGGAAGCGGGCAACCTGATTATCCAGCGCAATTCCGGAACCGTGTATACGAAGCTGTCCCCTGAGCTGGCTGCTCAAGGCGTCATTTTCACCGATCTGGCGACGGCGGTGAAGGAGCACGAGGATCTCGTTAAGGCTCACCTTCATACGGCTGTTACAGCGGATGAGAGCTCCGTAGCCGCACTGCATGCCGCATTGTGGAACGGCGGGGTGTTCCTGTATGTTCCAAAAAATGTGGAGGTATCCGTACCGCTGCAGGCCGTTCTGTTGACAGACGACGAGGAAGCGACCTTTGCCCCTCATATTCTGGTCATTGCCGATACGAACAGTTCTGTAACCTATGTAGATAACTATGTATCGGGTACATCCGGTAAACCGGTCACTCATAACGGCGCCGTTGAGGTATTCGCTAAATCGGGAGCGAAGGTCCGGTTTGCGACCATTCATCAAATGGGCACGAACGTGACGGACATCAGCTACCGCCGTGCTGTGATCGAGAACGACGCGTCCATGGAATGGATCGTCGGCGAAATGAACAGCGGTGATACCGCCAGCGATACTTACTCGATTCTGAAAGGAAACGGATCGACGTCCGATTCCAAGATCATCGCCGTAGGCTCCGGTTCTCAGAAGCTGAACTACACGACTCGTGCGAACCACTTCGGCAAGAGCTCCGAGAGCCAAATGATTACCCGTGCGGTCATGCGTGAAGAAGCACAGGCCATCATCAACGGCATCACCAAGATCGAGAAGGGCGCGACCAAATCTGACGGACAGCAAACGGAGAAAGTGCTGATGCTGAGTCCGAAAGCACGCGGTGACGCCAACCCGATCCTGCTGATCGACGAGGACGACGTTAAGGCAGGTCATGCTGCATCCGTCGGCCAGGTCAACCCTGAACAAATTTACTACCTGATGTCCCGCGGGATTTCCCGCGAGGTTGCCGAATCCCTGATCATCTATGGATTCCTGGCACCGGTCGTATCTCAGATTCCGCTTGAAGGCCTGCGCACGCAGCTTCAATCGGTCATCGAAGGGAAGTTGGGACAATGAACCGCGACATTCTCGAGCAGTTTCCCATCCTGAATCAGGAAATAAACGGCCACCCGTTGGTATATCTTGATAATGCGGCGACTTCCCAGAAACCGCTCGCTGTGATCGAGGCTGTCAAACGCTATTACGAGCATGACAACGCCAACGTGCACCGCGGGGTGCATACGCTTGGAAGCCGTGCAACGGATGCTTATGAAGGCGCGCGCGAGAAGGTAGCTAAGTTCATTAATGCGAAGAGCACGAAGGAAATTATTTTTACGCGGGGAACGACGACAGCCCTGAACCTGGTGGCTTCCTCATTCGGGCGCTCGATTTGCCAGGAAGGCGATGAAATCGTCCTGACCCCGCTGGAACATCACAGTAATCTAATTCCTTGGCAGCAGGTGGCAAAAGCCACCGGCGCCACGTTGAAATATGTTAAACTACAAGAAGACGGTTCAGTCACCTTGGCCGAAGTCGAGAAAGTCGTCACCGAGAAAACCAAGATCATCGCGATGGGCTATGTGTCCAACGTCATGGGCGTGGTTAACCCGGTGAAGGAAGTTGCCGAGCTGGCGCATCGCCACGGCGCGTATATGGTCGTGGACGGCGCCCAGAGCACGCCTCACATGAAGATCGATGTTCAGGATCTGGATTGCGACTTCTACGCATTCTCCGGCCACAAGATGTGCGGTCCTACCGGCATCGGTGTACTGTACGGCAAAAAGGCGCTGCTCGAATCCATGGAACCGGTGGAATTCGGCGGTGAAATGATTGACGATGTCGGACTATACGATTCTTCCTGGAAGGAGCTGCCCTGGAAGTTTGAAGGGGGCACCCCGATTATCGCCGGAGCGGTTGGGCTTGCTGCAGCCATCGATTTTCTCGAGGAAATCGGCATGGACCAAATCGAGGAGCATGAGCAGAAGCTCGCGAAGTATGCGATCGAGCGGTTATCGGAAATTGAAGGCCTGAAGCTTTATGGTCCGCGTGTACGTAAAGTGGGCTTGGTCACCTTCAATTTGGGAGATGTGCATCCGCATGATGTGGCTACGGTTCTGGATGCCAGCGGGGTTGCGATCCGCGCAGGCCATCACTGCTGTCAGCCTCTCATGCGTTGGCTTGAGGCCAGTGCCACCGCCCGTGCAAGCTTTTATCTATACAATACCGAACAAGATGTAGATCGTCTGATCAGCGCCTTAATCCAGACAAAGGAGTATTTTGGATGATGGAACTTGACGACTTGTACCGGCGTGTCATAATGGATCATTATAAAAACCCCCGCAATCGGGGCAAATTTGAAAATGAAGCCGTGACGGTGGATCTGAACAACCCGACCTGCGGCGACAAAATTTCGCTTCAGCTTATTGTCGATAACGGCATGGTCAAAGATGCCAGATACACAGGCGAGGGTTGCTCCATCAGCATGTCCTCCGCCTCGATGATGACCGAAGCGGTCAAAGGCAAGACGCTTGAGGAAGCGAAGGAAATGGCTTCACGCTTTTCGTCGCTGATGCAGGGTGAGGACGTTCATTTTTGACGATTACGAAGATATCGAAGCCCTGTCCGGAGTTAACAAGTTCCCGGCCCGCATTAAATGCGCAACGCTCGCTTGGAATGCACTGCGGAAAGGTATTGACGAGGAACGCATTAACCACTAACGATAGGGAGGCTGAATACTCATGGCCAAAAAAGCGCCTGAAATAGAAGAGTATAAATACGGATTCCGCGACGAACCGAGCCGGAATGGATGCTTGAATTCCGTCTGAAATCATTGGAGCAGTTCGNGAAATGCCAATGCCTCGCTGGGCGGCGACCTGGATGAACTGGACTTCAACGATATCCAGTACTACGTAAGACCTTCCGAGAAGCAAGGAAAGACGTGGGAAGAAGTACCGGCTGAGATCAAAGAAACCTTTGACAAGCTGGGTATTCCGGAAGCCGAGCAGAAATTCCTGGCCGGTGTATCCGCCCAGTATGAATCCGAAGTTGTGTATCACAACATGCAGAAAGACCTGGAAGACCAAGGGGTTATCTTCATGGATACCGACACGGCGCTGAAAGAGCATCCTGAAATTTTCAGAGAGCACTTTGCGACTGTCGTTCCTCCTACCGATAACAAATTTGCTGCACTGAACAGTGCGGTATGGTCCGGCGGAAGCTTCATTTACGTTCCAAAAGGCGTTAAATGTGAAATTCCGCTGCAGGCTTACTTTCGGATCAATTCCGAGAACATGGGCCAATTCGAACGTACGCTGATCATTGCGGACGAAGACAGCTTCGTGCATTATGTCGAAGGCTGTACCGCTCCAATCTACAGCACGAACTCGCTGCACAGTGCGGTTGTTGAGATCATCTGTAAGAAAAACGCACGCGTACGTTACACGACGATCCAAAACTGGGCGCCGAACATCTACAACCTCGTTACCAAACGGGCGGTAGCTGAAGAGAACGCCACGATGGAATGGGTAGACGGCAACATCGGCTCCAAACTGACGATGAAATATCCGGCAGTGCTGCTGAAAGGACGCGGCGCGAAAGGCATGGTGCTGTCCATTGCGGTTGCAGGCAAAGGCCAGCATCAGGATGCAGGCGCCAAGATGATCCACTTGGCTCCGGATACGACGTCCACGATCGTATCGAAGTCGATCAGTAAGCACGGCGGCAAGGTCACCTACCGCGGTCTCGCTTCCTTCGGCCGCAACGCGGAAGGCGCGAAAGCCAACATCAAGTGCGATACGCTGATCCTGGATAACGAGTCCACTTCGGATACGATTCCGTACAACGAGATCAAGAACGACAACATCGTTCTGGAGCACGAAGCGACGGTATCCAAGGTATCGGAAGATCAGCTCTTCTACTTGATGAGCCGCGGACTCACCGAAGCCGAGGCGACGCAAATGATCGTTATGGGCTTCATCGAGCCGTTCACGAAGGAGCTCCCAATGGAATATGCGGTCGAAATGAACCGCTTGATCAAATTCGAGATGGAAGGCTCCATCGGTTAATAGAAAGCAAACAAAGCGTGTACTGCGCAGCCGTTACGGCGGCTTCGCGGGCACGCTTTTTTATTAGATATAAGAAAGCCACATTCAAAAAGAAGCCCTCAGTTGAGGGCTTCTTTTGCATTGAACGGGTTACATATAAATTTGATCGATGGCAATATTCCGATCAGAGGACAGATCGATGAACCGGTCCTCGGTCTTCACAAGCGGACGGAAGAAATCCGCCGGATTGGTCATGATAATGGTGCCGGTTTCCCCGGAAGTCAGGGTGACCCGTTTGCCGATAAAGTTCGGAAGCATATGGCTGATAAACGCCTGAGTTGCCCGGGGG
>NZ_PCZT01000002.1:313275-337781 GCF_002968895.1 Paenibacillus sp. AR247 | reverse complement strand
CTGTACAGCTCGCGGAGCACGGTCAGCAGTTCCTGCTTCGTCTGATACACACGGTTCGTTGTCATCGCACTAAACACGTCAGCCACCGCGGTAATTCGCGAAAAAGGATGGACTTCAAGCTCGCCGCACTGGTGGGGATAGCCGCTCCCGTCGTCACGTTCATGATGCTGCAGCGCGACCAGCGCGGGAATTTCATCGTTGGTGGAGCTTCGGATGATATCGTAACCGTAGACGGTATGACGCTTCATTTCTTCAAATTCTTCCGGCGTAAGCTTGCCGGGTTTGTACAACAGCTCGGCGGGGACGAGGCATTTGCCGATGTCATGCAAAAAACCCGCTTTTCCGGCTGCGTAGGCCTCCTCGGGAGCATACCCGAGCCAGGTGGATATGTAGTAGGAAAGAATGCTGACCTGAACGGAATGTTGGTATGTATATTCGTCTTCCGGATTGATGGACAAGAGGAGGGAGACCACGTCGGTATGGGTGCTGAGCCGGTCCACCAGCGGCTCCATAATGTCATTGACGACGGTCGTGTTGATCCGGCCTGTCGAAAGGGCTTCCAGATACAGCGACTCAAACCCGTCCACCGCTTGTCCAACCTGTTCTTCCACCTTGGAAGCAGGTTGACCGGAAAGGAACGGTGATGAAGCGGTCGGCTCATCCGGCCGGGAGGGGTCAACCTCCACATAAGCGATGCCATGTTGAATCAGCTTGCTGATCTCTTCAAGCTTCAGTTCCTTCCCTTTGTGGAGCACATGAAGCCCGATATCGTTAAACGTATCGGCTTGAAGCCGATCACCGGGCCGTAATTCCGTGACATGAACTCTCAAAACTGATCGTCACCTCATTGTTCAGATTGGAACCTATTGTTTTGAAATCTATATTAGCAAGAAAAATATGGATTATCAACGAACTCTTCTTAGACGGAGGGGGGAGCGTCGGGTCCCATGGCCCCTTTTGATGCCCCTTCCATTCCGACCCGTCCTCCCAAATTTCCTTCTTCCAAATGGGCACGGACTGCTTGAGCTTCTCAATCGCATACCTGCTCGCTTCATAACAAGCCTCCCGGTGCCCGGTCGATACCGCGATGATGACGCTGATCTCTTTCACATCGACTGTACCGATCCGGTGTGAAATCGCACAGCGCGTGCCCGGCCAACGTTCGGCGATTTCACGGCCGATCAATTCAAGCTGCGCCAGTGCCATCGGGATATACGCATCGTACTCCAAGTGAACGGTGCGCTGCTCACCCGTCATTTCCCGGGTTGTCCCGACAAAAGATAGCGTGGCGCCATGGTTGTCGTCCAGCACCTTGGACGTCACCTCATCAACGGACAGCGGCTGATCGGTAATACAGTATAAGCCGTCTGCTGATGCTTCCTGTACTGAGCTATTTCCGTCTCCGCCCGATACGGGCGGAATCAGGGCGACTTCGTCACCTTCCGTAATAAGCGCGTCACCCGGCGCATAATTCTGATTAACGGCAACAAAAGAAACGGAGATCTGTGCGGCAGCCTCCGGGTACAATTCGGTCAGCTTTTGTTTCAAGCCGTCGGCTGTGATGGATTCCCCTTCGACGGACAAAGGTAAAACAGAGGTTTGGAGCCGTTCTGCAAGACCGGCAAACAATCGAATATCAAGCTGCATTTCTTTCTCTCCTCGGGCGTGGTAGTTCATGTCTTCAATATACCATATCCACCTTGAAAATGTTATGCTTATCCCTAGGAGCATTTGGGCCTAACAAGGCGAGAACAGTGAAAGGGGAGGTTACCCAATGATGCTGCAGAACCAGGCAAAATCGATTACAATCCTGCATACGAATGATATACACAGCCACTTTGAAACGGTTAGTTCCATTGCAGCCCTGGCTGCCGCCGAACGTGCTCAGGCGGCGGAGAGTCCTCTTTTACTGGTGGATATAGGAGATCATATGGACCGGACGGCCGTCGAAACCGAGGGGACGATGGGCCAGACGAACATCGACATATTGAATTTAACGGGATATGAGGCGGTGACGATAGGGAACAATGAGGGGCTGACATTTACCCCGGACGTGCTGGAACGCCTTTATGCGGGCCTGCAGTCCCCGGTTATTTGCTGCAACATCCATGAGCAGCTCAGCTCGGCGCCACCCGCATGGATGAAGAAACGCGTCATTCTGAACAAGGACGGGATCCGGATCGGGCTGACGGGAGCTACGGCCCCGTTCGCCGACTTCTACAAACTGCTCGGCTGGGATGCCCTGGAGCCGCTGCAAGCGTTGCAGGAGCAGGTGGAGGCGCTTCGTCCGGAGGCCGACATCGTGATCGTTTTATCCCACCTCGGGCTGACTACCGACCGGCTGATGGCAGAACGGATTCGGGGTATCGACCTGATTCTCGGCGGGCATACCCACCATCTGCTGGAAGAGCCGCTGCGGATCGGTGATACGGTGCTGTGCGCAGCGGGAAAGTACGGTCAATACGTGGGTAAGGTCGTCATGACTCAACAGGATGACGGCCGTTTCCGTGTCATCGAGGGAGAATGCCAGCCGGTCGATACCGGTCTTTTGGATGAAACGGTGTCCCGTGCCCTTGGAATTCATCGCGAGCGGGCCGAAGAAGCCCTGAAAGAGCCTGTGGCGGTTACGGACCGGCCGCTGTCCCTGACGCATACGGGAGAGTCGCCGTTCGGCAATTTGCTGGCGCAGTCGGTCCGTCAGTTTACCGGCGCGGAGCTGTCGCTTGTCAACACGGGGCAGCTGCTGGGCGATCTGCCGGAAGGGGAAATTACGGCGGGACTCCTTCACGAGCTCTGCCCATCTCCGATTAACCCCTGCGTGATCAGTCTCAAAGGGGAGCATATCCGGCGAAGCCTGGAGGAGAGCCTCCTGCCGGAATATTGGAGCAAGGAAATCCGGGGATTCGGGTTCCGCGGCAATGTACTCGGCAATATCGCGGTGGACGGAATTGAAGTCTTGTACGATCCAAGCCGCATCCCTTATGATAGGATTGTTCAAATTTCGCTTCAGGGAGAGCCGCTGCGGGACGACCGGATGTACACCGTTGGAACGTTGGACATGTTTACGTTCGGGACGGGATATGAGCAGATTTCTCGGGGGGAAGATCCGAAATACTTGCTTCCCGAGTTTTTGCGGGACCTGCTGAGACTTGAGCTCCAGCGTCCCGGAAGTCTGGATACCTGCGGCAAGCACCGTTGGATCGAGGTTGTTTAAGAAGGACCAGAGGAGGAAGAAATGGATACCATTACTGCAATTATCTTGGGGATTGTGGAGGGGGTTACGGAATTTATTCCGGTCTCTTCAACGGGGCACATGATATTGACGTCCAAGCTCTTGGGCTATGATGAGCAGGACCCCATCATGAAAACCTTTGAAATCGTTATTCAGCTGGGGGCCATTCTGGCGATCGCCCTCGTCTATTGGAGACGGATTCTGGATCTGCTGGGCATCAAGCGGACCATGCCCGAATCCGGAAGCCTGCGGTCCGGCAAGAAGCTGAATCTGCTGCATGTTATCATCGGGATCGCCCCCGCACTCATCGTGGCCTTTTTTGCCAGGGACTTTATCAAGAGCCTGTTCAGTGCAAATACGGTGATCTGGGCGCTGATCGTGGGCGGGATCTTCATGATTTTTGCCGAGTGGTTTAACAAGTCCAAAGCCAGAATCACCGCCGAAACGATGGATGACCTGTCGTACAAGCAGGTGTTGTTGATCGGGCTTTATCAAATTTTATCTGTCGTATGGCCGGGATTTTCGCGTTCGGGATCCACGATTTCCGGAGGGATGCTGAGCGGGGCAAGCTACAAGGCGTCGGCCGATTTCTCGTTTCTGATCGCCATTCCGATCATGTGCGCCGCTTCCGGCTATGAGATGCTGGATTCGTACAAGTATATGACCAAGGATACGATCGGCATGTTCGTCATCGGATTTATCATAGCTTTTGTGGTGGCCTATGTCGTTGTGCTTGCTTTTATGAAATTGATTCAAAAAATTCGTCTGACCCATTTCGCCATCTACCGGTTTGTGCTTGCCGCCGTGTTCTGGCTGTTCGTTATGCGCTGATTCAAGAACCGTAATGTGATGGACTAATTCCGCAAAGGGTGAATTGGCTACATAGGATGGCAGGGGGAAACTAGGTAAACGGACCTGGGAAGCAATAACCGGGCGGCCGTGATTTTAGGCAGGAGTGGATCGTGTTGCGTTTGGTACCCGTTCCGATGCTGCAGCAGGGAATGAAAATCGGCAAAAAGATATACAGCGACGAGGGTGTTGTGCTTCTCGCGGAAGGCGTGGAGCTCACATCCTTGCTGATCAGCCGCCTGCAAAAGCTGGACATCGGTTATATTTATGTGGAAGATCATCTGACGGAAGGCATCGATATTCCCGAAATGCTCCGGGAGGAAACGAGGCGTCAGGCTCTTCATAATATTCGCATTAATTTTCAGCGGTTATCCGAAGCCTCTCCGATTACTGGAGGGTATCACCATCTCGGAAAGCAGTTCTCCAAGGTGATGGAGTCCATCCTTGAGGATGTCAGTTCCCAAGAGGACTGTATGATCATGCTGATGGACATGAACACCGCAGATCATTACTTATATAAGCATTCCTTAAATGTGTGCGTATATTCACTTGTGCTGGGGATTGCGAGCGGTTATACGCAGGACCAGCTGATGGTGCTGGGGCTGGGTTCGCTGCTGCATGACATCGGAAAAACCCAAATTCCCCAAAAAGTGCTGTTCAAGCCGCAAAAGCTGGATGATGAGGAATTCCGCCTCATGCAGGCGCATGCCCAAATCGGCTTTAAAATCCTGAAGGACGAGCCGAATATTCCGCTCCTGGCCGCGCACTGCGCCTTTCAGCATCATGAACGGATTAACGGATCAGGTTATCCGCGCGGCATCAAGGGTGATGATATTCACGAATATGCCCAGTGGGTGGCGCTCGCCGACTCCTACGATGCGATGACCTCGCACAGGGTGTACCGGCCTGCGATGCTTCCGCATCAGGCCGCTGAAGTGCTGTACGGCGGGGCAGGTACCTTGTACGACCAAAAGAAGCTGGAGCTGTTCCGGGATAACGTGGCGATCTATCCCCCCGGCTTGTCGGTCAAGCTGAGTACCGGGGAGACGGGAGTGGTGTCGAAAATTCACGCCCATATGCCCCATCGTCCCGTGGTCCGCATCTTGCAGGATCCGGAAGGGGTGCCGCTGCAGGCACCTTACGAGGTGGACCTGTCCCAGTTGCTTTCCGTTATTATTGACGGCGTTCTCGGGGATTAGGGAGAGCAGAAATTAGGATTTGTCATGACCGGAAGACCCATAAAGCGAGCGGTATCGGGCGGTAATGGATGCGGTGGAAATTCGATTTCCCTGCTGCCCGCAGGAGCCGCCGGTTTAGGGGTCTTTTTTCTTCTTGTCCCGGCATACCTATTCAGACAGAGAGATTTTTCGCGCTTCATGGTATGATAGAAGGAATGACATATTCATCCTGAGACAACCGGACTGCTCTGGGTCTGGAAAATAAAGGTTACACAAAAACCGTGTTTTGGGTTAAATAAAGAAATAAGGTGAGTAAATAATGAATACTGTAAATACCCGGGGAGCACTTGCCCCCTTATCTCCGAGCAATGACCCATGGGATCCGATTGAATCCCTTCGTACATATGGCCGGCATGTGCTGACCAGTGTCGAAATGACGGTGACGCATTTGTGTAATATGCGCTGCGAGCACTGTGCGGTCGGCGATATGCTCGTCATGAAAGAGGCAGAATTTCTTCCGCTGGATTTGATGCTGCGGCGTCTGGACGAGGTAGAGCATCTGCAGACGATCAGCCTGACCGGAGGCGAGCCCTCCTTCCGTGAGAAGACGGTGAAAGAGGTGATCGTCCCTCTGCTCAAATATGCTCAGGACCGGGGAGTCCGCACGCAGATCAACTCCAATTTGACGCTGGATATCAGCAGATATGAAGCGATGCTGCCGTACCTTGATGTGATGCATATTTCGTTCAACTATTTGAACGGAGACGATTTCCATGAGGTGGGCTTCGCCAACAGCAACCATCCGGTTCCGAAGGAAACCGCCTACCGCATGTATGACAAAATGATGGAGAACGCCCTGAAGTTGAGCGAAGCGGGCATGTTCATCTCGGCAGAATCCATGATTAATTACCGGACGCATACAAAGCTTGCAGGAATTCACAAACTAATAGGGGAAATGGGCTGCCGCCGCCATGAAGTGCATCCGATGTATGCCTCCAATTTTGCCACGGAGCTTCCGGTGCTTTCTTTGGAAGAGACGCGCAGAGCGATCCACAGCTTGCTGGATGTTCGCGATCCGCAGATGTGGATGCTGTTCGGAACGCTCCCGTTCTTCGCGTGCAGCGATATTCACGAGGATCTGAAGCTGATCCGCAGGCTTGCGGATGCGCCGAACGTTACCGTGCGCAACGATCCTGACGGCCGCAACCGCGTCAACGTCAATTTGTTCTCGGGCGACGTCTACGTCACCGACTTTTCCGATATTCCGGCGTTCGGCAATATTCAAACCGGCCGCCTCGACGACATCTTTAATGCGTGGCAGACCGGGCATCCGCTGAACAAGACGGTGAACTGCCATTGCGATGCTGTGGGCTGCTGCGGTCCGAATCTGCTCGTGAAGGACATGTATTATAAAGATACCGATTTTACCGTGAAAAAAGCGAACTTATTATAGAAATGGGGCGTTGTCATTGGACGGGGAGTTAGAAATAGGCAAATTGCTTTTAAACCTCTTTTTTGTTCTGCTGCTGGTATTTTTTAACGGCGTGTTTGTGGCCGCCGAATTTTCGCTTGTAAAAATGAGGCAGTCCCGGCTGACGCAGCTGGTCAGCGAAGGCAACCGGCTGGCCGGCTATGCGCTCCGGGTGAACAACAAACTGGACGCTTATTTGTCCGCTACCCAATTCGGCATTACGCTGGCATCCCTCGGTCTCGGCTGGATCGGGGAGCCGGCCATTTCGGAACTACTGGTAGAGCCTTTGATGTATAAAATGGGCATTACCGACAGAACGCTCATCGCCACCGTATCCGTGGTGCTCGGGTTCTGTGTCATTACTTTCTTACATATCGTGCTTGGGGAACTGGCCCCCAAGTCGCTTGCCATTCAGAAAACGGAAGGGGCCGCCCTGCTGCTGTCCGCTCCGCTGATGGCCTTTTATAAAATATTTTTTCCTTTCATTTGGCTGCTCAACGCTTCCGCCAACGGATTGCTTCGCTTGTTCGGCGTTCATCCGGCCAGCGAAGCAGAAGCTGCGCATTCTGAAGAGGAAATCCGCATATTAATGAATCAGAGCGCCAAAAGCGGGGTCATCGATAAGGACGAGATGAAGCTGATGGACAACATCTTCGAGTTCTCCGACCTGCTGGCGCGCGAAATTATGCTCCCACGGACGGATATGGACTGCCTGTACACGACGAATACGCTGGAAGAGAACCTGCAAATCATCAGTGATACGAAGCATTCCCGTTATCCTGTCGCCGTGGAGGACAAGGACCAGATTATCGGATTTGTGCATATTACCGATTTTTCTCCTGGCCGACGCCGAGCACCAGAAGGAGCTGACCTCGCTGGTCCGTCCGATTCTGAACGTGCCGGAGTCGATGGAAATCAGCCATGTGCTGCGCCTTATGCAGAAGAAGCATGCCCAGCTGACGCTGGTGGTCGACGAATACGGCGGCACGGCCGGCATGCTGACGGCCGAAGAGATCCTCGAAGAAATCGTTGGGGAGCTCTATGACGAATTTGAGGACGAGCGTCCCGATGTCGAAATCCAGGAGGATGTCATCTCGGTTGACGGGCGGATGCTGATCGAGGATGTCAACGATCTGACCGGCGTCATCATTGAGGATGACGAGGTTGATTCGATCGGCGGCTGGCTGTTCAAGGAGCTGGAAGGCAATCCGGTAAAAGGCAAAAAGGTCCAGGTGAGCAATTTCGTGTTTGAGGTCGAGGAATCGACCAAGCTCCGGATTACCCGGGTTAACATTCACCGCGTTGCCGATACGGAAGTCATCGACGAAGAGGAACAGGAAGGGACGGATAACGGGGATTAAGGAGTGAAGCATGACTGGCAAACAGCTGGTGTTCGTCGGTGTGGGACTGCTCCTGCTGTATTTGCTGTTTACGGCAGGCGCCCCATTTGTACTGGCTGCGCTCGTGGCCGTTTCGCTGGAGCCGATCAACCGGATGCTGATCGGGAGGCTGAAATGGAATCGTGTCGCTGCCGCTTCGCTTACATGTACGTTGTTTATGCTCATGATTCTTCTTTTGGTGTACATGCTGGGTTTTCAGGTTTTCGCCCAGCTGCTGGAATACTGGAAGAATGCGCCGGCATACTTTGCGTCGGCCGACGATTTCGTGCAGACGACGCTGATCCAGGCGAGAGGGCTGTTTGACCGGTTTCAACCGGAGCTGGCCGAGAGCCTGAGGGAAATGCTGACCAATCTGACGTCATACGCCGAGTCGCTCATCAACTCGTTGTCGTCAACCTTTTTATCTTTTGCCAAGGGTATCCCGGGCACGTTCGTGTTTTTGGTGGTTTTCTTTGTCGCTGTCTATCTGTTCAGCTTTGGACTGGAGACGATCAAGGCAGGGATTCTATCCCTGTTCGAGGAGGAGACCCAAGACCAGATCAACGAGGTGCTGCACAGCCTGAAACGGTCCATCTTCGGCTTTATTCAGGCCCAGATGATCCTGAGCGCTTTTACCTATGTATTGACGCTCACGGGGCTGCTCATCCTCGACATTCATTACCCGCTGGCGATCGCCCTGCTGATCATGGTCGTCGATATTTTGCCGATTCTGGGGGTCGGCTCGGTGCTGATTCCCTGGGCGGTATACCTGTTTATCGTGGGCGACTCTTATACCGGCTTTGGGCTGATGCTCCTGTTTGGGGTCATTACGATTGCCCGCCGGGTGGTCGAGCCCAAGATCATTGGCGATTCGGTCGGCATCGGCGCCCTGTCGGCTCTGGTGAGCATGTATATCGGCTTCAAGCTCGTCGGCGTGATCGGCGTCTTTATCGGCCCGCTGGTGGTCATTATTTATTCGGCGGTCCGGAAAGCGGGACTGTTCCAGATCAAGATCAGATTTTAAAAGTTCATCATCTTATTGAAGGCTCGCGCTTCATCCAGTGCTTCGACAGGAGCTGCTAGAGTCCTTTGCACTGACCCCTTGACGGTAAATCGACCGCAAATCAGGGGTCTTTTTGTTGTCCCATGAACTTTTTTGTTCAGATTCCGCGGATGGGTCATATGTTTAATTACGAAGAGTGTCTGATTTTTCGTCTTTTCAAGGGAAATCAGCGACTTTAGTATGGACAACAAAAAGGAGGAGCAAGTGGTGAACTCACAGGTACGAGTGTATAAGCCTTTCATTGGCCCGTTTGATCCGTGCCCGCCGCTGCCTTACAGGACGTACGTCGTCCCGCCCAACCAGTATATCGTGTTCCAGCCTCTGGACTGGCCGCAATTCAGCCTCGCCGAGGCGCTGAAGCTGGGAACGCTTTGGCCGAACCTTTACAGCCCTTATGAATCTAAAAGCAAAAGAGTGGAGGAGGTGGGGAGTGATGGAGAACCAGGCTAAACCGGCGGTGGATCAGCGCTACTACGAGCTGCTTGAAAAGCTGCAGATGATCGATTTTGCCTTGGTCGAGCTGAATCTGTTCCTGGATACGCATCCGGACGATTTAAAAAGCATCGAGCAGTACAACCGGCTCGCCCAGGAGCGGATCCCGATCGTCCGGGAGTTTCAGGAATCCTATGGACCGTTGATGCATTTCGGCCATGCCTATTCGAAGTTCCCGTTTGAATGGCCGCAGGCCCCGTGGCCTTGGCAGGTGTAACCGGCAAAAGAATCTAAAGGAGGCGAATGTCCCGCATGTGGATATATGAAAAAAAGCTGCAGTATCCGGTCAGGGTCGGCAAGTGTGATCCATATATGGCCCGGTTGCTGCTGGAGCAGTACGGCGGTGCCGACGGGGAATTGGCCGCTGCCTTGAGATATTTGAATCAACGGTACACCATCCCGGATAAGGTCATCGGCATTCTCAACGACATCGGCACGGAGGAATTTGCCCACTGGAAATGATTGCCACCATGGTTANAAATTGACAAAAGATGCGACTCCGGATCAGCTGAAGGCGGCCGGACTCGCAGAACACTATGTCAACCATGACAAAGCTTTGTTCTACCAAAATGCAGCCGGGGTCCCATGGACGGCGGCGTACATTCAGGCCAAAGGCGATCCGCTCGCCGATTTGTATGAGGACATCGCCGCAGAAGAAAAGGCCAGGGCTACATACCAGTGGCTGATTGACATGACGGACGACGTCGACCTGCAGGACGGACTGAAGTTCCTTCGGGAGCGGGAAATCGTCCATTCGACCCGGTTCCGGGAGGCCGTGGAGATCATTAAAGATGACCGGGGTAAAAAACGGTTTTTCTAAAGGTTAACCTTTTTTACGAACGACCGAAGTTTACAAGGCTTGGCACTTCCCTTATCATAGGCATGTAATTGGGTGATACTGAGTATTGCGCATTTAAGCAGGCAATGAAAGGGAAGGTAACCGATGGACAAAGAGAAGACATTGAACAAGCCGCAGGGGATATTGTTCGACATGGACGGCACGCTGTTCAAAACCGAATCGCTGCTGCTGCCGGCCCATCAGCGGTTGTTCGACAAGCTGCGGGAGGAGGGGCTGTATACTGCACCTACGCCCCCGGCGGAACGGATGATGGGCAGTCTCGGGATGCTGCTGGAGGACATTTGGAAAGTGGTCATGCCGGACGGCAGCGAACGTGCCCATGCGCGTGCTAACGAGCTCCTTCTCCAACTGGAATTAGAGGGGCTCAAGGCAGGGAACACCGAGCTCTATCCCGGCGTGAAGGATACGCTGGCACGGTTGAAGGAGCAGGGCGTGCGCCTGTATGTAGCAAGCAACGGGCTGGAGCATTACGTAAAGGGGATCGCGGAGGCCCACGGCATTCTGGAACTTTTTGACGGCCTGTATAGTGCCGGGGAGCACGGAACCAAATCGAAGGTGCATCTGGTGGAATTACTGCTTCAGCGCGAAGGGGTAAGCACGGCCTGGATGGTGGGCGACCGATCTTCGGATGTGGAAGCCGGCCGGAAGAACGGCCTCGCCGTCATTGGATGCCAATACGCCGGGTTTGGAAACCCTGATGAACTGGCAGGGTCCGACGTCCTCATCAACTCATTTGACGAACTTCTGGGGCTGTATGCCTCATCGGTGTAAGTCGGCGATGAGCCGCCTAAGAAGGAATAATCATAGCTGCATATAAGAAAACAAACCGCGCTAGAGCTGCGGTTTGTTTCTTTAGTGTCGGCGGTTTCCGTCTTCTGCTTGTAAACCCACAGGGCGTATTCCAACGGTCTGGTGATGGCCGTGCGGTACAGTTCGGGCTCGCCGATCTGGGAGAATACTTCCCTCGCGGGTTTGGGATTGACTTCGAGCAGGTAAATCCGGCCTTTCCGGTTGATGGCGAGATCGAGCGCCAGCTCACACAGCGGTCCGTACTGGTGCTCCAGATAGGCGGCGATGTCCACGCCCATCTTGCCTGCCGTCGAGATGACTTCCTGCCGTTGCTCCTCATCCGTGATCCAAGAAGACAGCATTTGATGAGCGGGTACGGCTCTTCCGCCGCCGTGCAGGTTGGAGGTGACGCTTCGCGGCGCCCCCACCCGGCCGGCAATGCCGGTCAACTGCCAATGCCCCTCCTTGTTTTTCTGCACCAGCATGCGGTAGTCATGAACCCGACCGTCGGGAAGCTCCACGGCGATGCCTTCCTGGATCAAATACCGGTCCTTCATATTCCAGTCGCTCAGAATGGCGCCGAGCCGGGAAGCGTGGATTTTTTGCGGAGAGATGATTTTCCGCTGCTGATTCCGTCCTTGAATGTAGTACTGGGAAGCAGCCTTCAATTTTTCAATCCGTAAATACCCCGCCCGCCGGTTCCGTTGATCGGTTTTAAAAACACGACAGACCTGTTCTTCAGCATTTGGTGGACGTCTGTCAGTCCGTGATACAGGCGCGTTTCCGGCAGAAACTTCCGGAATTCCGCCTTTTTGGACAGCACCTCGTGAATGGTCCATTTGTTGCGGAGCGGTTTGTTCAGAAACAGCATTTTGCTGTACCGGCTCCGGAACTGCAGAAGCTGGGCAAAGCGGGGGCTCTTCTGGATGCGGCACCGGTCGTAAATCATATCCGGGAAGTTTCTCCACCGCCGGGTCCACTTCTTTTGCTTTGCGTCGTATTCCATGGCAAAGATTTTTTCTTGCTGTCGCTGACGTCCATCGGGGTAAACACAAATACGTCAAGTCCCAGCTTGCCGCCTTCAACGATCATTTTCTGATAGATCGGTTTTTCCTCCAAATGCTTATGCTCGTTCAGATACAGCGTCAAGATGCCTAACACGGGTAGCGGCACAGGGGATCACCTTCTTGGGTCAGAGTAATGGATGCACCATCCGGATCTCCACACGGCCCCTCCATGACCAGGGCAGGCTCTCCGGCAGCCCCCTGGTGGACGGCGACGGCGTGAAGTCCGGCGCGAAAGCACATTTTAACAAAAGGAAGCCGGCTCAGAAGAGCCTCGCATCGCATGGTGCCTAACTGCCGCAGCTGCGAGGCCAGAAGGGAGGTGCCGATCCCTCTGCCGCGGTACAGCGGATGGACGACGACGAGACACCCCTCGGTCCCGTAGCCCGATACAAAGCTGACACCGGCCAGACGTTCCCCGTCTTCGCACCGGACGGTTGCGGCCATAAGCGAGGTTCCCGGCGCAGCAAGCTGTTCCGCCGTCAATCGGGCAAGAAGAATGAACTCCGCGCGCGCCGCCTGATTTCCGCCGTGTTCAAACACAAATTTGAGAATTTTGGCGTGCTGGCGCAGCCAATCTTCACGGGTTGGGGTTATCGTTAAGATCTGCACCTGTCAATCACTTCCCTTGCAATTACATTTTAGGTTGATTGGAGAGATATTCGCTGTATTGGAAAATTCGCTTGAGAGACCGCTTCCGGATATGCGGTTCATCGAATTTCATCGGCTTGGCGTTTGCCTCAAAGAACCAGATATTTCCTGACTCGTCAATCCCGAGGTCCATCGACATCTCTCCATGTTCGTAGCCGGAAGCCTTCTCAATCTGGCGGGCGATGATGATCGCCGTCGTTCGGACGCGGTTCAGAATTACAGCCGACATCTCGGATCCGAATACATCGGACAGGAGCTTGCTGGGATCCTCGATCGTGCCGCCTCTCGGCACATGGGTCGTAATGCTCTTAGAACCCGCCATTCTGGCTCCGACACCGGTAACGCCCCATAAGCCTTTGTTGTTTTTTTGCAGCAGCGCCCTTAGGTCAAAGTGCCGGTTGTTGACGGATGCGAGCTCGATGCCCTGTTGAATAATGTAGCGTGCGCTGCCGGTTTCGCTTTTGATCCGTGCCCAGAGGCGGTACAGATTCCGCGTTTTGTACGTGGTGCTGGATCGGTGGTGCTGAACTTTGAGCCGGTACGGAAGCAGTTTGTCCCTCTGGTATCTCAGCATCATAATGCCTTTTCCGGCTTTTCCGCTTTCGGGCTTGAGGTAGAGGCAGGGATAACGCTCAAGCATTTTCTGCAGCGTGCTCACGTTTGTGAAGCGTTTGGTTTTCGGTACCAGATGCTCCGTCGCTTTGGAGCTTCTGAGCCATTCGAACAGATGCCATTTGTTAAAGAAGTGCGGATTGAACAGCGAAATGGATGGATGTTTCATGCATTCCTTGATTTTCTGGCGCACAGCGGGCCGGAGTTCGTCTTCACGCTGCGGAATCCGGTTATAGATGACCTGGGGCAGCGGAAAATACTGCTGTTCCCAGGTCTCCTCGTCATTCAGCGTAAATCCCTTGATCCGATCCTCCGTCAGCTTCAGATCTTTAGCTGTGACTACATAGACAGGAAATCCCATTTTCTGTCCCGTCTTGACAATATCTTCAAAGTTCTGTTGATTTCCCCGGAAATAACCGTGGGAATCCGACATGGTCAGGATGGCCACTACGGGTTTGTTGTCGGTATGACTCCGGATGTTCACTCCACATCCCTCCTGCGGAACTTGCTCAAATACAGGCAGTGTTCAAGAATATGCTCTACAGATGCCTTGCCTTCCGCCTTGAGGGAAGGATGGCTGAAAATGGAACGGCCCGGCTTGGCGTTCGCTTCAAACATCCACACTTTCTCGTCTTGGTCGATACCCAGGTCAAAACCGATTTCTCCAAGGAGGTGCTGGTGATGGAACTCAATCGCTTCGGCCAGGGTAATCGCGACTTTTTTGGCGTTTTGCAGCACCTCGTCGGATCTGTCGCCAAAGGTCCGGCTCAATGCCTGTTCAGGAGTAAGGAGGGAGCCGCCATTCTTCAGGTGGGTCGTTACGCTGCCGCGGCCGGCCTTTTTGGCGCCGACACCGACAACAACCCATTTGTTGTTGCCGTTCTTATGCATATGGAAGCGGAAGTCGATCGGGCAGTTGTCGATTTCGACCAGCCGGATTCCCTGCTGAATGACATACGTTTCCAAGGTGCGGCCATGTCTGGATTTAAGCATCCGCATCAAGCTGTTGAAGTTGCTGAAACGAAGCAGAACGTTGCCGCCTCCCTTGCGGTAACGGGCGAAATATCCCCTTTTCGGGAGGTAAGTCAAACGATAGATGCCTTTACCCAAGCTTCCTGCGGAAGGCTTATAGTACAGAAACTGATGCCTTTCAAGCATATCCTTGATCCGTTCCGGGGAAGGATTGATATGGGATTCGGGCACGTACCGGTTCACCGTGTTGTCGTCTTCAAGCAGCCGGTAGATGTCGGATTTGTTGAAGAAGCTCCAGTTAAAAAACGGGATTCTCTTGCGGGTCAGCCGCTCTCTGAGCTGATTGATGGAAGAGGAGGTTTCCGCTTTCCGGCTCGGGAGGCGGTTGTAGACGACATCGGGCAGCGGAACGGTTTTGCGGTAAAAGGTGCCGTTGTCGTTCAGAAAATAGCCCCGGACCGTCTCCTGCTGCCAGTTGATGTCCTTGGGCGTAAAGGCGAAAATATACGATTTCCTTTTCCCCTCGCGGAGAAGCTGCTTGATGAAATTCGTCCGGGAAGCAAACGGCTGCGATGGCGATGTGCTGGGGCCATCCGAGAGCACGCCGATCAGAGGACCGAGCTGAACTTCGTCCTCCTGAAGGTTTCTCAGCATGACCCCGCCGGCGTTTGGAACGTGGATGCCGCTTCGGACACCTGAGCTGAGGAAGAGGTGCTTACCCGTCTTTTTAATGGGCTTAACGGTTGCGTTAACCATGTCTTTTCCCAGACGGAGCTGAATATTCTTTTTGCCGGACAGCTTGAGGCTTTTCATCAGCGAATTCGAAATGTAGACGACTTTCTCGGGCTGCTGCGAAAAATGAACATTACAAAATGTCAAACTCATCAATTTACCCTCCTAAGTTGTCGAAGCAATAAATAGCGGGCATAACGGAGCGGATTTTCCGTAGCGAGAACATCGCTGCCTGGTTCCCCAATGTGCCGGAAGGAGGTGCGCCCCGGTTTGGAATTGACTTCAAGCAGCCAGATTCTCCCTTTCGTATCAATGCCAAAATCGATACCCAGTTCTCCGAGCCGGCCATAACGGCTTTCCAGAATCGGCGGAATCTTCTCCGACAGATTATGAAGACGATCCCTTATGTGTTCTGCCCGGTCAGCCCGGAATTGTTCGGTCAGAAAAGGCAGGACAGACAGAGGTTTTCCTCCGCCGTGAAGGTTTGAGGTAATGCTGTCCGGGTTGCCCAGGCGCAGCGCCATGCCGGTATGCATCCACGAACCCGTTTCATTTTTTTGCATCAGCACTCTAACGTCAAAAGGGGCGCCGTCTGCGCTGTACAAATGCAGGAAGGGCTGAATCAGGTACGAACGCTCCCCGGTAAACCGCCGGATCCATGCCAGGCCGCATCGCGTATCGTCGAAATGCTTCACAAACGGCAGGTTGCTTGCGCTTCTTCCCCGGATCGTCAGAGATCCGTCTGCAGCATGGCGTGTGACGCGAAGCGTATTTTTTCCCTGGGATCCGCTCATCGGCTTCATGAACAGCTCGCCGTCATATTTCTCCAAGGAGCGCAGCAATTGGCTGCTCCCGCGATAGACGGCAGTCGGGGGAAGAAACGGCAGTAGGCCGGGCTCCTTCCGGAGCACTTGGTCCACCTGCCCTTTCCCGGGAAGTCCGCGGGACCACAGGATCCACCTCTTCCCTGAAGGGGCGTCCGCCAACAGTCTCGCCGCTGCCCGGTATTCGCTGCCTCGCTGCGGAAAACAGCGGTCGTAGACGATATCCGGAAAGGGGACCGTGGTTGCGTGCCACGCCCCATTGCTGAAGATATATCCCTGGATTCTCTCCTGTCCCTTGGGCACGCCGTCAGGGCAAAAAACGACGACCTGAATACCGTATTTCCTGCCGGCCAGAGCTAATCGGCGGGCGTATCCTTCTCCCGAGAAGGGAGGGGAGCCCGGTGTGGAGGAACTTAGGATCCCAATGGTTCCGATTGTGGTTGATTTCATCGCGGCACCTCCTAAAACCCTGACAAGAAGGCGCAGTATTCCAGCAGGCGTTTGACGGAAGGCCTTATTTTCTGTTCGTGGAGCGGCGTATTGTCGTTTTTGGAAGGCTTGGAATTGACCTCGAGCAGCCATATTTTACCGGAGGTATCCATGGCCAGGTCGATGCCGAGTTCGCCGAAATGGGCGGGCAGCAGCGCATCCAGGCCTTTGGCAATGTCCAGCGAAGCCCGCTGCAGCTTGGCGTGTGCGGTGCTTTTCACGGCCGGCGGGAGGGCGCAGCGGTTCACAGCTTCCTTTACGCTGCTGAGGGTTCCGCCTCTAGCGAGGTTCGAGACAAAATGGTTCCCGCCCGCGATCCTGGCCACGACCGAGGTCACGCTCCATTTACCCAGTCCGTTCTTCTGGACGAGCGCACGGAAATCGATGGGCCGTTTGCTGTGGTCGATGAGCGTCAAGCCCTGCTGGATTTGGTAACGGGTGCTTTTCATCTTTCCGGAGACGTTGGTAAATAGTTTGTTAAGGTTGGGGTAGCTTTGTTTTTTGGGTCCGCCCACCGATGTTGCCAAAGTTTGGTAGGTGCCGTCAGACTGCCTGGAGATCCGGATGATCCCTTTGCCGAGGCTGCCCCGCACCGGTTTCAGAAACACGACCGGATACTGGCTGCACATCTTCTTCAGGATGGAGTAGCCGGTCAGCAGGTGCGATTCCGGCATGAGCCGGGATAAGGAGGAGTCCTGCTTCAGCGTGTCGAACACTTCATTTTTTGTCCAAAAACTTTTCGTTGAATATGTGGCTCCCGTAGCGGGATTTTACTTCTTTCATAAAATGCTGTACGCTAGGTTTATTCTCCATTTTGCGTGTCGTCAGGCGGTTATTGATGACATCTGCGATAGGCATCGTTGTCTGGCGCCATCCGCCGTCATAGATCCAGCCCTGTATGCTGCTTGCACTCTCGGTGATGTGATTCGGAGTGAAGAAGTATACGTATGCACCCTGCTTGCGGCAGGCGTTGACGAGTTCCCTGCAGAACATGGAAATGGAACCGAACGGCTTTTCCGGTGTGTCAGGATAATCCCGGCTGATCAGGACACTGATGAGCGGACCCAGCCTGAGCGTTTTGCTGGATGAGCTGTATGCCGCTCGGAGCACGGGACGGGACGCTAAGCCCATTTTGCGGGCCAGTGGCTCGCTGATGCGCAGGCCGGAATATTTTGCTGCGGAAATAACGGTGATCTCTTGTCTAAAGGAACCAAAGGACAGCTGCAGAGGCCGGTCGGTGGGAATCTTCCACTGTTTGATCAGTCTCTCGCCGAGCATGACGGTGTTTTCTTTCACAATGCCCGGGCTGAACGTTTGGACCGGTAGCTTTTTTTTGGACATCGTGGATCTCCTTCCAACAACAACTTGATGTCTACAGGGCAGATAAGGAGCATCTGCAATATTGCATGTAATGCATCATATGAGGACATATATCCCTTGGTGATTGACCCACTTTTATAAAAACCGGGATTTCAGCCCTTCATTTTTCCGGAGACGGTCGGATTGATAAGCTGTGAGCAAAGCAAAAGCTTGCGATTATCGCAGGATTCACTTCCGCGGGAGCCAGCGGTCCGTCTTCCATAAAACACGTCGATTGGTGACTGCCCAAATTTAAGGAGGAAATGACAACCTATGAACATTTATGACAAAGCGCACGATTTGGCCAAAGCCCTAAAGGAAAGCTCGGAGGTCCAGGAAATCAGCTCGGCGATGAGCCTGATTGAAGCGGATCCGGAGAGCAAACAAATGCTCGAGGATTTCCGCCAGCGGCAGATGGAAATTCAGCAGCGGATGATGTCCGGGGATATGCCATCCCAGGAGGAGATGGAGAAGATGGAGAAGCTCTTCGACGTGCTCAGCCTGAACCTGAACATCCGCCGGTTGTTTGAAGCGGAGCGCCGCCTCAGCACGATCATTGAGGACGTGAATAAAATCATTTCGGACAGCCTCCAGCATCTGTACGGGGGACAAAGCCTGTAGGTTGGACAAAACTTTTCTCATATTTTTGCAGACCCCTTCATAGAGTAGAAATATAGAGTTACCAAATGAAGGAGCTGCGATGAGATGAAAAAAAGAAAGCAAACTGAAGCATTCCATTTACCTACTTCTCGCTCTGGCGATGCTGGTGTACGCTCTGCCCCGGATCAACTTCAGCGGCGGATGGACTTGGGCTTCCGGGTTCGGAGCGGCCTGGGCCGTGTTTGCCTTCCTGATAATCGGCTCACACCTGCATTATTTGCTTGGGGTGGACGAAGAGAAGCAAAGAGCGCTGGAGCGCATCCGCAAGGCCAAGCTGCAGCAGTGGCAGCTGAAATGGCCGGAGGAAACACAGCAGCGTCAGGAAAATGTATAAATGCGATAAAAAGCTGTCTTGCGCAATGTTATTGCGTGGAGGCGGCTTTTTTTGCGTTGTTATTTTCCGGCCTCAACCATGATATAATAGTACAGTATGGTACAGATAGAAACGTGGGGGTGTAACAGTTGGAGGGCCGCGATGAAACGATTACGAAACATGAGCAGCTGCTGCAGCATATCGAAGGGCTGAAAATTGGCACCAAGATTTCGGTCCGCAAGCTGGCGAAGGAAATGTCCGTTAGCGAAGGGACCGCTTACCGGGCGGTAAAGGACGCCGAAAATCTGGGCATCGTCGTGACCAAGGAGAGGATCGGCACCGTCCGGGTCGAGAAGAAGCCACGGAATATTTCCGAGCAGCTCACCTTCGCCGACGTGGTCGAGATCGTGGAAGGCCACATGATCGGCGGAGCCGATGGACTTAATAAACATCTGCATAAATACGTCATCGGCGCCATGGAGGTGGACGCCATGGCCCGTTACATCGACGCGGGCAGCCTGCTCATCGTCGGCAACCGGGCCGACGATGAGCAGGCTGCCCCAAGAAGAAAATTATGATCGTCGAGGACATCGTCAACACCCGGGCCAAAATCCACGCCCTCAAGCTGTCGAGCACCGTGGCGGATTGCAAGGCGCTGGCGGATCAGACCGGGCAGCTGCGGCTGCCGGTCATCGACGAGTGGAACCGGGTGCTCGGTATCGTGAACCGGAGCGATATGAAGGACCTGCCCGATGGGCAGAGCATCGAGAAGCTGCTGGTCCGCAATCCGGTCACGGCCGGACTGCAAACCTCGCTCGCGTCCGCAGCGCAGCTCATGATGTGGGAAGGCGTGGACTTTCTGCCGATCGTCGATCGCAACCGCAAGCTGGTGGCGACCGTGTCGCGGAAGGAAGTGCTTCAGGCCATGCGCGACGCCCGCAAGCAGCCGCAGCTCGGCGAGACGTTCGACCATTTGATCTGGAACGGATTTGCGGATGAGCGGGATGAGGAGGGACGGCTCTTTTTCCACGGCTTTATTACGCCGCAGATGGCGACGGATCTCGGTACGATTTCGGAAGGCATCCTGACCACGGTGATGACGCAGGCGGCGCTGCGGGCGGCGAAGGATATGACGGGGAACGACTTTGTCCTGGATAACATGTCAACGTACTTCGTCCGCCCGGTGCAGATCGAGGATCCGGTGACCGTCATGCCGCGGCTGCTGGAGGCGAGCCGGCGGACGTGCAAGATCGAAATCGAAATGCTGCATGACGACAGCCTGGTGGCCAAAGCTGTGCTGACGCTTCATTCTATCGAGCATGGATAACAGGTAACGGGTATGGCTGGATTGTCCATGGTCTTAGCCAGACATAAATATAACCGGCAGCATCTTTGATCAAAGATACGGCCGGTTATTTGTTGTGTGTGGCCCCGATGTTCTCCCGCACATTAAAGTTTGGGTCTTGTCCACGCTTGGAAGATTCAGGTTACTCTGCGCAATTGCAGCATCAGGTTCAAGCTTTCGTATCTGAGGATTTCATGCGGCTGAAATGTCCCCGATTCCGGATGCCCGCGAAAATATTGAACGCCCCGAGGACGAGGAACAGCCCCTCGATAACGACCGCAACGGTCGATCCGTGGAAAATAAACATGCAGATCAGCGCAAGCACGACCAGCATCATTCCAAGGCAGATATTCATATTCGAGCCGTACAAGCCCCGGTCACGGACATCGGCGGAACGCCGCGCGCGGTAGCTGTAGTAAGCGGAACATAAACAGGTAATCACCAGCAGCGCAAATAGGCAATAGCGGATGACGGAAATCATCGAATGCTGCAGCTCCTTTACTGTCAATAACTTCAATATTCCTCATTGTATCACGATTTGCCGACCGAAGCGACACTTTGAGGCTCGATGTCGATCCAGATCTGGAGCACGCCCTCCGCCACCAGCATCGTCTTGATTTCGATGGAATACTCCTTATCGCGCACCCTGTAAATTTTGCGATTGAGGAGGTTCCGGGCGATTTTGCTGTCCTCGTCGATATCGAAAATGTTCCGGCCCCGCAGCACCTCCAGATCCTCACCGAGCTTGCGGATCACTTCCTTGACGATGACCGGATCGAGAGGCGGATCCTGCTGCTCCGCGCGGATTTTGATTTCCTTGATCACGGTCTGCTGATTGTTGTACTTTTTCAGCGTTTTGATGTCGTCCTCGTACTGCTGGATCCGAAGCTCCAAGTCCTGATTGGACGCCCAAAGCATGTCGAAGCTGGAGTGGAACACCGAATTATACACGACGCTTCCGATAACGGCGCCCAAGACGAAGACGGCGGTCAGTTGGGAGAAATGGCGGTATCGGCTGAACGGAGGAATTCGCATCGGCTACTCCCTGCCGCCGCAAACCCATTTGACCAGCTCGCTGCCCATGTGAGCGCCGAGGAAGGCGAAGAGGAGAAACAGAACCTGCTTGATGGCGGGGGAAAGATTGCCCCCCATAAAATTGCTCTCGATGACCCGCATCGGATCGATCGTGCCGCCGATCGCCGCCGCCATCGCCCATATTTTAATCCGATCGGCCACCTCGAGCATGGTGTGTGTCGGTGATTGCAGCGAGATGACCGCACCGATCCCGCCGACCATCGCACCGCCCAGCACGATGCCGAAAGCGATAAAGAAATCCAGTATGGCTTTAGATAAAAACACGCTCATGATTCCCAGTCCTTTCCCAAGGAGGTCGGAAACGCCTTGTCCAGCGGTTTCCTTATTCCATTCTATGGGCGGTCCTAGGCGGATTATGATAAAATAATAAATAGTGCATGAAACGTTAAAAACCAGTGATCACTGCGGCGAAAAGGAGACGAGACATGAGTTCATTTGTGCATCTTCACGTGCATAGCGAATACAGCCTTCTGGATGGAGCGGCACGCATCTCGGACCTTGTCCGGCGAGCCGCGGAGAACGGAATGAAGGCGCTGGCGCTGACGGACCACGGGGTCATGTACGGCGCGGTGCCATTTTATAAAGCCTGTGTGGCGGAAGGCATCAAGCCGATTATCGGCTGCGAAGCCTATCTGACGGCCGGTTCCCGCAAAGAGCGCGGCAGCCGCAAGGATCAGCCGATCTATCACCTGATCCTGCTGGCCAAGAACGAGACGGGTTACCGCAATCTGATGAAGCTGTGCTCCATCGGGCATTTGGAAGGTTTTCACTATAAACCGCGCATCGACATGGATGCGCTCGCGAAACATCATGAGGGCATCATCTGCCTGAGCGCCTGCCTCGGCGGGGAAGTGCCCCAGCATCTGCTGCACGGCCGGACCGAGGAGGCTCGCCGGGCGGCGCTCCGGTACCGTGACATTTTCGGCAAAGATTTTTACCTGGAGCTGCAGGACCACGGCCTGCCCGAACAGAAGCGGGTCAATCCGCAGCTGATCGAGCTCGCCCGGGAGCTGGACGTTCCGCTCGTGGCGACCAACGACGTCCACTATCTCGACCGTGAGGATGCCTCCATGCAGGATGTGCTAATCTGTATCGGTACAGGAAAAACGGTAGAGGACGAGGACCGGCTGCAGATTCAGACCGACCAGCTGTACCTGAAGAGCGGCGACGAAATGGCCCGCTTGTTCCCGCATGTCCGGGAAGCCCTGGACAATACGCTCCTCATCGCGGACAAATGCAGCCTAGAGCTCGAATTCGGCCGGTCCATTCTGCCGGAATACCGCCCGCTTCCCGAGGGGCAGACGGCTGCCGAATACTTGCGGGCCCTGTGCCTGGAAGGACTGGAGAGCCGCTACAGCACGACCGGCCTGTGGGACACCGAAGAAGGAAAAAGAGAGCTACTCCAGCGCCTCGACTATGAGCTGGGGGTCATCGGCAGCATGGGGTTCAGCGATTACTTCCTCATCGTTTGGGATTTTATCGCCTATGCCCATCGGCAGGGAATCGTAACGGGGCCCGGACGGGGTTCGTCCGCGGGCAGTCTCGTCGCATACGTGCTCCGCATCACGAACGTCGATCCGATCAAGTACAACCTGCTGTTCGAACGCTTCCTGAACCCGGAGCGGGTGACCATGCCGGATATCGATATCGACTTCAGCGATGAGCGCCGTGACGAAGTAATCGAGTATGTGGCGGATAAATACGGCAGCGAACACGTCGCACAGATCATCACCTTCGGGACGATGGCCGCCCGCGCGGCGGTACGCGACGTGGGACGCGCCTTGAACGTATCGTACGGCGAGGTGGACAAGGCGGCCAAGCTCATTCCGAACGCGCACGGGATCAACATCCGCCGGGCGATGGAAATCAGCGACGAGTTGAAGAAGCTGTACGAGCAGAGCCCCAAAACCCGCGAGATGCTTGACATGGCCATGAAGGTCGAAGGCATGCCGCGGCACGCGTCGACCCACGCCGCGGGCGTGGTCATATCGCGCGACCCGCTGACCGATGCGGTCCCGCTGCAGGAAGGCAGCGAGAGAACCGCGCTGACCCAATATCCGATGGAGCAGCTGGAAAGCATCGGCCTGCTCAAAATGGACTTTCTCGGTCTCGAGCGGTCCATGCGCTGGATCGGGGAAATGACCGGCAGCGCGCCGGACTTCGCGCAGGTTGCGGACGATGATCCGCTGACCTATGAGATGCTGGGGAGCGGAGATACGACCGGCGTGTTCCAGCTGGAGTCCGCCGGCATGCGGCGGGTGCTCAAAGAGCTGAAGCCAAGCGTATTCGAGGACGTCATCTCGGTCGTGGCGCTGTACCGCCCGGGTCCGATGGAGTTTATCCCGAATTTCATTCAGGCGAAGCATGGTACCATCCAGGTCGACTACCCGCATGACGATTTGAAGCCGATCCTGGCCGACACCTACGGTATCATTGTGTACCAGGAGCAGATCATGAAAATCGCCTCGCTGATGGCGGGCTTCTCACTCGGAGAAGCCGATCTGCTGCGGCGCGCCGTATCCAAGAAGAAGCGGGAAGTGCTCGACCGTGAGCGCAGCCACTTCGTGGAGGGCAGCCTGAAGCAGGGATATACCGAAGAAGATGCGAACAAGGTATACGACATGATCGTGCGCTTTGCCGATTACGGTTTTCCGAGAGCCCACGCGGCAGCGTATGCTGTTCTGGCATTCCAGACCGCTTATCTCAAGGCGCACTATCCGGTGCAGTTCATGGCCTCGATGCTGACGGCCGTCATGGGCAGCCACCGGAAGGTCGCGGAATATGTGGTGGAGTGCCGCCGGATGAACATCAAGGTGCTGCCGCCCGACGTCAACGAGAGCGGCGTGCTGTTTACACCGGTGGCGGTAAGCGCGGAGGACGGGCAGCCGGCCGAAGGGCCGGGGCATATCCGGTTCGGTCTGGGAGCCATCAAGAACGTGGGTACCCAGGCGGTGGAAAACATGATGCGCGTCCGGGAAGAGAAGCCGTTCGAAAGCCTGCTCGACTTCTGCCGCCGGATCGATCTGCGCGTCTGCAACAAACGGGTGATCGAGTCGCTGATCCAGGCGGGCGCTTTCG
>NZ_PCZT01000002.1:294956-313175 GCF_002968895.1 Paenibacillus sp. AR247 | reverse complement strand
GGTGCCGCGCCGGCCGACGCCCCGGCGCGCAGGAGCAGGGCGGCGGCGGCACCCGCCCCGGCCGAAGGGAACAAGCGCGCGCCCCACAACGGCGGAGCAGCGCGTCTTCGTCAAGATTACGCCGGAAGCGGAGAACCCGGACCTGCTTGCCAGGCTGAAGCAGCTGCTTCAGGAGCATCCGGGTCCGGTGGCTACGGTGCTCTTTTATGAGCAAAGCCAAAAGCTCCTTGCGCTCAGCGACAACTATCGGATCAAACCGTCGCCCGGATTTTTCGAAATGATCGAAAACATGCTCGGCAAAGGGACGGTCCGGATTAAATAGAAGCACGGATCAAAGGGCGGCTGGCAGAGGCCGCCGGCAACAGTTCAATAGTTCAATGACCCTCCGGACTTCTGCGGAAATGACACAGATTTTACGAACGTTTCCCGAGCCTCCCGCATACACTTAGGAACACCTAGGGACAACATTATCATGTGCCGCCCGGCTGCCTTGGGCAGACGCATCTTTTCGAAAGACCCGGGGGCGGGCGTGCCGTGCGGGAGGAATAAACATGTCATATGATGCAGCGATTGCCATGCTGAGCCGCAGGGGAGTCAAAGTCGGGGACATTGCCGATATCGTGTATAAACTGCAAATCCCGTACCATCCGGAACTGGAGATCGACGAATGCGTGGAGAGCGTGAACGCCGTCCTCGGCAAAAGGGAAGTACAGTACACGCTGATGACCGGGATGGCGCTTGACGAACTGGCGGAGAAAAAGCTTCTTCCCGAGCCTTTGCAGGCGATCATGGAGGCGGACGAACCGCTGTACGGAGTGGACGAGACGTTGGCGCTCGGCATTACGAGCGTGTACGGCATGATCGGACTGACAAGTTTTGGTTTTTTGGATAAAGAAAAAATCGGTATTATCGATACCCTGAACAATAAAAAGGACGAGATCCACGTTTTTCTCGATGATCTGGTCGCCGGGCTCGCCGCCGCGGCATCCGCGAGGATCGCCCACCGGTACAAGGGAGCCAAGCAGTATCCGTCCGCTTCCGGAAATTCCGGGTTGTAACGCCCGAAGGCCTTGAACGAACCCTCTGATCGGCCTGCCCGCGTCCCATCACTTTGTTGCGGGAAAAAACGGAGTTATGTTATCATTACTCTATTATACGTGCTCAGAACATGAGATTAGGGGGTTCTGCAAGGAATGTGGACGGTCATCTATATCGCACCTACCGCCAAGGTAGCGGAAATGATCACGACCAAATTAACGGAAGAGGGATTTTTGGTTAAAAGCCGTCCGATCAATTTATCCAAGCAGCAGTTCGAGATTTTGGTTCCCTCTGGTGAGCTGGAGGAAGTCCAGGAAGTGCTTAATTCCATTTTGCATCCTTAATTTTAAGGAAACAAAGTGACGTTTATAGAGGCAGAGTGAAGAGCGGCTGGGCAAATTAACGGCTGAGAGGTGTAGTTGTGTTTAAAGACTTGTTCCAGAAAAAAGAAAATACGCGACCATTCCTTCAGAGCGTGTAGGAAGAGGCAGCGAACCGGGTGAAGAAAGACCCCGCCGGGAAATTCCCGAAGGCCTGATGAATAAATGTCCGAAATGCGGCACCATTCAATACAGCAAAGAGCTGGAGAAGAATCTGAAGGTTTGCCCCAACTGTGGACACCATATGCGTCTGAATGCGTTGGAACGGATCCAAATGACGCTGGACGATGCAGGATTTGAAGAGTTCGACAGCGGTATGGTATCGGTCGATCCGCTCCAATTTCCGGGATATGCCAACAAGCTGGAGCAGCAGGCGCTCAAGTCGGGTCTGCGCGAAGCGGTTATTACCGGACAAGGCACCATTGAAGGACTCCCGGTTGTCGTCGCTGTCATGAGCTTCGATTTCTTTACGGGAAGCATGGGTTCGGTCGTCGGCGAGAAAATTACCCGGGCGATCGAAATTGCGACCGAAAGGGATCTCCCGCTCATTATTTTCTCGACCTCCGGCGGAGCGCGTATGCAGGAAAGTATTCTGAGTTTGATGCAAATGGCGAAGACAAGCGCTGCTTTGTCTCGATTTAACGAAAAAGGCGGCCTTTACATTTCGGTCATTACCGATCCGACGACAGGCGGGGTTTCGGCCAGCTTTGCTACGCTCGGCGATATTAACATCGCGGAGCCGGGGGCTGTGTTCGGCTTTGCCGGACGGATCGTTATCGAGCAGACCATCCGCCAGAAGCTCCCGGATGATTTCCAGACGGCGGAGTTCAATTTGGCGCACGGACAGCTGGATTTGGTCGTCCACCGGAAAGAGCTGCGCCAAATGCTGTACAAGCTGATCGAGATGCATACCGTGAAAGGGGGATATTAAGTGGCAGGAGAATTGCCTTTTGAAAAGCCCCTTGTGGAAATGCGGCAGAAGATCAATGAGCTGAAGCAGTTCGGAGCGGACAAGGGTATTGATTTTAGCGACGAGATTGCGAGATTGGAAGAAAGATACGCCCAGTTGGAAGAAGAGGTGTATTCAAATATTACGGCCGCCCAGAAAATGCATTTGGCCCGGCATCATCAGCGTCCCACTTCGCTCGATTTGATCCAGCTGATAGGATACGAAGGACAACATTGCCCGTTTCTTCGGCAGCGCGCATCCGGAAGGCTTTCGCAAAGCGCTGCGGCTGATGCATCAGGCGGACAAATTTAAACGCCCGATTATCACTTTTATTGATACAAAAGGTGCGTATCCGGGTAATACAGCAGAAGAGAGGGGACAATCCGAGGCAATCGCCCGCAATTTACGGGAGATGGCCGCGCTGGGTGTTCCTGTTATTTGTGTGGTCATCGGCGAAGGTGGAAGCGGCGGTGCTCTTGCGATGGCCGTCGGCAACCGTGTGCTGATGCTGGAGCATGCGATCTATTCGGCGATTTCGCCAAACGGAGCGGCTTCGATCCTCTGGAAGGACGCGTCCAAAGCGGATCAGGCGGCCGAGGCCATGAAGATTACGGCCAAAGACCTGCTTGAATTCGAAGTGATCGAAGAGATCGTGCCAGAGCCGAAAGGCGGAGCGCACCGGGACTACGAAGCGACGGCTGCTGCCATTAAGGACAGCCTGGTACGCCATCTGGGCGAACTGTCGGGACTCGACAGCGCCGCCTTGAAGGAAGACCGGTATCAGAAGTTCCGCAAGATCGGCAAGTTTGCCTATGAACAATCTTCGCATGTCGGTGTGATAGATTAGTTCTATCTGGGCAATGATGTATTATGACAAACTTTCAAACTTCCTATACAAAACTTTCGTTTTGTAGTAAATTTAATCTTTGGATAAAGATATGTAGGGTAGAGAGACTTAAAAGAATAAAACGGAGGAAACCCAAATGCGTAAAACAAAAATCGTATGTACCATCGGTCCTTCCAGTGAATCGTTGGAAAACACCAAAAAATTGATTATGGCCGGCATGAACGTTGCCCGTTTGAACTTCTCGCACGGCGATTTCGAGGAGCATGGACGCCGGATCAACAACATCCGCGAAGCCTGCCGCGAGCTTAACAAAACCGTTGCCATCCTGCTTGACACCAAGGGACCGGAAATCCGCACAGGCAAGCTTGCCGTGGAGCCGATCGAGCTGGTACAGGATGAGTACATCACGCTGACGACCGAAGAAATTCTGGGTGACAAAGACCGGATTTCGATCACGTACAAAGATCTTCCTAGTGATGTGCAGCCGGGTTCGACGATCCTGATCGATGACGGATTGATCGGCCTGACGGTTGTGGAAGTCGAGGGCACTGAAATTAAATGCCGTATTGTCAATGGCGGTACGATCAAGAGCAAAAAAGGCGTGAACGTACCGGGTGTGGCGATTTCTCTGCCGGGCATCACAGAGAAAGACGCGAACGATATCGTATTCGGGATCGAACAGGGCATCGATTTTATCGCAGCTTCCTTCGTACGCAAAGCAAGTGACGTTCAAGAAATCCGCGAGCTGCTCGCCAAGCACAACGCAGAGCACATCCAGATCATTTCCAAGATCGAGAACCAGCAAGGCGTGGACAACCTCGATGAAATTTTGGAAGCGTCCGACGGTCTGATGGTTGCCCGCGGAGACCTCGGCGTGGAAATTCCGGCTGAAGAAGTACCGCTGGTGCAAAAGCGCATGATCGAAAAGTGTAATGTTGCCGGCAAACCGGTCATTACGGCGACGCAAATGCTGGATTCCATGCAGCGCAACCCGCGTCCGACACGCGCCGAAGCGAGTGACGTAGCGAACGCGATCTTCGACGGCACGGATGCAATCATGCTGTCCGGGGAAACGGCTGCCGGTAAATATCCGGTGGAATCCGTTCTGACGATGTCCCGCATCGCCGAGAAGGCTGAATCCGCGCTGAACTACCGCGAAATTTTCCTGAAGCAGCGGATTGCCCAGGAAACGACAATTACCGAAGCGATCAGCCAATCGGTGGCGATTTCCGCACTCGATCTGAACGCCAAGGCGATCATTTCTTCGACGGAATCCGGCCATACGGCACGCATGGTATCCAAGTACCGTCCGGAAGCACCGATCATCGCAGTGACTACGCAGGAGCGCACGCTGCGCCGTCTGGCTCTGACTTGGGGCGTTACGCCGGTCCCCGGCAAGACCGCTACATCGACGGATGAAATGTTCGAGAACTCCTTGAAGGGCGGCCTGGAGTCCGGTCTCGTAAAACCGGGCGATTTGGTTGTTATTACTGCAGGGGTTCCGCTGGGACAATCCGGTTCGACGAACCTGGTGAAAGTCAGTCAAATTCCAAACGAATAAGAGGACTGCGGCGCAGACCGCCGCGAGCCTACCGATAGATCCATTTCATAGAAAAGCCTGTCAGGATTCACTCCTGTCAGGCTTTTTTGCTAATACCGGGCAAATTTCAGAAGCAGGCATCCCTTATGTTATACTAAATTGAAGGACATTAATTACAGCAAGAAAGGGAACAGTGGAGGATGGGAAAAGATAACGGCATTCAGCTCAGCCGCTGGTTTACGACGTCACTCCGGGTACGCTATCAGGAAAGCGACAAAATGGCTGTCGTCTACCATGCGAATTATTTAAACTGGTTTGAAATCGGCCGAACCGAAATGATCCGCGAATTGGGCATAACTTACCGCAGTATGGAGGATGAGGGCTTGTTTCTGCCCGTCACGGAGCTTGACATGAAGTTTGTGCAGCCGGCGCGCTATGACGACATGATTACCATTTTTACGAGAATGACGCGGTTCACCAAACTGCGGATTGACTATATCTATGAAATCCGAAGACTATCCGAACAGGAGCAGGCAACGTTTGCCGGCAGCGGGTATAAGATCGGCGAAGAACTGCCTGGAGAAGTGCTCGTCACGGGTTCGACGCAGCATGTGTGGCTGAACCGGGACTGGCAGCCCGTAAGGCTCGACAAGCACTCGCCTGCGCTGTATACGGCCCTGTCCAAGTCGATTACAGGAGGAGAAGCATGACCGCGTTCAGAAAATGGCTGCTGGCCCTGATCATTATCGTTCCGGTGGTCGAAATATTCGGCTTCGAATGGGTGGCCACCCGGGTAGGAGCGGCCAATACGCTGCTGCTGACCATCGTCACCTCCGGAATCGGCATGCTGATGATGCGCTTTGAGGGGCGCAAGGTGCTGGAGGATTCGCGGGCCAAAATGAATTCGGGCCAGGTTCCCGGCCGGAGCATGGTGGATGGCTTATGCGTGTTTATCGGAGGGATGCTGCTTGTCCTCCCCGGCTTTGTAACGGACCTGATCGGGTTTACGATGGTATTTCCGCTGACTCGGCCCTTGTACCGTTATGTCATTTTGAAGTGGATCGAGCGGAAGATGAAAGACGGAAACATTAAGATTTACCGCCGTTAGCGGAAGGAAGAGCCTACCTGATAAAAAATTGTTTATTTGGCTGATAAAACAATTTGATGTTTACTGTCACCTTGTAATTGTTCACATAGACGTCAAAATACTTTATGATAATATATGGTTCCATTACTTGGCGATTGGTGTCAGGTAGAGTAGCGGACAACGGTTTTGCGGGATCCGAACAGGAGAGTACAGCCCGCCCGGTTCCGCGTTAACGGCATTATGGCACGGCCTGTCTGCTGTGGATTGCGTCGATGGACGTTTTTCTTTTCAGTAAAATGTAACTGTTTTCACGGTTCATGCATGTTGTTAAAATTCCGTTATACGAAGGAGAGATGTACGATGACAGCTACCAAAGGTCTGGAAGGAATTGTTGCCGCAGCTTCTTCCATCAGCTCGATTGTCGACGGTGTGCTCACATACCGTGGTTATAACATTGATGACCTGGCAGCGAACGCGAGCTTCGAAGAAGTGGCTTTCCTGCTCTGGTTCGGAAAACTGCCGAATCAGGACGAATTGAGTCGTCTTCAGCAGGACCTCAGCGACTATGCCGCAATTCCGGATGCTTTGATCGAACAAATGAAATTGTACCCTAAAGATATGAGCACGATGGCAGCTCTCCGTTCCGCCGTATCAGCCCTGGCGCTGTACGATGCGGAAGCCGACGATATGAGCCGTGAAGCCAATGAGCGCAAGGCGATCCGTCTTCAGGCGCAGCTCCCTACGATTATTGCGGCCATGGCCCGCCTCCGCAAAGGCCAGGAGCCTGTCGCACCGAAAGCAGGCTTGTCGGTTGCCGAAAACTTCCTGTATATGCTCAGAGGTGAAACGCCTGAGGAGACTTCGGTGAAGGCTCTCGACCAGGCGCTCGTGCTGCATGCCGACCATGAGCTGAACGCTTCGACGTTTGCTGCGCGCGTAACGGTGGCGACGCTTTCGGACATCTACTCCGGCGTTACATCGGCGATCGGCGCATTGAAAGGCCCACTGCACGGCGGTGCCAACGAAGCGGTCATGAAGATGCTGAACGAAATCGGAAGCATCGACAAAGTTGAGCCATACATTCAAGAGAAGCTCGACAATAAAGACAAAATTATGGGCTTTGGCCACCGCGTATACAAAAACGGGGATCCCCGCGCCAAGCATCTGCAGAAGATGTCCCGCGAGCTGGGTGAAATGAAAGGGGATACAAGCCTGTACGAAATGTCCGTCAAAGTGGAGGACATCGTGACCGGCCAGAAAGGACTGAAGCCGAATGTGGACTTCTACTCCGCTTCCGTATATACTCAGCTTGGCATCGAGCAGGAGCTCTTCACGCCGATCTTTGCGATTAGCCGCGTGTCGGGATGGACGGCGCACATTCTGGAACAATATGAAAACAACCGCATCATCCGTCCGCGTGCCGAATATGTCGGCCAAACGGATCAAAAATATGTTCCGATTGAGCAGCGTTCTTAAGGTATAATAGGAAAAGGGGGAACACCGTGAACGATCAACCCGGGCACGGGCGGTTCCCTCTGGCTTTGTGCTTGTCCCGGCAGAAATCTGATGACCGACGAAAACTATAAGGAGGAATTTATTCATGAAACTCGAGAAATTTGCACTCCCTACCGAAGGTGAAAAGATTGAAATAACGAACGGCAAGCTGCAGGTTCCGAACAATCCAGTTATTCCGTTCATCGAAGGCGACGGCACCGGCCGCGATATTTGGAGAGCTTCCAAGCGCGTTCTGGATGCGGCTGTTGAGAAAGCTTATAACGGCGAGAAAAAAATCGCCTGGTATGAAGTATTTGCCGGTGAAAAAGCCTACAATACATACGGGGAGTGGCTGCCGAACGATACGCTCGAAGCTATCCGCGAGTACATTGTAGCAATCAAGGGACCTTTGACTACGCCGATCGGCGGCGGTATCCGCTCCCTGAACGTAGCCCTGCGCCAAGAGCTCGACCTGTACGTCTGCCTGCGTCCTGTGCGCTACTTCAACGGCGTGCCATCTCCGGTTAAGCATCCTGAGCTGGTCGACATGGTCATCTTCCGCGAGAATACGGAAGACATCTATGCAGGTATCGAGTACAAGGAAGGCTCGGAGGAAGTGAAGAAGGTCATCAAATTCCTCCAGGAAGAAATGGGCGTTAACAAAATCCGTTTCCCTGAAACTTCCGGTATCGGAATCAAGCCGGTATCTTCCGAAGGCTCCAAGCGCCTCGTTCGCGCTGCAGTAGAATACGCCATCAAGCACGGCCGTAAGAGCGTGACGCTCGTTCACAAAGGCAACATCATGAAATTCACAGAAGGTGCCTTCAAGAACTGGGGATACGAAGTGGCTGAACAGGAGTTTGGCGATAAAGTGTTCACTTGGGCACAATATGACATCATCAAGGAAAAAGACGGCGTAGACGCTGCGAATGCCGCTCAAAAAGCCGCTGAAGCCGAAGGCAAAATCATCATCAAGGATGCGATTGCCGACATCGCTCTCCAGCAAGTGCTGACTCGTCCGACGGACTTCGACGTGATTGCAACCCTGAACCTGAACGGTGACTATCTGTCCGACGCCCTTGCTGCTCAAATCGGCGGTATCGGTATCGCGCCAGGAGCGAACATCAACTATGTGACTGGACACGCGATCTTTGAAGCAACGCACGGAACAGCTCCGAAATACGCGGACAAAGACGTCGTGAACCCGGGTTCGGTTATCTTGTCCGGCGTTATGCTGCTTGAGCACCTGGGATGGCAGGAAGCGGCTGATCTGATCTACAAAGGCATGGAAACGTCGATTAACAATAAGACGGTAACTTACGATTTCGCCCGTCTGATGGAAGGCGCGACGGAAGTCAAATGCTCCGAGTTTGCTGACGAAGTTATCAAAAACATGTAGGGGAGAGATCCGATCATGGCCTTGACTCGTAAAAAGATTACCGTTGTGGGTGCCGGTTTTACCGGTGCCACGACGGCGCTGATGCTCGCGCAAAAGGAACTTGGCAACGTGGTGCTGCTGGATATTCCTCAACTGGAGAACCCAACCAAGGGCAAGGCGCTGGACATGCTGGAAGCGAGTCCTGTTCAAGGCTTTGACAGTCAGATCATCGGTACCTCGAATTACGATGATGCGGCTGGCTCCGACATCGTGATCATTACGGCCGGCGTCGCCCGCAAACCGGGCATGAGCCGTGACGACCTCGTGAACACCAATGCAGGCATCGTTAAATCGGTCTGCGACAACGTAAAACGCGTAGCGCCGGAATCCATCGTGATCATCTTGAGCAATCCGGTCGACGCTATGACGCATGTCGCTTACAAGACGCTCGGTTTCCCTAAAAACCGCGTGATCGGCCAATCCGGCGTCCTTGATACGGCCCGCTACTGCACGTTCATCGCGCAGGAGCTGAACGTCTCCGTCGAGGATGTGCGCGGATTTGTGCTTGGCGGCCATGGCGACGACATGGTGCCTCTTGTGCGGTATTCCAGCGTCGGCGGTATTCCGATCGACACGCTGATATCGCCGGAGCGCATTCAGGAAATTGTGCAGCGCACCCGCGTCGGCGGCGGCGAAATCGTCAACCTGCTCGGCAACGGCAGTGCGTATTACGCCCCGGCGGCCTCATTGGTGCAAATGGCGGAAGCCATCCTCAAGGACAAGAAACGAATTATTCCGGTCATCGCGCGCCTTGACGGCGAATACGGCTACCATGACATTTTCCTAGGCGTACCGACAATTCTAGGCGGCAGCGGCATCGAGAAGATTTTCGAGCTGGAGCTGACGGCCGAAGAAAAAGCGGCGCTGGATCAATCGGCCGATTCCGTCCGCAATGTCATCGCTGTAGTGAATGTATAAGCGGGACCATTCGTGTCCAAACTTTGAACAAGAAAACCTCTAATGTGTGACAACCATGGAGGTTTTCTTTTCTTTTCAAAGGTTTATAAGTATAATGAATGTTATGGAAACACAAGCACGCGGGGAGGAAATGGAATGACCACTGTGATGTTTTTCGTACATATTTTGGGAGCGTTGTCTCTCGGATTCTATCTGGTTCTGCCATTCGTTGTAGGTAAAGTGGCCGGTTTGTCACTCCCTGCTCAGGAAGGCAGCGCGGCAGCCATCCGCAGCCTCAATACGTTTGCTCAGGTAGGCCTTGTGATCCAGCTGCTGACAGGCGGCTATCTGATGAGCCAAGGCGACTATTCCGTGCCGTGGATGATCATTATTGTCATCCTGCTGCTGGCGCTTGGCGCAATCAGCGGAATCATGGGCAAGCCGCTCCGTCTGGCGATCAAGGGCATTCAGGAAAAAAGGGATATTTCCGTAGAAATGGGGAAAATCCGTACGCTCAGCGCCCTGCTGGCGATCTGCCTGTTGATCATGACCTTCTTCATGGTCTACAACCACATTATTTAAGCTATAAGGTATCTATCGTTTGGAAGATGACTCCGCATTGCGGGGTCATCTTTTTTTGTCAATAATGATCCATGGGCTGCTTTTTCTTGATGGAGAGCGGTCTTCTTCTGTTTAACTCCGGGAGCGATGTGGTAAGTATCAACGGTAGAGAATAATCCATCCGTCATATGCCATCCTAATACGGAATGTGATGGCATGTGCACCGATGAAACCCATCCGTGAAAGGAGAATGAATGATGTCAGGAAATTCGCAATCGCAATCTAAACAAACTCTGCCTCCTCAGCATCAGAATCATCAGCCGGGGACGGAATCGGAAATGAACCCTCTACCGAAATACGAGCCCAAGGATTACAAAGCCGCGGGCAAGCTGCAGGGCAAAAAGGCGATCATCACCGGCGGCGACAGCGGGATCGGCCGTGCGGTGGCCGTAGCTTTCGCCAAAGAAGGTGCCGATATCGCGATCGTATACCTGAATGAGCACGGGGACGCCGAAGAAACGAAGCGCCAGATCGAGCAGGAAGGACGCAAATGCCTGCTGATCCCTGGCGATATTGGAGACGAGTCCTTCTGCAAAAACGCCGTCAACCAGTCGGTACAGGAGCTTGGCGGACTGGATATTCTAATCAACAACGCGGCGGAGCAGCATCCGCAGCAGAAAATTGAGGACATTACGAAGGAGCAGCTCGAAAAGACGTTCCGTACGAACATTTTCGGCATGTTCTTTATGACCAAGATGGCGATGCCGTATCTGAAGAATGGCAGCGCGATCGTCAACACGGCCTCTATTACGGCCTATAAAGGCAACCCGACGCTGATCGATTACTCCTCGACGAAGGGCGCAATCGTCAGCTTCACGCGCGCGCTGTCCATGAACGTGGTGGAGAAGGGCATCCGCGTGAACGCGGTCGCTCCGGGCCCGATCTGGACCCCGCTCATTCCGTCCACGTTCGACGCCCAGCAGGTGAGCCAGTTTGGCGCGTCGCAGCCGATGAAGCGTCCGGGTCAGCCGGAAGAGCTGGCGCCGGCCTATGTCTATCTGGCGTCGGATGACTCGTCCTATGTCAGCGGACAGGTGATCCACGTGAACGGCGGCGAAGTCGTAAACGGCTAAGCCGAGCGGAACGTTAAAAAAGGGTAGCGATGCCTTAAAACGTCTGGCAGCCGCAGCCCATATTTGGATCGGTTGTTATCCATAGGGATGGACTTCAAGCATCCCTTGAATAAAAGGTTGTACCCGGAAGAAGGAACCCGGGTACAACCTTTTTTGGTGGTGGCGCCAGGGGGCCGCTTCATTCCAGACTGCCGCCGTGATTTCCATCGTCGGCATTGTCGGCTAGATTACTGCCGCTCTCATCGTCGGCGGACAGCTCATCCAGCGACATTTCGAAGCTCGGCGCCATATTTTCCAGGAAATAATCCGCCTCGGCGAGCTTCATCTGGCGGATCTTCGCCAGTGTTTGCTCCTTGGCGGCGGCGAATTCCCGGTTGCCTGCGGCAACCTCGCGCGTGCACTTCAGGTACGCGTCCAGCCGGTCGGCGGCTTTGACATAGAGCAGCAGCTCGGACTCCTGTTCATCCACCGTATCCGGATGAAGGAGGGGGCCGTAAACCGCCTGCAGCTCCGGAGGCACCATGCCGGCGAGGCGCTCCGCGGCGATCTGCTCCATTTCGCGAAAGCTTCCGAGGAGCCGCGGGTTGTTATGCTTCACCGGCGTGGCGATGTCGCCGGTGAACACCTCCGCCGCGTCGTGAAACAAGGCGAGAGACGCGGCACGGTCCGCGTTGAGCTGGCGCCCGAAGAAGACGTTGCCGATATGGCAGAGCATATGTGCGAGCAGAGCGACGTGATACGAGTGCTCCGCCACATTTTCCGGCGAGGTGCTGCGCATCAGGCTCCAGCGCTGGATATACTGCAGACGGTACATGTATGCGGAAAAATGATAGTTCAACGTTCGGTTCTCCTTTCGAAGCTGGATAGATTGAACCTAAAGTTTGCATTGTTTCTTTAGTTCATTCTATCTGGATAGATTGAACCTAAAGTTTAGCATTGAAATTCCTGTTAAAAGCCCATCAGAGGCCTATAAATTCATTTCTTCAGTTCAATCTATCTGGATAAATATATTATATCCGGGAAGATGTGCCCCGGAACAGGGCTGTCCATTTTCCACTGGTCAAAGGGCGGAATTCACGTTAGGATTAGGAATAGAAAAAGAGGAAACTTGAGGATAAAGGAAGGGACCCATGAAACCTTTTCGGATCAGATTGACGCTGATTCTTATGGTAATGATCGGCGTATCCATGCTCGGGGCAGGCATCACGATGGCCCAGGTATTCAAGAAATCGCATATTACGGGACTTGAAGAGAATATGGTCCGCGAAATAAAGCTGCTCAGCACCACGTTTGACTTCATACCGATGCAGGGGGCGGATGCGGTCGGCTATTATACCGGCGAAGCCGGGAAGCTCGGCAAGCTGACGGAAGCGCGGGTGACCTTTATTAAAAGGGACGGCACCGTGGTCGGCGATTCGGAGAGCAATCCGCTGGAAATGGACAACCACAGCAAGCGTGAGGAGGTTGTGACGGCTTCGAAAGAAGGGGTGGGGCACGCCATCCGTTACAGCGACACGCTCCGTCAGAATATGCTGTATGTGGCGGTGCCGGTGACTTCCGGCGCGAATTTTGACGGCTTCATCCGGCTGTCGGTCAGCCTGAAATCCGTCGATGAGGGCGTCCGGAACGGCTGGATGGTCATGGCCGTCGGCCTTGTGATCCTGTTTGCCGCGGCTGCCTTGATCAGCTACCGTATCGCATCCGGGATGACGTCGCCGCTGGAGAAGATCACCCGGGTGGCCAGACGCATTTCGCAGCAGGATTACGACGCCCGCGTGGATCTGCGCAGAAAGGACGAAATCGGCCTTCTGGGCAAGGCGATCAACGGGATGGCCGACAGCCTGCAGACACAGCTGAAAACGATCCAGGACAATGAGGATCTGCTGCAGAGCGTGCTCGACAATATGACCGGAGGCATTCTGCTTGTGGATGCCGAAGGGAAGATCGCGCTGGTGAATCCGGCCGCCGAGAATATGCTGAGCGTGAGTGCCCAACACATTACCGGCCGCTCTTATGATGAGCTGAAGCAGTACTACGAACTGACGAAGCTGATCAAGGAAGGGATCTCCGAGCGCATCGAAATCCACGAGGAGCGGAAGGTCTACATTCCGCAGGAAACGATCCTCCGCATGGACGGGGTCCCGATGTTCCGGGAGCAGAGCGGCAAAGAGTTCAGCGGCATGCTGTTTCTGCTGCAGGACGTTACGGCGATCCGCAGGCTGGAGAATATGCGCAGCGAGTTTGTGGCCAATGTGTCCCATGAGCTCAAGACACCGGTGGCAGCGGTCAAGGGCTTTGCCGAAACCCTGCTGAACGGCGGCGTCCATGACGAGAAAACAGCCAAGTCGTTTTTACAGATCATTTTCGATGAAAGCGAACGGCTGAACCGTCTGATCAGCGATATATTGGATTTGTCCAAAATCGAATCCAAGCAGTCGCCGATGGATTACGCTCCCGTCGACGTGTCCACGTTTTTTGGGACGATGATGGAGACGCTCGGCACGGTCGCCAGGAAAAAAGGATCACGCTGCAGACGGACATTCCGGATGAATTGTTTATCGAAGCAGATGAGGACAAGCTGCGGCAGATTTTTATCAATCTGCTCTCGAACGCGATCAGCTATACCCAGGATGGCGGCAGAGTCGAGCTGTCCGTGCGCGATCAGCAGGACGCCGACGGAAACGATCAAGTCGTATTCGCCGTTTCCGATACCGGCATCGGCATTCCGAAGAAGGACCTGCCGCGGATCTTCGAACGCTTTTACCGGGTGGATAAGGCAAGATCGAGAAGCTCGGGAGGGACCGGGCTGGGGCTTTCGATCGTGAAGCATCTGGTTGAACTTCATCACGGGGCGATTTCCGTGGAAAGCGAGCTCGGCATCGGCACCACGTTTACCGTTAAGCTTCCGATGCTTCAGGAGCAGGACGGTGCGTAAAAGGGGGAAATGGAATATTCCCCCTTTTCGTTAGAGACAATAGGCTTATCTTTTCGAAAAAGGTAAACATCATGTATTCTTTTACACAGCGTTAACAATCAGATGATAAGATGTTGCTTGTCAGCATTCATTCATTTGATACAAGAAACAGGGGGACCGGTGAATATGACTCAACGATTGTTGGTAATAGAGGATGAGCCGACGCTCGCCAGATTGCTTTCGTACAACTTGACGCAGGAAGGCTACGATGTCACGATTGAAGACCACGGCACGTCCGGGTACGAGCGGGCCGCCCATGAGCCTTACGACCTCATTATTTTGGATTTGATGCTGCCGGGAATGAATGGATTTGACATTTTGAGCAAACTCCGCAGCAAGGGAATGGAGACGCCGGTGATTATTTTGACGGCCAAAAACGCAGAGGAAGAGGTCGTGCAGGGCCTTAAGCTGGGCGCCGACGACTACATTACGAAACCGTTCGGGGTTTCGGAGCTGCTGGCGCGCGTAAGCACCGTGCTTCGCAGAGTGTCCGGTCCCGGAGAGGAATCGGCGGCCGTTCCGGAATCGCCTACCTCGGCCATCACACTCGGACAGCTGGAGATTTATCCGGAGAAATACGAGGTGATGCTGGGCAGTACCAGCATTAATCTGCGGCCGAAGGAATTTGAAGTGCTGCTGTACCTCGCCCGCAAACCCGGCGTTGTCCTGACCCGGGATGATTTGATGAACGCGGTATGGGGCTTTGATTACATCGGGGGTCAGCGGACGGTGGATGTGCATGTCAGCTCCCTGCGCAAGAAGCTGGAGCTTGATCCCGAATCCGTTCATATTGATTCCATCCGCGGCGTTGGCTATAAGCTGGTCGTCAATAAAAAAAGAAGCTCTCATCCTGTGGAATAAGGAGAGAGCTTCTTTTTTTGCTTGCATTAGACCTAAGGAACTAGTTCTTTGATCATAGGTTTACATACAATTTACATTGTCCGCATATTCTCTTAACGCTCGGGAGGTATGATGCGGCTAAAGACTAGAGAGCCGAAGAGGGGGAGGGCCATATTGTCCACACTGTACGCCGATCTGGAACAAAGCATTCGTGCAAATGGAAACCCAGCTCAAGAAGGTAACACCTCCGCACAAGGCCATACTGAAGCCAACACGCAACAGGGAGGGGATTCCGGGGATCGCCCCACGCCGGCGGAATACTGCCGGATGGTTCCGCTGCTGGACGCCCAGACGAGCTGCCGCGAAGTTCTGGAGCTGATCAAGGAGCAGCCGGATCTTCCCTGCGTGGTCATCGGAGGGAAAGAGGGCGAGCCGTTTGGGCTGGTCATGCGGGACACCTTTTATCGGAAGCTGACCGGCCGGTTCGGCGCCGATCTGTATTTTGGCCGTCCGGTAGAGAAATTTGCGGATATGCAGCCCCTGATCGCCGCTGGGCAGGCGTGTTGACGGTCCTGGATTTGATGATTATGTCGGGCCTGCTTCAGACGGGGGCTGAGCAGCGGCGCAGGCAGACGGTAGCGGAGAGCTTCAGGCATGTCACCGGCATGGAGGAATCGCTGCAGCAGGTAGCGGAGGCGGCGAACGCCACGCTGATGGAATGCCGCCAGATGAAGGAATGGTCGCTGAACGGACGCAGCAAGCTGGATGAGGTCAGCCAGTCCTATTCCAATGTGGTGGAACGGATGAACGAGAATCAGCAGCAGGTGGCCCGGCTGATCCAGGATGTCGACACGATCTCGGCATTAACCCGGACCATTTCGGAGCTGGCGGATAAAAGCAATCTGCTGGCCATGAACGCAACGATCGAGGCGGCGCATGCCGGTGAGCACGGACGCGGCTTTCAGGTCGTCGCTGCTGAAGTCAGGTCGCTCTCAGGACAGACGCGGCAGCTGGCGGCGGATATTTCCGGACTGCTCGGAAGCATCAGCCGGCTGGCGAAGGAAACGGGGGCTTTAACCACGGCCGGAGTGGGCGAGATCACAGCCAGCGCGGAGCTGCTAGGTGAAGGAAGCCGGATGTTCGGTGAGCTGGAAAAGGCGGTCGAGCACGTGGCGGGGACCGGTGAAACCGTGAACCGGTTGGCGGGAGATACGGCCATGCGGGCCGCCGTCATCAGGCAGGAACTGGAAAAAGGGAGTTCTTTTGCTTAATATTGGATCTGCTAGTTTACACATTTTACACTGCGTTTACAATTGTGGGACACAGCATTTACATAACGGCATTACTATAGATAGGTGCCATATAGATGAACTGAACTTCATAGACCCTTTTTGAAAAAAGGAGAAGCGATTGTAAATGGAAGATATTATCGATATTGAGCAGTTGAATTTGTACTACGAGCAGTTTCATGCGCTTAAAAATATAGACCTGGACATTCCCGAGAAAACGATCACTGCCTTTATCGGCCCTTCCGGATGCGGCAAGTCGACCCTGCTGCGGACGCTGAACCGGATGAATGACATGATCACAGGCACGCATATCGAAGGCTCCGTCAAGATCGGCGGCAAAGATATTTACGGCAATGACGTGCACGTGGAAGCTCTTCGCAAGCAGGTGGGCATGGTGTTCCAGCAGCCGAATCCGTTCCCCAAATCGATTTACGACAATATTGCCTACGGCCCCCGTCTGCATGGCACGCGCGATAAGAAGGTGCTCGACGAAATTGTGGAGCAGAGCCTGCGCCAGGCCGCGCTGTGGGAAGAGGTCAAGGATTACTTGAAGCGTTCGGCCCTCAGCCTCTCGGGCGGACAGCAGCAGCGTTTGTGCATTGCCAGAGCTTTGGCGGTTCAGCCGGACATTCTTCTGATGGATGAGGCGACCTCTGCGCTCGATCCGATTTCGACACTAAAGATTGAGGAATTGGTACAGGAGCTCAAGGAGACCTATACCATCGTTATGGTTACTCACAATATGCATCAAGCTGCCCGGATTTCCGGCCGCACGGTATTTTTCCTGAACGGGGAAGTCGTCGAAGCCGACGATACCAAGGAGTTGTTCACCAACCCACGGGACTCCCGTACCGAAGATTATATTTCCGGGCGTTTCGGGTAACCGGCAGCAAGATGAGCATTAAATATATCCTAGGGGGAACAGGGCAGCGATGATTCGGAGAAAGNGTTGGATCAGGATTTAGAGGTACTGCGCACGTTGCTTCGCCAGATGGGCGCGCATGTGGTTCATGCTTTGGAAGAGGCGGTTGTCAGCCTGAAAACGCTCGATGCGGTGAAGGCACAGCAAATCGTTAAGGATGACGCCAAGCTGAACGCGATGGAAGAGGAGATCATGGACATCGGCTCTCGCCTGATCGTCACCCAGCAGCCGGTAGCCAAGGATCTGCGGAGAATTCTCGTAGCCTTTAAAATTTCGAGCGATCTGGAGCGCATGGGAGACCTTGCCCTTGATGTTGCCAAGGTGACGCTGCGGCTGCAGGGGCAGGAGCTGATCAAGCCGCTGATCGACATTCCGCAAATGGCTGAGCTGGTGCAAGTGATGATCGAGGAGTCTATTACGTCTTACTTGGACGAAAATACCGACCTTGCTTATAAAATGGCCAAGGACGACGATCAGGTGGACCAATTCTACAGCCGGATCATCACGGAATTGTACGGCTATATCGCCTCGAACCCCGAGACGCTGTCACAAGCGATGCTGCTCACACTGGTTGCCCGGTACATCGAGCGGATCGCCGATCACGCCACGAATATCGGGGAGAGCACGGTGTATCTCGTTACCGGCCGGCGTCCTGATTTGAATCAATAACATCATCATACATGAGATCAAGGAGCTGACCCGCACAGGCGGGAAGCTCCTTTTTTGTCGTAAAGGAATTGACAGAAATTACGCTTAGGAGATTTGCGGCAAAACGGCCTAATTTTTTCTCGAAAAGGGGCGCGTATGGTATCATAATGAAGGACGTTTGA
>NZ_PCZT01000002.1:275252-294856 GCF_002968895.1 Paenibacillus sp. AR247 | reverse complement strand
GTATCACGATGTCGTACGCCTGATTTTGCAGTACCGGACCATCGCCAAGCTTCAGTCGACGTATGTGGAAGGACTGTTAAAGGAAATTTCGGAGGAAACGGGCAAGGTGCACACGTATTACCGCCAGACGATTGCGGCTACAGGACGCCTAAGCAGCCAGTTCCCGAACCTGCAGAACATCCCGATCCGCCTGGAAGAAGGACGGAAAATCCGCAAAGTGTTCGTTCCATCCGAACCGGGCTGGTACATTCTGGCCGCCGACTACTCGCAGATCGAGCTGCGGGTGCTGGCCCATATCTCGGGGGATGAAGGGCTGAAGGAAGCCTTCCTGCACGATATGGACATCCATACGAAGACAGCCATGGACGTGTTCGGTGTTAAAGCCGAAGACGTTGACGCCAATATGCGCCGGTCCGCCAAAGCGGTTAACTTCGGTATCGTGTACGGCATCAGCGACTATGGTCTGTCCCAGAACCTGAACATTACCCGGAAGGAAGCGGCCCAATTTATCGATCAATATTTCGATGCCTTTCAGGGCGTTCGCAAATATATGGACGATATCGTCAGAGACGCCAAGCGCGACGGTTATGTCACCACGCTGCTGGAGCGCAGACGTTATTTGCCGGAAATCAATGCGAGCAACTTCAATCTGCGTTCTTTCGCCGAGCGAACTGCGATGAACACGCCGATCCAGGGCACCGCCGCCGATATCATCAAGCTGGCTATGGTTCAGATGGATGCGGCGCTGGCCAAAGAGAAGCTGAAGAGCCGCATGCTGCTTCAGGTGCATGACGAATTGGTATTCGAAGTCCCTGAGGAAGAGCTGGAGCTCATGAAAAAATTGGTGCCGGAGACGATGGAGCGTGCGCTGGCCCTGTCCGTACCGCTCAAAGCCGAAGTGAGCTACGGAGTCAATTGGTACGAGGCGAAATAAAGGGCTCCGCAAGCGCCCGTGTGTAAATCTTACGGGTTCCCCGCGAAATTCTTGAGCAAACTTCGAAGAAAAAACGCCGCTTTGTGGGGCTGTCTTACGCTATAATAGAGGTTGAGGTGAAGTCATCATGCCGGAATTGCCGGAAGTCGAAACAGTCAAAAGAACACTCAATCAGCTCGTGAAGGGAAAGATGATTGACCGCGTTAGTGTGAATTTGGCGCGGATCATTCAGCGCCCCGATGATATAGATCAGTTTGCGTGGATGCTGGCCGGACACACCATTGAAGGTGTGGAGCGGCGCGGCAAATTTTTGCGGATCCTGCTGGACGGGCTCGTGCTCGTCTCCCATTTGCGGATGGAGGGACGATACGGGGTATACCAGAGCAGTGATCCGGTGGAAAAGCATACGCATGTCATTTTCCACTTTACCGACGGTACCGAGCTGCGGTACAAGGATGTGCGGCAGTTCGGAACGATGCATTTGTTCCAGCCCGGAGAGGAATTCCAGCTTCCCCCGCTCTCCAAGCTGGGATTGGAGCCGCTGGATCCGGCGTTTACGCTGGAGCGTTTCAAAGAAACGCTAAAGGGGAAGAAGACCAAAATCAAGGCTGTCCTGCTCAATCAGGCATATATCGTCGGCATCGGGAATATTTATGTGGATGAGTCGCTGTTTCGGGCGGGCATTCACCCCGAGCAGCCGGCCGATACGCTGACGGATGGGCAGCTCGAAGCGCTCCATCAGGCGATTGTAGCCACGCTCGCCGAGTCGGTTGAGGTGGGGGGATCGTCCATCAAGTCTTATGTCAATGGACAAGGTGAGATGGGCATGTTCCAGCACCAGCTGAAGATTTACGGCCGGCAGAACCAGCCGTGCGTAAATTGCGGCACCGCCGTGGAGAAAACGGTCGTTGGCGGGCGCGGAACCCATTTCTGCCCGTCCTGCCAAACCCTGAAATCGTAACAATTCGAACTGGGCGTGCACCCCTTTTTTGTACCCTCCATATACTGAGGTAGAGATATCTTATGAAGCGGGGCTTCCGAATGCCTGATCCATACTGCAGGCTTTTTCGGGGCACCGCTTCTGTCACAGGGAGGGAACGGGGTGCTCAGTCATGTTCTTGCACTGCTGCTGCTTGCGTTAGCATTAAGTTTGGACAGTTTTGGTGTCGGCATTACATACGGCCTTCGTCAAATGAGGATTTCGCCGTTATCGATAGCGATTATTTCTTTATGCTCCGGGGTCATCATCTATGTGTCCATGCAGGTGGGCGTGCTGCTGGCCCAATTCGTATCCCCTTCGATCGCCTCCATCATTGGAGCGGTCATCCTGATCATTATGGGCTCTTGGTCGCTGGGTACAGGATGTGGATCCAGAAGGNGAAGNGCGGGGAAGCAAAGAAGTCTTGGAAGCCAAAGACGCAGATGTCACCAAGCAGGCTAAAGACGCCCAAACCAGCGGGATAGGGGGGCATGGCTTGCAAAGCTCCGGCGGAGAAGGTACACTGGACCCTGCCCAGCATGAAGCACCTGAACAAACGGTGTTTTCACTGGAAATCCGGAAGCTGGGCGTCGTGATCCGCATTTTGCGGACGCCGTCTTCCGCTGATATGGATAAGTCGGGCAGCATCTCCGGATGGGAGGCCATGTGGCTTGGTATCGCCTTGTCCCTGGATGCGTTCGGCGCGGGTCTAGGCGCGGCATTGCTCGGATTTTCGCCGCTGCTGACCGCCGTCGTGATCGCTCTCTTCAGCGGCACCTTCTTAGTCGTCGGAATGAAGACGGGATTGCGCTTTGCGTCCCGAACGTGGATGCGCCGGTTTACGGTGCTGCCGGCAATATTATTAATTGTAATGGGAATAATGAAGCTGTTATGAGGTGAGTTAAGGATATGAACATCGGGTTAACCGGAGGAATAGCGACAGGAAAAAGTACCGTATCCGCCCTCTTAGTCAGCAAGGGGGCGCTGCTTGTTGACGCCGACGTCATCGCCCGGGAAGTCATGCTCCCGGGTCATCCGGTTTTGGCGGCGGCCGTTGAGCATTTTGGACAAGCCATCCTCCTTCCGGACGGAACGCTGGACCGCAGACGCCTGGGGGATATCGTGTTTCACGATCCCGGCGAGCGCAAAGCTCTGAACGATATTACGCATCCTGCGATCCGTCAGGAGATTCGGGAGCAGATGCAGACCTTTGAACGGGAGCACCCGGACCGCCTGGTGGTGGTGGACATCCCGCTCCTGTTTGAATCGGGTCTGGAAGCGATGTTTGAGCAGGTCCTGCTGGTCTATGCCCCGTTTGAGGTACAGGTGGAACGCTTGATGGAGAGGAACCGGCTGACGAAGGATGAAGCGGTCGCGCGGATTCGTTCCCAAATGGATATCGAAGAGAAGAAGAAGCGGGCCGACGTTGTGATCGACAACAGTGGACAACCTTCCGAGACGGAGCGCCAAGTGGATGAATTTTGGAACCGGAAGGGCCTGCTATGAAGTTTTTACGCAAAAAAAGCGTGCTTCTTCTGTTGTTTTTAGGATTTGTCGTCATCCTGTTTTTTAATACGAACTGGATGTCGTGGTTTTACCCGATTCATTATAAAGAGAACATTCGTGAGCAGGCTGAGCGTTATGACGTCGACCCGTTCCTGGTGGCTTCGATTATCCGGGTGGAATCCAATTACAAGCTGGGCAAGGAGTCCAAGAAGGGGGCCCTCGGCCTGATGCAGTTAATGCCGGATACGGCCAATTGGGCGATGGAAAAGGCCAAGCTTCCCGAGGTGACGCTGGACCATATTAAGCATGAGCCGGAGGCCAGCATCGAAATCGGCACCTGGTATCTCAAAACGCTGTCGGAGCAATTTAAAGGAAACCGGATTGCCGTCATCGCCGCATACAATGCGGGGCCTGGTAAAGTGGATGGTTGGCTGAAAAGGGGCGTATGGGACGGGACCTACGACTCGGTCAAAAATATTCCCATCGGGGAAACCCGGCACTACGTTCAGCGGGTCATTTATTACTACAATCAGTACACGCGGATATACAGCGAGTTTTAAAGGGAGTACTGTTCTGTCGCTAAACATAACAAAAGAAGCATTGGAGAAGCTAGGTTAGCGTCTCCAACACTTCTTCGGGTATCAAACCGAATTAGAATTGACCAGCCAGTTGTTGTTCAGCCAGGGTCACCAAACGTTTAGTGATAAGTCCCCCGATCGAACCGTTCTCATATGCAGTCATGTTGCCTTGGTATCCGTCTTGTGGGATGCTGATACCCAGTTCTTGAGCGACTTCATATTTCAATTGGTTCAGGGCTGCGGTAGCTTTAGGTACTACCAGGTTGTTGGAGCTGTTGTTGTTGGAAGCCATTGTTGTTCACCTCCTCGCTGTTTGTAAATGTATTATGTCTCGAAGCTCAAAAGTTCATTACTCTTTTTGAAAAGTTTTTGTTGGAAATTTAATACATTTCGGTGAGGCGGCAAGTTAATCCCTGATGGGATAAGGGTTCGCGATATTCGGACCCTGTGAATGTTCGTGATTTTGTTCTATATACACCGTGATTTGCAAAGGAAGGGAGTTTACCATGAAATGTCCGTACTGTGATTATGCCGGCACGAAAGTGCTGGACTCACGGCCCGCTAACGAAAATAAATCGATCCGCCGCAGGCGTGAGTGCGAGAAGTGCAGCCGGCGCTTTACCACGTTTGAGATGGTGGAGGAAACGCCGCTGATGGTCATCAAGAAGGATGGAAGCCGGGAAGAGTTCAGCCGGGATAAAATCCTCCGCGGCCTGATTCGCGCCTGCGAGAAGCGCCCGGTATCCGTGGAGCAGCTTGACATGATCGTCTCCGAGGTGGAGAAATCACTGCGCAACACCGCCGTGGCGGAGGTGGAGAGCCGCCAGATCGGCGAGCTGGTGATGGAGCAGCTGTATCCCGTGGACGAGGTGGCTTATGTCCGCTTTGCGTCGGTTTACCGCCAATTTAAAGATATCAACATGTTCATGAAAGAGCTGAAGGGGCTGCTGTCCAAAAATACGGTGGAGGACTAACCGTAAGGGAGCATGCTGCTTTGCCGGTCCGTTACAGAGGATGCAACCATCTTAAAAGAGCAAAAGGGCCTTAGGGCCTCTTTTGCTTTTGGCGGTGGCCATGGCATGGGAGCATAAGGCTGAACACTTGCGTGAGCTCCAAAATCTTTTTTGAATTTTTTTGTTTGTACACATGCATAAATCTTTGATAAATTATAAGAGTCGCTGATACATAATAAATCAGTAGAAAATATTAAGGGGCCTTAGCTCAGCTGGGAGAGCGCATCGCTGGCAGCGATGAGGTCAGGGGTTCGATCCCCCTAGGCTCCATAGAAGAAAACCCTTGGGAATCAAGGGTTTTTTGTTTTTCTTTTTATATTAAGTCCGGGCCCACTTCTTCCGGTACTGGTGCGGCGTAATGCCCATGCGCTGTTTGAACAATTTACAAAAATAAGAGCTGTTTGCCAAACCAATCTCCTCAGCAATGAGCGAGATTGGTTTTTTGGTGGTCGTTAACAGCAGAACGGATTGATGGACCCGGCGGGCCATGATGTATTCGGAGATGCTGATGCCTGTCGCTTCTTTGAAAAGATGCGATACATGATAAGGAGATAAATGAAGCGACTTGGCCATGTCGTCCAATCGAAACGGTAACGTATAGTTGGCCTCGATCCATGTCAATATGTGCTCCACCTGATGATTTTGGCGAAGGGCCGGTTTCGGCAGCCCGGCTTCCGTCCGCTGATTCCATACGTGTTGGATCGAACGGTACAGCATAACGAGAAATAAAGAAAATTCCTCATATCTTTCTGCCTCTGAAAGCGCGTGTAATTGATCATCCAAGCTTTTGTAGACAGCGTCCAAGATGTGGAGCTCATCCCCGGTATCATATAAACACGGAACAGGGAGTTCCCCTAAATATATGAATCGATAAAAGGTATGAAGCGAAGGCCATTTTTCAAAATAAGACTCAAACATCGTCGGTTCAAAGGTCACAAGGGAACGTTCGAAGCATTGGCCTTCGTCGTATTCGAGCTTGAGATGATGAAGCTGATAAGGCTGAAAAATACAGAGCATGCCCGGTTTGATGTCGTAGCGGTTGTTATTGACGATCATCGTCCCCTTCCCTTGATGGATCAACAATATTTCCACCCCGAGATGGGAATGGAAGGTTTCTTTATGCTCATAGTTGACGCTTTTTCGTTTATAGGCAAAATGCAGGGGCACCTCGCTATAGTTACCCGCAACAAAAGACATGGCTGCTGCCTCCTTCTTCCCCCGTATGTACTCGCTTTCGAATCTATTCTATCGCAGAACCGCAACCCAGTGTTATTTTTCCCCCCACAGCGAAGCACAATGTTCTCGCAGCTTCAGTTAATATCCTTATATACCAATGAAGAACGCTCAGGGGAGGTTAAATGGATGATCAAGGTTGCGATTATAGGGACCGGGGCGATTTCGTCCGCTCATATTGAAGGTTATCTGCGGCTGAAGGACCGCTGCCAAATTGTTGCGTTATGCGATCTTTATCCCGAGAAGGCCGAAGTCAAGCGGGAGCAATACGATTTGGACGCTGTCATCGTTAAGGATTACAAGGAACTGCTTGATCAGGAGATCGACCTGGTTTCCATTTGCATGCCTCCGTTCGAACATGCGCCGGTCACCATTGATTTTCTGAATGCAGGCAGTCATGTAATCGTGGAAAAACCCATGGCTTCTTCTCTTGAAGAATGCGACGCCATGATCAAAGCTGCGGAACAAAGTGGAAAAGTATTATCCGTCATTGCCCAAAATCGCTTCAGAAATCCGATTATGAAGCTGAAGCACGTTATTGACAGCGGATTGGCCGGCAGGATTCTTCATGCCCAGGTGGATTCGCATTGGTGGCGGGGCCATTGCTATTACGATTTATGGTGGCGCGGCACGTGGGAGAAGGAGGGAGGCGGTCCGACGCTGAATCATGCGGTTCATCATATCGACGCCTTGCTCTGGATGCTGGGTCAGCCAAGCGAGCTTCAGGCTTATATGAGCAACGTCGCGCATGACAATGCGGAAGTGGAGGATCTGTCCATCGCGATTTTGAAATATCCGAACGGCAGCTTGGGGCAAATTACAAGCTCCGTCGTTCATCATGGTGAAGAACAGCAGTTTATTTTCCAGGGTGAGCATGCCCGGATCTCGGCGCCGTGGCGGGTCACGGCTTCCAGGTCACTGCCGAACGGCTTCCCGGAGCGGGAACCATCTCTAGAGGACAAAATTCAGCAATACTACAGCGAGCTGCCGGATTTGCCATACGAAGGCCATACGGCACAGATCGATAATGTGCTGAATGCCATCGAGACCGGGGCGCCGGTATGGATTGACGGAATCAGCGGACGGAATACGCTGGAACTCATTATGAGTATTTACAAATCCGCAAGCACCGGAGAAAAGGTCAAACTTCCCCTGCAGCAGGATGATCCTTTTTATACGCGGGAGGGCCTGATGAAGAATGCACCTCATTTTTACGAAAAGGGCAGCAGCGTTGAAAATTTTGCGGATCTAAAAATAACGACAGGAAGCCGTTACGGCGTAACGAACGGACAAACGTCAGGCAAACAGTAAATCCCAATCATCGGGATGGGCAACCTTAAGCGCGAAAGGGATGAAGGAGATGCAGAAGAACGACGGGATGAATTATGCCCCGAAAGGAAAACCCAATTCAGTAGTCGGGCCGGGTGAATTTGTGATCGCCGCGGTAGCGCTCGATCATGGGCACATCTATGGAATGGTCAACGGACTGATCGAGGCAGGCGCTACCTTAAAGTGGGTTTATGACCGTGACCGGGCCAAGGCGGAAGCATTCGCACGAACCTATCCCCAAGTAACGATTGCAGCCTCTGAGGAAGAGGTTCTGGCAGATCCGCAGGTTCAGCTTGTTGCAGGAGCAGCCATTACTTCGGAACGCTGTGCGTTAGGGCTTCGGGTGATGGACGCAGGCAAAGATTATTTTACGGATAAAGCTCCCTTTACAACGCTTGTGCAGCTGGAGTCGGCCCGCGCCAAAGTGCGTGAAACCGGAAGAAAGTATATGGTTTATTACAGCGAAAGGCTGCATGTCGAATCGGCGGTTTATGCCGGGCAGCTCATTGAGCAGGGCGCGATTGGGCGGGTGCTGCAGGTGACGGGATTCGGACCGCATCGGTTAAACGCTTCGTCCCGGCCGGATTGGTTTTTTCAAAAGAAGCAATATGGAGGAATTCTATGCGATATTGGCAGCCACCAGGTCGAGCAGTTTCTTTTTTATGCGGGTTGTAAACAAGCGGAGGTTCTGCATAGTAAAGTGGCAAACTACAATAACCCTGAATATCCGGAGCTTGAGGATTTTGGCGATGCCACCCTGCTAGGGGACAACGGGGCCACGCAATATTTCCGGGTGGACTGGTTTACGCCGGACGGCTTAGGTTCATGGGGAGACGGACGCACCCTGATATTGGGAACCGAAGGTTATATTGAGCTGAGAAAATATATCGATATCGCCCGCGACCGGACCGGCAATCATGTCTACCTGGTTAATCAAGAAGGGGAATACCATTTTCATGTTGACGGACAGGTTGGATATCCGTTCTTTGGAGAGCTCATTCTTGACTGCCTGAGCCGGACCGAGAATGCCATGACACAGGAGCATGCCTTTATGGCGGCTGAGTTGTGCTTGAAAGCGCAGGAAATGGCGCTGGACGTGACCCGAAGCCGCAGCTGATTGCATGAGCAGGCCATGAAGGTCATGGAGCAGCTGCTTAAAATGCATCTGTTAATATAAGCTGGGAGGGCGTCGTATGTATCATACAACCTCCCTTAATCGTTATTTAGGTTGATCTATCAGCTGCTTGACCATGAGGATATGAGGTATGCCATCTTCCATAAATTCCTCCGAAGAAGTTCGGTACCCAAGTTTCTTATAGAACCCTTCCGCCTGACTTTGCCCGTGCAATTTAACCTGCTGTACCCCTTTGTCTTTAGCGATTTCTTCTAACGATGCAATGATCCTTCTCCCGATTCCGAATTTGCGGTAAGGCTGCAGGATGCAAATCCGCTCCAGCTTTCCGGATCCTTCGTGAATTCGTATCCGCCCCGTTCCTACGGGCTGATCATCATAATAGGCGATGATGTGCTCACATGGTCCACCCAAAGTATCAAACTCGTCGAATTCATCATTCAGCGGAACGCCCTGTTCCTCAACAAAGACGTTTCTCCGGATAGAAAACGCAGCCTCTAACTCCTCAGGTAGATTAATTCTTTGGGTTTTCAATCGTTCTCGGCCCTTTCATGATGTATTCAATGATCGTTATTCAAATTATAGGATGAATTATGTTGTAAATGCAATAAAAATAAATTTCTGCGGTTGAAACCACCCACGAGGAGCAAAAAAGCCCCAAATAACGGGGCTTGAAAATCATATGGGTCTCATGAAAAAAAGGCTGTGACCATCTCAATTTTAGCTCTGTGCGCTTGTCTTGATAAGATCTTTGGCATGCTGCCTTCCTGTCGATAATAGACTGTCACTCAGCTCGGCATCACTAACGGAACGCGCCAGTACAATCGTGCCGACCATAAGGCTCAGCAAAGCTTGGCCAGTCAATGTATCGACTTCTGCCAGGTCAGAGATAAAATCAATCATGTACTGCAGCTCCTCGGTAAAGACTTGGCGCACCTCTTCGGACATTCGGGATACTTCACTGGAAAGGGCGGGAAGAATGCAGCCCACCTCGGTTTGGTCGCGATGCTGCGGACTCAAATAATAATGAATGACCGCGTGGATCTTGGGTGCTTCCTTTTCCTGGTCCGCCGCCTTCTGCAGCAGGGCAATGGTCTCGCTGATCGCAAAGCGGCAAGTTTCAGCGACCAATTGTTCTTTATTGTCAAAGTGTGAATAGAACCCCCCGTGCGTCAGACCGGCCCCCTTCATAATAAAGGGAACGCTGATATCGCGTACTCCGCTGGCTCGAATGGCTTTGGCTGCACTTTCAATAATACGGCCGCGAACCTTTAATTTATGACCTTCCGGATAAGGCAATGCAATCACTCCTAGTGGCAAAAAACGCATTTTAAAATATTATAGGCATCATAATAAAACCTGTCAATTTCACTCGGTCCAGTCGATTGGTTTTGCGGCAAATGAGCAGATGATATTGACTGTTTTAAAATATGATGACTATAATATATTGCATTCATCATATTTTATTTTGGAGGTGCAAAGTTATGAATGACCTTAAATCGGTAGACACCCTGGTAATAGGATCGGGTCCAGGAGGTTATGTGGCGGCGCTTCGGTCAGCACAGCTTGGATTGACAACGGCTGTCGTTGAGCGCGGCCGGATCGGCGGAGTGTGCACCAACATAGGCTGCATTCCTTCCAAAGCGTTGATTGGGGAAGCGCATCGCTTCAAGCAGCGTAAGCAATGGAATCAGGCAGTTGCTGCTGCTGCTTCCTTCGAGGATGCTCAGGGCTTTAAACAAGCCGTCGTAAATAAGCAAGCCGGTGGAGTTCAATATTTGTTAAAGACGGCCGGAGTTTCGGTTCTTGAAGGAGAGGCCCGCTTGATTGACGAGCACACCGCTTCCGTTCAACAAGCGGGAGCCGAGCATAGGATTTCTTTTAAATACGCCATCTTAGCAACAGGTTCTCGTCCAATTGAGCTTGCGGCTTTACCTTACGGCGGACGTATTATGTCTTCCACTGAAGCGTTGTCCCTTTCACAAATTCCATCGAGCCTGGTCGTGATCGGCGGCGGTTATATCGGCGTTGAACTGGGGCAAATGTATGCCAAATTCGGAACAAAGGTTACGATTCTGGAGGGAGGAGGACAGGTGCTGCCCGGATTTGAGGCGGACCTTGTGGCTCCGGTTGTACGGCAGTTAACCGAAGACGGTGTAACCATCATTACGGACGCTATAGCCGTCCATGCAGAACAAGATGCGGGCGGGCTGACACTCCGCTATGTGTGTCAAGATGAGCAGCGTACTGTTAGAACTGAATATGCGCTGGTGACTGTCGGAAGAAGACCGAATACGGACGGCGGATTAGGGTTCGAGAATATCGGCTTGCAGACAACAGGCAGGGGGCTGATCGAAACGGACGCTCAGTGCAGAACGGCGGTTCCGCATATATTTGCGATCGGTGACATTACGGAAGGTCCGGCTCTGGCCCATAAAGCTTCCTACGAAGCTAAAGTCGCTGCAGAAGCTATCGCCGGCAAACCTTCTATCGTGGATTACAGAGCCATTCCGCTTGTTGTATTTTCCGAACCTGAATTGGCCAGCGTTGGTCTGACAGAGACAGCATGCAAGGAACAAGGCATCCCGGTTATCGTGGGCAAATCCTCCTTTAGTATTAATGGCAGAGCTTTGGCGCTGAAAGAAGAGCCAGGATTTGTGAAAATCATTGCGGATCAAGCGTCGGGGATCGTTAAAGGAGCGCAAATCGTGGGCATAGAGGCGTCAACCCTCATATCGGAGCTTGCCTTGGCGATCGAAATGGGAGCGACGGTAGAGGATCTCGCGATGACGATTCATCCCCATCCTACGTTAGGGGAAGTGATTATGGAGGCGGCCGAGAACGCGGTGAGAAAAATGAGAATTGCTAAATAATGAGAATTGCATAATAAATGCGGATTTTTGCCCAAAAAGAAAAGCCATTTGCGAGAGCAAACGGCTTTCATGACGGCGATTCATAATCAGCTCATCCTGTCTTTCTCGTTCTTCATCTTGTTCATCTCGGTTAATGTCATCTCATTGCACTGCCGGATGAAGTTCAAAATCAGCTGCAGTTCCTGCTCCGTATACTGCGAGACGATCTCGAGCGTCGACTGCATGATCGATTGGAACAAGGGAGAGATGGATGCCGAGCCTTCCGGCACCGGTTTGACGACGACACGTCTGCGATCGTTCGGATCCTTATCCCGGATGACATAACCCGCTTGTTCGAGCCGGTCGATGACACTGGTCACAGCACCGCTGGCCGGCCGTGACAGGTCCGGCTTGATTCAAGTAATCCAGGCATTTGTGGTCGGTGGCGTTCAAACCCAATCGTTCCGAAATGAGCTGATGGAACATCACGGCACGGGTGCTGTTCTGGCGCAGCTCGTGCACCATTTCCTGCTGTAAGGAAGCGAGTTCAGGTGACACGCGGTCCTTTTCTTTTGACATCTTGATTCCTCCGCGTATGCGACTTATGTCTTTTCTCGTTAAGATAAACATTATATTAAGATGATTTGCCGATCAAGACTTATTTACTCTACATAGTGACATTAAGGCGTCTACTTTGACCCAATCCACGAAAAGGGCGGTTTTACGCAATGTGAAGTAGGATTAAAGATCAGCAGCGGAGGATCTGCAATTAAGCAGAAAGAAAACCCTTGTTAATCAAGGGTTTTCTGGTTTTCCTCTATGCATGTTTAATAGATGCGATATTTTCCGCTTAGCGCCAGGAGGCTAAAGAATAAAGGCAGTTGTCGTAATATCGGCGAGTGCCTGTTCTAAGCGGTGTGTTCCAGAACTTGTGAACAAAGAGGAGCGCATCTTCACCGTCGGCGGCCAGCGATGCCATCGCATTGGTGGCCAACAGCCCGATGGGGTGCAAGGCCGGCTCTTCAAAAGGGCTCCCGTCGATGCGGTATCTTCGGTATTCGGAAGGCTCGATCTCCCGGAAAAACCGCTGAATCCGGTTGGACTGCCCGACCTGCCATGGATCCTGGCGGAACCATTCCCAGTCGAGGGCAATGTTGGCCGCCACCCGGTACGCATCGCTGAAGAAATGGCGGTAATCGCCATGGGGCTGCGGTTCAGCCGGCGTGCCGTCATAATTCGCATACTCCGGAGACAGTCCTGTTTCTGGGTGACAGGCCAGATGCAGATAAGCCCGGCTGGCGACGGCAGCTTCTTTCCAAAAAGTCCGATCCCGTTCGTCGACACGCTCGGCGAACAGCTCATAGAAATGGGGAAGGTGATAGGATGGATCGCTGAAGGGAGACTCCGGAATGAACTTGATGAGCTTGGTTGCAGGGTCCCACATCGGATCTCCTTCCTGGCCCCGGCCTTTATGGACGCAAGCGCGAAGAATCGTCCTCGCCTGCTCGGAGTAATCGTACGGCGGCAGTCCGTCGCCCCACCGGCTTGAAGCAAAGAACAGGGCCATTGCGAAGTATTCCTCCCCGTCAGGAGCGGGTCCAGGAGACAGGCGGGTGCCGTCCGGCTTGCAGTGCCAGGCGAAATAATCCTTGTAGCGTCCTTCTGTATGCTGCATATACGATTTGGAAAAATTCCAGAGCCGGTCGAAGATGTCTTTCTTATCCATCTGAACGGCCATCATCATGCCGTATGACATCCCTTCGGTGCGGACGTCCGAGTTGCCTGTATCCAGAACATATCCTTTATCCTCGCCAAGGGGGAAGTAGATTCGAACTTCAGGGGCACCGTCAAATAAGTCGCTCCACGCCTGTTCAAGCCTGGCGTCGATTTCGTCTTGCGAATAACCCGCTTCCAGGAATACATTCCGATATTGGCCGGTATAAAACGCTCCTTGCATCGTTAGAGCCATAATCAACCTCCAGCTGTTAGTTTAAGCTTATCGTACCATAAGGGATACTCTAAAAATTAAAGCGTTTACCCTTCAAATTATAGGTGTTCGTGTTAGCTGTATAAAAATAATACTTTACCGATCGTTCCCGAAATGTTATGCTGAATTCGTAAAGAAGAGGGTTCACAGCGTTCGAAGTAGAATGTGCATTCTCAAAATAGGCAATACTGTTCTAAGATAAGCGAAGGGAAAGGGAAGCGGAAAGGACAGATTTTCTATACCGATGATTCCCGAAATGATAATATAACGGAAGGAGGTGTACGGGGTGGCCAGAAGCAAAGAATTTGAGGAAAGCGCCGTTCTCGAGAAAGCGATGAAGCTGTTCTGGGAACAGGGCTACGAGAAGACATCCATGAACGACCTTGTCGAGCATATGGGCATTCACCGCAGAAGCCTGTATGATACGTTCACCGATAAGCATACGTTGTTCCTGAAAGCGATCGACCGCTTTGGGGAACGGTTCAACGCCAGAATGTCCGCAGGGGTTAAGCAGTCGGAAACGGCCGAACAAGCGCTGAAGTTTGTTTTCCAATACATGATCCATGGGGATGAAGACGTACCGCCAGGCTGCATGGTCGTGAACTCGGCCGTGGAATTGGGGATCCGTGATGAAGAGGTGGACGCAAAGGCGACGGAGGCATTTGCCAAGGCCGAGCAGCTGCTGAGGGAAATCGTGTTTTGGGGGGCGGAGTACCTTCATAACGCTCTGGTGGGAATTCGAGTGATGAAACGGACGTCCCTTCCCCAAGAAAAACTGGAGCGGATCGCAGACATTTCGATACGCTTCGTCAAAAATAAAAACATATTTTTTTTAATAATTATAGAATGATCGTTCTCAAAATGGCAGTGCTAAAACTTTTTAATGAGCATAGCATGACGCATGGTTAATAGAACAATCATTCCCAAAAAAGGAGACGATCATTATGAAGACGTTAATTATTGCTGCACATCCCGATTTGCAGGCCTCCCGGATCAACCGGGCCTGGACCGAAGCGGCACAAAAGCAAGCAGAAACGACCGTACACCTGCTGTATGAAGCCTATCCGGACAAAAAGATCGACGTATCACGGGAGCAAAGTCTGCTGGAGAGCCATGACCGGATTATTTTTCAATACCCGCTGTACTGGTACAGCACGCCGCCGCTCCTCAAACAGTGGTTTGATGAGGTTCTCACATACGGCTGGGCTTTCGGTCCTGGAGGGGACCGCTTGAAGGGGAAAGAAATCGGTATTGCCATATCGACTTCAGGCACCGCGGCTTCGTATCAACCGGGAGGATACAACCTGTTTACAATCAGGGATATCGCAAAGCCGGTGGAAGCGCTGGCCAACTATGTTAGCGCCCGCTATCTCCCGCCATTTGCACTGCATGACGCGCATCATGTAACGGATGAGCAGATCGCCTACAGCCGGGCTGCGTATGTCAAGCACTTGGTTGAGGCGCAGTCCGTACGATACGAAGCACTTGAAATCCATTGACCAAGTGGATTGAAACGGAATACGGCCGGCTCGATATCCTGGTCAACAATGCAGGCGTCTCGTTGGAAAAACCCGAATATGAAGGGGATGCTTTCAGAGATACGTTTGAAGTGAACACGTTTGCGCCTTATTTTATTACGGAGGCACTGCTGCCACTGCTGCTGAAGAGTGAGGCGGGGCGGATCGTGAACCAAAGCAGCGCGCTCGGCTCGATTCAATTCATCCTGACGAACGAGCTGGCGCAGCGTATTGCGACTCCGGCCTATTCGGCCTCGAAAGCGGCGCTGAATATGCTGACGGCCTATTGGGCGCAAAAGACCAGCGGGACGAACCTGAAAGTAAACGCGGTGCATCCGGGGTTGGTTAAGACCCGCATGGGCGGTGACAAGGCCGAACTGACGGCCGAGGAAGGCGCGGTGACGGCTGTTCGGCTGGCAACGATACCTGAGGACGGCCCGACCGGCGGATTTTTCTACATGGATGACAAGCTTCCGTGGTAAATACTTCTATATATCGGCAAAAGCCCTTGGAGATCAAGGGCTTTTTCTCGTTCTTTCGTATTTTTGCTTTGCATATGACATCTCATGTCATATAATCAAAAGGATAATCAGAATAAGTGGAGGGACATAAAATGGCATCGAAAATCAGAATTGGTATTGTAGGCTATGGTAACCTTGGACGAGGCGTCCAGCAATCCATCGCGCAGAACGAAGATATGGAATTGGTGGCGGTATTCACACGGCGTGATCCGTCGCAGATGCCTGCTGAAGCGGGCGTCAAATTTGAGCATGTATCGACAGTGGAACAATATAAAGGATCGATCGATGTCATGATTCTGTGCGGAGGATCCGCAACCGATCTTCCCGAGCAAACACCGGCCATTGCCGCCCTGTTTAACACGGTGGACAGCTTTGATACGCATGCCAAGATTCCTGAGTTTTTTGCAAGCGTGGATGCAGCGGCTAAAAACGGACAAACCGTCAGCGTCATCTCGACCGGCTGGGATCCGGGCTTGTTCTCCATGAACAGACTGCTCGCTGAGTCGATTCTCCCGCAGGGCAAGGAATACACGTTCTGGGGTAAAGGCGTCAGCCAGGGCCACTCGGATGCCATCCGCCGCGTTCCGGGCGTCAAAGCAGGAGTGCAGTATACCGTCCCGGTAGAAAGCGTCATCGAACAAATCCGCAGCGGCGAAACGCCAGAACTGGCAACCCGCGAGAAGCACGAACGGATTTGCTATGTCGTTGCAGAAGAGGGTGCGGACCGTGCCGAGATTGAAAAGACGATCGTGCACATGCCTAACTATTTTGCAGACTATGACACAACGGTCCATTTCATTACGGAAGAAGAGCTGAAATCCGAGCACAGCGGCATGCCGCACGGCGGATTTGTGATCCGGAGCGGAGTGACCGGCCAAGGAACGAAGCAAATCGTCGAATTCAGCTTGAAGCTGGAGAGCAACCCGGAATTCACCGCAAGCGTATTGACCGCTTATGCCAGAGCGGCCGTCCGGTTGGCGAAAGAAGGAGCCGTTGGCGCTAAAACGGTATTTGATATTCCGCTCGGCTACCTATCCGCGAAAAGTGATGCGGAACTGCGCCAGCAATTGCTGTAAATTTGCACCGATAAATGCATTTAATCGACTAAAAAATATTTTTTATTGGAAAAAACCCCTGAACCTGCATTAGAATTTAGTGAAGCAAAGCGTTATAGTGCAAAAAAATGTGCGAATTGTGCAAAAGGGGTTGGGTTATGAATAGTGTAATGGATACGAAGGGTTTAAATACAGCCGAAAAGTATGTTAACGATGTGTACAATTTAGTCGTTTCCCGGAATCCTTCCGAGGATGAGTTCCACCAGGCCGTTAAGGAAATTTTTGACTCGCTGGTACCTGTTCTTGCAAAACATCCGGAGTACATGGAAGAAGGCATTTTAGAACGCATAGTTGAACCCGAGCGTCTCATCACATTCCGCGTGCCTTGGGTGGACGATAACAACAAGATTCAGGTCAACCGGGGATTTCGGGTACAATTCAACAGTGCACTCGGTCCATATAAGGGAGGACTCCGGTTCCATCCTTCCGTCAATGCAAGCATCATCAAGTTTTTGGGTTTTGAGCAAATCTTGAAGAACGCATTAACCGGCCAGCCGATCGGCGGAGGCAAGGGCGGCTCCGATTTTGATCCAAAGGGCAAGTCGGACCGGGAAATCATGCGGTTTACCCAAAGCTTCATGACGGAGCTGTATAAGTATATCGGACCCGATGCGGACGTCCCTGCCGGCGACATCGGCGTAGGAGCCCGGGAGATCGGGTACATGTTCGGGCAGTATAAGCGGATCCGGGGCGGCAACGAAGCCGGCGTGCTTACAGGCAAGGGCATCGGATACGGCGGAAGCCTGGCGCGTACGGAAGCGACCGGCTACGGATGCGTGTATTTCGTGGATGAAATGCTGAAAGACAACGATCTGTCCTTTGAGGGAAGCAAAGTCGTCGTATCCGGTTCCGGAAATGTATCCATTTATGCTATGCGCAAAGCGAAGGAGCTCGGCGCTACGGTCGTCGCGTGCAGCGATTCCAACGGCTATATCTATGACGAAAAGGGACTGGACATCGATACGGTTCAGCGCCTGAAAGAAGTAGAGCGGAAACGGATTAAAGAGTACGTCGATGAACATCCGGATGCCGTTTATGTCGAGGGCTGCCGTGACATTTGGACCGTTCCATGCGATATCGCGCTGCCTTGCGCCACGCAAAACGAAATCGACGAGGAATCGGCCGCCCTGCTCGTTAAGAATGGCGTGAAGGCGATCGGTGAGGGCGCAAACATGCCGTCCACCCTTCAGGCGATCGAAATTTTCCAGAAGAACGGTGTCCTGTTTGCACCGGCCAAAGCGGCGAACGCGGGCGGTGTGGCCGTATCCGCGCTGGAAATGGCCCAAAACAGTATGAGAATGTCCTGGAGCTTTGAAGAAGTTGACGCAAAGCTGAATGATATCATGAAAAATATTTATGCGAGCTGCGTTCAGGCAGCCGATGAATACGGATATCACGGCAATCTCGTCGTAGGTGCCAATGCTGCCGGATTCCGGAAAGTAGCGGACGCTATGATCGCTCAGGGGATCGTCTAAGTCCTCCCCGCAGCTTGATATACCAATCGAAATGAACTCATATCACGATAAAAACCACGGATAAAGGTTGGGATGCCCATCCTTTATCCGTGGTTTTCTTTTTTATACGTTACGAACCAATCGGAGTACCGCGGCTTCATCCCGCATATGAAAAAGCCCTTGGGTCCCAAGGGCTTCTCATGAATATGGATTTAAAAGGCCACAGGCAGGGCAGCCAGCCCTTGGGAGCTGAGCGTAAAGTTCCAAGGGACCTCATCCCGGGGAATGCTCAGCCGCAGGTTCGGCATGCGCTTCAGCAGCGTGGTAAAGGCGATGTCCCCTTCGATGCGGGCCAGCGGCGCTCCCAGGCACATATGAATGCCGTGGCCAAAGGCGAGATGCCGGTTGATCTGGCGCGTAATGTCCAGCTCTTCGGACTGGTCGAACTGGCGCTCGTCTCGATTGGCCGATTTCAGCACGGGGATCACGGCATCGCCTTTCTGGATGGACTGCCCGGCGAGCACGATGTCCTCCGTGGCAAAGCGCGGTCCGGCAATGGTGGCCGGCCCGTTGAAGCGCAGCAGCTCCTCAACGGCGGAAGGCACCAGGCTCGGCTCGGTCTTGAGCTTCTCCAGCTGCTCCGGATGATCCAGCAGCATCAGGCTGCCGGTGGCGATCAGGTTCGAGGTCGTTTCGTGGCCGGCAAAGATGAGCAGGGTGATCATCGACACGAGCTCGGTTTCCGAGAGCCGGTCCCCTTCCTCTTCGATCGCGATCAGCTGGCTGATGAGGTCGTCCGCAGGCTGCCGCCGTTTGGAAGCCACCAGCCGGGCGGTGTACTCACCGAAGGCGAGCATATTCTCTTCAACGCCCGGCTCGCGTCTTCCCAGTCCCAGCCCGTGGGCGAGAGCGGCCGACCAGGTATGTATCTGCTCCCGGTCTTCCTGGGGAACGCCCAGCATTTCGGAAATGACGTTGATCGGGAGCGGATAGGCGTAGTCCTTGACGAGGTCCATTTCGCCTTGCGCCTCGACTTGGTCCAGCAGTTCGTCGGCGATTTCCTGCACGCGGGGACGAAGGCTCTCCATGTATCGCGGCGAGAACGCCTTGGATACGAGGCTCCGCAGCCGCCGGTGGTCCGGGTCATCGACCGTGAGCATGGAGTGTCCGGTGAAAAAGGTGGGAGGTGCGGACGCATCCGAACCACCGGCCAAGCTCTTTCTGAAATCTTCATTCCCGTCGATCGAAGCGGGGTCCACCGTGAAATGGGCATGGTCTTTGAGCACCTGCATCGCTTCCTCCATCCGGGTGACCATCCACGCTTGACGATCCGGCCCGCCCATAGGAAACGGGATCGGAATAACGGCATTCATTTCTCTCATCTGGGCGAATACAGGGAACGGATTTTCCCCGCTGGCACCGCTGAATAAATTCAGCGCTTCCGGGGCAATGGG
>NZ_PCZT01000002.1:270950-275152 GCF_002968895.1 Paenibacillus sp. AR247 | reverse complement strand
GATGAATCCTAAAGAAAACATACATCCCATAGAAGCGCCGGCAGGTTTAAGGGAGCGAAAGAAGCGTCTGGCCCAGGCGGCGATTGAGGAAGCGGCGCTTCGGCTTTTTCAGCAGAAGGGCTATGAGCAGACCTCGATTCAGGACATTGCCGATGCGGTCACGATGTCGTCGCGCACGTTCTTCCGGTATTATGCGTCCAAGGAGGAAGTGCTGTCGGGACCGATCCGCAGCACGCAGCTGGATGGCATCCGATACCTGCTGGAAGCGGAGCCTCCGGCATCACCACATGCTGCCCTGCAGTCGGTCTTCGGTTACCTGGCCGGCCAATACGAGAAACAGCGCCCGGGTCTTGTGCTCCGGTACCGGATTGCCGGGCAGACGCCCTCTATCGCGTCCTTATTTTTGTATACGCTGATGGAGGCGGAGCCGGCTCTCTGTGATGCGCTTTGCTCGAGGCTCGAAACCGGGGCGGACCGTGATGAAGTCCGGTTTCTGGTGGCCGTCTATATGGCGGCTCTGCGCGTCTCCATCGAGGAATGGCTGGAGCAGGGGGACGATGCGGATCTGGTGAATGTGCTGCATCGCCATATGGACCGGCTTTCTTCTATGCCACCGGGTTGAGGCCATACAGTTAAAGCGATAAAAGTTCCGCGGCTCCTGCGGAATCTTTTTGTTGATATAACCGAAAAGCGGGGCCTGCTGTCTTCCGTACGAGGGGCTTGCCCAGGAAATTAGGATTCCTTGCCCGGCTCCCATAGGTGTCGCGGTACTCCCGTACGATCTGGTTCAGCCGGTCCGCCGAATTGCCGAGCGCCAGTACACCGTCGTGCATTGGTCGGAGTTCGATCTGGGCGGCCATTTCGCCGCCATGGAGGTACCGGATCAGCTTGCCGAAGATCTGCGTTCCTTCTTCCGGCAGTTCAGAGACTAATCAATAAACAGCAAGAACACACCTTGAAGCTTCAAGGTGTGTTCTCTATTGAAGGCATAAGAGCATATAGGATTTTTCTTTTCAGAATGGCGCTGATTTTTAGCACTCGGAACATGTCCGGAAAGCCATCAGCTCATCTGAATAGGATGAGTTCGATCAGGCTTGCTTTCTTTTACTGCGGGTTACCAAGCGTAAGCCCGAGGGGCTTCTCCGCCGGGACCCGGGAAAATTTCGTCCAGGCGCGCCAGCACGTCTTCGCTCAGCTCGACCTCAACAACCCGGAGCGTCTGCTCGAACTGCTCCAGCGTCCGCGGTCCGATGATCGGGGCCGTCATCGCCGGATGCACGAGCGTCCAGGCGAGCGCCACCGTCGCCTCGGATTCGCCCAGCTCCTTGCACAGCTTCGAGAACTGCTCCAGCTGCGGGCGCAGCTTCTCAAGCCGTTCGGTCTGGCGCGCAGTCCGCGATCCTTCCTTCGGGTTCAGGTTGCCGCCAAGCACGCCGCCGTCCAGCGGGCTCCAGGCGATGACGCCGATGCCATGCTCTTCCGCGGCAGGGAGCACTTCAAGCTCCGGCAGCCGGCAGAGCAGGCTGTATTTGTGCTGCTCGGACACCAGGCCGAGCAGGCCGCGCTTCTCCGCTTCGTACTGCGCCTTCACCAGGTCGCGGCCGGCAAAGTTGCTGGCGCCGACGTATCCGATTTTTCCCTGGTTCTGATGAGTTTGAAAAGCGTTCCAGAGCTCATCCCAGGACACGTTCCGGTCCACATGGTGCATTTGATAGAGCTCGATATGGTCCGTCTGCAGCCTGCGGAGTGAGCCTTCCAGGTGACGGCGGATCTTGTACGCGGAAAGTCCCCCTTGCTCATTGGGATCCACGATAGGATGTTCCATGTTGCCGTATACTTTCGTGGCGAGCACGACTTTTTCCCGTCTTCCGCCACCTTGGGCGAACCAGCGGCCGATGATTTCCTCGGTCCATCCGCGGTGCTCATTACCGCCGTAGACGTTGGCCGTATCGAAGAAATTGACACCTGCGTCGAGGGCTGCATCCATAATCTTGAAAGCTTCCTTCTCCTCGGTGCTTGGACCAAAATTCATCGTACCGAGGCAGAGACGACTAACCTTTAATCCTGTTTTTCCCAAATAGGTATACTTCACGTTTCAATTTCCTCCTTTTCCTGGTGGATTCGGTAACATTATAATTCTTCTTTCGGTTTCTGGTAAGCACTGAAAAAAAGTATACTAAGTGAATCTCGTGTTACTTGAGCCTGTTTGGACCTGCTTTGAACTAACCTGCGTTGACCTTATTGGACCCTCCGGATCCTTCACTCTTCGCCCATGATCGCCAGGGATATCAGCAGCGTATCGCAAAGGGAGGCGGCAATGACAGCCGGCAGTGCCCGGCTCAAGCGGGTGTGGGCGGCGCCTTGACCGAACACAAACAGGTTTTGAACGCCGAGTGGCAAAATCAGCCCAAGGGCCAATATAAATCCGTGAAATAGGGCATGTATCATATCATTCCTCCTGTAATGTCCCTATTTTATCGAAGGCGCCACTCTAGGTCTCCATCCAATTGGTTGGCTAAATACCCAACCAATCTGTTAGAATAAACGAAATCAATCATGATAGGAAGAGGGTCTATGCGTTACGAGGAATGGCATTTGGACAAGTCGTCTCCGGTGCCGCTTCACCGGCAGATTTACGAATATATGCAAGGGAAAATCATGAACGGGGAATGGCCTGTCGGCACGAGAATCCCTCCACAGCGGGAACTGGCTGCCCGGTTTCAAGTGAACCGCAGCACGGTGGTCTATGCGCTCGGAGAGCTTGCGGCCAATGGGCTCATCGAATCCAAGGTTGGACAAGGAACCGTGGTGGTCAACAATACGTGGAATCTGCTTGCGGCTGGTCCGGCTCCCGACTGGAACCGCTACGTCCGGGCAGGGGCTTATCCGCCCAACATCCAGCTGATTCAGCGAATTAACCAGGCCGAGGCCAGGGCAGACATCATCCGGCTTGGAACGGGGGAGCTGTCACCGGAGCTTCTCCCTGCAGCCCATATGCAGGAAGTCATCGGGAAGGGGAGGGGCAGGCATTTGTCGCTGGGTTATTCCGAGCCGAAAGGAAGCCGGTTTCTCCGGGAGACGCTCAGCGAATATTTACGGTCCAAGGGAATCTCCGCTTCCCCGTCGTCGATTCTGATCGTGTCGGGTGCGCTGCAAGGATTGCAGCTGATATCGGTCGGTCTGCTCCAGCCCGGTTCGACCGTTCTGACGGAAACTCCGTCCTATCTGAACTCGATCCACGTGTTTCAGTCGGCAGGGATCCGGCTCGCCGGCGTTCCGATGGACCTGGAAGGGATTCGTCCGGATGCGGTGGGACCGGCCAAACGTCAGCATCAGGCGGGGCTGCTGTATACGATCCCGAGCTTCCATAACCCAACCGGACGGGTCATGTCAGGGAAGCGTCGGGAAGAGCTGATGAAGGCTGCGGCCTTGGAGCGGCTGCCGGTAATCGAGGATGACGTATACGGAGATTTGTGGCTGGACGCGCCGCCGCCCCCGCCGCTCAAGTCGGCCGATCCGCAGGGCCTTGTTCTCTATATGGGCAGCATGTCCAAAACGCTTGGCCCGGGACTGCGGATCGGCTGGGTGGCCGGGCCGGAACCGGTCATCGACCGGCTGGCCGACATCAAAATGCAAACTGACTACGGCGCCAGCTCGCTGTCCCAATATGCCGTAGCGGAGTGGCTGAGCACAGGCCGGTACGAGCCGCATCTTGCCGATATCCGGCAGAAGCTGAAGCTGCGCAGAGATTTTGCCCTCTCGATCCTTCAGCAATATTTTCAAGATATAGCAACGTGGGAGATACCCGGAGGCGGGTTTTACATTTGGCTGCGGTTGCACGTTCCCATCCCGGTTCACCAGCTGTTCGAGCAGGCCCTGAAAGAGGGGATCCTCTTAAACCCGGGGCAAAATTATGACCGGCATGACCGGCAGCATCTGCGCTTATCGTATGCGTATGCGTCTCTTCACGACCTGGAGCGGGGATTGATTCGACTGGCCGGAATGATTCGAGCGTATAGGTGAGGATTCACCCTTGTGGTCCTGGATTTTGATTCCATCTTTCAAAAAGAATGGTTAATCTCTTGTTCCGAAGGATGAGTTTAGTAGTATAATGAAGTTTAGTGTCGAACGATCGTCTTTCAAATTTAATTGAAAATAACTCTGTGTTTACGGGAGGAAGCAACATGGACCATCAACAGATT
>NZ_PCZT01000002.1:260844-270850 GCF_002968895.1 Paenibacillus sp. AR247 | reverse complement strand
GCCCATGGGTTCGGCTGCGACCAAAACATGTGGCGTTTTGTCGCACCTGCTTTCGAAGATCATTACAAAGTGGTCTTGTTTGATTTTGTCGGATCCGGCAGGTCAGACATTCGGGCGTATAATCCGGTCCGCTACAGCGATCTGGACGGCTATGCCCAGGATGTGCTGGATATATGCGAGGCACTGGGGGCAATGGACGCGATTTTCGTAGGTCATTCCGTAGGTGCCATGATCGGCATTCTCGCTTCCATCCGCAGACCCGAATATTTTGAACGGCTGATTCTGATAGGCCCTTCCGCACGGTATTTAAACGACCTTCCCGATTATATCGGAGGCTTTGAACGCGAGGATTTGCTCGCTCTAATGGATATGATGGACAAAAACTATCAGGGTTGGGCAAGTTATCTGGCACCTGTCATCATGGGCAATCCGGGTCGTCCCGAGTTGTCCGGCGAGCTCGAACAGAGCTTCTGCGCAACCGATCCGAAGGTGGCCCGGCGGTTTGCCGAAGCGACGTTTCTCTCGGATTACCGGGATGCGCTTGGAAAGGTAACCGTGCCTTCCTTGATTCTCCAATGCGCCGAGGACGTGATCGCGCCTCTGGAAGCAGGGGCTTATATCCATACTCACATACCGGGCAGCGAATTTCAGCTCATGGATGCTACCGGCCATTGTCCGCACATGAGCCATCCCGATGAAACGATTCAGCTGATTCAAGCCTACTTGACTTCGGCCAAAGCCGGTCAGACAAGCGAGTCCACACGGTAGTATGGACGAACGATTGGATCAGGCGCCTTGCGGATATGTGTCCATGGCCGATAATCGCATTATTCAGGAAGTCAACGTCACGCTGTGCCGCATGCTGGGATATGAGAAACGGGGAATGTGCGGGAGCAGCTTCGAATCGCTGTTGACCCGTTCCAGCCGGATTTTTTTTCAAATCTATTTTCTTCCGCTCATAAAGCTGAACCGGGGTGTTGAGGAAATGTATTTGACGTTTAAAACGAGCAGCGGCGAAGCCCTCCCCGTGCTTCTTAACGCTTCGGCAGTGGAACGGGATGGCGAATGGGTCTACGATTGCATGCTGATGCCCATGCGCCGGCGGATGGAATATGAACAGCAGATCCAGCAAGCCGAGAGCGCTTCAAACCGGGCGCGGGAAGAGCTTGAGCGGATCGAGAACCTTCTCCGGCAGAAACGCGATGAACTGGAGCGAATACAGGGAACGTCTTCAATGGAATAAGAACAATAAAATTCATATTTCAGTAAAAATGGTTTGATAAAAAAGCCGCCGGACTCTTGTCAAAGATCCGGCGGCTTTGGTGTTTCCAGGGAGGCATGGCCGTATTTGCGCTTGTAATGGCTCAGCGTGAGAATCGGCCAAATGTACCGGTAGCTGTGGTAACGAGAGTAGAAGGTGCCGGGAAGGCCGGCCCCCGTCGGATAGGCCGTCATGCCGCCGTCCTGCTGCAGCAGGGAAGTCAGCCTTTGGACGCCCCGGTCCACGGAAGGCGACGGCTGCTCCTGCACGGCGATGAGCGCGTCCAAAGCCCAGGCCGTTTGCGACGGTGTGCTCGCTCCGAGGGGGACATAGCGCATGATCCGGTCGCTCCGGCAGGATTCGCCCCATCCGCCGTCCGGGTTTTGGATCTGCTCAAGCCAACGGACGCCTTTTTGAATCGCATCATGACTGGCCGGTACACCGGCAGCCGCCAGTCCTGTTAATGCCGCCCAGGTGCCGTAGATGTAGCATACTCCCCAGCGCCCGTACCACGAGCCGTCCTTTTCCTGGTGCCGGATCAGCCAGTTTGCGCCCCGCCGGATGAACTCATGCCGCTGCGCCAAACCCGCAAAATGGCCGAGATACTCCAGCGTCCGGCCCGTCAGATCCGCCTCGGAGGGATCGATGGCCGCGGACTTGGCCCCTTCGATTGCGAGCCAGGTCAGGATGTGCTTGTCGGTATCCTTTTCGAACGCCGGCCAGCCTCCGTCCCGGTTCTGCATCGACAGCACCCAATTCAGCCCGCGGTTCCATGCTTCCTGGTACAGCGGGTCTGTTTCCGTTAGGCGGGATATCGCGCGCAGCGCCGCCGTTGTGTCATCCACATCCGGGTTGATCGTGTTCGACTCGGAGAATCCCCAGCCGCCGGGAGCCGCATCCGGGTTATGGAGGCTCCAATCGGCCGGTTTGTCCTGCTGCCGGGACAGCAGATAGGAGGCGGCCTGACGGATGGCCGGATGATTCTCCGCAACCCCGGCCTCCTGCAGGGCATCGGCGATCAGGGCGGTGTCCCAGACGGTGGAGGGCGAATTCTGGATCGTAGTCGTCCCGTCCGCCTGACACTGCATGGCAGTCAGCCCTTTGACGGCATCGCTAATGACGGGATGCTCCCGCTCATAGCCCAAGGCAAGCAGCGCCAGAACCATCAGAATCGTGCTGCTTGCGTAGCTGTACAGGGTGCCGTCCGGTTCGATCCTTTCCAGCATAAACCGCTCGGCCCGTTCCACGGCGGCTTCATGGATAAAACGCGGTGTGCCGATCAGCCTGTTCATCCCCTGGCGGAGTTCGGCCTGCAGGTTCTCGTACTCCCGCGGCAGCGGATCGTCTTCGTCGATATCCAGGCGCGGGGAGGCAAGGTCGGAGAGGTCGGGAGCGTCCGGCGGAGAAACCGAAAACTTCCGATCCGCCATGATCAGCAGCGGCGTGAGATGGACCCTGGAATAGCCCGAAAATTCGAAAAAGTTGATCGGAAAATACGAGGGGAACAGCAGCACCTCCAGCGGGATCATGGAGATCGACCGGGGCCAGGGACGCTGGCCCGTCGCTGCCAGGATTGCCTTGGTCAAAATGCTGTCGACTTTACCGATTCCTCCACGCGAAAGGATATACCGCTTGGCGCGCTGCATATGCTCCTCCTCCGGCCGGCTGTAACCGGAGCAAAGCAGGGCGTAGTAAGCCTCCACCGAAGCCGATAAGCTGCCCTCTTCCTCATCGGGATACAGCCTCCAGCATCCGTCAGGCTGCTGCTCTTTGCAGATCCGGTCGTGAAGCTGCCGGATGAGGCCTTCCGGATCCGCCTCCAGAATACGAAAGAGGATGATAACGAAGGCGTCGATGCCGATTCCGTTTTCAAAGCAAAACCGCCAGGAGCCGTCCGGCTGCTGCGTCTTCAGGAGATAGGCCGTCAAACGCCCGGTCTCCTCATCTACCGTGCTCAGTACATTACGCATGTAAGGATGTACCTCCGTTCGTAGGTCGTTGTTAGCAATATATGTTGGCGGGGAGTGGGAAATGAGAAAGCTCGCAGCTTACTGCCGAACTTTGCGGAGCGGGTTCATCAGAAGGGAGGTGCATGGGGACGCAGCCGCAAATTGCGGTGTTAGAGGAGAGAAAAATAGATTGGCTTCAATCAACCTGCATGCTAAAGTAAAAAAAATGGATGAATCGATCCGGCAACACCAGCTCCTATTAATCCACGGAAGGTGAATGAAATGGCAGTCAATCCATCAAGCAGCAGCTTGACGTACGAAGTCTTGATCGCAGCTCCGCCCGAGCGGGTGTGGGCGGCCATTGCCACATCGGAAGGTACACGCGCCACGTTGTTCGGGTCCAGCATCGAATCGACCTTTGAGCCGGGAGCCCGCGTCGAATTCCGGGGACCGGGGCCGGATGGGGACCGGACACTTCATGTGTACGGATTCGTGAAGCAGTACGAGCCGAACCGCGTATTCTCGTATGAACAGCATCCTGCTCCGGCGTACAATGAACAGCATGAGTCCACATTTTGCGATATGACTTACCAATTGACGCCGGTGGGGGATCAGACCAAGCTGGAGCTCACTTGTGCGTGGTCCGAAGGCAATCCGGGATACGAGCACGCGAAACAAGAATACCCAGCCTCGTCCTATATGGATGCGATTCGGAATTTTGCCGAGGGGACAGAGTAGACCCGGACGGCAGGAACACCGCCGGTTGACCTGCCTCTCCATTTCGTGATTCCGGGACGGCGCTGCAAACCAAAAAGGCTTATCTCCATTTGGTGGAGGTAAGCCTTTTCATTTTGCCTCGAGCGTGTCACATGCAATTACTTCCCGTACGGATCGATCGTTTCGATCGTACCGTCCTCGTGGATCGTCAGCTCGGTGAATTTAACGCAGCGTTTGTTGTCCGCGCCGCCTGACAGGGAGCTGTCGTGATAGAACAAATACCATTTATCCTGGAACTGCACGATCGAGTGGTGGGTCGTCCAGCCGATGACCGGCGTCAGGATTTTTCCTTGTACGTAAAAGGCCCTGCGGGTTCTCGCTCACAGCGTATACGATGTTATGGGTCGTGCCGGTCGAGTAGGACAGATAATACAGTCCGTTATGCTTATGTACCCACGGTCCTTCAAAATATCTCCGTTCCTCGTCCCCTGCCAAAATCGGCTGGCCGCTCTCATCAAGAATGGAGATTTCGCGTGGCGCCTCCTTGAAGGTCAGCAGGTCGTCGCTCAGCTCGGCTACTCTTGGTCCCAGCGCCGGTTCGTCGGCCGCCGGGCCTTCTGCGTTCGGATCAAAGGTGCCCGTCTGCCATTTTTCCAGCTGGCCGCCCCACAACCCGCCGAAGTACATAAAAGCGCTTCCGTCATCATCCATAAGAACGGCCGGGTCAATGCTGAAGCTGCCCGGAATATATTCCGGCTGCGGAGTGAACGGCCCTGCGGGCGAGGAACTGGTGGCTACGCCGATCCGGAAAATGTCATCGTGATCCCGTGCTGGAAAGAAGAGGTAGTACGTATTGTTCTTATAAGCCGCATCCGGAGCCCAGAGCTGCTGCTTGGCCCAAGGGATATCGCGGAGATGCAGCGCCTCGCCGTGGTCCTGGCATGGAGAGTTCGCATCGTCCATGGACAGGATGTGGTAGTCCTCCATGTCGTACTGGTCCCCGTTATCGTTGGACGTATGCTCATGGTCCAGGTCGTGGGAAGGGTAAATATACAATTTGCCTTCAAACACGTGAGCCGAAGGGTCGGCGGTATAGATGTGGGTGACCAAAGGCTCGCGCTGTGTCACAGGCTGAGTCATCTCGTTTCCTCCTTAATCAGTGGTTGAATGGATGCTGCAATAGGTGTTCCTTTCCATTTTAACAAACAAACCGGGTCAAAAACCTACAAGATTTATAGGTCTTTTCCTCAAAATTTTAGGTTTTTAAGAGAATGGATGGTTCCTCTATTAAGACGATCAATTCTAGAGGGGAGCATCCATAAAAAAACAGGCGCCATTTCTGGCGCCTGTACTGCTCTTTCTACCAAGGCGTTTCCGTTTTATGTTCAATCACTTGCAATACTTTGGGTTCAACCATTTGTTTCAATTGTTCCAGCGCACGCTCGTCATCGGAAGCTCCTCCATGCGAATCGGCCTGGATTTGTTTTTTAGCCTGTGTGCTTGCGATGACGTCTATGACTTGTTGCTTGGAGATCTTTTTGGATGCTGCGATTTCGACGACAGTTGCACCCTTGGCCAATTCTTGTTTCAATTCTGCTGGGCTCATGTGAAGTAAAGCAAAGAGCTTTTCATCGTTTAAAAAGGCATCCGCAGTATAGTCAGGCTTGCCGTTTGTAGTGAAAAAGCCTTCCACGGATAGGGCAGTGCCGCCTCCGATCAGCGAAACACTGATCGTATTGCCTTGAACCATTGCCTGATAGAACGGCGTTGCTGATCCCTTTTCCGTATAGTTCAATATCAACGTTTTTGAGTCCGAATTCTGCATCGGCTCCATGCTGTATTCGTACTTACTGGTGCTGCCGTACAGTTTGTTAATGAGTTCATCGACCTTCGACTTAATTTCTTGATCGGTTAAGGAGATGACCGGCTTCTTCTGAGGCTGCCAGTTCTCCTGATTCACATGTTCGATTTCACCCGTAATACCGTTCAGATCAAGTCGGACTTTTTGCCGTGAGCGCCCTTTTCCTGCAGCACGATGCTGGTTTGGATGGCTTTCCCCTGAGTTGCATTCGCTGGATTTCCTCCAAGCTGGCTGGCGTCGACGATTTCAAACGACTTGGTTTCCGGGTAAGAGCGATACAGCTTGTCAAGCGCTGCCTGGCCAACCGCATCCACCTTGACTTGTTCAGCCGTCATCGGTGTTCTCGTTGCCATTTCAATCAGGGGAGGGGCCGCGAAAGCCGCGGTTGGAATCATAATTACAGCAGCAACGATGCCGCCGATCCATCGTTTTTTCATCGTTTTTTTGCTCCTTTGTCGTTGTACGTATTGAGAATAGGATTGTTCGATTCGTTTGGAAACAGCCGGGGGGCATTCCATGGTCTCTGCCTCTCGGGTCAGGTATTCGCGGATTTGGCTTTCAATAGGCATTGTTCTTTTCCATCCTTTCCAGGGGGAGGTTTCCCAACTGTTTTCGAAGCGACTGCAGGCCGGCATGATATCTGGACTTGACGGTTCCCAGCGGAATATCGAGTAATGTTGCAATCTCCTCCAGCGTATAGTCGTGGTAAAAGCGGAGAATGATCACCGTTCGCTGTTTATCGGTCAGCTTGTGCATGGCCTTTGATATCTCAGGGTCTGTCCCATCCGTCGTCACCGCGGGCTGATCCCAGTGATGCTCTTCCCGGGAAAAGACACGGATGCGTTCGAAAATTCGGAACCTCCTCCAGCTTTTCATCCGGAATCTCTGCACTTGGCGGATGACCAAGCCGTGCAGCCAGAAGTGGAAAGGACGATTCGGATCATAATTGGGAAGCGAGGTCCACATTTGCATGTAAATCTCATTCATGATATCTTCGCGATCCTGCGGATGGTCCACCAGAAAAGAGACGGTCCGGTAGACATCCCGATAGGTGGCATCATACAAACTGTGAAACGCCTGCTGATCTCCTTCGATCATTTTTGTGAGCACATGGTACATGGATTCGTTTTGCATTCAGAGGGCCCTCCTGGGTAAGCAGCTTACACCCTATATTGTCGCTCGATGGAAAAAAGGTTCGGTGTTTATATCATCCTATAAAAAATAAATATTATCTTTTCGAGCCGATTCCGAGGGATATCTGTACGTCTATAAGAAGGTCTGGAGCATCGAAGCGCTGAATTACAACGTCGCCTTGGAGGAATTATACCAATAGAAGGGCTGGGGGAAGTATTCGGAAGAGTAACGGTTTGCAACCATGCCTTAACACGAACCGTATTAGGAAACAAAACGCGAACGCGAATATGGAGGTAATGAGAGATGAATGAACAACAGGGATGCGTGAAATGCGGCAGCCGCAACGCCAAAACGAAAGAGGTGGCCATGACCGGCACAGGCTTGTCCAAAATGTTTGATATCCAGCACAACCAATTTGTTGTCGTCTATTGCGAAAATTGCGGCTATTCCGAATTTTACAATAAGCAGTCGTCGATGGGATCGAATATACTCGACCTGTTCTTTGGTTAAGCCGTGGAGGCGCACGTCCTCCACAGGCTTTGATACAAGATCGCCTTTTCCAGGGCGGTCTTTGTTGAATGAATCGTCAGTCTCCTATCCTTTTGGTCAGGATCAGCTCATGGCCTTTAACATAATTGCAGTGTTCATACGTTTTAATGGCAGCGTCGTTCCTCTTGCCAGTCAACACTTTTACGCTTTTTACGCCACGTTCCCTGAGATTTTCTTCCAGGCATGAAATGATTGCACCCGCAATTCCTCTCCTTCGTGCGGCTTCTTCAACATACAGTTCCGTAATTTCCCCCTGCGGCTCTTCATAACAAAATGAATGATAACTTTGGGCACAACCAAACCCAACGACCTTGCCCTTTATTTCCGCTACAGCAATTAATTCGTTGTTGATCTTCAGGCTCTCCATGATTTGATGGCGAGGCCGCTTGTCACCTCCGTTAAACGCTTGGTTTAGCCTCGAGAGCTCCTCTGCATCGGTTACTGATGCCAGCCTTACCTTGATATCCGCATTCATTCTTTTCATCTGCCCCACAAGTAATATAATTACATATTCTACTACATTGATGCGGTTCACTGGTGAAGATAACAGGCGTTTAGCCCCTTAACTCAATTCACCCGCGCTTCGATTTGACATCCAACTCTAAATTTATTACTCTAATTAAAGTATATAAAACAAAGTAAAGAGAAAAGGTGGAGTGGAGTTTGAAAGCATATTTTAAAAATAAAGCCGTCCTCGGCGGCATTTTTATTGATGATTTTTTATCAAATTATCATGATCGGAATCTTCATGTCCGGTTACAGCGCGCTTCCGAAAAACGTGGACCGCTTGACGATGGCGATCGTGAATGAAGACCAGCAGTCGGGCGCACAATTTGTAGAGCAGCTGCAGAAGCAGCTGCCGCTGCATGTCGTCACGGACGAATCGCTTGAGCAGGCGCAGAAGGACCTGGATAACCGCGATATTCAGTTCATCATGCATATCCCGCAGGATTTTACGCAGAAGCTGGCCGCCCAGGGCGAACAGGTGAAGCTGGACTTTTTCATCAACGAATCCAATCCGGCCTCGGTCAACAGCACGATGCAGAGCATTGCGACACAGGTTTCCTCCAAGATCAGCACGCAGATTCAGACACAGAGCTTTGAAGCCATGCTGCAGGGCATGAAGGTGCCCGCGGAACAATCCAAGCAGATGGTCGAAGGCGTGATGTCGAAGGTGACGCCGAATATCGTGTCCACGAACACACCGCCTGCCGGCATGCATAATCAGATGGCACCGATGTTCCTGACGATGGCGTCCTACGTAGGTGCGATGATTTATTCCATGATCAGCTCCGGCACGCTGAACCAGCTGAAAGCCAAAGTAGGCAAATGGAGAGCGTTCCTGTCCCTGCAGGGCGTCCATGTGGTGCTGTCCGTGATCGCGCCGCTGGTCGGTTTGGCTATCTACTTCGGCTTCCACAACTACGGGATGGAGACGTTCCTGAAAATGTGGATGGTGCATTCCCTGGAAATGCTCGTCGCCATCGAGTTCACCAGCATTTGCGTGCTGCTGCTCGGCCAGGCTGGCATGATGCTGAATCTGCCTCTGCTGCTGTCGCAGACAGTTGCGGGCGGAGCCGTACTGCCGCAAGAGATGATGCCGGGATTCTTCAAGGCTTTCAGCCACATTTCGCCGATGTTCTACACCATTCATCTGGACTACAACCTGCTTTTTGGAGGCGGGAAAACGGCGGAATACGTCCTCGGTCTGGCTCTGGTGGGTGCAGGTGCGCTCGTCATCAACCTGTTCATTCACCAGTTTAAGCCGGTCAAAACGGCCAAGGCGGAAAAGGAGCCTGCAGCGGAACCGCAATTCATGTAAAATAAGATCGGATGGGCTGACAGGAAAAGGTCCTGTCGGCCCTTTTTTCATATGATGAGGAGGATCGCAATGTCGCTTCAGATCTTTATTCTCGGCTTGCTCAGCGAGGGGGAGCACCATCCGTACGACATCAAGAAACAGGTGTTCAAGCCTCTGGAAAATACGATCACAATTAACGACGGGACGCTGTATTACAATTTTGAGGTCCTGTTGAAAAAGGGCTACATCCGCAAAATCAAAGTCGTCCAATCCGAAAACCGTCCGGAGAAAACGACCTACGGCATTACCGACGAGGGCCGCAGGGCGCTGGAAGAGGAAATTTACACGATATTTCAAAATTTCACGAGCATCACGAGCCTGTATTCATCCCTGTTGTTTCTGGATAAAGTGGATAAGCATAAGCTGGCTTACATCATCGAAGAGTCCATCGCCCGGCTGGAGAAAAAAATCCGGCTGATCGAGGAGCGGCCCGGCTTTTCCGAGGTTCCGGACAGGTACCGTGATCCGGCCCTTTTTATTAGCGAGCACGCCTACCACGCCCTGTCGAATGACGCCAATTGGCTCCGGAAGCTGATGGAACATCTCCGTTCTGCTTAACCTCCTGGCTTCACTTTTTGGGAAATCCAGGGTTGACAAAAGCAAATGGATGCCATAATATAATTAACATTTCATACCTCATAAAGGTTTCGATTAGAAATAGTAGAAGTGAAGTG
>NZ_PCZT01000002.1:253344-260744 GCF_002968895.1 Paenibacillus sp. AR247 | reverse complement strand
TGTTCATTCACCAGTTTAAGCCGGTCAAAACGGCCAAGGCGGAAAAGGAGCCTGCAGCGGAACCGCAATTCATGTAAAATAAGATCGGATGGGCTGACAGGAAAAGGTCCTGTCGGCCCTTTTTTCATATGATGAGGAGGATCGCAATGTCGCTTCAGATTCCGTTTATCCATATCGTGCTGGGCACGTCCAACATCCATGTGGAGAAAAAGTTCAGCCGCTCGAAAGACGCCGTCATGCAGATGGGTGTGGATGCGGTCAAATTTGCGAAGACGCTGCTGCCAGAGGTGCAGTACTCCACGGAGGATGCGTCCCGGTCAGAATTCGAGTACCTGTGGCAGACGATCGAAGCGGTGGTCAAAGCCGGCGCGACGATCATTAACGTTCCAGACACGGTAGGCTATGCCGTTCCGGAAGAGTTCGGCGAGCTGATCCGCAAAATCAACGACCGGCTGAAAAACCTGAACGACAAGGTCGTCCTGAGCGTGCACTGCCATAACGACCTGGGGCTGGCCACGGCAAACACACTGGCCGCCATCAAGAACGGGGCCGAGAAGGTGGAGTGCACCATCAACGGGCTTGGCGAACGCGCCGGCAACACCTCACTCGAGGAAGTGGTGATGGGGCTGAAGGTGCGGGAGAACTATTTTAACTGCCACACCCAGATCCAGCTGAAGGAAATACTGCGCACCTCCCGGCTGCTGACGCATTTGACGGGCCTGGACGTGCAGGTCAACAAGGCGATTACGGGCGAAAACGCCTTTGCCCACTCGTCCGGCATTCATCAGGATGGACTGCTGAAAGACAAAAACGTGTACGAGATCATGTCGCCGGAGGAAGTCGGGGCTGAGAGCATGGAATTGATCCTGACCGCGCGTTCCGGACGGCATGCGTTCAGAAATGCGGTAGAAAAGATCGGCTTCGACACGAGCAATCCAAACGATTTTGAGGAGCTGTTTGCGAAGTTTCTGCAGCTGGCCGACGCCAAAAAGGAAGTGTACGATCATGACGTGTTCTACCTGGTGACCGAGCACCGCAAAATCGATCAGGGCACCAGCCATCTGTATGAGCTGGAATCCTTCCAGGTCGTGACCAACGACCTCGTGCCGACGGCGACTGTTCAGCTGAAAAAAGGCGGCGAAAGCTATACGGACAGCAAGGTCGGGGACGGACCGATCGATGCGCTGTACAGCGCGATCAAGGCCTTGGTCGGACTTGACGTGCAGCTGAGGGATTATAAAATCAACAGCCTGTCCCGGGGTAAAGAGGCGATTGGCCGCGTCAACATCCGGCTGGAATACCAGGGCAAAACTTATTCGGGACGCGCGATGGATACCGACATTATCAAGGCGAGCGCGCTGGCGTTCCTCAACGGCATCAACGCCGCCGTGCTGGACGCACCGGGCGAACCTCAAGCAGCCGTGCAGGGCGCAAGCGAGTAAGGAAAGACAGACGGCAGCTGGACTCAGCCGAATGCGTGTATAGTAATGAACCGTTCCGATAGAAGGGAGTATATATCATGGCATTAAAAGAGAGTGCCGAGCGGGTGCAGAGCCATCTCCGTGATATGGGCTTTGACCATCGGGTGGTGGAACTGCCGGACAGCACTCGCACGGCGGAAGAAGCCGCGGCGGCGATTGGCTGCGAAGTGGCACAAATTGCGAAGTCCATTATTTTCCGACTGAGCGGTTCCAATGAACCTGTACTTGTTGTAGCAAGCGGCGTGAACCGCGTCAATGAAAAGCTTGTTTCCTCCTCGCTTAACGTCAAGCTGAAGAAGGCTGATGCAGATTTCGTGCGGGAACACACCGGCTTTGTCATCGGAGGTGTAGCGCCGATTGGTCACCTGGAGAGAATCACGACGATTATTGATGAAGACTTGTTGAAATTCGGTACCATTTGGGCGGCGGCCGGTCATCCGAAGGCGGTATTTTCTTGCACCCCGGAGGAGCTGATTGCAATGACAGCCGGCGAGGTAATGACCATTCAATAAGGTATGGGGCCGAGGTTATGGGTACAGCCGGAGACGAACGTATTTATGCGGTTGGGAACCAGTTCGGGCTCCGCATTTAAGGTCCAAACCCAGAAGAAGCAGCAGGATGTGCTGCTTCTTCTGTTCTTATCATTCTTCGTATAGTCCTGCCGTGGAACTGCCGTCATGCCTTGACAAAAGGAACGATTTTGAAGAAACTAGTGATATATGAAAGTTTTTTTGATGTTCAAAATTATTTTTAGATGACAGATTAAAGAGAGTGGGATCTATGGAACATATCAAGGAAGAGCTGAATGTGCTGCTGCCTGTTATCCGGGCCATCGCCGCCCAATTTGGGGAGAAATGCGAAGTGGTGCTTCACGATTTGACGCAAGGGTACGAAAGCACGATCGTGGCGATCGAGAACGGACATATTACCGGGCGGAAGGTCGGGGACTGCGGCAGCAATCTCGGGCTGGAGGTGCTGCGCGGAACCGTGACGGAGGGAGACCGCTACAACTACATCACCCAGACGAAGGACGGCAAAATATTGCGTTCCTCCTCAACCTACTTCAAGAACAGCAAGGGTGAGACGATCGGAGCGCTCTGTATGAACCTGGATATTTCCGATCTGCTCGTTGCGGAGAATACGATCCGCTCGCTGACGATGCACAGCCTCGATCAGGAAGTGAAAGAGGTATTCGTCAACGACGTGAACGATCTGCTTGATTACCTGCTGCAGGAATGCCAGAAGGAAATCGGCAAGCCGGTCTCGCATATGAGCAAGGAAGACAAGGTGAAGGCGGTGCAGTTTCTGGATATGCGCGGCGCTTTTCTCGTGAAAAAGGCGGGAGATAAAGTATGCCAGTTCCTCGATATTTCCAAGTTTACGCTGTATAACTATCTCGACGAAATTCGGGCAAACCAGGACAAAGGCATGCCGAAAAACAGGGTATAGCAAGAAGAAGCTGCCCGGGCCAGGGCCTGATGGATTTTCGAATAGCCAAGTGACAGACAAGGGCAGAAGGAGTCCGCGCAATCGCATGAACATGAGTAGAAACGGTGCTGCATAGGAGTAGGCCTGTGTTTTGGGCTTTTCTTTGTCATGAGTTGAAAGCGCATTCAAATTTGTGATGAATCATAGAAATTATATTGACAATGCTCGGCGAAGGGATTCATAATGTGAACAATCAAAAAAATATTTTTTGATCTAATTATTTTTCTGTTGGTTTGGAGTTTGATTGTCTCAGCGAGCCTATCACAAGGGCACACCTTTATCCAGATTTTGTGTCATTCAAGGAGGGAGCAAGATGGTTCAAACCGTATCAACGCCTGCCGTCATCGTGGATTTGGACATTGCCGAACGCAACATCCGCAGCATGGCGGAGGAAGCGAGAAAGGCCGGAATCCGGCACCGTCCGCACATTAAATCGCACAAGTCGGTTTATTTTGCCCGCAAGCAGCTGGAGGCCGGAAGCACCGGCATCACCTGCGCCAAGCTGGGGGAAGCGGAAGTGATGGCTGAAGCGGGGATCGACGATATTTTGATCGCTTTTCCCATCATTGGCGAAGATAAGCAGGAGCGGCTGTATCAGCTGGCGCAAAAGGTCAAAGTAACGACGGTCGCCGACAGCGTGGAAGGCGCCACGGCGGTGTCGGAGGTGGGCGAGCGTCTCGGCCGCCGCATACCGCTCTACATCGAGGTTGACGGAGGCATCGGGCGCTGCGGCCGCCAGCCGGGGGAGGACACGCTGCAATTTGCGCGGCGGATCCAAAGCCTGCCGGGGATCGAAATCACCGGACTGCTCTCCTACGCGGGGCAGATTTACGGCGAAGAGAGCCGGGAAGAGATCCGCAGCACGGCACGCCAGGAGGCGGCTACCCTGAAGAATACCGCCGATCTGCTGAGGGAAGCGGGGATCGACATTCCGGTCGTCAGCGGCGGTTCGTCGCTGTCGTCCAAGTTCGCAGGGGAGCTGGAGGGTGTAACCGAGATCCGCGCCGGAAATTACATATTCCACGACGTGGGGCAATTGTCTATGGGCATGATCACGGTGGACGATTGCGCGCTGCGGGTGATCACGACGGTCGTCAGCGTTCCGGCTCCGGGTCGGGCGATCATCGACGCGGGATCCAAAACGCTCACCACGGACACGATGCCGTTCTCTAAAGGTTTCGGCTACATCGTGGAGCATCCCGACATCGAAATTTTCAAGCTGAATGAAGAGCACGGGTTCCTCAGCTATGATCCGGCTTCCGTATCGCTTCACATCGGCCAGCACCTGACGATTATCCCGAACCATGCCTGCGTCCTTCCCAATCTGTGCGATGAAATCGTCGGCTTCCGCGGAGGAGTGCCGGTCGAGAAGATCCGGATCGACGCGAGGGGCAAGAACAGCTAAGCGGTACAGAGAGGAGGCTGGGATTCATGGGGAAGGACCTTGATTCATTTCACGAGCAGGAGCTGCTGGATATCGTCTGTGGACTGATCCGCATCCCGAGCGAAAATCCGCCGGGGCGCGAAGAGGCGGCCGCCCGGTACGTCTTGCAGCTCCTCCGGGACGAGGGGATCGAAGCAGAGCTGCAGTGGGCCGCGCCGCAGCGGCCGAATGTGGTCGCCCGGTTGAAGGGCGCGGCGGAAGGGCCGGCGCTCCTGTACAACGGCCATCTCGACGTTGTCCCGGCCGGGGAAGGGTGGAGCGAGGACCCGTTTGCCGCCGTCGTCCGGGGCGGCGAGTTGATCGGCCGGGGTGCGGCCGATATGAAGTCGGGCGTCGCGGCCATGCTGTACGCGGCCATCCTGCTGCACCGGCGCGGCTGTCCGTTCGCCGGGGAGCTGATCCTGCTCTTCAACGTGGATGAAGAGCGGGAGAATGTCGGCATGCGCCACTTTTTGCGCAGCGGCATACACGCCGATTTCGCCGTTATCGGCGAGCCGACCGGGCTCGGCATCTGCACTGCCCATAAAGGCGTCGGCCGCTACCGGATCCGTACGGCGGGCGTCGCCGGCCATGCGGCGAAGGTGCTGGAGCCCGACAACGCCATTCCGAAGATGGCGGCGCTCATCTCGGCGCTGGAGCCACTTCGAAGCCGCCTCAAAGAGAGCGCCGATCCGCTCCTCGGATACGCGACGCTGAACGTCACGCAGATCAAGGGTGGGACGGCGCCGAACATCGTGCCGCAGCACTGCGAGATTGAGGTCGACCGCCGGGTCATCCCCGGCGAGACGGCTGTGCAGGTGCTGGGGCAGCTGAAGGAGGCGCTAAATGCAGCTGCAGGCACAAGCTCAGGCGCAGGCTTAAGTGCCGGAACTGGTGAAGTCACCTACGAAGTGGACGACTACTTGTTTATACCGGCGTCGACCATTCCGCAGGACCATGAGCTCGTGCAGGCGCTGGTGGAGGTCACCGGTAATGTTATCGGGAACCCGTCATCCATCGGTATTTTCGAAGCGACCTGCGAGGCGCCGTTTCTGTCCGTTGACTTGGGCATACCGACGGTTATATTCGGACCAGGATCGCTGGACCAAGCCCATGTGAAGGATGAGCGTGTTCCTGTCCCTCAGATCACGGACGCAGCCGAGGTATATATGCAGCTCGCCATGCGGCTGCTTCAACAACAACCATTACAGGAGGAATGATGATGAGCATTCAAGAGAGATTGAAAGAACTGAACATCGAGCTGGAGCCGGTTGGCGAGCCGAAGTTCTCGTACGTTCCCGTAAACCAGGTAGGAAATCTGCTGTACACTTCGGGTCATGATTGCCGCAAGAGCGGGGAGCTGATTCTAAAAGGCAAGCTTGGAGAAGAGCTGACGATCGAACAGGGGCAAGAGGCGGCGCGCCGGTGCATTGTGAACATTTTATCGTCGCTGCAGGCGCATCTGGGCAGCTTGGACCGGGTGAAGAAAGTAGTGAAGATGCTTGGCTTCATCCAAAGCGCTCCGGGATTTAAAGACCAGCCTTACGTGCTGAACGGGGCCTCGGATCTGCTGATCGAGGTGTTCGGGGAGAAGGGCAAGCATGCGCGCTCCGCGATCGGGACAAACGAGCTGCCGTTTGATACGCCGGTCGAGGTGGAAATCATCGTCGAGATCGAATAACGGCGGTAGAGCAGACTGCCGGTAGAGCTATTTTTCATACAAAAAAAGGAGGGGGTTCAACTCAATGAACCACCACTCCGGAAAATGATCAGATTATTAATGTAACAGACCGAAGCTTGAAAATCAACGAACCGGAGGATCGAACGATGAAGAGCAAGGTTCCATTATATCTGCTGTCTCTTATTGCATACCTGGGGATGCCGCTCGGCGTCATCTGGATGAATCGGATTTACGAAGAACGCCATGTGTTCGTGCTCGGCATGCCTTTATTGCTGTTCTGGATGGTGCTGTGGATCCTCCTTGGGGTTGGCATCATGCTGCTGGTTCATAGGCTCAATCCGGACAACCTGGAAGATGAGAAGGAGGCGACAGAGTAATGTCACATCAGGCTATTTCCATCTCGATTATCGGCATTTTTCTAGTTCTGGCGCTGTATCTCGGCATCCGGGCGTCGAAAGGCAAAAAAATGAGTCTCGAAGAATGGTCCGTCGGTGGACGCGGATTCGGGACGGCGTTTATTTTTCTTCTGATGGCGGGCGAGCTGTATACGGTCAACGCCCTGATGGGCATCAGCGGCTGGGCTTTCGGGCGCGGCGGAGCTGCGTTCTACAACATCACGATGCTCAATTTCATCATCGGATACTGGCTGCTGCCGAAGATTTGGAAGTATGGGAAGGAGCATAATCTGATCTCCCAATCCGACTTCTTTATCAAAAAATACAACAGTCCGGCTCTGGGCATTTTCGTGGCGGTCGTCGGCTTCATTTCAATGATTCCTTATCTGATCATCCAGCTGAAGGGGCTGGGGCTGATCATTTCCGAGGCGTCGTACGGCGCCATCTCCCCGACCGCCGCCATCTGGATCGGCGTGATCGCCGTCACGGTCTATGTGATGATTTCGGGCATTCACGGCTCGGCGTGGACCGCCGTCATCAAGGATATCCTCATCGTGGTGGTCGTCGTGTTTCTCGGTTTGTACCTGCCGATTCACTATTATGGCGGCATTGGGGATATGTTCCGGGCGGTGGAGAACGCCAAGCCCGGTTTCCTCGGCCTGGAGGACAAGGGGTACAGCACGTCCTGGTACGTATCCAGCCTGATTCTGCTGTCCTTCGGATATTACATGTGGCCGCACGGCTTCATCGCCACCTATTCCGGCAAAAATGCGCGCTCCATCCGCAAAAATACGCTCATGCTCCCGCTGTACATGCTGTTTACGCTGTTTGTCCTGTTTATCGGGACGTCGGCGGTACTGCAGGTGGATGGCGTCAGCAACAATGACATCGCCATTTTTGCCATTGTAAAGCAAACGTTCAGCCCCTGGGTC
>NZ_PCZT01000002.1:251699-253244 GCF_002968895.1 Paenibacillus sp. AR247 | reverse complement strand
ATTGTAAAGCAAACGTTCAGCCCCTGGGTCGTCGGTCTCCTTGGCGCTGCCGGGCTGCTGACGGCGATCGTTCCGGGATCGATGCTGCTGATGACGACGGCATCGCTGATCGCCAACAACGTCGTCAAAGCGCTCCGTCCGCGGACGGACGACCGCACGGTCATGAGTTTGGCGCGCTGGCTGGTGCCGGTGGTGGCCGCGGTCGCGCTCATCTTCACGTTCAACAGCGGCTCGGCGATCCTGCTGCTGATGCTGAGCGGGACGGTTTTGTGTCGCAGCTGACGCCGGCGGTGGTCACAAGCTTCATGAAACGGAATCCGTTGAACAAGTACGGCGTGTTTGCCGGAGTGACGGTCGGCGTGCTGATCGTCGCTTATATCAACCTGATCGGCGCCACCATGGGCACCTTTTTCCCTGCGGCCCCGAGCTGGTTCCAGGATTTGAACGTGGGGATCGTGGCGCTGCTCGCCAACATCGTGGTTTCCCTGATCGTCAGCGCAGCGACCCGGTCCTTGTCCGCCAGCCGCGACAGCGCCGCTGCCGAGCGTGCGGCCGTCAAAGGTGCATGATCGGTGCTGTGAGCAAGCAGCGGGAAAAGTTAGAAAAATATCGTTATGACCGTGGGGTGAGCCTTTAGATCAAGGGGCCCCTTAATGGATGGACTGCCATTTGATAGGCATTTTTCGTTATACACGGTGCTTCGTGCCGGGAAAGTCCAGAAGATGGACTTCCCGGTTTTTTATATGTATTGGGGGGTTATTAGTACCTGAAGAATCTTGACCCTGTATGGAGCAAAAAAAAGACTTTTTGGATGAGATAAAATCTGTTAATTCCGCCTGCTTTAAGGTTCATTTAATATTGACCGGGTATACTGGCCCTGACCAAGAAGAAGGAGGACCTCATGCTCATGGGCAAACCGCGAATCGAAGAATGGACGCAGCTGCGTGGCCTCGCCTTTCTGGCGATCGTGATGCAGCATTCCATTGCCGAGTACATCTACAGGCCCGACATTGTGGCCGCGGATTCCACCATGCTGACGATGATCTACCACCTGACCCGTTTCGGAACGCCGACCTTTGTATTTTTGTCCGCCGTGCTGCTGTTCTACAACTATGGTGAACGGTTTCGGTACGGTCCGTTTATCCGCAAACGGTTCGGGGATGTGTATGTCCCTTTCCTGTGCTGGACGGTGATTTATTGGCTGTATGTCCACGTATTTACCCCATCTTTCTGGCAAAAAGGAGGTCAGGACTGGGGAGCGCTGCTGAAAGAGATGTTCGTTCCTCAGACGGGATACCAGCTGTGGTTTATCCTGATGATCTTTCAGTTCTACCTGCTGTTTCCGCTGTTTGCCTGGGCGTTCCGGGCGGCGCGGCGCGTGATCGGTCCTATGGAGGCGAAGAAGCGGGCAGGGGTGCTGTCCGCGATCCTGGGCGGTTCTTTTATGATCTACGCTGCTCTGCTGTATCTCTCCTATTACCGGATGGGGAGCTGGGCCGAAGGGCTTGGCGGACCCTGGTCCGTTTTGCTGCAGTACCGCAGCTA
>NZ_PCZT01000002.1:243608-251599 GCF_002968895.1 Paenibacillus sp. AR247 | reverse complement strand
TTCGTTTGTGATGTACGGTTTCTATTTTGTGGCAGGTGCGGTATGCGCGGCATCCGTCTCCAACTGGCGGAAGTGGTGCACCCGGCTGCTGCCTTGGACCGGACTCCTGTTCCTGGCGATGTACATCAAGCTGGGCTATGACGTGCTGCAGGGGTCGGGCGAGGTCGTGAATTTAAATATTTCCACTTACCTGCGGCCATCGACCTTTGTCATCATCGTCGCGCAGATGCTCCTGCTGTACGGGCTGCTCATCATGATGCAGGGGCGGAGCCAGGCTTTCCTGCGGCTGCTGACCTGGATCGGCCGGTATTCGTTCGGCGGCTATCTTGTGCACGCCCTGATCATTTACGTGATCGCCTTTTTTACACGTCCGATGAATTTGGCCGGCAGCCACGTGTCTTTTACGCTTCTGACCTTTGGCCTGACCGTGCTCGCTTCGCTCGGCATCAGCTACACGCTGTCGCATCTGCCGGGCTCGCGCTGGATTATTGGTGCAAAGCGCCGTCCATTGAAGCAGGGCAAGCCGGACGAGACCGGCTTCCGCAAGGAGTCCCCGACGGTGTCTTGATGCCGTGATGCCTTGATGCCATGATGAAAGTCCATTAGAACAAACCAATGATGCTCCAATCATCCCGCAGCGAAAAAGGGTGCCATCAATCCAATGATTGATGGCACCCTTTTTGATTTCGAAGGTAAATTAGACCGAGAGGACGATCTTTCCGCGGCCATGGCCGGATTCGATCTCCCGGTGGGCTTCCCGGGCCTGATCCAGCGGCAGCACTTTGCGGATATGGATGTCGACCTTTCCTTCGTTGTAGATGCGGACAAGCTCGGCAAGGCGTTCTTTGCTGCGCGTGCCGGTCAGCTGCCGGATGCCGAGCGTTTGGGCATGAACACTGGGGACCATCGCTACAATTCGGCTGAGGTCCTGGACCAGGTCCACGGATGCCTGCAGGGCGAGGTCATCCCCGCCGCCGGCAAGCAAGGCGGCGTCCACTCCCGCGGGAGCGATGGCGCGTACACGGGCGGCAAGTCCATCCCCGTAGGCGAGCGGAATGGCGCCCAAACGCTGGAGATGATCGTGATTGGCCTCGCTGGCCGTGCCGATCACCCTGCCGGCGCCCCAGGCCAGCGCGAGCTGCACGGCAAAGGTGCCCAGCCCGCCGGCCGCCCCGTGGATCAGAACGGTATCCCCGGGCTGAATCCGGATCGCTTCCAGCGCCATATGGGCGCCCTGCCCGTTGCCGGTAAAACCTCCGGCGGTCTCCCAAGGCATGCCCGCCGGTTTGCGGACCAATTGGTCGCAGCTGACGACGATATATTCGGCATATCCGCCAAACATTGTAAAGCCGATCACTTCGTCCCCGCGGGTGAATTCGCTGACGCCGTCCCCCACCTCGTCGATGATCCCGGCAAATTCATTGCCGGGGATGATCGGAAAAGGGTGGGACTGCGCGTAGGGAACGCTTCCGCTGCGGACCTTGGCGTCGATTGGCATGACGCCGGCCGTTTTGACGCGTACCCGGGCGGTTCCCGGTCCGGCTGACGGGACGGGCAACTCGGTCAGCTGCAGCACGTCGGGCGGCCCCAGACGGTTGAACGTTATGGCTTTCATTGAACTCACTCCTTGAATTATCCTGAATTGTAGATCCCATTGATTTCCTTTTTAAGTTATTTTATAATCAGGCTGCGATAAACGGAAATATATATTTAATTATGACTCTATATATTCAAGTATATAGAAAACGGAGGGAGAGCTATGGAGCTGCTGCAGCTTCAATATTTCAGGACGGTCGCCAGGCTGGAGCATATGACAAAAGCGTCGCAGGAGCTGCGGATCGCCCAGCCGGCGCTCAGCAAGACGATTTCCCGGCTGGAGGAGGATATCGGCGTTCCGCTGTTTGACAGGCAAGCGGGTAGAATTCGGCTGAATTCCTATGGGAAGGCGTTTCTGACAAAAGCTGAGGAAGCGCTCCGCCTGCTGGAGGAAGGAAAGCGGGAGGTGGCGGATCTTGCCGGGCTGGAGCGCGGCAGCATCCGTCTGGTCACGGCGACGCTGGAGCGGATGACGGGGCCGATCACCGAATTTATATCGGCACATCCGGAAGTAAACTTTCAAATTTCCCAGGCTCCCATCGAGCAGATGAGCGAATTTCTTACCTCGGGTGAGGCCGATCTCGGCTTTACGCCGCTGCCGCTGGACCAAGCGGGATATGCCTATAAGGCGGTGCTGAACGAGGAATTGTACTTGGCCGTGCCCTCGGCGCATCCGCTTGCCGGCCGCCGTCAGGTTTCTTTGAAAGAAGCGGCGGCGGAGCCGTTTATCGGATACCGGGAGGACTTTGTTTTTCAACAAATCAATGACAGCTTCTTTGAGCAGGCCGGAGCCGCTCCCCGCTACATTTGCCGGGTCGACGAACCGCCGGCGATCCTAAGCCTCGTACGCGCGGGCGTCGGGGTAGCGCTGTCCGGCTGCAAAAAAGGAGATAAAGAAATACCCGGTGTCACTCTAGTGCCCGTGTCCGATCAAGCGTGCCGGCGCCAATATTACCTCGTATGGAGCGAGCAGCGCTATTTGTCGGCCGCCGCGTGCGAATTTAGGGACCACGTGGCCGCATATTTTGCTGAGTGATCACGTCAGAGAGAAATGACCCGGTGGCGTCCCGCAGCGGTGCGGCTGAACTCGAGCCTCCAGGACTTTTATAATGGCTGTAAGACAGGGGAGGCATCGCCGATATTCGGCTGCCTCCTCTTTGATTTGGACAAGGAAATACGAAGGAAGGGGACTTATTGATTCGAGTGAACCTAATGATTCACTACATTAACGCGTTACCTTGTGATCTTGCATCCCTTCCACCGATTGTAATACAATGCTTTTAAATTTTAGTTCGAGCTAATTCATAGGACACAAGCTGTGAAGGAAAGAGTAAGCGGAGAAAGCTCCTGCCAGGGACGGTATGCCGATAGACTGGAAGCATCCGAGGGACACTGCCCGCCGAAGTTCATTCCTGAGCCGGTATTTTGATTCCCTGCATGAGGAATGCAGGACGTAGGAATACCCGTTTCCCTTGCGTTAAAAGGTTCAAGTGAGATGTGCAGCCTACACGTGTGCATGTCTAATAAGGGTGGTACCACGACTCCTCGTCCCTTGGCGGACAGGGGTCTTTTTTGTTTGATTTTTATATTTTTTAACACTAGGTGAGGAGAGATGAGAGATGAGTCAAGGGCGCTTGGAAGAATTGCGCAATCAATTGGATGAGGTGAATCTTCAGCTGCTGTCGCTGCTGTCCGAACGGGCACGGATCGCACAGGAGCTTGGTGTAGAGAAGGAAAAACAGGGTGTGCCGAAGTTTGATCCGGTCCGTGAAAAGGAAATGCTCGAGAAGCTCGTGGCCAGCAACGAAGGACCGTTCGACCATGAGACGGTTCGGCATCTGTTCAAGCAGATTTTTCAAGCGACGCTGACACTGCAGCAGGTCGATCATAAGAAGCACCTGCTCGTCAGCCGCAAGAAAAAGGCGGAGGATACCGTCATTCAGCTGGGCGATGTGACGATCGGCGGCGGCAAGCCGGTCATGATCGCAGGACCATGCTCGGTTGAGAGCTATGAGCAGGTCCGCACCGTGGCGGCCGCTTTGAAGGAAGCGGGCATCACGGTGATGCGCGGCGGCGCCTTCAAGCCGAGAACCTCGCCTTATGATTTCCAGGGGCTTGGCATCGAAGGCCTGAAAATTCTGAAGGAAGTGGCGAGCGAATTCGGGCTGAAGACGATCAGCGAAATCGTGGATCCGGCTCATATCGAGCTGGCGTGCGATTACATCGACGTCATCCAGATCGGGGCGAGAAACATGCAGAACTTCGAGCTGCTGAAGGCGGCTGGCGACGTCCGGACGCCGATTCTGCTCAAGCGCGGGCTGGCAGCGACCATCGACGAATTTGTGCACGCGGCCGAGTACATTTTATCCCGGGGCAACACGCAGATCATGCTGATTGAGCGGGGCATCCGCACGTACGAAAAAGCGACGCGCAACACGCTCGACATTTCGGCCGTACCGATTCTGAAGCAGGAAACGCATCTGCCGGTACTGGTCGACGTGACCCATTCCACCGGCCGCAAAGACATCATGGCTCCTTGTGCCAAAGCGGCTCTGGCCGCCGGCGCGGACGGCGTGATGGTCGAGGTTCATCCGGATCCGGCTACGGCGTTGTCCGACGCGGCCCAGCAGTTCAACATTCCGCAGTTCCAGGAATTCTACAACCAGGTTAAAGGTTCGGGACTGCTGTAAGCACCGGATTCCATTATCACTTTGCCTGAATAAATGACGTTAGCAAGGCACAGCAAAAGCCGGGTCTCCTCTAGAGCTGCATGAGAGGGGATCCGGTTTTTTTAGATATTGCAGTCTGTCTGCGATGAGTTTAGACCGATAGTCATTTCTTTATAAAAAATGGCTCGTTTCCACAAAGCTTTTTTCCAGGGGGGACATCTCATATCCCGCTCGGGTCACCAAATATTTGTCCACATAGCGGAACGGCTCGGGCAGCTGGGCAAACGCCGAAAATCCGTGCTGCATCACGATGTTTTTGGAAATCAAGGAGATGCCCATCCCAAGAGAGGTCAGCTGAAGGAGGGTGTCCAGAATCCCCACTTCGGTGCTTTCTCCTTTTTCCAGGCCAAGCTCGGCGTAAAGCCGCTCCAGAATCGCAGCGTACAGGCAGTCTCGGGTCAAAATGATCCAGTTCTCCCCGTGGAGGGCGCATTCCAGGCTCTGTCCGCCGGCGAACTTTTTTGCCGATGAGCACCATCTCCTCCGTACCCAGTTTTTTGTAACTCAGCTGCGGCGAGTCGGTCCTGCCGATCGTAAAGGCCAAATCGATGTTTCCTTGGAGCAATTCGTGCTCCATCGACTGCGTCGTCCCAGTCTTTAGCGTGACGGACAGATCGGCGTGATTTTCATATAAACGGGTCAGTGCATCCGTGAGCTCTTTGCCGAAGACGGACTGCATGGTGCCGATCCGCAGCTTCATCTCCCTATAGCTCATATCCAGCTCGGTTTCTTCCCATAAAACAAGCATTTTTTTATATTGGCGGTAGAGCTTACGCCCCTCCGACGTCAGCTCCATGCCTTTGGCACTCCGGATGAAAAGCTGTTGTCCGTAATGGGCTTCGATTTTTTTGATCTTGGCCGTCATGTTGGACTGGAGATGGTTCAGCTTGACGGCTGCGGCCGACAGGCTTTTAAGCTCGGCAACGCTGACAAAGGCTTTCATATTATCGATATCCATGTCGACCTCCAAGGTATCAAAAATGATGATGACTCTATTGATAACATGCATTATTCATGATGTCTCAATCCCAGTATACTGGAACCGTACAGAATCATAAAGCCAGGAGGAGAAGAGAAATGGAGACAAGGGGTTCTGAAAAAATACGCACCGGGATCATTGGAGGGTCGTTAAACAATCAGTGGGCCAGCAAAACACACATTCCGGCTTTGACGCGGAGCACAAGCCATGAAATTACAGCCATTGCCACCTCGAATATGGCTAGCGCCCGGGAAAGCGCAGCCAAGCTGGGTGTCGCCCATGCTTTCGACGACTATCGTGAACTGGTGCAGTCCGGGAATGTGGATTTGGTGGTCGTCAGTGTCAAGGTTCCCCATCATTACGAAATGATCAAGGAGGCCATCGCCGCGGGGAAACATGTGTACAGCGAGTGGCCGCTTACCGTCACGCCGGAAGAGGCGGAGGAATTGGCGGAGCTTGCTTCGGAACAGGGGATTCATCATGCCGTTGGCCTCCAGGCGAGACAGTCGCCTGCGCTGCTGGATGCGAAAAACCGCATCACTCGCGGAGACATCGGCCGGGTGTTATCCGCCAGCATGTCGGTGTCTACGCCGGGCAAGGGAGGGTTTACGGAACGGAACAACATTTATCTGCTTCAGGAGAAGTATGGAGCGACCCTGCTGGCGATTAACGGGGGACACTCGCTCGACGCATTTGGATTTGTGCTGGGAGATCTGAAAGAAGTCTACGCAACCATGAACAGCAATTATTCGGAGGCCAAGGTCCTGGGAACCGGGGAGATGGTACCCAAAGATACGGCCGACCAGATTATGGTTCATGGCACGCTCGAGAACGGCGCGTCGGTATCAATCCATATTCAAGGGGGAACCTATCCGAAATTTGAATTGGAGATTCAAGGAGAGAAAGGGGTCATCCGCATTTCCCAGCCCCAGTCGCAAGGGCATGTTCAGTTTGGTGGACTGGTGGTCGAGCAGGCGCTGTACCCGTCAGGACATATTGAGGGTTACGGAGATCAGGAGACGTTTCAAAAGGTGTACGACGAGACCGAAGAGCCTTCAGTCATCGTGAATCACGTGATGAAGGCGCATCAGGTCATGGCAGAGGATATTCGTCTAGGGACGTTTCAGGCCCCTGATTTTTACGAAGCCGCCCGCCTGCACCGGCTGCTGGAAACGATCCGGCAGTCCGCCTTAACCGGCAAACGGCTGAGCGTAAACTAATCGGAACAAGCATGGCGATGTGGTAGGACTTAGACTGAAAAAACGGCGGCAGCGAGGACAGAAAAAAGGTCCTGGGCTGCTGCCTTTTTTTGAACCAAGCGTGTTTGTGGCGCTTCATGAAGCAGCGCTGCTTGTCTCATCGGATTCGGCGGTTTGCCCGTTTTCGCAGCTGTGGAAAATAGCTCATCTCCTCGACGGAAATGGGCTTTGCACCGCCGTCCGGGTTTTGGTCCGAATATTCTCCGCTTGGGAACCCATCTTCCAGTCTAACGTCAATGAAATCAACGAGCTGCTGAAGTGAGGAGATTTGCTCGACGATCTGTTCACGGTGGCTTTTTAAAGTCTGGGTCAGCTCAATATATTCGGCGGGATCAGGGTTACCGGAAGCCTTCAGGAACGGCCTCATGGCCTCCAGTGAAATCCCTGTTTTTTTCAGGCAGGATATTAATTTGATCGTATGGATATCCTTCCGGCGGTAGACGCGATGCCCGTTTTCCTTTCTGTCCGGCGGAGGGAGCAGCTTGATTTTTTCATAATAACGGATCGTGTCCTCGGAAAGTCCAGTCAGCTCCGCGGTTTGCTTGATCGTGAACGTTTGCTCGGTCATCATCCTGCACCTCCTGTAATGGAAACTTAAAAGCATTATACATCTTGGAGCCGACTCCAAGTCAAACGGGGTCAGCTCATCTTTTTTTCGGACAACGGCTTTGTCCACATTGCCTTGACTTCGATTCGACTCCAACTTTTACAATGGGCTCTATCAGGGAGACATATCCCTGACATATGAAGGAGGAGACGCACATGAACCCTAAATATCAGCCTATATTGGAGCCTTATCGTTTCAAAAATGGCGTCGAAGTCAAGAACAGAGTCGTGCTTGCGCCCATGACGATTTCTTATTCCCGGCAAGACGGTACGATAACGGATGATGTCATCGCATATTATGAAAGCCGTTCGAACGGTGTTGGAATGGCGGTCACGGGAAGCGCGATCGTCACATCGAGCGGCAAAGTATTCGGAGGAGAAATCGCAGCGGACCATGACGATCGGATCCCAAGCTTGCAGCGCCTGGCTGCAGCGATGAAGAAACGCGGGGCCAAAGCCATTTTGCAAATCTTTCATGGGGGACGCGAAGCTCTACCGGAGGCGGTACCCAACGGTGAGATCGTAAGTGCGAGTGCGATTGCAAAAGAAGGGCAGAGCGTGATCCCCCGGGCGCTTGAAGATCAGGAAATTTTAGAGATCATCCGGGCGTTTGGCGCCAGCACCCGGAGGGCGATCGAAGCGGGTTTCGACGGGGTAGAGATTCACGGGGCCAACCGGTTTCTGATCCAACAATTTTTTTCGCCATACACCAACCGGCGCGATGATCGTTGGGGAGGAGATCTAGACAAGCGTATGGCGTTTCCGCTTGCTATAGTGGATGAAGTGAACAGAGCAGTGGCTGAACATGCTAAACGGCCGTTT
>NZ_PCZT01000002.1:236119-243508 GCF_002968895.1 Paenibacillus sp. AR247 | reverse complement strand
GGACTTCTGGTCTAAGCCTAGACGTGGAGTAGAGGACAATCGCTCCAGGATGGAGATGATTGATGAGCTCGCCGGGCAAAGAGTTCCCTTGATCGGTGTAGGATCGATCCGCACACCTGATGAGGCGCTTAGAGCGCTGCAATCGGGAGTCCCGCTTATAGCACTGGGACGTGAGCTGATTATCGACCCGGATTGGGTTGAAAAGGTAACGCAAGGCAGGGAAAGCGAAATCCGCACAGAGATCACATTACACGATCAAGAAAAACTGGGGATTGCCGATCCGTTATGGCACAAAATCGTCCATACGCCAGGGTGGTTCCCGATCGCGGGCCAGGGTGTAACCGGCTAAAACGGGATTATGGTTATGCGAAAAGCGCGCCTTGGGCGCGCTTTTTCCATTCATATTGGAACAGTTCACCTGTTAGCACCAACTGTTCAGCCCAGCATGCCGATCAGAACAATGCCGCCAAAAATAATGACGGAGCACAGCATCCGCCGCAATCCCTGCTGCTCCTTCAGAAGCAGGACGCCGAGGAAAGTGGCGAAGATGGTGCCGATTTCCCGCAGCGGGCTGATATGGGCCATCGGCGCCTGGGACATGGCGAACAGGAACAGCAGATAAGAGCCCGGGTTTAAAACGGCCCCAAGCAGCAGCGTGGTTTTGTTGGCCTTCCATTCCTCAACAATTTTTCCGGAGGCGATCACGGCCGGGGTCAGACCGAGCACAAATCCGATGTTGGTCACCTCCAGCAGCGCGATCGGAGAGACATGCTCCAGATTCAGCTTGTCGACGAAGACGTAGCAGGTGGTACACAGCCCGACGCACAAAGCCATAAGCACGGGCTTCAAGCCTTGGGCCTGCTGCCCGCCGCTGCGGCTGTTGGAGCCGATGCCGCTCAGCACGGCGAATCCGCCGAGCATGCAGAGGATGCCGAGCCAGCCGAAGACGGACAGCGATTCGTTCAGAAAAAGGACGCCGATCACGGGGACGAGCAGCGTGCTGGTGCCCCGCATGATCGGATAGATTTGCGACAGGTCTCCCAGCTCATAGGTTTTCGACAATAGCCAGGAATAGACGGCCTGAAGCAGCATCGACAGCAGCAGCAGGCCGTAGGAAGCGGCGTTCATCGGATTTTTCCAGAGCTCGGTGAACAGCACCGGCAGCAGCAGAACGGTCGCGACCATCATGATAGACCACAGAAAGACGCTTTTGCTGCGGCTCCGCTTGGTGAACATGCTCCACACGGCATGGGCCATGCCTGAAGCAATCACTAGGACAATCGGTAATAACAAAATGAGTCAGCCCCTTGGTTGTTTAGTTGGTTTCTTGGGTATCGGGTTCATGAATCGGCTGTTCCAGAGCGGCGGACCCGTCCTCCAGCCGGAGCCAGGTATCGAAGTCCTTCTCGCCAAGGGACAGGCGGATGACGCGGGCACCCCGCATAAATCCTTCTTTGCCGTATGTGTTGCAGCCGGTGGCCCGCCCGTAACTCAGGCGGATCCCGTGCAGCGTTCCGCTGTAATCGTTGATATGATCGTGTCCGCAGAACGTGCCGATGACGTCGCCCATTTCGACCAGTGCCGCAAACAGTCCGGAGTTAACCGGAGGGCTGCAGACCCGTTCGTATTTATGTCCATAGCAGACTTGGGTGTCCCATACTTCCTGATATTCGGGAATCGGGATATGGAAGAATGCCAGCGCAGGCAGCTTCTCCGCCTGCCCGTTCAGGTTCAGCCTGGTGGATTCGGAGGCGAGCCAATTGATTTGGTCCCGCTGGATCCAGTTGTACCCGGGAACCTGCTCGAGGCTCGAATAATCCCCGGAATCGAGGAAATACAGGTTGGCGGCCGGACGCCCCTCCGCGTCAATCAGCTCCAGCGTGTAATTGCCCGACCCGCTCAAGTCCGCCGGACCGGGCTCTGTTACCGTGTGCCGGTGCTCCACCACAGTCTGCATCAGCTCGTCCCGGCTGATCCGGTTTTCCGTATCATGATTGCCGAAGACGACCGCCCACGGGATGCTGCGTTCTTCAACGGCAGCGACCGCATCCCGGAAGGCTTCCCGGGGATGCTCGCATTCTTTATTTCCCGGGGACACGGGTCCGGTATAAATGACGTCTCCGGTGATAACGACCAAATCCGGTTTCTCTGCATCCATGACCCGTTCCATGATCTCACGTGTGCGCTGGTCCTCAGGTCTGCCGTCCATCCAATGCAAATCGGTAAACTGTACAATCGTAAAGGTGCCGTCCTTTCGAAAAGACAAGCTCTTGCTCATCTCACGTGTCCCCCTCGTCATTTTACGTTAATTTAACAAACCACATATATGAATGTTGTATTATGTGTATTTATGTGGTTTTAGTTGATTTTAGTCCTGGACAAGGCTGCTGTCAATTCATTTTTTCGAAGTTTGACATTCCTCTCCATCGCCAACTACACTTAATAGAAACAACAACAAAACACATGTAAGCGATGAAAAACCACATGTGTCCAATACTAAGCCTTTTGGTATAAAGGAGGGTTTCGATATGTCCTTAACCTATGAGGAGCGGCGGGAGACCATTCTCGGCCAATTGGGGATGGAAGGGAAAGTCCGCGTGCACGTGCTGGCGGAGATGTTTGGCGTTTCGACAGAGACGATCCGCAGGGACCTCGACCGCCTGGAGAAGGAAGGCAAGCTTCGGAAAGTTTACGGCGGCGCGGTCCGGGTCCGTTCCGGCTTCACTGAGCCCACGTTTACGAACCGTTCCCTGATGCACCGGAGCGAAAAGCAGGAGATCGGCAAACTGGCGGCGTCCCTGATTGAAGACGGGGAGACAGTGCTGCTGGACAACGGCACCACGACGCTGGAAATTATGCGGAATGTGATGGAGCGCCCTCAGGTCACGGTCATCACCAACTCCGTGCCGATATTAAACCTTGCCCTCGAGGGGTTCCGGGGGAAGATCGTGTTTGCTGGGGGAGAGATCAATCCGGAGCATCAGGCGGCTACGGGGATGATCAGCCATGAGCTGCTCGATCGCTTCAAAGTGAATAAGGCGTTTATTTCGGCAGGGGGCATATCGCTGACCGACGGGATCACCGATTATCATCTGGAGGAAGCGCTGCTGTCCCGCAAAATGATCGAGCGTACGGAAGAGGCTATTCTCGTCGCGGACCATTCCAAGTTCGGGGTCACCACCTTCGCCCAGATCGCGCCGCTTACGCAGATCTCGATGGTCGTCACCGATGCGGGCTGCTCCAGGGAATGGATCGACGCCCTGAAGCAGCTGGATATTGAAATCATTTCGGGAGAGGCCCGGCTTTAAGAGAGACTCTAAGTGGCGTGTTCCTCCGCGGAACTGCCTTTAAATAAAGGGGCGATCCGGTCGATGCGGTTCGTCCAGATGCCGCCGCTGTAATGGGCCGGCAGCCGCTTTATGTCTTCGGGGCTGTCAAAGCCGGATGAGAAATCGCTGCCGTCGCCGCCGACGACGATGACCCGCGTGTCAGCCTTGTCCATCCGGTTCAGGAAGCGGTTTGGCCATCCCCACAGGAGCGGGGCGATTTTCTCGGGAATATGCAGCTCCGTATGCTTGCAGGCTGAAGGCATGTACCCGGTCCATCCCGCGGCCAGATACGGAATCAGGCAGCGCTTCATCGTGGCGATGGACATGACGCGGGCTTCGGGAAGCTTTGCTTTGAGAGCCGCAACCGGCTCATCCCCGCCATAGAAGGCGAGCTGCTTCAGCCGCTGTTCGGGCAGCGCCGACATCGCATCCGCCAGCCGGGTGCCTTCCTTTGGATCACTGCTTTTCATATGAATCAGAAAAGACCGGTCCGGAAATTGCTTCAGCACCTCATCCAGCGTCGGCATAAGCCCGACGCCTTTTCCACGAAACGGATACGTTTGTCCGCCGTCGGCGGTATAACCGTAGCCGATATCAACCTTTTTCAGCTCGGCCATCGTGTAATCCGTCGTCATCCCTTTCACATTGGTGCGGCAGTCCAGTGTCCAGTCATGGAACACGGCGATCTGATCGTCCTTCGTCAGCTTGATATCGAGTTCCACCATATCGGCACCGGCCTGAAATGCGGCTTCCATGGACGGAAGCGTATTTTCCAGATAGGGGTGCTCGGGGGGATAAATCCGTTCCGCGGTACAGGTGTCGTTCGTGATTCCCTCCATCGTAAAGGTTTGGGCCAATCCGCGATGGGCGAGCAGAAAAGGGGAACCATCCCGGGGCTTGGCCAGCAGGGAGGTGTTATTCAGATAAATAAAAACAAACAATAGTGCCAAAATCATAAAGGTTTTGCTTCGTACGATCCGCTTCAGCCGTTTCACCTTCCGATTCCCTCCCACACGGCATCCAGCTGCCGTTCAATCGATCCGTATATCCCGTCTTCATTCATCTTGGAGGACAGCGTTATCAGCGTCTGGAAAAACAGTCCGACCACCACTCCTGCGCTTAGCTCGGGATCTGACAGCCGCTGCAGCGGGTCTTGTTCTCCGGCATATTCCATCACCCGGCGCAGTGCATTTTTTGAAATTCGAAATGTTGGTTAATTCGCTGCCTGATACGATTTCAGCTTTGATCGTTTCCATCAAGGTCAGCCGCAGAAGCTCCTCATGCTGCATATAGATGTGCAACAGGTCGCGCAGGATTCGCAAAACGCGCTGCTTCAAGGGACCATCCTGATGACGCGCGACGATGTCGTCCATCAGGCCGGAGTACGAATCGGCTACATACAGGAGCACATGCTCTTTTTTGGGGAAATAGTTAAAAAAGGTTCCTAGTCGGAGTACGAATCGGCTACATACAGGAGCACATGCTCTTTTTTTGGGGGAAATGTTAAAAAAAGGTTCCTTTCGCGATTCCGCACGCAGCGGCAATCTCCTCTACGGTGACGTTGTCGTAGCCCTTTTCCTTAAACATTTGAATTGCATTGCGGGTAATGTTTTCCCGGGTGCTCTTCTTCTTCTGGTCTCTCAGCAAACCGTTCACCTCATTATAAAAAAATGACCCTGGTCATAAATGACTGTGGTCATTATATGGTATAAACCGGCTTATGCGCAAGTCCATGCGCATATAAACTGCCCTTTTGGCGAATGGTAATAAAAAGAACGATTTTCTGCAAGGCAGTTGATAGTTTGTTTATAACTTACATGAAAAACAATCCAAATGAGGAAAGGAGGTCAGGGATATGGGGAAATTTGCCGTTAAATTGGTGGCTCATTTGGTTGTGATCACGGCGATGTTGTTGGTACTCACAACGGCAACGATCTGGGGGGCATTGGTCACGGCGCTGGCAATCGGCGTCATTTCCTATTTGGTCGGCGACCTGCTGATTCTCCGCGCTTCCCAGAACAATATCGTTTCCACGCTGTGCGATGCTGTCCTGGTTTTTCTCATGCTTTGGGCGGTGCGTGCATCGAATCTGTGGTCCTTGTCTTATACGGATATGCTGGTTATCACCATCGTGGCGGGGATTTTCGAATACTTCTACCACATGTGGCTGCTGAGCGATGACCGTTCGGCCAGAAGACAGCGGGCCTAATGCCGCCTTTCAGCTAATCTTTGGTTTAAAATGAATAGATGAAACGATGGAACCCCTAAGACCCTCTGCCAACAGGCAGAGGGTCTTCTTTTAGCGGTTCTGCTTCAGCTCGGCAAGCCCGACCAGGAACATGAGCACGCCGATAAGAAGCGGGGAGAGCAGGGTGCAGTACAGCAGCGTCTCGTATTCGCCGGTCAAATTCATATTGTAAAAAAATATATTCCTGAAGAAGAAGTAACCCATCGGCGCACTGAAAAAAATGAACACAAACGATAATGCGAACCATGCCGTCGACCTTTTCACAGATGTATCATCCCTTCCTGTATCTATTCTCCTTTTTACCATTCTTTACATAGATTGTCATCCGAAAAATCCATATCGTCTTGGACGGATCCGGAAGAAAGCCGATAAATGCAGAGCTGGAAATCGATAGTATTCATTTTTGCACAAACCGGACTTCCAGGAATTGAACTGTCATTCGCAGCAGGGCCATAGGTATAATCGAGTCACAAGGAGCGACATATTTCGTCAATGACAGGAGGGATGCCGGAATGCTTGATGAACGTAGTACCGAAATACTGAAACTGCTGGTGCAGACGGACGATTACGTGACGCTGGATGAACTGACGCAGAGGCTCGGCATCTCCCGAAGAACCGTGTATTACGATATGAACAAAATCAATGACTGGCTGGAGACTTTGGAGCTGCCCCCTGTCGAGTACGTGCGCACGGCCGGTTATTCTCTGCCGGAGGCCAGCCGCCGGGGGATCCCGGACACGGCAGGAGCAGAGAGCTCTGCGGCCCAGCAGTATTATTTGTCCCAGCGAGAGCGGCTTGCCTGGATCGCGATCCGGCTGCTCACGGCAAAGAGTCCCGTCTTTATCCACCGACTAACCGAGTTGCTCCAAGTCAGCCGGGGAACGGTGCTGAAGGATTTGAATGCGGTTCGCGCGCAGCTGGAGACGGCCGGCCTCGAGGTGGTGTATGACCGGAAGCGGGGCTACGAAGTGCACGGCGAAGAGGCGAGGATCAGGAGAGAGCTGACCCGCTGCTGCGATCAGCTTGCCGGCAGCGTCAGCTGGGAGCAGGCGGTCAGCCGTACGGGCTACTGGGGAGAGCAGGATCCGCTGCGGGACATCATGCCGGAGAATACGGACGAAGGCATCCGGCGTCAGATCCACCGGCTGATCGCGGCCAGCGAGCGGATGCTGAACGTGGAGCTCACCGACGAGATGCTCTTTCATTTGACCACCCGATTTTTGCTGTTTATCCGCCGGATCCAGTCCGGCCGGGTGATCCGCGTGGATGAGGACGAGCGGGAAGTGCTTCGGCAGACGCCCGAATATGATGCGGCTTCCCGAATAGCGGACGGCCTTGGCCGCTTGTTCGGCAGTCCGGTACCGGAAGAAGAAAACGCTTACCTTACGATGCATCTGCTTGGGGCAAGGGCGAACCGGATGGAGCAGCTGACAGGCTCGGATGAAATTATCGGACGCCTGCGGGACGCGGCCCGGGAGATGACGGATGCGTTCCAGCGCAGCGCCTGCGTCTGGCTTGGCGGCCGGGAAGCCGTGGAGGAGGACCTGCTGGTTCACCTGAAGCCGGCGTATTACCGGATCATATACGGTTTGGAGCTGGTCAATCCTCTTCTGGAGGACATCCGCAGTAAATACGGCGATTTATTTGAGCTCACCCGGCGCTCGGCATATGCCTTCGAGGAGCTGGTCGGCCGGAAACTGAGCGACGTCGAGATCAGCTATCTGGCCATGCATTTCGGCGGATGGCTGCGCCGGGAGGAAGTGGAGCCGGCGGCCCGGCGGAGGGCGGCGATCGTCTGCGTGAACGGGATCT
>NZ_PCZT01000002.1:235381-236019 GCF_002968895.1 Paenibacillus sp. AR247 | reverse complement strand
TCCGCTCATTGCGCTGGATGCGGAAGCGGCATCCGCCGAGGAGGGCGAATCCGGGCTGGCAGGAGCGCTGCTGACGGAGGCGGGTGCTGCGGAAGCACGCTACGCCGACGCAATGGTGGATTCCTACCGGGAGAGGGGCCCGTATTTCGTCCTTGCCCCGAGTATTGCCCTGCCGCACGCCCGGGCGCAGGACGGCGTGATTGAGGCCGCGGTGTCTTTTGTCCGACTGAAGGAACCGGTCGTCTTCGGCCACAACGCCAACGATCCGGTGCAGCTGGTATTCGCCCTTGGCGGGTCCGACAGTGGCGAGCATATCGCCCTGCTGCGCCAGCTGACGACGCTGCTGAGCAGTCCGGCGCATCTGGAACAGTTTAAACAGGCGGCCGATGTGGAAGCTATCCAACAAATCATTAGGGGGAATGAGCAATGAAAGTATTATGCGTATGCGGTTTGGGACAAGGAACGAGTCTGATCCTGCGGATGAACGTGGAAAATGTGCTGAGTGCGATGGGCGTCAGCGCCGACGTGGAGCATACGGATGTCTCCACGGCTTCGGGTACGGCGGCCGACTATATTATCACTAGCCATGAGCTGGCGCAAAGCCTGGAGGGCCATTCCGCCGGATCATCGTCGTCAAT
>NZ_PCZT01000002.1:226375-235281 GCF_002968895.1 Paenibacillus sp. AR247 | reverse complement strand
AAGCAAAAGCTGGAGGAAGCCTTGTAAGCCCTATCTTGACCTAACCGAGGAGGTGTCCATCCATGGACGTGCTTTATTGGATCGCAACCAATATTTTCGGAACACCTGCCATACTGCTCGGCTTCATCGTTCTGGTCGGCCTTATGCTTCAGAAAAAATCGACCAGCCAGCTGGTGAGCGGGACGTTCAAGGCGATCATCGGCTTCCTCATCATCGGAGCGGGTTCGGACGTCATCGTGAATGCGCTGAACGTGTTCGAACCGATGTGGAAGGAAGTGTTCGGCCTGAAGACCAGCTCGCTCGGAAGCTTCATGGGCCAGGAAGCCTTCAACGCCAAATTCGGCAGCGCCGTCACGCTGGCCATGCTGGTCGGCTTCCTGATCAACGTGGCGCTGGCCCGGTTTACCCGGTTCAAATACATTTACCTGACCGGACACATGATGTTCTGGACCTCGACGATCTTTGCGGGCGTCATCGTCCATGCGGCAGGCACCGGCGTTCCGGTATGGAAACTCGTGGTCGTCATCGCCGTCATTCTGGGCCTGTACTGGACCTTCCAGCCGGCCCTGGTCCAGCCGTTCCTGAGAAAGGTTACCGGGAACGACAACATCGCTCTGGGCCACACCTCAGCCTCCGTCGCCCTGCTGGCGGCGCTGCTGGGCAAGGTGCTCGGTAACAAAAAGAACGATTCCGAGAAGATCAAAGTGCCGAAGGGATTCGAATTTCTACGTGACTCCAACGTTATTACGGCGCTCAGCATGGGCGTGCTGTTCCTGATCGGAGCGATCATTCTGTCGACCAAGGGGACCCCAGAAGCTGCTGCCCTGATCGCCAAGGCAGGAGACCAGAACTTTATCATTTATTCCATTATCCAGTCATTTACGTTCGCCGGCGGCATTGCTATCGTGCTGATGGGGGTGCGGATGTTTGTCGGCGAGCTCGTGCCGGCCTTTAACGGGGATTGCGACCAAATTGGTGCCCGGGGCCAAGCCGGCGCTGGATGCCCCGGTCGTGTATCCTTACGCGCCGAACGCCGTTGTGCTCGGTTTCCTCGGCGCCTTCGCCGGAGCCATCATCTGGCTGCTCGTGCTCGGCAGCACGGTGTCCTACATTTTTGTACCGACGATGATCGTGCTGTTCTTCCACGGGGCGACGGCCGGCGTATTCGGCAACTCGACGGGCGGCGTGCGCGGTGCGGTAATCGGGGGCTTCGTTACATCGACGATCGTCGCCTGGGGGCAGTTTGTCATGGTAAGCTTCCTGATCTCTTCAACCGTGCCGGACACGGCCATGTGGGCCGCTGACTCGGATATGTTCATCATCGGTCCGATTTTGCACTTTATCGCCAAGCTGCTCTTTTAACATGGATATTTGAAACCGGCCAAACGGAAGACGGCGAGCGGTCGGAGCGCCGTCTTTCCTGGGCCATTGCGGGTCTTGTATGCAGCCGGATCTTACCAACGACACCAACCACTCACCAAGAATGGAGGAGGAACGATTATGGGCTTTATTCGCACACTTCACGGGGACATGGATCCGAAGGAGCTCGGGTTTACGTACTCCCACGAGCATATCGTATGCCGCCCGGCCTATTGGCAGGAGCGGGGGGAAGACGACCTGCTGCTGGACGACAAGGAGAAGTCGAAGCTGGACGTGCTGGATTTCAAACGGTACGGCGGGCAGTCGATCGTGGATGCAACGGCGGTCGACTATGGCCGGGATGTTCATGCCGTAGAGGAGATCGCCCGCGAAACGGGCATCCGGATCGTCGGGACGGCCGGATTCAACAAAAGCTTTTTGTGGGACGCGGGCATCAAGGAAGAGCTGAAGCCCCTTATCGGGCCCTATGATACTTACGCCCAGTGGATTGAGGCGAAAACGATCAACGAGTTGGCCGATTTCGTCATTCGCGAGGTCGAGGAAGGGCTGGAAGGGACGCCGTTCAAGGCAGGCCAGGTCAAGTTCGGAACGGGCTACAACCGGATCACGCCCTTGGAGGAAAAGACGCTGCGGGCCGTGGCAAGGGCTCACCACGAAACGAAAGCTCCCGTCCACTCCCATACGGAGGTCGGCACGATGGCGTTGGATCAAATTGAACTCTTGAGAAGCGAAGGCGTAAACCTGTCTTATTTGAGCCTCGGACACATGGACCGGAATCCGGATCCGTATTACCACGAGCAAATCGCCGCAACCGGCGCATTTTTGAGCTTTGACGGTATCGGCAAGATCAAATACGCGCCTGAAAGCACGCGGATCGCACTGATTCTGAATCTCGTCCGCAAAGGGTACGAAGACCAAATCCTGATCAGCGGGGACACCGCCCGCAAAACCTACTACAAGCATTACGATCATGGACTGGGGCTGGAATATATCATTGCCAAATGGATGCCCCGATTCATCGACGAGGCGGATCAAGCAGGGTTTGACGGCAAAAAGCTGATCGAGAAGTTTTTTGTCGCCAACCCGGCCCGCTGCTTTACATTCAAAAAGTAAGGGGGCAGGGTCATGAAATTCGAGCATGAAAACTCGGCTGACGTCATGGACAAGATCCGCCTGCACCGCACGGCCATACTGCCGGTTGGCGCCGTGGAAGCGCACGGCCCGCATCTTCCCCTCGGCACGGACAATCTGCTTGCCGAACGGCTCGCGGACAAACTGGCTGCGCGCACCGGCGGATTCGTGCTGCCGACGCTGCCTTACGGGCAGGTGTGGAGCCTGCGTCATTTTCCGGGGAGCATAAATGTGTCTAACGAGGCGCTGATTGGGCTCCTTGCCGATATCGGGGAAAGCCTGCACAACCAGGGCTTCCGCATTCTGGCCATGGTCAACGGCCATTTGGGAAATGCCGTCGCCCTGAAGGAGGCCGCGAGGGTGCTGTATGAACGGGTGCCGGACCTGAAGGTATTCTATTTCTTCTATCCCGGAACGAAGGAAGTGACCGCAGAAGTCCGGGAAACGCCTGCGGTTCATGGCACCTACATGCATGCCGACGAAATCGAAACGTCCTACATGCTGTATTTGGCTGAAGAGCATGTGGACATGGAGCGTGCGATCGACGGGAAACCGCATATCCCAGCCGACGCAGACTGCACCCCCACACCATGGGAAGAAATGACGTCTTCGGCGGTGCTGGGCGACGCCACCCGGGCCAGCCGGGCGAAAGGGGAAAAGATCATCGAACGCAGCCTGGACGCGATGGCGGACATGGTGCTGCAGGCCAGAAGGAAGCTGGATTTTGAAGCGAAGGGGGAGGAATTATGCTGATGAACGCGTATTTCAACATTATCGGCGAGCTGCTGCATAAGGTACGGACGAAGCAGGCAGAGGAGATCCGGAGAGCTGCTGTCAAGGTCGCGGATTGCATAGAGCAGGGTGGCATCATCCATTTATTTGGCTGCGGGCATTCGCATATCCTCACCGAAGAAGTGTTCTATCGGGCCGGCGGGCTTGCTCCCATCCGTCCCATCTTCGTGGAGAAGCTGATGCTGCACGAAGGCGCAGTGCGCTCATCCGAGCTGGAGCGGCAGAACGGCCTTGCGGCAGACTTCATGGATGAGCAGGATATCCGGGAAGGCGAAGTGGTATTCGTGCTGTCTACCTCCGGGCGTAATCCGGTACCGGTGGATGTTGCGCTAATGGCCGGGCAGAAAGGTGCCTTTACCATCGGCATAACTTCCCTGGCGTATTCCAAGAGCCAACCATCCCGCCATGAGAGCGGCCGGCATCTGGCCGATGCCGTCGATCTGGTCATCGACAACTTTTCCGTTAAAGGGGATGCGGTGCTTCGGTATCCAGGCATGGAGGTAGCTTTTGCGCCCAGCTCGACGGTGATTGGCGCAGCGATTCTGAACGCCGTATTCGCGGAGGCGATCGGGATCATGTTCGACAAGGGGCTTACGCCGCCGGTATTTTTGAGCGGCAACATCGATGGGGCCGACGCGCATAACGAGGCATTGATCGAAGCTTATAAGGGCCGGATCGCGCTGCTGGCGTGACCGGCTTCATAAAGGGGAGGAGCAACATGATTACACAAACGGTGACCATACGGAATAAACAGGGCTTTCATGTACGGCCGGCTCAGCAGTTCTCGGACCGGGCGGGACAATATGAAGCGCAGGTGGCGGTCGTAACGGAGGATGGACGCCGGGCCGACGGCAAAAGCATGCTGGAGCTGATGACGCTTGGGCTCGAAGCGGGATCGGTCGTCACGATCGAAGCCGCCGGACCGGGAGACGAAGAAGCGGTCCGCGCTTTGGCGGAGCTCGTGGACGGCAAGTTCGGTGAGGACTGATGGACACGCTGTATGTTCAAGGCATCGGCGTGTCGGAAGGGGTACGGATCGCGCCGGCCTTCATCTACCGACGGGAAGAGAACGGTCGTGCTCCAGCTCCTGCGGAGCTTCCCGACGACCCGGAGGCGATTCGGGCTGAGCTCTCCAGGCTGGGAGAGGCGAAGCGCCGGTGTGCCCGGCAGCTGGAGGAGCTGGCGGCAAAGGCGGCGGAGACGCTCGGTGAAGACCAGGCCGGGATCGTGACGGGTCAGCGAAGGCTGCTGGATGACCCGGCCTTCTATCCGAAGATGGAGGCCTGGGTGCAGGAGAAGCGGGTGCCCGCGGAGCAGGCCGTTGCCGGCATCGTGGAACAGGTAGCCGGCGTGTTCGAGGCCATGAGCAACGACTATATGAAGGAGCGGGCCGCGGATATCCGCGACATTGGCGGACGTCTGCTGAACGCGTTGGCGGCGAAAGAGGATCGCGGGTTATCCGAGATTACGGAGCGGGTCATCCTCGTGGCGGACGACTTGGCGCCGTCGGACACGATCCAGCTGGACCCGGAGCTGGTGATGGGGCTGATCACCCGCTCCGGCGGTGCGACGTCGCACACGGCGATCCTGGCGCGCTCGCTCGGCATTGCCGCCGTCGTCGGCGCCGGCAGCGCCATCGACGGCATCGCGGACGGCGATCTGATCGCCGTCGACGGGGCGGCCGGACGCTGCATCGTCCGGCCCAATGAGGCGGAGGCGGAGCAGAGCCGCCTCCGGATGGAGGAGGGCGAGCGGGAGCGCGCCGCGCTCGCCCGTTACGCCGCGCGTCCGGCGGTGACCGCCGACGGGACGCGCGTGGAGCTGGCGGCCAACATCGGGACGGCCGCCGAAGCAAAGGCCGCCGCCGCGCAGGGCGCCGGCGGCGTGGGGCTGTTCCGCACGGAGTTTCTGTTCATGAACGCCCCGGCCATGCCGGGCGAGGAGGAGCAGTTCCGTGCGTATCGGGAGGCGGCGGCCGCCATGGATGGCCGCCCGGTGATCATCCGCACGATGGACATCGGCGGTGATAAGGCGCTGCCGTATCTGGATCTGCCGCGGGAGGACAATCCGTTCCTCGGCTATCGAGCGATCCGGATCGGCCTGGGCAGGCAGGATCTCCTGAAGGTTCAGCTGCGCGCGGTGCTGCGGGCCAGCGCATTCGGCAACGTCAAGGTGATGTTCCCGATGATTTCCGGGCTGCAGGAGTGGAGGGAAGCCAAGGGCGTGCTGGAGGAGGCGAAGGAAGAACTGAAGCTCAGCGGGGCGGCATTCGACGAGTGCATCGAGGCGGGAATCATGGTTGAGGTGCCGTCGGCGGCCGTCATGGCAGGGGCGTTTGCCCGTGAGGTCGATTTCTTCAGCATCGGTACGAACGACCTGGTTCAGTATACGCTGGCCGTGGACCGGATGAACGATAAGGTCGCTTACCTGTACGATTATTTCCACCCGGCGGTGCTGCAGCTGATCCGCCAGGTCATCGAAGCTTCCCATCGGGCGGGCAAATGGACCGGTATGTGCGGCGGGATGGCCGGCGATCCGCTGGCCGCTCCGCTGCTGCTTGGGCTCGGTTTGGATGAGTGGAGCATGGAGGCTGGCAGGCTGGGCGTCATCAAAAAAGAACTGTCAGCTCTCGACCGGGAAGCCTGCCGCTCGCTGGTCGACAGCGTTCTGACGCTGGATACGCCCCATGCGGTTCGTCAGGCGCTTGAAGAGTTTCGACGCGCCATCGGGCATACGCTATAGGTACATCGTTTAAGCATCCTACCGCTGAATTTGAAGGAAAAGGCAGAGCGTCCTCTCTGAGAGGATTCTCTGCCTTTTGGATTTGCGGCATGGCGGATTGCGATAATGCTGAATTATTGTAGTAATTGCGGTAACGGTAATTCGCAATACGGTAATGCACAATACGGTATTGCGCACTACGGCACAGCGCATTACAGCATGGTGATATGAGGAATATCGCCTTACTGCGGTCAGCCCGAGTGCCTTTTGTTTTTGCAGGCTCCTTTTCTCGTACTCACTGTTAAGGTCCATCTATATTTTCCGTACCGGCCACAACAGTACCTCCAGCCGCGGGGTATACGTCAGCAGCGCCGGCTCCGGGTCGTGGACCAAGCCGAACGAAGCCGTCAGGCTGTTCTCCTCGATCCACAGTCCGGCCTCCTGGAGCGGCCAGGGAAGGTGGTGAATCTCCCCGATTCGGAGCTCACCGTCGGACCCGGCGGAATACAGACAATACCGCTCGGTCAGCCAATGGACAAGGGTCCCGGGCTCGGCATGATAGACCTTCGGGTTTACCGCGCAGTACCGGCTTTTCCATACCGCCGGGGACTCTCCGTGCCCGCGATCCCTTTCGCTGACATAATGGATGAATCCCTCTTGATGGCCCTTTTGCATTCGGGCGTAACGGTAGGGCAGGCGGGCCAGCATGCGGGCCCCCGCGACTACAAGCGGATTCGACGCTTCCAGCATCAAAAACCAAATGCCGGGTTTGCCGCTGCAGTTCACGTACGTTCTAACGTTCAGCTCCAGGAACTTCCGGGTCCCCGGTACGGGCGGCATCCCCCGCATGCGAAGCGGATCCAGCAGAAACGGGGCGACGCTGACAGACTGTGTTCATCTACTGGCCAATGGGCGAACAGCAGCTCGTTCCATCCCTGCTTCATGACCCAGGGCCCGTCAGGCATAGGTATAGGTCGATGGCTCGTTTGTTCCAGGATGCTGCGGTTTTTTCATGGTTCTCTCCTCTCGGCGGTTTGGGTAGGGTTACGTATCGTTATTACACATCTATGCACAAATACGATGTTTCATATCCTGGGGCACGGGTAAGTAATGAAATGCACGCGCAACACTCAAAACCCTAGAAGGAGTGATTCGAAATGGCAAATAACAAAGATAACCGTAAGATGACCGTCGAAGAAGCCGGACGTATGGGTGGCGAGCAAACCGCCAAAACGCATGACAAGGAATTTTATCAAGAAATCGGCAGAAAAGGCGGCGAGGCGACGGCTGATTCCCATGACCGTGAGTTCTATGAGGAAATCGGCCGTAAGGGCGGCGAGGCGACATCAGACTCGCATGACCGCGAATTTTATCAGGAAATCGGCCGGCAAGGCGGAGAAGCGAGAAGCGACAGCGATGGCAGGGACGGAAAAATGAGCCGTGAGGAAGCCGGCCGCAAGGGCGGAGAGGCCCGGGCCCGTCAAAGAGACAACTCTTAATCAGGCGATACGATAGATGAACCATAGTAAAAAGGACCTTCCTTCGGGGAGGTCCTTTTACTGCTATGGCGCGTCAATCTATGCCCGCGGCCGTCAGACCGGCGAGTTTGGCGCTCGTCATCGCGGTATCGGCAAGGCGCCCTTCGCGTCCCACCCAGTCGCCGGCGACGTACAGCCCGCGAATTTCCGGAACGGCCGGTCCCGGTGCGGGAGCATCCCCGCTTCGCAGCGCAGGCCGGGAAGCATGAGCGGCAAGCAGATTCGGTGAGAAACGGACGGCGGCGGCTTCCCGCACCCAGCCCGGCTGAATGGCTTCAAGCCTTTCCTTCAGCCGCCCCAGGACTAACTTGGGATCATGGGAAGGACTGGAGCCGTGGTATGTCATCACATGGATCACTTGGGAACCGTCTTCTGTGAGCGGGATCGCTGCCGAATGGTTCGAATAATAGAACGGCTCATCCAGTCCGAGTACAAACGCCCGATCCGGATGGGACACCTGTTTCAAAGCGACGTCCAGGCAGGAAACGTACAGCGGGTGAGCGTGCTCTCTCCAGACGTCCAGCGAATGGCTGTGCAAGCCGGAACCCTTGAGCCATTTGCTGACCGCATGCGGTCCGGCCGCGGCGATGATGCCGCCTGCTCTGAGGAGGGTCCCTTCGGACAGAAGGATACCGGTGACCGTTCCCTGCTCATGCACAATTTGGGCAGCTTCGGCACCTGCGGCGATGACAACGCCGGCCTGGACGGCTTCCCGCTGCAGGCTGTCGATGACCGTCTGCCAGCCTCCAAGCACATACCGGACGCCTTGGCTGGCGAGCTGTCCTTGTTCCAAAACGTAGCCTGCGCTTAACCGCTCCATGTCGTCATCGTAGGCCCACTGTCTGCACATGGCGTAAAAGAACTGGCGGACGCGGTCGGAGAGGACATGCCCCAAAGCCCATTCCTTCATGCTGATCGAGCGGACCGGCTCCGGATCGATCCGGTTCAGGCTTCCCATGAGCGTACTCCATTCCGTCTGCTCTTCGGGACTCAGCTCTTCGGTGGCATGGATCAGCTTCCCGTCTAGAATGCCGTACATGGCATTTTTCGTCCCGCTGCCCAAGGAAGGTTTGCAGCCGAGCTCATCCAAAATCCGCAGCGCAGCGCTTCCTTCGTACATGGCGCGGGGGCCGTAATTAAACAAAGCTCCCCCGATTCTGGCGGTTTGGGCCAAGCCGCCAAGGCGGCTGTCTTTTTCAAGCAGTATGACGGATCGCCCGGACCGAGCTGCATAAATCGCTGCGGTCAGACCGGTCAGCCCGCCGCCAATTACGGCAATATCATAAAATGGGTGTTCCCTAGTCATGTTCATATTTAGTTTCATTATAGAGTGTGCTCCCCTCG
>NZ_PCZT01000002.1:219815-226275 GCF_002968895.1 Paenibacillus sp. AR247 | reverse complement strand
ATTAGTCACATATAATATATGTTACTCTATGGTAACGTGTCAATAGGGTCAAGGGGGATTTATTTGAAGAGCCTCAGCAGGTATGGTACGACAAATCAGTTGAAAGAGGGGATGATTGCATTCCTGCAGCAACAAAAAAGCCCTGCTCCCGGGAGTGGGAAAAAGGGCTGGTCATGGATCGGCGATGGCGATACCCGGTATGAATTTGGATTGCTCAGCCCCCGATAACGCCCAGAACCATCTCGGTTAATCTGCCGATCGTAGGCTGATCCAGGGGACGCTGCAGCTGATACATGTTCACGGATCCCGACAGGCGGGTTGTGCATTCAAAATGCCACGGGGTTAGACCGCTCTCCGCGAGGAGCGAGCTGCGGTAGGTATGGCGATGGAGGAGCGGCAGGCGCTCCAAACCCCTGATTTCCCGGATCTCGGGCTGCTCGCAGTCTGTTTTGACCAGTTCAAAAACGCCGGCCAGCGGAATCGGTTCGGATGCAAACTTGGCGAGAACCGGGACCGCATACTTCGTTTCCCGGTCGAACAGAGGACGGAGACCACCCGCGTCCATGCCAAATGTGTCAAGGCTGTCCTGCCAAAGCTTCTGCTGTGGATAGGCGGGGGCAACAAGTGGAAGCTGCTCCGAATCCATCGTAACGGCGATGACATCGTCGGTCAGCAGCTGGCATCCCTGCTGCAGCAGGGCGGATGCCAGCGTAGACTTGCCGTGTCCGGAATGGCCGACCAGGGCATAAGCCTTGCCGTTCATGACGACGGCGCTTCCGTGCAGGGGCAAAATTCTTCTCTGCATCAGAATAGCTCCCATGCAAGTACCGAGGACATACAGCCGGATCTGATCCTCGTCCGCGTCTGCCTCCAGCGAGACGTAAATGTCGGTTCCGTTCTCTGCGCTGAACACGGCCAGCTTCGGAATCCGGAACATCACCTGCTGCTCACTTACGGCGAATTTGTTGACGGGTGTTTCCCGCTGTGCCCAGGCATCGTCAAGGTCGGCGAAGCCGATCCGCACCTGGATATCTTGGCCGAAATGCCCGACCGGCCGGAGCTCGGGCAGCGGGATTTCACTTTCTATCGTAAGCCCGAAGGCTGTATATATCGCTGGTTTGATCATATATTTTCTCCGCTTCGTCAGAAGAATGTGGATATAAGAACAGCCCTTACCCCATATAATTGGGACCAAGGGCTGCTCCTGATCGCTCGGTTATGAATTGGAATTAGCTGTAGAAGACAGGATCATCCGGGTCCGGTTGGAAAGAGTCCGGTTTGCCTTTTCCGGGGCCAGCCATCGTCATGCTGACTTCCAATACTTCCAGTTCAGGTGTAGTCCATTCTTTTTTCATCGATTTCACCTCCTTTCAAAAGTTTCGCTCCAGAAAGCGATACACGATCAAGCTTCGCATCAGCACCTTGATGGCAGGGCTGTAGGCCTGGCTTGGGTGCATCCCGTTTCTGGCTTCGTCAAGCGCTTTGCGTACGACAGGAATGTTCAGCACCTGCTGCATGCGGGAGTCCCGGCACAGTTGGTCCAGCTCTTGGATCATTTGCGACCAGTGCGGAGCCATCCGGTGGAGGATATCGGCCGCCTGGATCCCCTTGAGCCGCTGATTCAGCCGGACGTTGTCGGGAAGGTAGCCTTGGGCAGAGCGTCTGATCAACGCGCGGTCGAGGCCGTTCTGCACATACTGCTCCATCGGTACCGACAGGCAGAACCGGATGACGCGCAGGTCGTTGGTCGGATCATGCGCCCAGAGGGGATACTGCAGCGACAGCTTGCTGAAGCTCGTTCCTGTCGTGCTCCAAACGTTATAGCTGTCAAAATGATACTTTCTCGCCTCCACCGGGTCGGAGGGAAGGTCTTCGCCCGATCCGATTTCGGTGAACTGCCTGTCCGTCAGCTTGTCGTAAACGCCGGCCTGTCTGGCGAATGCTGGGTTAACCAGCTGCGGAAATTCATGGGCGGACGAGGCGGCATGCCTGCGCTTCAGAAGCGGAAAAGCCTGCTTGCACAGCTCGGCTATGATGCGCTTGCGTCCTACGCCAATGTTCATACTGTATTGATTAATCTCCCCGCGCAGGCGGACCCACGCCAATTTCTTCATCAGCTTGGCATAATAGTCCAAGGCGTTGCCCCAGGAGATGCTGTAATTTCCTCTTGCGCCATTCAGCAGAATACCCACCCCGCGCTCATGCGCCTGTTCGTAAATTCCCCGAAGCCAGAATGAATTTTCGAAAAATTTGTAGGGTGTCTCCATAATGTCCAGCCAGTGGTCGATATCCGTATACGGACTGCGGCCGTTAAAGCTGAGGTAGCTGTCCTCGATGTTGCCCGCATGTTGGACGGTCTGCCGGATAAGCGGCCTTTCGTCGGCCAGTCTCCGCTTGGGCGTCCAATCCTCGAAGCCGTCTTCGGGAACGTAGCTGAACGTATGCAGTTTCCGGTGATCACGCTCCAGCGCTTTGGCCGCAAAACCGGCAACCGACCCAGAATCCAGTCCCCCGCTTAAATGAGCCCCGACCATCCGGCTTGTCCGCTGCAGCCTTGAGTTAACGGCCTGGTTAAACACGTCGCGGAAAGCTTCCTGATATTCTTCGGAAGATTTAAGCTGCAGGGGGGAAGTCTCCGTCAAGCTGTAGTATCTGGAGACGGACACCTGGCAGCTGCGGACCGTGAGCGTATGCGAAGGCGGCAGCTGCTCGATATGCCGGTAAACCGTCGTAGATAAGTCCGGCGGCTCAAAAACCCCGCTGATGGCAAGAAACTCGGCCAGCCAAGCTTCGTTCAGCTCCTGTTGAACATACGGCAGGGTTAACAGCGGGCGAATGGCCGTGCAGAAGGACAGCTGTTCCCCGTTCCGGTGATAATAAAGCGTTCGTGCACCAGAGAAATCCCGGGCTCCGAACAGCATCTCCTTGTTGCCGTCCCAGATCATAAAAGCAAAGTCGCCGACTAAACGCTCCGGCATCGACTCTCCCCATTTTTCGTAAGCGAGCAGCAGAATTTCCCCGTCCGTCATGGCTTGTCTTCCACGAGTAGGGACCTGCAGCCCATCCATCAGCTCATCACGGTTATCGATGATGGCGTCGGCGGTAATGGCCAGCCTGCGTTCTGCGCAATAGAAAGGCAACAATTCGTGGGCAGACTGCTGCGTGATCCACTGGGCGTGACAGCCGAACCACACATGGCCCTGCTGCCATACCGAACTCCGGTCTGCCGGATACCGTTTCAGCGACTCCATAATGGGCGCTCCGGCGCTGACGTCTAAGGGGTCTTGGCTAAACCGGTAAATCCCCGCAATTGCGCTCATGACATCTTCCTCCGTTATGTACCGTTCAAACAATTTGCGACAATATGTATCTAGTTCTTCTGTATCATACTACATGTATACATATTGTATCAACATTTTTTTCAACGTGCGAAATTTAGTGAATTTGGATGAGGAAAGATTACCTGGTTTGCTTTTTGTCGGATGGGAGAGCTGAACGCGGAGGCCGCGCTGCTGTTCTAGCACGGTTTGTCCGCTTGATAAAAGCCTGGAGCATAAGGCAGAACAGGTAAGCGCAGAGGATGCCGAACGTATCGTTCACGATGTCGTAAATCCGTCCGCTTCGAAAAAAATCAGCTGAAGAACTTCGGTTAACGCTGCGTACAAGATCGCCGTCATGACGGCAAGCTTTGAGCCGCGCAAATTGGACAAGAGCAGCTCCAATAGAAAGAAACCGATAAAATGCCCGATTTTTCGGTTGATCCAGGCCTCGCTCGACCACTGCAAATCAAGTTTGAGCAGCTCACTCCAATCGGGTGAGGGGTTCAGCCGGAAATCCGCCTGGTGATGGTGGAGAAGGGCGTTGAAATCGAAAGAACAAGTAAAGACGAACAGGCAGACCGCCCACGTCACGGTGAGAAAAATGCGCATAATTCCTCCTTCATTTAAAGCGCTTCCATTATATATGTGTTTGTTCTGAGATGAGAGAAGGCGTGTTTGCGATACAAAGTGTAACTTTTTTCGGCAAGTATATAGCAGCATTTTTCGGATTTCAAGTTTGAAGGCCGTCAATTTTTTTAACGCCAGAAAGGGAATGCGGATTTTAACTGTCTGAATATGCATGGAAATGCGGATGAAAGCGTTTTTTTGCTGCATAATCATGTCGCTTTTCGAAAAAAATTAGAGTCATTTGCTTGACATGATACATTTTGTATCTTAAAGTGTAGGATGAATAATACATATTGTATCGGTAAGGTGTGACCCACAACTGCAGTTGAAAAATGATTAGCGGGGGTAGCGTGTTTATGGAGCTTAAACAGTATTTTCGAATCATTGTAAAAAAGTGGTGGTTAATTGCGGCGATTGTCGTTATTGCCGTTGCGGCTACCGGAGTCAAAAGCCTCTACCTCACGACGCCGGTCTATGAGGCCAACGCCAAACTGATCGTTAACCAATCCGCCTCCGCGGACGGCGGGGCCAGCTTGAATGCCGGAACGATCCAGACCAGCATTTTCCTCATTAACTCCTATAAAGAAATTATCAAGTCGTCCGCCATTATGAACAAAGTCGTGCAAAAATATCCCGATCTGAAAGCATCGCCCGGTGAACTTGCAGCGATGATCTCGGTCACTTCAGCCAATGATTCACAGGTCATGAACCTGGTGTATCAGGATCCGTCGTATACCCGGGCGGCCAAAATCGTTAATGCCGTCTCCATGGTGTTTAAGGAGCAGATTCCCCGCATTATGAACGTGGACAACATTACGATTCTTAGCGAAGCCGACACCAAGGCCTCCCCTGGACCGATCAACATTAATCCGGTCATGAACATGCTGATCAGCTTTGTCGTTTCCCTGATGCTCGCCATCGGACTGGTTTTCCTGCTTGACTATCTGGACGATACGGTGAGAACTGAGGCCGAGGCTGCGGAAATTTTGGACATGCCGGTACTTGCAGTCATCAGCGAAATGAACCGGGCGGATTTGAAAACCCGAAGCGGCACAAGTATACCAAATCAAAAAGTAGGTGAAGGCAAGTATGCGACGCTCAATCAATAAAGAAGCCCTGGTCGTATCCGGGAATCCAACCTCCCGGGTATCCGAGGCTTACCGGCTGCTCCGGACCAAAATTCATTTTTCCCCCAAAGACGCGGCGCATCAGGTCATCATGGTCACATCGACGCGTTCTTCCGAAGGCAAAACGACAACGGTCAGCAATTTGGCGGTGACCTACGCGATGGAAGGCCGGAAGGTGCTCCTGATTGACGCGGATATGCGTAAGCCGGCGCTGCATGACATCTACTCCCTTTCCAACCGGCACGGGCTGAGTACGGTACTGGCCGGGGACGTGCTGGTGCAGCAGGCCGTTCAGGAGACGGGCATCAACCATTTATCCCTGCTGACGGCCGGGCCCGTGCCGGCAAACCCGGCAGAGCTGATGGACTCAGCCTCCATGCGGGACATGCTGATACAGCTTCGGCAGGAGTACGACGTTATCCTCATCGATACGCCGCCGGTGCTTGCGGTGTCGGACGGTGTCATTACGAGTGCGTTATGCGACGGTGTCATCATGGTGGTTGCCGCGGGCAAGGTCAAACGGAGCCACCTGAGGGCGGCCAAGGAACAGCTGGATCACGTGAAGGCCAACATGCTGGGGCTGGTGCTTAACCGAAGCAGCCGCGACCAGCAGGCCTTTGCTGCGGACCATTACGGTATGCAGGCTCAATAAAGACATGGTTTTCAAGAAGGTAATGCCTACTGCACCTTTATCACTGGAGGCACTCGGTCACGCTGTGGGTCCTATGGACCTTAGACATTCATTGTCGAGGGTGTGATGTGAGGACGGGTTGAATGCCCTGTTTTTTAGAAAATGGAGCTATGGTCTTTTCCCTGTTTGCGAAGAGCATATAGCTAGGTTTTCTACATACACAGCATGCATCTGGGGTACAAAGAAAATATAAAAGATGGGTAGTGAATGAGATGAGGAAAGTGAAAAAGCGATTATTCCCGCCGCGGGCTTGGAACCCGGTTCTTACCCGCGACCAAAGCGATGCCGAAGGAAATGCTGCCGATCGTCGACAAGCCGACGATTCAGTACATCGTAGAAGAAGCGGTGGCGTCCGGAATTGAGGACATTATTATCGTGACCGGCAAAGGCAAGCGCTCCATCGAGGACCATTTCGATCATGCGTTTGAGCTGGAGAACAATCTGTTCAGCAAGGGGAAGTTTGACCTTTTGGACGAAGTCCGCCGGTCCTCCAACGTGGAGATTCACTACATACGCCAGAAGGAAGCCAAAGGGCTGGGGCATGCGGTGTGGTGCGCCCGCAACTTTATTGGCAATGAGCCCTTTGCAGTGCTGCTTGGGGATGACATCGTACAGTCCGAGGTGCCCTGCATCCGCCAGTTGGTGGAGCAGTACGAGCAAGTTGAAAAGTCCGTCATCGGCGTGCAGACCGTTCC
>NZ_PCZT01000002.1:216004-219715 GCF_002968895.1 Paenibacillus sp. AR247 | reverse complement strand
CCGTCATCGGCGTGCAGACCGTTCCGAGCGAACAGACGCACCGGTATGGGGTGGTTGCGCCCTTGGAGAAGTTCGGACGTTTACACGAAGTGAGCTATTTTGTGGAGAAACCGCCGGCAGGACAGGCTCCGTCGAACCTGGCCATTATGGGCAGGTATGTGCTGACGCCGGAAATTTTCAGCTACCTGGAACTGCAGGAAGAAGGAGCGGGCGGGGAAATTCAGCTGACTGACGCCATTCAGAAGCTGAACGAGAACCAGGGCGTCTATGCTTACGATTTCGAAGGCACGCGTTACGATGTCGGCGAGAAGCTGGGCTTCATCATGACGACACTGGATTTTGCGCTGCAGTACGAAGAACTGCGCGCCCCGCTGCTGCAGGGGATGGAGCATATTCTCGAGCGGGAACAGCTCGGCAAAATAAATCGCTAGTGAGGTGATAGGTGGTGATCTCTCCCACACCGCAAAGAAACGAGTCGGATGTCGCATTCGAGGGTACGCCGGCGTACTCGCCATATGTTCTGGAGAACGACAATCCCCGGGTCATCTATCAAGCGTTTAAAAGAGCGACGGATATCGTCCTTGCGCTGATCGGCCTTGTCGTGCTCTCACCGCTGTTTCTGATCGTCGCTATACTGATTAAACTGGAGGACCCGAAAGGGTCCGTTTTTTTTGGACAAACCCGTATCGGTAAAGACGAAAAGCCGTTCCGGATGTACAAGTTCCGTTCCATGGTATCCAATGCCGAACAGCTGCTGGATGGACTTCTGGAGCAAAACGAAATCAGCGGCGCCATGTTCAAAATGAAAAAGGACCCGCGCATCACCCGGGTGGGCGCCGTCATCCGCAAAACGAGCATTGACGAGCTGCCGCAGCTCTGGAACGTCGTGCGCGGTGACATGTCTCTCGTCGGTCCCCGGCCGGCCCTTCCACGGGAGGTCGCGGAATACAGCAGCTACGATAAGCTGCGCCTGATGGTCATCCCCGGGTGCACCGGCCTCTGGCAGGTGAGCGGGCGAAACGAGCTGAGCTTCAGCGAGATGGTGGAGCTGGATTTGCGGTATATCGAGCAGCGCGGCGTGATGATGGATTGGAAGATTATTTTTATGACGATCAGGATGTTTGCAGGTTCGAAGAATGCTTATTAAAGATCGGGCAGGAGCTGATGGTTTATGGATTTGAATTCGAGAATTTATGTGGCTGGACATCGAGGATTAGTGGGGTCTGCGATTCTGCGGGCCCTCCAACAGCGGGGGTTCCACCATTTAATCACCCGTACAAGCACAGAACTGGACTTGAGAAATAAGGCCGAGGTCGATCGTTTTTTTGGACAGGAACAGATCGAATACGTTTTTTTAGCGGCTGCCAAGGTTGGGGGGATTACGGCGAACAATGATTACCCGGCGGATTTCATCAGGGACAATTTACTCATCCAAACGAATGTCATTGACGCTGCGTACCAAAACCAAGTGAAGAAGCTGTTATTCCTTGGTTCCACCTGTATCTATCCGAAGTTTGCCCCGCAACCGCTAAAGGAAGAATACCTGCTTACCGGTGAACTTGAACCAACCAATCAGCCCTATGCTATTGCCAAAATTGCAGGCATCAACATGTGCCAGTCGTACAACCGCCAATACGGAACGAATTACATATCGGTGATGCCGACGAATATGTACGGCCCCAACGATAATTTTGACTTACAAACGTCCCATGTTCTGCCGGCGTTAATCCGCAAATTCCATGAGGCGAAGCAAAACAATCTCAGCTCGGTCGAGGTATGGGGGACTGGAAACCCCAGACGGGAGTTCCTTCATTCGGATGATTTAGCTGAAGCCTGTTTGTTCCTTATGGATCAGTATGATGACAGCGACATCATTAATGTTGGCGTTGGTCAGGATATTTCAATCAGGGAACTGGCGGAGCTCATCCAGTCGGTGGTTGGTTATGAAGGGAAGATTGTGTTCAATTCGACTGTGCCGGATGGTACCCCTAGAAAACTGGTTGACGTTACGAAAATCAACAAGCTCGGCTGGAAAGCCAAAGTTACACTTAAGGGAGGTCTGGAATCGGTTTATAAGGCTTACCGGGACGACCTTTTAATCAAACAAGTATAGAAAATATCGGAGGATAATATGAAAAGAGCGCTGATTACAGGGGTTACAGGACAAGACGGTTCCTATTTGGCGGAGTTATTGTTGGCAAAAGGGTATGAAGTGTTTGGACTGCGGAGACGGACGAGCACGCCAAACTACGAAAATATTCAACACATCAAAGACCAGATTAAATGGATTTCCGGGGACTTGACGGATTTGGCTTCCTTGATTGAAGCGGTACGCTTATCCGATCCTGACGAGGTGTATAACCTCGCCGCCCAATCGTTTGTTGCCGCATCCTGGCCCCAGCCTTTGGCAACGGGACAAATGACTGCGATTTCGGTAACCAACATGTTGGAAGCCGTGCGCATTATAAAGCCGCAGGCTAAAGTCTACCAGGCTTCCAGCTCCGAGATGTTTGGAAAGGTCGTCGAAACGCCGCAAAAGGAACAACTCCATTCTATCCGCGCAGCCCCTACGGCGTTGCGAAAGTATATGGACATTGGATCACGGTCAACTATCGCGAAAGTTTTAACATGTTTGCTTGTTCTGGAATCCTATTTAATCACGAGTCTCCGCGGCGCGGACTTGAGTTTGTGACCAGAAAGTAACGAACGGCGTTGCCAGAATTAAGCTCGGTCTGGAGCACGAACTGAGAATGGGGAATCTGGATTCGCTTCGGGACTGGGGATTTGCCGGGGATTATGTGAAGGCCATGTGGCTGATGCTGCAGCAAGACGAGCCGGATGACTATGTTATTTCCACAGGCGAAATGCACAGCGTTAAGGAGCTTCTCGAAGTAGCTTTCTCGTATGTTGGTTTGGATTACAGAGATTACGTTGTGATTGATCCCGAATTTGTGCGTCCCGCAGAAGTGGATCTATTGCTGGGCGATTGTTCGAAGGCCAAGGAAAAGCTGGGTTGGCAACTGGAAGTAGGCTTTAAACAGTTGATTCAGATGATGGTTGATGAGGATTTGAGGAGAGTTCGAAATGAGAGTGTAAAATATGGAGTCCCCGCTGTACATTAATGCAACAAATTAGTGGATCGGCGCTTTTGTTGAAATACAATTGATCCTTTTCGGAGTGGAGACGCGTCTTATGAAACTGCTTAATAAACTGCAATCATTAAAAAAAACGGAGATTTTAAAAATGTATTATATAGTCTCTCATCGTATTTCGTATCGCCCATTGTCATTATTGTAACGACTCCCATACTTTTGAAAACGTTAGGCAGCTCCGATTACGGTATTTGGGTGCTAATTAATTCGCTGATAAATGTCCTAGGCATCTCGAATTTTGGTCTAGGAAATGCATTTATTAAACTTGGATCGGAATATGCGTCCGATGAAGATGACCCTAGGTTTGGGCAGATGTTCTCTGTATCATTTACACTTTCCGTTATTCTGGCCGTTGTGATGAATGTACTGGCATTAGCATTGGATACCACCCTTTTCCCGCTTTTTTTGGTCATTCCAGTTTAGACTCTATTTTGCCAGTAATTCACCTCGTTGGTGGTGTCGTTGGTCTTAGAATTATTAATAGTGTAATTTCAGGATCCTATATGGCTAAGCAGAGATACGATATCAATAGTAAAGTGAATATAGCCTATAATCTGAT
>NZ_PCZT01000002.1:189334-215904 GCF_002968895.1 Paenibacillus sp. AR247 | reverse complement strand
TAAAATGCTCGTCGTTTTCTTGTTTATCTCTTCTATCCTACTCCTTATCATTAATGCCTTTATTGCTAAAAAGGTGAATTCAAATATTCAGTATCGTATTAGATTTAGCAAATCGGTTTTTGTGAGAATATTCAAATATGGGGTCTTTTCATGGTTCCAAATGATCATCAGTGCTCTGAATAACCAGGCAGATAAAATCATCATCGGTGCTTTGCTAGGATCCCATGTGCTGGGATATTATTCTGTCTGTATGCAGCTTGCGATGAAAATTCATGAAATTCCTGCAGCGGCGAGCGCATTTTTATTCGCGAAATTCAGCGCATTATATGAAGGTAAAAAGGTAAAAGAAATTAGAAAGATATATTTTAGGGCTTTTTTGTTTAAATCCATATTTATTGTTATTTCTTCTTCCATAGCTGTAGTTTTTGCTTATCCGATTCTCAGCGTATGGATCGATCCGGGATTCGCCAGTGAGCATGCGTTTTTATTTCGTGTACTTGTCATTTCTGTTGCGATCGGAGCCTTCAATGTTATTCCAAATTATTGTTTGAATGGAACGAATTATATTAAGCTAAATACCGTCTTATCGATGTCTACCTCTATAGCTATATTTTCATCAATCTTTGTCCTTACTCCTTATTTCGGAGATCTCTCAACAGGGATATCCAGATTAATAGGTATCCCGCTTGTCATATTCTCTATTGTCTATGTGCATAAGAGAATACTAACAATAAAATCAAATAAGCAGGGAGAAAATAAAATCCATGACATACTTACAGAAACAACACATGCCTAAACTATGGCCAATGATTCAAGGGAGATAGGTGGAAAAATGTGAGAATTCCTATGTTCATTGAAACAAGCGAGACGACATACCGCTATCCGAAAATTTCTATAAGCAAGCCACAGGTAAGAGGCATTTACCTGACTAGTATGTTTTTAGTCATAATTCTAACTATGATTGGCTTGCACTTTAAACTTTATCTAAAGACAGATTTATCGATGATTTATGCGTTATATATTTTGGTTGGAGTGTCCAATATTATGGTTACTTCCAGAGGGATCACATGGGATAAAATCGTGGGGTGGTCCTTTTTTGTTTATTCTATTGGAACTCCTTTGTATTTATTGACAAATGGAGGACTAGAGCGTTTCCTTGGTACGAAAATTTATTTTGACGAAGTTTACTCGTATGTTACGGTTTCTGAGTCGCTTTATTATAATATCCTATTTATCTGTTCCTTTTACTTTGCCTATTTTTTGTCTCCTGACAAAGCGAAAGAGGATTCCAAATTCCAAAATGCCACCAATAAGTTTAATTATTTTTATTCAAAATTATTTATACATTATTGGTTGCTTGCGTCAGCGGGACTATTTTTGCTCGGAATTTACAAAATTAATTATATGAATGCAATCGTGTCAGGCTACAGCCTGAAAAATCCAGGATATGTCTATTTATTTACAGCAGTGTTTGCCATCAATATCAGTATATTGATTTTGCTTCGAATGACCAACTTTCAGAAAAAGTACCTAGTGATCGCAGCTTTTTTTCACTTACTGCTCTTACCATTAGGGATCAGGCAGCTGACATTTACATTCATTATTCAACTGATCATGTTATACAAATTGACTCATTACCAATTCAGACTGAGGACAAGAGATATCGTAATTGGCCTGACGGGACTTGTCTTTTTTGGTTTCATTGGAATGTTTAGATCCGGTGGAGAGCAAACATTTTCATTTTTATCCTTAATCAAGTCACCTTTGCGTTTCTTCTTTTACGAAACGACGTTCAATTATGTAAGTTTTCTAAAATGCCTGAACTTGTTTAAAGAATACTCAATAAATTTTTTGTATGGGAAAACGATGCTGGATCCGATTATTGAAATAATACCTTCTTTTCTATTGAATGATAAAAACAGCTATCAGTTTTTTGAGCAATTTATCGCCAGATATTCATCTATTGAAAACTTGAAACCTGTTGGCACAGCCCATTTACTTACAGAGCTATTTGTAAATGGAGGTATATTCTTTATTTTTATTTTTTCGATAATCTTAGGCTTCGTGTCTAAATTCCTTAACCGTTCCATGTGGAAGGCCATTCATACTAATCATTTTATCGGTCAGATCCTATTTTCATCCATTATTCCTTTTGTCATTATTCAGCTGAATAGAGGGGGAATCTCCGTCCTCATCAAGCTATCTTTCCAATTCGCCATACTTCCTATCATTATTATCTATTTGTTTCGTAAGAGAACTGGTTCAACAAAAGCAAAAAATATAGGGTGAATGAGATGATAAAAACACTTTTACTTACTAATACAATTGCTCCTTATCGAATTCCTGTACTGAATAGATTAAAAGAACATAATGACATCGAATTAAAGGTATGGTATTTGGAAGAACGTGAAAAGAATCGGCAGTGGAATATTAATCACCAAGAAATTAATTATAACTATACTTGTTTGCCTGGAATTCACACTTATATCCAAAGGTTGGATATGGGGGTGCATATTAATCCAGGCATTTTTTTAGGCTTGTAAAGGAAAATCCGGACGTTATTATTACTTCAGGTTACGACTCTTTAGGCTACTGGTCAGCACTGTATTATAGCAAGATGTTCAGGAAGAAATTTATTGTTTGGTGGGGAAGCACTCTGGAAAGCAGCAGAGTCAATAATGGATTAGTCAATCGGGCAAGGAAACTTTTTTTTCATTCTGCGGACGCTTTTATTACGTACGGAACGGAATCAGCCAACTGCTTAAAGCATTACGGAGTCGAACAGGAAAAAATCGTGGTCGGTTACAACACGGTTGATATTCGATTTTTTAGAAACAAATACAAGGAGTATATAAATCGAGCAGATTCTGATTATAAAAAGCAGAATAAATTGAAGTTACTGTTTATAGGTCAGTTAATTGAACGAAAAGGATTAGTGCAAATCATCGATGCATTGAATTTACTTGGGGATTCCTCCTGGGAATTAAAGATTGTCGGGTCGGGTCCCGATGAACAAAAATTAGCCCAAAGGGTCAAGAACTATGGTTTACAAAGTCAGATCCATTTTGAGGGCTACAAACAAAAAGAAGAATTGACAGATTACCTTATTCAAAGCGACTGCTTGTTATTTCCTTCTTTGATCGAAGTATGGGGGCTTGTTGTGAATGAGGCCTTAGCTACAAACACTTTTGTGCTTGCATCCAAGTACGCTGGTGCTACGAAGGATATTATCATCAACCAACAGAACGGTCTGATTATTGACCCATTGGATGTTAATGACCTGTTACAGGCATTCCGGTGGTTAATGGACCATCAGGATTACGTACGCTCCCGATGGAAAATGAGTTTTCAGTTATGGAGAAAATTACACCCTCATTCCTATGCCAAGGCCGTTTCTGAAGCAATCAAAACAGCAATTTCATGAGGTGTTTGAAAATGATCAATATCCTTTACATTCAACCGTATGCCAGCCATGTCGGGGGCGTTGATACAGTCCTTCTTCAACTTGTTCAGGGACTGGATAAAAACAAGTATAAACCATATGTCGTTCTTCCTGGTCACAGTCCCTATGTAGAAAAGTATGAAGCCGCTGGAGCTACTGTGTTGTTCAGTGTTCTCGCTGTTTTTGGCAAGCCGACGGATCCGATGTATTTCGCTCGTAATTTCGTTAATTTATTTCGAAGTATTCGCTCTATCCGGCAGATTGCATCAAAGTACAACATTGATTTAATTCATTCTCATAAGATGGAACTGATTGGAGGCAACATAGCCGGTAAGCTGATGGGAATACCTACTTTACAAACCGTTCACGAGCTGCCTAGAAAACCGCTGATAGCTTATAAATTTGTTGGTTATTTGAATCATTGCTTTAATGACAAAGTCATTGTTTTATGTGACCGGAGCAAGACTATGTTCAAGTGGGGAAAGCAGCATTCTAGTAAGCTGATCAAAATTTATAACGGAATTCATGTGGAACAGTTAGCGGTTCACAACAAGACGGTTCATCCTTTAAAAAAGGAACTTGATTTAAAAGACCAGGATAAAATTATCATCACGGTTGCTCGTTTATCGCCAATGAAAGGAATAGAGTATCTGCTTAAGGCAGCTCATCTAACAAAAAAAACAGATCCATCGTTAAAGTATATTATCGTGGGAGATGTTGCTTTTGATTCCGACTTACATTACAAAGAGTCATTAATGAGCTTGGCAGATGAACTGGAACTGGATAATGTCTTCTTTCTGGGATTGCGCAGAGACATTCCTGAATTATTGTCGCAGGCGGATCTCTTTGTTTTGCCCTCCGTCTATGACATCTTCCCTACAGTAATCTTGGAAGCTATGGCTGCTTCGCTGCCTATTGTGGCTACTGATGTGGGTGGAGTCCCGGAGATGGTCACAACCGATATAGGGAAACTGGTCCCCGCAATGAACGGAGAAGCAATTGCTGATGCGATCATGGAAATTTTCAGCAAAGAAAATAAAGATGAACTTGGAATGAACAGCAGAAAACGTTTGATGAGAAGTTTTACCAGAGAGCATTATATTAAATCTACGGTCCAAGTGTATGACACATTGCTGCAAAATAAACCAATTTCTAATGGGAGCACGATTGTCCATGATCAGTAACCGTATTCGATTGGATCAATATCATCAAGAAGGGTATTCCAGAGGGAGAAGCGGTTGGTATGTGCTGCTTTGGTGGCTTGTTCAAGGAAGTCTTTTTCGTTTTTCTCTTCATCCGATGTATAAATGGCGAAATTTTCTGCTGCGCTTATTCGGTGCCCATATTGGTAAAGGTGTTCAAATCAGGGCTTCGGCCAAATTTACATACCCATGGAAAGTAAGCATCGGTGATTACTCATGGATTGGTGATCAGGTGGAATTTTACAGTTTGGATCGTATTGAAATTGGGGAGCACTGCGTTATATCACAGCGTTCCTATCTCTGCACAGGAACCCATGATATCCATGACCCTAAATTCGGTTTAATGACTAAGCCCGTAATAGTTAAGGATGGGGCTTGGGTAGCAAGTGACGTTTTTATTAATCCGGGCATCACTATCGGTGTTATGGCAGTAGTTGCCGCAAGAAGTACGGTTACTCGTGATGTGCCGGCAAATGAAATTCATGCGGGTACGCCTGCGCAATTTAAGAAATATAGATTTGATGAGAGTCGAGAAAAGAGACAATTGAAAGGGATTGGGCTATGAAACCTAAGATTGTTTTTGTGATTAATTATTTTTATCCGGATTATGCATCAACGGGGCAACTGTTAACCGAACTCTGTCTCCACATTCAAAAAGATTTTCACATTATTGTAATTGCGGCACAACCTGAAGATATGAACGCTGACAATTCATTAGGTACTCGATTCACGAATGATCGATTGCAGGATATTGAAATCATAAGAATTCGACTCCCTAAACAGGATAAAAAGAATAAATGGAGTAGGCTGCGATATATTGCCGCCTATTTTTTTTATGCGAACTTACTTGTTTTGAGACAAAGGAATATCAACATTTTGTACACCATTTCTACCCCGCCCATCCTTGGCGGATTCATCGGATCCATAGGCAAGTTTTTTAAACGGGCAAAGCATATTTATAATATTCAGGATTTTAATCCAGAACAGGCGGAAGCAGTAAGTTTTATGAAAAACAAATCGTTATATCGGATAGCCAAGTGGGTAGATACCTTAAATTGCAAATATGCAGACCATATTATTACGGTGGGTCATGATATGCAAGAAACCTTGTATAAAAGGTTTGCTAACCGGGCGATTACAGCAAATACAGTGATAAACAACTGGACGGATGAACAGGAAATTGTGCCTTTACCAAAAAAACATCCAAGAGTTCAAGAATTTATTCACACACACGGCTGGCAAAACAAATTTATCGTCATGTATTCCGGCAATATGGGACTCTACTACGACTTGGAAAATCTAATTCAGATAACAAAGGAATTAGCACACTTCGAGGATATGAAATTCGTTTTTATAGGCGATGGCGCTGTTAAGGCAGAAATGGAAGCATTCGTAAGCAGTAATCGGCTGAATAATGTGGCGTTTCTTCCTTTTCAATTGAAATCGGATCTAAAGTTTTCTTTAAATGCCGCAGACGTTCACCTCGTTGTCAATCAGAAGGGGATTAAGGGCGTATCGGTTCCTAGCAAAATCTATGGTGTTATGGCTGCAGGAAAACCGATTTTAGGCGTTTTGGAAGAGGGGAGCGAAGCCTGCCGACTAATTCAGGCAAGCGGTTGTGGGGTGGTCGCCGAGCCACAGGATTATACTGCTGTTACCAAGAAACTGACCTATCTGTATAAGCTCAAACGAGATGAACTGGCCGGAATGGGGATGAAAGGAAGGGAGTACTTGGATCAACACTTAAAGAGAGAGCAATCGTTGGATAAATACCGAAGCCTCTTATTGTCCATATAAGTAACTAAGAGATTCCCATTGATGGAGGGGTAGATATGAAACTCGTGCTGTTGTCAGGAGGATCCGGCAAGAGATTGTGGCCGTTATCGAACGATGCAAGATCCAAACAATTCCTTAAAGTGCTAGAGAATGAAAGCAATGAGATGGTATCCATGGTCCAAAGGGTATGGAGCCAGATTACAGCAAACGGATTATCCCATCAAAGTTATATTGCCACAAGCAAATCTCAAATTGAAATCATGCGGAGTCAAGTTGGAGAAGACGTTCCCCTGATCGTGGAGCCCGAACGGAGGGATACTTTTGCAGCGGTGTCTTTGTCCGCTTCCTATTTATATTCACAAGAGCTCGTTTCTTTAGATGAAGTAGTCGTTGTATTACCTGTAGATCCTTATGTAGAAAACCACTTTTTTAGTGCCGTAAAACAATTGGAATCTGTATTAAATAGTGCCAGAGCAGAGATTGCACTTATTGGCGTTAAACCGACTTATCCGTCATCCAAATATGGTTACATTATTCCATCACTTAGAAAACATGAAATTGACAGTGTGTATTTGCCGGTCAGCCACTTTCATGAAAAGCCAACAGAAGAGGCAGCCGAACTGCTAATGAGCCAAGGCGCGCTTTGGAATTGCGGTGTTTTTGCATTCAAGCTCGGCTACATGATCGACTTGCTGGAACGAAAAGGACTGCCGGTCCGATTTGAAGAATTGTCGCGGGAATACTACAAAATTCCCAAAATCAGTTTTGATTATGAAGTGCTGGAGAAGGCGGCCAATATAGTTGTTATTCCCTATAAGGGGTATTGGAAGGACCTTGGTACCTGGAATACGCTAACGGAAGAAATGAAGAATAGACAGATTGGCAAAGGGGATTATGAGTGATGATTGCGATAATACCCATCTCATCAATGAGATTGATATTCCTGTTTCGATATTAGGATTATCCAATGTGGTCGTAGCCGTTAGTCCGGACGGGATACTGGTAACGGATAAGAGCGCAAGTCCCAAATAAAAAACTACGTTAACTTTGATCAGGGCCCCATGTATGAAGAGAGGCAGTGGGGGTGGATTCGGATTTTGGATGATCAATACTATGAAGATGGGCGCTGTGTTAGCACGAAACGGGTCAGCATCCAAAAAGGAAAGAACCTAAGTTACCGGATGCAGGTCGGTCGCGAAGAGGTATGGACTATTGTTAAAGGTAAAGGGGAATTTATTCAAAATGGAAATTATATGGAAGTAAGTGCCGGCAATGTTCTTCATATTCCGATGAAGACACTTCACAGTATCAGAGCTTTGACGGAGCTCGAAATCATTGTGGTGCAAAGCGGAATGAAACAGGAGCCTAATCAGATTATAGAGCTTTATCAAAACTGGAACGAAATTGCAGAGCACTGTATAAAGGTTTGAATTGGCTCAAATATGCTTTAGCAACTGAGGGGAGTTGGGATTATGAGATTAACCGTCATTGGAACTGGTTATGTCGGCCTGGTGTCCGGCGTCTGTTTTTCAGAACTTGGCAATGACGTAGTTTGCGTCGATAAGGTGAGCGCCAAAATCGATATGTTGAATAAGGGTCGGATACCAATTTTTGAACCTGGCCTTGAAGAGTTAGTCCAAAAAAATAAAAATGAGGGCAGACTTCGCTTCACAACCGATTTAACTGGAGCAGTTCATGACTCGGATATTATATTTATTGCGGTTGGCACGCCTTCGCTCCCAAGCGGTGAAGCCGACTTAAGCTTTATTGAACAAGCTGCGGAGGAAATCGGGAGATCCATGAATGGTTTCAAGGTTGTAGTGACTAAAAGCACTGTCCCTGTGGGAACGAATGAGAAAATACGAAACATAATTCAACAGCACACAACATGCTTGTTCGAAGTTGCTTCGGTTCCGGAATTTTTGCGTGAAGGAACCGCTGTTCAGGACACACTGTACCCGGACAGAATCATAATTGGAACTTCTAATGATACGGCAAGAAAATGGTTGATCAAACTGCACACACCTTTGACGGATAACATTATTGTTACTGATATTCGAAGCGCCGAGATGATTAAATATGCTTCGAATGCTTTCCTGGCTACAAAAATTTCATTCATAAATGAAATTGCTAATATTTGCGAAAAGGTAGGAGCCGATGTAACGCAGGTGGCTTTTGGAATGGGCAGCGACAAGCGAATCGGTCCTTCATTTTTAAATGCAGGGATTGGCTACGGGGGATCCTGCTTTCCGAAAGATACCCAAGCATTGATTCAAATAGCTGGACAGATGGACTATGACTTCAAACTTTTAAAGTCTGTCGTCGAGGTGAATCGTGATCAAAGATTCAATATGATACGAAAATTAGAGGCTATTCTGGGGGACTTGCGGGGTAAAACAATTGCGATTTGGGGATTGGCTTTTAAGCCGGAAACCGATGACGTAAGGGATGCTCCTGCTTTTGAAATCATATCAGCGCTGTTGCGTAAAGGAGCCGTCGTACGGGCTTATGACCCGATTGCAACGGATAATTTCAAGAATCATTTTCAAGGGGCAGTTGAATATTGTGTCAGCGCCCAGAAAGCCGCCTGGCATGCCGATGCACTGTGTATTCTCACAGAATGGAAAGAATTTTGCGATACATCCCCGTCGGTGATTCAATCTTGGTTAAAGCAGCCGAACCTTATTGACGGCAGAAACATTTATAGTGAAGAGGACCTAGCCGGAACGGAACTTAATTACTATTCCATCGGACGGCCGAACATGAACAAGGGTGTAAGAGTCAACGATCCCGTATTATTGCAGTGATTTTATAGTAATTTATTATTTTAATCTTGTGAGGTTAAATACCATGCTTATTCAGCCCATTGATGATTTTGGCCAAACCAATGAATTGAAGTTTATGCTGCTATTACTAAAAAGAAAAGAGACAATGCCGGAATACTTAAGAGGGCATGTCTCTCAAATCGATTGGGATGCTTTTTTGGACCTCGTTATTCATCATAGGGTGTATCCGCTTATCTACCTCAGAATTAAAAATATGGGAGAAGATCTAATCCCTGAGAGGGTTACCTCGAATCTTCATAAACTGTACAAAAATAATACGATAATGATGATGCAGTTAACCCGGGAAATGTGTGAAATTTGCAGGACATTAACAGAAAGCGGTATTCGGACATTACAATTGAAAGGCCCCATCTTGGCTTTGCAACTATATGGTGAATTATCTTACCGTACATCTAAAGATTTGGACTTATTAATTGACGGGTCCGATGTCGCTAAAACAACTGCAATATTACATCAACTCGGCTATCAGTCGGATCAAACAGACCAGTTTATATTTTGGGAGAAGAAATCACATCATATGTTCTTTTTTTCATCCGGAAAAGTCAATACAAGTCGAAATTCATTGGCGTCTCAACCCCAATATCATAAGCTCTCCTTCATTTGAAGAACTGTGGCGCAGAAAAGGAACGATAACCGTATATAATCAAGAATTTCATCATTTGGGAAATGAAAATCTGCTTGCTTATCTCGCGGATCACGGTGCCAGACATGGATGGTCCCGACTGCGCTGGCTATTGGATGTCGAGCGGCTCGTAAATGATCATCAGATTGAAAAAGAGGGATTAACCGACTACTTTAAACGTTATGGGGGAGAAGTATATGTGCAACAGGCGGTTTGGTTATGCGAAACGTTACTAGGTTCAAATCTTCGATTAAAGCAGTTTTTGCCGAATGAAGCTAACCGAAAATCAGTTGAACTGGCTGAGCTAGCTCTTACTGGTATTCAGTATGGTCCTAACATGTCTGACAAATATATGGCAAAGTATAAACGCAATATTCATTCTGCAATGACTCCTAAACAGAAGGCGCTGCTGTTGGTGAAGAAATTGCTCCCCAGTTCTCTCGATGCAGAAGTGCTGCCGATTGCCAAGCCGTTTTTCTTTCTGTATATTCCGCTTCGTCCTTTTCTGTGGTTCTGGCGTTTAATGAAAAGAACTTAATGATCCAATGTTATAAATCGAGGCCGAGTAACGGGGTGAACGTGATTCCTGCTGCATTTATGCTTCCAGGACATTTAAATACGATTGTGACTTTGGTATTCGTTGAAGATTTAGCTTGATCCGTAGTCCCTGTTTCACCTGTTCCCCAATGTACGGAGATGATATCGCAGTTTTCTGAAAAATGAAGTCCGCCTGGAATAGAATCTTTAGTGAAAAATTGCAAACGTTTGACTACGCCTGTTCCGTCGCTACCGCCAACGCAAGTCACTAGTGCTGTAGAGATGCATTTGTAACCGGTATCGTTAGATGATCCCGGTGCTGTAGTTACTGCAAGCATAGCGAATCCTAATTGTCGCTGCTGATCTGTTCGACTTCCATTAAGTTGTTCAATGTCAATGGTAACCATCGCGTCATGAGAAGAAGTTGCCTTGGGGATGAGCTGTCTTTCACTGAATCCAAACGTACGTTTAAATCGCCGATTACCTGATGAAAAGAACCGTTCTAATCTAGGATCTAGCCTTTTCAATCCCCACGCTTGATATACAGAATCATCTAAATCGATTGAAATATATGGAGAGTAAGGAATTTGGTCTGGACTGAATGATGGAGCGCAAGAAATAATCCCGTTTAGTAAATCAGTAAATCCTACTGAATTTTTTATGCTTATTCTGTTTGGGATATTGAACAAGATAATGGACGAATCCCTAGTCCCCGATGACGAATAGAGAATGGAATTCGTAATGGAGATGATGTTGCCTTCGTTATTACTGAGATTCAGCACAGGAGGCATGAAATTATAAACAATGGGATATCCTCCTCCGCCTTCACCACCAAAACGGGCACCGTCAATAAATAAGCCGCTATGTTGACCAGAATCTTCATGGCAATCAATCCATCTAGGGTTGGCATTTTGTTGAGGAGAAAGTGATACGAAAACTCCCCCCCTAATGTTCAAATAGCCATCGTTATATATGGCTGCGCCATCCGACCCATCATGAGTAATCCAACAATCGTTCATTGATGCCATATCGCAAAAGTTTCTTAACATGACAGACGTTTTCCACGATCTGCATTGAGACAACGTTAATATCGTACTTCGGCTTTCCGAAAAACTTCCTGTATCGACGCCTACTCTACACATATGAAAATAAAGCCCTGTTAGATGAATTGTTGATACGTCCACATTATTGGTTGTTAAATAAAGTGCTGTTTTATAACCTACAAAGGTTATATTTTCAGCCCTGAATTGAGTTGCCTGACTCGCAGCATTAATGCAGTCAAAAGAATTATTGCCTGGATTAGCGATCAAGTAGGTCTGGCCTTCTGACTCCAGATAGATATTTTTGTAAACGGTGATCGGAGAGCTAGTAACATATTGAGAGGGGCCAAATACAATCGAAACCGCATTCCCGTAATATGCACTGCCTCCAACAAAATTGCTCCCTTGAATCTGTTTGCGGGCATAATCGATAGCGCGTTGAATTCTATGGGTATCATCAACCTCTGAATCTGTCCTAGGAAAATCGTCAACATATACCTTGGTCATTTGTATCCCTCTCCTTTTAACAATCCCTTTGATACCCAAAATGTATGTCACAAATATTATATTGATTTATCGGTGACAGTTGCTCTGGGGATACACCCCATTTTTAAAGAAATTCAAATGTATACATAATGGAACAATATTTGATATAATGATACATAATGTAACTTAAAATGTGCAAGGGGGCCATCTCTTGAATACTAAAATGGCTAAGTTAGATCAATTTATCCAGCAATCCCCCGGCTATCTCGTCAGCGACATGGATGGGGAGAAAGTCATGCTGAGTATCGAGACCGGAAAGTATTACAACCTGGGGCAGATCGGCGGGCGGATCTGGGAGCTGATTGCTGCGCCGACCAGCCTGACGGATCTGGTGGGCCAATTGGTCGAAGAGTATGATATCGGGCCGGAAGCGTGCGAGCAGCAGGTGCATCCGTTTCTGAACAAGCTTGCGGCCGAAGGGCTGATCCAGGTGAGAAGCGGGCATGAGCTGGAGTAGGCAGCTGCGCGCTTTTGTCCGTTTTCCATGGGCCCAGAAGACGATGTATGCCGAAGCCTACGTGCTCCTGGCATGGGGAAGAGTGCTGAAGGCACTACCGTTCGCCAAAGTCGCCCCTTCCCTGGGGAGCTATATGAAGGAGACTCCGGAGGAGGAGCTTGGCCGGCAGGAACTGCTGACCATCCGCCAAGTCTCCAAAGCCGTTCACGGGATGAGCCGGTACACGTGGTGGGAGAGCCAATGCCTGGTCAAGGCGATCGCCGCCATGAAAATGCTGGAGCGCCGCGGCCTGTCGAGCACGCTGTATTTGGGAAGCGGCAGGGACGAGCAGGGGCGGCTGGCGGCTCACGCCTGGCTGCGCTGCGGGTCGTACATCGTGACGGGAAGGGAAGGACACGAGAAGTATACGGTTGTGGGCATTTTCGGCAACGGAGCGGCAGCAGACCGAGAGGCCGGGCTCATGACGCGGCAATCCGGATAAGGAGCTACGTACAATGAAGGATTTATTCTACTATATTCGCAAAATCCAGTGGGTCGCCGGAGGCAAACTGTACCTGAACATGTCCATGACCCTTCTCATCAGCCTATTGGACGGCATCGGCATGTATTTGATCGTCCCGCTGCTGGGCATGATCGGCCTGCTGCAAATGGATTCGGGGAGCTTGCCGTTTTTGGCCCCGCTTATCGGGCTGATCCATTCCTGGTCCCTGCAGCTAAGCCTGCCGCTGGTCCTGGCGGCCTATGTCCTCATCTTGGGTGGACAAGCGCTGCTGCAGCGAAGCCAGACCCTCCTGAACGCAAGGATTATTCAATCCTTTATCCGGACGCTGCGGACCGAGACGTATGAAGGGCTGCTGCGGGCCAAGTGGGAGTTTTACCTGCGCAAACGCCGATCGGATTTCAACCACGTGATGTCCAACGAGCTGGGGCGGGTCAATTACGGCACGACTTTGTTTTTGCAGATGGTGACGTCGCTGATTTTTACCGTGCTTCAGATTGCCCTGGCCCTGTGGCTGTCGCCGGCATTGACTGTGATGGTGCTTGTCAGCGGGGGAGTGCTTGCTCTGTTTGCACGGCGGTTTGTACGCAGGTCCAAGCGGATCGGCGAGGAGACCACTGAGCTGTCCAAGCATTATTTTGCAGGAATCAGCGACCATTTCGGAGGCATTAAAGATATCAAAAGCAACCGGCTGGAGGCGTCCCACATCCATTGGTTCCGTAAGCTGACCGATCAAATGGAGCATAACTTCCTCGAGTTCGGCCGGGTGAACTCCATGTCGCAGGTTATTTACCGCCTGTCCTCCGTCGTGCTGATCGCGGCATTTATGTACGTGGCGATCGCGGTACTGCATACTCCCCCGGAGCAGCTGATTACGGTTGTGCTCATTTTTACCCGGCTGTGGCCGAGGTTTATCGGCATTCAGTCGAATATGGAGCAGCTCAGCTCGAATCTGCCGGCGTTTCATGACATGCGAAAGCTGCAGCAGGAATACGAAGCCGAGCAGGAGCTGATCAGCCCGGAAGAAGTAGGGGCTTCGAAGCTTGCCTTGGTAGACGGAATCAGCTGCACCGATGTCAGCTACCGGTACAACCCCAAGGAGCCGCAATACGCGCTGCGCGATATCCATGTCCATATTCCGGCTAACCGCATGACTGCCATCGTCGGCAAATCCGGCGCCGGGAAAAGCACGTTAGTCGACCTGCTGATGGGGCTAATCCATCCCGAAGAGGGAGAAGTGCGGGCGGACAGCGTTTCGCTCCAGCGTGAACGCCAGCTGCTGGCGCTGCGCGGCTCGATCGGATACGTAGCGCAGGATCCGTTCCTGTTCAACGAGAGCATCCGCTACAATTTGCAGCTGGTGGACCCCAATGCGCAGGATGACGATCTATGGCAGGCGCTGGAGTTCTCGGCCTCGGCCGAGTTCGTCCGCAAGCTGCCGCAGGGATTGGACACGGTCATCGGGGACCGGGGCGTTCGCTTGTCGGGCGGAGAGCGCCAGCGGCTGGTGCTGGCCCGCGCGATTTTGAAGCGGCCGAGCATCCTTGTCCTGGACGAAGCGACAAGCGCACTCGACAGCGAAAATGAGCTTCTGATCCAGCAGGCGTTGGAACGCCTCAAAGGAAGCATGACGATGATCGTGATCGCCCACCGGCTGTCCACCATCCGGAACGCGGACCATGTGATCGTGATGGAGCAGGGCAAGGTGATTCAGCAGGGCGGTTATTTGCAGCTGTCGCAGGAGAGCAAAGGTTCCTTCAGCAAGCTGCTGAGCTACCAGAGCGGAGCTCAAATGCAGGTGTGATTCGGATGAAAAGCAGCCCCCGGGAGGCGTTCGCGCTTCTGCGGGGGCTGCTGTTTTATTTCATGCGAGATGGTTTCGAACGGAACCGCATGCATACTCCTTTTCTTCATGAACGTATATTGGATAGGATTTTATCGATATTAGCCTTGTTTATGCTCGCTGCTTAACAGGTCATACAACAGATTCGATAAAGGTGCGGGGGCCCCGCCCGCTGTGACGCTTGTTTAAAAATGCCCACGTCCTTTAACGGAATATGGCTTTGAGTAAAGAGATGATCCATGTTCTCGGCAGCCATCTGGCCGTAACGCTTATAAATCGGGGCGTTAAACAGCGTTTGGGTCAGCATATCCATCACGGGCTTGGGATCGCCACCGCTCTTTTCGACCATCGAGAGAGCTTCCCGAATGGTGTACACGGCGGAAGTAATCATGAAGTTTCCAACCAGTTTCACTTGATTCGCTGCCCCGGCTTTTTCACCAAAATCGAAAATATTCAGCCCTCCCATAGCCTCCAACACCGGGCGAACGCGTTCTTTAGCCTGCTGCGGCCCAGCCACGGGGATGGAGAGCTGACGTGCTGCCGCGGCCTCCGGGACTCCTATCGTGCTCATTGAGATATCGAATCCCCCCTTTGCCAAGCTTCTCTAAAAAGCCATCGCTCATGACGATGCTCTCCACGGACGCATCATCCCACAAAATGGTGACGACGATTCCCCCAGCGGCAACGGCCTCGTCGGGTCTGGATGCCAGCCGGGCGCCTTGGGCAATCAAAGGTTCGGCTTTGCTGGCCGTCCTGTTATGCACCACCAAAGGATACCCTGCATCGAGGAGATTGTTAGCCAGCGGCATACCTAGGCTGCCAAGTCCGATAAATCCGATCGTCTCGTTCATCATGTTTATCCTCCTTGAAATGTGAATGTTATAAACATTACGTTAACGTCATGTTTGTGGTAAAAAAAATTAATGCTGCTCTGCGTCCTTGAGCCATTGCTCAAAGCGGTCGATATGGGTCAGCAAATCGGTCCGGAACTGTTGTAACCCCTCGATCTTCTGATCCGTCTCTGCGAGGTGCTGCTTCAAAATGCCGAGCACTTTCTGTTTAGGTTGTACACCACTGGGGTCCATGAAATAGAGGTCGATCACGTCCCGTATTTCCTCCAAGCTGAGCCCAAGCTTCTTTAATTGGTCGATTTTGCGTAGCCGGGCAACGGTCTCATCTGTATAGTAATGCTGCCCATTGCCTTCACGCTCGCCTGGAGGGATCAGCCCCATTTTTTCGTAATATCGAACCGTTCGCTGAGTAACCCCCGCTCGTTCCGATAAATCCCCTATGCGCATGCGATCCTTCATATCTTGCCCTCCAAACATGACGTTAACGTCGTGTTTATAAAATATCATCTTAATCCGGCTTTGTAAAGCGCGTACGCATATTTTGCCGGCTGCATTCTGTGCGGTGTTGAGCAAAATGATCGCAAAACAACCGCAAAATAGGTCACAGGTTGCCTTTAACGGCCCATGAGACACCAAAGCTTATTCGTTCAGTCTTTATAAAAAAGAAACAGGTTCTGCTTTGGACAACACAGCCCCCGCATTATACAATGAAGAAAACATCTTTCGAAATAACCTGACAGAAGACAGACCGCGTTTGGCGGGTTCGTTTTCTTGGGAAGTCAGAATACAGGCGTCCATTTTGATGCTTACTGATTTCGTTAGGAGAAAAGATACAGGCGAGGGGAGAGTGCAGGATGAATTCCATGCAAACGGATCCGTTTATACGAAATAATCGGGAGGCCGAGATCGCGTCCAGGTCCGAGCGGCTTGCGGCGGTATTTGCGGAGAGGGCTGCGGAACATGATCGGGAAGGATCGTTCCCGTTTGAAAATTTTGCTGACCTGAAGGAGTCGGGTTATTTAAAGCTGACGGTGCCGGCGGAGTTTGGCGGTGAGGAAGCGTCGTTGTACGAAATGATCCTTGCCCAGGAACGGTTGGGAAAAGGGGACGGCTCGACGACGCTCGCGGTCGGCTGGCATGTGAGCCAGGTACTGCAGATGCGCATCGGCCAGTCGTGGCCGCGCGAGCTGTATGCCGACTTCTGCAGGCAAATCGTCCATGATGGGGCGATGATTAACCAGTTTGCCAGCGAACCGTCGACCGGCAGTCCGAGCCGGGGCGGCCGTCCGGGAACGAAAGCGGAGCGTACGGAAGGGGGCTGGCTGCTGACTGGCCGCAAAACGTTCAGCTCGCTCATCCCGGTGCTGGATCAGTTTACGGTCACTGCATTTGTGGAGGAAGAAGACAAGACCGGAACGTTTTTGGTGCGGAAGGGTCCAGGTGTCAGCATTGACGAAACGTGGAATACGATGGGCATGCGGGCGACCGGCAGCCACGACCTGGTGATGGAAGAGGTGTTCGTTCCGGACGGGGAACGGATCGATAGTGAGGATCCTTTAGGAGGACAGCCGGCAGGTAAGATGTCCGATCACGGAGGGGCGCTGCTGCATATCCCGGCATGTTATATCGGCATCGCCTGGGCTGCCCGGGATTTTGCGGTGCGTTACGCCGCCAATTACCGGCCAAACAGCCTGCCGGGGCCCATTGCCGACCTGCCGCATATTCAGCAGAAGATCGGGGAGATGGAGTCCGAGCTGATCACCGCCCGCACGCTCATGTACAGTGTGGCGGACCGCTGGGACCGCCACCCGGAGCTGCGGCCGGGCATGAGGCCCGATCTCGGGCTCGTGAAGACGACGGCGACCCATGCGGCCCTGCGCATCGTCGATCTGGCGATGCGGATTGTGGGCGGGGCCAGCCTGTCGCGCCAGCTTCCGCTGGAGCGGATGTACCGCGACGTGCGGGCGGGTCTGCACAACCCGCCGATGGACGATACGGTCACATCGATGCTCGCCCGCCGGGCGATCGCGGACGTATCCGGGGCCGGAGAAGGGAGTACCGGAACCAACCGGTAGGATCGGTTCGTAGGCTCATGCCCGTAGAATCGGCCCGTAGGCTCATGCTCGGAGGATCGCAGGACTTCGAAACAGCATAAAAGGCAGCCGGAATGATTCCGGCTGCCTTTTTCTTTTTTAAAGATAATGTACTTCTACCCTCTAATGAACGGCAACGGCAATGGGTGCTCTCCTCGATTTGAGGGGGCACCGGGTGATACGGAGCCGTTTCCGCAATATACGTCTATGTCTCAAGCAAGATCTCTCCGGTACGGGACAGATCATACCCTGCGATGCTCTGCAGCTCGCGGCGGAACTCCTCCGAACGCAAAATGCCCATCAGCGACTCGATCCAAGGCATATTTTCCGCCGATTTGAGCACAACCAGGTCGTAGCGTTCCTCGATCAGCGGGATAAAATCAACGCCGCCTACGATTGCTGCCGCCTTTTCGATGCCAACCCCGACATCAGCCTCCCCGGCGGCTACCGTGCCGGCGACCGCAATATGGTTGGTCTGCTCCTCGCCGTAGCCCAGCAGCTGATCCCGCCGGATCCCGTGCAGCCGCAGCTGTTCATCGAGCAGAACGCGGGCACCCGACCCTTTTTCGCGGTTGACGAGCCGCAGCCCCGTGCGGGACAGATCGGCCCAGCCTTTCAGCCCAAGGGGATTCCCCTTTTGGACATAGAGTCCCGCCTTTCGCGATAGCAGGTTGACGACCAGATACGGAAAGCCGACTAAAATCCGCTTAATGTACGGCAAATTGTATTCGCCGGTATCGCCGTCGAGCAGATGGGTGCTCACGATGTCGGACTCTCCGCGGTACATCGCAATCAGGCTGTCCAGACTCCCGACATATGCGCGGAGAGGACGGATGCCGGGCGTTTGCTTTTTCCATATGCTTAACGAGAATGTCAAGGCTGATATCCTGCCCCGTAATGACTACCGAACGGGTTCCACCGGCTCCGACAGCGGCAGGTTGAAAGGAAACCGGCTCCGCCGGAGCCGGGCGGTGTTCGGCCGCCTGAAGTCCTTTAGCCCTTTGCTTGTAGGCTTCCAAATCCGCGGCATCGACGCGCATTTGCTTGCCCACCCGATACGAAGGCAGCTCGCCTTTTTTGATCAGGTCGTAGACGGTGAGCTTGGATATTTTCAGGAGCTTGGCAATCTCCTCGGTCGTATACGAAATGTCGCTGGACATGAGCTTCCTCCTTGTACGTTGTATGTTTCGCTGAACGTTTCGTTATATGTTATCTTTCCTTGTATATGGCTTAGGTCTGAACCCTGTGAACATAGTGTCTTCTATTGTATCACACCCGGATGTGAAAATTGTGCAAACCGTATTTACAACCTCGCGGCCTACTGGATATAATTAATTATATCTAATTATAACTAAATATAACGATTAAGGATTGGAGATTACGGATGATCAAAAGGGGTATGAAACCAGGTGTTTGGCTGATCCTCACCGTCGCCCTTATTCTGATGCTGGCAGGCTGCGGATCGAATTCCGGTTCGGCTGCAGAGTTGAAAACGGCCGACTCAGGAGCCGCTACGGAAACTTCAAACGGGGAGGCTGCTCAGCAGGTAGATCTGACCATCTCCGCTGCGGCCAGCATGACGGATGCGCTGCAGGAGATTCAACAAGCGTACGAGGCGGAGCATGCGAACGTCAAACTGAACTTTAACTTCGGCGCTTCGGGGGCGCTGCAGCAGCAGATCGAGCAGGGCGCACCGGCGGATCTGTTCCTGTCGGCTGCCGTGAAGAACATGAAAGCGCTGGAGGACAAGCAGCTCATCGATTCTTCGCATGAGAAAGACCTTCTCGCCAATGAGCTTGTGGCCGTGGTGAACGCCAAAGAACCGGCCCAAGTCTCGGGCATGGAGGACCTGAAAGGAACCGGCTTGAAAAAAATCGCCATCGGCATTCCGGAAAGCGTTCCGGCAGGGAACTACGCCAAGGAAGCACTGACGAACGCCAAGCTGTGGGACACGCTCCAGCCGAAGCTGGTGCAGGCCAAGGATGTGCGGCAGGTGCTGCAGTACGTGGAAACTGGCAATGCGGATGCGGGTTTTGTGTATAAAACGGATGCATTGACTTCGGATCAGGTCAAAGTGGCGTTTACTGTCGACCCGTCTGCCTATACGCCGATCGTTTACCCGGTCGGAATCGTTAAGGCGACGAAGCACAGCCAGGAGGCGGTGGATTTTTACGAGTACCTCCAGACGGATTCGGCATTGGAAACTTTTAAAAATACGGATTTTCCGTGCCGCAGCAGGGTTAACAGATGATGGACTGGCAGGCGTTTTGGGATCCGGTCAGACTGTCCTTACAGGTTGCCCTGCTCTCGAGTCTGATCGTGATCATCCTGGGTACGGGAGCTGCCTGGTGGATGGCCAGGCATCATTTCCCGGGAAAAATCGTTCTGGAGACGCTGTTCATGCTGCCGCTGGTCCTGCCGCCGACCGTGGTGGGGTTTCTGCTGCTGATGCTGCTCGGCCGCCGCAGTTGGGTGGGGCAGCTGATCGAATGGCTGTGGGATGCGCCGATTATTTTTTCCTGGTGGGCCGCTGTTGTGGCGACCATCGTCGTCGCATTCCCGCTCGTGTATCAGACGATGAAGAACGGCTTTGCCGCCGCTGATCCGGATCTGGAAAAGGCAGCCCGCTCCGACGGGGCTGGGGAGTGGAGGGTGTTCCGTTCCATTACGCTGCCGCTCACTTATTCCTCGCTGCTGACTGCGCTCGTGCTCGGGTTTGCGCGCGCGCTCGGCGAGTTCGGCGCTACGCTTATGGTTGCCGGGAACATTCCCGGCAAGACACAGACGGTGCCGACGGCTATTTACGTGGCGGTCGACGCCGGCAACATGCCGATGGCCTGGGCGTGGACGCTGGCGATCGTCGCGATGTCTTTTGTCATGCTGCTGCTGACTGGAAGGAAAGCACCGGGAGCGGAGCGGCCGCGAGCGGGCACAGAGGTATCGAGGGAAAGCCGAGGATAACGGGGGAGAATTAATTTCGGGGCCGGTTAGATGAGATTAACTGGATAAGGGCTATAGCGGAGCTTGTGTTGCAAATAACTGCAGAAATGCAGTTATTTTTTCTTTATGTGGCAAATGGTGATCGCCGGAACGTCAGACCTCGAATAAATAGCTGCAAAAAGTGCACTTGTTTTCCGGCGAACTAGCTGCATTATTGGCGCTTATTTACTGTATTGTCTTAAAAAATGGTAAACATGATGCCAAGACAGAATAGAAGAGCGGACAACAGATACAGCAGCAATTTTAGCAGCCACCAGGGAAAGTGTTTGAACACCAGCCCTGCAATGAAGCTGAAAATGGTGCTTGCTACATTACCGGCAATCGTATCGGTAACTGGCCATAAGCTCATCACATCGGTTACAATGCCTTTTGCCTGACCTCGTTTAATATTCAGTGCTGATATGAACACCATACATGCAGCCGCCCACACCAGAATCAGAATGAAAATCCTCCACCACTCCATATAAACTCTCCTATTAAACTCCTGATGATAAACTCTTCTATAAACTTTACAGCAAATAATCTATCCTCTCAGGATATAGACTAACATCTCTTCCCTACTTAATAAGCACAGCTGTAATTCATACTTCGTTTCTTTGTTCCAGAGGCCATTTTACCAGCATGTCATCATCTAGCAAACAGGAATAAAGTGGATACATGTCTTGTGTTACCCGTCAATTCCAGGCTCAGCCCTGCCCGAATAGGAATAATCCAATGCGTTCTATAAATTTAACACTCCGAAAACGCTCCGATCACACTATGAACATACAATAGGAGGAAATACATAGTTGGAGGATTCGCATGTCATACTTTAGTCTCAATCATTCCCGGATCAAAAAAGCAATGCTCGCTGCTCTGGCAGCGCTTTTGGTATATCCGGCTGCATCCGGCGCGGGATGGGGCGGAACGGTTGCCCACGCCGAGGAAAGCGGCACCTCGCAAAGCGGCTCCGTACAGGGTACGACTGGACTGACGGACGATACAGCTGCGGGCCAGATACCGACCGCGCCTGCTGGCGATACAACGGGCAGTCAGGTACCGGCCGCGCCTTCAGGCGATCCAGCCGGCAGTCAAGAGCCTGCTGACGGCGGCGGCTCGCCGCAAAGCCCGGATGACGCAGAAGTCATTGCGCCCGTGCCCAATCCAACCGGGCAGGAGCAGGTGGAAATGGCGGCTGCAAACGAAGCAGCTATCCTCGCGGACAAGCCTGTCGTCATCAGCAAAATCTTCGGCGGAGGCAGCCAGAATAGCGACGCGCTATACAAATACGATTTTGTCGAGCTTTTTAATCCGGCGGATACCGATGTGAATTTGGAAGGATGGTCCTTGCAATATGCTGCAAGCTCCGCCAAGACGGACAGCCCTTCCTGGCAGGTGACTCCGCTTCACGGAACCATTCCCGCCAAGGGATACTATTTGATCCAGGAGGGTGGAAAATCGACGCTTCTAGGCCCGGATCTGCCAGCGCCGGACGACACGGGAAATATCGACATGGATAACAAGGACGGAAAGGTTGCTCTCGTGGCCGATACGGTGGAACTCACGGTCCTGAATCCATCCAGTCCGGCTGTATCTTCGGTGGTGGACTTTGTGGGTTATGGGGCGGCTCCGAGTTACGAAGGATCTGGTGCCGCACCGACGCCTTCGGCACAGAAGACGCTCGTTCGTAAAGCGGAGGATCCTATTCTGGGCACCGGCGTGCCAAGCGTCATCGGAAGCGACGCGGAGCTGTACGGGAACGGCTGGAATACCCACGACAACAAATCCGATTTCGATATCGCCACATTGGGGACGTTTGCCCCCCATAACGCATCCGACTTAACGCCGCTTTCCGTCCATGCCGATGCGGACAAGCATACCATCAGGATGGCTTCCGAGCGGGACATCAGCCCAGCGGATGCGCAGTTCGCGGTAAGCGTGGTCACAGGGACGCTGAAGTCTGGAGAGCTGGATCCTCAGGACTATGAAGTGAGTGGACTGCCTGCCGGCCTGAGCGTCACTCATGCGGAAGCCGATCCGCAGTCCCATCAAGTGATGTTTACGGTCGGCGGTACAGCCGAGGCGGACGTTACCTCCAGTGTCGAGCTGAATGTCGTGATCCGCAAAACGGCCGTTACTGGCGGGGCCTATAACGATTCACGGACCGAGAACGGAATTACGCTGGAGAACCATACGCTGCAAATTATCGGGGACGTGGTCTCGAATACGCTCGGCATGACAGAACCTTTGACTGCTGCCGGATCTTTTGCGATCCGAATCAGGTCGGGAGCCGCAAAGGAAGGGCCTCTTGCGGACACCGATTATGCCGTTACCGGTCTGCCGGAAGGACTTCAGATTCAGGCGGCAGGCGATACCGCATCCAATCAGATTGTCTTTACGGTTAGCGGGACAGCGGCGGAGCCGGTGATCGAGCCCGTGCAGCTGACGGTTGTTCTTAAGGCCTCCGCGGTTATGACAGAAGGGGCGCTTGACTCCGAACCGTTCACTGGAATCGTGCTGGATCGGTATAGGACGCCTGTTCAGGCGGGTGAACAGCGCAGGGCAGAACTTACAAACCGGATCAAAGAGAGCAATGCATATTATGACGATCCGGAAACCAAGGCCTATAAGTATGGAACGGATGGGATGGCGGCATCCGATGCAGCTTTTTACCGCGGCGCCCCTTATTTGATGTATGAGGATTTGGGCACGGCGATCAAGATTCCGGAAGGATGGAAGAAGCTGCAGAACGTGAAAACCTGGATCGGTGGAGATGCGCACATCGCCAATGTGGGCTTCTACGACGACAAGTACGGCAGCATCATTTTTGACTTGAACGATTTTGACGGAGCCTATATCGCTCCTTTCTACCTGGATCTGCTCCGTATGACTTCGAGCCTCTATCTCACGCGTGATTCGGAAAAGCTCGCCCTGTCGGACGGCGAAATCCGGAGCATGGCGGCGGATATGCTGGAGGAGTACATGCAGACGCTGCAATCGCTGATCGGCAATGACAGCAAAATTACGGATGCCTCCAAACTGGACATGAACCATGTGAGCGACGGATTCACGAAAACGATCATGACCAAGCTGGCCAAAAAGACCCAGCTCGATCAGCTGATCAAGTGGACTGTGCCAACGGCTGACGGCAAGCATTCTACCGGTGTGCTTAACGTTGCCGGCAAACCCGACAAATATAGGGCAGCGAGCGAATCCGAGCGGGCGGAAGTCGAACAGAACTGGCAGAAGTACGTAGACTCGCTCGAGCCGGGTTTCGTTCAGACCAGCCTGGCGTTAAACCCGGATTATTTTAAAATCAAGGACGTCGCAGTCCGCATTTACCAAGGGCTCGGCAGCATCGGCAGCCAGAGGTACAACGTGCTGATCGAAGGGCCGACATCAAGTCACGATGACGATTTTCTTCTGGACGTGAAACAATCCTTTAAACCGGATATGTTCAACAACGCCGAGGAGGCACTGGTTGATCCATATGATGCCTATCCTGGCGGAGACGGTGCCAAAGTGAAGACGGCTTATGCGAAGTTATCGCTCGACCCCGAGCCTTTCCTGGGCTATTTCAACAGCAGCAATAAATCATTCTTCGTGCACAAAATCTCTCCTTATAAAGGCGATTATGAGGATGCTTCGGGAGGCACATTCAAGACGAAAGAAAGTCTTGCTGACTACGTCGGATATATGGCCAAGGCTTACGCTTATGCGCATGCCCGGTCATCGGAATACCCGGGTGATACGTTTGAAACAAGCGTCATCAGTCAGGTCTATGACGGCGGGGATTGGACTGCGTTTGAGACGACGCTGCTGAACCTCGGCGAAGATTACTACCGGCAGGTGGCGTCGGATTACGAGCTGATGAAGTCCGATCTGATCGGCGGGAAATTGATCGATGTCGCCGGGCTTGCCGATCTGGCGCTGAAAGGGGCTTGCCGATCTGGCGCTGAAAGGCGTATCCTTATCTCCTGCTTTCGGCCGGGACAAGCTGGAGTACACCGCTACAGTGGACCCAGGCGTGGCGTCGATTGAATTAACGGTTTCCGCCCTCGACAGCAAGGCGTCCATCAACATCAATGGGGAGCTTTATTCCGCTGGTGCGCCGAAAACGATCAGCCTGAAGCCGGGGACAAACCAGATTGACGTCATCGTGATGGCCCGGGACGGTGTAACGACCAAAACGTATACCGTTCTGATCCGGCGCCAGGAATCCGGCGGCAGTGATGGCGGCGGCAATGGAAACAGCGGTAATGGCGGCAATGGCAGCAATGGCGGTGAGGCCGGAAACGGCGGCGGAAGCACCGGAAACGGCAGCAGTGGGAACTCGGCAAATGGCGGAAGCCCCGGCTCCAATGGGGCCGGCACCGGCACAGGGCCGACAAACGGGGCACACACGCTCGTTATGGACGCGGCCCAGTTCCAACAGGCACTATCCGATGCGCAATCGCATCCATCGGCCAATCAACAGCTCGAATTCGACCTGAAAGGCCGTGGGGAGCAGGGAGTGCAGCTTCAACTGCCGCTTGATGAGCTGCTGTCCGCTTCGAAGACGTTCCCCAATTTGACGCTAGCCTTGAATACCGATAAGATGACCTATCGACTGCCGATGCAGGGGATTGATTTCGAAGGACTTGCCAAAGGAGTTGAACGGGGGGAAAGCCGGCGCGGGTACGTTTAACATCCGCATTGAGCCGAACTTGAAGACAGAATGGCAGACAAAGCTGGGAGCGGCTCAATTGGAGCCGGTGACGTCTCCGCTCAGGGTTGAGTTTTTTGCCGAAGCAGGCGGTAAGCAGACGAAAATTCGCCAGCGCGGGTATGCGGTATTGTCCATTCCTTATGAAGCAAACCGTTCCGAAAACGGTCTGCTTGTTGTGAACATCCAATCGGATGGGACGATGGTTTATGTACCGGCTGTCTTTAAGGACGGCAAAGCGCTTGTGCACAGTATGGAAACCGGAACTTACGCGGTCGTCTATGCCAAGCCGCTGACTTTTGCGGACCTATCCGGGCACTGGGCGAAAAGCGATATCGAGCTGCTTGCGGGCAAGCGGATCGTACAGGGAATGACAGCTCAGGCATTCTCCCCGGACCGGCAGATGTCGCGAGCGGAGCTGACAGCGCTGTTCTCCAAGGCGTTCGCGCTGCCGGGCGATCCGGCATCCGCAAGCTTTAGCGATGTGCCGGCAGGGGCCTGGTTCGCGGGAGCGGTTCAGGCTGCTTCCAAGGCGGGGATCGTCGCGGGCTTCCCCGGTGGAGACTTCAAGCCGGACGAAGCGGTCACCCGGGAGCAGATGGCCGTGATGATGGCCAAAGCCGCAGAGCTTGCCGGTGCGCCGCTTCAAGCATCGCCTGCAGGCCGGACGACAAGCGCCGCATTTAAGGATGCGGAAGGAGTCAGCGGCTACGCACAGGCTGCGGTAGAGGCATGCCTTAACGCCGGAATTATCCAAGGCAATCCGGACGGCAGCCTCTCGCCGCTAGCACCTGTGACGCGGGCACAGGCTGCAGTGATGGTTAAGCGTCTGCTGAAAACCGTCGGCTTCCTGAACTAATGAAACCATGCCCGTGTTTTGCATACAAAAAAGGCTGTCCCCACGCCAAATTGGCGGGGACAGCCTTTTGTCATATTAAACGACAACGTCATACCTAAGCATTCATGTTATACCTGGCCAGTAACTTACACCTGCTCAATAATCAGCGGCACGACTTTACCGGCGTTGACGTCGATCAGCCCGTGATCGGTGATTTTGAGGTATGGGCTCACCGGCAGGGAATGCGTGGCGATCGACATGATCGGGTTGTAGTGCTTGTACCCGAGCTCTTCC
>NZ_PCZT01000002.1:187747-189234 GCF_002968895.1 Paenibacillus sp. AR247 | reverse complement strand
GTAGTGCTTGTACCCGAGCTCTTCCATCGCCTCGCGCACCTGCTGGACGGACTCGGCGGCCAGATCAAGCGGATCCTCGGTAAGGATGCCGCCGACCGGCAGGTGCATGTTGGCTTTAATCTCGCCGTCCAGGGTGACGCAGAAGCGCCCTGCTGGCGGATGACGGTGTTTGCGGCGAGGACCATGTCCTCGACGTTGTGGCCGATCACCAGCAGGTTGTGGTTGTCGTGGGAGTAGGTCGTCGCCACGGCGCCGCGCTGGATCGTATCGCCGGCGATAAAGCCGAACGCTTTTTGGCGTCCTTTGCCGTACCGTTCGAATGTGGCGATCATGCCGCAGCCGCTGTCCTCCCACAGCAGCCGGCCATTCGCGGCCGGCACGTCCACCTGGCTCTCCTTGGTGAAGGTCGAGCCGTCCTGGATCGTCATCACCCGGCACCGGTAAGTGCCGTCCTCTACGCCGGCCGCCGCTTCAAAATCGGCGGTGCTCAGCTCGTCCAGCTGGACGCTGTGGTAGAAGTGCTCCGGGAACCGGTAGCCGCTCGACTGCGGCTCAAAGGCCTTGGCGGCGGAGTACATTTCCGCACCGTTTTTGTACACCGACTCCAGCTTCAGCTCGGACAAATCCGAGATCAGCTGGAAGTCGGCGATTTTGCCCGGTGCGATGGAGCCCCGATCGTACATCCGCATGCGGCGGGACGGGGAGAAGGTCGCGGCGTAGATCGCCCGCTCCGGAGACATCCCCATGCCGATGGCCTTGCGGACGATCTGGTTCAGATGGCCGCGGGCACGGAACGAGTCCGCCATGACGTCATCGGTCACGAAGCAGAAATGCTCGGAAACGTCGTGGCGGATCAGGTAGTCCATTACTTCCGGCGTCATCGACTTCTCCTGGATTTCAATGAACATGCCGGCCGCAATCCGCTCCTCCAGACCTTGCAGTGTCTGATGCGTATGGTCTGAGTTGACGCCGGCGTAAATAACGCGCTGCAGGTCCAGATCCAGCAGCTTCGGCACATGGCCTTCAATGACGAGCTCAGGATAATGCGAGCGGATATGCTCCAGGATGCGGTTCGTTTTGCAGTCCGGATCGGTAATGATATCGACGTAGTTCATGATCTCGCCGAGGCAGATGACATCGCCCGTGGACAGGAGGGCATCCATGTCCTCGATCTCGATCGATCCGCCCGTCGTTTCCATCGAGGTGGACGGAACCGAGCTTGGAATGGCATAGAACATGTCCACCGGACAGTTCCGGCTCGCCTTGATCATCTCAAGAACGCCGTCGAGGCCGAACACGTTGGCCATCTCATGCGGCTCGGGTACGATCGTGGTGACGCCGTTTCGCAGGAGACCCGCCGAGAAGGATTCAGGCGTCACCATCGTGCTTTCGATGTGCAGATGGATGTCGATGAAGCCGGGGACCATATAGAGTCCCTCCGCGTTAATGACCTGCTTGGCCTGGAACGTATCTTCGCCCTCAGGCCG
>NZ_PCZT01000002.1:186512-187647 GCF_002968895.1 Paenibacillus sp. AR247 | reverse complement strand
AATGTGATGACGACGTACTTGAGCAGCGTAAAGCCCAGCACGATCCCCGGAATGAGCAGGGGGGACAGGAACACCGCATTCAGCGTGTCTTTGCCCCGGAACGTCACCCGGTTCAAGGCGTAAGCGGCCGGAACGCCGAGCAGAATCGCGATCACGTTGCCGAGCAGCGAGACGATGATCGACGTTTTGAAGGTCGACATGAACATCTCCACGTCAAAAATATTCTGGTACCATTTCAGCGAAAAACCGGTCGGCGGAAATTTCAGCACCGTTCCCGGCTCGAAGGACGTCACCGCGATGATCAGGAGCGGCCCGAGCAGGAACAAGTAAACGATAAAGGAAAAGAGGGCGAGCCCCGGATTTTTGGTCTTCATAGTTCTACCCCTTCGGATTGAATTTGGCCGCTGCTTTATTCATCAGCCCGATGACGATGAACGTAATGATCATCATGATGGTGGCAATGGCCGAAGCCGCCTGCCAGTCATTCAGCGTAATGGCGTTCTGGTACAGGAAGGTCGCGACGACGCGCTTTTTCCCGCCCAGCAGGGCAGGCGTGGTGTAAGCGGTCAGGCTGCCCACAAACACGAGAATGCTGCCGACGATCAATCCCGGTATACTGAGCGGGATGACGATTTTACGGAAAGCCGTCAGCTTGGACGCACCCAAGCTCTGCGCCGCCCGAACCAAATCGTGGTCGATGGACTCGAGCACCCCGACCAGCGTAATGAGAATCAAGGGAAGGAACAGATGGACCAGACCGATAATCATCGCCGTCGGTGTATAGAGAATGCTGAGCGGATCGTGAATAATGCCCAGCTTGATCAGCACATTGTTGACCAGACCGTTTTTGCCGAGAATGATCATCCAGCTGAAGGAGCGGACGACCGAGCTCGTGAGCAGCGGGAAAATCGCCAGCGCCAGCAAAATGCCCTTTTTGCGCGGAGGCATCATGGACAAATAGTAGGCGACCGGGAATCCGATCAGGATGCACAGCAGGGTGGTCGCGACGCTGACGAGCAGGGTCGTCCCCAAAATATCAAGGAAATACGAGTCCTTGAAAAATTGCAAGTAGATGCCGAACGTGAAGCTCCCGTCCTTGAACAGCGTCGAGCCGACCGTGAGGATCAGCGGAACG
>NZ_PCZT01000002.1:182538-186412 GCF_002968895.1 Paenibacillus sp. AR247 | reverse complement strand
TAGAAAAACTTGCCGTCCTTGACGGCGACGTTGTTGGTTGACCACTGCTTAAAGTAACTGTTGTACACCTTGGCTTGAAGAAATAGCAAATCTGCTTGCATACGTTGTTCCCCCTATGGTTATTCGACAAGAACGAGCTTATCCGATGGAAACAACAGACGGATTTCCTGCCCGTTCGCATAGGGCTGCTGCATTTCCTGGTTGACCGTAAATTCGCCCAGCGGCGTATCAACGACGTATTGGTAGCTGCGTCCAAGATACGTGCTGACTTTGACCTTGCCGGTCAGTACGTTGTCGCCGGGATTGATTTCCTGCAGCGTACCGGCAATGAGGTCGTCGGGACGGATGGCACCCTTCATCGTGACGGGCATACCATCGGCCTTGGCGGCATGAAAATGGTAGTCTCCCTTGCGCAGGGTGAAGAAGGAGCCTTCGCTGTCCCGCTCGTCAAAATGGATGAAGTTGTTGAAGCCGATGAAGCGGGCGACGAATTCGGATTTCGGATACTGGAAAATGACCGACGGCTGATCCAGCTGCTCGATGATCCCTTTGTTCATGACGGCGACCCGGTCCGAAATGGAGAAGCACTCCTCCTGGTCGTGCGATACGTACACGGTCGTGATGCCGAGCTCCTGCTGGATGCGGCGGATTTCCACGCGCATGTTCACCCTGAGGTTAGCGTCCAGATTGGAGAGCGGCTCATCGAACAGGAGCAAATCCGGCTCAATGACGAGGGCCCGTGCGATGGCGACGCGCTGCTTCTGGCCGCCGGAGAGCGCCTGCGGGAATCTTTTTTCAAATCCGCCGAGGTTGACGATCTCCAGCATGTTCATGACCCGCTTCTTGATCTCGTCTTCCTTGACTTTGCGCTGGCGCAGTCCGAAGGCGACGTTGTCAAACACGGACAGGTGCGGGAACAAGGCGTAGCTCTGGAAAACGAAGCCGAAATTCCGCTTGTTGATCGGCACGCGCGTATAGTCCTTGCCGCTGAATTTGAAGGCTCCGTCCGTCGCTTCGAGGAAGCCGGCGATGAGCCGAAGGGTTGTCGTTTTGCCGCAGCCGCTGGGACCCAGCAGGGAGATCAGGTGGCCTTTCTCAATGGAAAGGTTGAAGTCTTTCAGAATATACTGCTGGTCATAGGCGACCGATACGTTTTCAAGTTGTAGTAGTGCCATCGTCTCACGCCTTTCGTTATTGTTTGGTGAAATAGGTTAGTCCGAGCAGCCTTTCGATGACGAACATGAACACGGCCGTGATCAGCATGAGCAGGACCGAGATGGCTGCGATGGTCGGGTCAAAATAGTTTTCGACGTAGGTCAGCATCTGGATCGGCAGCGTGCTGACGCCCGGACCGGTCATAAACAGCGAAATATCCACGTTGTTGAACGATTCGAGGAACGCGAGCAGCACCGAAGCGATGATGCCGGATTTAATGTTCGGCAGGACGACTTTGAAAAAGGTCGCAAGCCGGCTGGATCCAAGGCTTAGCGCCGCTTCCTCGACCGCGAAATCGAAGTTGGCGAGGCTGGAGCCGATGACCCGGATAATAAACGGCAGCATAATGATCGTATGGCCGATCAGGAGCGACGTATAAATCGGGAAGTGGAATGTGATGACGACGTACTTGAGCAGCGTAACATGAATGTAATCTCCTGTTATTGGTAGGATCCACCGCGCAGCACGGCGATAAGCGGTTCAAAAAGGCGTCAGAATCGGCATCAAGGCATACGTTCAGGTTCGGCTGGTGCAGCAAACGGTTTTGGAAATCGCACACCGTCTGCCCGTCACACAGCTCGCTCCGGGTCTCCACATCGACGTATAGACGCTCCGTCCGAACCAGCTCGGGCCAAATAGCGGCGCCGACCGCCAAAGGGTCGTGCATGGCGCAGGCCCGGACCCCGTTGCGCTCATAGTAGCGCTCCATGTAATCCGATGTGCTCTGGCGCACGTAACCCGCGATCTCCGAGGAGCCGAGCGCGTCGATATGCGCGCTGGTCAGCAGCGCTTTGCGCGTCACGTCGAGTCCGACCAGCGTCAGGGACGGGAATCCGGCCTGAAAGACCAGGCGCGCCGCTTCCGGATCGACATGGATGTTGTATTCCGCTGTCGGCGTAATGTTGCCGTGCGTACGGACCGCACCGCCCATGACGACCAGCTCCTTGATATCGTCGACCAGGCCCGGATGCTTGGCGAGGGCTAGAGCCACATTCGTCAGCGGCCCGGTAGCGATGAGCGTGATTTCTCCGGGATAGCGCTTGGCCTGCTCCACGATGAAATCGGGCCCGAACGTATCCGGGTCGGTCCGGTCGGCAGGCTGCATGTCCAAGAGGGCGCCGCCCAATCCGTCCTCGCCGTGCACGCGGTGCTCAAACAGACGGTCCCGCAGGAGCGGCCGGGATGCCCCGGGATAGACCGAGATGGACGCCGGCGCCTTGATGAAGTCCAATATTTTGCAAGTGTTCAAGGTTGCAGTCGTAAGTGACACGTTGCCGTTGACTGTCGAGATCCCGAGCACGTCCAGCTCGCCGCTGCGGACAGCCAGCATAATTCCGAGCGCGTCGTCAATGCCGGTATCGACATCCAGGATGGCTTTCTTCACATGGATTCCCCTTTCAAAATGAAGGATGTGCCGCCTTGTAACCAGGCAGCGGTGAATAAAAAGCAGGGGCGGGCAGCCCCTGCTGAATCATAACCCCGTAAGGCTGCTTATATTTACAAAAAAGGCTTGGCGTTACTTCGTCACTTCACGGTTGAAACGGTCCGTCCAGCTCTTCAGGTTTTTGTTGACGAACGCCATGTCCAGCTTTTGCAGCTTCTCAACGACGCTGGAGCCGTACGTTACGGCAGCGGCTTCCTCAGCGCTGAGGCTGACATTGCGGTTGGCAGGAGAGTCGACCTTGGCTTTAGCCGCTTTTTCCTGAACTTCCTGGCTAAGCTGCCAGTTGATGAAGTCTTCGGCAAGTTCTTTGTTTTTGCTTCCTTTGACGACGTTCAGCGTATTGACGATGGCGTACGCGCCTTCCGACGGCGTTACGAATTCAACGTTCGGGTCGGCCTTCTTCAGGTCGCCGAGATACATTTGCATGATCGGTCCTGCAGCAGCTTGCCCTGCGTGAACATGTTGATGAACTCGGACGTCTGGCTGTAGTATTTCACGACGCTCGGATTGAGCTCGGCCAGTTTGCCAAATGCCTTGTCTTCATTGAATTCCGTGCTTCCAGCTACCTTGGAAGCGGCGTCGACCATCATCGGACCGCTGGTGGACGTAATGCTCGGCATCGTCACTTTGCCTTTCAGCTCCGGCTTCCACAAGTCAGCCCAGGAGGATATCGTCGTTCCGGCTGCCTTCTGGTCATAAGCGATACCCAATTGGCCAATCGTGTAGGCCGGACCGTAATCTTCGCCGTTTGGCGCTTTGGCGATATCATAGAGCGAGTCAAGATTGCTCAGCCGGCTGCGGTCGATCTTTTCGAAGGCTCCCGCTTCAATGCCCTGCTGTGCGTAATAATCCGACAGATAGACGACATCGACGTCGGAGCTGCCCTGCAAAATTTTGCTCAGGCGGTCGGCGTTGTTGCCGGTCTCCAGGACGATTTTCACATTGTGCTCTTTTTCGAATGGGGCATACACTTCTTTATTGTAGAAGTCCTCGGCAAATCCCCAGGTCGAAACGACCAGCTTTTTCTGGCCGCCAGACGATCCGCCGGAGCTGCTGTCTTCGCTGCCTCCGTTTCCGCATCCCGCAAGTACCAGCGCTGCCAGCGTACAAGTCATGAGTCCCTTAATCCATGGTTTCTTCACAATCGATTCACTCCTGTAATGGTTTATTTTTTATTTGTTTTTCTGCTGCAGGCCGTATGCCGGGCTTCCGCCG
>NZ_PCZT01000002.1:175690-182438 GCF_002968895.1 Paenibacillus sp. AR247 | reverse complement strand
AAATTTTTTTCTCTGCTGTATATGATGTTTTCCCTGCAGGACGGTTGTTATATCCCCCTTTTGAATAGACATTTTGGCATGTCACAAGAAAAATCAAACAAATTCTATAACTAAATCTATAAACTAAAAAAGAAAAGCACTCTAGGTAGAAGAAAATCTCTAACTAGAGCGCTTTTCAATGTAAACAAAGAATAGCGGCATCCGTTCTTGTTACGGTTCGGCCAGTCCTTAAGATAAATCAAAAGAAAAGGGCCGTGTCATTCAGGTTGTGACAATATGATGTTCGTGACTGCCCACTGCGTGGCGGGATCATAATCCCGAAGAAGAACCTCGATGTTTAGTCCCAGTTCCTCTTCCAGCCGAGATTTCAGCTTCTTCTTGTAAATCATCGACATGTAAAAATCGACCTCGTATTTCAAAGCCGGAACCTCGCCCTCGAGCACAGTGGAGCGGGGAGACCGACGGTGTCTGGCATACAAGGTAATCGCATCGGGCTGAATGCTTGTCTTCAATAAAGAAGTGCCAAAGCCGAACAGCTCCTTGGAAACTTCATTATATACCTGACTCAGCTTCTGCTTGAATTCGTTGGAATCTAAATGAACCATTGGTCACCTACAAACGGTTGATTATTTTGGTGATGAGGAGTTCAGATAGGTCTATATTACATAAAAAAAGAGTTTTTTGCAAGACCATCGTTCGGGTTTTGTCGATTTTTGATGATAAATTAATGTCATAAATGATTTGAATTGAATCCATTCACGAACTTTTCAATCCATGTCAGGTTTGAATGACTGCTCTGAAACGAAAAATACGGTTAGAAAAGCATCAATTATAATACGGCCAGCCGCTGGAATCCCAATACAGATCGCTGATCAGCAGCTTGGGAGCGCCGTTCTCGGCTGTGCTGTAAGCTTGGCGTGCGATGATGCTGATGCCTTCGATGTCCTGTCCGCCAGGACCGGCCCAAGCGCTGTTTCCGCTGTCGATGACCGACGCGCCGCCGTTTTTCATGTCGGTTCCGTTTTTGTCGACGTAAGGCCCGCGAATGCTCTTCGAGCGATGAAATCGGGCTGTATGCCGTGCTTGCTCAGCAAATTTTGAATCGATGGAAAAGAATGTTATTCTACCTGTACGCCAAAATTTCCATGTTTTGAAGGAGGTCATCCGATGAAAGTCATCAACAGCTCTGTGTCCGCCATTCTGCTCTGTGCTGCTGTTTCCGGCTGCTCCGCTGCGTCGGATGAACAACAAGGGGAAGGAAGCTCTGCTCATAACGGTGCAGTAACGGAAGGCTCTGCTGCTGACGTTCAAGCCCTGTTCACGAGCGAAGGCGAACGTCCGGAGAAAGCGATCGTACAGCTCATCAAGGAGGCCAAATCCTCGCTGGATATTGCCGTATACAGCATCAGCTACGAGCCGGTTGTAACGGCCATCATCGATGCGGCGGACCACGGGGTTCAGGTACGGCTGATTACGGACCGGGCGCATGCGGAAGAAAAAGGGAAACAGAAGAAAGCGCTGAAGCGGATCCGGGAAGCCGGCGTTCCGGTCAAGGTGAATGCGCATGAAGGGAAGATGCATCTGAAAATGCTGATTGCGGATCAAAGCCGGGTGGAGGTCGGATCGATGAATTATTTGGAGTCCTCTGCCCGGGAAAATGACGACGTCGTGCTGATTATCAAGGATGCGGCCGTTGCCGCCAAGTTTGAGCAGGCGTTCAGACATCTGTGGGACGATGCCGATCGTTTCACGGACTGGAGCGGGTGATTTGTCAGAGGTCAGAACATTTTTTAAATTGTAACTTACTTTTTTACAGTTAGTATGATATGATAACTTCATAGTAAGTTGGAAATTTATACATACGGAGGCGAACAGCATGACGTCCTTTACAGACCTTGTCAAAGCAAGAAGATCCGCCAATAAATTCGACCCGAGCGTAACCATCAGCCCGCAGGAGCTGGACGACATGTTCAACCTCGTCAAATTTGCACCCTCGGCCTTCAACCTGCAGCACGCTCACTACGTTCCCGTCATCGATCAAACGAAGAAGGAACAGGTGCATGAAGCAGCATTCAAGCAGTACAAAGTGTTAACGAGCTCGGCCGTCATCGCCGTATTGGGTGATCTTGAAGCCTACCATAATGTGGGACCGATCAACGAAGGGCTGCTCAGCCTGGGCGTTATCGACAAGCGCGAATTTGAGGAAACGGTCAGCAGCGTAACAGACATGTATGAAAGCAGGGGCGACACGTTCAAGCGGGATGAGGCCATCCGGAACGCCAGCTTGTCCGCGATGCTGTTTATGCTGATCGCCAAGGACCGGGGCTGGGATACCTGCCCGATGATCGGATTTGATCCGGAAGCGCTGCGGAAGGTGCTGAACATTCCGGACCGGTATGTGCCGGCCATGCTGATTACGATCGGCAAGGAGGATACGGGCAGACAGAGACCGCGCGGCTACCGGAAGCCGGTGGCGGAGTTTGTGACATACGACGGGTTTAACTGATTAAAAAAAGAAGCGGCGGCCGTTCCAACGTTTTCTACGGTAAGTCCATGCAATTATTCATAAAGTAGTGTCAAGCCAAAGCCCTCTCCGATATGCGGGAGGGCTTTTTCGTTTGCAATCCTTTGCTTATACGTTGTCATTCCCTTGATGCAGGCGGGGAGATCATATCGATAAAATGCCGCGCCGCCTGGGACAGGTGGTGCTCCTTCAGCCAGATCAAGGCATACGGCGATGTTAAGTCCGCGTCCGCGATTCTCGCAACCTGAACATCATGACTGGTATGAAGCTTTACGATCGTCTCAGGGACGACCGCCGCCCCGAAGCCGCTGGACACTAAAGATAGCAGCAGGGGAATGTCCGAGCATTCGGCGATGATTCGGGGCTCAAAACGGTGCTTCGCGCAGGCCATCAGGACGGTGTAGTGAACGCCGAGTCCTTCCGTACTCGGAAGGATTAGAGGGTAGTTTCGGATCTGCTCAAGCGGGATCTCCGGAGCAAGAGACTCGGGGACAAGCTGCCGGGATGCCATCAGATAAAAGGGTTCTGTATTCAAATGAAGCACCGAGAACTCGTCCAGCGCAAGCGGAAGGCGAATGATCGCGAGCTCAAGCACCCTGCTCTTGACCATGCTGCACAGCTGTGCGGATTCGTTCTGCTGGATTTTGTAGATGACCTGCGGATAGTTCTCCTTGAACCGCATCAGCGTGCCGGGGAGGTCCACCGACGACAGTGTGTTGATGCCGATGCGGAGCACCCCTTTAAAGCCGCTGCCGATCTCCTGAACCTCGGTCTTGGCTTCGTCCATCAGCTGCAGCAGCTTCAGGGCGTAGCTGTACAGTGCCTTGCCCGCTTCGGTAAGCTCCAGATGCTTGCCGCTCCGCTCCACAAGAGCCGATCCAAGCTCGTCCTCCAGTGCTTTTAACTGCTGGCTCAGCGGAGGCTGCGACATGTGCAGCCTTCGGGCTGCGGCAGAAATCTGCTTTTCCTCTACGATGATCGTAAAATACCTCAGCTGTCTGACATCCATGGGTCATCCCTCCAGTCAATTCTGCTCAATGTATATATAAAACCTTAGTATTTCAAATATTATAAATATTTTTCATATATCAAATCCCATGTTAGCATACGGGATATGAGGCAGGGAAGTCTGCGCTTCTATCGCAGGACCACCAAAGGAGGAAGGGCTTGATGGAACATTCATCATTATGGCTGACCCATGTCCGGCTGGAGACCGGCTGGCGTTACGAAGGAGAGGCCGTCAGCGGTACGGAAACCGCATTGTACCATATCCGCATTTCGGAGGGGAGCATCGCCGAAATCCGGCCGGCGGATGCGCTGCCGGAGGACGGCTTCCCCCACACGGACATGGGCGGGGCGCTGATGCTTCCGGCGATGCGGGACATGCATATTCATTTGGACAAAACGTATTACAGCGGCCCATGGAAAGCACCGGGACCTGCGCCCAAAGGCATCTTTTCTCGGATCGAGGAGGAGGAGAAGCTGCTGCCCAAGCTGCTGCCGACGGCGCAGCATCGGGCGGAGCAGCTTATCGAGCTGCTGCTTGCGTCGGGGACGACGCATTTTCGCACCCACTGCAACATCGATCCGGTTGTCGGGCTGAACAATCTGGAGGCGACGCTGCGGGCGGCCGAAACCTATAAGAACCGCGCCACCTTCGAGATCGTGGCGTTTCCGCAGCACGGGCTGCTGCGCAGCCAAGCGGCCGGCCTGGTGCGGGAGGCGCTGCGCAGCGGGGCTTCCCTGGCAGGCGGCGTCGATCCGGCCACCGTGGACGGCGACATCGAGAAGTCGCTGAACACGATGATGGAGCTTGCCGTGGAGGCGGAGGCCGGGGTCGACCTGCACCTGCACGATCCGGGCCACCTGGGCGTGTTTACGATCCAGCGCCTCGCGGATCTGACCGAGCAGGCCGGATGGCAGGGCAGAGTCACGGTCAGCCACGCCCTGGCGCTGGCGGACATTCCGCCGGAGGAGGCGGCTGCGGTAGCCGCCCGGATGGCGGACCTTGGCATCTCGGTCACGTCGTCCGTACCCCTCGGGCGGACGATTCCGATCCCGATGCTGGCGAAGCAGGGGGTTCGGGTGGAGCTGGGGCATGACAGCATCACCGATCATTGGTCCCCGTTCGGCAAAGGGGACAGCCTGGAGAAGGCCGGAACGCTTGCCGAGCGTTTCGGCTGGGGCAGTGAGGCGGCGCTTGGCGCCAGCCTCGGCTTTGTGACCGGCGGACGGACCCCGCTGGACGGGGAAGGCCGCCGGGTGTGGCCGATGCCGGGGGACGAGGCCAGCGCCGTCTTTGTGGACGCCAGCTGCTCGGCGGAAGCCGTGGCGAGGCGGGCAGCGCGGAAAGCTCTGCTGCATCAGGGCAAGCCCGTTTTCGGAATGAAATAGACATGAGGGCGTAACTTCTTTTGAATTTTTTTACCCCACAGAATGAACTAAATACAATGTGAAACTTTTAGTTCAATCTATAGAATAGAAAGGATGTAGATATCGATGCAATCAGCTCTTTGGCTTACCAATGTCCGCCTGGAGAGCGGACTCCAAACCGACAACGGCGTGGTGACCGGCACGGAAACAGAGCTGTGCCATCTCCTGATCCGGGACGGCAGGATCGCGGATAAAATTCCGGCGAATCAGGCTATTACGGACGATCTGCCGCGGCTGGACGCCAAGTCGTATCTGGCGCTTCCTTCTTTTATCGAGAAGCACTGCCATCTGGACAAGACGCTGCTTGGTTCCAAGTGGCGGCCGGTTACGCCGGCAAAGCATATTTTTGACCGGCTGGACGAGGAAAAGCGCCTGCATGCGGAGCATGTCATTTCAATCGCCGAGCGGGCCTCCCTGTATCTGGAGACGGCATTGCGATCCGGAGTCACTCACGTCCGGACCCATGTGGATATTTACCCGGAGGCCGGCCTCAAGCAAATGGAAGAGGTCCAGAAGGCGCTGCAGGCGTTTGAAGGCAAGCTGACGTATGAAATCGTCGCTTTTCCGCAGCAGGGGCTCCTGCGCTCGCAGTCTGCCCAGCTGGTGCGGGAAGCGCTGCGCAGCGGGGCGTCGCTCGTCGGCGGGGTCGATCCGGCGACGGTAGACGGGGATGTGGAACAATCCCTGCGGACGATGGTAGAGCTTGCGGCCTCCGAAGGCGCGGGGATCGACCTGCATCTGCACGACCCGGATCATCTCGGGTTGTTTACGCTGAAGCGTCTGGCCAGCCTCACCCGGGATGCCGGTCTAGCAGGCAAGGTCGCTGTCAGCCATGCGTTCTGCCTCGGCGACATTTCCGCCGGGCAGGCCGAAGCAGCCGCAGACATGCTTGCGGAAGCCGGGATCGGCATCATCACGAGCGTGCCGATGAACCGCAAGTTTCCGCCCGTACGCCTGCTGCAAGGCAGGGGCGTATCCGTGTCGGTCGGCTGCGACAACGTCTTTGACGTATGGTCGCCGTTTGGCACCGGCGACATTCTCGAGCGCGCCGGCCGTCTGGCCGAAATCTCCGGCTGGGTGAACGAGCAGGCGCTCGCGCAGGGCCTGCAGTACATCACGGGCGGAGTTACGCCGCTTGATGCCGAAGGCCGCCAGGTTTGGCCGCGGATCGGCGACGAGGCGAGCCTTGCGCTGGTCGACGCGTCGTGCTCGGCCGAAGCGGTCGCCCGCAAATCACCCCGGGTGGCTACATTGTCCGGGGAACGTCGTGCCGGAGCGCTGGACTGAAGCAGTAGGTCGTGCCGGTCCTCGCAGTATCGCTCGACTGAAGCCAAATAGACAACCGGGCTCTGCGGGCCGGGGGACAAACAAGAAAGCCGTCAGCCTCTGCGATGCAGGGTTGACGGCTTTTTTATGCTTGTGGTTGGCGCTTGAAGGGATCTGCCAACAGGTGAGATGACTTCGCTTATCTAAATTAGGTCTTGCAACAAAACGCAGGGTTTTCTATAATCAAGACAGCATTAAATGGAACTGTGTTTCATTGTATGAAACATATCATCGAGAAGGTTCAACAGGATGCAGGTCCGTGGTTCGAATGCGAGACATGATCTAATGATGCTAAAGGAGCGTGAAGCATGATGAGCAGTGACAGTAAGGCAAGATTTTCAAACCGGGTGGAGAACTACGTCAAGTACCGTCCAAGCTATCCTGCGGAGGCGGTGGATTACCTCTATTCCGTAGTCGGCATGACGGCCGATTCGGTGATTGCCGATATCGGTGCGGGTACCGGCA
>NZ_PCZT01000002.1:170990-175590 GCF_002968895.1 Paenibacillus sp. AR247 | reverse complement strand
TCATTGGTTTGACCGTCCGGCCGCGCAGGCGGAGTTTCACCGGATCCTGAAGCCCGGCGGCAAAGCCGTCCTGATCTGGAACTCCCGGCTCACGAGCGGCACGCCTTTTCTGGAGGGATACGAGCAGCTGCTGAAGCTGTATAGTAAGGATTACGGTCAGATGACCCACAAAAACATATCCGGAGCGCAGCTGCAGCCGTTTTTCCGGGATGGGAATATGCATACCGCCGTATTTGGCAACCGCCAGCTGTTTAATGTGGAGGAACTGATCGGCAGGGCCATGTCGTCTTCCTATGTGCCAGCCGAGGGCGAACCGAACCATGACCGGATGAAGCAGGGGCTGCAGGAGCTGTTTGAGCAGACCCAGGTGGACGGGAAGGTCAGCTTCGATTACGAAACGGAATTGTTCTGGGGTGAAGTGTAACACACGATCGAATCGGTCCGGAAATGCGAAATGCCGCGGGTACCTGGCTAACTGGCGCAGGGCTCCGCGGCTTTTTGCGATATTTGAGGTTGTTCAAGATCATGAGAAATTAATAAATATCTTAGTCAGGCTGAACCATTTCTGCTTGCAGGTAAGTCTCCCGCTGAACGCGAACGCGGGCCCGCCTCATGTAAACCAGCTCGATGGCATATGGCTCCAAGTTTCAAGGATGCTTGCGGATAATCGAATCATCCTCTTCCATAAAGGGCCACGCCGGATATTCAATCGGCAGCCGACTTACCTCATCCAGACGGGCCAGTTCGTCATCTGTCAGCACGATGCCGCTGGCTTCGAGATTGTCCTGCAGCTGATCCGGCCGCTTGGCGCCGACGATTACGCTGGTTACCGCCGGCTGGTTCAGCACCCAGGCGAGGGCGATGCGGGCCACGGTAGACTCGCGGGTTTTCGCGATGTCCTCCAGCACGTCGATGATGGAATACGCTTTGTCTAAATCTACCGGCGGAAAAGCAAACTTGGTGTGCCGGTCCTCGCTGTTTCCGGTACGCGTGCGTGCGTATTTACCGGATAGGAAGCCGCCGGCAAGCGGGCTCCATACGAGCAGGCCCATGTTCTGATCCTTCAATACGGGAATGATCTCCCTTTCGATGTCACGGCCGGCCAGCGAATAGTAGGACTGGCTGCTTTTAAAAGCATGCAGGCCAAGTTCCCTGGAAATGCCCCGGGCTTTCATCAGCTCCCAGCCCGTCATATTGGAAGAGCCAATGTAGCGGACTCTGCCGCTGCGGACCAGGTCGTCCAGCGCCCGCAGCGTTTCTTCCCAATCGGTCAGCTGGTCCGGGTTATGGATTTGATACAGGTCGATGTAGTCCGTGCCGAGCCGTTTCAGGCTTTCTTCAACCTGGCGAATGATATGCAGTCTGGACAAGCCGAGGTCGTTCGGGCCGCTGCCCGTACGCCCCCTCACCTTGGTGGCGATAATGACGTCCTGCCGCTTCGCCCCAAGCGCTTTGCCGAGAATTTCCTCTGAGCGTCCGCCGGCGTAAATGTTGGAGGTATCAAAAAAGTTGACCCCAGCGTCGAGCGCCTGCCACACAAGCTGTTCAGCGTCCTGCTCTCCCAGCCCGCCGAAAACGCCCCATTGTCCGCCGCCGCCAAACGTCATGGCCCCCAGCCCGATCTCCGATACCAGCACGCCTGTATTTCCCAACAGATTGTATTTCATTTTTTATCCCTCCAGTTTTTTGTTTTAAGAGATCAGAATGATAAGCTTCAGTGGTCATATCATCCTGATCTCGCAAGGAAAACTTCCACCAAACGCGGTCTGTCTTTTGCGAATGTACGTCGATAGATGTTTTTGTTAAGAGATTGGAATTGATAAGCTTCTGAGGCCAAGCATCCTGATCTCGCAAGAAAAACTTCCGCTAAACGCGGTCTGTCTTCTTAGAATGTACGTCGATAGATGTTTTTGTTTAAGAGATCAGAATGAAAGCTTCAGTGGTCATACCATCCTGATCTCGCAAGAAAAACTTCCGCTAAAGGCGGTCTGTCTTCTGAGAATGTACGTCGATAGATGTTTTTGTTAAGAGATCAGAAATGATAAACCTCTGAGGCCAAACATCCTGATCTCGCAAGAAAAATCTGAGGCCAAACATCCTGATCTCGCAAGAAAAATTTCCGCTATACGCGGTCTGTCTTCTGTGAATGTACGTCGATGAATGTTTTTGTTAAGAGATCAGAATGAAAGCTTCAGTGGTCATACCATCCTGATCTCGCAAGAAAAACTTCCGCTAAAGGCGGTCTGTCTTCTGAGAATGTACGTCGATAGATGTTTTTGTTATATTGATGGAGACGGGGAAACCCGATCAAAGACGCAAAAGTGCGGGAATTTTTTGAAAAAAATTATTTTAAACGCAGGATAAATATAAAAATGCCGTGTACTACGGGGAAGGAGATGTCAAAATGCAGGAAAGACCAGCACAGGAAAAGGGATATGAACCGAAGCAGGTACACACAGCCGTGAACCATTCCGTGATGACGGAAGATCAGGCCGGATACACGGATGCTGCAGGATGGAAGGCCAATGGCTGCCAGCCGACGATCACGCCGGAAATGCTGTGGGATCAATATCACGAGCCGATTTCCGCTTTCGTCTCGCGCCGGATGAATCGCCACCCCGATACCGAAGATATCGTGCAGACGGTCTTCATGAAGGCTTACCTGCACCTGCCGGAACTGCAGGACCCGGATCGGCTTCGGGCCTGGCTGTATCAGATTGCCCGGAATGCGGTGACAGATCACTTCCGCAAGGTGAGACGGTTGGATGAGCTGCCGGAGCAGCTGCCAAGCTTGGTAGAAGAGGAAGACGAAGATTTCTCGCAGGAGGCGATCTGCGGGATGAAAGGCGTTATTCCTTACCTGCCGGATAAGTACCGGGAGGCGGTTGAGCTCTCCGAACTGAAAGGGATGTCGCAGAAGGAACTGAGCGAGAAGCTTGGTATTTCCTATTCGGGCGCCAAATCCAGGGTTCAGCGGGGCAGGGAAATGGTGCGGGAGCTGATGAACAGCTGCTGCACGATCCGGACTGACAAGTACGGCAGCATCATTGATTACCGTGTGAATTTGCCCAAACCGGTCGTCTACGGAAGGGTTGCCAAGAAGCCGGCACGGCGAAAAGCTTCGGCCCGGGCGGAGCGTTAACGTATTTGAGTGGGTCAGCGAATGTTGTTATTCCCTTCGTTGTAAGGAACACGTCACAATAATGAGTGGCGTGTTTTTTGATTTGAAGGGATATTTTACCATGGTGTCGAATCATACAAGGATTTGCCTAAATATGATATGACAAAGAGGGGTTATGAACTTGAACGTAACATGGAAAAGAAGGCTGTCCACGATTGCGCTGGGCGCCTTGATGATGGGTGCCGTCCCGACTTTCGGCCATCAGGCGGCTTTTGCCGACGGGGCTCAACAGTTGCAGATTAAAGACATCGCCGGCAAAAATACGTATCTGATGAGTGACGGCTCGATGTGGTCCATGGTCGACGGAAACCGGACCATCTATACGAAAGGCTCTGTCGAAGAGATTTCGGGGAACGTATACGAAGGCTTAGGCATTACGCGTGACGGCCGGTTGGTTGAATGGGATATCGGCATGAAGCCTCATGTGGTCGAGGGGAAAAGCGGAATCAAGCAGGTGTCCGGGCCGTACCGGCTTCAGGCCGATGGTACCGTCTGGGCCGGTGACAGCAAGCTGAAGAATCTTAGCGGCATAACGCTGATTGGCTACGGGGAGAAGGATTTTGCCGCGTTGACCCAGAGCGGAGAGCTGTTGTTCAAGGATCCGTACAAGACCGATCAATACAAAAAAGTCGGAACCGTAAACAATGCCGCATCGGTCAAGTCGATGGCCGTGCATGATGACCGCGTCGCTCTGCTGTACACAGGTGGAGAAGTCGTGGTCTATCAAATGTCGAACTTTGACGACAATGGCCGGGTTATCCCGGTAACCATTGCTACTGATGCGATACATATTTCTTATGTTTCCGCAGAACCAACCGACGTGCTGATCGTGACTCGCAAGGATGGAACCGTATGGCAGACGGGAGAATACTCCAACCGCTGGAAGCTGACCACACAGGTTCAGGGGCTGAGCAACGTGGTCAGGACGGCGGTAGATGCGTATAAGGATGACTTGGCTGAAGGCATTTACGCGCAGCGTGCCGACGGGACATGGGTCATCAGCAAGGACGGCGAGGTCCAGCCGGTGGAGGTGCCTGCCGTTAAGGCGGTGTCCATGTCCGTCTCCGATAAGAAGCCGTATGTTGGCGATACGGTACAGGTCGATATTCAAGAGACGTTTACCAACGGGGCCAAGCTGAAGGTTCCTCTGAAGGAAGCCCAGCTCGACATGGACAAGCCTTACCTACTGAAAGTGCAGCCTGACGGCAAGCTGAAAGCGGCCGGCGTAGGCGAGACGAAGCTGACGGTGACTTCTGGCAGCGTCTCCTCCAGCGTGACGGTGACGGTCAGCCTCCGCGATCCGTTGAAATATGCCAAACAGGTCAAGGGAACCGTATATCTTCCAGCCAAGACGGTATTCAAGGCGCTGGGAGGTACGGCTGAGGTATCGGGCGGAAATTGGAACGCTGCTCTCGGGGA
>NZ_PCZT01000002.1:168128-170890 GCF_002968895.1 Paenibacillus sp. AR247 | reverse complement strand
AGCCAGGCAGCCCAATTTAACGGCAGTAATCTGACATTAAAAGCATCGCCAATCATCGACAAAGGCGAAACGTACATCCCTGCCTCCCTGCTTGCCGATACGCTGGGGGCCAAGGTAACCTGGGATGCCAAATGGCGGCAGGCCGAAGTTGCAATCGGTCAGGGCAAGATGACGATCGTCTCTCAAGACACTGCAGGCTTGATCAAGAAAGCAATGCAGGGCAGTCTGGCCAAATTCATCGGGAAAACGTATTGGGTAAACGACTTTGATGGCTGGGAACGCTTCTCCAAAGTTACGGTGACGGATGTTCTTCCAACGGACACCGGAAGCTTTGTCGTCGTTTTCAAATCGGCTGCTGGAAAAACGCTGAAGAGTTACGCCATGAATACGTCGGAAGTGACGCAGTTGTTTGCCGACTCGACGTACTTTTTGAAATATGATCCCTATACAAAGTATAAATGGTCATCTTCGGTCTGGAGCCAGATTAAGGCGGGCAATGTAACGCTCGGCATGACCAAGGAGCAGGTGCTGCTGTCCTGGGGAAATCCCGCCGCTAAAGATATCCAGTCCGTGAACGGAACGAAGATCGAGACCTGGGGCTGGTCCAATTACGATGTTGTCTCTTTCATTGATGGCAAGGTTTCATTAATCATCATGTAACGGCTGGAACAGCAATCATTTGAGCCGCCAGTCCATTTACATAAACCGGCGCCGGGTATACCCCGGTGACCGGTTTTTTTAGTTCGTGTCAGAGGAAAAATAAACTGCGGCTTGCCATGAAAAAAATGCCGTGCTACAATACTGACTGAACGTTCGGTATATATATGTATTGGAGTGAGCGTCATGAACCAGAAGCAGCTGCAAAGCGAACAGACCAAGAGGAAGATTGCAGATGCCGCCCGCGCGCTGTTTGTTCAAAAGGGTTATAAGGCGACTTCGATCGAAGATATCGTGGCCGCGACCGGGAGCAGCAAAGGCAACATCTACTATCACTTCAAGAGCAAAGAAGGATTATTCCTTCACCTGCTCGAAGAATGGGACCGCGAATGGGAACTGAACTGGGAGCAAAACGAGCACTTGTATAAGACCACTACCGATAAGCTGTATGCCGTGGCGGAACAGTTGGCGGCTGACGACTTGAACCATCCGCTCACGAAGGCAGCCGATGAATTTTTTCATAACGAAGAAAAGACATCCGAAGTGGAATCCCGTATGGCCGAGATGAAGGTCAAGCATTTGGCGTTTAATCAGAACCTGCTGCAGGAAGGAATCGACCGAGGTGAATTCATGCCGGGCGATGCCGAGCGGCTCGCAGCCGTGCTGGAGGCGATCTTTTTCGGCGCCAATCAGCTGTCGCGCAGATTAAACCCTGAGAAGACGACCCTGCTGTACCGGGATGCCGTCACTGTTTTTTTGAACGGAGTGGCGACGGATAAGCAAGCAAAAGAACGATAGCGGAGAATGGTCTTCGTTATCTCACGCCATAATACATAACGAACGTTCAGTATACATGCTGAATTTGCTTACGGAGGCTTTTTTATGTCGCTGCTAGTTAGAAACCGGGGAGCCATTCTGCTCCTCATGCTCAACAACTTCATTATTTTTACGGGCATTGGACTTATCATTCCAATTATGCCGAGTTATATGAATCTGCTGCACATTAACGGAAGCGTGCTGGGCCTGCTGGTTGCGGCCTTTTCCATTACGCAGCTCGTCTTTTCGCCGATCGCCGGCAGGCTGTCGGACTCCATCGGCCGCAAAAAGGTCATCCTGGCCGGACTGTTGCTGTTCGCCGTGTCGGAATGGCTGTTCGGCGCTTCCAGCACGCTGCCATTTCTGTTCCTGGCGAGAATGCTGGGCGGGGTGAGTGCGGCTCTGGTTATGCCGGCCGTCATGGCCTATACCGCTGACGTCACAAGCGAGGAAGAGCGCGGGAAAGGGATGGGCTTCATCAACGCTGCCATTACGACAGGTTTTATCATCGGACCCGGCATCGGCGGCTATCTTGCCGAATATGGCATTCGGGTTCCTTTCTACGCTGCCGCGGTCGGCGGGCTGCTAGCCATGGCGGTTACCGCGTTCTTCCTGCGGGAGGTGCCGAAGGCCGCGCAGACCAGCGACGGATCAGATACCAAGATGGCACCGGCCGGATTGCTGCGCCAGCTGGCAGGTGCCTACCGGGCCCCTTATTTTATCAGTCTGATCGTCGTGTTTGTCGCTTCGTTCGGACTCGCCAATTTCGAGACGGTGTTTGGGCTGTTTGTCGATCATAAATTCGGCTTTACGCCTAAGGATATCGCCTTTATCATTACGTTTGGCTCGGTCTGCGGGGCGGTGGTGCAGATAACCATCTTCGGCTGGATCCTGAACCGCTTCGGAGAGAAAAGAGTCATCACGCTCAGCATTTTCGTATCGATCCTCTTTATTATTTTCACGCTGCTTGTGCATACGTTTTGGCTTATGGTCGCCGTGACCTTCGTTTTGTTTCTGGCGATGGATATTTTGCGCCCGGCCATCGGGACGCAGATGTCCAAGTTTGCCAATGAGGAGCAGGGTTATGTGGCGGGGCTGAACTCCGCGTTTACGAGCCTTGGCAACATTATCGGCCCGATCATTGCGGGGGCGCTGTTTGACATGAATGTGAATTATCCGTACATTCTCGCAAGCATCGTGCTGGTGTTTGGATTCCTGCTGTCCTTCAAGTCCCGGGAAACGCAGTATGAGCTGGAGTCCAGATCGGTGCGTTAATTCAGAAACAGGTT
>NZ_PCZT01000002.1:158201-168028 GCF_002968895.1 Paenibacillus sp. AR247 | reverse complement strand
TATGAATAAACACCGGAATATTATGATGAAAAATCCTCCGAGCCCTATGGGTCCGGAGGATTTTTTGGCGTCTATTAGCGGAGTAAAGCCGCAAGTCATGGCTATAGTCCCTGTGAATCCGCAAAGGCTCTAAGCTTGTGGGCAGACAACGGCCATCCATGAGCAAGCAGCCACTCGCCGCTTCAGCTTGTTGGGGCAAGGTTGCGCAGCAGCGGGTGCAGTCCGGGCAGCGCTTCGCACTGCCGGATCGCTTCCGCCGCGAGTCCGGCGATTTCCCGGGCACCCTGGTCCGAGAAGTGCGTGTCGTCGGCGATTCCATCGGGATAATTGGGATGGGACCCGGCGGGCAGATGCATAAACAGATGCTTCGATTCCTCCTGGCCCATCCGGAGATACAGCTGCTGGGAAGCCGCGAACAGGTCAAGCAGCGGCGCGCCGGCCTCCCGCGCGGTTTCGCGCATCGCCTCGGGGTAGGGGCCGACAGCGTCGGGATCCGGCAGTCCCTCCGCCGTAAAACGGCGGCGGCTGACGGAAGTCAGCAGTACGGGGATGCCGCCGCGCGAGCGGGTCGATTCGATAAACCGCTTCAGGTTGGCGCGGTATTCCCCGCCGGGAGCAGGATCCGCGAAGCGCGAAGGATCTTCCTGCTTTTGATCGTTGTGGCCGAACTGGATGAACACGTAGTCGCCGGGCTGAAGCTCGTTCTCCACGGCGGCCCAGCGGCCCTCGGCGATAAAAGAGCGGGTGCTGCGCCCGTTGATCGCCCGGTTGTCTACCCGGATCTCCGGATCCAGGTGCTGCTGGAGGTATTCACCCCAGCCGGTCATGGGCTTCTCGATGGCGCCCTTCAGGGCGGCCGTGGAATCGCCGACGATATACAGCGTCATGGTCATAGAACGGAATCCTCCCTTTTCTTTTACCGGAGACCAAAAAGTGGTCTGGCGGCATGGCTTGGGGTGGTTATCGTTCAGCATTGCCTCACGCTCATGCTTAGGAACGCAGCGCTTCGGGAATGCCGAGCTCTTTGAAGCCGAAATACCGCTCCGCGTTGCCGTAGGCGATGTCTTCCACGATTTGTCCGAGCAGCGCCTCATCGTCAGGCGCTTCCCCGCGCTCGGCCCACTCGCCGATCAGCTCACACAGCACGCGGCGGAAATATTCGTGCCGGGTATAGGAAAGGAAGCTGCGGGAGTCGGTCAGCATGCCGACGAAGTTGGCCAGCAGGCTGTTGTCGGCAAGCAGGGTGAGCTGATGACGCATGCCGCTGCGCGTGTCGTTGTACCACCATCCGGAACCGAGCTGGAATTTGCCGGCCGTATCCTTTTGATAACAGCCCATCAGAGTCAGAAGGACGGGATAGTCGTTCGGGTTGAGTGAATACAAAATCGTCTTCGGCAGTCCCTGGCCGCATTCGGCACGGTCGAGCAGCCGGGACAGCGGTCCGGCCAGCGGCAGGTCGTTCAGGGCGTCATACCCGGTGTCAGGCCCCAGACGCTTGAACATCGGCGTATTGTTGTTGCGGAAGGCATGGATATGCAGCTGCATCGTCCAATTTTTGCTGTGGTACAGTCCGATCAGCGCGCTCAGCAGCTCCGTGCGGTAAACGGTGATTTCCTCCAGGGAGAGCGTCTCGCCGGCCACCCTTTTCGCAAAAATGCGCTCCAGCTCTTCGGCGCTGCCCTCCTGATAACGCAGCACGTCGATCGCATGGTCCGAGAGGCGGCAGTCCTGCTCATGGAAAAAGTCGATCCGCTGCTTCAGAGCGTCCAGCAGTTCGGCATACGTCGTGACCTGCTGACCGGAAGCCTGCGCAAGGCGCTCCAGCCAATCGGTAAAACCGGGAGCGTCGATGTTCAGCGCCTTATCGGGGCGGAAGGCCGGGAACACGCGGAAGCCGGTGTCTTCTTTTTTCAGCAGCTGGTGGTATGCCAGCGAATCGGCCGGATCATCGGTCGTGCAGACGACCTTGACGCCCGAATTTTTGATGATGTTCCGCCGCCGGAAATCGTCCGTCGCCAGTTTGGCGTTCACCTGTTCCCAAATCCGCGGGGCGGATTCTTCGTTCAGAAGCTCGGTAATACCAAAGAAGCGGCGCAGCTCCAGATGCGTCCAGCTGTACAGCGGATTGCCGACCGTTTTCGGGACGGTCCGGGCCCATGCCAGAAACTTGTCGTAATCGGAAGCGTCGCCAGTTATATGGGATTCCGGGATGCCGTTCGCCCGCATTAACCGCCATTTGTAATGGTCCCCGGCGAGCCAGGCTTCAGTCAGGTTGCGGAAGTTCTGGTTGTCATAGATTTCCTTGGGGTCGAGGTGGCAGTGGTAGTCGATGATCGGCATGTCTTTGGCATGCTGATGAAACAGCTTGCGGGCGGTATCGGTCGTCAGCAGAAAATCGTCGTTCAAGAACATGATCCACAGCTCCTTTGGATAAAATCGAAATGGATTTAATCGTCCAGTGACATCACAGGGTAACCCCGGTTTTAAAAATAGCCAGCTCCCGTACGTCGTTTTGCTCGTTCCGCGTTTGTTGGCCGCTCGCCACCTGGATCAGGTAGGCGATAAATTCCTCCAGCACTTCCTGCATTGGACGTTCCAGCAGGGAGCCGGCGTTAAAATCCATCCAGTGCTTTTTCTTGTTGTATAGGTCATGGTTGGTCGCGATTTTGACGGTCGGGACGAAGCTGCCGAACGGCGTGCCCCGTCCGGTCGTGAACAGCACGAGCTGGCAGTCCGCGGCGGCGAGTGCGGAAGACGCAACCAGATCGTTACCTGGCGCCTGCAGCAGGCTGAGGCCCTTCTTGCGCAGCTTCTCGCCGTACTGCAGCACGTCGACGACCGGGGCGGTACCGGCCTTTTGCGTACAGCCGAGCGATTTGTCCTCCAGCGTGCTGATGCCGCCCGCCTTGTTGCCGGGAGAAGGATTCTCGTACACCGGCTCCCCCGTAGGACATGAAATACTGTTTGAAGTCGTTGATCAGCGAGGTGATGCTCTCGAAGACCTCGCGGCTTTCGGCACGGGCCATCAGCATGCGCTCGGCGCCGAACATTTCCGGGACCTCGGTCAGGATCGTGGATCCGCCCTGCGAGATAAGAAAATCGGAGAAGGCGCCGAGCAGGGGGTTGGCCGTAATGCCGGAGAAGCCGTCGGAGCCGCCGCATTTGAGGCCGACATTCAGCTCGCTGAGCGGGATCGGCTCGCGCTTGTCGAGGCTTGCTGCTTCATACAGCTCTTCGAGCAGGGCCATGCCGGCTTCGACCTCGTCGCCAACCTCCTGCGCCACGAGGAATTTGACGCGGGACTCGTCATAGTCTCCGAGCAGTTCACGAAACTCGGTGACGATGTTGTTCTCGCACCCGAGACCGAACACGAGGACGCCGCCGGCATTGGGATGATGGACCGCGTCCAGCAGGATGCTGCGGGTCTGGCGGTGGTCGTCGCCCAGCTGCGAGCAGCCGTACGGGTGCTTCAGGATCGTGACGTTGTCGAAGGGCAGGATCAGCTCGGCTACGCCGTTCACGCACCCGACGGTCGGAACGATGTACAGGTCATTGCGGATCCCTACCTTGCCATTGGCCCGCCGGTACCCTTCAAAGGTGAGGCCCTGGTTCGGGTAAGAAATCGGGTGAAGGTCCGGCTGGTATTCGTATTCTTCCTCACCGTCCAGGTTGGTCCGGAGATTATGCGTGTGCACCCAATCGCCAGGAGCGATCGCGGAAACCGCATGACCGATCGGATACCCGTATTTGATCACCATGTCGCCCGGGCGAATCGCAGTCAGGGCGATTTTGTGGCCCTGCGGGATCTCCTGGAGTGCCTCGAGCTTCACGCCGTCTATTTCCAGCGGTTCCCCGGCCTGAATCGGCCGGAGGGCAACGGCGACGCTGTCCCGCGGGTTCAGTTTCATCAATGATTTCATGTCAATCCTCCTCAGGTCAGTTGATGGAGCGAGGCCCGGACGCCTTCGCGTTCCAGCAGGCCGATATGCTCCCTAAGCAGTGCTTCAAGACCCGGAACTGCCGTTAAATCCATGCCCCACAGCCGTTCTTCCTTCAGAATGCTGGTAACGAACGATTCAGGGTCGATCCAGTTCCGATCAAATGCCTCCAGCACTTCCGGCACATCGCGGCGGGCGACCCGGTCGCCGCGGTAGGTCAGGAGGAGCGCAGCGAAGGAGAGGACGAGCAAGCGGGGAAGCTTCCCTTGGGCCTGCTGATAACGGATCAGCACCGGCAGCAGGCGTGCCGTGAATTTCGAAATGCTGTTCAGCGAAATCGATGCCAGCTCATGCCGGATCAGCGGGTTGTTGAACCGCTCGCGGATAGCCGCCGCATATTCGAGCAGCTCGGCCCGAGGCAGCTTCAGCACCGGCAGGATTTCGTCTTCCATCAACTCCTCGACGAAGCGGCCCAAATCGCTATCCTTCATCACGTCCTCGACCGTTTCAAGCCCGGCAAGGAGGCCCAGCGGCACCATAGCCGTATGCGGGCCGTTGAGAAGGTGAACCTTGCGCTCGCGGTAAGGCGACAGGTCATCCGTGACGATGACGTTCAGCCCGGCTTCGGCAAGGGGAAGCTTCTCCCGCAGCCACGCCGGCCCTTCGATCACCCACAGATGATAGGGCTCGGCACTGACCATGAAGGGGTCTTCATAGCCGAGCTTCTGCTCCAGGTCGTCAGCTTGATCCCGCGGGTACCCCGGAACGATGCGGTCTACCAGGCAGGAGCAGAACGTGTTGGCTTCCGTGACCCAGGCGGCAAACGCATCGCCAAGCTGCCAGTCGGAGGCATGCTGCAGCACGAAGCGGCGCAGCTTCTCGCCGCTGTCCTCGATCAGCTCGCAGGGGAGGATGATAAAGCCGGCTTTGCCGAGCTGGAACCGCCTGTAGAGCAGCTCCGTCAATTTGGCGGGAAAGCTGGAATGCGGAGCCTCCTCCCGGCGCAGGCCGGCCTCATACACAATGCCGGCTTCGGTCGTGTTGGAGGTGATGAACTCGAGTTCGTCCTGTTCGGCCAGTTTCAAGTAGGCCTCATAATCCGTATAGGGATTGATGACCCAGCTGACGGTGGCGATCACTTCGCTTGAGTTGACCAGCTGTCCATGAAGCCGCCCTTTAAGCAGTACGGTGTACAAGCCGTCCTGCTCCATGAGCGAAGTGCTCTTGCCGTGTGCGGTCGGCTGCACGACGACGGCGCTTCCGTTAAATAATCCCTTCAGATTCATCTGCTGCATCTGCCAGTTCACGAAAGCCCGCATAAAGTTGCCGCCGCCAAACTGGATCATGCGCTCGGGCAGGGCGGGGAGATCGGGAAACAGGCTGCGGGAAAGACGTGGTGTCATACGTATTTCAAGCCTCCTTTAGAGATGATGGACATTATGCACACGTTAACATTTTGATGTAAAAAAATCATGTTTGAAATACCGGCCTCGAAAAAATCAAGGGCATTACAGCTGCCCCTCCTATGTGACAGCCGCAACGCTTTGCCGCACGATCAGCTCCGTCTGGACAAACAGCTGTTCCGGCGCCGAGTCCGGCTGCTCGAGCCGCTCGATCAGCTTGGTGGTGCCGAGCTTGCTGATATCGGCAATCGGCTTGCGGATCGTTGTCAGCGGCGGGTACGTATACTGCGAGAACAAAATATCGTCGAACCCGATCAGCGACAGCTGTCCGGGAAGTGCGACGCCCCGCGCGTAGCAGGCGTTCAGCGCGCCGATGGCCATATCGTCGTTCGAGCAGAAGACCAGGGTCGGCGGATCGGACAGCGAGAGCAGCGACATCATGGCGTTATAGCCGCTTTCGACCCCGTAGTCCCCGGCGGTGAAATAGTCCGGAACCAGCGGGAGGCGGTGGGCGATCAGACTGTCCATGAATCCCTGCTTCCGCTCCGTTGTCGACTTGAAGCCGGCCTTGCCTTCGATGATGGCGATCTTCCGGTGGCCGAGGCCGATGCCGTAATTCAGCGCCTTCCGGACGCCTTCGCGGTCATTGGCGACCACGTTCAGAATGCCGGGGTCATCCAGCTGGCGGTTCAGGACGACGAGGGGGATGCCGGTCTGCTTCAGGTGATAAATGAAAGCATTGTCCGCTTCGCTCTGGCTCATGACGAGCACGCCGTCGAAACGCCTTGGCGTTATAGCATCATAGTGCCGGATGCTGTCGATCCCATGGACCGTAAGGCTGTAGTTCTCGTCGAGCACCTGATGAATGCCCTTGATGGCGTCCACGAGAAAGCTGGCCGAAGTTCCCTGGTCGATGCTGGAGAAGAACAGGCCGATCGTGTAGGACTTCTTCATAACCAGGCTCTTGGCGCTGTAATTGGGAATGTAGTTGAGTTCAGCGGCGATGCGTTCAATGCGGTCGCGGGTTTCCTTCTTGATGAGCGGGTTGCCGTTCAGCGCCCTGGAAACGGTCGTATGCGATACCCCCGCAACGCGCGCGATGTCTTTAATCGTAATCATATGACCTCGTGACATGAAATATTTGTTAACGGTTTCAGTTTAAGTTCAGACAGGGTTCAAGTCAATATGATTCCGAAAAAATGCACACGTGAATCATATTGTCAACCCAATCATGAAAACGCTATAATTGGAAACAAGAACGGGCTAAAGGAGCATCACAATGAAAAAAGGCCGCATGTTTTATAAAACGTTTATTCCCATTCTGGTCCTAGGGATCGGACTGGTCGTCAGTTTTGGCAGCTACATTTATATCAATACGACCCACTCGGTGATCGACCGGGTGGCGGGCAGCAAGCAGAGCTTTATTACCCAGACCAAAAATTCGCTTGAGCAGAAAATCCAGACGATCGAATACGCCTTTAATACATACAGCACGACGAGCTCGTTTGATGCCGTCGTAAAAAGGCCGATCACGGAACAGGATTTCGAAGAATACCGGAACGTCAATACACAGCTGAACTATATCGCCACGATGGGACTGGAAGGGACCGAGTATTCGCTCATCAGCCTCGTGCAGAATTGGCAGATTACGAGCGGAAAGTTGTCCTATTTGACGGAGGCCGACCGGCGCAAGCTGTACGAGGACTACATCGATAACAAAGACAAAGGGCTGTTCTGGATCAAAACAGATGACGGCATCCGTTTCGTGAACACGCTGCCGGTCTTTTCCAAGCAAAAGCAGGCGATCGCCCTTTCGGATATTTCCCGGTCCACGCTCGACCGGATCTTGAAGACCGAGGACAATGCGCCGGTCATCATTTTAAATAAACAGGGCGAGCTGATGTACGAGACCGATCCCGACAAGCAGCTGCTGTCCGCTGACCAGCTTGGACGCATCGTCCAGTCGGCCGGGGAAGATCACCGGGCCGGCAGGCTAAAGGTGACGGCATCCGGACGCCAGTCGGCCGAAGCGATCTATGCCAAATCCAGCTACAACAATTGGATCTATGTGACGCTGCTGGATCAGAAGGAAATTTCCGGCGCGCTCAAGACGACCAAATACGGAATCATGCTGATGGTGGCCGTCATTACGCTGCTGATCATCGTGGTGGCTTACGGCATCTCCGTTTATTTCACAAAGCCGATCCGCCAAATCCAGCGCAGCCTGCCGCGCAGCTCCCATTTGCCGTATAAGAACGAAATCGAAGGCATCCTTCATTCCATCGACACGATCGTCACCGAGAAGGAGAACCTGGAGAGCATGATGGAGGCCGAGCTGCCCCAGCTGGAAACGCAGCTGATCCTGAACCTGTTCCGGAACCGGGTGTCCCCGGAGGAACTGGAGCGGATGCTGCCGCGGTTCGGGTATCCGGAACTGACGCAGCCGTCGTTCGTTGCAATGCTGATTCAGATGGACAGTTACGGCGGCCGGGAGGCGTCGGACCGGGATATGCTCCTGCTCGCCATCAACAAAATGGTCGAGGAAGTCGTGCCGAAGGAAGGGCGCATGCTGCCGATTATTTTAAACGACAACACGCAGGCGACCATCCTGACGTTTACAGACCAGGAGGAGCAGGATATTCGCAGGCAGGTGCTCTCCTTTTCGAAAACGATTATGATGACGGCGCGCGACTATTTGAACTGCTCCGTCAGCTTTGGCATCAGCAAGACGTACCGGCATCTGTGGGAGAGCAAGGAGGCTTGCGAAATGAGCAAGCAGGCGCTCCGGCACCGGCTCAATCTGGGCAAAGAATCGATCATTTTCTATGAAGATATCGAGACGGTCGTCTCGGGACCGGTGCTTCTCCATTATCCGACGGAGCTGGAAACCCAACTGTTCGACGCGATCCGGCTGGGCGACGAAGAGCAGAAGAAGAACAAAAACTCGATGAATTTTGAAGTGGCCCTGGTGCGTTTCGTCAATAATCTAATCCAGCTGGAGCAGCTGCTCGGCGTGGAGGTGCTGCTGACGCAGGACAATCACGCGCTATACCACCGCCTGCTCGATATCCGCAACCCGGAAGAGATCGAGCGGATCCTCGTGGAGGAGGTCATCTCGCCGATGGTGCGCAGCATGAAGGAGAAGACCAACCGCCAGTTCCGTTCTCTCGCCGAGAAGATCGCCACGATCGTCCGCACGGAGTACGACCAGGAATTGTCCCTGGAATGGATCAGCGACCGGCTTCATTATAATCCGAACTATTTAAGCAGCATTTTTAAAAAGGAGTTTGGCATGACGTTCAGCGAATACCTGATGAATTACCGGCTGGAGATGGCCAAGAAATGGCTGATTGAGACGGACATGACAATCAAGGAAATCGCCGAGCGGCTCCAGTACCACAATCCGCAAAACTTCATCCGGTCCTTCCGCAAAAAGGAACTCGTGACGCCGGGAAATTACCGCAAAGTCAAACAGGCTCAGTAAAAAAACAAAGTCTTGTAATTCCGTCCGGGCTGCTTTCTTGAGCGGAATGCAAGACTTTGCTGTTCGTTACCCTTTGACCGAGCCGAGCAGCGCCCCTTTGACAAAATGCTTCTGCACGAATGGATACGCGATCAGCATCGGTACGGTCGCGATGACGATGACCGCCATTTTGATGGTCTGCGCCGGCGGAACGACATCCACAGACGTCCCTTCGGCCTGCATGCCGCTGGAGACGATGACGATCTGGCGGAGCAGCACCTGGATCGGCCACTTGGTCGAATCCGTCATGTACAGGATCGCATTCATATAGGTGTTCCAGTAAGCTACCGCATAGAACAGCGAAATGGTAGCAATGGATGGCAGAGCGAGCGGAAGCATAATTTTGAAGAAAACGCCAAAATCGTTGCACCCGTCAATTTTAGCCGATTCCTCGAGCGCGTCCGGAAGCGCCTGGAAAAAGTTTCTCATTATAATCAGGTTAAACGCGTTAATGGCGACCGGAAGGATGAGCGACCAGTAGGAGTCGATCAGTCCGAGGCTTTTGACGACGAGGAACGTCGGGATCATGCCGCCGCTGAACAGCATGGAGAAGACGACGATGAAGTTGACGAAGCCCCGGCCGTAGAGATATCTCCTGGACAGGCCATAGGCCATGAGCGCCGTCAGGATCATGCTGACGATCGTGCCTACTACGGTGATCCCGATCGATACCCCCAGCCCTTTAAAAATCGTAGGCGTCGATAAAATGTACTTATAAGCATCGAGAGAGAACGTCGTCGGAAACAGAATGAATTTTTTGGCCACGACTTCCTGGGTGGAAGCGAAGGAGCTCGCAATCACGTTTACAAAAGGCAGCAGGCAAATGAGGGAAATCAGAATGAGCAGGAGGCTGTTTACGACGGTAAACAGGCGGCTGCCGAAAGACTCTTTTCTACGCAAAGCTGTGGATGGTGTCATACGCGGGTATCCTCTTGTAATCGTTTACAGTTAGACTGTACCAAG
>NZ_PCZT01000002.1:141450-158101 GCF_002968895.1 Paenibacillus sp. AR247 | reverse complement strand
GTCGTTTTCAATCACTCGCATGGCGGCAATTACACAAACGGACGCAGGGAGCTGATCAGCGGCAGCTCGTATTTGCAGCAGCCGTCTTTTGCCAGCACACTGACCGGCATGGGTTATGCCGTTTGCTGTATCGACATGTGGGGCTTCCATGAGCGGTCGGGCAAGACGGAGAGCGAAATCGTCAAGGAAATGGTAATCGTTTACAGTTAGACTGTACCAAGCACACCAGGTTACGTATATAATCAGCTCCTGAGGTGTTGTCCGTAGGGGGAAGAGCGGGGAATCCGCGGCTGTCACCCGGATAATCATCAGCTTCAATCCGTAATCATTAGCTGAGATGCGGAAGGCGAAAATGGCGCCGTTATGCGGTTTTATGGCCGGTGTCAATGAAATGATTATGTACGGAATTCCCAAAACGGCCTAAGCTGGAGTCGTAACAGGAAACGCTTACAAGGAGGTCGACCTGGTGAAGGACTCGAACACGGCCGTCGTGAACATGAATGTCAAACCGGCCAGGAAGGTACGGACGGACACCGCTCTGGACCGTATCAAACGTCACAAGCTGCTGTACCTGATGATTTTGCCCGGCGTGTTGTATTTCATCATCTTTAAGTATCTGCCGATGGGCGGTCTCGTCATTGCCTTTCAGGATTACCAGCCTTTCAAGGGGATCACGGGCAGCCCTTGGGTCGGAATGAAGCACTTTGTCCGTTTGTTTACAGAACCGACATTCTTCATGCTTCTGCGCAACACGCTGATTCTGTTTGCACTCAACATCGTGATCTTTTTTCCGCTTCCCATTATATTGGCGCTGATGCTGAATGAGGTCAGGCACCGGCTGTTCAAAAACTGGGTACAGACCATCATCTACATCCCGCACTTCATGTCCTGGGTCATCATCGTCTCCATTACTTACGTATTCCTCACCGTGGACGGAGGCGTGCTGAACGAGCTGATCGCCAAGCTGGGCGGGCACAAAATCAGCTTCCTGACCGAACCCGAATGGCTGCGTACCGTGTACATCGGGCAGATCATCTGGAAGGAGCTCGGCTGGTCCACCATTATTTATCTGTCGGCGATCACGGTGGTGGACACTCAGCTGTACGAAGCAGCCGAAATGGACGGAGCCGGACGGTTCCGCAAAACGTGGCATGTGACGCTGCCGGCGATCCGGCCGGTCATCATTACCCTGCTCATTCTCAAGATCGGCAGCACGCTTGATCTGGGATTCGAGCATATGTACCTGCTGCTCAATTCGCTGAACCGCGAGGTGGCCGAAATTTTCGACACCTACATCTATACGGCAGGTCTGAAGAACGGGCAGCTGAGCTTCAGTACAACGGTAGGCTTGTTCAAAGGCTTGGTGGGACTTGTGCTGGTCATGGCTTCCAACCGGCTGGCGAAGAAGTTCGGCGAGGACGGCGTGTACTAATCAAGGCACGGCGGGTGTGGGATCCATCCACGGATGTGGGATCAATCCAAAGGATAATAGAAAAGGGGAAATGGCACATGAAACCAATGGTAAGCAAGATGGCTGCGTTTACGCTGGTCTGCGGGCTGCTGCTCTCGGCCTGCGGCGGGGGAGGCGGCAAGGGGGAAACGGCCCAGGGCTCGGGAGGCAGCGCTGTGGCAGGTGACGAAAAGACGACGATTACGTGGCTGAACATTTTGCACACGGCGTCGCCGCCGACCGATACGGTGCTGAACAAGATTGAGGAGAAGACCGGGGCGGATATCAAATTCTCGTGGATTCCGGATGCTTCCAAGGAAGAACGCATCAATACGTCGCTGGCGTCCGATTCCCTGGCGGATATCGTTACGCTCACCATTCTCGACAATTCCTCCGTGCGCAACGCCCTGAAGTCCGGCATGTTCTGGGAGGTTGAACCGTTCCTGGACGAGTTCCCGAACCTGGCGAAAATTTCGCAGGATACGCGGAGATCGGCTTCAATCGACGGCAAGCTGTACGGCGTGCCTTTCCAGAAGGATCTCGCCCGCAACGGCGTCGTCATCCGCAAGGACTGGCTGGATAAGCTTGGACTGTCCGTGCCGAAGACGACCGATGAGCTGATGAACGTCGCCAAAGCGTTCACCGAGCAGGACCCGGACGGCAACGGACAGAAGGATACGACGGGCTTCATGGACCGGAGCGATCTGATCTACGGTGCCTTCAAGACGCTGGGGTCATACTTCGGCACGCCGAATAACTGGCAGGTGACGGATGACGGGAAAATGATCCCCGAATTCGAAACCGAGGGGTACGTCAAAACGATGGATTACATGAAGACACTGTACGAAAAAGGATATATCAATCAAGACTTTGCGGTGACCGCCAAGACCGATCAGCAGCAAAAATTCGCCCAGGGCAAAGCTGGAATTTACGTTGGCGCCCTGTTTGACGGGAAGAACCTCTTGAATATGGCCAAGGGCGTTCAGGATAACATGCAGCTCGCCTTGGTCAACAACATTACATCGACAGGCAACGAAAGCGACCGCGCGATTTGGGCGGCGAACAACGGAATCGGCGGACTGCTGGCTTTCCCGAAATCCGAAGTGAAGGATGAAGCCGAGCTGAAGCGCGTTCTGAAATTCGTCAACGACCTGATGGACGACGATGTGTACGCCCTCATGACATACGGAATCGAAGGCGTCCATTATACCGTGGATGCGAATGACGCTGTTACGATTACCAATACCGATTTGTGGCAGCAGGAAGTGCAGCCGTTTGCCTCTTCCCGTCCGAGCGAAACGGGCTACAAAATCCATGACGCCGATCCGCTGAAGGCCGAGGCCGACAAGCTGATCAAGGAAAACGCAAAATACGGGGTGCTGAACCCGGCATATTCCCTGGAATCCGAAACATACACAACGCAGGGCTCTGAGCTGCAAAAGATCATTACCGATGCGACTTACAAATACATTCTCGGCAAAATCAACCTGGACGAATTCAAAGCTGCGGTGGAGAACTGGAAGAAATCCGGCGGCAGCAAAATTATCGAGGAATACGAGGCGGCTTACAAAGCCACTCAGCAAAAATAACTTCTGAGCCATACGCTAGGAGACGGCAACAGGTCCTATCCCGCCTGCATGGGGGTTAGGACTGTGTTTTTTCCAAGACGGCAGGGTGTAAAAAAGCAATCCCCGGCGAAGATGGAAATTTTATCAGAGAAAGCCGGAAATTTTATCCGAGGAGGATCAGCATGCAGACATTCAACGCGGCGCAGCGCATGGCCGAGTCCATCATGGCACGGACGCCGAAGCTGTACGAGGGTAAGGGATATGAAGGCAAGTGGTCGTATGATTACGGCGTGGTGCTCAAGGGCTTCGAGCTGCTCTGGAAGCAGACCGGAGACCGCCGGTATTGGGAGTATATCCAAGGCAACATGGACCATTTTATTCAGGAAGACGGGAGCATCCGCGGGTACCGCCCCGAAGAATACAACATCGACCATATCAACAACGGCAAGCTGCTGTTCACCCTGTACCGGGAGACAGGGGAGGAAAAATACAAGCAAGCCGCCGGGCTGCTGCGATCCCAGCTGGCATCCCATCCCCGGACGTCGGAAGGGGCGTTCTGGCATAAGGAAATTTATCCTTACCAGATTTGGCTGGACGGCCTGTATATGGGCTCGCCTTTCTACTTGGAATATTTGCTGACGTTTGAAGACGGGGCGGGACTGGACGACGTGACGAAGCAGTTCAAGCTGTGCGAGCTGCATACGAAGGATGAGACCACCGGGCTCTTGTATCACGCCTGGGACGAGAAAAAAGCCCAGCCGTGGTGCGACCCGGCCACCGGCTTATCTCCAAATTTCTGGGGAAGATCCCTTGGCTGGTTTGTCATGGCGCTGGCGGACAGCCTGGAGCTGCTGCCGGGAAGCCATCCCGATTATCCTGAGCTGAAGCGCATCCTGAACGATACGCTGCGTGCGCTGAGATCCTATCAGGATCCGGGCAGCGGCGTCTGGTACCAGGTGGTCAATGAGGGCGGCCTCAAGGGGAATTACTTGGAGGCCTCTGCTTCCAGCATGATCACCTATGCCATCGCGAAAGGGCTTCGCCTCGGCGTGCTTGCGCCGCAGGAATGGCAGGACAGCTTGGACAGAGCGTATCGGGGGCTGCTGGAGGAGTTTGTGCTGGAGACGAAGGAAGGCTGGCTGAACCTGAACAAAAACTGCCAGGTGGCCGGGCTGGGCGGAGCCGACCGGCGCGACGGCACCTATGCCTATTACATCAGCGAGCCGATCATCACCAACGACCAGAAGGGGCTGGGGGCGTTTCTGCAGGCCTGCGGCGAATACGAGGCCAGGGTACCAGCCGCTGCGGCGAAAGGAGAATAGCCATGAGCGTGTACAGCATCACCGAGTTCGGGGCAGTGCCCGGCGGCGTCGAGCCGGCGACCCGAGCCATCGCTGCGGCGATCGAGGCGGCGGATGCCGCGGGGGGAGGGACCGTGTTCGTCCCTGCGGGCACGTTCCTGACCGGGGCCATCCTCCTGCGCAGCAATATCGAGCTGAGGCTGGACCCGGGAGCGGTCCTGTCCTTCAGCACCGATCCGGCGGATTATCCGGTCGTGACCTCCCGCTGGGAAGGGGTGCTGCGTGAGGTGCACGCCTCCTGTGTGTACGGGCACGGGCTGAAGAACGTGTCCATTACCGGCAGCGGAACGCTGGATGGCAACGGGCAGCCCTGGTGGGACAAGATGCGCAGCCGCCCGGAGGAGCTGATCCACCCCCGGCCGAAGCTGATCAGCCTCGACCGCTGCACCCGGGTGACGATCCGCGACGTCACGCTGATCAACTCCCCGAGCTGGACGGTCAATCCGATTCTCTGCGACAACGTGACGATCGACAACGTCTCGATATATAATCCCGCGGATTCACCGAATACTGACGGCATCGACCCGGAGTCGTGCCAGAACGTGCGGATCAGCGGCTGCCACATCGACGTCGGCGATGACTGCATCGCCATCAAGGCCGGCACGGAGGACACGGAGCAGCGGGTTCCGTGCGAGAACATCACGATCACGAACTGTACGATGATCCACGGCCACGGCGGCGTCGTGCTCGGCAGCGAAATGAGTGGGGACATCCGGAACGTCGTGATCAGCAACTGCATCTTTAAGCACACTGACCGCGGCATCCGGCTGAAATCGCGGCGGGGGCGAGGAGGAACGGTGGAGGATATCCGGGTCAGCGGCATCGTCATGGAGGAAGTCATCTGCCCGTTCATTTTGAACCTGTATTATTTTTGCGGACCGCGGGGCAAGGACAAGTACGTCTGGGATAAGCGGCCTTATCCGGTCACCCTGGAAACGCCGACGTTCCGGCGGATTCACTTTTCGAATATTACCGCAAGGAACGTACATGCAGCGGCAGGGTTTGTTTATGGTCTTGCGGAAAGGTATATTTCGGAATTAACGTTTGCCAACATCGATATTTCCATGGCGGAGAACCCGGTTCCGGGGCGCCCGGCCATGATGTCCGGCATCCAGGATATGAAAGCGCGCGGCTTTTATTTAGGCAATGTGAGGGACATTCGGTTTGACCGGGTCACGGTTGGCGGCCACGAAGGGCCGGCTTTCTACGTCGAAAACGGTGAAGACGTGGAATGGCAGCAGTGCCGGTCAAAGGATACGAAGGTGCCGGAGCAGCTTGTAAAACAGGTAAGCGTAGTTCCGCAGGAGGAGGATCTCAGCGAAGAGGAGGTTTAACCAATGATGAGGGAACGGTTGAAGAAGCTGCTGGGCGAAGTGCCGGAGGACCGGCCCATCCAGGTGGAGCTGCTCAAGCAGGAAGAGACGGACGGGTACCGGCTGGAGACGCTGCTGCTGGATTTAAACGGCCTGGAGCAGGTGCCCGCTTATGTCGCACTGCCAATAGACGGAGAGGTGCCCTATCCGCTCGTCGTTTTCAATCACTCGCATGGCGGCAATTACACAAACGGACGCAGGGAGCTGATCAGCGGCAGCTCGTATTTGCAGCAGCCGTCTTTTGCCAGCACACTGACCGGCATGGGTTATGCCGTTTGCTGTATCGACATGTGGGGCTTCCATGAGCGGTCGGGCAAGACGGAGAGCGAAATCGTCAAGGAAATGTTATGGCAGGGGCGCGTCATGTGGGGCATGATGCTGTATGACAACCGGCGGATGCTGGATTACATGTGCTCCAGGGAAGATATCGACGCCTCGCGGATCGCGACCCTCGGCATGTCCATGGGCGGGATGATGGCCTGGTGGCTGGCGGCGCTGGACGAGCGGATCAAGGTGACCGTGGACATCTGCGGACAGGTGGATGCGCATACCTTGATGAAGAAGCGCGGGCTGGATCACCACGGGTTCTACTACTACGTTCCGGGCTTGCTGAAGCACTTCACGACGCTGGAAATCCAAGTGATGATCGCCCCGCGGCCAAGGATGAGCCTGACCGGGCGCAGCGACCGGCTGACCCCGGAGGAAGGCGTCGTGCTGCTGGCCGAAGGCCTGCGGGAGGTATACCGGGCGGCCGGGCAGGAGGAGCATTGGCAGACGGTCATGACCGGCGGCGGCCATATGGAGACGGCTGAAATGCGGGCCCGCTGGCAGGAATTTTTGGCGGAACACTTGTAAGCGATGGCCGCAGCCCGAAACGAAAGGGGGAAGGTCATGATTGTAGGAAAGCTGGACCACTGCGATTATCCGACGATTCAGGAAGCGGTGGATGCGTTGGAGAAGCAAGATCCGCAGCGGCCCGAAACCCTGTACATCCTGTCGGGTGTCTATGAGGAAGCGGTACGGATATACCGGTCCGATCTGGCCGTGATCGGCATCGGATATGTGGAAATCACGAAGGGCCGGTATGCCAAGGAACTGGACGAGAACGGGAATGAGATTGGCACGTTTACAACGCCGACGCTGTTCCTTGGCGGCCGGCGGCTGCTGATCGAGAATTTGGTCGTGACCAATTCGGCCGGGCAGGGCGAGGACATCGGCCAGGCCGTGGCGGTCTACGCGCACTGCGACGAAACGGTTTTTCGCTACTGCACCTTTAAAGGGCACCAAGACACGTTGTTTACCGGACCGCTTCCGCCTGCGCCCAAGCATGGCGGCGTGTTTGGAGGAATCCCGCTCCGGGAGCATCACCGAGAGTACCGCCAGGTGTACGAATACTGCCGTATCGAAGGGACGGTGGATTTTATATTCGGCGGCGCGGCTGCCTTCTTTGACCGCTGCGAGATCCGCAGCCTGCGTCATTCGAGCGGGCATGCCAGTTATATCGCCGCGGCTTCTACTCCCGCGGGGCAGCAATACGGGTACGTCTTTAACCTCTGTTCTTTGACGGCAGAGCCAGGCGTATCGGGCGTGTATCTGGGAAGGCCGTGGCGCGAATATGCACGCACTGACTACGTCGACTGCCGGATGGGCGGACATATCGAACCGCTGGGCTGGGACGATTGGAACGATCCGGGGCGGCGGCTGACGGTCAAATACCGTGAATTCGGCACCCGCTTTGATCCGGCAGCGCCGGCTCCGGGTGGACAGCGGGCCAGGTGGGCGGTCTATCAGGAGACGCTGGAAGGGGCTCCGCGGAAGGAGCAAGTTTTTGCCGGAACGGACTTTTGGAAACGAAAAGGAGAGGGAAGAGCATGACCATATCCACACAAACGGGAACCATTCGAAACCCGGTGCTGCCGGGCTTTAATCCGGATCCCTGCATCGTGCGTGCAAAGGACACTTATTATATCGCGGTGTCTTCCTTCGAATGGCTCCCTGGCGTAAGGGTATATGCCTCCAAGGATTTGGCGGTATGGGAGCACTGCACCGACGTGCTGACCGATCAGGTCGACCTGCGGGGAAACCCGAAGAACTGCAGCATCTGGGCGCCTCAGCTCAGCTACCATGACGGGTTGTTTTACCTCATTTATACCGATGTGAAAAGCACCAAGCGCCCATTTAAAGACGTTCACAATTATTTGATTACGGCGCCTTCGATTCACGGGCCTTGGTCCGAGCCGGTCTATCTAAACAGCAGCGGCTTCGATCCGAGCCTGTATCATGACGAAGACGGGCGGAAATGGCTGCTGAACGAAATCTGGGATTACCGCATTCCGGAAGGGAATAAATCGAGCGGCATCGTTATTCAGCAGTATGATCCGCAGCAGCAGAAGCTTGTTGGTAAACCGTTCAAGCTGTTTGACGGGACGGATCTGAAGAAGACGGAAGCGCCGCATATCTATAAGCATCAAGGTTATTATTACCTGATTACGGCCGAAGGCGGCACCGGGAGCGGCCATGCCGTGACGGTAGCCCGTTCCCGCAGCTTGATGGGCCCTTACGAAGTGGACCCCCGCAATCCGATGCTGACCTCCCGGGACAACCCGGGGCTCCCGCTGCAGTGTGCCGGCCACGGCAGCCTGATCCAGACGCCGCAAGGGGAATGGTACATGGCCCATTTGTGCACGCGTCCGGTTGAAGGCCAGTACGCGCTCCTTGGCCGGGAAACGGCACTGCAGCAGGTGTATTGGGACGAGGAAGGATGGCTTCGCCTGACTGCCGGGGGGAATTCTCCGCAGATGGAGGTCCCGCGTCCGAAAGGGATCACGCCGGCAGAGGCCAAGACGGCCGCTGAACGGAGCTTGTTTGAGGATACCTTTGACGGACCGGAGCTCGCCAAAGCCTGGAATACGCTCCGCATACCTGCGGATCCATCCTGGTGCTCGCTGTCAGAGCGTCCGGGCCACCTCCGCCTCCATTCCGGGGAATCGCCGCAAAGCCTGTTTCATCACCACATTGTGGCCGTCCGGCAGGCGGATATCCATTTCCGGGCGGAGACGTCGCTGGAGTTCGAGCCAGCAAGCTATTTGCAGATGGCCGGGCTGATGCTTTATTTGAACGATGAAAATTATTTGTATGCTTATGTGACGCAGGACGAAGAGCAGGGCAAGGTGATCCGGCTCATGCGCTGCGCGGACGATGCGTTCACCGTTATTCCGGACATGATTCCGGTGAATGCCGGGGAAGCCGTTCAATTGGCCGTGGAAGTCCATGGCATCCGCGGACGGATCTATGGCCGGTTCAGCCCGATGCAGGATTGGGTGCCGCTGTTTGAAGAACAGGACATCCGCTTCCTCTGCGGCGGCTTCACCGGCAATTTTGTCGGTATCGCTGTCCATGATATGCAGACCTTTGAGGGGAGCTATGCGGACTTTTCCCATTTTCGCTATATGGGAATTGAAGCATAGAAGAGAAGGGATGATCGGTAATGATGAAACAGGGGTTGCTTCTAATGTGAAGCAGCCCCTTTTAGTTTCCTACTTTTCCTTGGACGGATTAATGAACGGCCTGCGTCTCAGCTGAAGGCCCGTGTTTTTCAGCTCGGAATCCAGCTTGAACTCCAGGGTCGCTGTGGAGTACAGCTTGGGCCACCGTTCGTATTGGCTGGGTGGAACTTTTCCTCTAAAGCGGTTGCCAAATCCAAAAATGTCGGATTCCTGCGCCTGCGTCATCCGGAATACAGCGGCTGCCCGCTGCTCAATCAGGCGGTTAATGGAAGCTTCCAGATGCTTTGCCTTGATGTCGATCCCGCGCGCGGAATCCATGAGCGTCATCGAAAGCTTGGCATGAATGCGGATGACGGGCTTGCCGCTTCTCATATCCGTGTCGATATCGGCACTGGAATTCAGAATTTTAAGGTTCATTTTATCCGCGGTTTCGATTTCGAAGGGAGACATCTTGCCCGTAACGATTTCGTAAATCAGGGTTTCCTCCGGAGAGATCATGCCGACCATGGCGTCATTTTTAAAGAATGCATTGCCCGCGACCCGGAATATCGTTTCGGAATCCGTCACCAATACAGGCACGAGGCATTCCTCGAGCGGATCATAGTACCCCCTGAAAATTTCCCATAGCGACACGACGTTTTTTTGCGAGGTTCCGCCGCCGTAGCGTTCAAAGAACAGCTTCGTGTAGATACCCGAGAGCTCGCCCGTCGGGTTGGGACGTTCAAATATCGACTTCATGCCGCCTGTCGTAATCGCAATTAACGAATCCAGAGGAACGGTCCGGTCCCTGATCGTGAATTCCAGATAGGGCATGAATCCTTTTTTCGCCAGCGCCTGATCCAGAAAGATCGACTGGTTCTGCGACATATCCAGGCTTTTGGGCAGCCTTAACCGGAGCTGGTCTATGGCTTCAATCACGGTGCTGCCTTCCTGTTTGATGACGAAAAATTCCTTATGGGCTCCGTCCTGCGACTGCGGGAGTGGGAACCTCATCCAGACCCGCACCCGGTCACCGCCGGCCGGCTCGATGCCGATCGCGGTCTCAAGGAGCCGGTTGTCGACATCTTTGACATCCCAGCAGCCGGGGAGGAAGAGAAGCAGGCATAAGATGGCCAGGCATCGGGCTGCGCGTCTGTTCATTGGCGGGCCCTCATTTTGTTGGAAATGAAGGACTTGACCAGCACAGCCATAGGAAAGCCATACATTAAGTAAAGGCGTAGAACCGTATCCCACTCCACGGCTCTTTCGATCCATTCCCATGAAGGAATAATCCGGATGGCGGCGTATGCCGTGATTCCTGCCAGCACATACAGCAGCTTTTCGTTCCAGCTGGGAAATACCGCCCTGATTGCCGTTACGATGCAGTTCAGGATCAGGGCAAGCAATAAAAACAAATAGAGGATGGAGCTGACGATAAATACGGCGGTTAAATTTTCGATCACCAGCCAGTAATAGCTTACCGAGTCCATTTTGCTGATATAAGGAAGCGTCAAAATTCTTGACATCTCCGGACTAAACGTCAGCGCCGGCTGATAGACGGAGGCGGCCAGTAAAGGCAGAAAACAGAGCGCAGCCACGGTATAAGGTCGCCATAGCTTCTTCGGCTGTTTGGCATAGCTGCCGCAAGCCGCATAGTAAAGATAACCGGCCCAGATGAAGGATGTCGTGTAAAATTTCGGGCTGGTCAGAAAATCCCCATTGGTATAGAGCCACGGTTTGCCCAGATTAAAATCGAGATCGCCGAAGCCCAGCAATACGAGCCCGACGGACAGCGGAAAGCTGATAAGCAGAAACAGGACGGAAGCGCGGATAATTGAACCGATTCCTCCGAAAGCCAGAAAGACGCCAATAAAGATCATCCCGTCTAAAAACCACTGCGGCGTGCTGTGAAGGATCGTCATCGAGATGATCTCGCTGTGAGCCCGGACGATGATCACCATGGCGCTCCACATAAACCAGAGCAGCGGAACGATAAAAAGAATGACCCCCGGCATCCAAGCACGAGCTTCGTAATCGTATAGGCGTCTTTTCCTTGATGCAGCGCGAGGACCCGGCTGAACAGCCAGGCACCCAGCAGTCCGAGCAGCATCCAGATCAGGATCGGGATCCAGTAGCTCTGGGTGGTGGACTGCAGGACGAGCCAAGGGTACACATGAAAGGAGATCGCCCCGAATACCATCATCTGCAGGACGAAGTATTGGGGCATGGAGATCTTCAGTTCCTCGTTCGATGGATTCATTGTCTCGACCCTCTTCCGAAGGTAATCCAGTAGCTGAGTGAAAATTTGCGGGAGCCGCCGATCAGTCCAAGACTCATGGACCGGATCCGGGCACCGGGACCGATCGGAGTCAAATAGGAAACGCCGAACGATTGGATGCGGGAGAGGCAGATGACGAGAATGGCAAAGCAGATGAATATGCCGAGAATTCCGATGACGCTGGCCCCGGCGAGCGTAAAATATTTCAAAATCCGCTGAACCAGGCCCATCTGATAATCCACGACGATAAAATTGGTCAGCGCCGTCGTTGCGACGATGATGACCAGCAAATTGCTCACAATATTCGCTTGAATGATCGCCTGTCCCAGCACCACCCCGCCAACCATCGTAACGGTGGAGCTGATCGACCTTGGCAGGCGTATGCCGGCCTCAACGATGCAGTCCAGAAGAAACAGCATGATGAGGGACTCGATCCACACGGGATAAGGGACCCCTTCCCTGCTGCCGGCAGCGGCCAGACTGATCTCCAGGCGGTTGAGGTCAATGTTCACCGAAGTGATCGCCACGTAGAGGGCGGGCAGAAACAGGTTGATCATGAGTGCGATGAACCGCAGCCACCTCAAAAATAATGCGATCAGCGGCGTCAGGTATTGATCTTCTGGGGATTCCCAGAAATCAAAGAAGGACCCCGGGGCGATGATCGAAAACGGCGTTCCGTCCATTAAGACGACAATCTTGCCGTTTAACAGAGAGGCCGTTACCCGGTCCGGGCGTTCCGTCGTGACGGCGGCAGGGAAGAGGCGGGAGGATCCGGGGTTCATGAACCGCAGCAGTTCGCCGGATTCCTGGATCCCGTCCGCTTGAATGGCGCTGATTTGACCGCAGGTGTATTGGACGAGACCCGGATCGGTCACCCCTTCCAGGTAAACTACGCCCACCTTCGTATTGGTCAGATCTCCGACGCTGGTCTCCCAAATTTTCAAACGGGAGGTTTGCATCCGCTGGCGTATGAGGGCGATATTGGTTTGATAGTTCTCGATAAAACCGTACATCGGCCCCTGAATCACGTTCTCCGTCTGCGGCTGTTGCAGCCCCCGCTGCTGCGGATTCTCCGTTGCCAGAATCAGGCCGTTGGCGGACTCCGCAGTGCACAGCACGGTTTTGCCGGCGCATACCGCTTTTTCGCAAGCGGAAAAATCACCAGCCGAATAGCTGGTGCCGTAATAACTGTGCAGTGTGGTCAGGACACCATCCTGCGGCTGCCGGTTCATATTGAATATGAAATGATCGGAGCCGACAAGCGTTGTAAGGTACAGCAAATACAGCTTGCCGGCGTCCGATTCACCGATGCAGACGGCCTGGAAGTCGGCCGCGTGCTGAAAAGCCTCCTGGAGCCGGGAAAGAAGAAATTCAGAGGACGTATGCTGGAGATGCTGAAGCATCGTTGCACCTTTGCTGGGTTCCACGGTCGATCATCCTTTGCATGACACTTTGCCTTTGATCCCCCTAATTATTCCAATTACTGCAGCAAATTATGCAGGAGGATGGTGAGGTTACTCTGAAGGCAATCCTGACAGCATCGATCCGTAGTGTTCCGCGATTCCCCGGCTGACTTCGGCCATGCGCAGCACCAGGGACTCCGGCTCGGCGATGGTCAGCGCTTTTCCGTAGGGAAGAAGAAAGTAGGGGACGTATGAATGCAGGGAGGAGGAATCAAGCCGGTATACCGCCTCCCCGGGGCTTCGCTCAATCAGTGCATGACCGAGCAGCCAGTGCTGCTTCAGTTCATTCAGGACGTGATCGTGAGCCTGAATCCGGACCGTAACCAGGGAAGGATTGCCAGCCGGGTCCGGCAGCAGCTGTTCCAGCAGAACGTCCTTGGCCGAAAAGTTTTCGGGGCGCTCAAAGCGCCGATCCGTCACGTCCAGGCTCACAATCCGGTCAACCCGGAAGTTCCGCAGGTCCTTGCGGAGATGGCAGTATCCGGTGGTGTACCATTGCCCTTTCCAATGGATGATGCTGTAAGGATCGAACTCCCGTACCGACCCGGTTCCGGGATCTCCATTGGAGCCGCCGTACACCATCCGGAGGGTCTGCCTTTGTCCAGCGGCTTCCTCAAGGCATTGCAGCCGCCCTTTTTGCTCCGAATCGATGGGCGGTTGAAGGACGGACAGCCCGCTGCTGTGGCGTTCAATTTGCGTGAGCTGCTTCTCGTTCGTATACCGTTTCAGTTTGTCCACGGCCCTGCCCAGGGCATCGGTGTGAGGATACCCAGCCTCCTGGGCAAACACCGAAGCATGGACGAGGGCTTTCTGCTCTTCCGCATCGAACATGAGCGGCGAGTCGGCAAAGGTCCCAAGGATTTGGAATCCCCCGTTTGGGCCGGAATCGGCAATGACCGGGACGCCGCTTGCGCAGAGCGAATCAATGCACCGGTACACTGTGCGGACATGGATCTCCAGCTCGTCGGCAAGCTGCTGTGCCGTCATTTTTTTGCCGGACCGGAGCATCCAGAGGATCGAGAGCATGTTATCAGCTTTGGACATCGGAGAAATCCTTTCGTAAAAGAGAATTACCCGGGATACGATCCCGGGTATCAGCTCCATTGTAACGCGTCTAGGCGAGCGGTTCCAATCCTTGTTCCACCCATGAATCGTAAGTCGGACCGTACAAATCCGGCAGCTTCAATCCGGCCTGCCGCATCAGGACGGTCATCTGTCCGCGGTGGTGGGCTTGGTGCATGAGGGTAAAGCGCAGTGAACCTCCGTTGTTCCACTCCTGGCCGGCGATGGTTTGCGTCTCCAGAAGCTTGGCGTCCGTCCACTGCGTCTCGACCGCTTGGAGAATGGCCCGGCTGACCCGCTCGTACTGGCCGGCAAGCGCAGCGGCTGATTTTTTTACTGCGTCACTATTATCGGGTGCATCAAACGCCAGCCCGAGCGATGTCATATAATGAACGGATTCCACGAGATGCCATGCCAGCCCGCCCAGGGTCCGGTGCTTGTCCGTTATGGCCTGCCCGAGCGATTCATCGGTCAGCGCGTTCATGATCTTCTGGGTCATTTCCGCTTCGTTGGTCCATTCCGCTGCAAAATCTTTAATGCTTGTAAACATCATGCATTCCTCCATTTTTTTGAAGTTTTGTTCGGTTTAATAGCAGTATACACAAAAATCACTGACAGTCTCGGTCAGTGATTTTTGGAATGCTGCTGTATTTATTTATTTTTAATGTGAGCAACCGCTAAGCGGTTCCTCGAAGGATCAACTGGACAATATATCTGGCTGTTTCTTCTGCGGGGTACGCAGCTGTTCCCCGGCTCCATTCCAGGGCAGCGCCGTAAAGGGTCCAGCTGGCCGCAAGGGCTACGGTATCCAATGGAACGTTCCAGCCGAAATCCTCCGGTTCAAGCCGCTGCAGCCAGGCCGTGAGCAGCGATTTGATTTCCTGCTGCATCGTTCGTTCAAAGACAGGATTGATCGTTTCCACCGGACTGCAGCGACCGTGAAGGGACCGGAAATGCTCAAGGAGGTTCACGGCCAGCATCTGAAGATGATCGCTGTTCCATCCGGCATCCGGGGGCAGATGCTGCTGCAGGCGGGTATGGAGCTTATCACGGATCGATTGTTCCAGCAGGGCGTATTTGTCCGGATAATGTGAATAAAAGGTGCCCCTGTTGACATCCGCACGTTCGGCAATGTTCTGAACCGTCATGGCGGTAAAGCCTTTTTCTTTCATCAGCTCTGCGAACGACTGCTTCAACAGACTCTCCGAGCGCCTGCTTCGCCGGTCCTGCGGAACGCCTCTGTTTTCCATGCATGTGCCGCCTCCTTTATACCTATGTAATATTCAACAATGAGGCTCAGATGTCGGATAACGGTCAAACGCGGATGATTGACGATTTTCTCCGGCCCGTGTTTTCCCTATTGTAGGGGGTGGCAGGAAAAGAATCAATCCATGGAGGTAAGATGAACATGCCTGGTTATCAGCGAAAAGAAACCATGAAAGCGATCCGGTATCACCGGCACGGAGGACCGGAAGTGCTGCAGTATGAAGATGTTCCGGTTCCGTTTGTCAACGAGCGCGAAGTGTTGGTCCGCGTGCATGCGGCATCGATCAATCCGGGAGATTGGCAGATCCGATCGGGGATGGCGGGAGACCGTTTTCCGCTGCCGTATATTCCCGGGTGGGATATTTCCGGCACCGTCGAAGAGGTCGGAGCGGGCGTCACGTCTCTGCGGGTCGGTGACGAAGTATTTGGCATGACGGCGAACAGCGGCGCGTGTGCGGAATATGCGGCTCTGCCTGCAGCGCAGCTTGCACGAAAGCCCCGCAGCATCAGCCATGAAGCGGCGGCCGCCCTTCCGCAGTCGGCCTGTGCGGCCTGGAACGCGCTGTTCGTTCAAGGAGGCCTGAAGGCCGGCCAAAGGGTGCTGATCAACGGTGCATCCGGCGGCGTCGGCCACTTCGCCGTGCAGCTTGCCAAATGGAAGGGAGCCGAGGTGATCGGCGTAGCTTCCGGGAGAAATGAGACTTTTTTGCGTAAACTTGGAGTCGATCAATTTGCGGATTATTCGTTTGACTCATGGACTCGGGCTGTTGATCCGGTCCAGCTTGCGGTCGATACGGTCGGTGGGACCGAAGGAAACCGGCTCTTGGAGGTGATCACGCCTGGAGGATCGCTGGTTCCGGTCACGTGGGGGGATTATGACACCGATCAGGCGGCCGCCGGGCAGATTGACGTTCACGATGTTGCGATGCTGCCGGTCACGACAGCGGATTTGGACCGGATATCCCGTTTAGTGGAGGAAGGGCAGCTTCGAGCGGTCATCGACCGGATGTTTCCTTTAAAAGAGACCGCCCTGGCTCATGAGCTCAGCGAAAGCCGGCGAGCCAGGGGGAAGATCATTATTCGTGTAAGCAGCACGGCGGATCGATAACAACATCATTATTTTTTTCGCGGAAGGAACAAGGCAGCGGCTCCCCCGATGATCATCCCGGCGGCAGCCAGATACATGGCGGTGCGGACGCCTGCTGCCTGCGCGGCCAGAAGCGAGCCGCCGCTTTGACCGGCGATACCGGAATTGGCGATGAAGATCAGGAAGGCCATGCCGATGGCGTTGCCGATATTCAGCGTCGTCGAGGCCATACCCGAGGCCACGCCCTGCTCCGATGGA
>NZ_PCZT01000002.1:135775-141350 GCF_002968895.1 Paenibacillus sp. AR247 | reverse complement strand
GATCATGCCCGTGACCAGGCTCCGTCTCCGGAGAAGACGCGGCGGCATCAGCGGATTGGAGGTGCGGTTTTCGATCCAGGCAAAAGTGAGAAATAACACCAGGGACAGAAGGGCGCATATCAGGATGCCGACGGAGCCCCACCCAGCCTCAGGTCCCTGAACGAGGCAATACACGAGTAAAGTCGCAGCGCCGGTAAAGCTCAGCGCACCGGGCAGATCGAAGCTGCCTTTTCCGGATCGGACAGGGTCCCGCGGAATGGCAGCGAGTGCCGCCAGGGCCGCACCGCCGGCAAACAATACGTTGACGAAGAAGACGGCTTCCCACCCTATGGCGTTCGTCAGAATGCCGCCGAGGAGAGAGCCCAAGGTCAACCCGCTGGCGCCCGCTCCGCCCCAGACTGCGAGAGCTCGGTTGCGCTTAGGTCCTTCTTCATACAGCCGGTTGATAAGGGATAGGGTCGCCGGAAAAAGAAAAGCGGCTCCGATACCTTGCAGCGCTCGGGCCAGGATAATGACCAGCGGACTCCATGCCAGCCCTCCAAGCAAGGAGGCTAGCGCGAACAGGAGCAGTGCTGATATGAACATCCTTTTTTGCCCGAGCTGGTCTGCGGCACGTCCGCCAAGAAGGAGGAAGCCGCCGCAGAAAATCGTATAGGCGCTGACGACCCACTGAAGGGATTGTTCCGAAAAGCCCAGTGCACGGCCCACTTCGGGGAGCGCAACAAAGACGATATTAATGTCAAGGGAGTAGATCAGCTGGGCGAAAGCGAGGATGGCGAGGCTCCAGACCAAGGCTTTCTTTGACATCGCCGGAGTGGCGGCAGAATGGGCAGCGGTAATGACCTCGCCCCTTGGACTTGCTGACAACGGGTCTCGTGATGACACGCGAAAAGCACCTCATTTCAAAATGTTTTGAAATGATTATATTTCAACAAAAATTGAAATGTCAATACATAGCGTGTATAATATTTTCTATGAGATCCCATTACGAAACCGAGATGGCCAAAGCGGCCAAAGCACTCAGCGACCCGATCCGGATGAAAATTTTGGTGATGATTAAAATGGGCAGGCAGTCGGATTTCCAGTCTCCTGTCTGTACGTTCGAGCCTGCGGCCGTATGCCCCGCGGACCTGCAGCTTAAGCTGGGAGACGTGTCGCCGTCCAAGCTGTCCTACCATTTGAAGGAGCTTAAGGATGTGGGGTATATCAAGGAATGCAGGGAGGGAAAACGGCATTATTATTCGCTGCAGCCGGAAAGGCTGAAGCAGTTCACGAAAGATTTAAGCTGGCTGTATGAATAGGGAACGGGGCGGGGTTTGGAAACAGATCATGCGGTACCTGCCCCTTATCCGTAAGTACAAACAACCCCCGACAACGTCGGGGGTTGTTTGTATGTGAGGCAAGACAGGGCAGTCACCCGCGTTCAGGCCTGCTCCTCCCGCCTGTATGGCAGCCGGACCCGGAACGTGGTCCCTTCGCCCGATGAGCTCTCGGCATCGATGGTGCCTTGATGCGCCGCGACGAACTCCTTGGCGATGGCGAGCCCAAGCCCCATTCCGCCGCTGTGCCGCGAGCGGGAAGCATCGGCTCGGTAGAAGCGGTCGAAGAGGTTCGGGAGATGCTCGGGGGCGATGCCGGTGCCGGTGTCCTTCACCGCGATCTCCAGCCATGGCCGTCCGTTTGCGTTCTGTGCCTCCGACAGGATCACTTGGATCGAACCGCCATGCGGCGTATGCCGGACGGCATTGGTCAGCAGGTTGAGAAAGACCTGGGTTATCCGGCCGGAGTCTACCGGGATTTCCGTGGAGCCGGCTTGGCTCACCAGCGTCATGGCAATGCCGGCATCCTGTGCGCGGGGCAGAAGCCGCTCGAGCGTCTGCTCCAGCAGGGCACGGACGTCCGTCCGGCTGAACTCAAACGACAGCTTGCCTGCCTCGGCCAGGGAGAGCTGATGCAGGTCGTCCACGAGCCGGGTGAGCCGGATCAGTTCATCCTGCAGCGGAAGCAGCTGCTCGGGTTCGATCGCTTCGCCTTGCTGCTGCAGCATATCCATCCTTTCCCCTCATGATGGAGAGGGGAGTTCGCAGCTCATGCGCGACGTCGGCGACGAGACACGACAGCGCAGACGATCAGCAGAAAGCCGACGCCATGTGAAATGCCCAGCTTCACCTTGGAGATCACGCTGATTTCCGGGTCGTAGTATCGGAAAGACCCGACGTCCCGTCCATTCGTCTCGATGCGGTCTTCTACCCCGAGCCCCCTGATCATGGGCTCGGCCACGCTGCCGAAGATGGCCAGCTTCCTGTCGTGGACGTCGTACAAGATCAGGCCGCTGTCCTGAACTTCTTCCAGTAAGTCGCCAGGGGCCAGCTTCTCAACACCGTTCCAGGAACCACCGTGCCGATCATAATATTCGGCGAGGGTATGCGACAGGCGGCTGATTTGCTCTTGGTCGGAGGACGGTGTCAGCTCGCCCAGCAGCCCGTGCACGACCGCATTTGTGATCAGCATAAACGTCAGGCTCATGACCACGATAAAGGCGGCCATGGCCCAAAACAGTTTCCGGCTAACGTTCACGGCGGTCACCGAACCGGTATCCGAATCCGTACACGGTGTTAATAAACACCGGGTTGGACGGATCGTCCTCGATCTTTTTGCGGATCCGGCTGATGTGGGCGTCCGCGGTCCGCTCGTCGTTCAGCAGGTCGTCATCGACCGCAGCCAGCAGCTGCAGGCGGCTGTATACAATGCCGGGCCGCGAAGCCAGGGTGGCGAGCATTTTGAATTCGGTCGGGGTCAGCGAAACTTCCTCCCCGCGTTTCCACACCCGGCACTGCGCCTCGGATATCGTTAAATCTCCCCGCACGATCCGGTCGTCCGGAGTCTCGTCCCCATGGATTCTCCGGAGGACCGAGCGTATTCGTGCGACCAGCTCCCGGAGGGAGAAGGGCTTCGTCAAATAATCGTCGGCGCCGACCTCCAGCCCGATGATTTTATCCGTTTCTTCCACTCTGGCGGTCAGCATGATGATTCCCAGCTTCGGCAGCTTCCGCAGCTCCCGGCACACGTCAATGCCGCTCATTCCCGGCATCATCCAGTCGAGGACGACCAGGGACGGCTTCCGTTCGCCAGCGATCCGGAGCGCTTCCCGGCCGGATAAAGCCGTGATCGTCTCGTATCCCTCCTGCTGGAGAAACGGCTCCATAAAGGCCAGCACTTCCTTTTCATCATCGACAAGCAGCAGAGTATGCGTCATGTGTTCATTCTCCTTTATCTCGAGAGCCTCGGGCCGTTGCAGCCTTTCCGGCTTTTATCCCCCTCATTATATACCGGTTCCCGCGAATGCGGGGACAATTCACCAAAGCCGTAAGGAACCGCAACAAGTTCGCAACATTCCTGAAGGAAAACCCCCGACAACCCCGGCATAGATCCGGGAAAAAGCCGCAATATCCGGATGCATTTTCATCGCAACAGCAAGAGAACTTCACAGGTTCACAACAAGTCGCTGCTACAATAAACTCCAGGCGGCAAAACACGGGTGCGCCGCAGACCATCGCAATTCATTGCCTTCATTGCGGTCAATGCAATGGAAGCAATTCAACGGGGGAGGGGTGATTATGCTGAAGCAGCACCATGTGATCAAAGTACTGCTGGCTGCCGTCGGCGGAGCTGCCTGCGGCATCTTTCTGTCAACCATTATTGCCGCTCTCGGTTATCTGATCCATGACCGGCCGGCCGGGACACCTTATCTTCCGCTGATCATGGCTGCGTTGTTTGCGGGGATCGCCGCGTTGACGTCCGATTATAAGGGAGGAAAACCACATGACAAGCATCGATCTTAATCCATCTCAAGATAAAATTTCAGGGGGCAGACGGATTTCCCGGGGCATCTTTATGGGGCTGTCCTGGATATTGGTCGCATGTATCACGATTCAGGTGTACATCGCAGGGTCGGCTGTGTTCCAGAATCCGGTGAACTGGCGGCTCCACGAAAACTTTGTTCATTTCTTTGGGTTTGCCCCGCTTCTGATGATCATTTTTGCCATTACGGGAAAATGCTTTAAAGGCAGCGCGTGGCTCAGTTTGGCCATGTTTGTTCTGATCGACATGCAGTACATGACGGCGCATGTGCCTGCGCTGGGCGCCATCCATCCGGTGATGGCCCTCGTGCTTATCCTGCTGTCGCTGTACACCGCACTGCGAAGCACACCGCGGCAGTAATGGGGAATTTATGCCCGAACAGTTGTGGAGGGGACCGGTGCCCGGGTATACTTTGAAATAAATGAAGATCATATCGTTGTTTCAAAGAGAGGGCTGTAGCATTGACCTTACAACAGTTAAAATACGTCATCGAAGTCGCCAACCGCGGGTCCATGAATGAAGCGGCCAAACGGCTGTTTATTTCGCAGCCAAGCCTGTCGAATGCGATCAAGGATCTGGAGGAAGAGCTGAACATTACGATTTTTGAACGGACGAACAAAGGGATTACCCTGTCCAAGGAAGGCGCCGAATTTCTCGGCTATGCCCGCCAGGTGACCGAGCAGGCAGAGCTGCTGGAGAGCCGCTATATGAACGCCAAGCCGTCGCCGCAGCATTTTTCCGATCGACCCAGCACTATGCGTTTGCCGTCAATGCGTTCGTGCATTTGGTCAACGAGTATGGGCAGGACGAATACGAGCTGGCGCTGAGGGAAACGAAGACCCATGAAATCATCCAGGATGTCAAAAGCCAGCGGAGCGAAATCGGCATTCTGTACCTCAATGAATTCAACAGCAAGGTCATCAATCGTCTGCTGAAGGACGCCAATTTGAAATTCACGAGCCTGTTTACGGCCCAGCCTCATATTTTTATCAGCGTCCATAACCCGCTCGCCAAGCAGTCCATCGTGACGATCGACCAGCTGCAGGATTATCCCTACCTGTCGTTTGAGCAGGGGGAGTACAACTCCTTTCACTTCTCCGAGGAAATTCTGAGCACACTGACGCATCCGAAAAGCATCCGGGTCAACGACCGCGCCACGCTGTTCAACCTGCTCATCGGACTGAACGGTTATACGATCTCAACCGGTGTTCTCAGCGCCGACCTGAACGGGAACGAGATTATTCCTGTGCCGCTCGACTGCGACGAGACGATCAATGTCGGCTGGATCTGCCATCAGAATGCGGCGCTGTCCAAGCTGGCGCTGGAGTATATCGAAGCGCTGCACCAAGCGATTTCCGATTGATCCGTAACTTTGAAAAGTATGGGTGAAGTGCTGGGACGTAGTCCAAGGTATGACTTTTTGCAGCCACGCTTGCCGCTGTATGCGGCGGGGGTGGTTTTTTGTAACGCATAAGTTGGGTGCTCCATCTCATATATTGTCCAGTGACGGATCGTTATCGATGGGAGGGATACGCCTGCAATGAATGAAGAGGCGCTCTTTGAGCACAGGTTTTGGCTGCAGATTTTGGGGGATCATGCCCGTTTTATCTACAACGCTCTGGCGTCGAAGGAAGTCAAGGACGTGCAGACGGCGGCTTCGTTCGTCCAATGGTTCGACCGGCTGCTGGGACAGGCGCGCTCGTTCCCTGAGGGA
>NZ_PCZT01000002.1:119195-135675 GCF_002968895.1 Paenibacillus sp. AR247 | reverse complement strand
TCAGCGGTACATGAACTGCGGGCGTTTAAGCTGGATCTTCTCGACCGGGTGCTGCAGCGCAAAGTGGTCATCGGGTTGTCGCCAACGTTTATCAATCATATGGTGAACGAGCTGGAGGAATATGAGCGTATTCTCGCTGAGCTGTTAAAGGGAAATCCGGTTCCCCGTTATCACCCGCTGCATCACGATCTGCTGTGGCTGCCTGACGCGGCTTTTCACTCGGCATCGATCGCTTCGGATCTCGACGGGGTGGAGCGGAGGCTGATCCAGAGGAGCAAGGAATTTGAGCAGCATTTCAACGAATTTTATTTGAAGGCGCTTGAGCTTGTCGGATACTTGCGTACGCTCCGGACGACCTATCCGGCGGTGAAAAAGTTCCACAGCGACGTGGACCTGGAAATGTCGGCGTTTATGAACTTTCTGCTGGAGGTCGAGGAGCTGGACATCAGCGCCGAGCTGCTGAGCAGGCTGAACAGGCTGGTGCCGGACCATATGTTCCGGGAAGAATGCTATTATTTGCAGAAGCTGTCCCAATTCGGTGAGGTGCCGCGTCCTGATTGCGACCCGGCAAAGCCAAGGGTGGAGTAACGCCCAAAGGGATTGATCATAAAACCGCTTTAGAATGCCTCTTTGCTCTTCGGGTATGTCCTGGGTGCCGGGTAGGTTTTTTTACTCCTGAACACAAACCGGCTTGCTGCGGACAGGGATGGATAATATCAAATAAATCCAGTTTATTTGCGCTGCAGTCCATTGAGTTCGGCCGGGCGATGCGTGATAATGAGGGCACAAGATCACTACCAAACGAAGAGAGGTTGATGTATTCGTGCGTAAAGTCAAGGTTGGCGTCATCGGTACCGGCATGATCAGCACCGTATATCTGAAAAATTTGACCGGCATGCTCGACCATATCGTCGAGGTCAAAGCCGTAGCGGATATGGTTCCGGAGCTCGCGCAGAAAAAAGCGGAAGAGTTCGGCGTTCCAAATGTGTACACCGTGGAGGAGCTGCTGGCCGACCCGGAAATTGAAATCGTTCTCAATTTGACGGCCCCCGCCGCGCATGCCCCGCTGAACCTGCGGGCACTTGAGGCCGGGAAGCATGTGTACACGGAGAAGCCGTTTGCCCTCAACCGCGAGGATGCCGATGAGGTTCTGGCTCTGGCCGAGTCCAAAAACCTGCTTGTCGGCTGCGCGCCGGACACCTTCCTCGGCGCCGGCATCCAGACCTGCGTCAAGCTGATCAATGACGGATGGATCGGCACGCCTTACGGTGCAAGCGCTACGATTATCATGGGGAACGCCGCGGGCGGCATGCATCCGAACTTCCGCAACTTCCTGAAGCTGGGCGGCGATCCGATCATGGATATGGGGCCTTACTATTTGACGGCGCTGATCGCGCTGCTCGGACCCGTACAGAGGGTAACGGGATCCGCCCGCCAGCTGCATCAGGAGGTCGTGGTGGACAATCCGAAATCGCCGGCATTCGGCCAGACGGTGCCGGTGGAAGCGCCGACGAACGTATCGGCGGTGCTGGACTTCCACAGCGGCGCGGTGGCTACCCTTCAGGCGGCCAAAGAGGCGTTCGGCTATTCGCCGCGGCTGGAAGTGTACGGCACGGAAGGCATTCTGTACGTTCCGGATCCGAACTTCTTCGGAGGCGCTGTATCCATCCAGTTCCCGAACGGGCAGACGAAAGAGATCCCGCATTCCCATCCGTATGCCGAGGAAGGACGCGGCATGGGCGTAGCCGACATGGCTTATGCAATCCAGTCGGGACGGCCGAACCGGGCAAGCGGCAAGCTGGCGCGCCATGTGCTGGACATCTCGCTCGGCATCTTTGAAGCGTCTCAGCAGGAGCGCCACATTCACCTGGAATCCACGGTGGAACGTCCGGCTCCGCTGCCACTCGGCCTGAAGTACAACATGCTGGATCTGTAAACACCGCACGGAGAACCTGTCCCATTTCAAACCAAGAGAGGATGCATAGATCATGACCCAATTTCCCGTCGCCGTACAGCCTTATACGGTTCGAGAACAATTAAGCAAGGATTATATAGGCACGCTGGAGAAAATCGCTGCCATCGGCTATCAGGGCATTGAGCTCGGACGCCCGCCGGAAGGCATTACCGTGGCGGAGCAGAAGGCGCTGCTGGACCGGATCGGCCTCAAGGTCATCGGAACCCATGCCGGATTCGATACGTTTGATTTCAATCCGGACGACATCGCGGATTATCTCGAGGAGGTGGACGGCGGTAAATTCGTGGCGCTGTCGCTGCGTTTTGCGTCCCGGGACGAGGTGCTGGCCAAGGCCGCCAAGCTGAACGAAGCGGGCGAGAAGTTCCGCCAGCGCGGGGTTCAGCTGCTATACCATAACCACGACTGGGAGTTCGCCCAATTCGACGGCGAATACGCGCTCGATATTTTGCTCCGCGAAACCGATCCTTCCTTGGTTCAGATGGAGCTGGATACGTATTGGGTCAAGCGGGGCGGTGAAGATCCGGTGTCGTACCTCGCCAAGCTTCAGAACCGGTGCCCGCTGCTCCATATCAAAGACGTGGAAGCCGGCGAGGAGCAGTTTTTCGCCGAAATCGGGGAGGGGATTCTCGATTTCAAGGCTATCGCCCAAACGGCGCGGGAGGTAGGAACCGGCTGGCTCGTCGTCGAACAGGATCAGAGCCGGCGCGTATCCGCTGGAGAGCCTGGCGATCAGCTACCGCAATTTGCAGGGACTCGGACTGATTTAATCATTTAGTTTCTTAGAACGAACATCGAATGGGCCTGAAAAGGAACCGAAGCTAAGACTCCACTTCGTGGGGGATGAGGAAGGGAACTGCCATGAATATAACGGAAAGCCAATCCAGCCGGGCGGCCTCGCATCTTGTGCACCTCCCGAGGATCCATATCGTCGGGGACATCGTCAAGAAGCCCGGCACCTCCCTCGGCCCGCGGCGGATTCACGATTACGAGCTGCTGTATTTTCCGGATGGGACGCGCAGCGTCTACAGGGTGGAGGGGGAAGCATACGTCCTGCAGGAACCGAGCTTTATCGTGACCAGGCCGGGCGAATACCACGCCTATGAATACGACCCGCAGCAGCCGGCGCGCCATCTGTTCATTCATTTCGGATTTCCGGAAGATGCCGGGACGGAGACGGCGCTTCCGCTCCTTGCGCCCGGCGGCCCGAGCGTTATTCCGCTGGACGAGGAGCTTCCGGTCGGCATGATGAAGCAAATCATGCATATCGCCCATGCCCATACGGACCGGATGCAGAGCCGCGGGAGTTCGCTTCTATGGTCGCTGCTGACGGAAATCAGCGGCCACCTCTTCGACGAGCCGCTGACGACGCCGGCCAACCGGATTCCTCCCCAAATCGTCAAGGCGCTCGATTATATCGACAAGCATTTGGGAGAGGCCATTTCGGTGGAAATGCTGGCGAGGCGGATCGGCTGGTCGCATGAGCATTTCTCCAGGTCTTTTGTGCAGTATATGGGCCGCACGCCGCGCGATGCGATCATTCAACGGCGGATCGAGCGCGCCTGCCAGCTCCTGCTGTACGAGGAGCACAGCATCAAGGAGGTCGCCTTTGCGGTCGGATTCTCGGATGAAAATTACTTCAGCAGGGTGTTCAAAGCCGTGAAGGGACTCACTGCCAGCCAGTACCGCAAAAAGTATTACAATCCGATGTACCGGGATTTGGTTCCGGTCAAGGAGTCGGAATCGCTGTATCCGGTCAACCGGATTCTGTATAACATCGGGGCCGGCGAAGGTTAACATTCGCCTGGCTGTATAGGAGAGTGATGCGAATGAAGGAGAAGGTGAGGACAGCGGTGGTCGGTTACGGATTCGCCGCCAGGACGTTTCACTGCCCGGTCATCACGGCCGTACCGGAGCTGGAGCTGGCGATGATCGTCCAGCGGAGAGGCCATTCGTGCCTGCAGGCCTACCCGTCCGTCCGGGCTGTACAGGACGTCCGGGAAGCCTATGAGGATCCGGACATCGACTTGATCGTCATTACGACGCCGAGCACGGCGCACTACTCGTTTGTCAAGGACGCCCTGCTGGCCGGCAAGCATGTCGTCGTAGAGAAGCCGTTCACGGCGACGACGGAGGAAGCGGACGAACTGATCGCGCTGGCCCAAAGTAAAGGGCTGGTGCTCAGCGTGTTCCATAACCGCCGGTGGGACGGCGATTACCTGACGCTGCAGGAGGTTGTCCGCCGCGGTCTGGTCGGCCGGATCACCGAAGCGGAATTCCGCTGGGACCGGTTCAGCCCGAATGCCGATCCCAGCCGCTGGCGGGATGCGGGGGCCGAAGGGTCCGGGACGTTCTATGACCTGGGCGTCCACCTGATCGACCAGGCGCTGACGCTGTTCGGGCTCCCGGACAGCGTGCAGGCGGAGGTGCTGACGCAGCGGGAGCGGACGCTGGCCCCGGACTATTTTGACGTATCGCTGGGGTATCCGGATGGGCTGAAGGTGTCGGTGAAATCGACCCTGCTGGCCCGGGATCCGGCTCCGAGGTACCGGTTGTACGGGACGGAGGGTTCGTTTGTCAAGTATGGAGAAGATCCTCAGGAAAATCTGCTGAAGGCCGGCAGGCTGCCGGGATCGCCCGGATGGGGCGAAGAGCCGCAGGAGATGTGGGGAAGCCTCGTGGCCAGCCGGGACGGCCTGCAGTTTACGGGGCGTCTGAAGACGATTCCGGGATGCTATGACGCCTATTACCGCAACGTGGCGGAGGCTATCCATGGTGTGTCGGAGCTTGGCGTAAAGCCCGAGCAGGCTCGGATGGCGATCCGTGTCATCGAGCTGGGCATGCAGAGCCATGCCGAGCAGAGAAGGGTGCCATTTACCCCTTAACTACTTACGGAAAGAAGGAGATCAAGCTTGTTTCCTTTCAAATTGTCATTGAATACATCTACACTCCTGCCTTACGGACTCGGCGTCAAAGAGCAGGTCCGCGTGGCGGCGGAAGCAGGCTATGAGGGCATCGAGCTGTGGGTACGGGACATTGAAGCTTACCTTGCAGAGGGCGGCGAGCTGCAGGAGCTTAGACGGTATATCGAAGATCATGGACTGAAGGTGGCGAACGCCATCGCCTTCTGGGCTTGGGCCGACCGTGACCCTGAAGCGAGACAGCGCGGCTTCGATCAAGCGGAGAAGGAAATGGAAATGCTGGCGGAGCTGGGCTGTCTCGCGGCTGCGGCGCCCCCCTTCGGACAGGTTGCCCACGTCACGCTGGACGAATTTGCCGCTTCCTTTGCCAAGCTGGCCGAGTTGGCCCGCCGGATCGGCATAGAGCCCTATCTTGAATTCTGGGGAAAAGCTGCCCGGCTGAACAGCCTGAAGGATGCGATTTACGTAGCTCAAGCCAGCGGGGTGGCGGACGCCAAAATTCTTATCGATCCGTTCCACATGTATACCGGCGGCAGCGAGCTTCGGGACCTTGAAGGCTTGCCTGGGAACCGGATCGGCATCGTCCATGTGAACGATTATCCGGCAGCGCCGTCCCGCTCCGAGATCCAGGACGCCCACCGGGTATTTCCGGGAGACGGCATCGCTCCGTCCGAAGCGCTCGCCAGAACGCTGGCGGATGCGGGATATGAGGGCTATCTGTCGCTGGAGCTGTTTATGGACAGCTATGACGGGTTGACAGCCCTGGAGACCGCGAAGCTTGGCATTGCCAAGATCCGGGAGGCTTACAGCCTGTAATGTCCAGATCCATCGCGGGAGACAACCCCGTTAGCAAGCTGTCGCTGCTTGCGATTACGTGGCCGATTTTTGTGGAATCGGCCCTTCAAATGTTCCTCAGGACATCGGACACGTTCATGCTGAGCAAGGTGTCCGACGGCGCGGTTGCTGCGGTCGGCGTCGCGAACCAGATCATCATGTTTGCGGTGCTGATGTTCAATTTCGTGGCGCTCGGCTCCGCGGTGGTTATCTCGCAGTATCTGGGTGCCCGCAGGCAGCATGAAATCGGCCGGCTGGCCGGGTCCTCGCTGGCGCTGAACTTCCTGTTCGGCCTGGTCGTGAGCGTCATGGTCATGATTCTCAGCGGGCCGCTGCTGCGGATATTTGACCTCGATCCTTCCCTGTTCGGGCAGGCGGAGAAGTATTTGCTCATCGCCGGGGGCGCCCTGGTCATTCAGGCGCTGCTGACCGCCGTCACGGCCATGATTCAGTCTCATGGATTAACCCGGCAGACGATGGTTGTCACGATCGGCATGAACGTGCTGAATATTTTCGGCAATTACCTGTTTATTTACGGTCCCGGAGGCTTTCCGAAGCTGGGCGTCGTCGGGGTGGCGATATCCACCGCCTTTGCCCAGTGCGTCGGGCTGGCCGTCAATCTGGTGCTGCTCCGCAAGGCGGCGGGCGTCTACATCCGCTGGAACGACCTGTTCGTGTGGAGCCGTGAGCATATCGGGAAGGTGCTACGCGTCGGCGTGCCGTCCTCGGCCGTGTCCTTGTCGTACTCCGCCAACCAGTTTGTGACCACGGCCTTTATTTCGTCGCTTGGGGCCAGCGTGCTGGCAACGAAAATTTACACGCAGAACATCATGTTCTTCGTCATGATTCTGGCCGTCTCGCTGGGCCGGGGCGGGCAGATCATCGTCGGGCAGCTGGTCGGCGCAGGCCAGAGGGAAGAGGCCTACAAGCAGGTGATCCGGAATTTGATCCGGAGCGAGCTGATCACGCTGGCGGCCGTCGCCGTGCTGACGCTGTTCCGGCAGCCGCTGATGAAGCTGTTCACGACCGACCCGGACATTATCGCGATGGGAGCGGCCCTGCTGCTGCTGAGCTTTCTGCTGGAGCCGGGGCGCAACTTCAACGTCATCCTGGAACGGTCGCTGCAGGCCGCCGGCGACGCCCGGTCCGCCATGATCGTGTCCATCACGGTGACCTGGCTCTTCAGCGTGCCGCTGACGTACCTGCTCGGCATCCATTGGGGATACGGCCTGTACGGTATCTGGGCAGCGTTTATCGCCGACGAATGGCTGCGGGGCATCCTGCTCTGGGTCCGCTGGAGGAGCAAGGCCTGGCAGCGAGCCGCCCGCGCAGGCAGCACAAAAAAACCGCCACTCGGGGATTATCCGGGGTGGCGGTTCTTTGTGCTGGCGCCGAACAGGGACAGATATGCCGAGGAGCGGCGGATCAAGGCGCGGGTATCCGTCGGGAACTCCGGGCCGAGCAGCGGGAGGCGGTTGACGGGAGCGTTCGCCTGGACTTCCGTATCAAGGTCAGCCGTCAGGCCGGAGATCGCAAGCGACGTTCCTCCCCCGATCCGCAACGATGCTGCGGCTCCTTTGGCGTAAGCCGTACGATTCAGCTCGAGAAGGCCGGCATCAAGGGATCTTCCCATGTGTTCGGCTGTTGTGCGCGCGGTATGCTGCTCCAGGCGTGATCTGACATCAAGCAGCGCCATCAGCGCGAGCGGGTATTGATTGTGGTCCGGCTGCTTCAGAATGTGCATGGCCGTCGCGGTGATGGCCTCTTCCAGCGTCAGGCCGCAAATATAACGCAGGCAGCAGCCCCACCGTACCAGGTCGAAGGCTTGCTTGCCTGAGCACAGCAGGCCCTCGGCAAGCCCTTCCTCTCCCGAGTAAGGCAGCTTTACAATGCCGATCCGGCAGTTTTCCAGCCAGCCCAGGCTGTGGTGCTGGTACCTTGGAAGATCGATTTCAAACAGTTCGATGGTGGAGATCAAAGCCCGGTTCATCGTGACATCCTCCTTGACCGTGATTTCATGGATACTCCCTGCCGTCTTGTTCCGGATCGTCACGGCCAGTAGGGTTCCATACATGTGTCCGATTGGTAAACTATCCGCATCATACGTCCAAGGGAGTTCTCTTGGCAAGAAGGCGCGGCGGATTTTTTCGGATCAAAACCAGCATCTTTCCACCGCAAAGTCCAAAATTCCGGCAAAAAGCCGCTTTTTTTCAGCCTAGCGGCTTCAGCCCTATTCCGGCATTATTTTCCGGTCCAATGGGCGGGTTCAGCCATTTGAATGGTTTCCCGCCTTCAGTTATCCAGCAAAGCTAAGGAAAGCGGTAGGAAAGGCCGTAAAACAATGATTCCTACGGATTAGGACCCGTTTTCCCATCAGATCCCCAAATAAAGCAGGGAATCGTATCGTTTCCCTGCTTTACAGTTCGCCGTCCCAGGCGTATATTCATTTCATCATCCAATAGAGTAAGATTTGCGACTTGATGAACGCTGAATTTTCCGATGAAAAGCGGGGGAACCAATCGCAGTCCTCGTCCCACGGAGCTTTATGCTGGGGCTTGCGGCTTGCAGGGGTGAATCGGAGGCAGGATAACGCCTGTTTCCGTAGGGCTACTCTCACGGCCCGAATCCGTCAGCTAACCTCGTAAGCGTAGTTGAGAGCGGAAGAAACTGTGATTTGAAGCGTAAACACAGGGTATCTGCTCTGTGTTTTTCTGTGTGCTCATTTTGAAGGATGAAGCGTGTACATGGAATATGTCTATTCGCTGAATTTCCGCCGGAATGGCGGAGAGCGGGGGAACCGGTCGTGTCTGCAGCATCCGCTGCGGCCATATGGGGTGAATCTCGAAAGTGTAGAGTAGGGCTACTCTTTGGCCCGAATCCGTCAGCTAACCACGCAAGCGTGTTAAGAGAGGCAGCTGTTATTCATGCAGATGGCAAGGCTTATTCAGCCTTGGATTTGGAAGCATGGAAGAGTGTCCTCTTTCCGGTGCTTCTTTTTTGTTGTTTAAAAAAGGAGAAGCATTGATTCCCAAGCGGGCGGCGCCCGCGATTTTGTACAAATAGAGAAAACAGGTTATGTGGGAGAGAGGAGAACATGAAGTGCCCCAGATACAAGTAAACGGAACCACGTTATATTATGAAATTCACGGCAGCGGCACGCCCATCGTGTTCATTCATGGGCATTTGTCGTCCCATCATATGTTTGAGCCCCAGGTCGAATATTTCAGCAAGCGGGCGAAGGTAATCGTGCTGGACCTCCGCGGTTACGGCAATTCGGGGAAGCTTGACGTGGAGGTCGGGCACATTATGGAAACCCAATGCAGCGATCTGTGCGAGCTGCTCAATAAGCTGCATATTTCGCAGGCGACGCTTGTCGGCTGTTCCAGCGGAAGCGCACTCGCCCAGACGTTTGCCGCCCTTCATCCGGACCGGGTCAGCGCCCTGGTACTCGTAGACAGCTACTTCGCCGGATGCTTCGGGAAAAAGAACCATTTGCTGAATATTTGCGAGGCGTGCAGCTGGCTGTCTTATTATTTGCCTGCGGAGTTTTCCTAAGGTCGCTGCGGGTGACGTATAACTCCTGCGCAAGGAGCTGTACCACAAGCGGCCGACAGAGTCGATCAAGCAGCGCATGGAGCTGTTGCGGTATGGAGATGCCCGCCAATTTGGCGCGGCTGCCAATGCCTGTACTGTGCGTCGCAGGCAGTCAAAGCGAGTGGTTCGTCAAGCAAATGCAGCGGGCGGCCACCCTGTTCCGGCATGTGCAGCTGGCGACGATCGAGGATGCGATGTACCCGACCCATTTATGCCAGCCCCATGCATTCAACCGCATGCTGCTGGACTTTTTGATGGACCAGCATATCTACCGGACCCGGGAAGCCTATGGAGGATAGCCCGCGTTCATGGGATTTGCCTCGTGGGAAGAAAATCGCATCTTGAATCGCACTGGCCCTAACCAAACGATCTACTCGCTGTATTAGGCAGCAAGTTAACCGCCCGATAAGAAGGCGGTTAACTGAGCTCTAGCGAGTATTCGTTTTTTCAATGAGACTGATTATATTAAAAAGGGAGGGATGAACCGTCCATCAATATCGGTGAACCCGTATTCCTGGGCAAGATCACCAGCCTGTAGTACCAGTCCGTTTTTCAGTTTCACTTCATCATCCCCAGCTAGGGCTGACACCGCTCGCCCTACGTAATACGGCGACTCCGTGTGTTTCAGAGCATCAACCTCCTTCCAATGAGCTTCATCTGTACCGAAGTTCCTTAATACCAGTTCTGTTCTCATCCAGCCAGGGGAGACCGCTACCACGGTTATTTCAGTGCTTTTGAGATCATGAGCTAATCCGAGCACTGAGCGGTTAATGGTATTCTTGGCGAGGTCGTAATAGAAAGTTCCTAAATACTTATCCTGATCCTGAAATGTGGTATGTACGATCAATCCAGAATCAGCTTCCAGCATAAGCGGAATCGCATAATGGTTTGTCGCTATTTGTGGGCGTACTCCATTCTGAAACATCGCATCCCACATGTTCAGCGGATATTCCCAGAATGGTTTGGATTGTAAATTCACTTCCAAGTCATGCAGTCCCCAGACGTTATTCACTAGGATATGGAGCCGTCCTTGTTCCTGTCGGATTCTCTCGATCAAAGCTTGTGTATCCTCATCACGGGTATGATCGCAACGACATGCGTACGCCTCTCCTCCATGACTTCGAATCTCCTCCACAGTTTCATCGATACTGCCTGGAAAACCGTGTGTAGTCGTACCTCGTAAACTTCTTCCGGACACATAAACGACTGCTCCGGCTTTCCCAAGTTCAACGGCAATCCCTCGTCCTGCTCCCCGGCTTCCTCCGGTTACAAGAGCGATTTTCCCAGCGAGTCTCTTCAAGTTCATCTACTCCTTCGCAGTTATTTATTTCACCATACTAAAGTAATGCGTCATTAACTGTCGTATTTGAGGATGAACGATTGATTTTTAGAATAAATGAAAAGGCAAGCTTGAAAGTTAGGCATATTGCTAATTTGTTATTTGCGGCTATATCGATAAAATACGTTATGGGAATCTGAGCTGCGGTGTGCAGCCTTTTTTAGGTTGGTGAAAGTGCTTTTGCCATTGACAGGCAGGGATATAATGGAGAGATATAATCATGGCATAAGAAGGAGGAAAAGTTGTGGCAACCATCGAAGATTTGATGAAGCTGGACATTCGCATCGGAACGGTGGTCAAGGCGGAGCCTTTTCCGGAGGCGCGCAAGCCGGCGATCAAGCTGAGCATTGATTTCGGGGAGCTTGGAGTCAAGCGTTCCTCGGCCCAGATTACGAGAAGGTATACCCCGGAGCAGCTGGTCGGCCGCCAGGTGGCCGCCGTCGTTAATTTTCCCGTACGGCGGATTGCCGGATATGAATCGGAAGTGCTCGTTCTCGGCGGAGTTCCGGAAGAGGGCGATGTGGTGCTGCTGGCCCCTGATGTGCCTGTCGGCAACGGCACGCCCATTGCTTGAACATTTTACAAAACGAAAGGATGGATACCGATGATTCTACGCCCAACGAAGGATGACTACAACGAAGGTTTCGCCAAGTATGTCTCTCTCGTACCTGAGGGGAACCTCGAGGAGATTCTGAACGGGTCTTTGAACCGGACGACCGCGTTTTATTCTGCACTGACGGAAGAAAAGGGGAACTACCGCTATGCGCCAGGCAAATGGAGCTTGAAAGAGGTGCTCGGCCATATTACGGATAATGAGCGCATCATGTGCTACAGGCTGCTCCGTATCGCCAGGGGGGACACCACGCCTTTAAGATACATATAACTTCCCAAGGGTCAAAATTGGGCCGATTGCAAGGCCATGCTGCGCGCCTCCAGCTCGCACTATGATTTGAGGCGCTCCTCGGCAAGATGAATAAAAGCCTGCGCGGCATGGCCCAAATATTTATCCGCCCGGTAAATGATGCTCATTTCCCTGTAGGGCGGATCATCATGGATGGGGAGGAACCGCAGCTTCGGATCGCCGATGGCTTCGACGAGCGTAGGCGTCTGAACGGTAACCCCCATGTTTTCCCGGACAAAGCGGAAGAGCGAAGGATTAGACGTCGTTTCCACGACGATGTCCAGGTTAAACCCGTTCTTCCGGCAGTATTGCTCGACGAGCTCCCTTCCCCAGAACCCCTTGGGATACATAATGATCGGCAGGCCGTTCAGTTCAGTTAGGGAGACCGACTCCCTGCCGGCCAGCTCGTGTTCGGCAGATACCACCACGCCATACTCCTCCCGGGGCAGGGACCTGACCACCAGCCGGTTGTCGTAAAGCGGCTTGAGCGAGATGCCGATATCGATTTCCGTACTAAGGACGAGGTCCGCTACATCGACTGCCGAGACGATCTTGAGCCGGACGTTCGGATACCGGTTGCGGAAATCGATGAACATCGGGGTCAGGCGGAAATCGAGCTCGGAAGGCAGCACGCCGACGCCGAGCGTACCGCCCTGGTGATGGCGAAGTTCGCCGATCTCCAGCTTGGCGTTCTGCAAATTTTGAAAAATTCCCCTTGCCTGCTTAAGCAGGACCGAGCCTGCATCGGTCACCGCAATCCGTTTGCCGATCCGGTCAAACAAGGGCATGCCGACCTCCTCCTCCAAGGCCTTAATCTGCAGGCTTAAATTCGGCTGGGAGATGCCGAGCTTATCTGCGGCTCTCGTAAAATGCAGCTCCTCGCATACGGCCACGAAATACTCCAGTTGCCTCAGTTCCATGTTATTTCCTCCTGTTCATGAACGATAGATCGCGGCGTACCGAAGTGGAAGTAAACCCTAGAATGTGTGAAAACATGGTTTTATCATTTGTATAACAAATTATTATCATAATTTCAATATAATTGATAAATGATCCCTCTCCCATTAAGATGTGATCAAATCGATCTGAGGGAGAGAGAAATAATGAGAAAACCTTCACTGTTCATGATGGCTGTCGCCTTCATTTTGGCCTCTTTAAATTTGCGGCCCGCAATGAATTCCATCTCGCCCATGCTGCAAGCCATCCAGCGGGATTTGGGCATGAGCGCGTTGTCGGCAAGTCTGCTTACGTCCATTCCAGTGTTGTGCATGGGGATATTTCCGGCTTTTGCGGTCAAACTGGGCCAGCGTGCCGGGCTGGAGCGCGTCATCGGCTGGTCGATTGCGGTCATCGGCGCTGGTACGGTGCTGAGATGGTTCACCGGGTCGTCAGCATACCTGCTGCTGACCACCATCCTGGCCGGGCTCGGGATTGCTGCGGCAGGACCGCTGCTGTCCGGGTTCATTAAGCAGCATTTTCCCGCCAAGGTGCCCGTTATGATTTCGCTCTATACCGTCTCCATGGCGGTCGGAGCCGCGCTCGCATCGGGATTGTCCCTGCCTTTATCGGTCCGGGCCCATTCGTGGCAGGAATCGCTGGCGGTTTGGGCTATCCTGGCTGCCGTCGCCCTGCCGGTATGGTGGTGGTCGGTTCTCCGTCATACCCGTCGGCCTGCCCGTGCGGAGCGCTCGGCAAGGGCGACCGGACTTCCCTGGAACAGCGCCAAAGCATGGGGTCTCACGCTGTCCTTTGGCCTGCTGGCTGTTCTGTTCTTTTCGGTCACGGCTTGGCTGCCGCCAGTCGTGGAACATATGGGATACGGCAAAGCCTATGCGGCGAACATGCTTGTCCTGTTTTCCCTGACGCAGATTCCCGTCGGCCTCCTGTTTCCGCACTTGCTCCAGCGTCTGCCTTCCCGACGCTTCTGGCTGGCGCTGGGCGCACTATCGATGGCTGCCGGCTTCCTGATGCTCTGGATATCCGTGACGCCGTGGCTGGCGGCGATTCTGATCGGCATCGGTCCCGGCGTGCTGTTCCCGGTCAATCTGATGATGCCGATCGAAACGGTAAGCGATGCTCAGCAGGCGACGGCCTGGTCGGCCATGACCCAATCGGTGGGATACGTGATTGGCGCGATGGGACCGATGCTGCTTGGCGTGATCCACGACGCTGCCGGCAGCTATACGCTGCTCATCCCGGTGCTGCTTGCCGTCACGCTGGCCATGGCGGGGGTTCAGCAGCTGGCCGCGAAGCCTAAAGCGGCGAAGGCGCTAAACAAGCAGCGGGCGAAGGAAAAGGAAACAGCCCTTCCCTTGGCAGAGTAAGGAAAGGGCCGTCGATGACGGAGCATCAGCCTGCCGGCTGGCAGTATAGATCGGGACGGGGGCAGGCTTTAGCAGAGGACCTCGACCGTAAACCCGCCCGGTGCCTCGACGTAGAATGTATACCCGTGCGCATGCTGCGGAGGCTTGACATCGTATCCGTCCTCCAGCAGCTTTTGGTTGATGCGGTCGACCTGCTCCTCGGTCTGCTGGGGAAAGCCGACGTGGAACGTTTTGGGGTACTGCACCTCACGGCCCTTCATCAGTGTCAGCACAAACCCGTCATCATCGAAGAGCACCGCGAAGTTGTCGCCGCGGGCCGCCCGGCACTCCAGTCCGAAATAAGTTTCCAGAAAGGCCCGTGACGCCGCCACATCGGTCACCGTTAAATTCAAATGGTTGATTTTCATCATTACCGCCGTCCTTTCAAAATGGGATGACTTTCTTTGCTTACCCCCTTATTATATGACCTTTATGCAAGTGATAAGGTTTCGGTATAATGGGGGTTAAAAAGGGTGGGGTTCACGATAAAAACCCGTCACCTGGCAGGAGGCATCGGTATGGATATTCAGCTTCAAAAGGTGACAAGGGAAAATTGGGAGGAAGCCATTTCCCTCCGGGTTGCGGAGGAACAGGCCGGCTTCACCCCGCCGGTTGCAGTTTCGCTGGCCAAAGTCTACGTTAAACCCGATGGGGACAACGTCGACTATATCCCTTTCGCCATATACGATGGGCCGCGAATGGTCGGCTTTATAATGCACGCATGTGAAGAGAACACGGCGGATATGTACTGGATTAACGGCTTTTTGATTGATGAGCGCTACCAGGGCCAAGGGTACGGCCGGGCCGCCTTGACGGAGATCGTCCGTTGGATCGTAAATCGGTGGGACCGCTGCCGGGAAATCCGCCTGACCGTCCATAGGGACAACAGAGTCGCCAAGCGACTGTACGAGTCGGCAGGCTTTGCGCCAACCGGGGCGGTATACGGGGGAGAAGAGGTATGGAGCCTGCCGGTCGCAAAAGGCTGATTCATCAGCCTGAATTTCTTGCGGGCCGCAAGGGGGATAGGCTTGTTGGCGCAGATCTCTTGCCCCAGCCGGCGGTCTGTAATATAATGGGGAAAATTTCGTAATTGATGGAGGTTGGAACGATGATGATGATGACCGTTTTCTTGACCATTCTTTCAGTGAACTAAACTGAATAGCATGCCGGAGGCATGAGGTATCCGAGCCCGATAGGGCTGGGTATATTTGATATGCAGCTTCCGGGGATGCAGTGAATGGTCATGAAACGGAATTCCTTAATCACGTTCTTATGCAGGCAGCCTTAGGGGCAGCCTGTGCCTTTTTGCATAGAAGACGCGAATGGACTTTGGTTCATTCGTGTTTTTTTGTTTCCGGGGCAAATGTTCGAAACACATTTAACCGGCCGCCGGGGCAAAAACCGCGCTCTGCGGGCTTCATTCTATGCTTACCATCAATGACGAGGTGATCGATGTATGCCACGCTACTTTTTTACTGTACTGCCTGGGCTGGAAGAAATTCTCGCCGATGAAATGCAGGCTAAAATTTCCGGGGTACGTATTGGGGACAAGGTCAGGGGAAAGGTTTATTTTGACTCTGACTTGCCAGTAGAGTATTTTCTGACGCTGCGGACTGCCGACAATCTGTATCGTTTCATCCACCGGTTCCCGGTGGGTCCTCATAAATTGCATTTACACCATATCGAACAAGAAATCTTCCGTTTGGATTTATCCATGATCCGCCCGGATTCTTCCGGAATGATCAGCTTTAAGGTCAATGCCAGCCGAGCGGGAAACCATACCTACAGCAGGTTTGATGCGGCAGAGGCTGCGGAATTGGGAATCATGCGGCGCTATCGGCATTTTAGACAAGATCACAGCGGCGGTCATCAGCTCGAGTTTCGGCTCGATCTGGTTCAGGAAGAGGCTGTCTTTGCCATCAGGATAACGGATGCGGCGTTCAGGTATAGGGGAAAGACGCGGGAATTTGCGCCGGCTGCCCTGCGGCCGACCGTTGCGCACGCGCTCGTGTGGGTGTCCCGTCCGGAGAAGGACGACATCTTCGTTGACCCCTGCTGCGGATCAGGAACCGTGCTGTCCGAGCGCTGTGTGTATCCTCACGCCGGCATTCATGGCGGAGACCTTTCTGAGGAAGCCGTCTCAGCTTCCCGTGCCAACGTGGGACACACTTCCGGTGTACATCTTGAGGAATGGGATGCGCAGCGCCTGCCGCTGGATTCGGGATATGCAGGCAAAGTGGTGACCAATCTTCCATTTGGAAGACAAATTTCGTCCATAGCATGCATTCCCGTTTTGTATGAAGGAGTACTTAGAGAAATGAAGCGGGTGCTGAAACCAGGAGGTCAGATCGTCTGTTTAACCGATGCGGGGGGTCCTCTGCTGGCGGCTGCCGAGAAAGCGGATCTCCGTTTGGCCACGGTAGCCGACCTCCGGTTGAAGGGACTGCATCCGTCCATTTATTTGCTGCAAAAAGNTTAGTCCGGCCCTGTCTCACGGCTAAAACGGACTTCGGGCAATATGGCGGAATGCAGTGTGCCGACTGTGCTTGCCGCATT
>NZ_PCZT01000002.1:112245-119095 GCF_002968895.1 Paenibacillus sp. AR247 | reverse complement strand
CGTACGACCAGCGAGGAGACAAAGTTGGCGCCATATCCGGCAATGACGGCGGTGATCGCCTCGTGCAGACCGTTAAACTGCAGCGCTACCTTGGGGGCCGGGGCGTTGTAGGTGCGGCATAGCGCGAACAGCCGCTCCCGCGTGGAGCTGCCTTCCTCGCGCATGACAAACGGCTCGCTCATCATTTCGGCAAGCGACAGGTGGCGGTTCGCAAACTTATGATTCGGCGCGACGACGAACCACAGCTCGTCCTGGAACAGCTCCTCGGTCTGAATCGTGTCCGGATATTCTTCCGGCAGCCCGCCATAGATGGCCAGGTCGGCTTCGACGCTCAGCAGCTGCCGGAGCGCCCCGCTGGAGTTGGTCGTGGTGATGCTCATCTCGACCTGCTCATACTGCTGTTTGAACCTTGCCAGCCAGGTCGGGAGGAGAAAGTGCGCAGGCAGGTAGGTCGCCGCCAGGCGGATGTGGCCGGCCATACCCTGCCCGTAGTCCCGCGCCAGCTGCTCGATTTGCTGCTCGACGGCGAACAGCCTCTTGGCGAGCGCAGCTATTTTATCCCCCGCATCGGTCAGCCGGATGCCCCTTCCTTGCGGTTCAAGCAGGATCAGGGACAGCTCCTTCTCGAATTTCTTGATCTGGGCGGTAATCGCAGGCTGGCTGATCTTCAGCAGCTCGGATGCCCGGGTCACGCTCCCGGTGGAAGCAATCACATGAAATAAGCGCAGGGCGTGCAGGTTCAAGGTGTATCAACTCCTCATCCATTCATATCTTTAATGTATGAAAATCGGCGAAAGATATATTATTCATATCATTATAGACGATCTACAATAGAACCAGAAGCGCTTCTATCCTAAAGATGAAACCAAATGATAAGGAGTGACGGGGAATGAATCCTGTATGGGAACAAGTAGATGAGTATATTGTCGACCGGCTTTGCCCGAATGACCGGGTGTTGGACGAAGTGATCGTGGCGAACCGGAAGGCGGACCTCCCGGAAATCGATGTAACGGCGAATCAGGGGAAGTTTTTGCAGCTGCTCGTACAGATCAAAGGGGCGAAACGGATCCTGGAAATCGGGACGCTGGGGGCTTACAGCACGATATGGATGGCTAGAGGCTTAACGGAAGGCGGGCGGATCATCACACTGGAGCTGAGTCTGCAACATGCCGAAGTCGCCAAGAAGAACATCGCCCGGACGGGGCTGGAACAGACGATCGAAGTACGCACCGGGGACGCGCTTGAACAGCTGGCCCAAATGGAGAAAGAGGGGGTGGAGCCGTTTGACCTCATTTTTATCGATGCGGATAAGCCGAACAATCCGAACTATCTCCGCTGGGCGCTGCATTTTTCCCGGCCGGGAACGGTCATTGTCGGGGACAACGTTATCCGCAACGGGGAAATTGCCGATCGGCACAGCACTGACCCGCGGGTGCAGGGTGTCCGAACGTTCTACGATATGCTCAGCGGGCATCCGAATATTTCGGCCACGGCGCTGCAGACGGTGGGGAGTAAGGGGTACGACGGGTTTATGATTGGCATCGTGAAATAAGTGTTACTTATTCCATAAAATCGGGTTTTTGTATGGCCCGTGGAAGGAGATTTCGAGCAGCTTGGACGCCATGGTGACGGCGGAATATTTATAGTTGCTGCGAACCCACCAGACGATGCTTTCCAAATAAGCGCCCGTTGTGTAGGCAATGACGAAGGACATCTCCATGCGGAGCCCTTCTTCGGACGTTTGGGATACGCGAATGCCGTCTTCTACGTAATGCCTGATGATGTTTTTGACTTCCTGAATAAATAAGTCGTCCGGTTTATACACGAGCATGACTTCATAGGCTAGCTGGTTCTGAATGATATGCTCAAACAGGGCGACCATGTTTTCCGGAAGGTCTTCGGAACGTAGCTCGTCAATCCTTTTGGGATGGGTAATGGTCAAGGACTGCCTTAAATCGTTTAAAATCGCATTATGCAGGTCGACGCGCAATTCCAGGATATCTTTATACAATTTATAAAACGTAGGCCGCGTTACATGAGCTTCCTGACAGATGCGCTGAATGGTGATGCTCTTTTCGTTTTCCTTCAGCATCAGCGACAAATAAGCCCGTTGTATTTTTTTCATCGAATGCACTTGCCTTGGATCTTTTCTTTCCACCCACATCACACCTATCTTTTGGTAACTCTATACTAGCATAAAAAACGTCATCCGACGTATATTCAAGGCAGCCGGACGTCATCTGCCGATGATCTATCTTGCAATAAAAGGATGCCGAATAGCCGAGAAAAAAAGGGACTGCCTCAAAGGTTCGAACCATTTGAGAAGCAGCCCCTGTTTTTTTTGGATAGATAAAAATGCTCTCGGATTACAGCGCTGTCCAGCCGCCATCAATGACGAGTTCCGCACCCGTCATAAATCTGGACTCGTCACTGGCCAGGAATACGACGCCATAAGCAACGTCTTCCGGCTCGCCCATGTAAGGAAGCTGGGTGTGCGCCTCATAATAAGGCATAGCGGATGCCATTGAAGGAGCGGTCATCGGCGTGACGATGATGCCGGGATGGACGGAGTTGACGCGGATCCGATCCTTGCCGTACTCGACGGCAGCGGATTTGGACAACGCGCGCAGCGCCCCTTTGGCAGCCGTATAAGGGCTAGAGCCTGCCATGCCCACAATGCCGCCGATGGATGAAATATTAATAACCGATCCGCCGCCGGCCTTTTTCATTTCAGGGATGCAGTATTTCATGCCAAGCACGCAGCCGTTCAGATTGATGTCCATGACCTTGTTCCACTCGTCCATCTCCATATCAGCCANCGTTTTGGGACTTGCGACGCCCGCATTATTCACCAATACATCTACTTTGCCGTAGAGCTCAACCGTTCTTGCAACGATCGCCTTCCATTCCTCTTCCGAGGTGACGTTCTGCTTCAGCGCCACTGCTTCGCCGCCGTTTGCGGTAATTTCGGCAACGATTTCATTGAGCTTCGCCTCGTTTAAGTCGGTTGCGACGACCTTTGCGCCTTCTTTGGCAAACAATTTCGCTTCCGCCGCACCCATTCCGTTTGCTGCCCCGGTGATGATCGCCACTTTGCCTTGTAATCTCATGCCAGATTGCCTCCCCAATTTAAAGTGTAAACGAATCCTGCTTTAGAGAATTTTGTTTACATCGTGTAAAATAGTTCATACAATTATTAGCACACTTTCATGACGAATGCAATGGCGCTATATGCGGGCTCATTCCATCGAACTAGGTCCAGAGGGTTGCAGATCGCCTTGACCGGCGAATGGAAAACCGTTCATACGACACAGGGATTTAAGAGATTAGGGGGATACCCACTTGAATGATTTGCACCCATAATTAGAGCAGATTGAAATATTATGGAATTTAATCAGACGAGACGTGAGGGGTGCGCATATGTCCAGGTTTTTACTGCGATTTACAAGCATGATGTTGGTATTGTTGATTATGATGCCAGGGGGAAAGGCGGGGGTGGTCCGCGCGGAAAGCGACAGCCAGACGCATATGGAATGGTCCCGGGAATACGGCAGCTGGTCTGCCGGTGAAGGCGTTCTTCCCACTTCGGACGGCGGATACCTGGCTTTGGGCAGCTATACGGAAGTCGTGCCTGCCGGGGAGTGGGACGATTATGAGCAACAAGCGTATATCATGAAGCTCAGCCCGGAGGGAGAAGTGAAATGGGAACAAAGGTTGGCCTATGGCGGTTCGAGCACCAATGAAGCGCTGTCCGCGATTGAAACCCGGGACGGCGGGTATCTCGTGTACGGAACATCCACCAATCAGGCCGGTGAGCCTTACAGCCAGATGTACCTGGCCAAACTGGATGCAGACGGCGGTCTGAAATGGGACCGGACCCAGGATGATCCTTATATTTACAGCACACCGAAGGCAGCGGTGGAGCTGGAGGATGGAAGCTTCGTTATCGGCGGCAAGGGCATCTCCAAGATGGGATACGAGACCGCTTACGCGCTTAAGGTCGATGGGAAGGGACAGGAGCTGTGGTATAACAAATACCGTTATGCGGAGAGCCAGTATTTTGACGATTTGATTCCGGCGGTCGACGGAGGATTGATCGCGGTAGGCGCGGTGAATACTCCGGAATACGAGGCAGGGGATCCGGACGCGCTGCTGATCGTCAAATTGAATGCGGATGGGCAGGAGGTTTGGTCTAAGCAGATCAGCGATCCCCACACGGACCGGGGCGCTTTTGCGGTCATCCCCGCGGGTGACGACGGTTATTTGATCGGCAGCCAGCGGGTGGTAGACCAGCAGCGCATTACGATTCTGACGAAGACAGATCTAAACGGGGAGCCGCAGTGGGAGAAGACGTTCAAGACGGAGGGCTCGGACTATGAGGTGTTTAACAATTTGATTCCGTTAGGCGACGGCTACGCCCTGCTGGGGGGCCACTATTCGGGAAGCCCTTCGAACCGGAAAATCCAGTACGATGTGCTGACCGTGGACAGGGACGGTAACCTTCTGAACCGCCACTTGTTCAAGGAGGCTGCTTTATCCCGCTACGGCATCGGTGCCGCCGGTCCGGACGGAGGCGTCATCGTTCCCGGCACGGTACTGCGCGAGGAAACGACAAAGTTCCAGCTCATTAAGGTAGCCCCTTTTCAGGAGCAGGGGCCAGCAGGTGACCGCAAGCCGACAAGCATTGCTTTTTCCGGAAAGGAACTGAAGCTGAAAGAAGGGGAAACCGTTCCTTCCGTGCTTGAGGCGGTATACGAGGATGGATCGCACAGCGATCTGTCCACAGCGGCGGTGTACATCATCGAAGATGCGTCCATTGCCGAGGCGGACTCTTCCGGGCGTGTCATCGGTGTCTCGCAGGGGAAAACCTATCTGCTTGCGGAATTCCAGGGGCTGAGCGCCAGGATCAAGGTCCAGGTGCTGCCTAAGGACAGCGACGAATTCGATAAGGTCAAAGGTCGGCTTCAACTGGATTCGGACGAGTATTCTTTGGCCGCCGGCACGCAGATCGATATCCGTCTGACGGTGCTGGATTACTTGACCGGCAAGGAGACCGACGTAACCAAGCAGGCGAAGTTCCGCAGCGAGAACCCAGATATCGCGGATATCGATGCGGAAGGAAATCTGGTCGGGAAGCGGGCAGGGAACACGACGATTTATGCTTTTTATAAAGGCAGCCATGTCATGGCAGACGTGCAGGTGATGCGCTCGGCCGGTTCGGAGCGTTAAAGAAAACGCAATTGGCCGGCGTCAGCGGCACTATAAGGGGAAGCGGAAATCTCCAGTCGCCCCCTCCCATGAATAAACCCTGGAGAGAGGAAAAAAGACGGACCAGCTGCAGCTGATCCGTCTTTTTGCGTCCTTCGATCCTGATGACACTAGATCTTGATGGCTTCCGATACGCCTGTTAAGCGTTCTGCGCAAACGCCTCGGCTGCGGTGCACAGATAGTAGGACAGGCCGGTTTGCTGGGACTCCAGCATGTTCCGGTGAAAGTCATCCTTCAGGAAAAAACGCGCCTGCGCGGCAAATGCGTCCGGTCCGGTGTCATGTCCATGCTTCTTCAAAGCCTCCAGATGCGATGCGATCAGCTGCCGGATCTGCCCGTCGTCGTATTTGACGCCATCCATCAGCGCCTGCGCCATTCCGTTCATAAAGCGCACCGCTTCCGCGGCCTGCTCGTTCATCTCGACCGGATCCACCCGGTTTTCTTCCAGCATGTCGTATCCGTAATTCTCCTGGATATGGCGGTTCTGCTCCGCCAACGCTTCCTTCCATTCCTCTTCGCTTTGAAATCCTTGGAACATATCCTTCGTATTCATCGCTTTTCCCTCCCGTGTATGTTGAATGGACTCATCCAGCGTATGGACAAGCCGCTCGAGCCGGCTCATCCGGCCTAGGAGGAGTTCCCTTTGACCGGACAAAATCTCAGCTCTGCCCGGCTGATCCTCCAGCAGCTGCTTGATTTGCTCCAGCGGAAAATCGAGCTCCTTATAGAACAAAATGTGCTGCAGACGCTCCAGTTCTTCCATGCCGTATAACCGATATCCCGCCTCAGTAATCTCCCTCGGCATCAGGAGGCCGATCTTGTGGTAGTGGTGGAGCGTCTTGATGGTGACATTCGACAGCTCCGATACTTCTTTCACGGTGTACACCTGGTCATTTCCTCCTTTCGCGGTTAGTGTATAGCCTCCCCTAAGGTCAGAGTCAAGCAGGGAACCCGAAAAAATGGGGCATTGACTCTCCCCTTGGAGGAGGCTGCATCATGGAATCCGAAACGCACATGATGAAATCCAAACCAGGAAGGGAGTCTAACATATGTTCGCTTCGTTAAAGCTGTTACATCATCCATGGATTCGGATCGTCCTCATTTCCAATCTGCTGACGCAAACCGGCATTTGGGTCCGGAACTTCGCGGTGCTGCTCTATGTGGTTAACAAGACTGGCGGCGACGCCCTCGCCGTCTCTATGATCTCGGTTGCCGAGTATGCTCCGATGTTGGTATTTGCCTTGATCGGAGGCGTGTTCGCCGACCGGTGGCGGCCGCGCAGAACGCTGATCTGGTGCGATGCGCTCGCCGCCGTCTCCATCTGGATCGTCCTCGCGGCCATGAAATCGGGTGCCTGGGAAGCCGTGTTCTTCCCGACGCTGGTATCCGCCGTGCTGTCCCAATTGTCGCAGCCATCAGGAATGAGGCTGTTTCAAGAACGGGCCGCAGCGGACTTGATCCAGCCGGCGATGTCCATGCTGCAAACGATATTTGCCGTGTTTATGGTGCTCGGCCCCGTTCTTGGGACATGGGTGTATCAAACCTTCGGCATCGGGGTTTCCATGGGCTTGACCGGGACTGT
>NZ_PCZT01000002.1:110502-112145 GCF_002968895.1 Paenibacillus sp. AR247 | reverse complement strand
CCGCCGTGCTGGGATGGATTCCAGCCGATTCCAAGGCCGAAGGGGGCGGTCGAAGAAAAGAAACCTCGGTATTCCGGGAGATGAGGGACGGCATCCGTTATGTCACTTCGAACCGCGTACTGGGTCGGCTCAGTCTCTGTTTTGCGGCTGTCGGTCTGGGGATCGGCCTCATTTCGCCGCTAAGCGTCTTCATCGTGACCGACAAGCTCGGTCTTCCCGCCGATCACCTGAAATGGCTGTCCATCCCGTATGGCGCCGGGGAGATTGCCGGCGGGATCGCCGCGTTTGCGCTGGCCGGCCGCATGGTTCCCCAGACGCTGCTGATACTCGGCCTGATCGTCAATTCAGCCGGGATTGCCGTCACCGGATGGTCCGGTATGCTGTGGCTCACGATGCTAGCCCAGTTCGTTATCGCCCTGCTGCAGCCGGCGATATTCATCGGTAACCAAACGCTCGTCATGCAGCATACGGAGCCCGAATACATCGGACGGGTGAGCGGAATCCGTACGCCGCTTATGACGGGTGCCATGCTCTTGATGATGAGCCTGTCCGGCGTGCTCGCCGGCCGCTTACCGCTCGGAATCATCTACAGCTTGGCAGGGTTGTGCCTGCTGATCGGCCTGCTTATCGTGCTCCCACTGTACCGGCAACGGGAATCCGCTCCCGCAAGCCGGCCAGAGTAACGGATCAAGCTCGGCCGGACAGGCCGGGCTAATCCGCCTTAGTCGTATCCGGATCCAACCGGCGCAGAATTCGGGTCATCTTCTCAAGGCAGAAGCCGAGATCGCTTCGGTCCTCCTCGCTAAGACGGTCCAGCTGCTGGCTCAGCTCGTGGTGGAAGGAATCCCACCGGCTGCTCACGATTCGCCGGCCCTTCTCGGTCAAGGACAGTCCGATCTGACGCTTATCTTGAGGGTCAGGCTGCTTGGTGAGGCATTCCTTCTCTTCAAGCTTGGCGATCAGGGGCGTAAGCTGCTGCTTGGATATGTGCAGATGTTTGGCAAGAAGGCTCATCGAATAACTATCCGGTTGATGATATAAAGCCTCGAGCACGTGGTACTGCAAATGCGTCAGCTCAGGCATCAATTGCCGCGCCGAAGGCATGTCAAAGCCGCGGTGGAGCAGCGGGATCAGCTGAATATAAGCTGCGGCAAGCCTGGAGTTGTCTGAATTCATGGCGTGTTCTCCTTCGTTCTCCTTCATCCCTGTCCATTTGACAGGTAGTAAATATTTATTTATATTATTTACGTATTAACGCAAAATATCAACAGTAATAGTAAATAAATATTAATTAAAACGGGACAAAGGAGGAACCCTAATGACCCGCAGCATGGCCAATGATTCAATTAATCGCAAGAGCGGCGGTCCACGCCGGAGGGGAATCAACTATGATGTCGGAACGTACACCCGCGGACCGGATCAGCCCTCCTCGAGAGAACTTTTTGATCCGGGGACCGTCCGGAAGGAAATGGAGATCATCCAGAGCGAACTGCACTGCACCAGTATCCGCATTTCGGGCAGGGATGTGGACAGGCTGGTGGCGGCTTCGGAATGCGCTCTAAATCAGGGGCTCGAGGTGTGGTTCTCCCCGGCTCTGATCGATGAGGAAGAACAAGCGATGCTCGAGTACTACAGGGAATGTG
>NZ_PCZT01000002.1:101968-110402 GCF_002968895.1 Paenibacillus sp. AR247 | reverse complement strand
GGAGCGGACGTCGTGTTTGTGGCTGGATGCGAGCTGAGCCTGTTCATGAAAGGGATATTGGAAGGAGCTACGTCCTTCGACCGGATCGGGGTGCTGATGAGCCCTTGGCGGCTGCTCAAATACACCATTCGAAAGGGATCTTTTCATAAGCGTCTGAACGCTTTTCTCAGCAAAGCCGTGAACGTGATCCGGGAGCATTTCCACGGGCAAGTCACCTATGCTTCCGGTACGTGGGAAAATGTGAATTGGGATCTATTTGACATCGTTTCGGCCGATCATTACCGCGATGTGAATAACGATAAGCGCTACCGGGAGCAGCTGCGCGCCTATTTCAAGCACGGGAAACCGGTCGTCATCACGGAATTCGGATGCTGCACATACGAAGGGGCGCAGGACCGGGGAGGTTTTGGCTGGAACGTTGTAGATCATGGACATTCGCCCAAGCGGCTGGGGGAGGGCATCGTGAGGGACGAACAGGTGCAGGTCCGGTACATGAGGGAGCTTTTCGATATTTTTCAGGAAGAAGGGGTGGATGGAGCCTTTTGGTTTACGTTTGCCATGCCAAGCTATCCGTATGATGAAGAGCCGGCCTTTAATTTGGATACGGCGAGCTACAGCGTCGTGCGCACGTTCAAAGACGGGCGGACAGGGGGGGTCTATCCCGGGATGCCGTGGGATACGAAGGCTTCCTTTGCGGCACTGGGCGAGCTTTATGATCGGCCGTAGGAATCCGGCAAGCGTACCATCCGCTCATTGACACGGGCATGCTGAAGCTATATATTCAGGGCAGCATCCTGCCGGCCAGGCGGGATAACGTCGGTACTTTTTTTCTCGAACACGAGGGAGGTGAAGCGCTTTGGAAGATCATGCTTTGAAATATGATCCCGACGAGTCGGGCTCGAAAATTTGCGAGGTTCTGCAAATCCTGAAGACCAAATGGGCGTTCCTCGTACTGGATGAACTGCTGAAGGGCCCGCAGCGGTTTAATCAACTTCAGCGCAATGCGTCCGTGATCAAAACCCAGTCGCTGACGGATACGCTCCGGCATCTCGAACGGATGGGACTTGTGAACCGCGAGGTGTTCCCCACGGTCCCGGTGACCGTCGAATATTCGCTGACGGAGAAGGGCGCCGATTTTCAGCTCGCCTTAAAGGAAATGGAGCGATGGGTGGATAAATGGGGCGGGAGGAACCCGGCTTCAGCGGAGTAATGAAACAAAGCAATAGCTCAAATGTTACTTCAAGGGCTGCACGGCATGGCTTTCATCTGAGGGTCGGCCTGGTAAGCCCTTTTTGTTATGTGCAAAATAGGGTTTGACCTTGACGCTGCGTAAAGGTGTACAGTGAAACCGTCAGGAGGTGATCCCATGGAATACACCGTACAGAAGCTGGGAAGGCTCGCGGGCGTCAGCACCCGGACCCTGAGGTACTATGACGAAATCGGTCTTCTTAAGCCGGCTAGGATCAATTCGTCAGGGTACCGGATTTATGGGGAGGATGAGGTGAACAGGCTGCAGCAAATTTTATTTTTCAGAGAGCTGGACGTAAGCCTCGATCGCATCAAGGAGCTGATGTCCTCACCTTCTTTTAACAGCAGCGAAGCTCTGAAGGAACATCGTGAGAAGCTTCTTGACAAACGCAGGCAGCTGGACCGGCTGATTGCCAACGTGGAACGGACGATCCAGTATCAGGAAGGGAGAATAAACATGACGGATCAGCAGAAATTTGAAGGCTTCAAACAACAACTCATTGACGATAACGAACAGAAGTACGGCAAGGAAATCCGTGAGAAGTACGGGGATGCGGCCATCGAGCGTTCCAACGCCAAGGTTAAAAACATGACCAAGGAGCAGTATGAAGAGGTGTCGCGCCTGGCCGATGAGGTGCTGTCCACGCTTGGGCAGGCTTATCAAACCGGGGATCCTGCCGGTGAGCTCGCCCAGAAGGCGGCTGACCTCCACAAGCAGTGGCTGACGTACTACTGGAGCGATTACAGCAAAGAGGCGCATGCCGGGCTGGCCCAGATGTATGTGGACGACGAGCGCTTCAAAGCTTACTATGATGCGAAGCAGCCGGGAGCGGCGGAGTTTCTGCGGGACGCGATTCTGGTCTACACAGGGATGGCGAAGTCCTGAGCCGGGACTGCGAAGTGACCAAGTAAAAAGAATACCAAGCAAGGAAAATAAGATCGCCTAAACGGCCTGGGAAGACTAGACGGAAGGGCGGTCTTTTTTTGTAAAATATGGATTCAGGACGCCGCAGTTCATGAATAAAGAATGGAAATGTAGAGCAATGACCTTCTCGAAAGAAACCGCAAACGTTTGGTGCCGTACCTAAAAGCCCTGATGGGGCTTTTTTTGCTGGGAGGACGAAGAACCTTTCCCTATGCAGCTATAGGCACCTTCAATGAGTAAAAACGTTTCGGAATAAAAAGGTGATGTAAGCGCTTAAAAAAGTTATTGCCAACTCGAAATACCCTTGCTATAATCGCCTTGAAAAGGTTTTCTTAAAAAGGAAGTTGCCTACATGAAACCAACAATCAGAGATGTTGCCAAGATGGCCGGTGTCTCCATCAGTACGGTCTCGCGGGTTATGAACTCGCCCGATTCGGTGGTGGAGGCCAAGCGCTCACGCGTACTCGAAGCGATCGAGAAGCTCCAGTATCAGCCGAATGCCTTTGCCAGGGGACTGATCTACAGAAAGTCCTTTACCCTTGGGCTCCTCATCCCGGATATCGAGAACATGTACTTTGCCGGGATCATCCGGGGGATGCAGGACGCCTGCGTCAAGCTCGGATACAGCTTGATGATCTGCAACACCGACCGCGACAAGGACCGTCTGCTGTCGTACATCGACGCCTTCCGCGAGAAGCAGGTGGACGGCATCGTCTTCGCCAGCGATATCCTGTATCCGGAGTACTTTGAGAAGCTTACCGCATGCCGCATCCCGTTCGTGCTGCTGTCCTCGCATTCGGACGAATTCGAGGTTCCGAGCGTCGAGGTCGACGACGAGGAGGCCGCCTATGAGGCCGTGAAGTTCCTCATTGAGCTGGGCCACCGGGAGATCGGTATGATCGGCTTCAACCATGTGAACTCGGTATCGGGGCCGCCGCGTTACGAAGGCTTCGTCCGGGCCATGAAGGAAGGCGGGCTCACCCACAACATCGGAAAGGTGGCTTATGCGGAGCACCGGTTCGAGCAGGCTTACCATGCGTCGCACGAGCTTTTTTCCGCCCATCCGGACATTACGGCCGTATTCTGCGTGGCGGACGAATTCGCCATGGGGACGATCTCGTATCTGAAGGACCGGAATATTCTCGTGCCGGGTCAGGTGTCGGTCGTCGGGTTCGACAATCTGCGGATGGCGAATATGTTCATTCCGAAGCTGACGACGGTGGCCCAGCCGATTTACGAGCTCGGATACCGCGCAGCGGAGAAGCTTCATGAACTGCTTACGACAGGCAGTGTGAAGGTCCCAAAGGAGATGATGAAGCATAAGCTGATCGTAAGGGAGTCATCCCGCCAGAGATAAGCAGATCTTTTTAGAGATCAGAAAGTAAAAGCTTCGGAGCTTCCGCTTCCAGATCTCGCAAGAAAAACTTCCGCTAAATGCGGTCCGTCTGCTGTGAAGTTACGTCGATAGCTCTTTTTTTACACGATACTGAAAAGCTTTTCAGAGGGAGATTTCCTCCCGGATTCATGTAAGCGTTGTATTTGACGAATATGTTCAATGGTATATGAACTGGATGTTTCAGGAGGGCTCCGAATTCAATTCTGTGAAGGGGGTGAGCGGCCGCTAAGCTAGGAACCCGTGATGGCATCCGTAACCTGAATCAGGAATCATGAATCGTTTTCTAAATGAAGAAAAGGGGATGTTCCAAAATGAAAAAAACATCAAAGCCCAAACTATCGCTGCTGATGGTGCTGGGACTGTCGTTTACAATGGTGATGAGCGCCTGCGGAAGCAGCAAGGATGCAGGTCCTTCGGCAGAACCTGCTGGTACGGCGTCTAACAACGGAGGTTCGACAGCGGCGGCAACCGAGCCTGCGGCCACACCGGGTTCGCCGCTGGAGGAGGCGCTTCAGGGCAAATATAAAGGCACCAAAGTGACGATGTTCGGGCCGTTTGTGGATGCGGACCAGAAGAAATTCGAGTCCAGCATCAAAGACTTTGAGGATAAAACGGGCATCGATATTCAATATGAAGGTTCCAAGGAGTTCGAGGCGACCATCAACGTCCGCGTGGACGGCGGCAATGCGCCGGATATCGCCGACTTCCCACAGCCAGGCCTGCTGGCCTCAATCGCCAAGACCGGCAAAGTGGTGGATCTGACCAAAGTTCTGGACCAGGAGAAACTGAAGAAGAACTACAATCAAAGCTGGCTCGACATGGGGACGATGGATGGCAAGGATGGCAAAATTATGGCCGGTATCTGGAACCGCAGCAACGTGAAGAGCTTGGTCTGGTATCCGAAAAAGCAGTTTGAGGAAGCCGGCTACAAAGTTCCGGAAACTTGGGACGAAATGATGGCTCTGACCGAGCAGATCGCCAAGGACGGAGACCCGGCATGGACGATCGGCATCGAGAGCGGCGCGGCTACCGGCTGGCCGGGAACCGACTGGATCGAAAACATTATGCTGCGCACGACAACACCTGAAAACTACGACAAATGGGTCAAAGGCGAGCTGCCTTTCACCTCGCCTGAAGTGAAAAACGCGTTTGAGCTCATGTCCAAAATCTGGATGAACAAGGACTATGTGTATGGCGGCACCAAATCGATCGTGACAACCGCTTTCGGCGATGCGCCGAAACCGATGTTCGAGAATCCTCCGAAAGCCTGGTTCAACCTGACAGGCAACTTTATTACGAGCTTCTTCCCTGAAACGGCTAAGGTCGACCAGGACTACGACTGGTTCTACCTGCCGCCGATCGATTCGAAATACGGCAAACCGGTGCTTGTGGCCGGAGACATCTATGCCATGTTCAACGACCGTCCGGAAGTCCGCGCGGTGATGGAGTTCTTCACGACCGGCGAATCGATTAAGTCGTGGGTGCAGTCCGGCGGCGTGATCGCTCCGATGAACGACGCTTCGCTCGACTGGTACACATCCGAGTCCGACCGCCGCATGGCGAAGCTGGTCCAGGATGCGACGACCCTCCGTTTTGACGGTTCCGACCTGATGCCGGGCAAAGTGGGCGCCGGCACGTTCTGGAAGGGCATGACCGACTATGTCAGCGGCACCGCGACGCTGGATGAGGCGCTGAAGCAAATTCAGGCCGGCTGGAACAACTAACCGCAGCCGCTTAGCTTTTTGGCAGCGGAGAAGCAGGGATGGGCAACCAAAGAGGCTGATCGGGTTTAGCGATCCGTCGGCCTCTCTTTTTCCTCCCCGCGTTTGATCTACCCATGAAGTCGTCTGTTTAGGAGGATACCTATGAATACGCAAACGAAACCGGGATTCAGCATCAAGGCGCTGCTCATCTTTCTGGGCGTCCTGATCGCCAATATCGCCGTCAACGGCGTGATTTTCGTCTTTTTCCGGGATTCGTCCCTGAACCCGCTGCTTACCGCAGTGCTGGCCGTTCTATGGGGCGTTCTGGGCGTTTACTTGATTTACTATACGTTTACCTGGGCGGTGGAGAAGTTTCCCGACCGGATCAGCCGCAGCGTGCTCCCGTATGTGTTTATCGGGCCGGCGGTTCTGGTGCTGGGCTGGCTGCTCGTGCTGCCGGCGCTGCGTACGCTGTACCTGAGCTTTTTCAATGCGTCTTCTGATAAGTTCGTCGGTCTGGGCAACTATATGGCCATTTTCAGCGACCGGCTGCTCGCGACCGCGCTGCGCAACAACCTGCTGTGGGTTTTCGTCGGAACACTGGCGTGTGTCGCCTTTGGGCTGCTGATTGCCATTCTTGCAGACCGGAGCAGTTATGAGCGGATCGCAAAATCGATCATTTTCATGCCGATGGCCATTTCCTTCGTGGCGGCCGGCGTCATCTGGAAGTTTGTGTACTATTACCAGCCGGGAGACGAGCAGATCGGCCTCCTGAACGCCATCGTCATGGCGCTCGGCGGTGAGCCCCAGGCCTGGGTCAGCATGCTCCAGCCGTGGAACAACTTCTTTCTGATCATCATCCTGATCTGGATGCAGACGGGCTTCGCCATGGTCATCTTCTCGGCGGCCATCAAGGGCGTGCCGGACGATATTCTGGAAGCCTCCCGCGTCGACGGAGCCGGCGAAATCCGCATTTTCTTCCGCATCATCATTCCGTTTATTTCGACGACGATTCTGACCGTCACGACGACGATCATTGTGTTCACCTTGAAAATCTTCGATGTGGTCATGGTCATGACGGGCGGACAGTACGGCACGGAAGTGGTGGCGACCCAGTTCTACCGGCAGTTCTTCATGTACCGGAACTTCGGCTACGGCTCAACGCTGGCCATCGTGCTCCTGATCGCCGTCCTGCCGGTCATCATCATCAATTTGCGCCAGTTCCGCAAGCAGGGGGGATTCTGACATGGCAGGCAAAAAGAAAAGAAGAAGCAAAAAGTGGATTGTCAACATCGTGCTCGGTATCATCTGTTTCGTATGGCTGCTGCCGACGCTGGGGCTGTTGATTTCGTCCTTCCGTCCGGCCGCGGATATTTTGGAGACCGGATGGTGGAAGGTATTCCCTCACCAGGAATGGAAAACGAAAGACACGATTCAGCTGTCCAAGGATGTCGACCTGAGCGGGCCGATCGAAGTGAACGGCCAGACGTATACGGACGACCAGCTCAAGAGCGGCGTCATGCAGGACGGAAAGCGGCTGACCTGGGAAAACCGCCGCGCGCGCGAAATCAGCGTGCAGGATCAGGGCTGGGTCGGCTCGTCCAAACTGACGCTCGATAACTATAAAAACGTGATCGCAGGTAAGGAGTATACGATCAAAAATGCCGATGGCAGCGAGTCGAAGGAGAAGGGAACCGGCTTATCCCAAGCGTTCTGGAATACGCTGACGATTGCGGTTCCGGCGACGGTCATTCCGGTCCTGATCGCATCCTTCGCCGCCTACGCCTTCGCCTGGCTGCGGTTCCCGGGGCGCAAGACACTGTTCGTCGTCATTATCGCGATGCTGGTCATTCCGATTCAGGTGGCGCTGATCCCCGTGTTGAAGGATTATACTTCGCTCGGCCTGAACGGCAGCTACCTCGGGATCTGGCTGGCGCATACGGCGTTCGGATTGCCGCTGGTTACGTACTTTATGTACAACTTCATCAGCCAGCTGCCAAAGGACTTGTTCGAATCGGCCTTTATGGATGGGGCTACCCACTTCACGATTTTCAGCCGGCTGATCCTGCCCTTGTCGGTCCCGGCGCTTGCTTCCATCGGCATCTTCCAGTTTTTGTGGGTATGGAACGACTACCTCGTCTCGCTGATCTTTATCGGCAACCAGCCGGAAGTGCAGGTCATGTCGATGAAAATCGCCGATCTGGTCGGCTCCCGCGGCAACGACTGGCACCTGCTGACGTCCGCCGCCTTTATCTCAATGCTGATGCCGCTTGCGATCTTCTTCCTGCTCCAGAAGTACTTCGTCAGAGGACTGATGGGCGGATCAGTGAAAGGTTAACGGTACCGCTGGGTAACATGAACATATAATGAAGCCCTTGCGGCGTAAGGAGCTGAAGTCGAAGATGAGAATGGAAACGTATGTGAGGCCGCAGCCGCTGTACCCTTATGAGGCATGGAGTCTGTCCGAGGAAACGTATGACGAGGCAAACAACCAGCGCAGCGAAAGCCTGTTTGCCATCGGCAACGGATATATCGGCATGCGCGGCAATTTCGAGGAAGGTTTTTACGGCATGTTGGGAACTTCCGTCACCGGCAACTATCTGAACGGGTTCTATGACTCCGAACCGATCGTGTATCCCGAAGGGGCGTACGGGTATCCGGAGCGGAATCACGCGATGCTGAACGTGACCAACGCGCAACGGGTGGAGCTGCGGATCGAGGGCCAGCTGTTCCATCTGAACAGCGGCGTCGTCCACGACTACCGGCGGGAGCTGGACATGAAAAAGGGGATGCTGACGCGCGAGATCGAGTGGGAAGCACCCGGCGGCCAGCGTGCCCGGATCCGGATCCGCCGGTTCGCCGCCCTCCAGCACAAGCATTTGGCGGCGATCCATTATGAAGTCACCGCCCTTAATTTCAGCGGGGCCATCAGCCTGACCTCCGCGCTGGACGGTAAGATCGCATCGCAGAACAACAACGGCGATCCCCGTCTTGGAGCCGCCAAGGCTGAGCCGAGCTTGCTGCTCGAAGATACGGGCCGTGGCGGAGAGCTGTCCTGGATGAGACAGCGTACACGGCATTCGGGATTTGTGCTCCTGACGGTCATGAGCCATGATCTGCAAACGAATCAGCCCTCCCAGACTTCGGCGTGGTCGGAGAACG
>NZ_PCZT01000002.1:100503-101868 GCF_002968895.1 Paenibacillus sp. AR247 | reverse complement strand
GAACTCGGCATCTATGCGCAGGACGATACGTTCCTGACGAAGGCCAAATGGGATTTTCAGAGCACGCCGGCCGACAAGTACCCGCTGCTCCTGCATTTTCATCCGCTCGTCATCTACCGCCACCAGGTGCTGAAGCAGGCCGATCTGGTGCTGGCGCTGTTCCTGCTCGGCGAACGGTTCACGATGGAGGAGAAGATCCGGAACTACCGCTACTATGAGCCTTTGACGACGCATGATTCCTCACTGTCGCCGTGCATTCACAGCATCGTCTCGGCCGAGATCGGCGAACTCGAAGAAGCGTATGCTTATTTCGACCGGACGGTGCGCATGGATCTGGACGACATCAACCGGAATGCCAAGGACGGGCTGCATACGGCGGCCATGGCCGGGTCCTGGATGTCCATCGTATACGGGTTTGCGGGCATGCGCTTGGTAGACGGCATGCTGGAATTTGCGCCGGCGCTGCCGGGGCAGTGGGACAGCTACCGCTTCCGGGTCATGAACCAGGGCCGGCTCCTGGAGGTGCTTGTCGGCTCGGAAGGAACGGGATATGGACTCCTGGAGGGTGAACCGCTGCAGATCCGCCACAAGGGGGAAGAGCTGACCCTTGAGGCAGGGAAGACGGTCAGAAGGTAACGAAACACGGCGGAGTTTTGGAACGAGAGAAACCGGGGAATCGCCCGGCAGATTCGTCCCGGACTCCGTTTTTCATCTTTATAAAAAAAGTTTGGCGAAACGCTTGACGATGATAATGGATCCATGGTAAGATCTATCTTGTCGCTAAGAAAAAAACATTTCGAACGTGACCAACTGAATATGCGGTCGTGGCGGAATTGGCAGACGCGCACGGTTCAGGTCCGTGTGGGCTAACCCCCCGTGGAGGTTCGAGTCCTCTCGACCGCATCGTTGATAGGATCATGTGATTGCTGAAAGGCAATACATGATCCTATTTTTATGTTTATTTACGCCGATAGGCGTTTTTTTATTCTCTTCAGGATTGTGATTACAGACTGGAGCCGGGGGCTCTTGGATCAAGGCACCCGGCCTAACTGCTCCCGAAGACGCGTGATGTCGCTGATCGGCGGAAGGCCGAAAAGCCGGGCGTATTCGCGGCTGAATTGGGACGGACTTTCGTAACCGACTCGAAAAGCAACATCCGCTGCATCGGCAGATTCGGATAACAAGAGACGGCGGGCCTCCTGCAGCCGCAGCTGCTTTTGGTATTGCAGCGGGCTCATGGCCGTGACCTCCTTAAAGTGACGGTGCAGAGAGGAGGGGGCCATATGGGCAGCGGCCGCCAGCTCATCGATCCGCAGCGGCTCCATGTACTCCCGCTTCAACTGCCTCGACCACCGACGGACAACG
>NZ_PCZT01000002.1:94405-100403 GCF_002968895.1 Paenibacillus sp. AR247 | reverse complement strand
AGCAGTCGATTGTCCACGAATAACCCCGTTTCAACGGTGCTTCTTCCGGGATACCGGATTCGCCTCGTTTACTAAGTCCAACGCATCTTTTAGGTTAAGTTTAAGCCTGAAGCACAAATAAGGAACATCAGGCGATGCTTCAATAATCTGTGCGGAGACGGGCAAATCCAGGGAGATGACCAGATAGCTGGACGGCCCATACGTAAAGCTTTCGTCTGCAAGCATGACCACCTTCGAACCTTGGGAGACGATGCACAGCTCCGGTTCATGGACCGAAAACGAAGGGAACGTCGTTTTCGAACTGCGAATCAGGGAAAGGGAAGGAATGAGCGTCTCGTGAATGCCGTCTCCGTCCGTATGTTTTTCCATCAATAGGGACAATTCCTTCTGATACGAAACCAAGGAATTGGCGTGGTTGGATAAATCCCGCATGAATTGTTTTCCCCTCCTTATCTATGTCCATTATAAGCCCTGTTGGGTCCAGCGATGAATCGTTTTGAGAGAATCAGGCAATCATTTGCGATTTTTAGACTACCTCTGCTTTTTTCGGCTGGTTCATAATCAGGTTGAAAGAAAGGAGAGGAAGAGGAATGGATAAGCGCATTTTCATTCTGGCGCTGGCTGCCTTTACAGTAGGCTCAGTTGAACTGGTCATTGCCGGGATTTTGGATATGATCGCCCGGGATCTGCGCGTTTCCGTCGGTGTGGCCGGCCAACTGGTTTCGGTGTATTCTCTGGTTTTCGCCTTAGGATCCCCCGTCTTGATCGCTTTAACTACGAAGGTTGAGCGCCGAAGGCTGCTGGTCATCGCCATGCTGGTGTTTACGGCTGGAAATATCATGTCTATGTTAAGTCCGAATTTTACGATGCTGCTGCTATCCAGGGTTATTCTGGCGGCAAGCTGCTCCATTGTTGTCGTTCTGTCGATCACCCTGGCTTCGGGGATTGTGACACCTGAAGCAAAAGGGCGTGCGATTGGAATGATCTTTATGGGGATCAGCGGCGCCCTCGTGCTCGGCGTTCCGCTGGGGACATTGATCGGCGAGGCTTGGGGCTGGCGGGCAACCTTTGCTTTTATTGGCGTACTTTCGTTAATTGTGACGATATGCATCTTGAAATTTCTGCCCCAAGCGGCGTCTCCGCCTAAGCTTCCGATGCAGGAACAGCTGCGTACGTTGGGAAATTCTAAAATTGTGTTCGCCCATCTTGTCTCCATTTTGCAAATGACGGGCCAGTTTACGATCTATGCCTATATCACACTGTTTTTACAGACCATGTTGAACCTGTCTCCCGGTCAAATCAGCTTCGTCTTGCTGGTTTATGGGCTCGCCGGCATTGCAGGGGGGTGGATTGGAGGGTGGGCGGCCGATCGCTTTGGGGCAGCCCGGACAATGATCGTCACGCTGCTGCTCCACGCCATGGCGATCCTGCTTCTGCCCTGGGCAGCTGCCTCCATGCTGCGCTTGCTGCCCGTCGTCATCGTCTGGTGTGCGTTTAACATGGCGCCAAGTCCGGCTATTCAAAGCTATTTGGTGCGGCTTGCACCAAAGTCGGCGGACATCCAACTCTCCCTAAATACCTCCTCGCTGCATCTCGGCGTAGCTGCGGGATCTGCCATCGGCGGCGTGGTGATCAGCCGTTATGAGGTTACGGCCAATGCCTGGATCGGAGGTCTGTTTGTTATCCTGGCTATTGTTTCAGCCATCGTTACCCTGTACAGAGGCAGGGTGATTCATAGTAAAAAAGATAACTCCCTTCAGGAGAATCCCTCCTGAGAAAGCAGTCTTTACGATGTAAACGGTAACCCTATTGAAACCGCCCATCCGATAACCGGATGGGCGGTTCACGTTGCGTTCTATTTCTCCTGCTCCTGGATCACCTGCTCAATCCCGAGCAGAATCAGCTTCAGTCCGAACTCGAACGCCTTGTCTGTCCCCATCAGCTCGAACAGCCCGTTCGAGAACATCCTCCGGAACAGTCCGGCATCCGCCTCGCTCATGGAGTCCAGAAGGCGAATCATCTCCTCACCCGGAAGCGCTCCTTCTCCGTGCTCCTTAACAATCGCGGAGACATTGCGTTGATGCTCATAATCGTCCAGAACGAAGTTGAAAATATAATTCATAAGCGTAAGAACCACTTGCCGCTTCGCACCGTTACCGCCAGCCCCTCCAGCTGCTCCTTCCAGTCCCCCTCGGCGTGGTACTCCTCCAGAATGATTTTCGATACCTGGTTGGCCAGACGCTGGTAGAGATTTTGTTTGCTCTTGAAGTACCAGTATATCGAGGGAGCCTGAATCCCCAGCCGGTCGGCCAATCGTCTCATGCTGAACTTTTCGATACCTTCCTCGCCAAGAAGCTCCCACGAGGCTTCCAAAATCCGATCCTCCGAAATCTGAGGCTGCTGTTTTTTCATCGGGAATCCATCCTTTTACCTAACAGTGTAAGTTTATGCTTTACATGTTCATAAGACCATGATATCATCTAACACTGTAAGGTTCAAACTAACACTGTAAGATGACATCTGCACTGTTAGACGGTTGACCTAAAACAATATAGAAAGCAGGGACCCGCATGGATACGGAAAATCTTTATTACTTTGAAAAGGCACCGGTCGCCAAAGCCGTAGCTCATTTCGCTGTACCGATGATGCTGGGCACGTCAATGAGTGTCATCTATTCCATATTGAATGCCTATTTCCTGGGCACACTCCACAATACGGCGATGTTAACCGCTCTCGCGTTAACCTTGCCGTTGTTCGCCATCATCATGGCACTGGGCAACTTGATTGGCATCGGCGGCGGTACCTTCATTTCCCGTTTGCTGGGAGAGAAAAAATTGGATGATGTCAAGCATGTGTCTTCATTCGCTTTTTTACAGCAGTTTAGTTATTGGTCTTATCGTGATGGCCGTAGGTATCCCGCTGATTGATCCCATTGTCCATGGATTGGGGGCAACGCCCGACTCCTTTGGCTTTACGAAGGACTATGTCACGATGATGCTTATTGGTTCACCATTCGTCATTTTATTTTTCACACTGGAAAATATCGTACGCTCGGAGGGTGCGGCAATGACGTCGATGATGGGTATGATTCTGAGTGTTGTCGTGAATATTATTCTCGATGCGCTGGTCATCTTCGCTTTTCATTGGGACGTGATCGGCGTTGCGTCTGCTACGGTCGTTTCCAACCTGGTCGCCAGCGTATTCTACGCCTACCATATGGGATACAAGAGCTCATTTTTAACCATCTCCGTTAAATGGTTTAAGGCGTCCAAAGAGATTTTGAGCAATGTCATCAAAATTGGAGTGCCCGTCTTTATCATGAGTATCTTTTTGGGGGCCATGTCGCTCATCTTTAATCGTTTTCTTGTAGAATATGGAGATCCGGCCGTTGCAGCTTACGGAATTTCATCGCGTTTATTGCAGTTTCCCGAGTTTATTCTGATGGGCTTATGTGAGGGAGTCGTGCCATTGATTGCCTTTTCTTTCACAGCGAATAAATTGCGTATGAAGCAAACGATCGGATTTACGATCAAAACGATTGTAGTGTTAGCCGTCGCGTTCGGCATCATCGTCTATTTGATTTCCGACCACTTGATCGGTTTATTTACGAATGACCCGCAATTAATCGAAATGGGCAGCTATATCCTGCATGTGACGTTCTTATCCTTGTTCATTACAGGCATGACCACGTTGTTTACGGGGATCTTCCAAGCGACCGCACAAGGAACCGCTGCGTTTATTATGTCAATTATTCAAGGAGTTACTCTGATTCCTGTACTCTATATCGCCAATCGAATGAACGGCTTCCACGGGGTAGTCTGGTCGCTCGTCATCGCGGATGCCGTCGCGTTCCTGGTCGGGGCGATCATGCTGTATGCTTTGCGGACCAAATTGCAGCCGGATTTGGAGAGTTTAGTACAGTAGAAAACATAGGGTTATGTTTGTAAGGGGATTTCATTGAATAAGGAAAAAAGGGGAGAGAGGCTTACCACGAAAATGAGGCCGATGCTCTCTAGCCCTGCTATAATTGTGATATGTAGACATCTGTTGTTCTTGAACACAAAAAAGCTGCGGTCAGACACCCCGCAACCGTTGATTGTCATAAAGGATCGAGACGACAGGATTTGAACCTGCGACCTCTTGCTCCCGAAGCAAGCGCTCTACCAAGCTGAGCCACGTCTCGTTAAGAGAAAGCTTATACTATAAAATTTACTCCGATTTTACATTTTGTAAAGGGGGTAAAAGAAAAATTCACAATTCGTTTAACGATTGGGCAAAATGATACTGTGCTGCCAGCAAATGAAAAGACCGGGGGAATCGCAAAGATTCCTTCCGGTCTTGTTTGGTTTCTAAAGTGTAAGTTTTATTTGCCTGCAGCATCGCCCGGCTTGGACGGCTTTTCTGAATCATTCGCAGGGGTGGTATTGCTTGGCTTGCTGCCCGCTGGTGTATTGCCAGCCTGGGTATCTGTTGGAGTGCTGCTAGCTTTGGCATCTGCCGGTTTGGTCCCATCTGTCTTGGCATTGGCGGGTTTCGTGCTGCTCGTTTGATCATCTGCCGGGGAAGTCCCTGCTCCGGATCCGGCCGGAGGAGAAGTCGCCCCAGTGTTTGCATCCGTATTCGAATCCTTATTCGAATCCGCATCCGTGTTCGCATGCTCCTTCTCCTGATCCTTCCACTCCGGCAGCGCCGCCACATAAGCATCCGACATGCTGATCAGCTTGTGCGCCCGCTCGTACGTTTCCTTCGAATCCAGCGGCTTGGTGACCTTGCCTCCGTTCAGCGGATAGGTCACCCCGTCGGCATAACCGGAGCCCGGTACGAACGCTCCCTTAGCCGAAATAAACGAGCCCGACGGGAGGTAATACCGCTGCGGCAGCACGGGGCTGTTCTGGTTGAGCAGATCCTGGCCGAAGTGCACCTGGTTCTTCAGTGAAACGCCGATCAGATTGGCCAGCGTCGGGAAAATATCCGACTGCCCGCCGACCTGCTCCAGCGTCTGGGCTTTTTGGTTCGGCACAGAGAGGACGAGCGGGATGTTCATCATATCGGGGAGGGTGTACTCCCGTCCGTAAATTTCCTTCATCAGCTTTTTCTCTTTGTTATTGAGTGAATATATCGGAAGTCCCTGATGATCACCGTACAGGACGATGACGCTGTTGTCCCAAACGCCGTTTTTCTTCAGCTCGTCCACGAACTGGCCGAGGGCGTAGTCGGCATAGTTCTGGGACTGGATATAATCCCCGACAAGGGTTCCCTTATAACGGTCGGGAAGCTCCATCTTGAACTTGCGCTCCGGGATGCGGAACGGGTGATGGCCCGACATGGAAATGACCTGCACGTAGAACGGCTTACCGGTTCCCTGCATCCGTGCCAGCTCGTCGGCCGTCTTGGCATATAGCAGCTCGTCCGATGAACCGAACGAAACGAGGTCATTTTTGCCGAAAAACTTGTCGTCGTAATATTTTTCCCAACCGAGCGCTTTATACAGCTGATCCCGGTTCCAGAACACGACGCTGTTCGTATGGAATGTCGCCGTCTGATAGCCGCTCGCGGCGAACGTTTTGGGGGCGCTCGGCAGCGCCTTGTCCGCATACACCTCGGAAGCAGCCCCGTTGGACGGAACGTAGAGGGAGGTGTTCACGACGAATTCGGCATCCGCTGTGTTTCCCTGACCTACCTGCTGGAAGAAATGCGGGAAATACATATGATCTTTGACCAGCTTGTTCATGTTCGGGGTAATTTCCTTGCCGTCGATCTTCAGGTTGACGAGGAAATTCTGGAACGCTTCGAGCTGAATGACGATGACGTTTTTGCCCTTGGCGGCACCCCAGTATGCCGGCTGCGCCGGCTCGGTCGTTCCTTTCACCTGGGCAACCGCCTCAGGCGTGACCGACTTGGCGTCGACCTTGATGTTCTTGGAAGGGGCAAAGCCGACATACGCTTCATAGTTGAGAATCCCCATGTCCCGGGCCTGCTGGAATTCGTTCATCCCGCT
>NZ_PCZT01000002.1:85198-94305 GCF_002968895.1 Paenibacillus sp. AR247 | reverse complement strand
GGAACGGAAATGCACGCGGCACAGGCGATCAGTGCCAGGACGGCTCCCCCGCAACCACGGTCGGCCCGTTCGGACGGACAAGCTGCGGCCAAAGGCGCGGAACCGCCGGCTGGAACTGATAAGGATGAACAGCACGACGATATCGGTGAAAATGAACAAGTAATACGGATCCATGAGCGAAAAGACGCTGCTGTTGACCTCGGATACCTGGTTTACTTGACGCAGTTCATGATAAGTAACGATAACTCCGAAATATTTATAGTACATAATGACGGCAAAATAAATAATGGTCAGAACCAGGTCCACAATCAGGTAGGTGACCAGCTTCTTGCGGTAAGCCAGCGTTTCGATCAGGCAGAAGAGCAGCCATACGGGCGGTATGCCCGTTAGCAGCATCATGCCGAAGCCTCCGGCATTTTCCCTGAACACGACCGTCCAGACCAAAAGCATTTTTAAAATCATGACAATGGAGAAGAAGATAAAAGGTTTACCTATCAGCGCTCTCCATGAAAAACGGTTATGCAAAATCAATCGACGCCCCTTTCGTAATTTCCACACAGATCGCTAAGCCCATTCAAGGGCGGATAGGAATTAGCAGCGTACGGTCTGTCATCCGCAGGTTGTCCTGCCGGCGGGCCGCCCGCGTTCCCTCTTCAGCATCATAGATTACCCCTTATCAAAAACGCCATCAGGCCACAGCAAACACAAGGCTTGGACACCTGTGCTAAGCCGGGCCATACGCGGGACAATGAAGTTAATAGTAACTATTACACTATTGCAATTTAAGCACAGGGCCCAGGGAATTGCAAGAATCGCCCGGGATGCGAAAGAGGGGGTGGACCCGGCTGGGCATAGCCTCCCGAACCGGGCTGATGATTGATGAAGAAGGATGTCATCACTCTATTATATATAGGAAGAGACAGGATCATTCCATCGGTGAGTAGGGGAGATGCTGTGTGGAAAAAGGCGGCGGGACCGGTTACTTCGTCAATCCGGCATGAATCATATCGAGGTTCCATTTCATCATGGTGAGGTAGCTGTCTCCTTCTTCCCCGGGCTTGCCGGTGGAATCGGTGAACACCTTGCCGAATATCCGAACCCCGGTCTCCTTGGAGACGCTCTCCATGCTGCGCGGGTCCACGCTGGTCTCCACAAACAATGCAGGCACCTGCTCCGCCTTCACGATATCGATAATCCGCTTCATCTGCTCAGGGGTGCCTTGGTTCTCCGTATTGATCTCCCAGATGTATTGGGCTTTCAGCCCGTAAGCCGCCGAAAAATATTTAAAAGCCCCTTCGCTTGTAACGAGAACCCGGCGTTCCTCCGGGATGTCGGCAAAGCGTGTCACGGCATCATCGTGCAGCTTCTTCAATTCCTCGATATAGTTCCCGGCATTTTGCTCATAATATTCACGGTTTGCCGGGTCTGCTTTCGTCAGAGCCGCAAGGGCGTTATTCGCATAACGGATCCCGTTCTCAATGCTCAGCCAGGCATGCGGATCCTGCTCGGATTCCTTGCCGGCGGAGGTCAGGTACATCGGCTCCACGCCTTCGCTCAGTGCATAGACAGGGGCGTCTTCCCCCGCTTTTCCCGACGTCTCCAGCAGTTTGGCGAACCAGCCGTTCCCCGTCTCCAGATTAAGCCCGTTATAGAAAATGACATCGGCATCGCTGGCATGCTTGAGATCCGCCGGCAGCGGATCATATTCATGGGGGTCCATGCCGACCGGCACGATCGAATACAGCTCTACGCGGTCCCCAGCAACCTGCTTCACGATATCGTACAGGATCGAATACGTGGTCAGCACGACCGGCTTCTCCCCGGAAGAGCCGGCTTTATTCCCGGTTTGACCGGAGCAGCCGGCGGCAAGTGCCAGGACCAGCATAAGTACGGCTCCGAGCCAAACCTTCCTTTTATGTTTCATACAGATTCCCTCCTATTTAAAAAGAATCATTGCGGCGCGAACCCTGTTGCCTTCCGGGCAGACGGCGTCAAAGTCCTTTCAGCGCCGCCTTTTTGCGCCGGGAACGGAAATGCCGCCACAGGACGCCCTGTTTTGGTGAAAACGCTAATGCCAGTATGAACCAGACGGCTGACGCGAGCACGATGGCTGCACCGGAGGCAAGATTGTATTTGACGCTGAAATATAGCCCCACGACGGCTGATAACGCGCCAAAGCCGGCAGCCAGATAAATCATCACCCACAGCCGGTTGGTCAGCAGATAAGCGGTGGAGGCAGGGGTGATCAGCATGGCGACGACGAGGATGATGCCGACAGTCTGCAGGGAGGCGACGGTCACGAGGGTGAGCAGGGTCATCAGCAGGTAATGGATAAGCCGCCCGGGCAGCCCGTATGCCGCGGACATAACCGGATCGAACGAGCTGACCAGCAGCTCTTTGTAGAACAGGTAGACGACCGCGGCGATCACGATGCCAATGATCAGCGTGATCCACATGTCGGAGGCGCGGACCGCAAGCACGTTGCCGAACAGGATGTGGTACAGGTCGGTCGAGCTTTTCGCAAAGGTAATCAGGATGATGCCGACAGCAAAAAAGGACGTAAACACGATGCCGATAGCCGAGTCATTCTTGATCCGGCTGTTTTGGCTGACGTATCCGATGCCGAGCGCCGTCAGCACGCCCGTCACCACGGCGCCGAAAAAGAAGTTGATGCCCAGCATGTAGGACAGGGCGACGCCGGGCAGGACCGCATGGGAGATCGCGTCGCCCATGAGCGCCATGCCGCGCAGAATGATAAAGCAGCCGATAATGCCGCAGATCATTCCGACCATGACCGAGGTCAGCAGCGCTTTTTGCAAAAAGCCGTATTCCAGGATTCCGCTCAGAAATTCCATTACACACCCACTCCGTTCTTTTCGAGAAAGGTCAGCTGCGCCGCATAAGCCTGGCTGAGAATGTCCGGACGGCAGACTTCGCGGGCCGGACCTGCCTTTACCAGCTCGCCGTTAAGCAGCACAAGCCCGTCGAAATACACTTCCGCCTTGCTCAAATCGTGATGGACCACGAGCACCGTGCGGTTCTGATCCCGCAGCTCTTTCAAAATGGCGACGATCGTCTCCTCGCTGGCGGCGTCTACGCCGACGAAGGGCTCATCCAGGCAGAACAGCTCCGCCTCCTGGGCGAGCGCCCGGGCGAGAAATACGCGCTGCTGCTGTCCGCCGGACAGCTCGCCGATCTGCCGGGAGCCGAAATCCTCCATGCCGACCTTCTCCAGGCAGTGATAGGCAAGCTCTTTATGCTGCCGCCGCGGCCTCTTGAGCAGGCCGAGCTTCGGGTAGGTGCCGAGCAGGACGGTATCGATTACCGTAATCGGGAACGTCATATCAATTTCGCTGCGCTGCGGAACATAGGCGATGCGGGTCCGGGCTTCCTTGACACTGCCGCCGAGGATGCGAACCTCGCCGTGGTCCCGCGGAATCAGCTCAAGGAGCGACTTCATCAGCGTGGATTTGCCGGCCCCGTTGGGTCCGATAATACCGGTCATACTGCCGGGAAGCAGCGTAAAACTGACGCCGCGAAGGGCATCCTTGCCGTGATAGGAGACGAATAGGCTGTCGACGGACACCGAAGGGTCGCGGTGACGGGGGAGCATAGCATAGACCTCCTTTGGATTATGAAAACTTTGACATAAGTTTCCCTTAGGACAAATTAATGCACATATATAAAAGTTTTTACCTAAGGAAACTTTATTGAGTATAGGCTAAAACAGATGGGGAGAATTGTAAAGTGTTTTTTTACCTGGGTTGTCCGTTTTTCGTGGGGTAAGATGAGGTCGAATCAGTGTTAGTATGCGGGGCGATCATAGGGGGCGGAGCCAAAAAAAGCCCCGATTCCGTGGAATCAAGGCTTCATATCCTGCTCGGTGATTTGCTGTTTGACGAACTGCTTGAACTGCTCCCTTAGCGGCGAATAGGGCTGATCGGCGTGATAGGCCATATAGGCTTTGACCGATTTACCTGCGGGACCGGGGGCGGGCAAGTATTGGAGACTTCCGGCGGCGAGCTCGCTTGCGATGCCGGACAAGGGGAAGAAGGAGATGAAATCCCCGTCCTCTACCGTGTGCTTGACCGACTCCGGCGAATTGATGATCATGCGCTCCCATAAATGGATTCCGCTCTCGATCGCGTAGGTCCGGGTGAAGTCCCGCATAAAAGAGCCTTCGGCATGCTGGATGAAGAAGTGTTGGGCGACCAGCTGATCGCTCAGCGATTTAAGGCTGGAGAAAGGGTGTCCCGGCGCAAAAATGACGACAAGCTCATCTTCCAGCAGCAGATCTTCCTTGATGCCGGCAGCCGCAACGTCCTGCGAATAATAAAAGGCAAGGTCCACTTCATGGTTGTAGTGCAGCTCCTGAACGGTCCGGCTGGGCTGAACGGTTAGCTCGATCTGGATGCCGGGATACTGCCGGCAGAACCGGTTGACGAGCCTGGGCAGATGAATCGTCCCCATCAGGCTGTCGGCGCCGATATGAAGAATGCCCTTGCCCAAATCGGCGTAGTCCTGCACGGCCTTCCGCGCCTCGGCGGCCAGCCCCGTCATTTTGACGGCGTAAGGGTACAACGCTTTGCCGGCGTCGGTTAAGAGGATGCGGCCCCGCCTGGACTCGAAGAGGGCGATGCCCAGCTCTTCCTCTAAGCTTTTCATATGAAAGGTGACGGTCGGCTGTTTCATATCCAGCTCTTTGGCTACGTCGGTTACCTTCTTGTATTTTTCAATATAAACAAGGATTTGCAGTTTTAACAAATTCAACGATGATTCCCCCTCGGTCACGTCCGATTCCTCTTCATTATAGAATTAATCTATGGACTCATAAAGATTATATTCTGATATTTATCTTTCTTTTTACAAAACGCATCATTTTACAAAATGATAGAGAACTACAATGAACTTGTCGGTAAACTTCATAGAGTTACACGGCAAACCAAAATGGGGGGAAACATTAGATTATGAAATTCAAAAAACCGTTACTTATGTTTTGTACGTTGGTCCTGGTACTTATGCTGGCTGCCTGCGGCAGCAAAAACGCGTCGGATAGCGGCAGCACTACGGGTTCGGGAACCGCAACTGAAGATAAACCGGCTGCAGAGGAAACGCTCAGCGGATCCGTTCTGGCTGTAGGCTCCACAGCACTCCAACCGCTCGTAGAGCAAGTCGCACAAAAGTTCATGGGTGAATCCCAATACTCTAAAATCCAAGTTCAAGTGCAAGGCGGCGGCAGTGGAACCGGCCTTACTCAAGTTTCCGGCGGCCAAGCCAACATCGGCAACTCCGACGTATTTGCTGAAGAAAAGCTGGATGCAGACAAAGCCAAAGAACTCGTTGACCATCAAGTGGCCGTTGTAGCCATGGCGGCTGTAACGAATCCTGACGCGGGCGTAGACAGCCTGACGAAGCAGCAGCTGGTTGATATTTTTACAGGTAAAGTGACGAACTGGAAAGACGTTGGCGGCAAGGATGAAAAGATCGTAATCGTCAACCGTCCTGCAAGCTCCGGTACCCGCGCAACGTTTGAAAAATATGCACTCGGAACGAAGACCGAAGACCTGCAAGGTTCGATCCAAGAAGATTCTTCCGGTACGGTGAAAAAGATCATTTCCGAAACGCCAGGTGCCATCGGATACCTTGCTCTGTCCTACCTGGACGACAAAGTGAAAACTCTGAAATATGACGGTGTGGAAGCAACGGAAGAGAACGTAGCCTCCGGTAAATACCCAGTATGGGCTTACGAGCACATGTACACCAAAGGTGAGCCTGCTCCGGAAGTGAAGGCGTTCCTGGACTACATGACTTCGGATGCTGTGCAAAACGGCGACGTGGTTGAGCTCGGATACATTCCGGCTTCCAAAATGGAAGTGAAACGCGACAAGGACGGCAACATCACGAAATAACATCAGGTTCCTTGAGCTCTCATGAAACACTGAATATGTACGACAAGAGGCGGAGAGACCAACTTCTGCCTCTATTTTCACTTTAGAAAGAAGGACAACGATGAAAGCTATAGATGAAAGGCCTGTAGGCATCGCTGACAACCCCCGTCCCGGACGGTTTAAAAAACATCATATGGAAGATTTTGCAGGACGCAGCTATACGACGATTTGCGCGATTCTGCTGATCGTCATTATTTTGTCCATCGTTTATTTTGTCGCTTCCAAAGGACTGGCGACTTTCTTCAAAGACGGCGTCAGCTTCAGCGAGTTTCTGTTTGGCTCCAAATGGGATCCGGACGGCAACCATGGCGAGCCGCAGTTCGGCGTCATGCCGTTTATTTTCGGCTCATTCGCGACGTCGATTCTGGCAGCGGTCATCGCCAGCCCACTCAGCATCTGTGCATCGCTGTTCATGACGGAAATCGTACCGGGCTGGGGCAAAAAGCTGCTGCAGCCGGTCATTGAGCTGCTTGCCGGAATTCCGTCCGTCGTATACGGATTTGTTGGCCTGACGGTCATCGTTCCTGCCCTGCGCGACATGTTTCCCGGCCAGGGGATCGGGATCGCCGCGGGCTCGATCGTGCTGTCGGTCATGATCCTACCGACGATTACGAGTATCGGAACCGACGCGCTGTCCTCGCTGCCGCGTGGGCTCAAGGAGTCTTCGTATGCACTCGGCGCAACGCGCTGGCAAACCATCTACAGAGTTATTCTGCCAACCGTGCTTCCTTCTATTCTGACCGGGGTGGTCCTCGGGATGGCCCGCGCCTTCGGGGAAGCGCTGGCGGTACAGATGGTCATCGGGAATGCACCGCATATTCCGCGGTCGCTGTTCGAATCCGCCTCAACGCTGACCAGCGTCATTACGCTGGATATGGGCAACACCGTCATGGGCACCGCGCACAGTAACGCGCTGTGGAGCATGGCGCTCGCACTCATGTTCATGACCTTTATCTTCGTCGTTATCGTTCGCCTGCTCGAAAGGAGAAATCGGATTTGAAAGCTAAAGCCGCTGACAAAATTGCAACAGCCATTATTGTGGTGCTTTCCTTATTGATCGTGGCGGTTCTGCTCGGACTGCTCGGATTTATTATGTATCGCGGACTCAGCCACATCAGCTGGCACTTCCTGACTTCGGTGCCCCAAACGATCCGGGAGGGCGGCGGCATCGGGCCGCAGCTGTTCAACTCCTTGTTCCTGCTGGTACTGACGCTTATTATTACAATTCCGCTGGGCCTGGGTGCCGGCATCTATATGGCCGAGTACGCCAAGCCGGGCAAAATCACCGGAGCGATCCGCCTCGTTGTCGAGGTGCTGTCCTCGTTTCCGTCCATCGTCGTCGGCTTGTTCGGTCTGCTCTTGATCGTCAACACGTTCGGATTTGGTTTTTCGCTCTTCTCAGGCGCGCTGGTGCTGACAATCTTTAATCTGCCGCTCATGGTCCGCATTACGGAGCAGGCGTTCCGCAGCGTACCGAAGGAGCAGAAGGAAGCGGGACTAGCGCTCGGTTTATCAAAATGGAAAATCATCACGTCCGTGCTGTTTCCCGTCGCCCTGCCGAGCATCGTGACCGGTACGGTTCTGGCGGCAGGACGTGTATTCGGGGAAGCGGCGGCGCTCCTGTTTACCGCAGGGATGTCTACGCCGCGCCTTGATTTTACCAACTGGAACCCGCTGAGCCCGACGTCGCCGATCAATCCGTTCCGTCCGGCAGAAACGCTGGCCGTGCATATCTGGAAAATCAACAGTGAGGGCATTGCGCCCGATGCCGCGGAAATTGCCGCCGGCGCTTCGGCGGTGCTCGTGATCCTCGTGCTTGTCTTCAACCTGTTTGCCCGCTGGTTCGGCAACCTGCTCTACAAGATCATGACGGCATCCAAACGAATGGGATAGGAGAAATGAGCATGCAACAATCATCGACTACATTCCGCACTGAAAACCTGAGCGTGTTTTACGGGGCGTACGAAGCCGTGAAGAACATCAGCCTGACCTTCCCGGACAAGAGCGTTACCGCGCTCATCGGCCCGTCCGGCTGCGGGAAATCGACGTTTCTGCGGTCCTTGAACCGAATGAACGACGAGATCTCTCAAGCGGTGATCAAGGGGAAGATCTGGATCGGGCGGGGAGGACATCAACGATCCTTCCACCGACGTCATTCAGCTGACGGCAAAAAATCGGAATGATATGGCAGAAGCCGAATCCATTTTATAAATCCATTTACGAAAATATCGCTTTTGGACCGAAGTACCATGGCGTGAAAATAAAAAAGAGCTCGACCAGATCGTCGAGTCCAGCCTGCGCAAAGCGGCGCTGTGGGACGAAGTGAAGGACCGCCTGAAGCAGTCCGCCTTGTCGCTCTCGGGCGGCCAGCAGCAGCGCCTGTGCATTGCGCGCGCCTTGTCGGTCAACCCGGGGATTCTGCTCCTCGATGAGCCGGCGTCGGCCCTCGATCCGGTTTCGACCTCGAAGGTCGAGGAACTGATCGTCGAGCTCAAGAAAGAGCTGAGCATCGTCATCGTGACGCACAACATGCAGCAGGCCGCACGGATTTCCGATTATACGGCGTATTTCTACCTCGGCACGCTGATGGAGCATAACGATACCGAAATTATTTTCACCAACCCGGCCAATGCCATGACCCAGGAGTATATCTCCGGACGGTTTGGATGAGCCGCCGTTTGTTTGCACAGCAAAAAGCCGTCTCCCCATCAAGAATGGGGGACGGCTTATTTGTTTTATAAAGGTTAATACGGTCCGGGGTCCCAGCAAGGATTTGAATCCCTGTTGGAGCAAAAACTCCACTGTGTGGGGAGGGTTAGCGGACGATCATCACCGGACAGTGCGCATGCTGGACGACGCTGTGGCTGACGCTGCCGATCAGCATTTCCGAGACAAGGCCCATGCCCCGGCTGCCCATCACGATCAGGTCGGCCGACTCTTCCTTGGCCGTCTGGCAGATGACCTTGGCCGGATCGCCGGTTTTACTGACCGTGCGGAAGGCGACTCCCGTGCGGCTCGCTTCATCGGTGGCCGGGGCGAGTATTTTTTCGCCTTCCTGGCGGATGTGCTCCTCCAGATCTACGCCTACCGGCGGCTCATTGATGGAAACGGTCGGGTTGACGTGCAGGACCACGAGCTCGGGAGCGGTATTCAGGCTCT
>NZ_PCZT01000002.1:80109-85098 GCF_002968895.1 Paenibacillus sp. AR247 | reverse complement strand
GCACAAGCGATACGGCGGAATCCAGCGCATGCCGGGCATGCTGGGATCCGTCGACGGGTACGAGAATACGTGAGTACATATAAGAACCTCCTTAATGGCCTTCTGCCCGGTCAACATGGGCAAGCTTGCGGCGGGATACGAGCAGGGCGACGACGCCCAGGAAGACCATGACGGCACCGAAGTAGAACGGCGTCTCCGCATGGTACCACTCGGACAGCTTGCCGGCGAGCCATGGAGAGACGGCACCGCCGAGGAAGCGGACGAAGCTGTACGCTGCGGAAGCGACGGAACGCTCCACCGGAGCGGCCTGCATGACGGCCGTGGTGATCAGCGTGTTGTTGATGCCCAGGAAGATCCCGGCCACGATGACGCAGACGATAACGGTTTGTGGCGAGTGATTATACGTGCCGATGCCCATAATGAGCAGCACGATCGTAAACAGCGTAAGCACCGCTGCAATGGACGACACGACGCTGAAGCGCTTCTGCAGCTTCGGAGCGACGAATACCGACGTAAAGGCAAGCAGAATGCCCCAGCCGAAGAAGACATAACCCAGGCCATGCTCATCCAGGTCCATGACGTACGGCGAGTACGCCATCAGGGTGAAGAAGCCGAAGTTATACAGGAATGCTGTAATCCCAAGGATCAGCAGGGCAGGATAGGACAGCGCCTTGAACGGGTCGGCCAGCGTGCTGGCTTTTTTCGGCTTGGGCACGTTCGGGAGCATAAACGTAACGAAAATAAATCCGATGGCCATGAGAACGGCCACGCCGAAGAACGGACCGCGCCATGAGATGGAGCCAAGCTCGCCGCCCAGCAGCGGTCCGACGGAAATCCCGAGACCGAGCGCGGCTTCGTACAAAATAATCGCTTTGGCCGTCCCGGACGTGGACAACCCGACGATCGCGGACAGCGCGGTGGCGATGAAGAGGGCGTTGCCGAGTCCCCAGCCGCCGCGGAAACCGACGATCCCGCCGATGGAGTTCGACGCGCCGCGAAGATGACGATGAGCAGCATCCCGGTCAGCAGCGTCTTCTTGATGCCGATCCGGCTGGAAATGACGCCGGTAAGTCAGCATCGCTACGCCGGTTACCAAGTTATAGCTCGTAAACAGGAGCGAAACCTGGCTCTTGGATGCGTGCAGCTGCTCGGCGATCGCCGGCAGAATCGGGTCAACCAGGCCGAGGCCCATAAAGGAGATGATGCAGGCAAAAGCGATCGCCCATACCGCCTTCGGCTGGGACAACAGCCCTCCTTGGCGCTGTTCCAGCTCAAGAGGCTGCGAAGCATTGGTTTTCATAAGTAACATTACCTCCATTTTGATGAATCATGTATTTTCAAGTTTTCATGAATCTCCACAACAAAAAACGTCTGTCGACGCCCTTGCATAGACACGTGCAGCGGCCTCAGCTTCCCTGGGAATCGGTTTCCTCGTCGAATTTGCGGATGAAATCATCCAGCCGCTTCTGTGTCTGTTCCAGCTCCTGCTGCATAAGGCGCATTTTATCCACTTTGGTGCGCAGCATCTGAAGCTGTTCTTCCAGCATCTCGCTCATATGGGTCAATTGCTGCCTCCGATGAGCCCGGCTGGTCATGTCGTGGTAGGTCTGGTGGTGCAGCTTGTAAGCGTCCGATACGGATAAGTACGAAACCAGCTCCTGCAGGCTGAAACCGAGGATTTCTTTGGCATTGACGATCTTCTTCAAGTACTCGATGTCCTCGCGGGTATAGAGGCGGGTGCCTCCTTCGCTCCGTTCAGGGGTCGGAAAAACGCCGATCTCTTCGTAATAGCGGATCGTTCGCTTCGTCAAGCCGCACTCTCGGGCGACATCGTCGATTTTATATTCATCCATTTCCTTCCTCCCTCAAAGATTCCCGGGTAACATTACCCATTGTAATCCTGACTAACGTTAACGTCAACGTTAAATTTATGAAAAGGAATAGATATTCCTCACGTCCTGTTTTTCGTAGAATGCAGTTGTCGGCTTAGTATGCCCGGCATCCTCCGTTTATGTGCGGAATCCGTTCGTGACCGGGTGAAGGGCTATTTCGTTGAACATTTCCTTATGTTTCACGGTCGAAAGGCATGGCAGTGCGGAGTGCTCAGAGGGTGATGGGGGAAAAGAGGGCTGGGGCTTTTATAGCTGTTAACTGGAACAGCGAAAGGAGAGGGGCAAACTGGCCGTGATGCGCGACGGCTGATTGTCTGTACACATAAAAAAGCTGTCCCATACCGCGTGGCGGTTAAGGGACAGCTTTCTAAATTAAGGCTGATAAGTTGGCTATTCGGCGGACGTTAAGCGCGAACGACACGAACTTGGTCTGCTACCAGCTCGACACGAATCTCCTTAACGTCTTCGTCGTCCAGCAGCAAATCGGTGATGCCGTCTTCCACATGCTGCGAAATAACGCGGCGGAGCGGACGGGCGCCAAAGGCCGGATCGTAACCCAGTTCGGCCAGCTTGCGTTTCGCTTCGCCGGTCACGTCGAGGGAGATGCCGCGCTCCGACAGGGTAGCCGATACTTCGCTGAGCATATTGTCGACGATCGTTACGAGGTCTTCTTCCTTCAGCGAAGCAAACGGTACGATGCCGTCGAAGCGGTTCAGGAATTCAGGCCGGAAATAGCTGCCGAGCGAATCAAGAATCGAGCGTGTCTGCTCGGATTTGGCGGTGAAACCAACCATGATTTTCTTATCGGCGGCCGTGCCGGCGTTAGAAGTCATAATGATCACCGTATCCTTGAAGCTTACCGTACGCCCTTGGCTGTCGGTCAGACGGCCGTCGTCCAGCACCTGCAGGAACATATGCTGCACGTCCGGATGCGCCTTCTCGATCTCGTCGAGCAGGATAATGCTGTACGGGTTGCGGCGTACGCGTTCGGTCAGCTGGCCGGCTTCTTCATGACCGACGTATCCTGGTGGCGAACCGATCAGCTTGGAGACGGAGTGCCGCTCCATGTATTCGCTCATGTCGAGGCGAATCATCGAATCGGTGCTGCCGAACAGTTCTTCGGCCAGCGCCTTGGACAGTTCAGTCTTGCCGACGCCGGTCGGACCGACGAACAGGAAGGACGCAATCGGCTTGGAGTCGCTGCGCAGTCCGGCGCGTCCGCGGCGAACGGCTTTGGCGACCTTGTCGACGGCTTCGCCTTGGCCGATGACGCGGCTTGCGAGGCGGGCGGCCAGATTTTTCATCTTGCCGCGCTCATCCGCCTGCAGCTTGCCGACCGGGATGCCGGTTTTACGCTCGATGATGTTCTGGATATCCTCGACGGTTACTTCGAGGACCTCTCCGGCAGCGGCATTCCCGTTCAGACGCTGCTGCAGGTCAGCTTCCTCGTCGCGCAGCTTGGCGGCGAGCTCGTAGTTTTCATCGCGGGCGGCCGCGTCTTTCTCGATTGTGATCTGTTCCAGACGGGCGCGGATCTCGTCCGCACTGCCGACCGGAGCCCGCAGATTCAGCTTGGCACCCGATTCGTCGAGCAGGTCGATCGCTTTATCGGGCAGGAAGCGGTCCTGGATATAGCGGCTGGACAGACGCACGCACGCTTCAAGCGTTTCGTCCGGGTAGCGTACGCCGTGGAACTGCTCGTATTTCGGACGCAACCCTTTCAAAATTTCGATCGTTTCCTCGGCAGTCGGCTCGTCGACGGTCACGGGCTGGAAGCGGCGCTCCAGCGCGGCGTCTTTTTCGATCTGACGGTATTCCTTAAGCGTCGTGGCGCCGATGACCTGCAGCTCGCCCCGTGCCAGCACCGGCTTCAGGATGTTGCCGGCGTCCATGGAGCCCTCCGCGGAGCCCGCGCCGACCAGCAGATGGATCTCGTCGATGAACAGCAGAACATTTTTTCGCTGTTCCAGCTCGGCGATCAGCTGCTTGACCTTTTCTTCGAATTGCCCGCGAATGCCGGTTCCGGCTACGAGGGAGGCGACGTCGAGCGAATAGACTTCCTTGCTCCGGAGCTTCGCTGGCACGCTGCCCTCCGTAATACGCAGCGCCAGCCCTTCGGCGATGGCCGTCTTGCCGACGCCCGGTTCGCCGATCAGCACCGGATTGTTTTTGTTCCGGCGGTTCAAAATTTCGATGACGCGGTCGATCTCCTCATCGCGGCCGATGACGTTGTCGATCTTGCCGCCGCGCGCCGCGTCGTTCAGATTGCGTCCGAGCTGATCCAGCAGCCCGCCGCCGCGCCGTCCGCCTTCTTGAGCGGCTGCTCTCGGAGGCTGCTGCGCCGCGCCGGATACCGGCTGGCCGGATTGCATGAAGCCGCGGAACAAATCTTCCAGCGGAGAAGAATGGCTGCCGTAAGGACCAAAGCCGGCCGCAAACGGCACGCCGCCGTTTACTTTGGCATAGCAATCTTCGCAAAGAAACAATTTCTCGGATTTATGGTTGACAGTGAGGCTCAGACCTACGGTTGCCTGGTTATGATTACAATGTTGACAGCGCATGAAGGCATGCCCCTTTCGTTAGTTAATGGAATAATCAATCTTTGGATACTTCATCTGGATGTCCTAATCAGGAAAACGGCTGCCCGCGCCTGCGGGAGCAGGCCGCCGGAATAAAGGGATAAAAGTCAGAACTTCCGTCAGGACAAAGACGGCCGCACCGAAAGTCAAACTCCTTAAGAGGTTGTTCAGACGGTATAAGTTTGATCTTTTGCTCTGACTTTGACTTTCTTTGACCTTATTATACCTCACTTGGAACACATGTCAACAGGTTTTCAGTTATTTTTCGTAAGTATATAGAAAAAGGTTTGAGAGAATGTATGGTTCGGCGCTTCGGCTTGCTTGAGGCGGAAAAAGCGGCTGGAAGGCAAAAGAAAAACGTCTGTCGATGTACATTCGAAGAGTGTGGAACATTTAGCGGATACTTTTTTTGCGATATAACCGAGGCCCGGGTCTCCCGAAGCATGAAAAAAGCCCTGCCGTCCGGAATGTCTCCGTAACAGCAGGGCGTACCTTGTATGATCAATGCGGTGAATAAG
>NZ_PCZT01000002.1:67151-80009 GCF_002968895.1 Paenibacillus sp. AR247 | reverse complement strand
AATAAGCCAAAAGTGTCATGATTCCTCGTCTTGCAATATGCAGTCGGCAAACAAAATGAATTTCGGGATGCGGAAAAACTGTTCCGCCCGGTCCTGGAAGCTGGCTGACGGCAGCGTTCCTTGGTGCAGCCATTTCCGGAACGTTCCGGGATGGATGTCCATCCATTCGCTGACGTCGCTGACGGACAGGTCGTGAACCATGCACAGCCCCGTTAGTATTTTGTTGCTGACAGGCGACCGGGTCAGCGTCCGGCGCATGAAGCGCGAAGAGGATGGCTGACAGATGATCGGGCTTGTGGATGTGACGGTATGATTAAACAGAATGTGATGCGGATAGCCCAGGTATTGGCATACCTTGTCCAAATTCTTTTTTCCCGGGATCCGTCCTTCATATACCCAGGCGCTCACGCTCCGGGAAGAAACCGAAATGTCCTCAGCCAGCTGGGACAGCTTGATATCGTTGGCCATCAGGACGGCCAGCAGCACGCGGTTGCGGATTTGGCAGCGGGATGGCTTGCGAAAGCGTTTGACGCGGATTCCTTTTCCTAAGTATTTGCGATTGATCAGAGACCACGCCTGAATGGAATGCGGTTCTTGTTGTTTAGGCATATTTCCTCCGATGATTTTTCTTAAAATTCTACAATAGTTTCGTCTACGTTTTCAATAGTGCTATCGCCTGTTTCTGCAAGGTCCCGGTTTTCAGCCGAATGACCCGGGAATTTACGGTATCCCGTTGTCAAGTGAATAATAGGAACTATTTTTTCACTTCAACCCCAAAATGCTTCCAATTCAGTCATCAAACTGTTACCGAATTGAAATTGAACTCGCCAGCCGGGAAGGGTACAATGCAAGGGTGCTAGATTACTAGATTCGCGTATCTACGACATCTTAGCCAAATCCGAGAGAAAAAGGTTGGTAGATTATGTTGAAAAAGAAGTTGCACTACTCGAAATGGCTCTTATCATTCCTGCTTATTTTTGGCACCGTCCTTTCGGCAGAAGGAGGGCTGGCTACAGCCGCGGGCAGCACGGCGTCCTCTGTCAAGGCTTCCGTCTTTGTCGCTGTTAATGACAAACTGATCACTTACGACCAGCCCCAGCCGCTTATACATAACGGTACACTGTTTGTACCCGTCGCCTCTACGGTTTCCCAAATGAATGCGTCGGCGAAGTACGCCGCAGGCAAGCTGACCATTTCGCGCGGAAAGCAGGCACTTGTCCTGACGGTTCCCGGGAAGGACGCCATTCTGAAAAACGGAAGAACGCTCGTCTCCCTGCGGAAGCTGACCGACAAGTTCGGCTATCAAATTTCCTACAACGCTGCACAGTCGCTGTACCGTGCGGTGAACAGTTCCGCCTCCTTGACGGACCATCAGCTGGCGCTGAAATACAGCACGTATATCAAGGAACATAAGAAGACGGCTGTCCAGAAGCCTTCCACGGGGAACGGCACGACGGCGCAGCAGGGCAGCAAAGTGATCTACATTACGTTCGACGACGGTCCGAATGCAGGTACGACCCGCCTGCTCGACGTGCTGGACCGCAATCAGGTGAAGGCGACCTTCTTTATGCTGGGTAATAATATCGCTTCGCATCCGTCCGCTGTCCTCAGGATCGTGAAGGAAGGGCATGGGGCCGCCTGCACGGCATGAGCCACCAGAAAAATACGTTCTACGCTTCACCTTCGTCCGCGCTGGGTGAGATGAACACCGATAACGACAAGCTGCACGCCGCTGCTGGCGTTTACACGAAAATGATCCGCCCGCCTTATGGAAGCAAGCCGTATTTTACTCAGAGCTACCGGGATTTGACGGCTTCTTACGGCTACCATCTGTGGGATTGGAACATTGATTCGGACGACTGGCGCTACAAGAGCAATCCGCAGACGATTTATAACAACGTGCTGAGAGATGTGAAGGCCATGAAGAAGAGAGGGGTTACCCCGATCGTGCTCTTCCATGACCAGACGGCGACCACGTCGATTCTGGACAAGCTGATCAAAGCGCTGAAAGCCGAAGGTTACACGTTCAAGCCGCTGACCAACAGCACGCCGCCAGTCAACTTCTGGAACGACAAACGGTAAGACCAATCGCCCTGCAAATCTATGAAATAGGCCCGTGATTAAGAGATGGTAGGAAAGGAGGGGCTGTGAGATGAATCATCTGGCTGTTAACGGCATCAGTGCGGCCGCTGGCGGAATTCTTACCGTTGTATTGGGAGGGTGGGATCAGCTGCTTACGGTGTTTCTGATCACCATACTCATCGACTATGCAACAGGGGTTCTGGCCTCCATCAAGGAAGGATCCGGCTTGGACAGCCAGGTCGGATTCTGGGGTCTTACCCGGAAAGCGCTGATGCTGCTCGTCATCGTCCTTGCGCACCAGATGGACGTGCTGATCGGCAGCGGGAGCGACGTCATCAAGACGGGGGCGATCATTTTTACATGTCCAACGAACTCATATCGATTCCGAAAATTACGGACGGCTTGGCCTGCCTCTGCCGGATAAAATCCGCCAGCTCATCGCCGTTTTGCGAAATAAAGACAAAGGTGACGGTCCCGATCTGTGACGGTTCTTCATGTTTCCTTTCCCTGAGGGGGAGGATATGGTATATTTTTCTCAGTACACTTTTCGAATGGGACAAGGAGCATGATACCATGATTAAGCATATCGTCTTCTTTAAATTAAAGGACAGATCACCGGAAAGTATTGAACGCACCGCCGCGGTCCTCCGCAATATGGAGGGGAAGATTCCGCAGCTCGTATCGATTGAGGTTGGACTCGACGTCATCCATTCGGAACGTTCTTTTGATATCGCGCTGGTGACGGAGCTTGCATCGCTGGAAGATTTGCAGGCTTACCAGGTTCATCCTGAGCACCAGATCGTGATCCGCCACATCAACGAAGTGAAAGACGTATCCGTGAGTGTGGACTACGAATTCTAAAGAATAGGAAGAATGGGACATGAGCGATTTAGAATATCCAATGGAGACCTTATTCCTGCTCATCGTATTTATGCGGCCTTGTTTGTCATGTTATTCTGGCTGAAGCGCCGCGGAAAACGGGACAAATAAATTTCCAACATCATGGAGGTAAGGCCGTGTATTACGTGAACCAGGAACAAATTCAGCGGCGTCTGGAAGCGATTCCGGACATCGTGGAAGCATTGAAGCAGGTTGCCGGGAATTGGGATGGCGGGATTATGTCCGGTTTCGTTCAGGAACGGGCGCTGCATTTGGCCATTGAGGTCGTAACCGATGTCGGCAGCTATTTAATTGATGGATTTATTATGCGCGACGCAAGCAGCTACGAGGATATCGTAGAAATTACGCATGAGGAGCGCGTGTTTGATGATGAAGTGTTTGCCGTGCTGGCTGAGCTCGTCAGTCTCCGCAAACCGTTGGTGCAGGAATATTACGCATGGGACCGGAGAAGCCTGCACAAGCTGACACCGGTCTTGCCGGACGTTCTCGAACAGTTTTCCGTGCAGGTGCGTGATTATTTGAAGCAGGAGCTGGGTGCGTAATCCGGTTCTCCGCCGCAGTGACATAGGTTGTTATTGGCCCGTCCATGGGAATGGACGGGTCTTTTTGTGTTTCTGCAGATTTTTTTTAAAAATAGCGCCCATTTTGTGTCAAGACAACCCCGCCCTGCTTATAATACACCATCAACTAGGCATTAGCCCGGCTGGGCGAAGGGAGTGAAACATCATGGCGGAATGGGGCTATATACTCATCGCTTGCGGATTTATCATGTTCGCTGTTGTGGCAATGATCCTTCTACATACGCTGAGGAGAGTACTGCTGCGGGCGGAATCCGTTCTGGGGAAGGCGGGAGCCGACATGACACAGCTGGCTGCAGAATCCAGGGAGCTGCTGACTCAGGCATCTTCAACACTGTCGCTTCTGCATGAGCGGGTGGAAGACATCGAACCGTTCAGTTCATCGCTGCGGCTGGCTGGCGAAACTTTAACCGGCACGCTGGAGCGGGTGGATTCGATTTCGAAGCTCGTCACCGATTCCGCCATGGAGCGACTGGAGAAAGCCCACCGCGATAACGAGCTTCGGCTCGCGGAAGCGTTCCGTTGGCTGGATGTGGGGCTGTCGGTATGGCACTCCTGGAAGCAGGAGGCTTACCCGCCGGGAACGGTGCCATCAAGCGAAAAGGAGAGATGAGATATGAAGGAAAAGAATAAAAGCCTGCTGTGGGGCGCATTGGTCGGAAGTATTGTAGGGTCGGTAACCGCGCTGCTGCTTGCGCCGAAATCCGGGAAAGAACTGCGTCAGGATATTGCGGAGGGCGCACGCACGGTTGGTGGCAAAACCCAGGAATGGGCCGGCAAGGTGAAGGATACCGCAGGCAACGTCATCGCCGATATCCAATCCTGGCGCAAGTCCAAGGCTGACGGGGAGGAAGCCGGAGAACTGGCCCAGATCTCCTCTTTCTCGGAAGAAACCGCTGGCGAGCCCGATGAGTTCGAAGATCTCGATTTGACCGACGCTGAAGCGAAGCGGGACTAATTTGGAAGCAAGCATGGATTCAGAAACGTAAAACGCAGGCCCACTCCTGGTGTCACCCGGGAGCAGGGCCTGTTTTTCCATATTTTCAGGTGCGATGCCGCGGTTGTCCGAAAAAACGAAATGGGTTAAGATATGAGGTACGTTTTGTTGACGGTTTTCATATGGTAGCTACAGAGAGAAGAAAACGAGAAGGAAGCGGTGTGTTCGTGCAGCAGGCAATCGCAATTTTAGACTCGGGTGTGGGCGGGCTCACCGTGGCCAAAGAGGTCATGAGACAGCTCCCACGGGAAAAAATCATATATTTTGGAGACACCGCCCGCACCCCTTACGGACCCCGTTCGTCCGATGAAGTGAGAAAATTTACGGAGCAGATCGTCGATTTTCTGATCCAATTCAGTCCCAAGACGATCGTGATCGCCTGCAATACGGCGACAGCTGCGGCGCTGGACTATATTTCCGGAAAAGTGCCGATTCCGGTCATCGGGGTAATTCATCCCGGAGCCAGAGCCGCCATCAGCGCGACCAAAACCGGTCAGGTGGGTGTCATCGGGACCGTCGGTACGATTCGCAGCGGGGCCTATACCACCGCGCTTCAGCAGCTGTCGCCTTATGTCAAGGTGGTTAGCCAGGCTTGTCCGGATCTGGTTCCGCTCGTGGAGCAGGGCTTGTTCCGCTCGGAAGAAACGACGGCGATCGTGGAAAGGTCGCTCGCGGGAATCCGCCAATCCGACATCGATTGTCTGATTTTGGGATGCACGCATTATCCCTTTTTGAAGGATACGATTCAGGAAGTGATCGGCAGCAGCGTCAAGCTGATCAGCTCGGCGAACGAGACGGCACGTGAAATCAGCACCATTCTGTATAATCAAGGGCAGCTCGCCAGCCGGGAGGAGAGCCCGGTCCATCAGTTTTTTTGCAGCGGCGACCCCGAAATGTTTAAACGGATCGCAAAGCTGTGGCTGGGGGAGCAAATCCGGCGGACGCCAGTCGTATGGCAGGTCTCCAAATTTGATGAATAAGGATTTTGGATGGTCTCAAATCCGTAAGCCGCCTTCAGGGTGACTTACGGATTTTTTGGATATAAAGAAGTCGCGGCATTCCTATCGTGTGAAAACTCCGTTTAAATGGAGTCTGGCTTCCTTGAGGTTTGGCTTAGAGTGATCGTAGGAACATTTTACGTACATGCCCTTATCATCGATTTCAATTTTTCAACTTATACAGACGCTTTTTTATTTTTTCAAAAAGGACGCAGGGCGTTAGGGATCGTTTTTACCGCATGGGCCAAGCTCACTGGGGCATACAATGTTACGAATGGTGATGATGACTGCGGTCTAGTCCCGCGGAAAGGAACGATGCCATGCAGCAGTATACCGTGAAGAAAGGCGACACCCTGAGACGCATCGCCGCAAGCAAGGGGTTATCGGCGAGTCATATTATCAATGCCAACCCTTGGGCTTCCGACCAGCCCTATTTAATTCCTGGGCAGATTCTGTACCTTCCCTCTTCTCCACGTAGAAGGTATGAGGTTCAGGCCGGTGATACGCTGGACCGCATCGCTGCGGCCTTTCAAACCCGGGAAGAGGCGATCATGGAGATGAATCCCGGCATCTCGCCGCATGTTCTTCCCGAAGGGCGCGTCCTGGTGCTTCCTCCGTCCGAACGGGCGGGTATCGTCCAGCCTCTGGGAGAATACGGTTACCGTCAGTTGAAGGATGATATCCGGCAGTTGGCGGCGTTCTATCCTAAGATCGAAACCGGATCGATTGGAGAGAGTGTCCTCGGAAAACCGCTTCCGTATGTAAAAATCGGGGAAGGCGGCAAACATATACATGTGAACGCTTCCATCCATGCAAACGAATGGATTACGACGCCGTCCGTCATGCGTTTCATCGAGGAATACGTCTGCAGTCTGCAATGCGGGCAGCGCTGGAACGGCTATGATCCCGTGCAGTGGTACCAGCAGTGCACGCTCTGGGTCGTCCCGATGGTCAATCCGGACGGCGTGGAGCTGGTTCAGGAAGGGATTCATCCCGGACATCCGTATTACAGGCAGCTGACGGAGTGGAACGGCTGCCGCCGCGACTTCCGGCATTGGAAGGCCAATATTCACGGCGTGGACCTGGGCGATCAGTTCCCGGCCCATTGGGAGGAAGAGGTGCAAAGGCGGGGCAAACGGTCACCTTCCCCCCGGGATTACCCGGGTACCGCCCCGCTGACGGAGCCGGAAGCGGCGGCGCTGGCGGCCTTTACGCTGGAAACGTCGCCCGATGCGGCCGTATCTCTGCACAGCCAGGGGCAGGAGATTTACTGGAATTACCGCAACTATGAGCCCAAGGAGAGCCGGGAATGGTCAAGGCGCCTGGGCCAGGTCAGCGGCTATCGTCCCGTGAAGCTGGAAGGCAGCGACGCCGGCTATAAAGACTGGTTTATCCAGCATTTCCGCCGTCCCGGCTTTACTGTCGAGGTCGGGTTGGGCAAAAACCCGCTTCCGCTTGAGGATTACGATCAAATCAGCCTGGACGTCGGTTTGATTCTTGCTGAACTCATGTCATTGTGAAAAAATATTGAAACATTTTCAGCAAGATTACGTATGATATGATTAAGGGAGCGGACGCTGTGTTAGGTTTAAGTAGAGACCGGCGATCGTTTCCTTTTTTCGCGCAAGAGCTCGTCCGGGTCCGGATGGATCCGTACTACACATATACATGAAGAGGAGGGAAAGGTATGAAATGGAGAAGACTGCTGTCGCTGCGGCGCTGGTCCCACATGTTCTCCCGGATTTGGCGCTACCTGATGTCACCTCAAGTGGCCATTACGGACAAGCTGCTGTTTCTCGTTCCGGTGGTGCTGTATTGGGTGCTGCCCGACGTTATGCCGTTTATCCCGATTGACGATATAGGAGTCACGATGCTGATGACGGGATGGTTTGTCTCCCGGATGGATAAAAAATACCCTGGTCTGCTGGACAACGGTACGATTCATCCGCCCAAGGGTCCGGTGCGCTGAGGCTTCTTGCCATCCTATATCCGATACTGTACAATCAATAGTTACAAATAGAATGAACTCAAGAAATTTATGTTGAAGAGCTTGGATAAGCTGTTACAACAGGGGTTCAATTCGGAACTTGAGTTCAATCTATACCGTATGTAAAACTGACCTTACCTATAGGAGATGTAGCCGATGAAATGCAAAATTACCCGCAATGCGGCCAAGGTGCTTAAAAAAGAACTCGAGAAGGAAGAAAACCGCGATCTGAAGCTTCGCGTGCTCGTGACTCACGCCCATGGCGACCATGCGCACTACGGCCTGGATATGGACAAGCCCAAGGATTCGGATGAAATCGTCAGCACCGATAAGGAAATCGATGTGCTTCTGGACAAGAATGAGCCGCTTCTTGACGGCGTCAAAATCGACTATTTGTATTTTCCGCAAGAAGGCTTTGTGATCACCAATCCAGCCCAAGGCAATCACGGCGATCACTAAGGCGCTCTATTTCGAACCTGCGTGCAGGGATCTGGTGGAAAATGGTGGATTCCCGGATTGCTGCATAGTTCCGCTCCTTCCATACCATTCTAAGGACGGGTAGGAACTTTGTAGTGAAGGGAGAGCAACTGTTTATGACAACACGTTACGATTCCAGTCTGCAATCACAAAATTCGGTATCCCAGGCTCAAAACGCGGTGGAGAAGCTCCACAACGCGGTTTCCTCGGCTCTGTCCCATCCGACCGGGCAAATGATCGAGCAGGCGCACAACCGTCTGGCTCATACGGAACAAGCCGTACGTCAAGCTGGCCTGGCGGAGAACCGTCAAGCGGTCGAATTGGCTGAAGAAATGCTGGCCGAGGAGAAGAGCCGTTTGGCGTCACTGACGTCCGATGAAGGGAAATCGAATTCGTAGGTTCCTGTCTGAACCCGTGAAGCGCACTGCGCTTTGCGGGTTTTTTGCATGTCATCATTCGGGATTCGGGTCAAATCCATACAGCGGGAGTGCCGACCCTATTGAAAGGGCTTTTTTGGGGCCCGCCCCTGATTATGCTATAATGAGGATTGTCTTCTTTAGTCTCCCCATTATTTCATAAGGAAGGTTGTGAGAGTATGAAGCACATTACCGATTGCACCATCCTGAATAACGGAGTTACGATGCCATGGCTTGGACTGGGCACTTACAAAGCCCAAGGGGACGATGTGTATAAGGCGGTAAAGCTGGCGCTGGAGATCGGCTACCGGAGCATCGACACCGCAAAAGTTTATGGCAACGAGGAAGAAGTAGGCCGCGCGATTGCCGAGAGCGGCATTCCGAGAGGCGAGCTTTTCGTCACGACCAAAGTGTGGAACGACGACCAGGGTTATGATTCTACACTCCGGGCCTTCGAAGGCAGCCAGAAGCGGCTTGGCCTCGAGGTCATCGATTTGTACCTGATTCATTGGCCTGGCAAAGACAAATTCAAAGATACGTGGAAAGCGATGGAGCGCCTGTATGAGGAAGGACAAATCCGGGCCATCGGCGTCAGCAACTTCCACGTTCACCATCTAAAGGATCTGATGCAGGACAGCAGGACGGTTCCTGCCGTGAACCAGGTGGAGCTGCACCCGCGGCTGATCCAGCAGGATCTGCAGGATTTCTGCGGCGCACAGGGAATCCAGCTCGAAGCGTGGAGCCCGCTCATGCAGGGCAAACTTACCGACGATTCGACGCTGGCGGGCATCGCCCAAAAATACGGCAAAACGCCGGCCCAGGTTATCCTGCGCTGGAACATCCAGAACAAGATCGTCACGATTCCGAAGTCGGTTACACCTTCCCGGATACGCGAGAATGCGGACATCTTTGATTTCGAGCTGTCGTCCGACGAAATCAAGAAGATCGACAGCCTCAATCAGAACCGCCGCGTCGGCAGCGATCCGGACAAGCTTCTGTTCTAGCATAATCTTCGATATAAGCAGCAAAAACCCGGACTCACTAAGGAGTTCCGGGTTTTTCATTTTGATTGAGCTTAGGGATCAGGTCATACTGCAAGGTTTCATCGGAGGTATACAGCTCCTTTTTCGCCCGGTCATAGCCGGCACGGCAAGTGCTGACATCAACCGTTTTGCCGGTCTCCAGACTATAGCAGCTGCCATCCTCGAACATGCCGCTTTGGGAGGGAATGTAGAAGCGTTTGCCGTCTGTATAAGCTCCGCTGCGCAGGACCACGAACCGGTCTTGGCCGTCAAACAGGTCATTTCCCATCATGTACTGGGACTTGGCGGAAATGCCCAGCAGGTGCAGGAGTGATGGCGCCATGTCCAGCTGTCCGGCAGGTTTGTCATACACCCCTGCGCCCTCCCCGTCCGGCAGATGAACGAGGAGCGGCACCTCGTTCATGATCTGCTCCATGTCCAAATCGGTCAGCCTTTTGCCCAGAAACTTCTCATAGACGTCTTTGTCCTTCACCGAATTGTCGTGATCCCCGTAGATATACAGGATGGTATGATCCCAAAGGCCGTCCTGCTTCAGCCGTTCCACTAACTGACCGAGCGCTGCGTCCACATAGTGGATCGCCTGCAGGTAATCTCCAAAGACGGTTCCGTCGAACTCGCCGACATTCAGCTCCTGCACGTCGTCCGGCAGCGAGAACGGATGGTGGGAGGAGAGCGTGATCAGAAACGAGTAGAACGGCTGCGGAAGCTGCTCAATTTGATCCATGGACTGCTTGAAAAAGGACTTGTCCCCAAGCGACCAGCCGAGAGGCTCGTCGATATCGTAATCCTTTTTGCTGAAAAACCGGTCGTAGCCCAAGGTTTCGTACATCGCATTCCGGTTCCAGAAGCTGCCGTCATAAGCATGGAACGCATTTGGCGTGTAGCCGTACTCCTTCAGGATCGCCGGGAGCGAGTTGAACTGATGGTCAGCGTAGCGGATGAAAACTGAGCCGTACGGAACCGGATGCAGGGAAGTCTGGGACGAGAAATCCGCATCGGAGGTTCTGCCCTGGCCGGTTTGATGATAATAATGGCTGAAGTACATGCTTTCCTTCATGAGCCGGTTGAAGTTCGGCGTGATTTCCTGTCCGCCGATCTGCTTGCTGATCATGAAATTCATGAATGCCTCGGTCTGGATGACCATGACGTTGCTGCCCTTGTACTTGCCGAACATGGCGTCGTTCTCCGAACGCGTTGTATCTTTATGATCAAACCATTCCTGCACCTTGTCGACTTCGCCCGAAGCGAGCACGGGCTTTGGACCCAAATGCTCTTTACCGAAGCGGTATGCGTCGTATACATGAAAACCGAGCAGCCCGGTTACGTTATAAAGCGAAAGGTTCCACCAATTTCCGGTAAAAAGGCCGACAGCGTAGTAATCGATGTAGAACTTGAGCGGCGCAAACGTTACGACGCAGCCGATCACCAGGGCGGCGATCCCCGATGAGAAGCGGCGAGCGAATCCGGTCCTCCGGGTGGGTGATTTGCCGACCGTAAAATTCAGTGCCCCCCTTGCCGGACTTCGCCATCCTGACGGCTTCCATAACGCGATGACGGCCAGCAGCAGCCAATCCGCGGCAAACCATAGATCGCTCCAATGAAGCAGTGTCATGATGCTGTCCCCGAGGGAGTCCACCTGACTTGCCTGCATCATCACCGTAAAGGTGACCAGATCCTGAAAATATCGGTAGTACACCAAGTCCGTGTACATCAGCGCCGTAAGCAATAGGTTAACGACGATAAGCGCGATCCGCTGCCCGCGCCGGGGAAGCCATAAGGTCCAGAACGATACGAGGATCAGGGATCCGAGGCCGATGAAAAAGTCCAGCGGGTTGAAATCAATTTTGCTGATATGAAGTTTAAAATGGAAAAGAAGCAGCTTATATATCATGAACAGCAAAAATAGGCAGTATGTGAAGTAACGGGAGCGGATGAACCGCCCGAAGCCGCCATTTGAAGCGTGACTGGACATGCTGTATGAGTAGTTCAAATTGGACAACCTCCTGCTATAGCGTTGTAAATAGATCATGATAAGATATACCACAAAACCATATAGGAGCTGTCCAAGTGGACAGCTCCTGACAAAGCGGCAGCGTTTGTTACGAACGGCGGGGCGGAAGAGGCCCCAGGAATTGATAATATTGGCATTCGATGCGGCCGTTGAACAGCTTCCGCCGCTTGTCGGCCTTCCGGCCGAAGTAATGCTCGAACTGTTTGGTCGGGCTTAAGGCAAAGAAGGACCACGTCGGCAGCTGATTGGCCGTATTCCCCAGCGTGCGGACAAGTTTCTCGACTTCGGTCTTCTCGCTGAGCCGCTCCCCGTACGGCGGATTGGTAATCAGGCAGCCGTATTCCCCTTGCGGATGGGCTTTGGAGGCAGGGAGCACCTGAAAATCGATCTCGCCTGCGAGGCCTGCGCTCTTGGCGGCTGCTTTGGCGACTTCGATCGCCTTCGGATCGATATCGCTGCCGGTCAGCTGGAGCGGCTCATCGTCCTGCACCGCATCGAACGCTTCCTCGCGCGCCTCGCTCCACAGCTCCTCGGGAATGGCCGGCCAGTGCTCCGAAGGGAAGGAACGGCGCAGACCCGGCGCAATGTTCCAGCCGAGGAGGGCCGCTTCGATCAGGATCGTGCCGGAGCCGCAGCAGGGATCATACAGCGGCCGCGACGGATTCCAGCGGCTTATCTGCAGCAAAGCGGCGGCCATTGTCTCCTTCAGCGGGGCTTCGGTAACCAGCTTGCGGTATCCCCGCTTGTGCAGGGCCGGACCGGTCGTATCCAGCGTCAGCAGCGCCACGTCCTTGAGCAGATTGACTTCGATGACATAACGCGGACCGTTCTCCTGGAACCAATCGGTATGATAGCTCTGCTTCAACTTTTCAACGATCGCTTTCTTGACGATGCCCTGACAGGCGGGCACGCTGCTGAGCTGGGAGTGGTGGGAGCGGCCTTCCACGGGGAACTCCCCGTTCGCCGGAATCCAGTCCTGCCAGGGCAGCTCCTTGGTCCCTTCAAACAATTCGTCAAACGTCTTGGCGGGGAATTCCCCCATTTTGACGAGGATGCGGTCGGACGTCCGGAGCCACAAGTTGCAGCGGCAAATATCTTTGTAATCTCCGGTGAAATTGACCCTTCCGTTCTCGACTTGAACGTCGTTATAACCTAATTCCTTCAACTCGCGCGCGACGATGGCTTCAAGGCCCATCGGGGCGGTTGCAATCAACTGCAGCTCTGGCATGGTGCGTGTTCAACTCCATTATTCTTGTAGACTACCGTAAAAATTCATACAATGATGGTAGATCCTGCAGCAGCGTTCGGGTGCGGATCTTTGTTCATCCTCACATTATAGGATAATGTAAAGTCAATCACAAACATTTGT
>NZ_PCZT01000002.1:50508-67051 GCF_002968895.1 Paenibacillus sp. AR247 | reverse complement strand
GAAATCGCCATCGCGCCGGGCTACGGACGGTTGCTGACGCTGCTGGTCAAGGCGACGGGGGCGGGCCGTGTCCTGGAGATCGGGGCGCTGGGCGGATACAGCGGCATTTGTCTCGCCAGGGGGCTTGCACCGGAAGGAACGCTTACGTCGCTCGAGCTGAAGCAGGAATTCGCGGACGTTGCGCGGGCCAATGTGACCGAAGCCGGGTTCGGCGGCCAGGTGGAATACCGGGTCGGACCGGCGCTGGACAGCTTGGCACAGCTGAAGGCGGAGGGGCAGAGGTTCGACTTCTTCTTTATCGATGCGGATAAGGAGAACTATCCGAATTACCTGGAGTACGCGATCGAACTGGCCAATCCGGGCGCGCTGATTGCGGGCGACAACACCTTTCTGCGGGGTCGGACCCTCAACCCCGACAAAAACGGCCCTTCGGTGCAGGCGATCCGCCGCTTCAACGAAGCGATGGCGACCGACGACCGTTTGATCGGAACCATTCTTCCTGCTTATGACGGGCTGGCGGTGGCCATGGTTAAGTAAACAGCAAACGAAAGCCCGATCCGGATGCAGTCCAGGATCGGGCTTTTTTGGAATGAAATAAAGATGATGAGTGCAATGATTTCCTGAATTACAGCTTATTCGATTTCCGTGACCCCATAGGTCGTGAACCACGACTTGACCGTTTCAAAGTCGCTGCTGAAGGACAGGCAGAGCATCAGCAGGATGCGGGCCTGCTGCGGACTCAAGTTGTCCCCAGAAATGATGCCCTTTCCGCCGCCGTAGACGCTGCCGGAACCGGTCCGGGTCGTGGTGACGAAGACCACACCCTGATCGACCGCTTTGCTGCGCGCCTTGCTCATTGCGGATGAAATGCCTCCGGCTCCGGTGCCTGCGGTAACGATGCCTTTGGCTCCTGCAGCGGTAAACCCTTCGATGGCTTCACCGCCCGCGTCTTGATAGGAATAGGCGATTTCGGTTTTCGCCAGATCGGACTTTTTGATTTTGGCGAGGTCGAAGACCGGCTTGCCTTTGCCCGGCCCAAGCAGGGCCCGCTCCGGAGCCCGGTAGATGCGGATCGTCGTTTCATCGATATATCCGACGGCCCCGAGCATCGGCGTCTCGAAAGTGTCGACGCGGTAATCGTTCGTTTTCGTGACCCCGCGGGCGAGATTGATCGTGTCATTCAGCATGAGGACGGTGCCGAACGAGGCGGTCCGGCCGCTTGCCGACAGCTTGATGGCGTTATAGAGGTTCGCTTTGGCGTCGGAGCCGACGACCGTCCACGGCCGCATGGATCCCGTAATGACGACCGGCTTATCGCTTTGAACGGTCAGATCCAGGAAGTAGGCGATTTCCTCCATCGTGTCGGTGCCGGAAGTGACGACGACGCCGTCGTAGGATTTGAGCGCTTCGTCCACGGCCTTGGACAGGTCGTACAGATCGGCCATCGAATAGGCGGAGGAGCCCGAGTTGCCGAATTGGAGCGTTTCGACGTCGGCGATTTTTTGCTTGTCCGGGAGCTCGCTCACCATTTGCGCGATAGGAATGCTGCCCGCCTTGTAATTTTGGAAGCTGGTCTGGTCGACGGACTGCCCGGCGATGGTGCCGCCTGTGGCGATCACCAGCACGTTAGGCAGCTTGGAGGCCTTGTCGGCATCGGTGACCGGCGGGATGGCCGTGTTGCGAACCGGGGCGGTTGTGCCGGTTGTCGTTGTGGTTGCAGGTGCGGTTGCTGCTGCAGGGGTGGTAACTGCTGCTGTCACTCCATTGGCTGCTGCCGCGTCGGCGAATACGCTGCTTGCCGGTGCGGCGAAGAGGGACAGTGCCGTCAGCGCAGATGCATGAATCAGGGACCACTTGCCGAATTTTCTTTTCTCCATTAATCGATCAGCTCCTCATGTGTATGTAATGGTTATGTAATAAAATCTAAGATGATCATATATGATGTTAGGTTATATGACAAATAAATAGATCGTCGTGTAAGCGTTTGTTTTCGAAGAAAATGGTAGATATTAACCGTTTTTGTTGGTGATTTGATACATTTCATAAAATAATCGAGTTTGATCTACGTTGTGAAATGGAGTAGGAATAGTCCTGTGGAAGTTATTTAATGTTAGATTATATTACATATTAAAATTTGGACTATAGTTATGGGGAAAGGAAATATATAAGAAGGAGTTTGTCATTTATCATGGGAGGTTACTTTCCGGATTAGGCCTTCAAAACGTTTTTCGATGGGGGCTTGTTCCTTGCGGTCATACGGCATGAAAAAAAGACGGCCGGAGAGTCACTTGTGTGACTCTCCGGCCGTCTTTTTCCCGCCAACGGCGGCTGTTTAGCGGTACTGCGGCGTGTTGCTGCGCTTGTACAGCTTCAGCCGCACCCAAACCATATTCAGCAGCAGCAGGCTGCCGGAAATGATGAACAGTCCTTCGATGCCGATAAATCCCGACAGGAATCCGCCGACGAGCGCGCCCAGCATATTGCCGAGTGCGAGCGTGCTTGTGTTGAAGCCGAATGCCCGGCTTTCCATGCCTCCAGGCGTGTAGGAGCGGATGAGGGCATTGACGCTTGGCAGCAGGCCGCCCATAAAGATGCCCATCAGGAAGCGGACGACGATCAGCTGCCATACACTCTGCACGAACGCCTGCGGGATCAGGCACAGTCCTGCGCCGATCAGGGCGTAGGTCAGAATGCGGTGGGCGCCGACCTTGTCGCTGAAGCGCCCGAGGATCGGGGAGGTGATCATATTCGACAATCCCGTCACGGCGCTGACCACACCTGCCCAGAAGGCGATGTCAACCGAGGAGCGGTGCAGCTTCTCCACGTACAGCGGCAGGAGCGACATGGGGCTCATCATCGCAAACTGCAGCAGAAACGTTACCGCGAACAGCGCTGGAAGCTGCGGGATACGGGCCAGCTCCTTGAAGCCTTCAAGCACCGACACCTGCGGCGCATGGGCGGCTTTTTCCCGGTTGAAGTTTTCCTTGACCAGGAACAGCGCCAGCAGGGAAGCGGCGAAGATGAGCATGCCGATAATGTAAAAGATCGGGCGGAAGCCGATCAGGTCGGCCAAGCCGCCGCCGATCAGCGGTCCGAGAATCGTTCCGGCCACCGAGCCTGACTGCATGATCCCCATTGCAAAGCCCATCCGTTCCTTCGGGGTCGTGCTCGACACGAGCGAGATGGATGCCGGGTTGAAGCCGGAGATCGTGCCGTTCAGCAGGCGCAGCAGCAGCAGCTCCCACGGATTCCGGGCAAAGCCCATCAGCACGATGACGATGGCCATTCCGAAGCCGGAGCGCAGCAGCATGATTTTCCGGCCGTACCGGTCCGACAGCTTGCCCCATAATGGCTGAAAAATAAATGAGGTCATGAAGTTGGCCGCAAAAATAAAGCCCGCCCAGAGGCCGATTTCATGCTCGCCCTGTACCCCCAGATCTTTAGCCAGATACAGGGACAGGAACGGCGTGATCATCGTCATCCCGGAGTTGACCAGAAATTGGCCGAACCAAAGCACAATGAGGTTGACCTTCCACGGTTTCAATGTGCTTTCACTTCCTTTCTAAGCTGACTGAAATGAATGATTGAAAAAACACAGTTTTACCAGTATAGCACATTTCCTGAATGTCTTATGTTAAAGATGTCATACGATTGTCATCAGATGTCAGGGTGCGGCGGTTGTTACTTACTTTTAAAAAGGGCATAATAGAAAGCAGAGAATTTTATAGATATGGAGGCCTGTTCGTGACCTATAACGATACGTTGATCCGCGCCAGCTACAAGCAGGAAGTCAGCCATGTTCCTGTTTGGTATATGAGACAGGCGGGTCGCTATGATCCGGAATACCGCAAGATCAAAGAGAAATATTCGCTCCTGGAAATTTGCCGCCAGCCCGAGCTCGCTGCCGAAATAACGATGATGCCCGTGCGCAAACTTGGCGTGGATGCGGCCATTCTGTATTCGGATATCATGAATCCGGTCGCATCCCTGGGAGTCGATTTTGATATCGTGAAAAATGTCGGGCCTGTGATCGACAATCCGATCCGGACCGCGGCCGATGTGGAGCGCCTGCGTCCGATCGACATAGACAAGGATCTCAGCCACATCATGGAGACAATCCGCATCCTGGACAAAGAGCTGGACGTTCCGCTGATTACATTTGCCGGAGCTCCGTTTACGATTGCCAGCTATCTGATCGAAGGGCGTCCTTCGAAAAGCTATATTCTCACCAAGACGATGATGTACAGCCAGCCCGAGGTTTGGCATCAGCTGATGAACAAACTGGGCGACATGGTCATAACCTATGTGCGAGCACATATCAAGAACGGCGGCAAGGCGTTCCAGCTGTTTGACAGCTGGGTGGGGGCGCTGGCACCGCAGGATTTCGAGAAATTCGTACTACCTACCATTACCCGTATCTTTGCCGAACTTTCAGATTTACATGTACCGAAAATCTATTTCCCTGGCGTCAGCTCAGGCGAGCTGCTGCCGACGCTGAAGGACTTGCAGGCGAACGTGATCGGGCTCGACTGGAGAGTATCGATTGCCGAGGGACGAAAGCGGACCGGCGGGAAATTCGCTGTTCAGGGCAACCTGGACCCTTATGTGCTGACTGCGCCGATGGACGTCATCAAGCGGTACGCCAAAGAGATTATCGATCAAGGCGTTCAGGAGCCGGGGTATATTTTCAACCTGGGCCACGGCTTGTTCCCCGAAGCTTCGCTGGATAAGCTGAAGGAATTGACGGAATATATTCATGAATATTCGGCAACCCTTCTCCGCTAGGAGACCGTTTCTTCATGGAAGAACCGATATATAAAGAAGAGGTGAGCGTTTCGTGAAAAATAAAGTAGGCGTACTGGTGATGTCCTATGGCACACCAGAGAGCATGGAAGGCATTGAGGCGTATTACACGCATATCCGCAGAGGGCATGCCCCTTCGCCGGAGCAGCTCAAAGAGCTGGCCGACCGTTATGAGGCGATCGTGGGCGGCGTATTCCCGCTTCGTGAGAACACGAACCGGCAGGTGGCGAGCCTGCAGGAGACCCTGAACCGGGACAGCCGTCACCCCGAGGTGGAATTCGTCTGCTATCAAGGCTTGAAGCATGCTTCCCCGTTCATTGAGGACGGCGTGGAGGCGATGGCCAAAGACGGCATCAGCAAAGCGGTCGGGATCGTACTGGCGCCGCACTACTCGACTATGAGCGTCGGAAGCTATATGAAGCGGGCCAAAGCGAAAGCTGATGAGGTCGGGGTTGAGATGACCTTTGTGCAGAGCTACCATATGCATCCGCAGCTGATCGAGGCTTTTACCCGCCGTGTGAACGAAAAGCTGGCTTTGTTCGAGGAAGCCGGTGCGGACCGCAGCAAAGTGCGCGTCCTTTTCAGTGCACACAGCCTGCCTGAGAAAATTTTGGAGCTGGGTGATCCGTATCCGGAGCAGCTTCTGGAAACATCCCGCGCGGTGGCGGAAAAGGCCGATATCACTTCCTGGCAGTTTGCCTGGCAGAGTGCGGGCCGTACCGCCGAGCCATGGCTCGGACCGGACATTCTGGACACACTCCGCAACTTGAGCAAGGAGGAAGTCGAGGACGTGCTGGTCGCTCCGATTGGTTTCGTGTCCGACCATCTCGAAGTGCTGTACGATCTGGACATCGAAGCCCAGCAGGTAGCGAAGGAGCTGGATCTGCGTCTGATGCGCATCGATTCTCTGAACAGCGATCCGCTCTATATGCAGACGCTGTCCGACGCGGTGATCGGACAGTGGGAAATGGCCCAGGCGGAGTAAAACTCTCGAATACGACTGCATCTCTATATATGTTGATGAACCCCCGTGTCACGGACCGGGGGTTCTATTTGTTCCCGGGAACCTGATATAATGGAGTGGGCTTTCAGGGGAGGGCCGCAGTATTTTAGAAAAAATCGTAATGAGGGGTGAATCATGTACCCGCCAAGATCACAGAAACACCAGGCTGGAAAAAAAGCCAGGCGAAAAAGGCAGGGGCGGAAGTGGGGATACGTGAATCTCTGCCTGCTTGCCGTCATTGCACTACTTATTGGATATTATTTGTTGACGCAAAAGGCACATACGGGCGGCTCTGCGCAGGAGTCCCACAAGCCTGTACAGCAGACCGCAGAGCAGCCGCCTGTTGACCCGAAAGGAACGGTGCCGGGAAGCGGAGAAGTGGCGGGAGATTCCGATCAGGAGACATCTTCGGAACAAGCGGCTGAGGAAGCTGCGGACCCGCCTCCACCGGATCAAGCGGGAACTCCGCCGGATCAGAAGACTGTGGGCAAGACTGTGGGCGTGCAGCAGGACCAGCCTGCTGGAGGCGGGAAGGAGCAGGCCGCGCAAGAAGGAAAGCAGGAGACGGGAAAGGATCCCGATTCCGGCAAAGCCAAGCCGCAGCAGGATCAAATCCCGGAGAAAACAGCTTCCGGGGGGACCTCGGATGCGCCATCCGGCCAAACGATTCGCATTCATTTTGTGGGCGACATGATTTTTTCGGGCAAAGTGGAAACGCTGCTTGAAAGCAAGGGCTATTCATACCCCTTTACATATTTGGGGGATCTGTTCAAGAAGGACGACCTGACGCTGGGAAATCTGGAGACACCGGTCACCACCCGCGGCGTCGAGGCCAAAAACAAAACGTTTGTGTTTAAATCATCCCCTAAGGCGCTCGATGCGCTGCGAGCTGCAGGCATGGACGCCGTCACGCTCGCCAACAACCACATCCTCGACCAGGGGGAGGAAGGGCTGCTGGATACGATCACTCACCTGGGTGCCAGCGGCATTAAGTATGTCGGTGCAGGGAAGAACGCAGCTCGTGCGTACGCACCGGAATATTTCTCTATCAAAGGCATGAAGGTGGCGCTGGTCGGTGCCAGCCGCGTGTACCCGGAATCAAGCTGGGCCGCGGGTACCAATAAACCCGGTGTGGCCAGTGCTTACGGGCAGGCTCCCGAGGTGCTGAAATCCATTGCCGAAGCCCGCAACAACGCCGATCTGGTCATCGTCATGGCGCACTGGGGTATCGAGCGGCAGAGCACGCCGGATGCCAACCAGAAGGCGCTGGCCCACGCCTTTATTGATGCGGGAGCCGATTTGATCATCGGAGCGCATCCGCATGTGCTGCAGGGGCTGGAGCAGTACAAGGGTAAATGGATTGCTTACAGCACAGGCAACTTCATTTTCACCAAATCAACCGTTCCGGCGACCTGGAAGACCGCGGTATTCGAGGCGTCATGCGGTCCGAAGGGCGGATGCGGCATGAAGCTGATCCCGTACAAGACGGAGCTGGGGACAGCCGGTTCCGATGAACGCCGAAGAAGGAAAGAAGCTGCTGCAGGAAATGCAGCAGCTGTCCATCGGGGGTGTTCGGGTATCCGGCGACGGGACCGTAACGGCCGGCTCGGCACGTTGACCATAACTTAGGAGAGCGGGGGAGAGGGAATGAACAACCTGTGTGTGGCCCATCGGGGATTTTCCGGCAAGGCGCCGGAAAACACGATGGCGGCTTTTCAGATGGCGATGGCGGAGCCTTACGTCCAGTGGATGGAAATCGACACGCAGCTCACCGCCGACGGCATTCCCGTCGTCATTCACGATTTCAGCCTGGACCGGACGACCAACGGCAGCGGCAAGGTCAAGGCCCATACGTGGCAGCAGCTGCAGCGGCTGGACGCTGGGAGCTGGAAAGGGCGCGATTTTCAAGGAGAACGCATTCCCTCGCTGGACGAAGTGCTGCGCCTAAGCTGCGGCAGGGTCCGTTTGAACATCGAGCTGAAAACATCCGGCAATATGTATCCGGGACTGGAGCAGGCGGTGCTCGAACGCGTATCGCGCTATCATATGGAGCAGGACGTGGTGATCACTTCGTTTGATACCGGTGCGCTGCGGCGGGTCAAGGAGATCAACCCGGCGTTCAAGACGGGCTTGATCCTCGACGGCAGGCCCAAGGATCTGCCATCGCGCCTCAAGGCGCTGCAGTGCTCGTTCCTGTCGATCGGTCACCCTAATCTCGATACGGGCCTCGCGTCGCTGCTGATCTCCGAAGGCATTACGGTCATGGCCTGGACGATCGATGACGCCAGAGGCATGAAAAGGATCGCAGCAATGTCGCCCGAAATATTGATCTGTACCAACCGGCCGGACGTTTGGCGGAAAACCTTTCCCGGCTGAATCCCACCGGAAACGGCAATGCTCGAACTCCGCAACCATTGTCGCCTTGCTCGATGCAACACCCAATCCATCTTAGCAAAGGATGATCGAGATGATTCGTAACGTTTACTGTGTTGGCCGAAATTACAAACTGCATGCCGCCGAGCTCGGCAACGAGGTTCCGACCGAGCCGATGATCTTTATGAAGCCGTCCCATGCGGTCGTTCCGCTTGAAGACGCCGTGCTCGCCCTCCCGAAGGATCAGGGGGAGGTTCATTACGAAGGCGAAATCGTCATCCGCATCGCGCGTGATTATGAGCCTGGAGCCGTGGTGGATGATCTGGTGGACCAAATGGCGCTTGGCATCGATTTTACGCTGAGGGACGTGCAGTCGGTCATCAAGAAGAAGGGCCACCCGTGGACAGCGGCCAAAGGGTTTAAAAATTCCGCTCCCATTACGGGCTTCATTCCTTTTCCGGGAACCGGCAGCGTGACGGAGAAGGATTTTACCGTCTTGAAAAATAATGAGGAAGTGCAGCGCGGCAATGCGCGGGATATGATTTTCTCCCTCCAGGAAATCGTGGATTATATCGGCGCGCGTTACGGACTGGGCGAAGGCGACGTGATTTTTACCGGTACGCCGGCTGGCGTCGGCCCGGCATCCGAAGGCGATACGTTCGCTCTTGGCTGGGGCGAAGAGCAGCTTGGAAGCTGCCGCATCGGCTAAACCGCCATGATGTGGATCATCGGTGCGCTGTGCGCGCTCGTTGTTGCCGGGGCTGCGTACTGGAAGCGGTCGCTCACCATATCGGGAGCGATCTGCGCCTTCGTTATGGGAACGATTTATTTCGGAGCGGGGAATCTGCTGTGGTTCGGCACCCTGCTCGTCTTTTTTATCAGCTCCTCGGCGCTGTCGAAGGTGAAGGCAAGCCGGAAGGCTGAGCTGGAAAAATCATACGCCAAAACGGGCAACCGGGACGCCGGACAAGTGCTGGCCAACGGGGGCGCCGGCATGCTGCTGTGCGTGCTGAATGCCTTCTGGCCGCATGAGGGCTGGGTGTTCGCCTTCATCGGCGTCATGGCGGCCGTAACGGCCGATACCTGGGCTACGGAGCTCGGCAGCCTCAGCCGCAAGCCGCCCCGTTCGGTCCTGAACGGGCGCGTGCTCCCTCCCGGTACGTCGGGAGGGGTGTCGCTGCTCGGCAGCACCGCCGCCGCGGGAGGAGGAGCGCTGATCGGCCTCTTCGCCTGGCTGTTTGAACAGCTATCGGGGACGGGCTCCGATTCGCTGGCCCTGGCCCTGGTGCTGGGGATTGTCGGCGGATTGGCCGGTGCTTTCGCCGATTCCATCCTCGGCGCATCCGTGCAGATTATGTACCAGTGCCCGGTCTGCGGCAAAGAGGTCGAGGTCATGACGCACTGCGGAAGCCCGACCCGCCGTATGGGCGGATGGCGGTTCATGAACAACGACGCCGTCAATATCGTCTCCTCCTTCATCGGAGGGGGAGCGGCCCTCGCGGCCGCGCTGCTGCTTTTCCCATGATCCATCCGGAGCGCAAAGCACACTACATGTTTAAGGCAGCCCCGCTCTCGTTTACCCCGCGTCTGGGGTAAGCGCAGTTCATCCTGGACAACCCGCTCTCAACATCTGACAGAAGCACAGCATACATGCCGCCCAGCCTTTGGGCGGTTTTTGTGTTAATATATAAGGAAGCAGAAAATCGCTGGATGAGTAGGGGAAATAGCTATGAACATAATGACAGTTGAACATATCTCCAAAAGCTACGGAGAGAAGGTATTGTTTGAGGACGCGTCCTTCGGGATGGCGGATCAGGATAAAATCGGGATCATCGGCGTCAACGGCACCGGCAAATCCACCTTTTTGCGGGTCATCGCCGGACTTGAGCCTCCGGACGAAGGCCAGATTTCCATCGGCAACAGCGTTCGGGTTCGCTATCTGGCGCAAAATCCCGATTTTGACCCGGGCATGACGGTGCTTCAGCAGGTGTTCCAGGGCCAGGACCCGCAGATGAGGATCGTCCGTGACTACACGGAGACGATGGAACGGGTCGAGCTGAATCCTTCGGACGAATCGCTGCAGCAGAAGCTTCTTAAGCTAAATCAGGAAATGGACGCCCTTCAGGCGTGGCAGCTTGAGAGCGAAGCCAAGACCATCCTGTCAAAGCTGGGCATTTCAAGCTTCGATGCCCTGATGGGGACGCTGTCCGGCGGCCAGCGGAAGCGTGTCGCGCTGGCGTCCGCCTTGATCCAGCCGTGCGAGCTGCTCATTCTGGACGAGCCGACCAACCATATCGACAACGACTCGGTCGCCTGGCTGAGGCCAATTACTCGGCCTTTCTGGAGCTGAAGGCCCAGCGGGAAGAGCGGGAGGCGGCTTCCGAACAGAAGCGCCAGAACCTGCTGCGGACGGAGCTGGCCTGGATCCGGCGCGGGGCCAAAGCGAGATCGACGAAGCAGAAAGCGCGCATCGAACGCTTCGAGGCGCTGAAGGATCAGAAGGGGCCGCAGCGTGCCGGGAATGTGGACATGGCCGCGCTATCGACCCGGCTCGGCCGGAAAATCCTCGAGATCGAGCATTTGGCCAAAAAGGCCGGTGACCGGACGCTGATCCGCGATCTGAGCTATATTGCCGTTCCGGGCGACCGCGTCGGCATTGTCGGCCCGAACGGAAGCGGCAAATCGACGCTGCTGAACCTGATTGCCGGGCAACTGGAGCCCGATGAGGGCGAAATCGTGGTCGGACCGACGGTCAAGCTGGGATACTTTACCCAGGAGCATCAGGAGATGGACGGCAATATGCGGGTGATCGAGTACATCAAGGAAGGAGCGGAAGTGATCCGGACCGATGACGGCAGCCAGATCACCGCTTCCCAAATGCTCGAACGCTTTTTGTTCCCGCCGGCTATGCAGTGGACACCGATCTCCAAGCTGTCCGGCGGAGAGAAGCGCCGCCTGTATTTGCTGCGGGTGCTGATGTCGGCCCCGAACGTCCTTCTGCTCGACGAGCCGACGAACGATCTCGATATTCAAACGCTGTCCGTGCTGGAAGATTATTTGGACGATTTTCCGGGCGTAGTCTTCGTGGTATCCCATGACCGCTTCTTTCTTGACCGCACCGTAGAGAAGATTATGGCTTTCGAAGGTGAAGGGTCAATTCGCGTCCATGTGGGGGCTTACACGGAATATGCGGAATGGATGAGCAAGAATGTGCCGTCTGCCGCAGGCGGCTCCCCTGCGGACGGTCTGAAGAAGGCAGGCGCCTCCCAGGAGGCGGCCCAATCTTCAGCTCAGGCGAAAGAAGCGCCGCGGGAGAAGCTGAAATTCAGCTATAAAGAGCAGCGCGAATACGAGCAGATCGACGGGCAGATTGAAGCCTGCGAGCAGAAGCTGGAGGGCATACAGAAAGAGATGGAAGCCGCGTTCAGCGATTCGGCGAGACTGCAGGAGCTGCTGCAGGCACAGCAGGAAGCCGAGCAGGAGCTGGAGCATTTGATGGACCGCTGGACGTATCTGAACGAGCTGGCGGAGAAAATTGAGCAGAGCAAGGCTTAGATTAAAGCGGCTCAAGGAGCTGAAGGGTAGTACATGAGGGCGTTCCCATAAAAGTTTATGGGAACGCCCTTTTTCTGTGCATTTTCAGCAAATGACATTTTTCCGGGCAAAGAACGGATTGACAACTTGGATTACATGTGTAATATTGGATGTATATGATGATTACAAATGTGATCAATAGAAAGGAGAATATACCGGTGAAACAACTTCCCGTCATTTCCGAGGCCGAATGGGAGGTCATGAAAGTGCTGTGGGCCGGCTCGCCGCTGACGGCGGGCGAGGTCATTGACGTTCTGGCCGGCCGCATGGACTGGAGCCCGAAGACGGTCAGAACGCTGTTGAACCGTCTCGTCGCGAAGGAAGCCGCTTCATTCGATCCGGACAGCCGTCCATACCGATACTTCCCGCTTGTCTCGGAGGAAGAATGCCAGCGGGCGGAGACGAAGAGCTTTTTACAGCGCATTTACAGCGGATCCTTCAAGCCGCTGCTCGTGAATTTTCTCAAGGAGGAGAAGCTGTCGCAGGAGGAGATCGCCGAGCTGCGCAAACTGCTGGATGAGACGAGCAGACCGGATGGGAGGGGATAAGCATGCCGGGAAACCTGAACCTCCTGCTGAACGATTTGTTTGACTGGATGATCCATACGACGCTGCTGGCCGGTATGATGGTGGTCCTCATTTTGCTGATGAAGCGGGTGTTCGGCAGATGGCTGAAACCCGAGTGGCATTACGCCTTGTGGCTGCTGTTAATTCTCCGATTGATCATCCCGGCCGGGCCTGAAAGTTCATTTAGCATGGGGAACCTTTTTTCCATGGCAGGTCAGGGAAACGCCTTGTTTGGGCAGCAGGCGCCGGAAGTCCCTTCCTCCGGCCAAGCACAGCCACCAGTGAAGGTGGGGGATGAGGCGGATTTATTCCCTGGCGAATTTACGGGGGGCCATGAATCCGGAACTTCAGCTCTGGAACAAAAGGATAGCGGGTTATCTCTCCGTTCGATCCTGATGACGGTCTGGCTGACCGGGGCGGCGCTCCTGCTGATCCGGCTTGCCATCGCGAATACCCGTTACGCACGGCTGCTCGGCAGACATTCCCAAGCGGCAGACCCGGGAATGGTTCAAATGCTTGAAGAGGCTAAAGCCAGCATGGGCGTGAGGCGAAGCATCGGGCTGAAGATATCGCCCGCCGTTTCCTCGCCCACGCTGTTTGGGGTGCTGCGTCCGCGGATGATCATGCCGCCGGGCATTGCGGAGCTTGATGAGGCGCAGCAAAAGCATATTTTTTTGCACGAATTGGCGCATGCGAAAAGATGGGATATTTTGCTGAATTGGGTTGCGCAGATCCTCCTCGCCTTTCATTGGTATAATCCGCTGCTGTGGTACGGGTTCTACCGGATGCGGGAGGATCAGGAGCTGTCCGCCGATGCGCTGGCATTGAGACGGATGGATCCGAACCAAATCGCCCAGTATGGGCATACGATTCTGACGCTTTTGGAACAATACCGGATGGATGCCTATGTTCCGGGGACCGCAAGACTATCTGCTTCACGCAGGCAGCTGAGAAGGAGGATACTCATGATTAAAACATTTAAACCGGCTTCTATCCGCTGGACGGTGATCGGTTTGGTGCTTGTGCTCGCCTTGGGCGGATGTGCCCTGACCGACGGAAAATCCACACAGGATCAGGCGTCTCCGCCGGCCGGAAGCACCAATACGGATTCAGGCACGACCCCCTCGGATGACGGGAAAGGATCGAATGGGCAGACCCAAAACGGGGATGGACAGAACGAGCCCGGCGGCCAGACGGAATCCGGATCTGACAATGCCGGCAATGGCACAGGCACAGGCTCCACTACCGGTAACAGCACCGGTTCTGCGGGAAGCGGCTCGGACACATCCGGGACCGGCAGTGCAACAAGCGGATACCAGCAGCAGATCAAGGATATCGCCACTTTAGCCAAGAAGGGCAGAGTAAAGGGCGCTGACTTTGTATCCGGCAAAACAACGATTGAGGACGTGCATGCCGCCTGGGGTGAGCCAGACCGGCCATGGCAGCCGACCGACCGTTACGCCTATGATTCCTACTCGCCGGGAGCGGGCCGGGGAAGCTACGCTTTTGGCATCGGGCAGGGCGAAGTGGTGTACGACATCCGTTATTTCGGATCGGGTACGGATAAGAGCACCGATCTAAGCAAAATCAGCTTCCAGGAAATCGAAAATACCTTAGGCAAACCAAACTCCGTCAAGACAAGCGGATCGGATGATGTGCTTACCTATAAAGAGGGCGATTACGAGCTGAAATTTGTCGGGCCGCATGCCACCAAGCGCTTGGATCACATTTCGGTCTATTCGCCGAAAGCGGCCCGCTCCACCATGGGCGGCGATGCGACTGCGCAATCCGGCACAAGCGAAAACGCCGCTTCGGTACGGGCCGGGGCGCAGGCCCCTCGTGAGACGGCACCAATCTCCAAGCAAGCAGGGGCCAATGCTCAAGTTGCTGCTGTCCCGGCTGAGAGAGCAGGAAACGCTTCGGCGCCCACCGAGCAGGCAGCACCCGGCAATAGTCCGGTCGCGGAATCCGGCCCCGTGCAGGCAGTCGTACCTTCCGGCGGCGGACGCTGATACAGGCGTGAGCCTGGCGAGCGAATCGAGATTTCACATTAGTGAACGAAATCAATGTATAAACGCTGCTGATATCGTGATTCAGCACATACAGAAACAAACCGGCTGTCCGAGATGGACAGCCGGTTTGGCTTTGACGGGCGTGAGCCCGGCATATGGCTTATGAAGTTGGTTGGGGCGTTACCCGCGGATATAAGCTGCAAGCAGCTTGACCGTATTCAGCACCGCCTGCTTATGAGTGCGCTCCATTGCGTGGGAAGCGTGAACGCCCGGCCCGATCAGCGCGGCGCGAATGTTATTCCCGCCGGACAGGGCGGCGGAAGCGTCCGAGCCGTAGTGTGGATACACGTCCACGGCGTAAGGGATGCCTTCGGCTTTGGCCAGCTCGATCAGCCGGCTTGTCATCTCATAGTCGTACGGACCGGAAGAATCCTTCGCACAGATCGAGACGTCGGTCTCCTTGCAGCTGAGGTCGTCGCCGATGCAGCCCATGTCCACGGCGATCATCTCATCGATGTCCGAAGGAATATAGGCAGTGCCATGTCCAACTTCTTCATAGTTGGAGATCAGCAGCTTGACATTGGTGGACGGTCTCCAGTTTTCCCGTTTCATCGACTCCAGCAGGCCGAACAGCGCCGCGACGCTGGCTTTGTCATCGATATGACGGGACTTGATATAACCGCTGTCCGTAATCGTCGCTCTCGCATCGAAGGAGACAAAGTCGCCGACCCCGATGCCCAGCTTCAGCACGTCTTCCTTGGATTCCACCAGCTCGTCGATGCGGACTTCCATGTGGTCCTCCTGGCGTTTGAAATCGCGTGCGTCGCTGTAGACATGCACCGACGGATGGGTGCTGAGGATCGTGCCGGTATAGGTTTTGCCGCTGCGCGTATGGATGACGCAGTATTCGTTCTCAATGCTGTGCATCATGAAGCCGCCGACGGACGTCAGCCGCAGCGTGCCTGAAGGCTTGACCGCTCTGACCATCGCTCCGAGGGTATCCACGTGGGCGCTCAGTGCGACCGTGCGGGAAGTATTCTCGCCCTGCACCTCCAGAATCGCCCCGCCTTTATGATTCCGGGTCAGCGAAATGCCCAGGCTCGCAGCTTCCTCCTCGATGAATTTCATAATGTGTCCCGTAAATCCTGTTGGGCTCGGTGTATCGAGCAGCTTTTTCAAAAAGGTTAAAACGTATTGTTCATTGGGTTGTATCGACATGTTCACGGTTCTCCTCCGTTAGAATTGCATTCCTCATTTACGACGGCTTCAAGCCGCCGGCGTCTTCGTCAGAGCCCGCCTTGTTAGCAGCAGGATCCGGGAAGGTATACCCCGTTTCGGCCTGGACCTGAGCCAGTTGGGCCGACAGATGTTTGACTGTTTTCTGAAGTTTGTACTGCCTGAAAATTCCGTAGGATCCGACGATGATCCCGCCGATCAGCGTACATCCGAGAATGAGCAGAATCAGCGGAATGTTCACCTCGGCAAACATAAAGTTGACCTTCACGGGATCGACGTTGATCACGGCAAAAATTGCGGTGAGCAGCGCAAACAGAAGCCCGAATATGAGTGACCACTGCATTTTCACTTTTGAAAACACCCTCTCCGGCAGACAGTAGAAAAATCCCCCGCCCCCGCGGGCAAGGGATTTTCATAAGCCTGGCCGTTCAACTTATTTTGTCAGCTGTTCCATTTGCTCGATGACGCTCTCGAAGACGCTCATCGCTTCGCGGACCGGCTGCGGCGAAGACATGTCGACCCCGGCCTTCTTCAGAATATTGATCGAGAAGTCGCTGCCTCCACTCTTCAGGAAGCCGAGGTACCGGTCGACGGCCGGCTGGCCTTCTTCCAGAATCTGTTTCGAGAAGCTGGTCGCCGCGGAGAAGCCCGTAGCGTATTTGTACACATAGAAGCTGGTGTAGAAATGGGGAATGCGAGCCCATTCCATCTCGATATCCTTGTCGACGACCATGTCCTTGCCGTGGTATTTCACGTTCAGGTCGTAGTAGATCTCCGACAGCGCCTGAGGCGTCAACGCTTCACCCTGCTCCGCACTTTCGTGGACAAGTTTCTCGAACTCGGCGAACATCGTTTGACGGAATACCGTTGTCCGGAACTGGTCTGCATAATAAGTCAGCAGGTACATTTTTTCCTTCGGATCGGTCGATTTCTTGAGCAGGTAATCCATCAGCAGC
>NZ_PCZT01000002.1:44345-50408 GCF_002968895.1 Paenibacillus sp. AR247 | reverse complement strand
CGGTATTTCAGCGCGTTGTCCGAATAATAGGAATGCAGCGCATGACCCATCTCGTGCGCCAAGGTGAACATGCTGTTCAGGTTTTCCTTGTGGTTCAGCAGCACATAAGGGTGCGTGCCGTAGGCGCCCAGCTGTATGCGCCAGTGCGCTTGTTCTCATTTTCATAAACGTCGATCCATCCGTTGTCAAAGCCTTCCTGCAGGGAAGCCAGATAGTCCTTGCCGAGCGGCTTCAAGCCTTCGGATACGGTCTTTTTCGCCTCTTCATACGTAATGTCCATTTTGTACTCGTCGACGAGAGGGGCAAACAGATCGTACATATGCAGCTCATCCACGCCCAGCAGCTTCTTGCGCAGGTTCATGTAGCGGTGCAGCAGAGGCAGGCTTTCATGGATGGTGTCGATCAGGTTCGTATACACGTCCTTCGGAATATTGTCGCCGTAGAGGGACATTTCCAGCACGGAAGGGTACTTGCGCACGTTGGCGTAGAACATGTTCTTGTTGACGTTGGCGCTCAACGTGGACGCGATCGTGTTCTTTTGCTTGGCGTACGTTTCGTACACCGCTTTGAACGCCCGCTCGCGGACTTCGCGGTTCGGGTTCTCCAGGAACTGAATGTAGCTGCCGTGAGTCAGCTCAACTTCCTTGCCGTTCTCGTCCTTGATCTTCGGAAATTTCAGATCGGCGTTGTTCAGCATGCCGTAGATCGTCTGCGGTGCCTGGGACAGGTTGCCGACCTGGGCCAGCAGCGCTTCTTCCGCTTTGGACAGAACATGCGCTTTCTCGCGCTTCATTTCGGTCAGCGTAAATTTGTATTCGGCAAGCTGTGGATCGGCAATAAATTCGTCCAGCTTGCTGTCCGGCAGCGACAAAATTTCCGGCGTGATGAAGGAGAGGGCTTCGCCCACCTGTACGCTCATTTTTTTGGCTTTGGCCGAAAGGGCCTGGTATGTAGGGTTGGCTGTATCTTCGTCGTGATGCAGGTGAGCGTACACGTATAAACGTTCCGTCTTTAGCGAGATTTCATCCTCCAGGGCGAAGCAGTCCTTCACCGCTGCCGCATTATCCAGTTTGCCTTGAAAATCGGCGGCCTTTTTCACTTCCTGCTGAAGCTCGGCATACGTTTCGTCCCAAGCTTGCTGGCTGGCGAACAGGTCCTCAATCTTCCATTTGTGCTCGGCGGGTACTTCTGAACGTTTCGGTAATTGTTCCATCGGAATCCTCCTTGACTGTTGGGTTAATATGAATCGGGCTCCGTGTGAAGAAGCCGCAGGAGGAACAAATAGGACCGAGAGCATGCTGATGGCGACGGCAAGCTTCAGGGTCTTCGAGTATTTCACGAAAGGGGGCCTCCTCTGACGGTCTGTCTTGAAGAAATATACCCCTTAGTATGACCTTACCCGAAAAAGATTATTTATCCTCCATTAGGACTGGAACCCATGGTAAGCAAATTGTATACAATAAGGAAAAAGGCAACCAGGATCATGATGAGGGCGAAGATGGCCATACCTCGCTTCAGCTTCGGCGGGATCGTATCCTTCCTCATGATCAAGACTGCGCCTAAACAGAAGGCCAAAATAACAAAGACCAGGACGCTGCCGTATTCCATCCTGAATTATACCTCTTTAAACGCATTCATGATTTGACGCCATTCATCCTCGTTGCCCTGGTAATCTTCCTTCGGAAAGCGGTTGTTCACCCACTGCATCATGGCCGGACGGCTCATAAAGGTGTGGGTCTCTTCACCCCATTGATCGGAAATTTCCCGCAGGACGATGTAGCGGCCCTGGACCTCGACAGTCATCATGTTCCATTTGTCTTTTTTGTATATTTCATGTTTTTTGATCATGTCGCATTCTCCGTTTGGTCTTTTGGTAAAATGATACCGCAGAGGCTTGTGTAAAAGCAAATAAGAAAAACGTCATCCATGCATAATTCATTAAAGACAGTCCGCAATTAGCGGCAGTTTTTCTTGCGATAACGGGATGGTTTAGCCTGGATGAGATTTACAAATGCCATTCCTTAAAAAGAAGCTTCGGACGAAAAAGAGCGATTGCATTGTCAAAGTTCATGAAGTATAATGTATTTATTCGCCACAGATGGCGGTATTTTTAGGAGGTTGTTCATTTGAAAGGTACAGTTAAATGGTTTAACGCAGAAAAAGGCTATGGCTTTATCCAAGTTGAAGGCGGCGAGGACGTATTCGTACATTTCTCCGCAATCCAAGGAGACGGCTTCAAAACTTTGGACGAAGGTCAAGAAGTTGAATTCGAAATTACTGAAGGCAACCGTGGCCCTCAAGCTGCTAACGTAATCAAATTATAAGATTGACTCCGGTAACGGATTTCTTATAAGTTTTGGTTAACAATTGCTTATTACGCACAGTTCTCATGTGGGGACTGTGCCTTTTTGTTGTCATATATTTTTCTGAAATAAGAAGAGCCCGTTTTCTTCCGTTCTCCGCGGTTAGAAAATGGGCTTTTTTTTGAAGGTTTACATCTTGCGGCTGTCCATTGAAGCGCCCGGAACCTTGGTATTTCCGAGCAGGTGTCTCGCCAAAAAACCGGCGCAGGCGACCAGAGCCAGCCCTGCGGCGATGAAATAGAAGGTTGTGCGCCCGGTCTGCTCATACAGCACGCCGCCGAACGTTCCGCTGACGAGCCCGGCTGCGCTCGACCACACGATCGTAAACAGCGCAAGTCCCGTCGCCCGGAATTCATCCGGAATGATTCGGGTGATGTATCGGACCGCCGTCACATAGTAAATGCCGAAGGTTACGCTGTGTAAAGTCTGGACCGCGATGACCGTTCCGGGGTGATCGGCGATCGACATCAAGAAGAAGCGCAGAGCGAACATCAGCGCGGCCAGGGCGAGGAGCGGCAGCTCCTTGAAACGCTCTCCGAAGCGGCTGAGCAGGAAGAAGACCGGAATTTCGCTGAGGGCTGCTGCGAGCAGGGACCAGCCGATCAGACCCTCGCTAGCGCCCATGCTTTTGAGCGTCAGGGTCAGGAACGCTTCATTCATCCGGTAGGGGAGGGCGAGACAGAATACGCCTGCGAAAAACCACAGCACTTCTTTTTGCCGAAGCACGTTCCACAAGCCCCTCCATTCCATCTTCTGACCGTTCGTTTTGACGCCGTCCCTGAGCCTTGTGGCGAGCAGGAGGCAGGCCCCAGCAATGATTATGGCCAGAAGCAGCCCAAGAACATAGCCGATGGACAGGGCGAAGAAGGCATAGCCGATCGAACCGAAGACCCGGATGACGATAAAGTTTTTCCCGTGCCTCTGGGCGGTTTGAATCGACATCGTATCCGACAGCGGAAATACCGGATAATAGAAAAAGTAGAAGACCGTAATCAACGCGAATACCGCATAAAAGGAAGAAGTGGCCGACAGGAGTAGCCCCATACCGAGCTGTCCGGCAAACAGCAGGAGCATCATCTTTTTGGTCGTCCGGTAGCGGTCGCTGGCCATGCTCCAAAACATGTTGGAGAAGATGGAGATGAAGGGCCCGACGGCGTACAGATAGCCGACCTGCGAGCTGCTAAAGCCCAAGTGGCTGAAGTAAAGCTGGAAGTAGGAGGCGACCAGGACGCTGGTCCCATAGATGGTAAAGGTGAATGCCCTTTGCCAATTGACGTCTGGCGTCGATTGTTCTAGTTTCATGATCAATACCCCGATGTTTTTGTGATTTTTGTGCAAAAAGTCACCCTGCAGCACGATGCCGCCCGCTATACTATAGATGAGCATATGCTGCTGCGGTGGAATCTTTCAGCTTACCTTTTCGAGGAGATCCCGGCACACTCCTTTAATTGGACACATATTGTTGTAAAAAAAGGGAGGATTCATGCACGGTTTATTTGTGCAAATTCCAGGACCATATTATAATAAAAGACATTAGGATCGATACAAGTAGACAACAATGTGGAGGCACCGTCTTGAATGAAAATAGGCAAACTCGATATCAAGTTCCCCGGAATCCTGTCAGTTTAATGAGCCGGGTGTACAAGCATATATTGCCGGAAGTGCGAAAAGAACTGGACGGATGGCGGAGGAAGGCAGGGAACATCCCTGATCCCGAGCTGAGAAAGCAAGCCTTGGCGAGTATAGAGACGAAGCAGTTTCACTGTGAGGGCGGAGGCGTCTACGCCGCCGTTCCGCTGCCGGAGCGGCTTATACTTACCAAGCTCATCGTGGCCTATCAGACGATCAGCGACTATCTGGATAACCTGTGTGACCGCAGCACATCCATGGAAGCCGAAGATTTCCGCCTGCTTCACCAGTCGATGCTGGATGCGATCGACCCGGCGGCTGAACCTGTCAATTACTATGCACTTCGTCAGGAGCAAAATGACGGAGGTTATTTGCATGGGTTGGTGACAACCTGCCAAAGCTGCATACGCCAGCTGCCCGGCTACGCTGCCGCGATGCCCTTTATCCGGGATTTAGCGGGCCTGTATACCGACCTGCAGGTTTACAAGCACATCAAACCGGAGTTAAGAGAACCGGCGCTGCTTGCGTGGTGGGAGCTTCATCGTGAACGGACTCCCCAGCTTCAATGGAACGAGTTCGCCGCGGCAACCGGTTCGACCTTGGGCGTGTTCATGCTCTTTCTGGCCGCAAGCGACCGCCATTTGAGCAGCACTGCCGCCGCCTCCATTCATGCGTCATATTTTCCACATGTTTGCTGTCTGCATATTATGCTGGATTACCTGATTGATCAGGAAGAGGATCGGCTTGGCGGAGACCTCAATTTTTGCAATTACTATGAGAGCCCCGAAGTCATGCTGGACCGGATTGCCTTTATTGTGGAATCGGCCCGGAAGGATGTTGCAGCCATCCCGGTGCCCCCGTTCCATCGGATGATCATTGAGGGGCTGCTGGCAATCTATTTATCCGATCCCAAAGTCAGCGAGCAGCAGGAAGTTCGCTCCGTATCCAAACGTTTGATGAAGGGAAGCCCGCTTACCCGCTTATTCTTCTTCTTCAACAGCCGGTGGATCCGCAAGCATTTGTACGAGTGATAAGAGGAGGAAATAACATGGCAGTCAAAAAAATCGCAATATTAACCAGTGGCGGAGATTCGCAAGGGATGAACGCAGCCGTACGCGCCGTCGTACGCAGCGGCTTGTATCACGGACTTGAGGTTTACGGCATTCAGCGCGGGTATCACGGTCTGCTGAACGACGACATCTTTTCGATGGATCTGCGCAGCGTGGGCGATATTATCCAGCGCGGCGGCACCATTCTCCAATCGGCACGCTGTAAGGAATTTATGACGCCGGAAGGCCAGCATAAGGGTGCGGAAATCCTCCGCAAGCACGGAATCGACGGCCTTGTTGTCATCGGCGGCGATGGCTCATACCAGGGTGCCAATAAGCTCAGCAAGCTCGGCATCAATACGATGGCGTTGCCCGGAACGATCGATAACGATATCGCGTTTACAGATTACACCATTGGATTCGATACCGCCGTCAGCATCGTCGTTGATGCGGTGAACAAGCTGCGCGACACCATGTCCTCGCACGAGCGGTCCTCCATTGTGGAAGTCATGGGAAGACACTGCGGAGATATCGCTTTGCATGCGGGCCTCGCTTCGGGTGCGGAGACGATCCTCGTGCCGGAGATGCCGCATGACATGGATGAAATTACGGAGCGGATGAAGCAGAACTTTGCTCATGGCAAACGGCACAGTATCGTGCTCGTGGCTGAAGGTGTGGGAAGCGGGGAAGAGGTTGCCAAAGCCCTGACCGACCGCTGCCCTACTCTGGAACCGCGGGTAACGGTGCTTGGACATATCCAGCGGGGCGGTACGCCGACTCCGGCGGACCGGAATCTGGCGAGCCGTCTGGGCGATTTTGCGGTGCGTATGTTGATCGCGGGTGAATCCGACAAGGCCTGCGGCATCATTAAAGGCGAGCTCGTGCTGACGGACATCGATAAGGTCGTCAACACGAAGAAGGAATTTAACCGGGAGCTGTATGAGCTCGCTTCACGGCTTTCGCAATAAACATAACGGTAACACTGACAAGGCGCTGCGGGTTTTAACCCTGCAGCGCCTTTT
>NZ_PCZT01000002.1:39123-44245 GCF_002968895.1 Paenibacillus sp. AR247 | reverse complement strand
CATCGGAGATTTGGAAGAAAATCGCATAGATCAGAAAATGCTGAATCAGTTCGATTACATGGCTCTCCTCTGAATAAAATCCGGCGACATAACGTCCGGCTACGAGCAGAACGACGGCGGTAACCAGCGAAAGGCCCACCGCGGTGGAAATCCCGAGCCTGCTGTATTGTCTGGCGTCCCGCAGCCGGCCCGCCCCGTTTTCGAGCCAACCAGAATGGTGAGCGCCATGCTGATGCTGAGCGGAATCATATAGAGCGTGGACGCAAAATTCATCGCCGCCTGATGGGCTGCGATCGTCACCGTGTCGAAGCGGCTCATCAGCAGGGTAACACCGGAGAATACCCCGGTTTCAAAAAAGATGGAGAAGCCGATCGGCACCCCGATTTTCAGCAGCTCCTTCCACACAGAAAGCGATACACCGTACAGCCTCCGGAAAATGCCATAATCGGTGAACGGATGGAGCCGGTGGATGAACAGGATCGCGATCAGGAACACGCACCAATAAGTGATGGCGGATGAGATTCCCGCGCCTGCGCCTCCCAAGCGGGGAAAGCCCCAGTTGCCGAAGATCAGCAGATAATTACAGCCGACGTTAATCGGCAGCGAGATCAGCGTGATCAGCATGGAAATCCGAGTCTGGCCCAGGGCGTCGATATAGCTTCGCAGCACGGTATAACCGAACATCGGGACGATGCCGATGGACAGGTAGCTCAAAAAGCGGAAAGCGATGTCCCGGACATTCCCTTCCAGGTTCATCCCGTCCAAAATAACGGGAAGCAGCAGCGAGCCGATTCCAAGGATCACAAGGGCCAGCAATATGGCGAGATACAGGCCCTGCACGACGTGATACGCTACCTTATTGCGGCTACCGCCGCCGACCAGATGCGACACGATCGGGGTCATGCCCATCAGGATACCGCTCAGGCCGGTCTGGAGCGGGATCCACAGGCTTGTGCCGATCGCTACACCGGCGAGATCGGTCGAGCTGGCCCGGCCGGACATGTTGGTATCGAAAAACGTAATCGCGGACAGTGCGATTTGCGTGACTAGAATCGGCAGCAGGATGACGAGAAACTGCATCGTTTTTTGCTTGAGCGACATTGTTGTTTTCATAATAAAATGAGCCTCACAGATATCTTGAATTCTGACATAAAGGTGACAAGACTATTATTGTAAACCATGGCACACCGGTTTGAACAGGGGCATTTCCAAATAAATAAAACCCGGCGAAAGCCGCCGGGATAAGGAAGTGCGTATATAATCATGCCGTTTGATCTAGACGGTACCTCTTATTTGTAGGCCACGCCTTGGGAATAACGGTTTGAAGCGTTCCACAGCAAGTATTCGTCCACGCCGGCGTCTTTTAAGGCACGGATCTGATCCTCTACCTGCTGCTTGCCGTACTTCTCGTAATGGCCGCTGCCGAGCCAGCTTGCGGTAAAATCCTGAATCCACGGTCGGATGATGGGCTTGCGGTCTTTGAGCGGATCCAGCTTTTTGTGCGTATCGGCCATAGAGCCCTTGATCGTCTTGTAAGGCTCCTTGTCCGGATCCTGGGCACCGAACCAGCCCGTCGTGTAATGGCTCGGATACACCATCGGACTGATGACGTCCACGTTTTCGGAGATTTTGCCGAAATCCTGACCGATCCCTTCGGCCGCCGGAACGGACGCCGCATAGCCGAATATGTCCACCGACACGCGAATGCCGAGAGGGGCCAGCTGCTTGCGGGCATACTGGACGAACTCTGCGACCGTATCCACGCGGGATTTACCGTTCTTGACGTATTTCAGCGTATTGGCCCGCTTCTCGAATCCTTCCGGGAACCGTACATAATCGAACTGAATTTCTTTAAAGCCAAGCTTGGCCGCTTCCTTGGCAATCGCGATGTTGTAATCCCATACTTCCTTGCTGTACGGGTTGACGAAGCTGTCGCCTTTGCCGTTCTCCCAGAGAGTTCCGTCCGGATTTTTAAACGACAGATCCGGCCGCTTCTTGGCAAGGACCGTATCTTTGAATACGACCACCCGGGCGATAGGGTACACCTTATGCTTGTTCAGGCGCTGCATCAGCTGGTTGATGTCGGGAATGAACGGCTGCGGTTTGCCCATCTGCTTCAACGTGGCATTGTCCGTCTTATAGGTTATGTATCCTGCATCGTCTTTGATGTCGACCACCATGGCGTTCAAATCGGTTTTGTCGATGAGATTCAGCAGCTGATTCATGCGTGAACCGCCGGCGCTGTATGCGGTAACGTAAATCCCTTTGACTTTGGGGGCGGTGACCTGCGGATCTACCTTGACGGGCGGGTGGTCTGCGCTGACCGGAACGTCTTGTTGGGATGCGATCATTGCGGAATGAACGGTTGCCTGAAACAATTGGCTTAACGGATGATTGCTGTCCTGCTGCGGATGACCGGCACTGCTGCCGAGCAACAGCAGCAGCGCCCAAATAATATTCATAATACTCTCTCCCCTTGAATGGCTTTACATGTCAATTATATCGGAACGACCTCCTGTTTGGTGCAACAGCTTTGTAATCATTTGGCGAAGGCTGTGCGGCTGAGATCTGGGCGCCTTTCCTTTTCTTAAACGAATAAACTTGGAATCAAACGGTCTCCCTCTTCCGTAGGGTTGCCACCGGGATGCTTAAATACTTGCGGGAAAAGCGACTTCCAACATTTTGACAAAATTGCAGTTCCCGTGCCCGTTGGCCGCTTCAGGCCAAATAAAAATGCCACCCGCGCTGCCGCTGAAAGCGGCCATTCGCGAATGGCATGTTATTCAAGCACTTGCTACTTGCTATAAATCAGTGAAGCAGCGCGGAGCTCTGATGTTCACAGATGCTGTACTGGATGATCTCCATGGCATCTTCTTGTTCCAGAATGCTAAGTCCGTCCCGCAGCACAATGAGGGAATTCAGTTCATTTTGCTTCAAGAATGACATCATATCCGGGAACCATTTCATGACGATTTGGGACAACTTTACCGTTTCCATTTCCATTTCCACAAAAATCACCCTTTCCTCCTTCGAATCTTCACAGTCAGATGATCCAACGCAAGGCGAATCGGAAAAGCGTTTTGGTGCTTTGGGAAATTCGGGTATATCCTAATCTCATGGAACTATTGTAGGAAGCGCGCACTATTAATATACCACATTTGGTGTTTTTTTTACACTAGCGCATACAAAAATCAGCTTCTGCGGAAGGAACCCATGACCCCGACGGTCTCGACAATGTTGACGAACGCCTTGGGGTCGGTCTGCTTGATGATGCGCTTCAGCTCGGCCAATTCGTACCGTGTGGTAACGGTCATCAGCATATCCTTTTCCACATTGGAAAAAGCGCCCTGCGTCTTGATCTTGGTTACGCCGCGCGGCCGCTCCAGCAGCTGTTGAAGAAGGGCATCCGTCTCGTTCGTGATGATGTACACGGTGACCTTGAAATGGCTGACGTGGATCATGTCCACGACCTTACCCGTGACGAAAATGGAAACGATGGAGGCGAGCGCCAGGTTCCAATTGTCCTGTAAGTAACCGGCTGCGAGGATGACGACCCCGTTCATGGCCACCAGTATATTTCCGATCGGGAAGTCGCGGTAACGCGTAACGATGGACCCGATAATATCGAACCCGCCGGAGGAGCCGCCGGCCCGGAAAGAGATGCCTGCCCCGATCCCGACGAGGACGCCGCCGAATACTGCAGCCAGCAGCGTATCGGATACGAGGGACGTTTCGGGGACTACCGCGATCAGCCATGTCGTGGCGACGACCGATAGAATGCTCAGAATAATGAAACGTTTGCCGAGCTGGAACCAGCCGGCGACAAGCATCGGTATGTTAAACACGAAATAAAGAACGCTGAGACTGATCGGTGTAAAATAATTCACGAGCATGGACAGGCCCGACACGCCCCCGCTCAGCAAATGAAGCGGAACGAGAAATAAATTGAACCCGCAGGCAATAAAAGCCGCACCAAGGACCACAACCACATACTTCCAAATATTTTTGAGCTCCAAGCTCATCACCTCATTATGTAATTTTCTGCAAGAATATTGAAAGTTGTTTCAGCTTGACTGGTGTTTGTAATTTGGTTTGTGATATAATGTATTAGATGTTCTTGAGTACGGTTGTACAATAGTATTATTTTGCATTGTTTCAGGAGAATAATTACCGTTTACTAAATTCTGTAGGCTGTTTTGTTTGCCCGGATAAACGCTATAGAGAATTGAAGCCATGAAAAATTTGATCGAAGTTTGGCTACCCTATATAATGTTTACCGCTACTTAAGAATACAGACAAGATTGTGGTATGTCCACTTTATAGAAGGAGTATGAAAAATTTGAAAAATTTCGCAGAATTAGGCCTCGAACCAAAGGTATTGCAGGCCATTACGGAGCTTGGATTTGAGGAAGCGACACCGATTCAGGCACAATCCATTCCGATCGCAATGAGCGGACGGGACATGATTGGCCAAGCACAGACGGGTACAGGCAAAACCGCTGCCTTTGGTATTCCGCTGATTAATAAAATTTCCAAAGATACGGATAAAATCGTCGCCCTCATTATGACACCTACTCGGGAGCTTGCGATTCAGGTCGCAGAGGAAATCGGAAAATTGACCCGTTTCAAGGGAATTGGCTCGCTGCCGATTTACGGCGGTCAAGACATCGGACGCCAGATCCGTGCGTTGAAGAAGAAGCCCCAAATTATTATCGGCACGCCAGGCCGTTTGCTTGACCACATTAACCGCAAAACGATCCGCCTGGACGACGTCGAAACCGTCATTTTGGACGAAGCCGACGAAATGCTGGATATGGGCTTCATGGAGGATATCCAATCGATCCTGAAGCTGGTACCGGAAGAACGCCAAACGATGCTGTTCTCCGCTACGATGCCGCCGAACATTCAGAAGTTGGCCCAGCAATTTTTGAAAAATCCGGAGCATGTTTCCGTCATTCCGAAACAAGTCAGCGCACCGCTGATCGACCAAGCATATATCGAAGTGCCGGAACGCCAGAAGTTCGAAGCGCTCAGCCGCTTGATCGATATGGAATCTCCGGAGCTTGCCATCGTTTTCGGACGCACGAAGCGCCGTGTCGACGAGCTGGCTGAAGCCCTGCAG
>NZ_PCZT01000002.1:37475-39023 GCF_002968895.1 Paenibacillus sp. AR247 | reverse complement strand
GGCAATGTATGTCCCTAATGCGGTATTATTAAGGTACAGGCATGTTAGTGGAGGAGGAGACTTTTACTTGGAATTCAAAGGTGCAATGGGTGGAATTTACAAAATTACAGAGTGGATTACCCGGATAGCTTACAGCAATATCTTGTGGATGCTGTGTTCGATCCCATTCTTCTTTTTTCTGGTGACGAAGCTGCTGGTAACGGGGGCTAACGAGTCGCTGCAGATGAACTGGGCCATGGGAATCGTGGCACCGTTTACATTGTTCCCTGCAACGGCGGCGCTGTTTGCGGTGGTGCGCAAATGGGTGATGGGCGATACCGATATTAAAATTTTCAGCACCTATTTCAGAGCGTACAAGGAAAACTACAAACAAAGTATGGTCGGCGGTATTTTCTACGTGCTGCTGCTGGTTATTATGATGGTGGATTATACGGTCTATATGACCCAGTTCCGCAATATGCAGCTGATCGGGATTGTGATGCTGATCCTGCTGATCGTTCTGTTCCTGTCGATGTTCAACTTTTTTTCGATGATCGTTCATTACCATATGTCCATCGGACAGATTTTGAAGAACGCGGTTCTGATTACGATCATCCGGCCTTTCCGGGTGCTTGCTACCGTGCTCGGGAGTGCGGTCGTCCTGTTTATCGGGTCCAAGTATCCAGCGCTGATCTTCTTCTTTGGCGGAAGCGTCATCGCATTGTGGGCGTTTTTCAACTTCTACGGCACCTACATGAAGATGCAGGAGCAAGCGGAGCGGCTCAAACAGAAGGAAGAAGAGGCACAGCAGGAAGCTGCTGACGCAGATGATTCCGTAAGTTTGCAGGGTGATCCGGACAAGAGAGATGAATGGTACGAGGAAAGCGTTTCAAATGGTGATGAGCCGGGTAAAAGAAACTAAGCCAGCAAGCGATATTTTCTTCTAAATTTTTACCATTTCGTTTACATGCTGACGATTTCGGTCTATAATAAGACTACATCCTGCGATGTTCGCCACGGTTAATCGTTGTTTTGAACCAATGATAATGTCTGAGGGAGATCTATATGAAGCGCAGCTGAAACGCCCTGTCTATATGACATGGGGACTTCAAAACCGCTGATGCGATCACCCACCTGCTAGAGCAGGTTCAGAAGACAATTTAACCGGACGGCATAGGCGGGTTTTTATTTTGTCGATGAACCCATTGCGACCATTATGGTGCAGAATAGAGAACATCCCAACTGGTTCTATTTCCGGTTTGGGGTGTTTTTTTGTTGAATCCCCGGCATCATTCCGTACTTACTCTTTTGTTCTGACCGTAACAATGATAAACTGTTAAGTATTGATGATGTTTACTATAAAGGAGGAAAGGTCTTGTCGCTAAAGAGAGTTCTAGTGGGGGTCATTCGCAGTCAAGAAGGAACAAGCGACCGCGCGAAGGATCCTAAAATGAAAAACGCGCTATTACAATTTATCGAAAAGACAAGGCATGGGAGGAAATCTCCTCGACACTTAAAAAAAATTCCTAGGCTACAAAGTGCTGCACGAGGTGTCTTCCGTCGGGGAAA
>NZ_PCZT01000002.1:35472-37375 GCF_002968895.1 Paenibacillus sp. AR247 | reverse complement strand
GCGTAAATTACCGTGACGGAAGCATCGACGTGCTGGTAGCTACAGACGTTGCGGCCCGCGGCCTTGACGTATCCGGCGTTACCCACGTCGTGAACTTTGACCTTCCTCAGGATCCGGAAAGCTACGTGCACCGGATCGGACGTACCGGCCGTGCCGGCAAAGAAGGAACCGCGTGGACCTTCGTTACTCCGCGGGAAATGGATCATCTGCACCTAATCGAACGCGTAACCCGCCACCGGATTCCGCGTAAGCCGCTCCCTACGCTGGCCGAAGCCATCGAAGGCAAACAGCGCGTTACGGCAGAAAGATTGCTTGAAACCGTGGAGAAGGGCGAATTGAACGAATACAAAGGACTAGCGATCCAACTGCTGGAGCAGTACGACTCCGTGCAGCTGCTGTCTGCGGCATTGAAGATGCTGACAGGCGAGAAAAAGGATTCGGATATCCAGCTGACGCCGGAAGACCCGATCCGCGTCAAGCGCCGTCAAAGCGGTAAGCCGGACCTGCGCAGCGGACGCAAACCGTCCGGCGGCTACCGCGGCGGCAGCAGCGGCAGCCGAAGCGGCGGAGGGTACAACCGTGACCGCGGCGACGGACGCGGCGGCTACAGCAAGAGCTACAGCGGACGCGGGGATTCGTACCGCGGCGACCGCAAACCGCGGACCAGCAGCAGCGAGGGACGCCGTACTACGAAACGCGAAGATTCTTTCGAGAAGTAAGAACATAACAAAGAGGCGAAGTGCCGCGTGCACTTCGCCTCTTTTTTCATATCATCAAATTACCAGATAAATGCGCGAGTGATGATAACGAGCAGGATGAACAGCACCAGAATGGCGCCTGTGGAACCCCAAAGGCCATGACCGTAACCATAACCAACTCCGCCTACAGCGTGAGACATTGAACATAACCTCCTTACAAAAAGTTGAACTCTTTTGGTTTACGGTGTATCTTATGACGGTTTTCGCCCGCATGTATAGACCAACACCCAGATGCCGGAAATTAGGCTCTGGCAATGTATGTTACAAAGTGCTGCACGAGGTGTCTTCCGTCGGGGAAATTACGCTGGAGAAGAGAACCTCGCTTGGCCGTACCGTGGATATTACCATTTCGGTGCTATCGGTTGGTCCAGTCCGCACCGCTGTTGATATGTATTCCGCCTCCCGGGGCTCGCTGGGGGATCTGGGGTATAATTACCGGATTATTTTAAACTTGTTCGGCATATTGGATAAGAAACTGGCTAAATACAAAATAACACAATGAGTAAGGAAAAAGCGGGAGAAAGATCAGCTCTTTCTCCCGCTTTTTATGGGAACATGGCGGCTTAAGCCGAATTACAGCAGTTCTTTAACGGCTGCTACGGCATTTTCGTAGTTCGGATGCTCGGCCATTTCCTTCAGATACTCGACATATGTAATCTTGTCGTTTTTGTCCACGACGAAAATGGAGCGCATGTCCAGACGGAATTCCTTGATATGAACACCGTATGCATCGCCGAACGACATCTCCTTGTGGTCGGAAAGGGTCACGACACGGTCGATTCCGGCAGCGGCACACCAGCGTTCCTGGGCGAATGGAAGGTCGGCGCTGATGGTCAGCACGATCACGTCGTCGCCAAGGCCGGCGGCTTCTTCGTTGAAACGGCGCGTTTGGGCGTCACATACTCCCGTATCAAGAGAAGGAACGACACTAATTAATTTGATTTTACCGGCATAATCCTTAAGAGTAGCCTCTTCAAGCAAATTTTTGCTGACCTTGAAATCCGGAGCGGCGTCGCCCACATGAATTTCCGGGCCAATGAGGGTAATCGGATTACCTTTGAATGTAGCTGCATTGGTACGTTCTTGTGCCATATGAAATCTCCTTCCTGGTTATCAAAAATTGGTGATTCGTGACAAAGTCCATT
>NZ_PCZT01000002.1:26156-35372 GCF_002968895.1 Paenibacillus sp. AR247 | reverse complement strand
CGTCGGTGGTTTACTCGGTTATAGAAGGAAGGATAACATGTTATTTGTACGTTATGAGAATCTGAAAAGTTATTTGAAGTACTACCCGATCACGACGCTGCTCTTTGTCATCAACCTGGTGATGTTTCTCATTATGGCCTTTAACGGGGGCTCCACCAACAATGAAACGCTGATCCGGTTTGGAGCACTGACGAACATCGATCAATATAATGAGTGGTGGAGATATGTCAGCTCCATGTTTTTGCATGCGGGTTTTTCCCATTTGCTGTTTAACAGCTTCGCGCTGCTCGTGTTTGCCCCGCCTCTGGAGAGGCTGCTTGGTCCATGGCGATACGCGCTGCTGTACTTGTTAAGCGGTATTCTGGGCAATTTGATGACAGTGGCTCATTACAACCGTACCGGAGAGATCCTGATTTCCATAGGGGCTTCAGGAGCGATTTACGGCATTTACGGCGCCTACCTGTATATCGCCTTGCTTCAGCGGCAGTGGATGGATGACGCCTCCCGGAAAACCGTGTACGGCATATTGATCGTGGGCGTCGTCGTAACCTGGATTTCGCAATCCAACATTAACTGGGTGGCCCATATGGGCGGATTGATCGGCGGTTTCTTTATTTATGGACTGATGGCCAGGGTGCTGAGAAGGCGCCGCTAGCCAAGCTCGGATGAACAGGTATCGTATAAGCAGAATGGAGCGAAAGTAGTGGAATTAAGACAGTTGCAATACTTTTTGAAGGTAGCACAGAAGGAGCATGTCACGCAGGCTGCAGAGGAGCTGCATGTCGCCCAGTCAGCGGTGAGCCGGCAGATTCATCAGCTGGAGGAGGAACTCGGAGTCCACTTATTCATGCAGAAAGGAAGAAACCTGCAGTTAACCCCCGTAGGGCAGCTGTTCTGCAAACGGGTGGAGGGCATTCTGAAGGATTTGGATAAGGCGGTCATGGAGGTTCATGAATTTCTGGATCCGGAGCAGGGAGAAATTCGTATCGGATTTCCGCACAGCCTGGGGATTCATTTGATCCCTTCCGTGGTGGCCGAATTTAAACGCCGGTATCCGAACGTGAAATTCCGTTTCAAGCAGGGGATGTTCCCGTCCTTGATCCGTGATGTGATCTCGGCGGAAGTCGATTTGGCCTTCATTTCACCTTTCCCGGAAAAGCATGAACATGTGGAAGGCGAAGTGATCCTGACCGAAGAGCTGTATGCGATTCTGCCGCCGAACCATCCGTTGGCCGAGAAGGAGAGCATCCAGCTCGTCGAACTGAAGGATGAGAAGTTCGTTCTCTTCAGCAAAGGCTATTCTTTGCGGCCGATTGTCTGGCATGCTTGTCTCGAGGCAGGCTTTACGCCAAAGATCGCCTTCGAAGGTGAGGAGACCGACACGATCCGCGGACTGGTGGCCGCTGGCATGGGTGTCAGCATCCTGCCGGAGCTGGCCTTGTTCCAGACCAATCCGCTGCAGCCGGCACGCGTTAAAATTTCGGAGCCGAAAGTCACCCGCACGATCGGGCTGATTCATCGTTCGGACGATAAGCTTCCTCTGGTGGCCCAGTCTTTCCGCACCTTTCTGCTTAAATATTTCGGCTTACACCAGAACAATAAAAATACCCCGGTCGGTTAAACGACACGGGGTATTTTTATATTGAAATCGGATATCTACATACCTGTTTGTATTAGTCACGGTTGTTGCTGTTCGTAAAGATCAAAATGTACCGGAGCAGTTCGAGCAGGGAAACCAGCGCCGCTGCAACATAAGTCAGGGCTGCGGAGTTCAGCACCTTGGCTACGCCGCGTTCTTCTTCGTTCGTGATGTATCCTTCCGAAACCATAATCTCGCGGGCCCGGTTACTTGCATTAAATTCGACCGGCAGCGTGATCAGCTGGAAAGCAACCGCAACGGAGAAGAAGATAATGCCCAGTCCGATCAGTCCAAGCCATTGGAAAAGGAAACCGGCAATCAGAAGGATCGGAGCAAGTCCAGATGCAAAGTTGACGATCGGGAAAATCCGGTGGCGCAGAACCAGCATCGGGTAGTGCTCCTTGTGCTGAATGGCGTGGCCGATCTCGTGACAAGCAACGGAAATCGCCGAGATTGAGCTCTCGTAATACACCGGTTCCGACAGGCGGACGACGCGGTTAATCGGGTCGTAGTGGTCGGAGAGGGCTCCGCGTACCGGTTCGATCGGCACGTCGTGCAGCCCGTGGGTATCCAGCATGTGCCGGGCCGCGTCATATCCGGTCATGCCGCTGTTCGCCTGAACCGTGGACCACTTCTTGAAGGTACCCTGAACTCGAAACTGTGCCCAGAGCGAAAACAGAAATGCAATAATGATAAGTATATACATTCCGTCGAAATACATTTCCATACCTCCTGCTTTATTTTGCGGGAAACTAGAGGGTTGGGCCGTGCTGTTCAAGGAAGAGGCGAATGGCCTCGATGCACGCCGCACCTTGCGGGAGGAGATTCAGCAGCACCAGCCGCGCATGGCTTGGCTTCATTTGCTTAATCAGCGGTTCGAGCTCCTTCACTTCGCGCTGCAGCTGCTGCATATGAAGCTCGAGGTGAGACAGCTTGTCGGACACCTGCTTCTCTTCCGGAACCGAATCCCACTTCTCAAGCATCTCTTTAATCTCATCCAAACTATATTTCTCTTGTTTCAATTCATTAATACGTTTAAGCCGGACCAAGGTTTCATGGCTGTACAAACGGTAATTCTTAAGCGTGCGCTTCTCTGGAAAAATCAATCCCAGCTTGGTGTAATAATCAATTGTACGCTCGCTGACACCACCAGCCTTAGCTAATTCACCGATCCGATACAGTATCATATCCCCATCCTATATCACCTCGCAGGAAATTAAACGAATGCTCGTTTCCATATTATATTACTTAAATTATGATACATGAATCCGAACCGTACAGTCAAACGTCATGCTTTTCCTGTAAAGCTGACATTGTAAGTTAATATTACATCAGAAACATTTTTTCAGTATTTTCAAAAAATATCTTGTCAATTTCAGGACTATCGGCTTATAATGTCATTAAGAATTTCACTTTGTGTTAGAAATAATGACATTGGGGGAATGGGGTACATGAAAAGGAAATGGTTAGGAATCATGTTATTAATGCTTACATTATTGACGTTTCCCGTAACGGTTTTTGCAGCCGATGACGGGGCGACCAACGTTCAACTACAGGCTGGGTTGAACACCTTCTTCGTATTTATGGCTGCTATGCTCGTATTTTTTATGCAGGCGGGTTTCGCGCTTTTGGAAGCCGGTACGGTACGGATGAAGAACGCGGGTCATATCGCAGGGAAGACCGTACTGACACTCGGAATTGCCATCGTCGTTTTCTGGGCAGTCGGTTTTGGCCTTGGGTTCGGCAATGGGAACAGTTTATTCGGAACGACGGGATTTTTCCTGACCGGCGATTCCATGGCAGCGTCCTTTGATTCCTTATCCGCATCGGATGCGTCGCTGACGGTTAAGTTTTTGTTCCAGCTGTCCTTTGCGGCCGTATCGCTGGCCATTGCCTGTGGCGGTATGGCGGAACGCGCAAAATTAAGCGTATATATCGTATTTGGAACCATTTTTATGATCGTGATTTATCCGGTTGTTGCCCACTGGGTATGGGGCGGAGGCTGGTTGGGCCAATTGGGTATGCAGGACTACGCCGGATCGACCGTCGTGCATCTGACAGGTGCGACCGCAGCCCTGGTCATCACTTACATGCTGAAGCCGCGCCTTGGCAAATACAACAAGGACGGCAAGCCTAACAGCATTCCGGGTCATAATCAGGTATTATCGGTACTTGGCGTGTTTATTCTGTGGATCGGCTGGTTCGGTTTTAACCCCGGCAGTGCGCTGACACCACTGATGGACGGATTTTCGGATATGTGGCCTTGACCACCAACCTGGCTGTAGCTGCCGGTGCTGTTGCCGCCCTGCTGATTTCCTGGGCAATATTCGGCAAAGCCGATATCCCTAGCATGCTGAACGGCGTTTTGGCCGCTCTCGTTGCTATCACAGGTTCTTGTGCATTCGTAGATGCGTGGGCAGCGATCGTGATCGGTGCGGTTGCCGGTATCATTACCTTCTTCACGGCTCAATGGTTTGAGAGAGCGGGACTTGACGATCCGATTTACGCTTTTTCCGTACATGGTATTGCCGGGATTTGGGGTGCCGTTTCCACAGGGTTGTTTGCAACGCCGAAGCTTGTTGAGATTACTGGCGTCGGAAAACCCGGACTGTTCTATGGCGGTGGATTCTCGCAGCTGGGCGTTCAAGTGCTGGGTGTCCTCGGGGCGTTCGTATTCGTTCTCGTGATCTCCTTTATCGTCATCGCTATTATGAAAGCAACGATGGGAATTCGCGTTACCGAAGAAGAAGAAATGATGGGTCTGGACATCAGCGAACACGGCACTTACGGCTATCCGGAGCAAATGAGACTGCTCGTTGATTCCGAGATCAGACCATCGGCGTCTTCCGCATCGGCTCCTAAGCCATCTGCGGGAACCAACGAGTCCTTTACCTAAGTCTAAAGAAATATGAATGAATATAATTCACCATGGAGGGGGTGAACCGTATGGAACCGCTGAAGTCGGAATCATGTGATCTGGACCTCGGTACGATCGCTTATGCGAACTCGCGTGAAGAGCTTCGGAGCCGGCGGCTGGACTGCCAGGAACAGCTTCAGGAAATGTTCGCTGACATGCCGATCGGGGCCTGGTCTGCACTCGTCAATGAAATGCATGATTTGATCGCGGCCAGAGCCGTCGACATTTGCGAGCGGGAACTGGAGGAGGCTGGTTACGGCCTGCCTCCCGTCTCCTACGCCTTCGTCGTATTCGGCAGTGCGGGCCGTAGGGAGTCGACGCTGTGGAGCGATCAGGATAACGGCCTTATTATCAGCGACGAGCCGGATGCATATAAGGAAGCTTACTTTCAAATCTTCGGTCAACGGCTGTCGGACCTGTTTGAATATTTGGGCTATGAAAAATGCAAGGGGAAAGTCATGTGCTCCGAGCCGCTGTGGCGCAAAACGCTGGAGGGTTGGAAAACGCAGCTCTCCCGCTGGCGCAATGACTTCAGCTGGGAACCGGTTCGCTACCTGATTATCGCTACAGATATGCGCTATATTTCTGGTGATCGCACACTTTCTGAGTCGTGGAAGGCTTTTTTCGGAAAATGTCTCGATGAGACGCCGGAGCTGGCGATCGCGATTCTGCGGAATACGGTCAGACATAAAGCAACGCTAAATCTGCTCGGCCAGGTCGTTACCGAACGGTTTGGAGAACATGCCGGAGATTTTGACGTGAAATACGGGGTGTACATCCCGATCGTCAACAGCGTCCGATATATGGCCCTCCAGCAGGGAGTCAAGGAATCATCCACGCTGAAGCGGCTGGAGAGGCTGATGGTGCTGGACGGGGGCAACATGCTGCTGGAGAATGTGCAGCGCGCCTTTCTTACCGCCTTGATGCTGAGGTCGACCGCCCCCCACCGCGAAGAAAGGGGCATCTTCATGAGCAGCGGCTACATTCCGCAGAAGGAGCTCAAGAAAAGGCCGCTGATGTATGAGCTTCGCGAAAGCCTGACCGTCGTCAGGCGGACTCACCGGGCGCTGCAGCGTCAGCTCCGTTTCGCGGAGAGGAGAAGACCATGAAGACGCCGGAGCGGGGGAACAGCGGGTTCTGGAGCCTGCTTCGGCAGGGAGGCATGCCCTCGGCGATTGCTTCAGTGATGGGAGGAGCCTCCGCACAGCAGATGGCGTTTATCCGCTCGCTGATGAGAGAACAACGGCGGCCGGAGGTTCTGCATACTCCGCTCAGCGAGCTGGAAACCGTCGTGTTTGATCTGGAGACGACAGGATTTAACGTTCAGCAGGGCGATGAAATTTTGTCGATCGGGGCGCTTCGCGTCAAAGGCGGCGAAATCAAAGAGGATGAGTCGTTCTACAGCCTTGTTCAATGCAAACGCCCGGTGCCGTCCCACATTACCGGATTGACGGGGATTACGCAGGCGATGATCAACGAAGCGCCGCCGCTGATGGACGGTCTGCACGGTTTTATGAATTTCGTTGGGGGAAGGGTGCTGGTCGCCCATGCGAGCGCCCATGACAAATCCTTTTTGAATGCGGCACTGTGGAAAACTTCGAAGGTGAACCTCAGCCACCGGGTGATCGACACGATGATGATTGCCCGCTGGTTGGAGCCGCAGCGCGCGAGCTTTGCGCTGGACGACCTGCTGATGGCGAAAAATATTCCGATCGAGGGACGGCATCACGCTTTGGAGGATGCCAAGATGACCGCAAAGCTGTGGGTTATGTATCTGCGGGACATATCGCGAAGGAGACAGGTAGAGACGCTGGGCGACCTGTACGCCTATTTAAGCCATGCGTAACCGGGCCGGGCGGAGATGAAAATCGCCTGCCGTTGATCGTTCAATGAAGTAAGCTTGGGTCAGGATGGAAGATCCCGATTGGTCGGGGGAGCTGATCAAGTAGATACGAAGCAAATCTCCGAAAAGCGGGAGCTGACGCAAATCCTCCTCGGACGGAGCGGGAACAGTGTGTGGATGCGTGTGAAAGATTCCGAGCAGTCCCGAAGGGTTCAGACACTGCTGGACCCACGCCTGGGGATCCAAGGCGAAGCGGTGCAGCGGGTCAGGCGCTACGTTGCGGATCGGGATCAACGTCTCGATTCGCATGCCGCCCGCTGCAGCATTACCCCGCAGTACACCGCAGGCTTCATAAGGCCGATGAAGAAATAGCTGCTCCGCCAATCCGTGGGCGCAAGCAGCAACCAGCCATATTTCTTCGTCGCGTACGTGAAGCTCTGTCAACCGTATTCTCCCCTCTCACTTTGGCCTCTGCATTTGGCAGGGGCTCTTTTTTTGTGCATTCATATCATGTCAAGTGTAGCGGGATGCCTGTACAATCGCAAGGGACGTGTCTGGCAGATTTCGCTGTGGGCCAAGTCAAATAGGTCGTTGGGAAAAATTTTGCAGTTCATTTGTAAGTTCCCGTGAAAAGAGGGTAAAATATAAGGGATACCACTTTAAGTGCGTGTTCAAAAAGGTCGGTTTTCAGCACCGAGAAGATTGGATGAAGCAAGGGACTGAGGAGCAGAGCGTACGTAGTGGGTACGTGAGCACCGGAAGGCCCGGCTGAATTCAAGATTCGATGCCGAATCAGCTTCCCGATTTACTTCGTGTTAGATATAGAATTTTATTCGTTATCAGCAGAGCTGATGAAATTCTATATCGCAAGAAAACCTACATTTTAATCGCGGTCATTCATCCTTGATTGGCCTCGACTGGTTTTCTTATCAAAAGCGGACTTTTTGAACATCCTCTTTATGAAAAAGGGGCGACATCCATGAAACGTAATTTATACATTCTGCTCGCCTTTTTGGTGCTGGCGGGTGTTGTAGTTTACCAAAGTGCAGGCGACAAAATCCAGGCTGCCTTTCAGCAGGAGAAGCCGATGCCGACCGAAACGAAGCCGCAAGCGGGATATCTGGCGCCGGCCTTCACGGCCACGGGACTCGACGGGAAGGAATACCGTGTCGGTGGAGTGCAGGACAAGGCTATTCTGGTAAATTTCTGGGCTTCCTGGTGCGACCCGTGCCAGCAGGAAGCGCCCGAGCTGCATGCCTTGGCGGAAAAATACAAGGATGACCTGAATATTTACGGCATCAATGTGACCAAATACGACAACAAGAAAAACGCAAAAAGCTTCGTCGAGAAATACGACGTGAATTTTCCGGTCATGCTGGATCTGAAAGGAACGATCTACGACCAGTACAAAGGAGCCGTGTTCCCGACGAACGTGCTGATCGACAAAAACGGCGTCGTGCAGGATGTGATCCTGGGCATTCTGCCATCCAAGGATCTGGAGAAGAAGATCAAGCATCTGATCGAGTCCTAGTTTAGGTTGAATGGAAGACCCACCGGGTAGACTACCGGAGGTCTTCTTTTTTTGTGTTGATATAGAAAATAAAAGACCGTCCAGGATAACTCCCGGATGGTCTGCTTCAGTTAAGCTGATATGAATGGTTTAGTGATTGACCAGCCCTTGCGACGGTGAAGCCGCTTCAGGTTCCGATGTCTGAAGGATCTGTCCCAGCAGGGCGTAACGCATACTGTCGACCAGCGCCTCCCAGCTCGCCTCGATGACGTTCTCGGACACGCCGACGGTGTTCCAGGACTGGTTGATGTTGCGGGATTCGATCAGTACGCGAACCTTGGCCGCGGTCGCATCCTTCTCATCGAGCACGCGGACCTTATAGTCGGACAGGTGCATTTCCTTGATTGCCGGGAAGTACTGCACAAGCGCCTTCCGCAGCGCATTGTCAAGCGCATTGACCGGACCGTTGCCCTCAGCCGCAGTATAGACGTTGTTGCCGGCGACGTTCAGCTTGACGAACGCCTCGGAAACGACGGCTCTGCCGGCGGTTTTCTCTACCAGCATTTTGAAGGATTCAAAGGTGAACAGCTCCTTCATCTCGCCGCCGGCTTCGCGCAGGAGCAGCTCCAGGGACGCGTCGGCAGCTTCGAACTGATAGCCCTGGTGCTCGAGATCCTTGATCTTCTCGATCACTTTGCGCGAATGCTCGCTCGTGGAGTCGAAGTCCAGGCCCATATCCTGCGCCTTGGACACGATATTGCTCTGGCCAGCCAGCTCCGACACCAGCACGCGCTGCTTGTTGCCGACGAGCTCGGGCACGATATGCTCGTACGTGCGCGAGTCGCGAAGAATGGCGGAGACGTGGATTCCGCCTTTGTGAGCGAATGCCGCGTTGCCGACGTACGGCTGGTTTACCGGCATATTGACGTTGGCGATTTCGCTGACGAAGCGGGCGGTGTTGGTCAGCTGCTTCAAGCGATCTTCGCCGATGCACTCATAACCGAGCTTGAGCTCCAGGTTCGGAATGATAGAGCAGAGATTCGCGTTGCCGCAGCGTTCGCCGTAGCCGTTGATCGTTCCTTGAACCTGGCGGGCGCCGGCTTCCACCGCGCTGAGCGTGTTGGCCACGGCGAGCTCGCAGTCATTATGCGTATGGATGCCGAATTGGGCCTGAGGGATAAGCGAAGTCAGGCTGGTAACGATCCCGTGAATTTCATGCGGGAGGGTTCCGCCGTTCGTGTCGCACATCACCAGCCAATCGGCGCCGGCTTCCTTGGCTTTCTTCAGCACGGAAACGGCATAGTCCG
>NZ_PCZT01000002.1:25277-26056 GCF_002968895.1 Paenibacillus sp. AR247 | reverse complement strand
TTGTTCTTATAGCCGTCGAAGAAGTGTTCGGCGTCAAAATGACCTCAAGCCCTGCTGCTTTAAAAAGGCGATCGAGTCGTAAATCATGGCCAGGTTCTCATCCAGCGTGGTCTGCAGCGCTGTATGGACATGGAAGTCCCAAGATTTGCCGACTAGCGTGGCGGCCTGTACGCCGGATTCCAGAATGCGCTTTAAGTTTCCGTCCTGCTCAGCTTTGCTGTCTTTACGGCGCGTGCTGCCGAAAGCGGTGATTTTGGCGCTCAGGCCCAGCTGCTGAACCCTTTTAAAAAACTCGATGTCCTTGCTGTTGCTTCCCGGAATGCCACCTTCAATATATTGTACGCCAAGCTCATCGAGCTTCTTGGCAATCTTCAGTTTATCGTCGGCGGACAAGCTGACACCTTCGCCTTGGGTGCCGTCCCGCAGGGTCGTATCGAAGATGGAAATGGACTTAGACATGGGAGTCCTCCTTTGGAAGTCTTGGAATGATCACTACGTCATTTGTATAATTCATAATTATATCATTTTTACGCGGGAATGTAACAAAGAATTCCTCGTGCAAGAAGGTTCCCAGGGTTCTTGACCTCGTTTCTGGCGAGGGGTATGCTGGATTTATGAATTTGGTAAGGGTGAGAAAGATGGACAAGCCAAGCGTTGATGCCTATTATCCGCAGAATGGAAGGGTCATTCTGCATGTCGATATGAACGCGTTTTATTGCTCCGTCCATGAGGCGGAGGAACCGGAGAAATACCGGGGCATGCCAACCGCGGTTGCAGGA
>NZ_PCZT01000002.1:19541-25177 GCF_002968895.1 Paenibacillus sp. AR247 | reverse complement strand
GCTGGTCACCCGGGCGCTGAAGCTGTGCCCGGAGCTGATCGTCATCAAGCCTGATTTTGATTTATACCGCAAATACTCCAAGGCGTTTATGAAAATCGCCTATTCCTATACGCCGCTGATGCAGGCGACTTCGATTGACGAATGCTATCTCGATATTACCGGATCGAAGCAGTTCGGGACGCCCCAGCACATTGCCGAGGAAATCCAGCGGCGGATCTATGAGGAGCTCGGGCTGCCGTGCTCTATCGGGATCGCCCCGAACAAGCTGCTGGCCAAGATGGGCTCCGATATGAAAAAGCCGAACGGCATCTCGGTTCTTCGCATCCGCGATGTGCCGAACGTGCTGTGGAACAAGCCCTGCGGAGAGCTGTTCGGAATCGGCGGCAAAACGGCGGAGAAGCTGCGCAAAATCGGCATCCATACGATCGGCCAGCTGGCGCGCACGGACGAAGAAGCGCTGATCCGCGTGTTCGGGGTCGTGGGAGCCTGGATGAAGCAGGCGGCGAACGGTATTGACCATTCTCCGGTGGTGGAGGATCGGGAGCAGAGCAAATCGGTCGGGCATACGACGACGCTGCCTCACGATATCAGCGCCAAGGAAGATGTGAACCGGGTGCTGCTCAATTTGAGCGATCAGGTGGCCCGGCGCTTAAGGAGGAAGGAACTGGTCGCAGGCGGGGTGCAGATCACGATCCGGACGCCGGATATGAAGACGATCACGCGTGCCCGCGTGCTGCCTGCCCCGACCGAAAATGCCGAGGACATCTACGAGGCGGCGCGCAAGCTGTATGCGGAGCATTGGAGCTGGGACAAGCCGGTCAGGCTGCTCGGCGTTACGCTGCAGCACTTGGTGCCGAAGGAGGAGTCGGCGATCCAGCTTGATCTGTTCAGCTATGAGAAGCAGCCGAAGAAGGAGTCCCTGACGAAGATCATGGACGAGCTGCGGAACAAGTTTGGGGAGAACGCCGTCGTTACCGCGGGGATGCTCGGCGACGATCCGTCGGCGCTGCTGCGCAACCACCGGGTGCGGGGAACGTCGCTGCAGATGGATTTTGCCGATAAGCGCGACGAGGATCTTCCGTAGGCGGCTAGGGCGAAAGTCACGAAACGAAAATATGTGATTTTTGTCATTGAAGAGATGGCGAAATTTGCGTTACCATATAAATATGGTTTTGCTGCTATAGTGGAGAACATTTCGTTTTTTTGGATAGATCATTTATATAGATAAATAGAAAGGTAGAGGAGAGCCATGGCCAAATATACTTGGGTTGAGAAAGATACCTGCATCGCGTGCGGCGCTTGCGGCGCAACCGCTCCGGATATTTACGATTACGACGACGAGGGGCTGGCCGAAGTCGTGTACGGCGGCGACAACAACACAGGCAACACCGAAATTCCTGAAGAGATGTACGATGACTTGCAGGATGCCGTTGACGGCTGCCCGACGGATTCCATCAAGATCGCGGACTGCCCTTTTCATAAAGAAGGCTGAAGCAACGCTTCATGCTTACGCCTATGTCTGAAAGCATCCCCCGGCCGAATAGGCCTCGAGGGGGATGTTTTTTTGTTTTCTGCGTGCCGATATAAATAGAAAGAACTTTTGCGCATGGAGGTTACCGTTGAAGAATTCGCTCTATCTCAAAAAATACGTTCAGATGCATCCGGACAATAAAATGGGATGGTATTTGCTGGGGAAGGAATATGAAAAAAGCGGGCAGCAGGGGAAAGCCAACTACTGCTTTAACCAGTCGGGCGGAATTTATGAAGCCTTTGAAACGAGCCGGGTGCCTTCGGATATTTGGCTGGAATACGAACAGAAGCTGCTGAAGCAGGCCGAGGATGCGGAGCGGAAGCGGCGGCGGATCCGCCGGGCGGCGGTTGCCTTGATGATTCTCATTCTGGTGCTGATTCCATCGGTGGAATCGCCGCAGCGGCAGAACCTGGCAGAAGAATCAACGAACTCCGGGGAAGAAGTGCAGGCGGCTGCAGCAGCAGGTGATATGGCGGAGAAAAAGGATACGGGTAAAGGCGAGGGGGCTGCGGCAGAAGACGGACAGCCTGCATCTGGCACGGTGTTTACCGCACTGGGCGAGGACGATGGGGACGGCAAGGCGCACCTGCTAGCGGATGAAATGTCAATCGCGCAGGAATCCAGGAACCGCTTGGCGGTCCTGACCATGAAACGGCAGGGAAAATGGCTGCTGTGGTCGCGTGATCTGCCAGTCTCTTATACGATGCTTTCCGGCGGGAAAGGAAAGATGACCTATCAGTCCTATAATGCCAAAGATTGCGCATGCAAACCGCAGGATCAGGAAGCATTGCAGTCCGCTGCCGCGAAATGGACCCTGGAGCAGGAAGAGCTGGCTTTGCTGTACAGCGCCATGGCCGCCTACCGGGAAAAGAACGGAGCCCTGCCGAAGTCCGTGAACGATCTGACGCGGCCGTTTCCGGAAAATTGGGTTTCGGGGCGGACGCCGCGGATGCAGGAGGCGTTTGCCCCGATGGCCGAATGGATGCAATCCGGCGGAAGTTCCTCTAAGGGACAAGAGGGAGGGAGCGGTGAAACGGCATCCGGTGCCAATACGCCGTCGTCTCCGTTTGCTTCGACATGGGGGCAGGAGCCCTTTTTGCAGGAGCGGCTCGAAATTATCGTCGATAAAGCGGCGCACCGTCTGGCCGTAGTCAGCGGGGATAAGCTCATCCGCAGTTATAAGGTTGGACTGGGGGGAGAGCGTACGCCGGAGGGAAAATACAAAATATCGATCAAGGTGATGAATCCGAACGGCCGGGATGACGGCGAATTTGGAAGCCGGGGCATGCAGCTGTCGGATACCAATTACGCGATTCACGGCACGGACGAACCGGACAGCGTGGGCAAGGACGAATCCATGGGCTGCATCCGCATGAGCAGGGCGGACATCGAGGAGCTTTTTGATCTCGTACCGCTGGGAACCCCTGTACTCATAAGCAAGGGGGTTCTGCCTGATCTGCCGCTCGTGCCGAAGGAAAGATTCCTTACGAAGCCGAAGCAGGATCAGACGAACCCCCGTCAGACGTATCACTGGCTGTGAACCGCAGCCTTGGCAGAAAGGCTTGTCCCAAATGAAAATGCGTTAGATTATAGAATTTAAAAATTTACACGTTGAAAATAATCAGAACCGAAATGAGCAGAATGAGCAAAAGCAGGCCGATCCCGACCCAAAGCAACGCCCTCCGGTTGACTTCGTCCTTTTTCTGCTGAAGCGTCGGCGGTTTGCGCTTGGTTGCCATGACGTTCTACCTTCTTTCCTAATCAGATTCAATCTTACCCTCATTGTAATGGCTTTCAATGTAAAATACCAGCAGGAGAAGGGCTTGGAGCCAGCCGGTTCGATCAGGCAAAAAACTTTATTTTTATACCGATTAAGGATAAACTGAAGGATAGAGACAACAATGTGCATGGAGAGGAAGATTGGCTGGTGCTGTACCGAAATTTGGCAAAACCGATATTTTTTAAAATGGATCCGGAGAAAGCTCACCATTTGGTCATCGGCGGACTTCATTCCGCGGGCGCGTTTCCGGGAGGAACGGGCCTACTGCGAAGCATGTACGGCGTGAACGAGACGGCAGACCTCGCAGTGGATCTGTTCGGCATACATTTTCCGACACCGGTTGGACTTGCAGCAGGATTGGACAAGAATGCGGCAGCGGTCGACGGTTTTTCTTCCATCGGCTTTGGTTTTATGGAGGTTGGCACGGTGACGCCGAAGGGACAGCCGGGCAACGAGCAGCCCCGCCTGTTTCGCCTTCCACCCGATGAGGCGCTTGTGAACCGGATGGGATTCAACAACGAGGGAGCGGAGGCGATGGCCAAGCGGCTGGCGGCCATCAAGAACCGCCGGATCCCGGTCGCCGTGAACATCGGCAAAAATAAAGTAACTCCGAACGAGGAAGCCTATAAGGATTATCAGGAATGCCTGCGTACCCTGTATCCGTACGGGGATTTTTTTGTGGTTAACATCAGCTCGCCGAATACGCCGGATTTGCGCAATCTGCAATACGGCAGCGAACTTTCGACATTGGTCCGGCATATTATGGAAGAGATGCGGGCACAAGCCGCCAAGCACGGGGAGTCCAAGCATATTCTGGTGAAAATTGCGCCTGATGTGAGCGACGGCGAGCTGGAAGAAATGGTCGACGCGCTGGCTCCGAGCGGGATCTCCGGCATTATCGCCACGAACACCACAATCGGGAGGGAAGGGCTGAGCCATCCGAACGCCAGGGAAACCGGGGGACTAAGCGGCAGACCGCTGCGTATCCGTTCCACGGAGGTCGTATCCCGGGTATACCGCCAGACGGGCGGCAAGCTGCCGATCATCGGTTCCGGCGGCATTTTTACGGCTGAAGATGCTTATGAGAAGATCAGGGCGGGTGCTAGCCTGGTGGAAATTTATACTGCCCTTATATATGAAGGACCCGAAATCAACCGGAAAATCAACGCCGGGCTGAGAGAGCTTTTGCGTCGTGACGGCTTTGCCCATATCTCCGAGGCTGTGGGGGCAGACCATCACTGAGGGAGACAGACAGGAGGCATGTGAATGGACGGCAGAGATTGGGGATTGTTTCTACTACCGTATGAACAAACCGTTGAGGAACTGAAAGTCAAATTCAAGACGATGCGTGCGGAACTGAAGAAGAGAGAGGAATATGCCCCGATCGAGTTCGTGACCGGACGCGTCAAGAAAATATCGAGCATTCTGGACAAGGCGAAGCGGCTTAACGTTCCAATGGACCAATTGGAGCAAGGGATCGAGGATATCGCCGGCATCCGGATCATGTGCCAGTTCGTCGAGGATATCCGCCGCGTGGCCGAATATATTCGCAAGCGGAAGGATCTGACGGTACTGTATGAAAAGGATTATATTACGAATTATAAAGAAAGCGGCTACCGCAGTTTTCATATGATCGTGGAGTACCCGGTTCAGACGGCGCTTGGTCAAAAACCGGTGCTGGCGGAGATCCAAATCCGCACGCTCGCGATGAATTTCTGGGCGACGATCGAGCATTCGCTCAGCTATAAGTACCGGGAGAGCCTTCCGGAGAACATCCGCAAGCGGCTGCAGACCGCGGCCGAAGCGGCATCCGTGCTGGATAACGAAATGTCGAGCATCCGTGAGGATATCCTTGAGGCGCAGAAGCAGTTTGAGGACGATTCCAACGTGACCTCTACGCTGCTGGCGATGATCCATCAGCTCTACTTCTATCATCTGGTGAACGAGGCGATGGCGTTCCAGGAACGGTTCAATCAAATCTGGTCCCAGACTGAGCCAGGCAAGCCTCATGACATGGAGAGTATGAGACAGCTCCTCGACGAGGTACGGGAACTGATGGCGGCCTATAAGAAAAGTTCTATCGACGTATTCTCACAGGAGACAGACCGAGATTAGCGGAAATTTTTCTTGCGATCATGAGATGTTTCAGTATCCTTGAAATCTTACAGCCATGATCTAAAGAAAAACGATCCTTCCGATGAAGCATAACATTCGGATTCAGCCCGCTGCCGATCATGCGCAGCGGGTTGTTTGTATGGTCGAGGGCTGATACAATGGGGTCCGGCCAACGATTTAATATTTAAAAGACAGGATGATGAAGCACAT
>NZ_PCZT01000002.1:2695-19441 GCF_002968895.1 Paenibacillus sp. AR247 | reverse complement strand
ACCGGATTGAAGGCGAAGGGCATTTCCTGGCTGTCCTGCAGCATGAGGCGGACCCCGAGTCTGCCGCCGAAGCGGAACGGGTCAGAGACGCGCTGCTGAGCAGCACGGCTCCGGCGGAGTCCGCTGACCGGCCTAAGGGCAAGGAACGGCCGACGCGAAACGCCAAGCCCATGAAAGGAAAACCGCCGAAAAAAGGTGCGGGGAACCAGGGCGAAGCCGCACCAACGGCCGCGTATGAAGCTTTCATCCGCGAGCATCTTCTTGGCTTCGTGCCGGGGGGCCATACGGTCGTCTACGGCTCCCATATTTATCAATCGCCGCTGCCGCCAAGCCTTCTCGACGGGCTGAAGGTCGTCCGCCCGGGCTGGTACATGGGCGATGCCAAGAACGGCCGCTTCGTTCCAGCCCATCCGCTGGCGACGGCGCTGCATCCCGGCGAGTTCATCCGGGTCATCCGGCTCGATTCCGGGAGCGGCGAAGCCGTTCGTTATTTGAAGGGCGAAACGCTGAGCATTCCCGAGGAACGCGTGGAATGCGGAGGCGAAGCTTCGCCCAAGGGCTACGCCCTGGTCTGCATCGACGGCTATTCGGCCGGATGGGGCAAGTGGCAGGAGGGCATGCTGAAGAACGAATATCCGGCAGGCTGGAGGTGGACATCCGCATGAGCAAGCAGGGCAGAACGACACTGCGGTTGGACAAGGTGTTAACGCATATGGGATATGGCTCCCGGAGCGATATCAAGAAGAAAATCAAACAGGCGGGGGTTACCGTCAACGGAGTCCGGGCCAAGGACAGCGGCATGCATGTCGATCCGTATAAGGATGACATCCGGATTGACGGGGAACAGGTGCAGTATAAGGAATTTATCTATCTCATGCTGCACAAGCCGCCGGGCGTCGTCTCGGCGACCGAGGATACACGAGACCGGACCGTGCTGGATCTGCTGGAACCGGAGCATTTGGCATTCGAGCCGTTTCCGGTCGGGCGGCTGGATAAGGACACGGAAGGCCTGCTGCTGCTCACGAACGACGGCAAGCTGGCGCATGAGCTGCTGTCGCCCAAGCGGCATGTTTCCAAAACATACGAGGCCGTCGTATCCGGCGACGTGACCGAAACCGATGTACAGCAGTTCGCCTCCGGGGTCACGCTGGACGACGGTTATGTTACGCTGCCCGGCGAACTCACCATTTTGCGCAAAGAGCAGCAGGGGGACGAGGTTGTCTCCCACATCTCCCTTGTGATCCATGAGGGGAAATTTCACCAGGTGAAGCGGATGTTCCAGGCTGTCGGGAAAAAGGTCACCTACCTCAAGCGCGTGCAGATGGGGGAACTGAAGCTGGATGAAGGCCTGCGCATCGGGACTTACCGTGAGCTGACGGAGGATGAGCTGCTGCAGCTCGGGAAGGATGAAACATCCCGATAACATTGGCATACTACAATAGATCAAAGACCGGCTCGTTTTAGAACAGATACAGATAGAGATATTACGGCAAAGGATGGATGGAGCATGAAATACAAACTGATTGCATTGGATGTCGACGGCACACTGCTTAATGATGAGCATGAAGTAACCGAACAGACGCAGAAGACGATTCAGGAGGCCGCGCGTCAAGGTGCTGAAATCGTGCTGTGTACCGGGAGAGGACCGCAAAATTCCATTCCGTTTATGGAACAGATGGGGCTCTCCGGCTACGTCATCAGCCATAACGGGGCAGCGACGGTGAAGGTGGACACCCGGGAAGTGGTTCACCAATACGCGATGGACGCCAAGGCGATCGTGCCTTACCTGGATTACTTCCGGAAGGAAGGCGTGCATTTTGACGTTAATACGGCGTTTCAGATGTTTGTCGACGACGTTGAGGGACTGGCTGTGGAAGTGCGCAGCATGTATGAAAACTATCTGATGCTGCCGTCGGTTCTGCCGCCGCTGCATGACCTGAGTGATCCGATCGTCAAGGTCACCGCGTTTGGGCAGCCGGACACGATGGACCGGGTCCATCAGGACATCGCGGCGTGGACGCCGGAATTTAACATTCTGCGCAGCGGCGAATACTTCGTCGATCTGATGCATCCGGAAGCGTCCAAGGGGAACGCCCTCAAGCAGCTCGCCGAGCGGCGCGGTTACCGGCAGGAGGAGATTCTGGCGATCGGCAACTATTATAACGACATTACGATGCTCACCTACGCCGGCCTTGGCGTGGCGATGGACAACTCACCGTTGGAGGTTAAGGCCGCAGCTAATGAGGTGACGGCTTCGAACAATGAGGACGGCGTGCACGCGGCGCTGCTGAAATACTGTTTGTCGTAATAAATAAAAAGAGCCTTCCTACGGCTTCAGCTTGGTACACGCTGGCGTAGGAAGGCTCTTTGCTGTTGATGGCCGGTGGCTAGTGTTGCCGCAGGCCTTTGGGCAGGTGGTTTTTGAGCTGCCCGCCGCTGGCCTTGCCCCAGCCGAGCGGCAGCCCGTCCACGGCCGCGAGGACCCTGCGGGTCCTCCGCGGCCAGCGTGATGCGCTTGGCGTCTGCTGCGGGAGAGAGCCATGGCGAGCGCATGCGCCGGCTCGATCCGGTTTTTCTTGAGGTGGGCCAGGTGGAGGCCCGCCCGCGGCACTTTCAGGCCCTGGAGCTGCTGTTCCTGCAGCAGCTCCCCGCCTGGAAGCAGGTACAGCGATTCGCCGAACAGAATCGGCGTACCCGCCGGCAGCGCGAAGTCCGGCAGCTCCTCTTCCGCCCAGGCCTGGAACGCCTTCAGCGCAGACTGGGCGTCCTGGGGGCCGGCTCCCGGCTTGCCGTTTCCGGTGCGGCCTTTTCTTCGCGGCCGCTGCCGCTCGCTTGGCGAGGCCTCCAGGGTGTGCCCGCTGCCGCTGGGTTCTCCCTGTTTCTGAAGGAGGGCGACAAAATGCCCTTCCCCCGCCTCGCGATGCGGCCACAGCCGCTTCATGGCGATGATTTCCATATCGGCATAATAAGCCGTAAAGCGCTCCATCATGTCTTCATTTTCGCTGCGGTTAAACGTGCAGGTTGAATAAGCCATACTACCGCCGGGTTTCAGCATGGCGTATGCCTCCTGCAAAATATCCCACTGCCGGGCGGCGCACAGCTCGACCAGCTGCGGCGTCCATTCCGCGATCGCCCCGGAGTCCTTGCGGAACATGCCTTCGCCCGAGCAGTGGGGCGTCCAGCAACATGCCTTCGCCCGAGCATGGGGCGTCCAGCATGATCCGGTCAAACGCCTGCGGGAAACGGCGCGACAGCTCGTCCGGCGCCGCGCTTGTAACTACAGCGTTAGTAACGCCCATACGCTCGATGTTCTCGGCCAAAATTTTCGCCCGTTCCGGGTGGATTTCGTTCGAGACGAGCAGCCCTTCGCCGTTCATTTTCGAGGCGATATGGGTGCTCTTGCCGCCTGGCGCCGCGGCCAGGTCCAGGATCGTCTCGCCGGGCTGCGGATCGAGCAGCTCCACAGCCGACATGGCCGACGGTTCCTGGATGTAATATAAACCGGCCGTGTGGTACGGATGCTTGCCTGGCCGGACGTTCTCCCCGTAGTAATAGCCGGTGCTGCACCAAGGAACCGGGGTCAAGCCAAACTCCCGGATGACTGCCTCCTTGAGCTGCGGCACGCCCGCAAGCTTTAAGCCGTTGAACCTGAGCCCATGCGTTCTCGGCCGCTCGTAGCTGTCAAGAAATGCTTCGGTATCGCTTCCCAGCAGGGGTTCCATCTGTCTGACAAAAGCTGCGGGGAGTTCCTGTTTACCCATTCGTTACATACTCCTTTATTCAACATCATCATGGATGCGGTTTCTATGTATTCGTGCTTTCCGCCGAAGGGGAGGTCCCGACGGCTGCCGGCGGATTTGAAGACCGGTATGCGGTCACTTTATTTTTGCCTGTCGTCTTCGAGCGGTACATGGCCTGATCCGCCTGCGAAATGAGTGTACCGGCGTTCGTGCCTGCACGAAGGACGCTGTATCCGACGCTTAGGGTCACGATCGTTTCGGCTTCGACACGGGCCCGGATTTGCTCGGCAATCCGGCTGACTTTGGCCCTTTTATCGATGATGATGGCAACCAGCTCCTCGCCCCCGTACCGCCCGGCCAGGCCTGCTTCGTCGACTTCCTCCTCGATGATGGCGGCCACCTGCTTCAGCACCTGATCCGCTCTGGCATGGCCTTCGGTATCGTTCAGCTTCTTGAAATTATCGATGTCGCAGAAAATCAGCGAGACCTTCAGCCCCTGATCCACGTAACGGTTCAGCTGCCTCGTAAAGAAGCGGCGGTTGTATAAATTGGTCAAGCCGTCGGTAATGGATGAGCGGTAGATCGACTGCATTTGCTCCACGATCCGCGTAAACAAAATAAAAAAGAGGAGCGTGTAAAACAAGAGCGGCAGCCAGATCCAAATCGCCGGAATCCAAGTCTCTTCCAGGGGGATGAGGTTGTTCAGCAGATGGACCAAAATGTAGACAAAATAGACGGCCAATCCGGCGGTATATTTCTTGCGCTGGCCGACCCGAGGTGCCATGCCGAATAGCCCTATCATTACGGTGCCCAATTGGCACAGGTCTATATAACCCGCCTGCCAGCTTCCGGTCCCTTCCATAAAACCGGGAGACAGGAGCGGGACGATATACAGAACCGCCATGACGATCAGGAGCGCCCGCAGCCTGCGGTTCATCCGGTGGTACAGCTGGTACACGGCGAAGTTCAGGAGGAGGAAGGAGAAGGCCTGAAGCCAATCGGCTCCTTCCGGGTAACTCCCTTGCCTAGGCGATCCGGAGAAGGCGAAATGGATGTTCACCCCTTCGTATGCCATAATGAACAAAAAGGCCGCCACCATGTAGAGATAGGCTTTTTTGCGCTGCCTGCTGTACATCGTGAGACAAATCAGCAGCATGATGAGTATGATATATAAACCTGATGCGGCGGCAATCCCCGGTACAATGGGGGATAAGAATGAAGAGTAGGGCATGGATCGTTCTCCTGCTCTCTTGAATATTCTTTGGATCAGCGGTTTTACTTTACTGAAACATATGTTCTAATATATCATAATTTACAAGATGCCGAAAAGCTAAGAGACCTACAGAAAGGGGTGGTTTTCCCATTATGAGATTGTTACAGGCCCTCTTTTTCCCACCCGAGCAGCCGGGCGGAGTATCCTCCATGATTCCGTATATGCAGGAGCGATTCCAATCATCAAGATGGGATATGGAGCTGTTCTGGCTTCCTAAACGGATCCGCAACAAGGGGCATGAGGAGGTCGTGTTTGACACCTTCGATTGGACCGAGTTCAAGGACTCCCCTGTCGTTCAAAAATATATTCAGACGTACAAGGATTACTTGTGGTGGACGCGTCTGCGGATCCAGAAGCCGTATGACCTGATCCACGCGCACCATCCCATCGCCGGGCTGGCCGCCAAGCAGGTTTTTCCCGATACGCCGTTAATTCAGACTATTCACTCCAGTTATGAACGGGAATTAATATTGAACGGACGCATTAAGAGCGGGGGGCCGGAGCACCGTTTTCTCGTATCGCTGTACCGCGAGCTGGAGCAGAAGAGCCAGCGCATGCTGACGGTTTCCCGGTCGTTCGCAGGCTATTTATCGGACTTTGTGGACTATCCGGATAAGATTGGGGTCATTCCGAACGGTTTTGACGAAAAGCGGTTCAAGCCGGTTCCCCATGAGAACGAGGTGCCGCAGCTGATTACGGTCTGCCGCCTGGTACCCGCCAAAGGGCTGGATATTTTGCTGAAGGCCTGCGCCGAGCTTAAGAAAAAGGGTCATGACTACGTGCTGCACATCATCGGAGACGGACCATTCCGCACGGAGCTGGAGAGCCTTGCCAAAGAGCTTGGCATCTATAACGAAACTATTTTCTATGGATACACGCTGCATCCGGAAGAGTTTATGCCGTTTTTTGATATTTTCGTGCTCCCTTCCCGAGCGGAAGCCTTTGGTTCGGTCTTTGCGGAAGCGGCGCTCAGCTGCCTGGCCCTGGTAGGAACCGACGTAGGCGGAATTCCGGAGCAGATCGAAGACGGAGTGAACGGCCTGCTGGTGCCGCCGGAGGACCCGATCGCGCTCTGCGAAGCGCTTGAGAAGGTCATCACCGACCCGATGTACCGCTACGATCTCGCCCGGACGGCCTGGGATAAGGCGAAGAGCCAATATTCCCTGACGCATGCGGTGAATGAACTGAAGAAAATTTATTTATCTTATCAAAAGGTGTAGCGTGCTGGCCATTCAACTTAAAGAGGCAGGTGCTGAGAAATTCAGCTCCCGCCTTTTTTCTATTTCATGCCTCTGTCATTTGGATTTGAACATCAGCTTCAGCACCAATATCAGGCTCAGCGCGCCGAAAATCGGGTACAGCACGGACAGCAGGGAGCTGAATCCGATTTGGCTCAGCAGGAAACAGATAAACATGACGCAGGCGATCAGAAGCTTTGGCGGCAAAGGAATATGCTGCTGCAGTTGAAGGGTGACTCCGTAGATGTCGGCGACGAAGGTGCTGAAGATCTCCAGAAAGATCAGCATCACATAAATCAACTGGATGGCGGTGCCCAGGTTGCTGGCGATGCTGCCCATCGGGATTTCGTACTGCCGGATGCCCGGCATGTGGGCGGACATGGCAACGTGCGCGGCCAGCAGCATAAATCCGACGCCGACGCCCCCCAGAATGCCCCCCCATTTAACCACCCTATGGCTTTCCGTCTTGCTTCCAAGGGGTACCAGCACCGCTTGGGCCATGACGAGATTGAAGGATGTATACAGCAGCGGAGAGGTCCACACCGCCGTATAATGATGGTCGGTCGTAATCCGCAGGAAGCTGTCTGCCCCCGGCATGCGGATCGTATTGAATATAATGGCCAAAGACAACGTCAGCATCAAGGGGACGACAATGCTGTTCATCTGCACGATGGCATTCATTCCCCGGGTGAGCAAGACATAGGATCCGACCAGAGTGATGATCAGGCCTGTCTGATAATGAAGGTTTAAATGCTCGACGAAAACGGAGCCGGCTCCCGCCAACATGACGCTGTTTACGCAGACGAGCACGAACATCATCACGATGCTGATCACTCCCCCGGCCCGGTCCCCGAACAAATGCTTGTTGAAATCCTCATAGGATCTGGCCGATATCCGCCGTGAAATGATCATAATCTTGGTACCAAGCCAAATAAACAGGGCGGTGGACAGCAGAATCGTCAGCGTCGCCCATTTGCCGTATTGGGTAAAAAACTGCAGGATCTCCTGTCCGGTCGCAAAGCCTGCACCCACAATGGTTCCGATATATGTAAAAGCAATTTGAAGCACCCTGATCCCGTTCTTCATCGTTCTCCTCCCTGCTGCAGGCAGTCCGTTTGTGTCCTGCCTGTACTACAGGTTATGATGATTAGAGGTAGGACATGACTGGAACCTGTCCATGTCTCATGAAGGCAGTCCATAAGGCGTTTCCCGTGAGCGGCTGCGTTCGAATGGACGAATAGACACACCGATAGGAAAGAGAGGCTTTGTTATGGCAGGAGTTACCTTTTACATTGCCCATTACGGGTATGCCGCCATGTACTTTTTGCTGGCCCTGGGCATTCTGGGTATTCCGGTGCCTGACGAAACGCTGATTGTTGCTTTCGGGGGGATGGCCGCGAGGGGTGAGTTCAACTTTGCCGGCGCGCTGGCCGTCACTTTTCTGGGAAGCATGACCGGGATGATGATCAGCTATTCTCTTGGACGCCTGGTCGGGGAACCCCTGCTTCACCGGTATGGAAAATGGGTAAGAATGACTCCGGAGCGGCTGGCTGGGGCGGAGAAGTGGTTTAGGCGTTATGGATCACTAAGCATTATCGTCGGCTACTTCGTGCCTGGACTCCGGCATTTATCTTCGTATATCGCCCGGCATTTATCTTCGTATATCGCGGGGACGACGAAACTTCCTGCCAGGGCTTATGTGGTGTATGCGGGAGCAGGTGCCGCCTTGTGGTGCACCACGTTTATGCTGATCGGACATGCCGTTGGATATCATTGGAACGAAATTGCCGGGAGGATGACGCACACCACGATCCGGATCGGGCTGCTTGCGGCCCTTCTTGCACTCGGAGCGGCCATTGGTTTGCTTCGGTGGAAGAAACGCTGACATTTGAAGTTATGTATGGAGTTTCCCCTTGAAGTGGGAGCCCAAGATATGTTACTTTTACGTCAAAGGAACGGCGTAGGGGGCTATTGAAATGGATAAGTTAAAAGAACGAATTTTACAAGAAGGCGTCATCGTTTCGGATCAGGTGCTGAACTTGGACGGTCTGCTTAATCACCAGGTGGATCCGCAGCTGACGATGGAGATGGGAAAAGAGTTTGCATCCCGGTTTGCCGAAGCCGGTGTGACCCGGGTCGTTACCGTGGAATCGTCTGGGATTGCGGTGGCCTTTGCGACGGCTTACGAGCTTGGCGTGCCGCTGGTGTTCGCCCGCCGCAAGAAGACGCTGCTGGCCGATCCGGACGCTCTTTGCGAACGGGTTCCTTCGTTTACCAAAGGGATCGTGACGGATATTATGCTGTCGCGTCATTATATCAGCGAACAGGATAAAGTGCTCTTTATCGATGACATCATTGCAAACGGAGATGCTGCGCGGGGGCTTATCAAAATTATCGAACGCTCCGGCGCGGAATTGGTTGGCCTTGGTGTCGTCATAGAGAAGTGCTTTCAGGCAGGGGCCCGGACCATCCGGGAGCAGGGCATAAGTATTGAACCGCTCGTCCGTATCCAGTCGCTCGAAGGCGGCGTCATCACTTTTGCCGATTAAGCCCGGGATGAAAGCCCGTTTCGCCGCATTTTCCGCGGATAAATCGAAACAATTTCTTTCAACCGGCCGTCTTTTGGCTTATAATATGTATTAGATGATCATGAGGGGAGGCAGCACAATGGGGAAAGAACCGGTAACCGAACAGTATTTCATTGATAAATTGGCCAAAGCAAAGGATCACTTTGAAAGAGCGCTTGATTGCAAGCATACCGAATTCGATGACCTCTATCCCTATATTATAGAGCATCCTCAGTTTTTTTGGTATAAACGTTACGTGGCCTGGTCAGAACTGCTGACTATCGTGGGCATGTGTGATGAGCTAGACTTCTCCTGGAAGGAATTGTTTACCCCTCATCAAGTTGAATATCTGGAAAAACGAGTGATGTCGTCGACGGTGCTCGATTATTGGTACGAGAAGAACGACAGTAAAGAACACGCACAACGTTAATTGCTGAGCGTCACCGAGAGGTTCAGTTGATTAATATACACACCTTTATACCAACACATTCAGGATCAGCGGCCTATTGGCTGCTGGTCCTTTCTTATAATATCAGAAAAGTGTAAACGCCAGAGCATTGCTTCCTGATATTGCAAGAAAAATTACCTTTTAACGCGGTCTGTCTTCTTTGAAGGTACGTCGATAGAGGTTTTCTTAATAATGCCGGATGATTTTAACGAAAAATGCCATTGAACCCACTCAGTCTTGTGTATAATAAAGGTCGGTAAACACCGATTCCATTGTAAGATATGCGGGAAAAGCATATACTTATCCATGTTCATTACAAGAAGAGATTGCTTCAGAAGCAAAGGAGGATTGGAGATGATCAGCGATGAGGAATTGGATGCGTACCGCCAATCCGGAGAGCAGGTCCGGGTGGTTCGCGACGGCATCGAAAGCAATGATGTAACCGGGATTGTTGTGGCTTGGGACGGCAGCCAGGTGCTGATCCGCCGCCGCAACCGCAAAGTGGTCAAGCTGGACCGGAACTACTTGTTCCAGCCTGCGAGTGCTCCGCGTCAAAGCCCTCTGGAATAATAGCAGAGCCGTCTGGTTCGGTTCCCCTTGGTTCATATCGGGGGACTCCAGGCGGCTCTTATGGTTTGGAGCCCTCCTGAAAATAGGGAGCAGCGGGGTGGTCCATATGGTGAGTAAAAGAAGAGACGGGTAGGAGAGAACGGTCTTCTGGAGAGAAAGGATCCAGCCCGAGGTAAACTCTCATCCGAACGAGCATCTCGTTACGAAAAGCCGGCCAGAGGATATTCATTTCGTCGGTATAGCCTCTGCAGGAATATTCCGCCCTGACCCCGGTATCATCTTGTAAGATTCGGAGGATCCGGATCTTGCGTCTTTTCATTTCCCGCTTGACTTCAGCGAGCAGTGTGCCGGCCTGCCGGTCGCCGTTCACAATCAGTTCCGAATACAACTGAGGTGTCTTGAATACGCCGCTCTCCTCCATAATCCGAATGTCCCGTTCGAAAACTTTATGAATAAAAATCAGGAGCAGATAACTCTTAATCAGCGATGCCTCTTCCGACGTCATGCCGGGTGCTGCCATACATATCACCACCTGTACGAACTTATGTTCTTATTTTACCCGCAAATGCTTGGATTATTCAATAGATAGGAACTGGAAATTGTTCAGAATGAAAAGGAGATTAAACTTTTTTTGAAAAAGTGTTGACTATACCTGTCCAGCATGGTATGATCTATCTTGTCGCTGCGAAAGATTGAATCTTTCAAAGAGTGACCGACCGATTTGCGGTCGTGGCGGAATTGGCAGACGCGCACGGTTCAGGTCCGTGTGGGCTAACCCCCGTGGAGGTTCGAGTCCTCTCGACCGCATACATACATATAAGGCGTTCCCGTTTTGAACAACGGGGACGCCTTTTTGTGTTATTTGTTATTCCCGTAACTTTTCTGAGAGGGGCGAAACGGGGATTTTTGCTATACATAATTCCTCCAACTTCCTCAAACAATGAAACCACATCGTGGAGATACCGAGTAAAGGAGGAAGTTGCTTGAGTACATCATCTTTCAATAAGCTGCATCACGGCTGGCGGAATATTGCGGCAGCGGGACTGGCCCTTACGGTTGCGCTTTCTGGTCAAACCGCCTTCGCGGATGGGGAACGATCACTGGCGGCGGAGCGGGTCTTCAACGAGCAAGCGGAGCAGCCCGCGGCAGACAAGCGGCAAAGTGACATGAAGCCGGATAAAAAGGTTGCGATCATCATCGACGACTTCGGGAACGGGCAAGGGGGAACCGAAGAAATGCTGTCCCTGCCGATTAAGCTGACCGTGGCCATCATGCCGTTTCTTCCTACCAGTAAAGCCGACGCGGAGCTGGCCCATAAACAGGGGCATGACGTCATTGTCCATATGCCGATGGAGCCCAAGCAGGGCAATCCCAAGTGGCTAGGTCCCGGCGCCATTACCTCCAATATGAGCAATGAGGAGATTCGCCAACGGGTGGAGGAAGCCATCGACAACGTGCCGTATGCGGTCGGCATGAACAATCATATGGGATCGAAGATTACCGGAGACGAACGGATCATGTCCATCGTACTGGAGGTCTGCCGCGAACGCGGGTTGTTCTTCGTGGACAGCAAGACCAACTACCATTCCGTTGTCGGCAAGCTGGCCGTTCAGATGGGAATGCCTCCGGTGGCCAATAACATATTTCTGGACGACCGACACACCGTCAGCCATGTCAGCAAACAAATGAAAGCCGTTGAAACCTGGGCGAGCGAACATCAGAACTGTGTAACGATCGGTCATGTCGGCGTGCAGGGGAAAAAGACGGCGGAGGCCATTCGCCAAAGCATCACCGGTATGCAGAACTCCGTATCTTTTGTAGGAATCAGCGATCTCGTCCGGGATATCTGGGATTGGAAGCCGGCGCCTATATTGCCGTCAAATAATAATTGATTCCGTTCGCGATGGCCTGCGCGATCTTGAGCTGCCCGCGCCGATTGCACAGCATCGCCCGGTCTGCGGCATTGCTGAGAAATCCGGTCTCTACGATAACCGCAGGATCTTTAACCTGGTTCAGCAGGTAAAACGGGCTTCCCAGCCGGATGCTTCCCTTCGTCTGGTACAGCGGGTTAAGCTGCTGCTGGATGCTGTCCGCAAGCAGGACGCTGCGCCCTTCGTTCTGGTGAAGCACAAGCGCCCCGTTCTTTGAAGGATTGCGGCCCCAATTGACGTGAAGACTCACGACGATCAGGGTCGGCAGCTGATGGCTTAGCTCCTTGCGCTGCGCGAGATCGCGTTTATGGCGGGAAGAGCTGCGGAGCCAGTGATTGTCGTCGCTGAGGGCGTAATCAGCCGTCCGGTTCAAGACCGCGTCGTACCCCTGGCTGCGCAGCAGCATAAACAGCTTCTGGGCGATGGCGAGGTTAATGTCCTTTTCCAGAATGTTCTGAAATGAAGTCCCTCCGTCGACACCGCCATGTCCTGCATCCACGATAATAACTTCATGCGGAAAAGCCGGATGCTCCGGATAGGCGGTTGTACTTTGGTCACCGGGGCCTGCGGCCCAAGCGGACGAGCTGCCTGCGCACAACATTGCCGGGATCAGGAGGATGGCGGCGATCAAGCTTTTGATAGGCATAAAGGATGGCCCTCCTTTCGTTAAACGGGATTTGAGCGAAAAATTGATGTCGAAGTTAGAATGTGCAATAAACGGTAAAAAATGCACCGTCCGCATTCCTCCGTTTAGATTACAGTATCTCTGTGCAAACTAAGAGCATAGCAGGGCTGTAATTTGGCATTGTGGGAGGAATGGAAATGGCCAGTGGAGATGAACTTGTAAAATACATTACAGAGCGCGTCGTCAACTACATGGAAACACCCAAGGAAGAACGAAGGAAGCAAAAATATAAAGAGCCGTGGACGGTCAAATGGTTCGGCATGATCCCGTTCGGATTGTCCCAATGGGGAGGCCGGGCGGCTGACAAACGCCATCCCAAGCGGCGAAAAACCAAGATTCGGAATCTTCATGACTGAACGAAAATGAAAGAAGCGGACCTCGTGTGGATACGAGGTCCGCTTCTTTTTGGGAAGGAAACGCGATAAGGGCAGGAACAGATAATCATGCAGCGGATCTAGGGGCGGGCATGAAATTCTCCGGCAGCCATCAGCATGGAGACAGGGAGGTACCGGGTTCCGGCACGTCCTGTCGCCGCGTAGTTGACCGCAGGAGCGCTTGCGGCTGGAGACCATGTCTGAATCCCGCTTACCGCAAACGGCGCCCCATAGGACGCGTTACGGCCGGGAGCGGTGAAGATCAGACTGCCGCCGGATGCGACTGCTTTCAGCAGATCGTCTCCGCGGCGGATGTTCAGCCGGGGCGAGGTCATCCAGAGCAGGTCGTCATAAGGATCGTTGCCATCTATCTTCGCAGCAGGTGACGATGCCTCGAGCCGGAGACCGTTCTGATTGGTAACGACTGCTGTCTTAGAAACGGAGGCGGTGCTGGCGGAAACGGCATTTGCCGGCAGAAGCTCCAAAGTCAGCGCATTGATGTACATCGCTGGCTTGCCGGGCAGGGTCACTTTCCAAACCGGCAGCATGGCCGAATATTGAGCTTGGATTTGAACGTTTGCGGGGAGGCCGGGGTGATCGGGAATAAGGCCATCCTCAGCAAGCCGGTCATGGAGCGCATCGCTACTGTAAGGGATGGCTGGACCGCTGCCGTACTCGCTGAGCATATATCCGCCTTCCTCCCTGGCAGTGAATATTAAATATCCCAGCTGCTTGCTATCCTTTGAAACGATCGCAAGCCAGCTGTGGGTGCCGGGCCCTAGCGGGTAATAGTCGATGGCGGCGCTTTCCCACTGCTGAAACTCGGACTGCGCGGACAGCTCGCGGACGACGGAGCCGGCAAAGCTCTCCAGCGGCGCGGGCACCGCCTGCATGTCCGATCCCGATGCGATCCGAAGCAAGGCCGTCCGCGCTGGGCTTGCCGCCTTGGCGGCAGCGATGCCGACCGCTGCGGCCGATTGCGGGACCGCAGGACCCCAGGCCGGCAAGGCGCAGCTGACGGCACAGGTCAACGCCGTCACTTTTAAAGCGAGAGATACCATCCTCACCACATTCACCCTCCTCGATTTCAGAGCTTTATTGACATCATTGTATCGGACAAGCCGTAAAAAGGCTGTTGCAAGGTGTCGGGCTTTGGGGCGCGGGCACGGGTCTTTTTTTGCCTTCTTTTAGCGAGGGAGGTCAAATGCTCATGGACGGATGGATCTTAAGTGAAACAGACCGCAGGTTATGGCGGACAGGTTCACCTTAGGTTCATACTGCCATGTCATTTCGCTGCGCCGGTTGTCGTATTGCTCCCGGATGGCCGTAAGCTTCTCCTCCTCGGTTTCCTTGAGGAGGTCTTCGTAATACATGTCGATCACCGCAAGCTCATCCCTAAGGCGCTCCCTGGCGGCTTCCGCCCAGCTGTAATCCTCTCCTGCCAGCAGTCCCTTCATATGCTTCTCCAGCAGATTGGCCGCGCCCGCGAGCGAGAGGCTTCCCGGCTGGATATGGATATTCTCGGGAAGCCGCGGCCCGAGCTGAAGCGTCTCCAGACGCCGGGCAAACTGCTGGTCGATCTGCCCGGTCACCAGCGAGATGCCGATGAAGTGGAGCGCTTCTTTCTTCACGTCGCAGGTCATCTCGACCTTGAAGCAGACGCCCAGCCACGGCTCGTAGGGGGCAGAGAACAGCGTCTCCCGCTGCAAAGGGCCCGGCTGCTCGAACAGGTACACGCAGGAGCCCTCCTGCCGGGCTACGGACCAAATTTGCTGCAGCCGGCTGCTGCCGTATGTGACGTCTTCGCGGGGAATTCGCCCTGGGCCGATCCGCGGCCCTGCCGGATTCACCCCGAAATACCTCGACAGAATGCTGTCCTGCGGCTGAGGCTGCGCTGAAGGAGGCGGGGTTTTGGCCGCCTGTTCGTTATATTGGTCCGGGTCAAAGACGAAGGTGTAGGAAAGGGTTTCCGGCTCCGCCCCCGTCCGTTCAATAAAGCCCCAGTAGTAGGGGCGGTTGGTCAGCTGTTTGTCCGCCTGCGGTGACAGCTTGACGGTCACGTGATAAGGAGACTTCTCGATAATGCTGCATTCGGTCGTTTCCAGATAGGTTAGCACTTGCTTCTGAACTTCCTGCGGGGACAGGCTCATCAAGCTTCCTCCTCAATGACGGTTTCCGCATCTTCGTATTCGATCTCGCGCTTGATCTGGTCAAGCGACTGCCCGAGCGAGCTGACCTTGCTGCGGATTTCCTCATCCGACTCCGACTCGAGGAACAGCTTGTACAGGCTTTTCTCGAACGATTCCTTTTTCTCGAAACGCTCCAGAATGACATCCAGGCCGCCGATGACCGACTCGAACATGTTGATTTTTTCGTGCAGCAGGTTCAGGATATGCTCCTCGATCGTTCCGGTGGTGGACAGGTTGTAAATCTTCACGTCGTTCTGCTGCCCGAGCCGGTGGACGCGGCCGATCCGCTGCTCCACCCGCATCGGGTTCCACGGCAGGTCAAAATTGATCATATGGTGGCAGAACTGCAGGTTGATGCCCTCGCCGCCGGCTTCGGTGGCGATCATGACCTGGGCCCGGCCGCGGAACAGGTCCATCATCCAGTCCTTTTTGCCCCGGTTCATTCCGCCGCGGTACGGTACACAGGACAAGCCGTGTTTTTGAAAATCTGAAGCAGGTATTCCTGCGTCGCCCGGTATTCCGTAAACACGATGCAAAATTCTACACATTGATACTGAAGATGCCCTGCCGAAGGTCTTTCCTGGGCATTGAGGATTACCAATCTAATGCAATTTTTGACAATCTTTATAGTCCAAGATAAAAAAGCGATCGTTTCCGAAAGGAAATGATCGCTTCCTCCTCAGCTTCAGATGAAATCCGAAAACCGCTAATGATAGTTCCCTTGGCTTTTGTGAGTTATTCTTATATGAGACGTACAACAGAAACATATGAGTGCATGAACGAAATCTAAATGGCCTATTTGCGTACCTGACGCGTAAATAAGACACCTATTATGGTGTCTCGTGATATTCGGTAGCCATATATTGCTATGGAGTGAAAGACTCCTTTCTCACCCAAGCTCCACCCTCATCCGTACTCCGGTAAAACATCGTAGCGTAGCGGAGTGCTCCGCGTGCCGCTTCTTCAACAGATGAATATCTATTTTCCGATGGTTTGTGAGGATCGGTTTTGTCCGCGTCTTTATAGTAATGGCTTAGCTCATAAAAATAATGGCCGTTCTGATTTCTGAGAATATCGATTTCAATTTCTTTACCATCGATGATAACCTTCAGTGTTCGGGAAAATCTCGTGAACGGCTTGAATATCGGCGTGAAGATTTTTGAGTTCAGACAAATTTAACATCATCAGTATCCTCCCAATAGCTTCCTTTACCAAAGTAATCTTTACATACGCTGTTGAGTGACTGCAGCATATCGATCATCCTTTTAAATCACAGGTATGGAAGGTATCATTGATTTCACGGTTTTCCTCCGTAATTGAATATACATGGATCTCAGCGCAGCCATCCCATCTAATATTTACATCAAAACGCTTATCTTCTGTTTCGAGTTCTAGCGCTGCAATTCCGCCGTCTTCATCTCTTTTATGTTCGGTCTTTATAATCCACATTCTAATACACCACCTTGCGCTTATATTACCCAAAAGCTGAAAAATTATTGCTATCATAACAGGATTTGGAATCCATTTTGCATGAAATAAGGAGAAATACCGTTCTTGTGATATAACTCCTTTGGTTACTGTTTTATTCGGTTTCTATATCAGGTATATCATCAAAGACGTTCGACTTCGGCACTTGGGTCATATTTTCTTTTTGCTGAACCCAATACCCGATATTGTGGTACCAATCCTGAAAAGAGTCGTCCAATTGCTGTTCCCGATTGCGGTCCTCAT
>NZ_PCZT01000002.1:0-2595 GCF_002968895.1 Paenibacillus sp. AR247 | reverse complement strand
CGTCCCAATTGCTGTTCCCGATTGCGGTCCTCATTAACGTCGGAATCAACTTCCGTCTCCTCCCCAAGAACCCCATAAGTATCCTTATTAACCGAGTATTTCCGATCTTCGGTATCATTAAATGTATCCATGTAGATTTTACCTCCTATAGTCTCATGCCCTTTACTCATTTATTTAATTTGCATGCTCAAGGAAAGATTTATACAATCATATTGATTCTTCGCAAGCAGGCATCGGATTTTTGATTTGGGATCTGCTGGGAGTGATAGATGAATAAACGGACGAATTCTGCTGCGGCGCCCTGGCATCCTCATCCGAATACTAGATGAGCTGGGACATCGAGGTGTATTTATTAAGTGTCCCAAATCACTAAGTATCTGCAGATAGAGATTCCATGCGCTCGTCACCCAATTACTCCCATCGTTTGATCCATCATCTCCATAGAATTAAACAAAGAGACTGTCATGGTGACAGCCTCATGGTTAAGTTTATTTAAAAACTTTTATACGTTCTTGTACCGGATTAAATTTCTTGTCACCTGCTGCGGCAGACGGTTTACCGAACGGCATTTGGGCGATCAGTTTCCAACTTTCTGGCAACTCCCATTCTGCATTTACCCGTTCATCAATTAATGGATTGTAGTGCTGCAAGTTTACACCCAGCCCCTCTGCCTCCAACGCCATCCAGATCACCAATTGGTGCATTCCATTGGTTTGCTGTGACCAAATCGGGAAGTGTTCTTGGTAAGAGGGATATTGTTTCATAAAATTATTAATAATTGACTGATCTTCATAGAAAAGGACTGTACCATATCCTTTCCGAAATCCGTTCATTTTTTCCTGAGTAGAAGCAAATTGTTCGGCAGGAACGTATGCTTTGAGAACTTCGGACGTAATATCCCATAACTTGTCATGTTGTTCTCCCAAGAGAAGAACAATACGCGTAGTTTGGTTGTTAAACGCCGATGGTGTATGTTTGACGGTTTCTTCGATTATTTCTTGGATACTTTGATCCGAAATGGGCGATTCTTTGCTAATTCCATAAATGGAGCGCCGTTCGCGTAGTGCAGTCAATAAATCTTTCTCCAAGGTTTTCATGATACCTCTCCTTATCTTATTTTTCCTTTTTTCATCGATTGCATCGGTGACAATTTCTGAAGTGGAAGAGTTGAGCCAGAAAGTATCGATTGAAGTGAATTCGTATATTTGATAAAGTTGGACAAAAAACAGAAGCCCATGAGGATGTTCACCCCCGAAGGATCCAACAACAATTACCAAATTGAATGAAACGAAACTGCTCAACGAACCAATTTGGCAATTGATACTCCCCTGTGACCATGAAGCCCATTTCCTTATGACTCATTCACGAACACGGATGACCGTCTTTCCCTTGACCCGCTCGGTTGCGTTAAAAGCGGCGACGGCATCGTCGAGAGTGGCGATTTGGCCGATGTTCGTCCGCAACCTTCCGTCACGCACTCGCTGGGCGATCTCACTCAGTTGGGCGCGATCGGACACGACAACGAAGTCAACGGCCAGGCCGTTGGCTGGCCGCGCCTCAGGCGGTCCGGCGATGGTCACCAGCATTCCTCCAGCTCGAACCAGACTCGCGGACCGCTTCCCGATGTCACCGCCGAAGACATCGAAAACTAGATCGACACCGCCGACATCTTCCAGTGAGTCGTTCTCAAGGTCTACGAACTCCTGAACACCGAAGTCGAGCGCCATCTGGCGGTGGGCAGCGCGTCCGGTGCCGATGACGTAGGCGCCGGCCTGGCGTGCGAGCTGTACTGCCATCGAGCCGACTGCGCCTGCAGCACCGTGCACAAGGACGCTCTGCCCCGCCCGGAGGTGACCATGTTCGAACAGACCTTGCCAGGCGGTCAGGCCCGTCATTGCGACGCCAGCGCCCACGGTGAAGTCAACATCGCTCGGCAACGGCGCGAGGTTACGTGCCTCAACAACTACATACTCTGCGAGGCTGCCGTCGCGAGTCCAGTCAGTGAGGCCGAATACGCGCTGTCCCACCGACAAGCCGGTTGTGCCATAGCTGAGGGCGGTGACCACTCCGGCCACCTCGTGGCCGGGGATCGACGGCGTCCGGTCCCGCCCGATACGATCGGTCCAGGTCGAGGGCCACGTCAGCTCATCCCAGGTGAATCCCGATGCATGAACCTGAACGACGACATCGCCGTAGCTCGCGCCCGAGAGGCTGGCGAGCCTCGCCGCGTCCGGTTTCGGCCGCTCCACCAGCTTCATCCCGGACATTCCCGCAGCCTCGTCCGTCACCACAATCGCTTTCATTTTCTCTAAGATTTCCATGATACCTCTCCTTACATTTTTCGTTTTTCAATGTTTCAAGTTCCTATGCTTGCGAGACATATTTCATTTTAATCACTACACAAAAAAAGTTATGTAAAGTAAACTACATACTTGAATCGATCCACATGATCTTATAACGTTAAAATAATAAATCACAGTTCTTGAAAGCACCGGAGAGATTAGCGATGATCCCCCGCGTTGGATTATATTTATTTGTCCTTTGCCAGCATAAGCATATTTTATACAGGGAGTCATATCGATAACCGTTCCTCAT
>NZ_PCZT01000019.1:14392-16791 GCF_002968895.1 Paenibacillus sp. AR247 | reverse complement strand
ACGACCGTCCGTGCCGGCTGCACTGAAGGAACCCGATCAGGACGCGCGTCAACATCTACCTCTGCGGCGGGACTAGTACGAAGATTTTCCCATGGTGCAACCTTCCATATTTTATTTGCGTCTGTAGGAAAGACAAGACCAAATTTTCTCGAAGAAGGTGTAGCTAGATGAAGAAGAAAGTTGTATCAGGAAGTGTTGCAGCCCTGGCATTATCCCTGGCGATCGGCGGGTCCGTGTTCGCGGCAGGAGAGGGCTTTACGGATTTGGCCGGAGTCGCCGGTGCCGATAAAATCGCTGCGCTCCAGCAGCAAAAGCTGCTGAAGGGCGACAGTGAATCGGCCTTCCGGCCGCAGGCACAGCTGACGAACGCGGAAGGCGTTCAGCTGCTGGCAAACGTGCTGGCTGATGTGCCGGTCACGAAGGCAGCCGAGGGAAGCGAAACCGCATCCCTAACCAACGTGAAGGCAGGCGCTTGGTTTGCTCCAGCTTTTCTTACGGTTACCAACCACGGCATCGCCCTTCCGGCTGATATTGAGCCTAGTCAAGGCATGACTCGTGAAGCTTTCACGCAGTATTTGATCGAGACGGTGGAAAAGAAGGGCAACCTGCCGATGATCAATTTGGTACCCAAAGACATCGCGGATGACAGCAAAATGACCCCTGAGTATCAAGGGGCTATTCAGCGGGCGCTCTCCTGGGGAATTGCCGACCTGGACAGCAGCGGCAACTTCCGTCCCCAAGATCAAGTGACCCGGTCTGAAGCAGCGGTAATGGTGTACAACGCGCTTGAATTTTTGAAAACACACAATTACCCTAAGCCGGAATAATAGAGTCGGAAACGGTCTCTGTTGTCAAACGGAAACGAGATCCGTCGATGATACACAGCCGAAAGGCACGACGAATATCGACAAAAAAGTCACCCTTGCAAAGGGTGGCTTTTTTTGTTGAGAAGACACTTTTTAGAAAAATAGGAGCCAATCGAGAAAGGGGAGGACCTCTTTATTTCTGTTTAAAAAAAGGACAAGTCTCCATAAAACCGCCTCTTGACTATCCGGCTGCGGAGGCGTAATATTACTTAAGTATTTAATGATTAAGTTACTAATTGATTAAAAATTTATCTATTAACAAATAATTAATTAGTGTCCTAATGTAACTGCGGCAATACGACGCGGATGGTCACAGATCCATACCACGCCAAGGAGGTCAACCGTTTGTCCAGAAATGAACAATTGTTTGAAGTGGCGGCGATGTTCCGGTCGCTGCTGAAAAGTATGTCCCATGAATGGAACAAAAACAGCGCCAAGCAGTATAACCTGACTTTTCCCCAATTTCAGGTATTGTATGCATTGAAGCTCCGGGGCCCACAGAAGGTATCCGAACTAGCCGAGATGCTTGGCCTAACGTCTCCCGCCATAACGAGTTTGACGGATAAGCTCCTTGCTTCGGGTTATGTAAACCGGGAAAGGGCCGAGAACGACCGGAGGGTCGTGTATACCTCCATTACAGAGAAAGGGATGTCCACGATCGGGCAAATCGTTGAGGATCAGCAAGAAATCATTACGGTGTTCTTTGAAATGTTGTCCGAAGAGGATGTACAGCATTTGAGAAGGATCTTCTCATTAATGCTTTTGAATATAGATCATCATGAAGCATAGAGGTGAAAGAGGTACATGGAGCATTTAACGCTGAAGCGTAAAGTAACCATCATGATCGCGATTATGGCGGCGATGTTTTTTGCGGCCATTAACCAGACGATCACAAGCACGGCGATGCCGCGCATTATCGCGATCCTGGATGGTATGGATTACTATACATGGACGATTAATATTTATTTGTTAACTTCGACGATTGCGACGATTCTGGTCGGTAAATTGTCGGATATGTTTGGACGCAAGCCGTTCATTCTGATCGGTATCCTATTTTTCATGTTAGGCGCGTTCTTAACCGGTACTTCGGATAATGTGTACCAGTTCATCATTTATCGCGGGATTCAGGGTATTGGCGCTGGTATCATCCAATCGACGGCCTTTACGGCGGTAGGGGATTTGTTCCCTCCGCGCGAACGCGGCAAATGGATGGGCCTCATGACGGCGGTGTTCGGTTTCTCCAGTGTCCTGGGACCGACGCTTGGCGGTTATCTAGTGGATCATATCGACTGGCACTGGCTGTTCTGGATCTTCCTGCCGCTTGGCATTGTCGCTTTTATTATGATTCTGACGCTGTTTCCGAAAGTGGACCGCAAGCACGGACAGAGCGTCGATTATGTGGGTTCTTTGTTCCTGACGACGACGATCGTTCCGCTGCTTCTTGCCTTTTCCTGGGCAGGTACCGAGTACGAGTGGGGCTCTTGGCAGATTCTTAGTCTCCTTGGAGCAACCGTTGTATCTGCACTCATTTTT
>NZ_PCZT01000019.1:12825-14292 GCF_002968895.1 Paenibacillus sp. AR247 | reverse complement strand
ATTTATGTGGAAACCTTGGTGAAGGAACCGATTCTCCCGCTGCATTTGTTTAAAAACGGCGTGGTGACGGTCTCGAACTTGATCGGCTTTATTATGAACTTTGGCCTGATGGGAGCCATGATTTATATTTCCTTCTACGTGCAGGGCGTGCTGGCTATTTCTCCGACTTATGCGGGTTACGTCACGCTTCCGATGTCGCTGTGTATGGTCATCACCAGTGCCATTACCGGTCAATTGATCGCCAAAATCGGGAAATACAAGCGCTTTGCCCTGATCGGGATGCCGGTTATGATTATTGGCATGGGCCTGATGATCTTTATGGATAACATCGCGATGACGATCGTCAGCACGATCATTTTCGGTATTGGCCTGGGCCTCGGGATGCCGGTCTTCTCGCTGGCAACGCAAAATGCGGTGTCGCATAAGGAGCTCGGTGTCGTTACCGCATCGACGCAGCTGTTCCGTAACCTTGGCGGTACGATCGGTATCGCTGTGATGGGTACGGTTATGTCGAACAGTTTGACGAAACATTTGAAAGAAGCGCTGCAGTCGCCGAGTGCTCCGGACTTCAGTTCTCTGGATCCGAAGACGGCACAAGGCATGCTCGCCTTCGCCAATCCGCAGACGCTCATGAACAAGCCGCTGGTCGAAAAAACGGAAGCGAGCCTGCCTGAGCAAGCCAGAGCACTGTTCGTGCAAATGATCGACAGCATCCGGCACGCGCTGGGTGATACGCTATCCACCGTGTTCCTTACAGGTACGCTGGTGCTTGTCGTTGCTCTGGTGCTCGTGTTCTTCCTGAAAGAACTGCCGCTTCGTTCCACCAACCAGACACCGGAAGCGAACGCCCCGTCGGGGAATGCGAACGTGAAGCCGGGCAAGGCGGTAACGGCCGAATAATGCGGTTATTGATTCCCTACCTCCAGTCCGTTAGAAAAACGGTCTGGGGGTATTTTTATGTTTTAAAAACGAATAGCCTGAAGCGTATTCGCTTCAGGCTATTTCCGATAGGCAGGGCAGGGCGTCCCCCGTTTTATTGAAATTTCACGACAAGCGCATTGCTGATTTTCCGGCCGGGAGTGGTCAGGTACTTGCCGTTATAGTACAAACCGCTGGAAGCCCCGCCATCCAGGTTCATGGCCTGGTAGGCTCCGGCCTTCTTCATGATTTCCGCCAGCTGGGGAATGGTAGCTCCCCCGGTGGTCAGCAGGATCAGCCGGTGATCCCGGGTCAGGCCGAGCGCGCTGCGGGCGCCTCCACCGGTAAGAATCTTCGGATCCTTAAAGCCTTCCTTCTTCACGTTCAGCGAAACTTTGCCGTTCACCAGCAGCCGCGGCCCGGCCTGAAGGCCGCCTTCGATCCAGCCCTGCTCAAAGGCTTGGCCAAAATCAGGACCGGCGATGATCCGCGCCAAGTGGTTGGCGTCGTAAGCGAAGATGGACCGCTTGTCGCCGGGGCTTGGCATCT
>NZ_PCZT01000019.1:0-12725 GCF_002968895.1 Paenibacillus sp. AR247 | reverse complement strand
AGCGTCAAAAAAGGTGCCGTTGACGGCTACCTTTGCGCCGCTGCGCTTGGCGATGCTGGAGAGGTCTTCGACCTTGCCTGGCGTATTCCCGGCGAGTACGACATCCAGCTGAATTTTCGGATGCAGCAGGTCGATCGTCACCGTCTGGGCGGAAAACGATCTGCCGCCGACTTTATACGTTTGGCGTGCGCTCACGATCGGGTTTTTCAGGGCTTGTCCCACGTTTCGGGTAACGTAGGGGAGATACTGTTCCGCTCCTTCCCTGGTCAGCTTGACGGCTGCTTCGTCCTTCTGCCAACTGGCTTCAACGCCGAGCTTGCTGACGATGAGCGACAGCGGTACATAAACCGAGCCGTTCTCGCGGAACGGGGCGGCGGCTAGAGCGAGGCTAGCGCCGTCGAAAGCGGCGGACTTCTGCGCGAGGTGAAGCGTCAGGCGGTGGTTGCCCTGGAAAATGTCGAGCTGCTTGGCGGCATCGTTCCACTGGGTGGTCACGCCTTCGAATTCGCTCAGGGAGCGGACCGGCAGGAAGGAATAGCCGGTTTTTGCATCGACGATCACGACGTTTTTGACGGCCGAAGCGGCGGAAGCAGGTGCGGATGGCGCAAGGCACACCCAGGTGAGGCACATGATGAGTACTGCGGTTAACCATTTTTTCATGCTGCAAAAATATCCCCTTTGTCTCGAAATATAAACCAATGTTCAGGAAATCATTTCCTTACTAATATATCGGCTTACAGAGCGGGAACTTTGAGCCGGATGTCATCAGGTTTATTCGCTAAACTATGCTGGGCGAAGCCGGACAAGCTCTCGATGGTGCAAGCATAAAAAAGGAGGAACTTCGATCAACGAAGCCCTCCTTTTGCGATCCGCCCTGTAATCGCAGCGCCTATTCCGCTACGCGCACGTATACCCGGTCTCTGTGACGGTCAACCTCCACCGGTGATTCGAACAGGTCGCTGAGCGTGTCCGCGGTCAGCACGTCCTCGGTCCGCCCGCTGCAGACCGCCTCGCCGCGTCTCATCAGCAGCACGTGGCTAAATGCCGGCAAAATTTCCTCGGTGTGGTGCGTGACGTAAATGAGCGTCGGCGCGTCCGGCTGCAGGGTCAGCTCCCGGATGCTGTCCAGCAGCTTCTCCCGGGAGAACAGATCCAGCCCGTTGCACGGCTCGTCCAGAATCAGGATGCGTGGATTAGCCATCAGCGCGCGGGCAATGAGCAGCTTCTGCTTCTCGCCCTGTGAGCAGGTCCGGTATTCGCGGTCCCACAAATGGCCGCAGTTCATCGTTTCCATCAACTCGCGGGCACGGTCGAAGTCCTCATCGCTCGTTTTGTCGTACAAGCCCACCGTGGCGTGCTTACCGCTGACGACGATGTTCTGGGTGCGGTCCGATCCGTACAGACGCTCCTGAAAGGAGTTGCTGACCCAGCCGATCGATTTGCGCAGCTCGCGCAGGTCCACTTCCCCGAAGCGGTGCCCCAGCACACTGACCGAGCCCTCGGACGGCCAAATATAGCCGTTGACGATGTTCAGCAGCGTCGTTTTGCCCGAGCCGTTCAGGCCCAGCAGCGCCCAATTCTCGCCGGGCTTCACCTGCCAGCTTACATTTTTCATTAACGTATGCTGCCCGCTTCTCCACGTAATGTTCTCGATATCGATGATCATCAGGTTCCCTCTCTCTCTTGATCCGCAGTCGGATACATGCTGTTCTTCACATGTTAAAACAAATCCCGGTCCTGTCAATACCTGAGCCAAAGAAACGGCAAAGGATAACGTCCCCAGGATGCTCTGATCACTGGCCCCGTCTGACGATTTCCTTAAATCATACGACGCGGGGAAAAGGGCTGTCGCCGCGATAATTGCTGAACGGGGGGAGCATTTTTTGCTATAATGGGCATCAGACAGCCGGAAATCGGGGCCTGATCCGGCCAAGCCGTCAAGCCGATGGGGAATCTCACGTGCTTGTACGCAGGCAGGGGAACAGCGGGTCCACAAAGGAGACATTTTCATGAAAAGGGAAAGCTTTATTCAGCCGGATGCTGCAGGCTGGCTGCAAAAGTTTCATTTTTCAATCCCGATCAAGGTGCGCTACTGCGAGACGGATATGCTTGGACATGTGAATAACGTCAGCTATTTTATGTATTTTGAACAGGGCAGAATCGAATACTTCGAGCAGCTCGGGCTGTTTGCCGACTTGTTCGGTGAGGAGAAAGTGATGGTGGTTGCCGACCTCGAGTGCCAATATCTCGCCCAGATGTACCGCAGCGATCCGGTGCAGCTCCATGTGCGGGTGGCGTCGATCGGACGCTCCTCCCTAGACATTGAGTATGCCGTCGTCGCTTCAGGAGCACTGAAGGCGGCCGGACGCGGCGCGGTCGTGCTGATCGAAACGAAGAGCGGGAAGAGCACTCCGCTGCCGGAGGAAATCAAGGAAGTCATCCGGGCGTTCGAAGGAACGGGTCTGGCGCAATAGCCGTCTGCTTGGAAGAACGTAACTGTCGATGGGGAAAAAGATGCAGAAGCAGATAGGAGCAAATTCTAGTTATGGCAAAGCAAAAATTTTACGTCGTCTGGGAAGGGCATAAGCCGGGAATCTATACGTCTTGGCCGGAATGCCAGGCTCAGGTAAACGGGTATACGGACGCCAAATACAAGTCCTACGAATCGCGCGCAGAGGCGGAAGCGGCTTATGCGGGCGGATGGAAGAAAAACTGGGGTAAAGCCAAGGCGTCGGGCTCAGCCGGAGGTTATACGTCCAAAGCAGCCAAATCCGGCAAGCCGTCTGCGTCGGCATCCTCGATGGAAGAGATCGATTACGACAGCATCTCGGTGGATGTCGGTACGCGCGGCAATCCCGGCCCGGTCGAGTACAAAGGCGTCGATACGCGGACGGGGGAAATTCTGTTCTATGTCGGGCCGGTTGAAAATGGAACGAACAACCTGGGCGAATTTATCGCGATCGTCCATGCGCTGGCGTATTTGAAGCAGAAGGGCAGCAAGAAGACCATTTACACCGACTCGAAGACGGCGCTTGCTTGGGTGCGCAACAAGAAACCGGCAACGACGCTGGCCCGTACCGAGAAGACGCGGAAGATTTGGGAGCTGACGGACCGCGCCGTGCAGTGGCTGCACGAGAATAAGTACGAGAACAAAATTGTGAAGTGGAAGACCGAGGAATGGGGCGAGATTAAGGCGGATTTCGGCCGGAAATAAGGCTAAAAAGCCCGGAGCAGCTAAGAAGCGCTCCGGGCTCTTTGGTTTGCGAGTGAGCAAGGTTTAGGCGAAAGCATAAACATGTAGTTCGCCACCGCTTGTATTTTTGCGTAAGTATGTGTTTACGCGTATCTGTACTGTGCTTATTCGTGAGCATAGGGTTACGCGTAAGCCTGTATGTCCGAGTATGCGTGTAGTTTCGTTTCGAGCAAGCGTGTGTGATTGCGAGTACGCGTGCGTTTGAGAGAAGCATGTGTTTATGAGATGGGGGCGTGTGTCTCGGGTAGAGACAGGCTGCCGCTGCTCGCTATTTCCCTTCCGGCTGGCCGTAATCTAGAACGACCATTTGGTGGCACTGCCACTCCGGCAGCTCATACGAGACGAGGCAATCCTGCTGCCGGAAATCGATGGGCGTCATCTGCGGCGCCAGGTATACGCCGGTGACCGGCTCGGAAATCCGCAGCTCCGCGGTCGTTCCGCGGATCGGGAGCAGGTCCTCGATCACTTCAATGTTACGCCCGCGCTTCACCGGCGAGGCGTACAGCGAATGATGAACATAACGCTTCTGGTCCGGCTGATGCTGAACCGTTGTTACGCCCTGCGCGGGAAGGTTCGTACGCAGCGTCTTCTCCGGCAGCAGACGGTTCAACGCGTACAGGACGGTTTCCTTTAAAACGAGGCTTCCCTTGGAAGCATAATCTTCGAACACGTTCCAGGCGATATAAATTCCGTTCGCATGCTCCACCATGCCCGGCCCGCCGTACTCTCCGCTGTTCGGTGTATGCTGATGGGAGCAGAACGTGAACGCGTCGCGGTTAAAATACGGATTTTCCCGTTTGCCAAGCTCGGTTCCGCCCTCGGCAAGCGTCACTTTCTGCCCCTCCGAATAGAAAATAAACGCCGATTCCTGCAGGCTAGCGAGCGGATGCTGCGGATGGTAGTAGTCTGGACGGAACGGATTGACGCCGGCGTGGCGAACGCCCAAGTCGATGGCGAATTCGCTGTCGTCCGGCTTCAGGCCCGATTCGCCTGTAGCAAGGATGCGCCCGCCGCCGGCCAAAAAGCTGTCCAGCTTGGCCAGGATCGCATCGTTGACCCGGATCCGGTCGGGCAGGATCAGAACGGCATACGGGCTGAAGTCGGCTTCCAGGTCGACGACGTCGAACAGGATATGCCCTTCCAGCAGCATGCGCACCGCGCCGGCGTCCGGATCGCCGGTGAAGCTGTCGTGGCCGCCGGTCGCCTGATGGGTGCCGGCCGCTTCCACCGACAGCAGCGCCACGTCGGCGACGTTGACGGCGTCACGGCACCACGCTTCTTTGGCTTCAACCTCGGCATAGGCCGCGCCGATCAGCCGGTAGGTGGCTTCGATCCATCGCGCCGAGCGGATGCAGCTGGTCCCCGATGGAGCAGGCAGCGCCGTTCGCCAGGCCTGAGCGCGGCTTCATACCGCAGGGCCCTTTTCACCTGCTCCAGCCTTTGCTGGACCGGATGGTGGAGCTGCATCGCGGTTTTGCCGTGGAGCAGTCCTTGAAGCTGCAGGTGCTGTTCTGCGACCTGCTGGAGCTGCTGCAGGCGGATTTGGGGCGCAGGCCGGGCTCGCGATCGGCCGCTCTCGCCCGGGAGACGGTCAGCTATCTGCAGCGCAGCTGGAATGAGCCTTTTCGCTCGGAGGAGCTTGAGGAGGCGCTGCATTTTCAGTTCGACCACATCACCCGCTGCCTGAAAAAGTATACGGGCATGACGCCACTTCAGTATGTGCAGCATTTGCGGATCAGCCAGGCGATGGTTCTGCTGGAGCAGACGTCGCTGACGGTGCAGGAAGTGGCGGAGCAGGTCGGCATTCCGAGCGCGAGCTTTTTCGGGAGGCTGTTTCGGGACCGTACGGGGATTTCCCCGGGGCAGTACCGCCAGCGGCGTCAGAGCCATTTATAGAGATTGGCAGCGGTCAGGATTCGAGCCAGGAAGGCTTTCTTTTACCGCATGGCGAAATAAAAAAAGCGGACCTTTTTTCGAACACACAACATCGAAAGAGTGCCGCACTGCTGTAGAATGAACTTAAGGAGGACGGTATGTCGACCATCGAAGTGCTGGATCAGGGCTATGTTCGTTTAGTGAATCATATGGGATCGGACTTAACCGTCGTGAATGCGGCCCGTGTCTCTTATGCCAAGCAGTCGCTGGAGTTGAACGAACGGGACGTGCGGCTTATCAAGTTCCTTGCCCGCGAAGGGCATACGTCGCCTTTTCGCCATGCCATCGTTCAGTTTGAGGTCTATGCCCCATTAATGGTGGCCAGACAATGGTGGAAATACGTGGTCGGATCCGCCCATTATGAGGGAACCGGCGACAGCTTGGAGGCATGGAACGAATCAAGCCGGCGATACATAACAGAGGACCCTGCATTTTATATCCCAAAGGCAGGCGAGTGGAGGCTCCAACCGGAAAACTCCAAGCAGGGCAGCGGCGGAGAGGTGGATTGGGAGATTAGGCGTGAAGCATACCCAAGAGCTGATGGGTTATGTGGAGCTTGGCATTTCCAAGTACGAAGCAGCTTTGGCGGACGGCATTTGCGCGGAACAGGCCCGGTTGTTACCTTCCCGCTTACGGGATGTATTGTACGCTGGTACTGGACGGCGTCGGTTCAATCCGTTGCGCACTTCCTGTCTCAACGGCTGGAGCATGATGCGCAAAAAGAAATCCAGGAGTACGCGAAAGCGGTACTCGAGCTGATCAAACCGTTATTCCCGTTTCGCTGGGGAGCTTCTTGGAAATGAGGAATAGCCATCATCGTTCATGCAGCAAATTTCGTATGGTTTTTCGCATATTCAAGGAAATCTGGGTTCACCGGTTGAGTTCAAGGAGTGAAAGAAGATGAAAAAGTTGTTGCTCATTTCTTCTTTGCTGCTGCTACTATTTCTCAGTGCATGCCAAAACAAGTTCAGTTCGGATGCTTGGATCGATCATCCAGGGAAGCGGTACCGTATGGTCGAAGATTTGTTGGTAAAAAGCGACCTTAAAGGAATGACACAAGACGAAATTATCAGTTCATTGGGAGAGCCTGAGCAAAGGATAACGAGCCCCGTTCCTCAGTTTGTTTACTATTTGGGAAGAGCGGGCTTAGGGGTTGATGATCTTCTATTTAAACTGCAGTTCGATGCAAACGGAAAACTGGAAAGTCATGAAATCACCCATGACTAATAGTCTATCATTCGTAATCTAACTTTGAGGAGGAATAATCACATGCCGAAAACGATTCAATGGGGTATTTTGGGAACGGGCTGGATTGCGTCACAGTTTACGAAGGATCTTGCTTTTGCGGAAAATGGGGTGGCAGCGGCCGTAGGCTCCAGAACGCTCGACAGCGCTTCGCGCTTCGCCGCTGACTATGGAATCGGGAAAGCATACGGCAGCTACGAAGAGCTGGCAAACGATCCGGACATTGACGCGATCTATGTCGCAACGCCGCATCCTGCACATAAGGAAAACGTCCTGCTGTGTTTGAAGGCGGGCAAAGCAGTATTGTGCGAAAAGCCTTTTACGGTGAACGCGGGCGAACTGGAGGAGGCCGTATCTTATGCCAAGGAGAACAAGGTTTTTCTGATGGAAGGAATGTGGACAAGATTTCTTCCGGTTATCCGCAAAGTGAGGGAATGGCTGGATGAAGGGCGAATTGGTGACGTTCAGCTCGTCAAAGCGGATTTTGGATTCCGTGCCGGCGTCAATCCGGAAGGCAGACTGTTCAATCCGAGCCTTGGGGGCGGGGCGCTGCTGGATGCCGGGATTTACCCCGTGTCTTTTGCATCAATGATCTTTGGGGCTGAACCGGAGGAAGTGTCGAGTACCGCTCAGATCGGCAGTACCGGCGTGGACGAGCAGTTCTCTGTCCTGCTCTCCTATGGCCTAGGCAAAACCGCACAGCTGAACGGGGCCATACGTCTGAATATGGACAATGAAGCATGCATTTACGGCACGGAAGGGTATATTCGCATTCCTTCCTTTTTGAACGCGACCAGAGCTGCGTTATATGTCAACGGCAGTGAAGAGATTTTTGAAGATGACCGGACATCGCTCGGATATGCGTTTGAAGCAGAGGAAGTGGCAAGATGCCTGGCGGAGGGGCGGACCGAAAGCTCGGTCATTCCGCTTGAAGAGTCGGTGGCGATTATGAAGCTGCTCGACCGGATCCGAGGTCAATGGGGACTTCGTTATCCATTTGAGTAAGTTGGCCATCATACCATGGGGACCTGCTGCCAATATAGGAGCAGGTCTTTTGGTGTCTACACTAATTAATCAACAACCTTTTTACGGTATATTACGGCTGTAACTAGGGAGAAAATACCGAGGGAGGAGACCAGAAACAATACGGTTACATCCTGGATATAAACATAAATAGCCCCAACTAACGCTAACCCGGCTGCATTAAAAACAGCAAGTCTTGTCACAAGCGATCTTCTTGCGAATGCTGCCGCAGCGAAATGAAAAAAACTTACCACGGCATGAAATCCATACAGTATCAAAAAGAAGAACACAAACACGACGAAGTCCCCCGGGCCGCTAACGTATGGGGTATCGGATACCAGCGAATTGTTGATATGGACGACAAGGGCACCGCTTAAAATGCTTAGAACAAGGGAGAGAAGGCAGAGGTTGACCACCAGTTCTTTTTTCGCGATATCCATGATATATCTCCTGAATTTGGCTTTTTCTATATCATAAACCATTCTTGGCTGGAAAGCCTAGACCGGGGTTCGTCGAAGATTTGTCACTTTTTGCTGGTTTCAGAGCGATAAGGACAGGTACTATAATAGCTGTACGTACATCCATGACGAAGGTCGCCTATCCGATTACAACGAATGCGACTGCTTAAAGGAGGCCCGCAGCGATGAGCTCCTATATTTCTGAACGCATAAAAATTCCGCCGGGATTGTGGGCAGGATTCCGTCAACTCGGGATTGCCCCGCATGACGTTGCCCGCAGCGCAGGACTCCCGCTTACGATCATTGCAGAACCCGAGGTCACCACGGCCCAATATTTCGCCATTTGGCAGGCTTATTCCGAGCTGGCCGGCGACGTCGCCCAAGGCATCATCCAACTGGCGACCGTCTTTGAAACGGCGAAATATCCGCCGACCGTTTTGGCGACGTATCATGCCCGTGATTACCGTGACGCGCTGTACCGGATGGTCCGGTACAAGCAAATGTGTCCCCCCGAGAGCCTGCACATCACCGAGGAGGGAGAGCACTGCACCATCGAGCTGGGCTGGCTGCATCCCGGGGAGTCCGGCCCGCCGGTGCTGGTTGGCATCACGCTGGCATGCCTCATGGAGCTTGGGCGCCGGGGGACAGGGCAGCCTGTGCAAGCACGGTCCGTTGAATTTTCGCAGCCGATGGGTGATATCCAGACCCTTGAAAGTTATTTCGGCTGCCGGATCGAGGTAGGTGCGACAGGCAACCGGCTGACGCTGCACCTGCGAGATCTGGATCGGCCTTTTCTATCGTACAACGAAGAACTGCTGGACATTCTGACTCCCGCGCTGGATCGGTCGCTTGATGAGCAGCAGCGCAGCCGCTCGTTCCCCGAGACGGTCAAATGGATTCTGAAGCGCAGCCTCACGGCAGGGCGCCCCGACATTCAGGCTGTAGCCAAAGAGCTCGGGATGAGCGACCGTACCTTGCAGCGCCGGCTTACAGAGGAGAACACAAGCTTTAAGCACCTGCTGACGCAAGCCAGACATGAGCAGGCAAGGGAATATTTGGCGGACCCTTCGCTTGGTATTAAAGAGGTCGCTTTCCTGGTTGGATACGAAGACCAGAATTCGTTCTACCGGGCCTTCCGGCTTTGGGAAGGAAATACGCCATCCCATTGGCGTGCTGAACATGTAAGTGCGAACTCGTGAGCAGAAGGACAGCGAGCAGAGCCCGATTATCGATAGATTTCCAAACCTCGGCTTGCTTCGGCGTGTCGGGATATTCTGTTATTTTATTGGCGCGTATAGCAAGAACGTTGGCGCAGCAGGCTAGTTACTGAACCCTCCTGGTCAGGTAATATTATCTCTATCCGGAGTAAAAGGAGTTTTTTGTTATGGATATGGGATTACACAATAAGACAGCGTTAGTTACAGGATCTACGAAAGGGATCGGAAAGGCCATTGCCATCGAGCTGGCCAAAGAAGGCGTTCATGTACTCATTAACGGCCGAAACGATGCAGAGGTAGAACAAACGGTGAATGAAATCAAGGCGAACTTCCCGGCGACCTCTCCGCAGAAGGCGACGGCCGATCTTGTAGATAAAGGGCAAAGAGAAGCTTTGTTTGAAAAATTCCCCCAGGTTGATATTTTGGTGAACAATATGGGAATCTATGAGATCATGTCATATGAGAACGTTGACGACGAAGTGTGGGAAAGCTACTTCCGCACGAATGTTCTTGCCGCCAACGGACTGACCAAATTCTATCTGCCTAAGATGCTGAAGCAGGATTATGGGCGGGTTCTCTTTATTGCGAGCGAGGAAGCGTTGATGCCTTCGGGACAAATGCCTCAGTATGCCGTGACCAAGTCGATGCTGTTATCTCTGTCGAAGAGCTTGTCCAAATTGACGAAGGGCACCGAGGTTACCGTGAATACGATCATGCCGGGACCGACCCTCTCTGAAAATGTGCAGCAAATCATTGAGGGGATGTACGCTGACGAAGATTTGACCTTCTCGGAAAAAGAGAAGAGATTTATGGCGGCAGGCCTGCCCCAATCCGAAATTCAGCGGTTTATCCGGCCGTTTGAAATCGGCAGATTGGCTGCTTTTGTATGCAGCCCTTATGCATCTGCGTTCAAAGGCGCTCCGATCCGTATGGATGGGGGAATGGTGCCGACGATTTTTTAATCGATGTTGTTGTGAAAAAGAACCTTGGGCGGGATCCCGAGGTTCTTTTTGGTATTTCGCAGCCCGCAGGGGCATCTGCTGCTTGATCGAGAGCCAAACCGTTCTACTTCCCTGCCCGCTCCGTTATTGCCCGATGGAAGGGGCATCGGGCCGGCGAGGTGTCGTCATCCCGCAGAAAATACTGCTTGTATTCAAGATTTCCCTGCGATCCGTAAGGCTTTAATTCCGGATGGGCCGGCGTTGTGTCGTATGCGGCCAGGCGGGCACGGATCCGGGGAGCGATCTCGGCCGCTTTTTCAGGATAGGCGTTCCACTGGTCCAACACCCAGCGCGGCGTCAAAGCCAGCATGAAATAGGGGAAGCTTCGGCTCTGACGGGACGTATGTGCCGGGGTGCCGCAGTAGACGAAATACCGCTCGCCATCGTAACAGAACTCCCACAGCGCCTGCTCCGGGTCTTCCGGAATGTCCTCCGGCCACGGCGTACGATCTAAACGGCTGACCTGGTTCAGTAAGTTCCAGAATACATCTTCATACGCCAGAACCTCTCTAACGTTCTCCTCCGCCTCGAAAAAAACAATCAGGGAGGAGTAATCCCCGAAAGCACGCGAAGCTCTGCCATACTCGGCAATGATCTGCGCGAGCTCCGGCCCTGCCGAATCGTCCCAGGGGCTTGGCGCAAAACCGTAACGGAGATGACCGAGCGCAAACGCCCTTGTGGCCGGAATGCAGGGGAACCGGGCTTCACGGTCCGTCATCTTGGCCGCAAACCGCCGGCAGGCCTCCTTCTTCCAGGCTTCCAGAGAAAGCTCTTCATTTTCGATGTCCGTATACTGCAGCAAAAGCGGCATGAACAGCCCTCCTTTTACCTACAGCATACGCCCAGGGGCAAAAGGGTGACTGTGCAGAAGCCCATGCTTTAGCCCCCTGCCCATCATATTGGTTCCGATCATGGTATGTTTTCGGGCCAAAATAAAGATTGAACGCCCTGCTGCAATCCATTTACAATGAAACTATCTTCCAGGCCAAAGGAACGATGCATAGATGACGACAACAACCTTGTGGAATCAAACGCTGCATCTGGTTTCTCATGCATATTTCGAGCGTAAGGAAAGGTTTGAAATGGATGTGGATTGTTACTCCGTCTGGGTGCTGTTTGCCGTGGAATCGGGCAAATTTTATTACCGGATCGGGGAGGAACGAGGGGAGGCGGGGGCCGGAGACCTGGTGTACTGCCCGCCGGGGTTTACCTTTGAACGGGAGATGGTGTCTCCGCTCGCGCTTCACTATATCGGCTTTGAAATGGTGGGGGAGGAGCAGACGGAGCTTGTCCCGCCGCTGCCGACGTTTTTGTCGCGCCCGCTTGACAACAAACGCCTCGTTTCCAATTTTGCCTATTTGCGAAAACTGCATTTAGCGACAGAACCACGGCATGTGCTGCGCAAGGACATGATCATGAACGACATCTGGCAGCTCGCCTGCGAGGTGTGGGAAAGAGAGCATCTCCATGATGAGCAGCAGCTGCTGGCCGACTCGGACGATGTGCTGATGAATCGTGCAGCCGAATGGATTTACCAGAATGGGTACACCCCGTTCAGCATGAGGGAGCTGTCGGATTCGCTGAACCTCAGTCCCGTCCAGTTTACGCGCCGGTTCCGGAAGTCGTTCCGGATCGCTCCTTCGGACTTTGTCCGGTCTTTGCGAATCAGTAAAGTGGCCGAGTTGCTGCTGGATACCGATATGACGCTGGACCAGATTGCCACCTGCTGCGGATATGAGAACGGCTTGTATCTAAGCCGGGTGTTCTCCAAAAATATGGGCATGAGCCCATCCAAATACCGCGAGCAGAATCGGCTGTAACCGGGCTCTGGTGTCCTTGTGAGGGAAGACAGGGCAAGGCGCCGGCGTCCGGTCGATTTCACATGCCGGTGATGACAGGCGCCCCGCTGTCCGCGTCCCGGCCTGCTAGCCCTTGGTCACTTCCAAATGCTTGATGCAGTCGTAGAGCGAATAGGTCCAGGCAGTATCCTTCAGAACGATGGTCGTAACGGAAGTGTTGCGCAGCTTGACGCCCGTCGACTCATCCTGCATCAGTTCTTTTAAGGTTTGCCCCAGAAAATAGCCGTGCGTGACGGCGAGAATTTTCTTTCCCGGAAATCTGGCTGCCATCTCTTCCACAAAGCTTCGGCCGCGGGCCCGCATCATCTCATCCGTTTCCTGCTCCATGTCCAGCTCGTGCCAACGGGCTCCCCAGCGCTGGACCCTTTCCGCTTCGGTCGTATCGGCGATTTTGCCGCGGTCCATCTCGCGCAGGCGCACGTCGTAGAAATCGACAGGCTTCTTGATTTCGGCCGCGATGATGTCGGCCGTCTCCCGGGCGCGCCGCAGGTCGCTGGAAATAAACAGATCCCACGGCTCCCCGGCCAGCCGCTTGGCAACCAGCGCAGCCTGCATTCTTCCGGTTTGGTTCAGCGGATTTTGCGTATGCCCCTGCGCCCTGTTCTCGATGTTATGATCGGTTATTCCATGCCTGACAAACGTAATTGATGTCACCGATTTGTCCTCCTAAGCTTTTTCTCCGATTGTAATCCAGTCCTACCAGGAATGAATCTAACACTTACCGGTTTACGCCG
>NZ_PCZT01000018.1:239659-255547 GCF_002968895.1 Paenibacillus sp. AR247 | reverse complement strand
AGAGCGGTGCCTGGAGCTCGTATTCGTACATGTAATCTTCCTGCTCGGGCACGTAAATCCGGCAGGATTGCAGCAGCCCCACCGCTTCCAGACGGGAAGCCTGCTCAATCAGATATTTGCGTCCCTTTTCGCTCGGCTCAAGCCCAAGCGACAGGAAAATGCGCCGCTGCTGTTCAACCCGGGAGTAGCCCAGCTTCTCTGCCGGGATATGCTGAAACAGCAGGTGGTATAAGCTGATGGCAAATGCCCCGACCATGGGCTGGTATACGGAGCTGAGCATTCGGTTGTCGAGGCTGCTTAAACCAAAATCGCGGAACACGCAGTACCGGTGGTTTTCGGTAAAATGCAGCAGGCTCTTCATATGCATAATCTATGCTCCCTCCCATCGATTCGTAGACTTTCTCTATTCTATCACAAAAGGGTCCGCTTCTTCTCCGTTTTTCGACAAGTCTTTCATCCCCAAATGAATCCAGCTTGCGACATCGGTGATGACCTCCTCGGGTACATTGCCGGGCAGCTTGTACTCCTCGCCTGTCGAGTTCTTACTATAATATATATACATATGATTAAGTCCCGGATATGACTTAAAGGCTACGTCTTTTCGTTGGCTCAGCGCACTTCTCCACACCTTGAGGCTCGGCGGAGGGACCTGCACGTCATTCTCCCCCTGGAGAATGTACATCGGGACGTTCTGATTTCTGGCGAGCAGTGGCCCGCTGTAGTTTCTGAAATCGAACCACCAATACGCGTTCGGCAGCGGAAAATGTTCCGGCAGATGCTCCTTCGAATAACCGGGGTCCTTCAGCAAAGCGACGGCTTTTTCCCATGTGTCCACCTGCTTTTGCAGACGGGCCAGCTTCTCATCCGAAGCTCCCTCTTCTTCCGCCCGCCCTAATATTCCCCGGTACTGCATCAGCATCAGGTCCTCCAGCGGTCCGGATGGGGCGGACATCACGATCGCGCCGGCGATATGCTTTCCCGCATCCGAAGCGATGATGCGCGGGACAAGCATTCCGCCTTGGCTGTGGCCGAGCACGTAAATCTGCTGCGGGTCGATCCTTGGATCGGCGGCCAGCAGGGCAGCGGCGCTGACGGCATCGTCGACCGTCTCCTCCTGGACGGTAAAGGACGGGGTGGCGGAACGAAGCGGGTATTCCCGCGTCCGCTTTTCGTAGCGGAGCACCGCAATCCCTTCGCCGGCCAGCCCCACCGCCAGGTCCCTGAACAGCTTGCCTCCGCCGGAAGACTCGTCCCGGTCATTGGGGCCGGAGCCATGGACGAGCACAAGCGCGGGAACCTTCTCCTGAACGTTCCGGGGGAGCGTCAGCGTGCCTGGAAGGAGCAGAGGGCTCTGGCCGACCTGCACTTCTTCCTCCGTGTACTTTTCCGGGTGGTCATAGGCGGGTGGCCGATAGCTGCTTGTGACATTTTCGATCCAGGCGATATCGTTCAGCAGCCCCTCAGGGCTGAACCGGAGCTCCATGCCGAACGACTCTCCTTTTGGCGTCTGATAGACCAGGCGGGCGTTGCTGCGTACGGAATCCGTATAGGCTTCGGCATGCAGCAGGCTCCAGTCGAGGCCGTACAGCTTTTCCAGCCGATCTTCGTACTTGGGAAGCGACGAAGGCGGATACGCCGCCGATAAGGACGCATCCATCATCCGTCCCGCCTCTTCCCATTCCCCCTGGCGCAGCAGGGTCATCCAGTAGATCGCCCGCCCCTTCCAGTCATCCGGATCGAGGGACCAGCGATGGTCCGCCCAAGTTCCTCGGATGCCCAAAGCCCCGGTAAACGATTGGAGCGGCACGAGCAGCGCTCCGCCGCCGTCCGTCACCGCGGTACGCGCAAGTTCATACGGCGCTTGGTCCAATAAGGACTGCTTGCTGCCGGGCGAGATTTTCCAGCGGGTTTTGCCGAGCGAGACCTGAACCCGCTTGTCCGTCCCGTCCCACAGCACCTTGGCGCCAAGCGCCTCGGCCGCAATCCGGAGCGGAATCATAGTCTGCTCTCCTGCGGAGGCCGCCATCCCGTTTGGTAACGAACCTCCCGCCATCAGCCCGGCGGCAAGCACCAGACCCAATGCTTTTCTCCACATCCATCCGTCCCCCCATCATTCAACCCTTCAGCGCCGGGATAGCGCAAAACAGCCCCCCGGGTGGAGAGCTGTTTCGAAATCGGCCGATTTGCCGGCCTAGAACATTTTAAATCCGCTTCTGCGAAGCTTCTGGATGGACCAGCCGCTGATGACCGCGCCTGCCAGTCCGGCTACCCCCGTTAAATAGTCGACTACGCGAAAAGACTCCAAGTGACTGAGCAGCGACATTTGGCTGCGGTCCCATAAAGAGTATACGACCACCGGTAAAATAACGATGACAAACAAATAGCAAGGGAACCAGGTCGTTTTCATTAACATATTCAAAATAAAGCCGATGCCGAACATCATGACAAAAAATAACACCATCAGCACGAGAACGGGTATAAATTGCATCTCAGCCAAGTCACCTCTTCTTTTGTTTCGCCCCGCTAAAACGGATACAAACAGGCCGTTCACAGTCTTGCCACGTTTTGTGGACTAGTAGTTAGTTTACTAAAAAAACGGTCACGAATCAACGAACAATCGGTGAATAGATTGTGTCTTCGTTTGCTCTTGCGCTTGCGGTTGAGCTACAATGAAGAAAAAGGTCAACGACCCTGATACCCGGGTCCAATAAGTAACCTTCGGATCCGCATACAGGCAACTACTTATAGGAGTGATATATACATGAATGAAGCAGCATCAACTCTGGAGGGCTGGTACGCTCTCCACGATTTCCGTTCCATGAACTGGGCGGCATGGAAGGCCGCCGACGACGAAGACCGCGCCATGGCGCTGGACGAGCTCCAGGCGTTCCTGAACGAATGGTCCGAGGTGGAATCCAGCAAGCAGGGCAGCACAGCAGTGTACAGCATCATCGGACAGAAGGCCGATTTTGTGTTCATGCACCTGCGCGAAACGCTTGAAGACCTGAACGCCATCGAGACTGCGTTTAACAAAACGCTGTTTGCGCAATATACGACGAAGTCCTATTCCTACGTCAGCGTCGTCGAGCTCAGCAACTATCTCGCCGGTTCCGGCGAAGGTGACCCGATGGAAAATCCGCATGTCGTTGCCCGTCTGAAGCCGATCCTGCCGAAGACGAAATACATCTGCTTCTACCCGATGAACAAAAAGCGCGATCAGGCCGACAACTGGTACATGCTTGACATGGACGATCGCCGCAACATGATGCGCAGCCACGGGCTGATCGGCCGCAGCTATGCAGGCAAAGTGAAGCAGATCATTACCGGCTCCATCGGATTCGACGATTGGGAATGGGGAGTTACCCTGTTCGCCGAGGACGCGCTTCAATTCAAGAAGCTAGTCTATGAAATGCGCTTTGATGAAGTCAGCGCCCGCTATGCCGAATTCGGCGGCTTCTTCGTAGGAGCGATTCTGACGCAGGAATCTTTTGAGGACATGCTGAAAATATAGAATACTTACTATACAAAAAAGGTTTGCCCCGAGTAATTCAGGGCAAACCTTTTTGCTGTTTCCTTAGTCCTCTTCCTCTTGTTCATCCTGCTGCGATTTCATCGACTCCAAAAATTCGGCGGTCGCCCGGTCGCGGTCCCTTCCCTTTTCCTTCAGCCTTTCAATGGCCGGCAGGATGAGGATGTCCACTTCCTTTTGGACCGTGTACGACAGATCGTACCGGTTCTGGTCCTCGAGGAAGGATCCCACTTCCATCAAGGCGTTATAACGGTCCAGTTCGTCCCGGGTCAACAATGCGCGGACTTGAACACTGCAGTGCCTCATTACAGGAATTTTCCTTTCTTCAATACCAGCGGAATGCCGCCGATAATAAATAGGTAGCGCATATCTACGATCTTCTTCAATTGAGCTGCCCGCCAGCCCTTTATATGCTTGTCGCCTACTACAGCGATACCTTCGCCTTTACCCAGGGAAGCGACGGTGCCCTTGTTGCTGAATTCGAACTTTTTCGGCTGCTGGCCGCGGATTGCCGTGACGATATTATGAGCGCAGCACACGCCCTGCTGCATCGCGATCTGCGCCGTCGGAGGATACGGACGCCCTTCCGGATTCATAATCAGGGCGTTGTCCCCGATGACATAGATGTGGTCGCTACCAGGCGCCCGCAAGTACTCGTCAACCTTCACCCGGCCTCTTGCCGTTTCAAAGCCGGCCGCTTCAATCATATGGTTGCCGCGGATTCCTCCGGTCCACACCACCGTAGCCGCCTTGATCTCTTCACCGGTCGCAAGCACTACGCCGTCCGGCTTGCATTCTTTGATGGCCACGCCGATTTTGAAGGTTACGCCTTTCTTGCGGAGCACCTCCATGGCATATTCCACGAGCTCCGGAGCAAAACCAGGCAGCGCCGTTGGCGCCGCTTCCACATTGTAGACATTCACAAGATTCGGATCGACATCGTATTCCTTGCACAGTGCCGGAATGCGGTCGGCCAGCTCGGCAACAAACTCAATGCCGCTGAAGCCCGCTCCCCCGACGACAAAATTGATTCTTTCCTGCGGACTGCGTTCATTTTTATACAGCGCGAACTGGTACTCGATATGCTTACGGATCAGCCGCACCGAGTTGATGCTGCGGATCGTCATCGCATATTCGGCCATCCCCGGAATGCCGAAGGTTTCGGATTCCCCGCCAAGGGCAATGACCAGGAAATCGTAGGAGAGCGTCCCGTCCTCCAGGATGACCTTCTTCTCATGCGGACGGATTTCCTGAACGGAGGATTTGACCAGATCGATCTTGAATTCGTCAATCAGCTTCGAAATCGGTACCCGTGTATTCTCGACGCTGTCCGTACCGGCAGCGGGCATATGCAAATGGGTCGTAATATAATGGTAATCGTGACGGTTAACAAGCGTTACGTCCGCTTCATTATAATTCAATTCCTTTTGAAGGCGCTGTGCTGTCAGGATGCCGCCGTAACCCGCACCAAGGATTACTATCTTGGGAATGTTGCTCATCATCTTGCTCCTTCCAAAATGTCGGTCTCTATATATATTTGTGAACCATTACAAATGTTATTGTGAAATATTACACATTAGTTTGAACTTCAATGAATCTTTTTATCACAGGCAGCCTGTGTAAGAAAAAAAACAGCGGGGATACTACCAAAACCTGCCCGCACATAACTAAAATGATAGCCACTTTCCCATAAAAGATCAAGTATTATTTGGCCTTCCAAGAGAGCATCCATGCTGTTTTCATTTCCCTTTTCATTCCAGTTTTCAGGCAAGTTTATTCTCTTATCCAAACGGAGAATTTGCAAAATAGGATGTAAACTTTTCAGCCGAAGCCCGGATGTATTATAATGAGATGGAATTTGAAGAATATACAGCGTGCTTAATTTCGCTAGCGTTCTTATTTATATTTGTTGGAGGTGCTTACACTAATGACATCGCAGCCGGCTGACATAACCGACCTGCTCATTATCGGAGGAGGTCCTGCAGGCATGTTCGCTTCTTTCTATTGCGGGATGCGCCAGGCATCAGTCACACTCATTGAAAGTATGCCCCAGCTTGGCGGGCAGCTTGCAGCCTTATATCCCGAGAAATACATTTATGACGTGGCCGGATTCCCTAAAGTAACGGCACAGGAGCTGGTCGACAATCTGCAAAAGCAGATGGACTTGTTCCAGCCGAACGTACGCCTGGAGGAAAAGGTTACTTCCCTCGTTAAGCAGGACGAGCGCCATTTTGTGGTGACGACCGATAAAGGCGAATACCACTCCAAAGCCGTCATTATTACGGCCGGGGTCGGAGCCTTTGAACCCCGCAGACTGGAGCTTGAAGACGCTAGGAAATTTGAGAAAACGAATCTGCACTACTTTGTGAATGACTTAAACCGCTTCAAGGGGAAAAAGGTGCTGATCAGCGGCGGCGGAGACTCCGCGGTAGACTGGGCGCTCATGCTGGAGCCGATCGCCGAGCAGGTCACACTGATTCACCGCCGCGACAAATTCCGTGCGCATGAGCACAGCGTCGAGAATTTGATGGCTTCCAAGGTTCAGGTCGTGACGCCGACGGAAATCACCGCCCTGCACGGGGAAGACACGATTACCAAGGTGACCTTGTCCCATGTGAAAACCAAAGAAACGCAGGAGATCGAAGTCGACGACGTCATCGTGAACTTTGGCTTCGTATCCTCCCTTGGCCCGATCTCCGATTGGGGCATTCAGATCGAGAGCAACTCCATCGTGGTGGATTCCCGCATGGAGACGAACATCCCCGGCGTATTCGCCGCCGGAGACATCACCACGTATCCGGGCAAACTGAAGCTTATCGCCGTAGGATTCGGCGAGGCGCCGACCGCGGTCAATAACGCGAAGGTATACATTGATCCGGAAGCTAAGCTGTCTCCCGGCCACAGCAGCAATATGAAACTCTAGCCCGAGGTACGCGCAAATTGGGCCACAAAAAAAGAGGGTATCCTGATCTGATCGTCATGAAATCATGATTCAGATAGGATACCCTCATTTTGTTGCGATGCTGCCAATCTGGAAAATAGATGTTACACCTCCACACCTTCCATAACTTCCACGTCATATGCAGCTTATAGTACAACAGCATTTGTGGATGTGTACCGGGATGTGTCCTAATGAACTAAACTCTCTGATGAAGTCTCTAGATTCCTCTTGTGGATTTCGGCCAGGAGTAAAGCGATGAAATCATGATCCAGCATGAGTTCCACGGCCATATGATAAGAATCGAGCAGCAATTCATCCGACAACATAGCCATTATCTTCACATCCTTTCCTTAATTTTCCTCAAACCTATCATATCAAACATCGCATAAGAGAACAAGCGTTCGCTTTATCCACAACCTGTTGTGGAAATCCTGTGTATAATTTGTTAGCAAGTGTCGGAATACCAATAAAAATGCAGTGGATTTTGGGGATAAACGTTATACACAGGTGCTGTGCATACGACCCGGCTTTAAAAATATTTTTACATTTTCATAGTCTTATATAATGATATTACCCCGTCTATAATCTCCCAAACATTGCCAGTTTGGTTTATTGTGGGCGCGTATTTACTTCAAAAATCCAAATTCTCCCGCTGTCGTCCAGGCCGTAGTCAAAGCCGAGCTCGCCGATGCCGGGAAAACGCCGCTCCAGAATTGCCGTACAGCGCCGGGTAAGGGAACGCATCTCTTTAAGCTTTACTTTGGAAGAAATCTGCGGCAGGGAACGGCTCAGGCCAACGCGGCCTTTCAGCAAATAACCGCCCTTGCACAGATTGGTTACGAATAGTCCGCTGCGCGCGACTCGTCCCACCATTGCGGTAATGACCCAACGATCGTCCACTTTGACGTATTTGACACGGTAATCGATCGGACGCCCATCGACCTTGGCCAATTTAATCCCCTGCTGAATTAAATAGGTCCTTCTCACCTTTAGCTTCCGAAAACCGCTGTACATGCCGGAGAAGCTGTCAAAATAATAGGTTTGAGAGAAGCGGGTTATACTATAACCGCTGCCGGTACGGGATATTTTCATGACACCGTAACCGCCTCCGCCGACGACCGGTTTTACGACGACAAAGTCATACATCCCCAGCATTTGCTGGAGATTCTCCCGGCTCATAGACCGGGTCTGCGGAATATATGGGGCAACATCCGGATCCGTCAGCAGCGCTTCGGTCTTCAGCCATTTGCTTGCCAGCTGTCTTCCCCCCATGTTGTCGCCTCCTTTCTATGCTCCTATGTTATTAACATACTCGTATCTACAGGTTCCCTCCTGTATGTTTGTGCATAGAAAAGGATAAACGCATAAAAACGGGGGATAGCGGAGCCTTGGCGTGCCTGTCTAAATCGGATATAATGAAATGAAGTGTGTAAATTTGGAATATCCTGCGAAGGAGGATAACAGCTGTGGCTCAATTTTTCGGGGTATTATACTGGGTCGGCATGATCGGCATGTCCCTTGCTCTGGTCGTGACAACCGTTTTAATCTTTGCTTTGGGCTTTAAATTTCTGAAAGACAGACGCAAAGGGCTCGGCACCTGCTGCATCGCCTTTTCAATCGTGGCGGCGGCCATGCTCGTCATGATGGTGAACAAAACGTTTATCGTTCCCGGGCTCTCCTAACGAACAAAAAAAGGCTCACAACCTGCTTCTGGACGAAGAGGGTGTGAGCCTTTTGTCTTATTCATCCGCAGTGCGTGCCCGTTAGCACTCCTCAGGAGCCGGTTTGCCTGCGTCGAGCGCTGTACGGAACGAAGCGCCGCATCCGCAGGTCGCCGTAGCGTTCGGATTGTTCATGGTGAATCCGCCGCTCATGCCGGACTCCTCAAAGTCGATTTCCAGCCCGTCAATCAGGCGGAGGCTTTCTTTATCCACGACCACCTTCATGTCGTTAACGTCCATGTATACATCGTCTTCGGTTTCGGCATCGTCGAAGCCCATGGCGTAAGAAAATCCGCTGCATCCGCCGGCCTGTACCCCAAGACGAAGGAACATCCCCGGAATTTCCTGTTCGGCGAGCATTTCTTTCAGCTTGGCTTCGTTGAAAAATTTATACATTCTATAATCTAAAAAAGGCGGGCCCCTACTTTTTCTTTACCGGCCAAAAGCCTCTCCGGAGTGCTTACCAAAGCGTCTGGCCTTACGGCTTGGATGATCCGCTGAATACATATCCTCTGCGGTACATGGAAGACGCTGACCGATAAAATTGGCAAATCGACTGGACGGGTTGAACGCCGGACTCCTTCCAGGCGCTGCGGGTTGACTCTTGCGTCCTGCAAAGGGCGTGTCTTCCGCACGACCAAAATGCGAACAGGAGGAATGGAAATGTCCACTATTGTAACATCGAACACCGAAAGACGCATGCAGGAAATCATCGAGAAGGTCCGCCAAGGTGAGCGGCTGAACCTCGAGGATGGAGTATTTCTGTATGAAACCGATGATCTGCTGACGCTGGGGCAGCTGGCGAACGAAGCCAACCTGCGCAAGAACGGCAAAAAAGTNTATTTCATCGAAAACATGAGCCTGTACTTTACCAACGTCTGCGAGGCGCACTGCGCGTTCTGCAACTTCCGCAAAGCCTTGGTGATGAAGGCTCCTATACGTATTCCGGTCCTGAAATGGTCGAATACATTGAGCAGCACATTCATCCGGGCGTCCGGGAATTCCATATCGTTGGCGGACATAACCCGCACGTGCCTTTCCAATACTATGTGGATTCCTTGCAGGCGCTGACCGACCGCTTCCCGGACGTAACGCTTAAAGCCTACACAGCGGCTGAAATCGACTTCTTCACCCGCATCAGCGGCCTCAGCATCAAGGAAGTGCTGCAGGAGCTGCAAAAAGCGGGACTGAAATCGCTGACCGGCGGCGGTGCGGAAATTTTGTCCGACCAATACCGTAAAAAAATGCGGGTGGAAAAGGCTAACGTCGAGCAATACCTCGAGGTGCACCGGACGGCGCATAACCTGGGCATGAAGACGCATACTACCATGCTGTACGGATCGATCGAGTCCCATGAAGACCGGATCCGCCACATGATGCAGATTCGCGACCTTCAGGACGAAACGAACGGATTTATGGTATTTATTCCTCTTTCCATGCAGCCAAGAAATAAAAATGCCGGCATCATGCGCCGTAACTCCGCCTACGAGGATCTGAAGACCATTGCCATCAGCCGTCTGATGCTGGACAACATCGACCACGTGAAGGCTTACTTCATTAATATCGGGCCGCAGCTGACCCAGGTTGCGCTGAGCTTCGGCGCATCCGACGTCCATGGCACCATCCTTAAGGAACGCATCAGCCACGCCGCAGGCGCGCTCACTCCGGAAGGCCTCACCCGCGATGAGCTGATCTGGCTAGTCAAAGGCGCCGGACGCATTCCGGTGGAACGCGACACGTTTTATAATGAAATAAAAGTTTATGAATAAGTAAGAGGAATTTTATACCTTACCTCAAAGCCGACGTATGAGAAAGGAAAGACGGACATATGAGAAAATTCGTCATCCTGGGTGGAGGTTACGGAGGCCTTGCATTGATTCAAGGTCTCCTGAACAACCACTTCCCCCAAGATATGGAGCTGATTTTGATTGACCGCATGCCTTTCCAAGGCATTAAAACCGAGTATTACGCGCTTGCGGCAGGGACGGCAAGCGACTATGATCTGCGCATCCAGTTTCCGAACCATCCCCAGCTCACGAAAAAATACGGCGAAGTCACATCCATCGATCTGGAAGGCAAGCGGGTGCACCTCGAAGGCGACGACCCGATCGAATACGACTACCTGACGATCGCCCTGGGCTGTACCGACCGTTATCACGGCATACCTGGCGCGGATCAATTCACGAACAGCATCCAGACGTTCTCAAGCACTCGCCAAACCTATCAGCGCTTGAATGATGTCAAGCCGTACGGAAACGTACATATTATCGGCGGCGGCCTCAGCGGCGTTGAAACGGCTGCGGAGCTGCGGGAGAGCCGTCCGGATCTTAACATCACGATTCTGGACCGGGGCAGCCGGGTGCTCTCCTCCTTCCCGCAGACGGTTTCCTTGTACGTGGAGCAGTGGTTCATGGATCATGAAGTGAATACGCGCTCCCACATATCCGTGTGCCGGGTGGAAGACGGTATCGTCTATAACGGGGATGAAGCAATCTACACCGACGCCGCGGTTTGGACGGGCGGCATTCAGCCGGTGAAGGTCGTTCAGGATTTGAACGTGCCGAAGGATCCGGGGGGCCGGGTCGTGGTCAACACGTATTCCCAAATTCCGGATTACCCGGAAGTGTATGTTGTGGGGGACTGCGCCAGCATTCCGTTCGCTCCCAGCGCCCAGGCGGCAGGAGCTCAGGCCAAGCAAGTGGCCGACGTGATTCATGCGCTCTGGAAAGGAGAGACGCCGAAAATCCACAAGATCCACCTTCGTGGAACCCTGGGATCGCTTGGCAGCAAGGCAGGCTTTGGCCTAATGGGGAAAACTTCGGTAAAAGGAAGAGTACCCCGCCTGTTAAAAAGCGGGGTACTCTGGAAGTCCAGACGCCATTTCGGCTAATCCAGCTCGAGGCTGTCCCAAGCCTCGAGTTCTTTTATTTTGGCCATAATGGCCTCGTACAGCTCATCGGCGCTGTCAGCATCTATAATCTCACCGTTCACCATGGCGAAGGGCATCATGGCGCATTGGCCGCAATTGCTCAGGCATCCGTATTCGATAACGTCGTAATCCGGATTCTCCTCCAGCTTCTCCATGACTTCATCGGTTCCGAAATGCATGTTGTTGGTGCAAAACTCGATGATGGGTCTCAATGATATCACCTGCTTTAGGTATTGATTCTTAGGTAGGCCTTATCTTAGTTTACCGGGTGAAGCAGATAATATCAACGGTCTTGTCCGATGCAGCATATATAGCCATTTTATTTTGTCTCGGTTTGTAATATAATAAGAATTACAGGAAAGGAGTTGAAATCAATGAGCGAAAACGCACAGAGCACCATGTATGATGATGTAGCAGAAGTGCTTGATAAGCTTCGCCCGTTCCTTCAACGCGATGGCGGCGACGTCGAATTGGTTGACGTGGAAGACGGCATCGTGAAGTTGAAACTGATGGGTGCCTGCGGCAGCTGCCCAAGCTCCACCATTACATTGAAAGCCGGGATCGAACGCGCCCTCGTTGAGGAAGTTGAAGGAATCAACGATGTTATTCAAGTATTCTAATCCCATTCAATAGCAAGAAGAGACCTGACTTCATCGAAGACGGGTCTCTTCTTTTTTTGTGGCGTGGGACGCCATCTCTGGCAGTCACATCCCGTGATCTGCCGGACCAATCCAGGGACGGATCGGATCCAGCCCGCCGGAGATGTCCATAATGTTGCCGGTGATAAAATCGGAAGCGTCGCGGCACAAGTACTCGATCACGCGCGCGATATCCTCGCCGCTGCCGGGTCTGCCCCGCGGCGTCTCGCCGTCCTGCAATCCGGCGACCTCGGCAATGGTCTTCTCTTTGTTATCCCCGCGGATGTCCCCGGGACACACCATATTCACCGTAATGCCGTACGGGGCCTCCTCGACCGCCAGCGTCTTCGTAAAAGAAACCAGTCCGGTCTTGGCGGCGGCGTACACCGCCCGGTGCGGCCACGCTCTCGATTCCGCCGCATGGCCGAAGCCGAAGTGGACAATTCTTCCCCAGCGCTTAGTCCGCATCGCAGGCAGCACCAAATGGTCCAACAGCATCGTGCCGACCAGATTGCCCTGGATGAGCGACAAAATTTCCGCCTGGGTATAATCGGAGAACCGTTTACGCTCGCGGATAAAAGGGCCTGCGTTGTTCACGACGATGTCCGGACTGCCGAGCTCGGACTCGACGCGAGCCACCAAATGCTCCAGCTGGCCCGTGTCGGAGACATCAGCTTGCACGGCGATGCTGCGCACGCCCAGTCCCTCGATGACCGCCCGCAGTTCCTCCGCTTCGCGGCGGCTGTGGACATAGTTAAGCGCGACGTCGCAGCCGGAACGTGCCAGCGTGAGCGCCGTCATTTTGCCAAGTCCCTTGGCACTGCCTGTGATCAGGGCAACCTTTCCCCTCAAAATGCCACCCTCCTTTCTGCTATCCGAATTTCCCATCCTTTTAACCATTCGAGACACATCATTCCTATTAAAAATATAATGGTGTATGTATGTACAAACCTCACGCAAGATCATTGATCCTGTATAGTATAAAAGATTTCACGGCACCGCCGCAACTTGGAAACCCAGTACACCGGGCAGCGGGGAAAAGCGAGCCAAATAAAAAATGTTTGCCCGACGCAGATGCAAATAAAAAAGCCGCAGGGGATGAACCCCTTGCGGCTGTGCTGCGCCATTGCGCAGGCTTTAGAATGCCGGGATAACGGCACCTTTATACGTGTCTTCGATGAACTTCTTCACGTCGTCGGAAGTCAGAGCAGCAGCCAGCTTCTTGATGGCATCGGAGTCCTTGTTATCCGGACGGGCCACCAGAATGTTAACATAAGGGCTATCTTTGCCTTCGATGAAGAGCGCGTCTTTCGTTGGATCAAGGCTGGCTTCCAGGGCGTAGTTGGTGTTGATGACGGCCAGGTCGAATTCGCTCAGCTGACGCGGCAGCATTGCAGCATCGACTTCCTTGATTTTCAGGTTTTTCGGATTCGCGGTAATGTCCTTCACCGTGGATTCGACTTTGTTCGGATCTTTCAAAGTAATCAAGCCTTGCTTGGCCAGCAGGCTGAGCGCGCGTCCGCCGTTTGTTGCATCGTTCGGAATGCCGACGATTGCGCCGTCCGGAATTTCGTCAGCGCTCTTCACCTTTTTGGAATAAGCACCAAGCGGCTCCAGGTGAACGCCTACGACCGGAACAAGGTCCATCTTACGCTGTTTGTTTTCATTGTCAAGGTAAGGCTGATGCTGGAAAAAGTTGGCGTCGAGCTGTTTCTGGAACGTCTGCACGTTCGGCTGCACATAATCGGAAAACTCTTTGATGACGAGCTTCACGCCCTCTTTTTCAAGCGCAGGCTGGATATGCTTCAAAATTTCGGCATGAGGCTTCGCCGTCGCGCCAACCGTCAGTGTAACCGTTTCGGCTGCAGCCGGTTTGTCCGCGGATTCGCCCGCAGCATCGCTGCTGCTGTTATTCGGCTTGCTGCCGCACGCGGCGAGCACGACAACCAGGGCCAAGGTCAGAAAAGAAACGAGCCATTTTTTCATTGGTAAATCCCCCTTAAATTCATAAGAATAATATGATTTATATTAGAAAGGCAGTGCTTTGATGTTACCTGCCTTGCCTTTCCAGGTCAAATCCGGTGATCCGGATGCATGACTGTGAGCCAAACACGTTGTCATGACTGTGAGCCAAACACGTTGTACGCCTTACTTTCTGGTAAAGTGACGCACCAGCCCGGTCGCCCGCCATTTGCAGCAGCTGCACCAGCACGATCATGAAGATGACGGAAATAATCATGACGGTCGTTTCATAGCGGTAATAACCGTAGCGGATCGCCAAATCGCCGAGACCGCCTCCGCCAACCATCCCCGACATCGCCGTATAGGATACGAGTGTCACGACCGTAATCGTAATTCCGGCCAGCAGGCCCGGTCTTGCTTCGGGCAGCAGCACCCGCGTGATGACCTGCCAGGTCGAAGCGCCCATCGAATGCGCCGCCTCGATTACGCCGCGGTCCACTTCGCGCAGCGACGTTTCCACCAGTCTGGCGAAGAACGGCGCAGCGCCGATCACCAGCGGCGGAATCGTTCCCAGCACCCCGAAGGTGACGCCGACGATCGCTTTCGTAACCGGGATCAGGGCGACGATCAGGATGATAAACGGGACCGAACGGAGGATGTTCACGATAAAGGAAATGACCGCATAGACGGCACGCACCCAGCCCGTCGTCGAGCGCGATGCCATAAACAGCACGACGCCGATCGGAAGACCGAGGATAAAGGTGAACACCGCGGAAGCTCCGAGCATTTTCAGCGTATCCAGGGTGGCTACGCCGATCTCGTTCCAGTCAACCGAGGAAAAATCCAAACCCCACATCAGTTCATCACCTCCACGTCAAGCCCTTGCTCGCTCAGCTTCGCGAGCGTCGCAGCGATCTGCTCCCGTCCGCCCTCAAAGCGGACAATCAGCTGCCCGTACGGGGTATCTTTAATGGTGGAAATGGTGCCCTGCAGGATGGCGAAATCCGCCCCCGTCTCGCGCACGGTCCGGGACAAGATGGACTCGTACGTTTTGCTGCCGAGAAACGTAATTTTCACAGCCTGCGCCGAACCCGTTCCGGAAGCCTGGGCAGCCAGCTCAAGCGGTTCGCCCTGGCTCTGCTCCCCGCGGACAAAATCCTTGGTCACGGGGTGCTGCGGCTTCAGGAATACGTCCGTGACCGCTCCCTCTTCAACGATGCCGCCTTGATGGATCACGGCCACCCGGTCGCAGATGCTCTGGATGACGTGCATCTCATGGGTGATCAGGACGATCGTCAGATTAAACCTCTGGTTAATGTCCAGCAGAAGCTTCAGGATCGAATCCGTCGTCTGCGGATCGAGCGCCGAAGTCGCTTCGTCACACAGCAGCACCTGCGGATCGCTGGCCAGCGCGCGGGCGATGCCCACTCTCTGCTTCTGGCCTCCCGACAACTGGGCCGGATATTTATTGCGATGGGCTTCCAGCCCGACCAGCGCGATCAGCTCGTTGACCTTGGCCTCCACCTCCGCCCTGCCCTTACGGGCCAACCGGAGCGGAAAGGCGATGTTGTCATACACCGTCGCCGAGCTCAGCAGATTGAAATGCTGAAAAATCATTCCGATCTTCCGCCGTTCGTTCTGCAGCCGCTGCTTGCTCAGGCCGGTCAGATTAACGCCGCCTACCCATACCTCTCCGGAGGTCGGGCGTTCCAGCAGGTTCATGCACCTGATCAAGGTGCTCTTCCCTGCGCCCGAGTGGCCGATCACGCCGAAAATTTCTCCTTTATTAATGCTGAGGTTCAGCCCGGACAAAGCCTCCGTCGCCTTTGCCCCTTGGCCGTACCTTTTCGTCAGCTGCTTCAGTTCGATCAACCGAAGGGCCCCCTCTCTTCCCCCTATCCTACCCGAATAGGGTTCGCATAATCTATCTAAATGACCAGTCTATTCTATCGAATCCAGGCAAAATAAAAAGCCCCTCTGACAGAATCAGAAAAGGGGCTCCCTTATTTGTAAAAGTCGCTGCCTTCTCATCTGCCAACCTGCAGCTCAAGCTGCAGCTTGTAGGAATTAGCACCATGACATTCGAGTAACGGCGGATGCCGTGCTCAAATCGGTTGCCGGGCTTCATCGGGCCTGTCCCTCCGCCTCTCTCGATAAGAAAAGATTAT
>NZ_PCZT01000018.1:234832-239559 GCF_002968895.1 Paenibacillus sp. AR247 | reverse complement strand
GCGGAATCAGTTCGTCCGGATACCCGGTTTTCATGCGTGCATCCACTACAATCGGCAGTCGGTACGACAGATGGTGATTCCGTACTTCGGCACCCGCATAGATGTCCGTGGCCGGGTTGAAGCGCGTAAACACCGTCCACAGGAAGGACGTCTGGTCGGCTGCCGTCTGGCGGGCATCGTCCACCAGAAGGACGAGCGGCCATTCGGTTCTCTTCTCCTGCAGCCGCTGCAGCAGGCGCTCCGGCAGCTCCGGTTCGTCCTCGTACCCTGCGCCTGAGACAAGGAGGCAGCCTCCGCAGTAAGGAACAATCTGTTCGATCTCCGCGATCGGCCCCTCCTCATAAGCACGCGGCAGCTCGCGGACCGGCTCCCCGATCCCCATCAGCACGGCTTTGCTGCCGTGGTTCAGCTTGCGTCCGGTGTAATCGAGCGTATCGTGGGATGTCTTATTAAATATAAACAGATCGACGGTCGGGTTAAACCGCGCAAGCACCGTTTCCAGCAGCTCGCTGGCGTTCTCGAGATCGACCGGCTGGTCGGTCAGGATCAGGAATTTGGTGAGGGACAGCTGACCTTCGCCCAGCATCCGGAAGGCGGATACGAGCGCTTCGCGGGAGTAACTGACGCGGACAATAGCCGAAGCAAGGGCATGGAATCCCGTCTCGGCATACGTCCACAGCGACTTGATCGAAGGCATGACGAGCGGGAAGGCCGGCGACAGCAGACGCTGCAGAAATTCGCCCATGAAGTAGTCCTCCTGCCGCGGCTTGCCTACGATCGTCGCCGGATAAATGGCGTCCTTGCGGTGCCACATATGGTTGACGTGAAAGACCGGAAAGTCATGCAGAAGGGAGTAATACCCGTAATGGTCCCCGAACGGACCTTCCGGACGCCGTTCGAACGGCGGGACAAGGCCGCTGATCGCAAACTCGGCTTCCGCCGGAATCCGGTGCCCGCCGAGCGGATTTTCCACCATCGGCAGCTTTTCGCCGAGAATCATGGACGTGAGCAGCAGCTCGGGCAGCATTTCCGGGCCCGGCGCAATCGCCGACGCGATCAGGGCCGGCGGTCCGCCAAGGAACGTCGTCATGCGCAGCGCTTCGCCGCGCTGCTCGGCTTCGTGGTAATGGAAGCCTCCGCCCTTATGGATCTGCCAGTGAATACCGGTCGTCTGGTTGTCATAAATCTGCATGCGGTACATGCCCAGATTGTGGTCCTTGGGCCGCGATGGGTTCTCCGTATAAACGAGGGGCAGCGTAATGAACGGGCCTCCGTCTTCCTGCCAGCTTGTGACCCGCGGCAGGTCTTTCAGCGGCTGGTCAGCGGCTGGTCGCTGCGGGAGACGCCAAGCACAGGAGCATCGCCCATCGGAACGGTTTTCATGCCTACCTTTAGAATGTCCTTGATCAGGCCGCGTTCATTCCACAGCGCCGACAGCGTCGGCGGAAGCATCGTATCAAGCGCACCCACCAGGGACTTCATCAGCTCCTCCGGACGCGGTCCGAACGCCATGTCTACGCGCCGACTGGTACCGAACAGATTCGTAGCCACGGGAAACGGAGTCCCCTGTACATTCGTAAACAGCAGCGCCGGCCCCTGTTCGTCGATGACCCGGCGGTGGATCTCCGCCAGCTCCAGGTACGGATCCACGGGAGCCTCGATCACTTTCAGGTCATTTTCCTTGCGCAAGGCTTCGAGCCATTGGCGTAAATTTTGATAGCTCACACGATCATTCCTCTCCAGAATAAGCCAAAAAATAATAAATAAACTTACAAACAAAGCCCTCGAATCACTTCGCGGACTTTGGATGTGCAGCGGTATTCAGTTCATCGTTTGCCGCCCTGCGGCTCAAAGCCGATTCCCCGGGCGGCCGAAGCGGACTTCGGCTGCTGAAGCGTCGCCCTTCCGGTCTGCCAGACGCGGACGCTCAAATAACAGAGCACGCCGAACAGAGACGAAATCAGCAGATTGTGCAGCAGCGCGGAAAAGATGTAAACCTCCGGCTTGTTCAGCGTCGACACGATCGCCGCCCCGCTGAACACCTGCATCAGGCACAGCGTTACCGCGGCGATGCCGAGGCCCTGCAGCTCCCGGTTCCCCCGGTTCAGCCGGTAGCCGCAGACGGCCAGTACGGCGATCGCGATCAACAGCAGCAGTGCCGCGATCCGGTGGACAAACGCGATAGTCACCCCTCCGGACAGCTCGGGAATGAACTTCCCGTTGCACAGCGGCCATCCCAGGCAGCCTCCCGCCGAGTTGGTATGGCTGACATATGCTCCGATGTAGACGACGATATAGGAGTAGATGGTCACGGCCCATGTATAGCCGCGGAAGGTCGCGCTGACGCGCGACGTACCGCCGGACGGGTACGAAGCCTCGCCCAGTTTGTCCATCCTGCGGGCGCCTAAGGCCAGCATCAGCGAGCTGGCAAACGCGATCAGCGAGAAACCGAAGTGGAAGGCAAGCACGGCCGAGGACTGGTCATACACGACAGCCATTGCCCCCATGACAGCCTGAACCAATACGAAAATAAGGGTCAATACCGAATACGTGCGCAGGTCGCGCCGGTTCTTGGCGAACAGATGGAAGGCGACCACCACCGCGACTGCTGTCAGTCCTGCCAGCCCGCTGACCAGCCGGTGCGAATATTCAATTAATGAGGCGATGGTATGCGCCGGAACGAACTCACCGTGACACAGCGGCCATTCATGCCCGCATCCGAGTCCGGAATCGGTCTTGGTGACCACGGTTCCGCCGAACGTCGCAAAAAACATCACGACAAACGTTAAATAACTGAGCCATTTCAATTGTCTGGTATTCAAAATTCTCTCACCTGCTGCTCATAATAAAAACTTTACCACTGAAGACAGGTACCTCAATATTTTACCAATCTCATCTATTATACCTGATTCCTTGACATACATCACGGCCACTTTGTGACAAAATGTCGGAGAAATGTCGGAGAAATGAAACAGCCCCACGAAGTGGGGCTTTGCTTCGCTGCCGGTTCGGCCAAATGGTAGTGAAACCCGAATACCTTCGGTTCCGTACAGCCATGCCATGAAGATGCTCTTTAAAGAGAAAAGCACCGCCTCAAATGCCTCTGTGCGGCAAGAGCGGTGCGAATTAGCTTATTTATGAATCGTTCTGTATACGTCCAGCGCCGTATTCAGGAATCCCTCGATTTCTTCGCGCGATTTGCGAAGCTTGTTTACCAGCCGCACCAGCTCCCGGCCGTCCGAAAAGGCCACAAAGCTTGGTATGCCCAAAATGTTCAGTTCCTGGCTGAGGTCGCCGACTTGATCCACGTCCACTTCGACAAGCGTCAGATCGTTCGAAAATTTCGTTTCCACGTCCGGCATAAACGGGTCCATAAATTTGCAGTCCGAGCACCAATCCGCTTTAAATACGGCTACGGTCAGTCTCGGAGACTGGATTGCGACTTGAAATTCGGCTTGAGAAGTAATTTTTTGCATGGATATCCGCCCTTTCTATCCCATATCTTGTCCAATTCTTGTCCATTTCTTCTCTTAGTGAATCAAAATACCGAGTGGAAGTCAAATTTTTTAGCCATACTGAAGGTAATGAGAGATTTCCAAGAAAGGAGGATACGGACATGCCGGTAACATCTGCGCAGCGCACCCTTGTACCCGCCTGGATCCGGATCATGTCGGCCCTGCCGAAGACGGCCGCCGAGATCGCTCGCGGCAAAGCCGCCGGCTGGAAAGCCTCCCGGCAGCTGACCCGCCGCCGCCGGCCGCTCGACTGGAAGGAGACCTCCGCCCAGAGTATCCGCGACCAACTGGACCGGATGGCCAGCGACATCGGCCGGATGCGGGAAATGCGCCACCACCTGGCTTATCCCCGGCATACGAATGCCCGCTCCCAGGAAGAGCAGGACATTCTTCATACGATCCGGACCCGCACCCGGGAGGCGAACCGCAGCAACATTACGCGGACAAAGGCCTATTACGATTGCTACCGGGAGTATCCAGAGCTCCATTGGTCCTTTTTGGCCCACATGGTGTCGCGGAACGCCGGCTGGAATATGAGCGACCTGAAGGGCGGACTCATGTCTGATCTGATGGAGCCTTCCGCCCGGGAAGACCTGTACCGGATGCTGGAGCGGTGTAACGCGCTCATTTTTCAGGACGCCTACCCCCAGCTTCTGCTGTACAGTCACAGCCGGCGCCTTGGACGGAGCTTGTTTCACCTGCTCCCGAGCTTTGGCGTGTCGGCGTTCATGAGCCCCTTCTGGGACCGCTTCTGGATTGAACGGGACAGCGCCCTGCTTGCCGTCGGGCTGATCATCAATGAACAAAATTATATTGAGGGCCGCGTTGTGCAGAACGGTTATTATCAAAGCCGGATTCTCCGTAAAAAGGCATTTTCCCTGCACAGCAAGTTTCAGATGAATCAAGTCGTCTTCCCGATGCTGCCGCATATCCCGGAGCTCGAAGCCGACGTGTTCCATACCCCCGAAGAAAAGTCCCGGATCCGCGAGTCGGCCGGCTACGCCGCCGATTCCATGGTCGGACTTATTCTGGAGCAGTTCTCCAGCCTGAACGAGAGGATTGCCTTCGGCAAAGCGCTTTACGCCACTCTGTTCGGTTACGAGGATGTATTGTCCGGCGTGCACTCGTTCGCCTCAGTCGTCGAGCACCGCGGTTCACGGAGCGAATATTGGCCGCAGCTGTTTACCCATGACAAGAAAAACGCGCTGAACT
>NZ_PCZT01000018.1:220521-234732 GCF_002968895.1 Paenibacillus sp. AR247 | reverse complement strand
AGTGTCGAGCTGATGAAGCAGGAATGGCTCCCCGGAGGCCGGCGCCTGTACAGCCCGCTCCTGCACGACGTGTGGCACGACCTGTACAGCGAACCGATCCCGCGATATGACTGGTTCAAAAACGAGGATGCGATTCATTACGTAAGCCGGCCGAGACGGCCCTTTATGATCGAAATGACGCATGCCCACCGGAACGCGCTGCAAAAAACAGCCCTCACGCACGATGTCGGGAGGGCTGTGACTTCAACGTATTAGCTTGTCTATAAACTGATGCGGCACGGACCGTATTAACCCCGTTCCTGCGATTTCAACCGGGACGGCTGCAGGCGCATCAGCGGACGCAGCGCCTTCTGCAGGATACGCGGATAGCTGGACAGCTCCTGCTGGCGCAGCACGCCGAGCATGACCAGCAGTGCAAGATACAGCACCACGACTACGACGCCAACCACCAGGCAGGTGATCAGGAACGCCAGCCTGTCCGGCAAAATGTGGACGAGCTGATCGCCCGCGGCGTTAAGCCCGTATCCAACGGCACCGGTGACGATCACGGTAATGAGAAAACCACGCCAGCGTTTCCCCAGAATGGAGAACGGCACGATTTTTTTCATGACACGCAGGTTCAGCCACGTAATGACGAGGAAGCAGAGTCCCGTCGCGGCGATGATGCCGTATATGCCAAGCCATGGAGCGAGAATAAGGCTTCCAAGGAGCTTGATGATAATGCCCATCATCACGCTGATGACCGTCAGGTACGCTTTGCCGACACCCAGCAGGATCGAGTTGGTCGTCATCATCGTAATCTGGAAGATCGTACCAAACGTCAGCAGCATAATCAGTCCGCTGCCGTCCAGGCTGCTGAACAGCAGGCCGTTGATCGAATACGACGCCACGCAGAGGGCGATGACGATTGGCATGCCGGTCAGGATCGAGATGCGCAGCGCAAGCGTGATTTGCTGCTTCAGATGCGCTTCGTCCTTCCGGGCGAAGGCGGCCGAAATGACCGGAATCAGCGAGGTGCTGAGCGCGATGGCCAGAATCGGCGGAATGCCGGCCACGCTCTGCGCGCGCTGTCCGAGAATCCCGAGCAGCTGCGTCGCTTTCGCTTCGCCGATCCGGCCGATCAGGAGCGGATTGACGATCGACGAGTCGATAAAGTTGACCACCGGCACGGTCATCGATGACAGGACGATCGGAATCGAGATCGTAAAAATATCCTTGTAAATCTGTCCCATCGGCAGATGCGAATCCGGACCGGCTTCCAGCATCAGCGCCCGGTCCTGCTTGCGAATCTTGACGGTGTAATACAGCATGACGGCAAACGCGCCGATGCTGCCGAGCACGCCCCCGAAAGAAGCGCCGGCCGCCACCCAGCTGTCCTCGTATCCGCTCTTCAGCAGAATATAAGCCAGCAGGATTGCAGTGCCGACCCGGGCGAACTGCTCGACGATTTGCGAAATGCCGCCCGCGGTCATGTTGCCGCGACCCTGGAAGTATCCGCGCATCATCGCGATCGCCGGAAACAGCAGCAGCGCCGGCGCCAGCGCGCGGATGGCGAGCGACGCTTCCGGCACCTTGGAAACGTAGGTCGCATAATACGGTGCGAGCACATACAGCAGAATGGTGATGATGACGCCCGCCGCCGCGGCGAAAATAAGCGCTGCGTGGTACACGCGCTGCGCTTCCGCCGGCTTCTTCAGCGCATAACGCTCGGATACCATTTTGCTCAGCGTACTCGGAATGCCTGCCGTTGCCACGGTCAGCAGCAGCAAATAGACGTTGTTCGAAATCGTAAACGAGGCCTTGCCTATGTCATTAAACAGGTGATCCAGCGGAACCCGCTGCACCAGTCCGAGCACGCGCGCCACCAGCGCAGCGGCAGCCAGAATGAGCGTGCCTCTAATAAATGATTCTTTCTTCGCCAAACCCTATTCCCCTTCTTTCCCCAGCAAGCACAACCCCGGACGGGTGACCGCCCATGCGTTATCTTCTCATTAGAAAAACACGATCCAAACGAAAAATACGATGATCATGACGATTTGCAGGATCACTTTCATCACCATGCTGCTGAACAGGCCGACAAGCGTCCCGAAGCCCACTTTCACCGCTTTTGACGGCGACGATCCGTTGATGAGCTCTCCCACAAACGCGCCTACAAATGGTCCGATCACAAGTCCGAAGGCCGGAATGACAAACGGCCCGATGATAGCCCCGATAGTGCTTAGAATGACCGACAGCCTGGAGCCGCCGAATTTCTTCGTTCCCCAGGCGCCGACGGCATAGTCGGCTACGAACAGCACCACGATGATGAGGCCCTGGATGATCCAGAACCAGGTGTTGAAATGGGAAAACGTAAAAAACCAGCCATACACAAAAAAGGCAAAAAAGATAGCCAGCGCCCCCGGCAGTATCGGGTACACGGCGCCGGCCAAGCCGATTGCGAACAGCGCAATGACCAAAATCCAGCCAAGCACAGCCATCGCCTATGCTCACTCCTCGTCAAAAATGAATTTTTGGATAACCTCAGCGATTCCGTCATCGTTGTTGCTTGACGTAATATAATCGGCTGTATCTTTCACGACCTGCTGCGCGTTGCCCATAGCTACGCCGAGCCCGGCCTGCTGGATCGCCGCCAGATCGTTCATGCTGTCTCCGACCGCAATGACTTCAGACATCGTCAGGCCCAGCAGCTTGCACACTTCCGCAATGCCCGCAGCCTTGTTCACGCCTTCCGGGTTGATCTCCAGATTAAACGGCGAGGAGTTGGTGATTTCAAGGCCGCCCATATCCTGCAGCTTCATGAGTATACGGTGTCTCGCTTCGTCATCCTCTGTATGATAGCCGAATTTGAGCCATTCCTTGCCTTCGACGTCATCCGTCCAATGATCCTTATTGTACAGCTGCTCAACGGAATAGGCCCAGTACCAGCAGTCCTCCTCCACCGCGATGTCGTGCATCGCCTTCACCAGCTCCACATCCATCAATGAGCGCAGGTGAAGCTCATGCGGGGCACGCCATACTTCGCTGCCGTTTACCGTAATCATGGGCGTGGTCAGCCCGAGCTCTTCCCCATAAGGCAGGGCGCTCATAAATGCGCGTCCTGTCGACAGGCACACATGCACGCCGTGCTTCGACGCCTTGCGGATCCACTGCGCCGTTTCCTTCGAAATGTTCTGCTCATCGGTCAGCAGCGTTCCGTCCATATCCAGTGCGAGTAACTTGTATTTCGTACTCATGCCGTTTCCCCCTGTCCTTGTTCCAGCGCTTTTCTTTCCGTTTTGACACAGACATACGGACATTTTACCACAAGGACCGGGACCTCACAAAAAGGATTTACAGCGGCACTTCCATTGCTGGACAGGCCTATCATTAAAAAAGCAGGCAGCCGGGGAAAGTCCCGTGTCACTGCCTGCCTAGATCAGCCAGTTTACCGCAAGCACCGATGGAATCCACGGCCTTGCAGGCACTGCCTGAATTTATTATGGGTTGCTTTGACCATCAGTCGTTTCCTTCTTGCCTTTCGGAACGCCGTCCAGTCCGTACACCTCGTCGTACGCGTCGAAAATTTTACGCGCGATCGGCGCGGCGCTCTGCGAGCCGAAGCCCCCTTCCGGGATCATAACCGCAATGGCCAGAACCGGATTTTCCTTCGGAGCAAAAGCGATAAACACCCCGTTATCGATCAGCTTGCCGCCGACGCTCTGGGTCGATGTCCCCGTCTTCCGGGCAAAGCTGTAAGGGAAGCCTTCAAAGGAGGAGACGTCACTCTTCATCCCGCGCTTGATTTCATCCCAGTACGACTGGCTGAAATTGACGGTGTTCAGCACTTCCGGCTTGAACGTCTTAAGGATGTTGCCTTTGTCGTCGGTGATCTTGCTGACGAGCTGCGGCTTCAGCCGCTTGCCTTCGTTAGCCAGCATGGCGGCGTATTGGGCGAGCTGCAGCGTCGTGTATTTCCCCTGCTGCCCGAAGGAAGCATAGGCCATGGCCGCCTGGGCTGAACCGGCTGCTTTTACATCCATATACTCCTTACGGCCTTCCCATTCACCTGGCAAACCACTGCCCGTGCTGACCCCGAGGCCAAACGAAGTCATGTAGCCGTCCCATACTTGGATGGCTTTGGAGCCGTATTTTTCATACAGCTTTTTCCCAATTTCGTCGACCATAAACGCGTTGGACGATTTTTCGATCGCACGCGCCGGATCCATCCCGCCGTACACGTGGCCTTGGGAGTTCTGTACGCGGGTCTGGTGGCCTTCTTTACCGAAGTATGCCGCACCCGTATCGTTATAGTAGGTGTTTGTTCGAATCAAGCCTTCCTTCAGTCCGATCAGGACGCTAAGTGGCTTCATCGTGGAACCGAGCAGCACGACCGATTCCGGATGGCTGCCGGATTTACCCGGATTAAAGGAACGGATCGTGCCGTTCTGGTAAATGTTCTGGATTTTATCCCAGTTCTCCGGCGAGATGCTGCCCGACTGCCATACGTTCGTATCGTAGTCCGGCATGCTGGCCATGGCGACGATGTTGCCCGTCTTCACTTCCATCGCGACGGCAAATCCCGTCGTCGCGTTCGGATGCAGCTTGCCCGAAACCGGATGCGTATGGAGCCAGCTCAGCTGGTCGGTAATGGCCTGCTCCGTCTGCAGCTGAATCTCCTTGTTGATCGTGCTGTAGACGTTATGCCCTTTCTCCGGAGGCACGATGTCCTCCACGCCCTCCGGCATGTTGCGGGGATCGATCGGCACCTTCTTGTATCCGTTCTTGCCGCGCAGATCGTCCTGATACATCAGCTCCAGGCCATCGTAACCGACAAACTCGGGTTCAGTATAAATCAGGCCCGGGTCGGTCTGAGCATCGCCGCTGCGCTGCTGCTCGTCGATCGTCTTGTACTTGGTCAAACTTTTGGAACCCTTAAAAGTCCGGATGTACCCGATCGTCTGCACCGCCACGGTGTCGGGGTCATAATGCCGGATGCTTTCCTCTTCGATCGCGATACCCGGGAAATCGGACTTATGCTCCGAGAAGTAGGCGATTTCCTTGTCCGACAAATCCATCTTGATCCGGCGCGGTGAATAACCCGAGTATTTCTTGTAATCCAGATCCATTGCATCTATGATATCCTGCTTGGTCATTTTCTCGCCGTTCGGATCGCCGTATTGATTGAACACTTCCAGCAGATCCTCCGCCATCTTTTCGGCTTCCGGACGGTTCTTCTTCCCGTTCTTCTCGCTGTAATCCTTCATCAAGGTAAGATACAGCGACTGGGTCGGCGTGGAATAGGCCAGCTTCACGCCCGAAGCGTCGTAAATTGTTCCCCGGACCGGAGGCAACGGCACATCCTTGACGATGTTGCTGGACTCCTTCTCCGTCAGCGTCGGCCCCTCCACAAACTGCAAAATGGCGAGCCGGATAATGATGACACAGAAAATAATAAACGTACTGAAAAAGAACAGGTTAATCCGCAGGTTAAAGCTGTTTTTCCCCTTCTTCGGACCTTCCTGCGCATGGTCCGTCGTATAGTCGCTCACCAGCATTCCTCCTTCCTGTCTGACCTATGTAAAACGACCTTTATTATTCTAGCATAAAAGGCATGCATTCGACATCTTTCGCTCTTCCCCTGGGTTGGGACATAAGGATGCTGTTACTTTTTTAAGAACAACAGAAAAAGACCGCCCGGAAAATCGGGTCGGTCTTCATCCAATATATACATATGAAAGCATTGTTCTATCGGAGCAGACATCAGTGAAGCTGCTAAGCCGAATGGCCGTTTTTTCGAACGGTCTTACGGGTTCACAGCCTGCTTGTTTTTCTTCGGTACCCCGTCGAGTCCGTATTCCTGGTCATACGCATCGAAAATTTTGCGGGCGATCGGAGCCGCGCTGTATGCGCCGAAGCCTCCTTCCGGAATGACGACGGCGACGGCCAGCTTCGGATTGTTCCGCGGAGCATAGGCGATAAAGACACCGTTATCCCGGTTTTTTCCATCTGCCCACTGCTCAGAAGTGCCTGTTTTTCTGGCAAAATCATATGGGAAGCCTGCAAACGCCGACTTTACGTCGGTGTTCATCCCCCGCCGCACAAGATTCCAATACGATTTGTCAAACTCGTCGGTCTTGTTCAGCACCTCACGCTTAAAGGTTTTGATCACCTTGCCGTTCTGGTCGGTAATCTTGCTGACGATCTGCGGCTTGATGCGTTCCCCTTCGTTGGCTAGTGTGGCGGTATATTGAGCGAGCTGGAGGGTTGTATACTTGCCTTCCTGGCCGAAGGAAGCATAGACGAGAGAACCCTGGGCGCTGCCTGTTTGCGGTAAATTTTAACCGAACTGCTTCATATAGTTGTCCCAGACGTCGATGCCCTTGTTGTATGTACCGCCCTTGTTTTTATATTTTGAATACAGCCTGTCACCGACCATTTCGACCNTAAAGGTATTTGACGAATGCTCGATGGCCTCGGCGGGGGTGCGGAGGTATCCGTAAGCATGGTTCTGCGAGTTCCGTACAGCTTTCTTCTCTTTGCCGAAATACGCAATGCCGACATCGTTATAAGGTGTCGTCGTCGAGAACAAATGCTCCTTCAGGCCGACCAGCACGCTGAGCGGCTTCATCGTGGAACCGAGCAGCAGCGTAGACTCCATGTTGTGGCCTGATTTACCTGAGGAAATGGGGGTAATGGTCCCATTCTGGTAATTGAACTTGATCTTTTCATAATCCTTATCGGAGATCCCCCCGTCCGCCCATACATTTGTGTCATAATCCGGCATGCTGGCCATGGCCACAATCTTGCCGGTATCCACCTCCATGGCAACGGCGTAACCCGTCAGCGCATTGGGATGCGTTTCACCAGACACGGGATTGTGATGCACCCAGTCCAGCTGGTCCATGATCGCCTGCTCCGCCGTCTGCTGTACCTGCTTGTTGATCGTCAGCCAGACGTCGTTTCCCTTCTCGGGCGGGACGATCTCCTCAACGCCGTCGACGATGTTGCCCGGCGTTACCGAGACTACTTTATACCCGTTTTTGCCCCGCAACTCTTTTTGAAAGGACATCTCGACACCGTCGACCCCGACCAGCTCATCCGGCGTATAGACGAGTCCGGGATCCTTCTGGTCTTTGCGCACCTCATCATACTCTTTTAACGACTCCGTATGCTTGAAGCTCTTAATATATCCGACCGTTTGCACCGCGATCGTATTCGGGTTATATGTCCGCTTTGATTCCTCAATAATTTCGATCCCCGGAAATTCGGATTTCCGCTCCATGAAATAGGCGATCTCCCGCTGTGATAAATCCATCTTGATCCGGCGCGGATAATACCCGTGCTCTTTCTTGGAATCCAGGTCCATCGCTTCGATGATGTCTTCCTTCTTGATCGGGTCCCCCAATCCGTTAAAGACATCCGCTATTTTTTGTGCCAATTGCTCCGCTTCCTTGCGGTTCTTCCTGCTTTTTTCCGTCGCGTTGCTGTAATCCTTCTGAAGGGTTATGTACAGTGACTGTACCGGCGTAGAAAAAGCCAGTTTGGTTCCGGTCGCGTCCAAAATATCTCCACGGGCAGGCGGGAGCGGAATATTTTTCGTGTTTTGCCCTGTTTCCTTCTCCGTCAGCGTATCCGCTTCGACGAATTGTATGACGGCCAACCGGATAATAATGACGCAAATAATGACGAAGGTGCTGAAAAAAAACAAATTCACCCGTAAGTTAAGCCCGGACTTAGGCTCATTGTCCTTGTCGCCCTTCACGTTCCTTCCCAAAAAATTGTTCACCGATCTCCCCACTTCCTAGCACTGATCTCCAACTGGAAAACACTCCCTACAATTTTAACATATCTTGACAGTGAGGAGAATGATAGGAAAATGATAAATATACGATTTCCTTGAATATATCGTTATGACTCAAGCGAAGTCGGCCTTTCGTCGTTCGGATTCTCAAATGGGGCGGGATATCAAATCTGAAGTCGCTGCCAAGCATGTGGAGGTATTGAAAAGACAGGGCCAGCATCCATCGGGAAGGGGGATGTCAACTGCTGGCATTTCCCTGTTGCAGGGTGAGCAATAAAGCGCGGGGATCCTGTATCATTTGTATAAAGCAAGCCATTTGCGCAAATTTCGTTTCATCATCTCCCTGTAAAATACAGGCTCCATGATTTCGGCTTCCGCCCCATACTGGGACAGCCAGCTTATAAATTCAACCACGTTGGTCACACATAACTCCACAATCAGACTGCCGTCCAGGCTCTCCGCCATTCGCATCGGGGGAATAAACGCCTCAGTTTTGAACATATTCGCTATCCGGGGGGAGATCCTGATTTTAAACTGTATTTGGTCTTGCTCGTGCTGCTCATGATAAGGATCCAACAACTCTTGCTGAACATGCATATGTACTTTGACGAATACGTCATCTAAAACTTCTACCTGCTGAAAATTGCTAAGAGGGTAAATTTGGATATCCCCTTCCGAATGGCTCCGGCCGACCAGATAAAAGCGCTGCTTCCAAGGTACGAGCCAGTAAGGATCGATTCTTCCGGACTTTCGCTCCCGGCGGTCAGAAAGAACGTATTCCGCCTGGATCGTATGCTGGGACAAGGTGGCCATGAGGATCGGGATGAGAAACGGCGGCTGATCCCGTATCGCTGCCGCAGACTTGTCCGCCGATGTCATTGCTTCTTGCTGCTCTGTTACCGCGGAATCTGCTCTTCGCTTATGGTTCGCCGCCATGACTTTCTCATATGCACTTTCAAACGCCGCGGGCAGGATTGGTTTAATCTGATTCATAATGGAAGGAAGCGCCGCGAAAGCGGACGTTTCCTCTTCCGTCCAATCCAGCGGATACAAGGCAAAATCCCCGATGAACCTGTACCCCTTGCCATGCCCCTGATGGGTAATCGGAATGTGCATGGCGCTCAGGGCATCCATATCGCGATATATCGTCCGCTCGCTGGTCCCGCAGCGCTCCGCAAGCTCCCTCGCCAGAATGCCGGGCTTGGCCTGAACCAGGGTGATAATGCGCATTAGTCGGATCAGTCTGTCTGTCATGTGGATTCTCCTAGCTCGTATAGTAAATTAGACTCATATCTCAACTTCCGAAGTAGTCCATTCGACTTGTAGCAAAGTGAATCCTGCTTTCATGTTCCAAAGACCATCCCCTTCGTTTTTGCTATTTTTTCTTGAAAAATATGTACTTGAAATGGCAGGGTATACATGCGACTCCTTACCCGTTTCTGACCAAAGAAGTATTCCTATTCATGTAATTTCCTACATAGTGCTCACTGAGCTGGTACAGCATGTCGGCCTCGGCCAGCAAACGGCCGTCCGCGTTCCGGGCCGCGCTGATCAGCAGCTCGTCCCCCTTGCGGCGGAGCACCCATTCCCCATGCTCAATATCGCCGAATTCGAACAGCCTGATGGCTTCCTTGACTACTCCCGGTGTTTCCAGAAGTTTCACATGCTTATGGACGTGGAAATCCTCCTGCTGACGCAAAAGCCCCATGTGATACGTGTAATTCATATAAAGTTCTTTGACGGGGAGCTCCTTGATCCGCTCCTTGTTCCGCTCCTTGTAACGCCACTGGGCCGAGATAACGCCGTGAAGACCTGGGCTTTGCGGCTCAAGGGCAAGCTCGATCGCAAAGAACTGCTTGACTCCGTCCTGCAGATGCCCAAGCGGCACGATCAATGAATGATTCAGTCCTCTTCTTGCCTTTGCCCCGTAAATACGCAGCAAGGTCACATGCGGTTCCAGCCACAAGTGCAGCTCCACATCCCGGGCGATAAGCTTAGGGGAGGTTCGCCTCCGGGCAGGACGCAGCGTCCCTCCGTACCACTCGACTAGTAGAATAGCCTTATTCATTCCGCTGGCAAAAATATGATTGCGGTTCCATGTAAATTGATCCTGTATACCTGACTGCATGGATGTTCACCCCTATCTTAATTCATCATCTTTATATCGTACCAATGTTGGCTGACAGCATCTTGTCACGGAACATACGTTCGCATTCATATATTTGTAAATAATATCACAACATTCCACTATTTTCTACCTGATTCTTCCTTTTTTTCGAGTAAACCACTCCCTTTATCGCGGCTTTTTCACTTCAATGCATCTTTATGTAAAAAGTCCTACGATTTGTCCTAAACTAGTATAAAAGAACGAAATTGAAATAAATGTCGAAACGTGTAGTGTAGATTCGAAGCGGCAAACTTTTTTTATCGGCATAAATTTCGCCCATGCGAAAAAAGACCCAGAATCTCGAAGGATTCCAGGTCTTTTGTGTTTTGAAATATGGTATTATTTAGACATTAACTGACAATTGCATTCATTTTGGTTTCGGTTGGACCGGCCGTTTCGCGGATTTGGACCGGTGCATACGTAACTTTGTCAATCCACAGCTCCTTGCCCAAAGGCTCGCCGTTAACGGTAATCATAATCTTTTTATATTGTTGTTCTGTTTCACGCATCATTCATTGCTCCTTTTCATGTCGTATATATTCGTATATTTGAGAGGGCTTCTTCTATTCCTGGGACTGGCTCTTCTGTCCGCCTTTTGGTACGTCATCCGGCTTCCTTTTTCATTTACCCGCTTTGGGCGCCATTTGAAACCGGTCCGGCAAAAATGGACGAAAGTGGAACTTATCCGCCGGTTTTCGAGTATATTCTATGGACGGCTCCGGCCTGTCCTGCGTGATGGACAACCCTCACTTTCTATAACTCTATGCAGGAGGTTGTTGCTTTATGAACCGGAACTTATCGCTGATCCGCCTATTATGCGCGGTGATGATTGTCATATGCGGCACGATGCTGTTCAAGACTTCCGCCAAAGCGAATTATTTCGACGATTTTTATAAAGGGGTGGAGACGTTCTCCGGCCTCCCCAGCGAAGTCAACCGGCTGAAGGAGAGCTACCGGGAAACTTTGGACGACCTCGACCGGGCTCAAGCCGACGCGAAGCAGTACCAGGAGCAGAACGCCGAGCTGATGGCGCAGAACAAGGAGCTGTCCGAAACCGTTCAGGCGCTGCAGGAAACCAATCAGGCCAGGGCAGCCAGGGAGCATAAGCTGAAAGTCATGCTGGTCACAGTGATTGCTCTGGCCGCCGGGTATTTGTTTTTATCCGCATTATGCGGTACTTCATGCGCAGAGCCAACCGGATTTAGCGACAAATCCCGGAGTCCGAAGTAGGAGGAATTGCCATTGAATCTGTCGATACAGGAACATGCAAGCCCGGACAGCGGACAAGCCGTGACCTTCCTGCTGGAACAAGGGGAAGAGATGCATTTTCTGCATCCGGAGCAGATCATCGCCTACAGGGGACCGTCCGACGGGCGGAGCGACCGGCTGATGAACATCAAGGGGATGTACCGGAAGAAAAAGCTGATTCAGGCGGATATGCGGGGGAGCTGCAGTTTTACCGCAGCGCTGCCTCCCGGCTACAGCGTCAAGCCGATTGAGCTTGCCGGCGGCAGCGATTTGCTGTACGACCTGCGGCATTTATTTTTTTACAGCTCCGGCATCACCATGAAAACGCGGATTCTGAGCGCGAAAAATATGCTGATTACCCGTGACGCCATCAAGGTGAAATTTGCCGGGACGGGCACGATCGGCGTCCTGACCGAAGGCATGGTCCTGGAAGCCGAGCTTCATCCGGACGAGCCGCTGTACGTTGACGCGGGAAGCGTGATCGCTTATCCCGAGAATGCCAAGCTCGACCTGACGGTTTACGGCAATACGCTGGCCAGCCAGCACATGAATTATCATTTTAAAATGACGGGTCTGGGAACGGTGCTGTTTCAGGCCGGACACCGGAGCAGCCACCTGGAGAAGGAAATGAACAACGACGGGCTGATCAAGCGGGTGCTGCGGGAGATCATTCCGTTCGGGGGAGTTTTCATCAAGTAAGGGGTATACGGTTTGCCTGGATCTGACATATAATCTCCTTAAATATTCCGAACGAAAGAGGACCTGACATGTACATAGCCGATCCGTCTTAAGTTCAAACACAAGGAGGTAACATGTCCGTTCAAACGATGACCAAGACTTCGCCGCCAAGTGGACAGCAGCCGCTGACGCAGCCGGATATGTCGGCCACGGTCTACCGGATCCTCATCGCCATCAGCCTCGTGCATCTGTTTAATGACTCGATCCAATCGGTCATCCCGGCGATCTTCCCGATTCTGAAGTCGTCCATGCACCTGACCTATACGCAGATCGGGGTTATTTCTTTTGCGATCAACTTTACGTCCTCCCTCATGCAGCCGGTGGTCGGATGGTTCGCCGACCGCAAGCCGACGCCCGCGCTGCTCCCGATCGGGATGGGCTTCACCTTCACTGGGATGCTGCTGATGGCCTTCGCCACAACCTATCCGGCCGTGCTGCTGGCCGTCGTGTTTGTGGGCCTGGGCTCGGCCGCCTTTCATCCGGAAGGCTCGAGGGTATCCCACATGGCCTCCGGAACGCGCCGCGGGCTGGCCCAGTCGATCTTCCAGGTCGGTGGCAACGCCGGGCAGTCCCTGGCTCCCGTGCTGACGATGTGGATTTTCATCCCGCTCGGCCTATTCGGCTCGATCTGGTTTACCATCGTCGCCGCGGCCGGCATTGCGGTCCAAATCTTTATCGCCAGATGGTACGGCAACCGCCTGCGCACCGGGGCGTACCAGAAGAAGAAAACGCAGGCGCGCCAGCTGCGTCCGGAAGTGCGCTCCCGCGTCCGTTTCGCGATCGTGCTGCTGGTGCTGCTCGTGTTCGTCCGTTCCTGGTACAGCTCGTCCATCAGCACGTTTTTTTCATTTTATCTCATGGAGAATTTCCACCTTTCCGTGAGCGACGCACAGGTTTACATTTTCCTGTTCCTTGCAGCAGGCGCCGTCGGCACGTTCTTTGGCGGTCCACTGGCCGACCGGTTCGGCAAACGGAACATGATCTTTTGTTCGATGATCCTTGCTGCTCCGCTGGCCATCCTTCTGCCTTATGCGAATCTGTTCTGGTCCGGCGTGCTGCTGGCGATCATCGGCCTGATCGTCTTCTCCAGCTTCTCGGTGACGGTCGTGTATGCGCAAATGCTGTTCCCCGGCAAAATCGGAACCGTCTCCGGCCTCATTACCGGCCTGGCTTTCGGGATGGGGGGCCTTGGCGCACTTGTGCTGGGTAAATGGACCGATATCGTAGACATTACGACCGTCATGCAGATATGCAGCTTCCTGCCGCTGCTTGGCATTCTGACTTATCTGCTTCCTTCCGACAAGCTGCTGAACCGGTGGTCCGAAGGAACGGAAGCCTGATCAGAGTTGTTGTGCGTCAAAGCGATCGATACCGAAAAAAAGGACTGCCCTGGGCTTTATAATAAGCCTGGTGGCGGTCCTTTTAAGTTGCCGGCCCTATGCCTCACCGTCCGGCTGCTCCGAGCGCAGCTTGGTCACAATCCGGCGCTTCCTGTACAGCATTTTTCCGGCTTCGGCCACATCCTCAATCGTGCCCTTGTTGCTGATGGAGCCGAAGAAAATCCCGGCAATCGGCACGAGCTGGAACAGCTTTTTCCATCCGAAGCTGTCACGGTACGTCTGCACCACTTCCCGCCAGCCCTGAATCTGCGACATGACTTGGGCCGGCGCGTGCTCTCCGTCAAACTGCCCAAGCTCGTCCAGCACCGCCTTTTTGCCGACGATGTCGGCCGATGCGAACTGCAGGCACTTGACGATAAACAGGCGCTCTTTCTCATCCCTCGGATCGTATCCGTAGCAAACGGCGATCTCCTGCAGCACCTTCAAAGAGAGGCCCAGCACCGCAGGGATGTCGATGGCCAGCGTCAATACGCCGCCGATGCCCGTTGTCGCCCCTTGGGCAGCAGCAAGCTTGGCGCGGCTCGCGGTGAGCTCATCCGCCACGCTGTCCATGACCGCAAGCGGCAGATCCGCCGCCTCGGCGAGCGTCAGACCGGCTCCATCCCCGCCGTCATGCCCATCCGCCGGTTCTGGCGCTCTGCTTCCCTCCGGACCGCTTCCCATAAGCGAATGCGTCCGCTCAAGCCGCTTGAGAATGGATCTGCGCTGCACCAAATACTGCCCGCCGGTCTGCAGAAACCGTCCGACCTCGCCAAGCCCTTCGGCCAGCTTATCCTGAATCACTTTCGGCGTCAGCCGGTCCAGCAGCATAAACGGCAGCCGGCTCCATTTTTCCCAAAACCACGCGCTTTTCTGATCCTTCTCCCATTTTTCAATCC
>NZ_PCZT01000018.1:207782-220421 GCF_002968895.1 Paenibacillus sp. AR247 | reverse complement strand
AAACGAGAAAGAGCGCATGGATGCAGCTGCATGAAGGACATCTTAAATCTGTATGCCTTCCCGCTCTTTGAACCGGCGGATCAGAAACTCGCTGTGCACGTTCGTGATGCCTTCCACCGTCTGGAGCTTCCGCAAATATTTTTCCACATGCTCTTGGTCATCCATCAGCGCATGGACATGCAGGTGCGGGCCGCCGCTCATCTGGTAGACGCTCGTGATCTCATCATCCGCAAGCAGCATTTCGGCAACGGTCTCAAGCAGGTTCCACTCCACTTCGATCAAGAAGTACACCGACATGCTTTTTCCGGCCTTCAGCGGGTTGACAATCACCGTAAATTTATCGATGATTCCCTGCTCCATGAGGCCATTGACCCGTTCCCGCACGGCAGCCCGCGTCAGGTTCACAAAACGGCCGAGCTCGGCATGGCTGAGCCTGCCGTTATCTAGCAGATGATCCAGAATCATATTGTCTTTTTCGTCCAAGTGTTTGAATTTCATGGCTTTCTTCCTCTCCCGGCATAAGCTTCATTGCTTCGTTGTATTTTACATTGTAAAAATATAATGCATTAATATCGTCCGTTTGTATGGTTAATATTATACAAACGGTGTATAATGAATCCGTTCCACGGCATCCGGATGCGATAAGCCCCGTGTTTTTAGTGTACAGGGACACGGCGGAAGAGCGCAATCCGGACTCTTATTTTCTGACACAGGCAGGTGTACTCATGTGATTACGTTATCTTTGGAAATTCTGCTCATCTCCGTTCTGGCAGGCATCGTCGGATCGGTGCTGGGGCTCGGAGGCGGCATTATCGTCACGCCGGCGCTGACGCTTCTATTCGGGGTCAGCATCGAGCATGCCATTGGCGCCAGCATCATATCCGTCATCGCCACTTCAAGCGGCTCCGCCATCGCATACATCCGCGACCGGATCACCAATATGAGGGTCGGGATGTTTCTGGAAATCGCCACGACCATCGGGGCGATCACCGGAGCGTTTATCGGCGGCATCATCGCCCCTAATCTGCTCTATATCATCTTCGGGCTGCTGCTCATCTACTCCGCGTTTAATATGATCAAGAAGAAGAGCGAAGGTGCCGCCGGTGAGGTCAGCATGAGCCCGGCTGCCAAGAAGCTCCGGCTTGAAGGAAGCTATTATGATAAAGCCATCAAGCAGGACGTCCCTTACCATGCCGGAAACGTCTACGGAGGCTTCTCCGTCATGTACGGCGCGGGAATCGTATCCGGCCTGCTCGGCATCGGCAGCGGCAGCTTCAAAGTGCTGGCCATGGACGTGTTCATGAAACTTCCTTTGAAGGTCTCGACCGCTACCAGCAACTTCATGATGGGCGTGACCGGGGCGGCCAGCGCGGGAGTCTACCTGCTGCGCGGGGATATCGACCCGCATATCGCCGGACCGGTGGCTCTCGGCGTTCTGGCCGGAGCGACCGTCGGTGCGCAAATTATGCAGCGCCTCAAGAGCAAGACGATCCGCCTGCTGTTCATTCCGGTGCTGGCGTACGTGGCCTTGCAGATGATTTGGGAAGGAGTGGGACTGACGAAATGAGCGAACCGAACGAGCAACGTCAAGAGCGGCAACAGAAAGATATTTTGGAGGTGGAGCTGGCCGTCAGCCGCTGGCTCCGGGTCGGCGTCGTGCTGAGCGCAGCCGTCATCATCGCGGGATTGGTGCTCTTTTTTATGGAGGGAAGCAGCGGATACCCCGGCAGCTCTTACCCGCACAGCCTCCCCGATGTTGTGAGCGGAATCGCGTCATTCAAGCCTTACGCCGTCATCACTGCCGGATTGATCCTGCTCATTCTGACCCCTGTACTGCGCGTCGCCATCTCCATCTGGGTATTTGTGCGCGAAGGCGACAAGCTGTATACGGGGATTACCACCCTGGTCCTCCTGATTCTGATCATCAGCTTTATCCTGGGAAAAGCCTGAACCTCCGGCATTCCAAAAAGCCCTGCTTCTTTGCAAAGAAGGCAGGGCTTTTGTGTTAAGTTTCCTGTTCCGGAGGGTCGTCCGGGTCTTTAGGCGGTATGATGTTGGTGGCTTCTTCCGGCTTCTGCTTCACCTCGTTGAGATGAACCACCGGAAGTGCCGGGGAAGTCAGAATCGCCTTCACCTGCTTCCGCTTCGCCTTCGGGCTCAGCACATACACCGTATCTCCGGACTCGATCCTCGTGTTTCCGCGCGGAGCGATGATCTGTTCGTGGCGGATGATCGCCGTAAACAAAATGTCCTCCGGCAGGTCGAGCTCGGAAATTTCCTTGCCGGCGATCGCCATCGTCTCGTTGACGTCCACATGGTTGATTTCCGATTTGGCTTTGCCTAAGGCCGTCAGCTCCAGGAGCGAAGGGTTGGACGGTTTGATTTCTCCCGCCAGCCCCAGCTTCCCGGCAAACGGGGAAATCGTCGCCCCTTGGATAATGGCCGAGGTTAGTACGACGAAAAACACCACGTTAAAAAATAGCCGCCCGTGCTCCATTTCCGCCAGCATCGGATAAGTCGCCAGCACGATCGGTACGGCTCCGCGCAGGCCGGCCCAGGAAATGAGCAGCTTTTCCCGGAAAGAATACTTCATCCCGAGCGTGCTGAGGAAGACGCCCACCGGTCTTGCAATCAGCATCAGGATCAGAGAAAGCAGCAGACCTTCCCCGACGATGCCCGGCAGCTCGGTTGGAAAGACAAGCAGGCCGAGCAGCACGAACATGACGATCTGCATCATCCAGCCGAATCCCTGGTTAAAATGCATGATCGAACGCCCATAGGCCAAATCGGAATTGCCCATGACGATGGCCGTCACGTAGACGGCGAGGAGCCCGCTGCCATGGATCACCGAAGTAGCGCTGTACGCAAGAATGGCGAATCCGAGCGCCATCACGGGATACAGTCCGGACGAATCGAAATTGATCTTGTTGATGACGTAAACCGCCAGCCTGCCGATGAGCAGCCCCATGACCAGGCCGATGCCCATTTCCCAGAAAAACGACAGGATCATTTGGAAGATTTCCGCCTCGGGATGCTGATAATATTCGATCAGGGAGACGGTAAGAAAGACGGCCATCGGGTCATTGCTGCCGGACTCGGCTTCCAAGGTGGAGGTCAGACGCTTTTTGATATTTTTCCCTCCAAGCACCGAGAACACCGCGGCCGCATCCGTCGATCCGACGATGGCACCGAAGAGAAAGCCTTCCACCCAGGACACGCCCAAAATATACTTGGCGCAGACGCCGACGATAAAGGTCGTCAGCAGCACCCCCACCGTCGCCAGCGACAGAGCAGGCTTGATGACCGGCTTGATATCGTCAAACTTCGTCTGCATGCCCCCTTCGAACAAAATGACAATTAAGGCCAAAATCCCGACGATCTGGGTGATGAGGACGTTATCGAAATACACGAACCGCGTAATCAGCATGCCGACGATGATAAACAGCACAAGGGCCGGCATGCCGAATCTCGAGGAAAATTTGGTGGTCAGTACGCCGACGAGCAGCAGGCCGGCCATTAATAGAACAAGTGAATTAACCAGTGTTGTGGAATCCAAACAGCCTCGCCTCTTTAAAATGGAATGTAAACACGCCTTGATTTCGGTTGCGAACAAGAAAATTGCCCTAGTTATATATAAACCAAGCAACTAACGTTACAAACAAAAGCGGTATGTCCCCTCCCCCTTTAGGGCCGTCAATTGGCGGTGAGAACAGCCCTCTGAAAAGGGGAATCATGGGTCTACATTTTCCAAATAAAGGCGCGATTATGCGGGGTTATTGGACATGAGCAGGTCATGGTAAATAAAAAAGGGAGCACCGCTTTTATCGCGGTGCCCCCTCCTTACAATTTAAACGTCCTCATCCGTGACGGCTCCCTTGGATGCCGAGGATACGAGCCGCGCATACTTCCGCAGCACGGCGGCGGAATGCTTCAGCTGCGGCGGGAACCACTGCTTTGCTCTCTCCTCCAGCTCCTCGGAGCTGACCTGCATATTGATTTCCTGGGTTTCGCTGTCGATGGTAATGATATCTCCTTCCCGAAGGAGGGCAATCGGACCGCCGACCTGAGCTTCCGGAGCCACGTGTCCCACCACAAAACCGTGCGAGCCGCCGGAGAACCGGCCGTCGGTCAGAAGCGCCACGTCACCGCCCAGTCCTTTGCCCACAATCATGGCGGTGACGGACAGCATTTCCGGCATGCCGGGACCGCCTTTCGGTCCGCAGTAGCGGATGACAACGACATCTCCCTTCCGGATCCGGTCGCCCACGATCGCTTCCGTGGCTTCTTCTTCACTGTCAAATACGCGGGCAGGCCCGGTAAAGGACAGCCTGCTCAGGCCGGACATTTTGGCCACGGCCCCTTCTGGGGCCAAATTACCTTTTAACAGAACAAGCGGCCCTGTAGGCTTCAGCGGCTGATCCAGCGGTCTGACGACATTCTGGCCGCTCCGCAGCGGGGGCACCGCTGCCAAATTTTCCGCGATCGTATGCCCGGTTACGGTGATGCAATCGCCGTGAAGCAGGCCCGCTTCAAGCAGCAGCTTCATGACCGCAGGGACACCCCCGGCATCGCTCAGATCCTGCATCATATACCGGCCGCTCGGCTTCAGATCGGCAAGATGCGGCACCTTCTTGCGAATCCGCTCGAAGTCGTCGATGGTCAGATCGACCTGAACGGAATGGGCGATGGCCAGCAGATGCAGAAAGGCGTTGGTCGATCCCCCCAGCGCCATGACGACGGTAATGGCGTTCTCGAATGCCTTTTTCGTCATAATGTCTCTTGGATAAATCCCTTTTTCGAGAAGCTGAATCACCGTTTCTCCCGCCCTCGCACATTCATCGGCTTTTCCGCTTGCGATGGCCGCCGTCGATGAGGAACCAGGCAGGCTCATGCCCATCGCTTCCGCGGCCGCAGCCATGGTGTTGGCGGTGTACATCCCCCCGCAGGCTCCGGCACCCGGACAAACGTGACATTCGATTTGATGGAGCTCCTCGGGAGTCATTTTGCCGTCATGATACTGCCCGACGGCTTCGAAGGCCGTCACGATATTTACGTCCCGGCCGTTCAGCGATCCAGGCTGAATCGTGCCTCCGTAAACGTATACAGCCGGAAGATTCATGCGTCCGATGGCCATCAGGCAGGCCGGCGTATTCTTGTCGCACCCGCCGATCGCTACCAGGCCGTCAAAACGCTCGGCGTTCACGACGGTTTCGATCGAATCGGCAATAATTTCCCGGCTGGGCAGCGAAAATAGCATGCCTTCATGCCCCATCGATATCCCGTCGGAAACGGTGATCGTATTGAATATGAGCGGAGCCCCGCCGCCGGCCTGAGCGCCTTTCTTGGCTTCCCTGGCCAATTCATCGATATGCATATTGCAAGGTGTCACTTCGCTCCAGGTGCTGGCCACGCCGATCATCGGCTTCTTGAAATCCTCATCTTTAAACCCGACCGCACGGAGCATGGCCCGGTTCGGGACCCGGTTTACGCCCTCACTGATGACTTTGCTGCGAATCCGCAGATCAGGTCGATCTTGACTCGTCATTTCGAATCGTCTCCTTCCGAGTGGTTTTGAATGAATGCATAAAGCTCCTTCATCGGTCTCAGCAAATTCTGCTTCATCACCGAGGCGGCCAGCGCCGCATCCTTCTTCTCGAACGCCTCAATGATGCGGGCATGCTCTTCTACCGAGGCAGCGGTTGCCGCCACCGGCTGAGCCAGAAAAACATACTTGAACCTCCGAATATGGATTTGCAGCGATGCGCTGAAGGATGCAGCGTAGGCATTATCAGAGGCGTCCACGATCAGATTATGAAACTGCTCGTCAAGCTCCATCGCCTGGTACGGCTGTCCCTGCTTGATCGCGGTGGCGAAATCGGCGTTAAGCCCCTTCAGCTGTTCGATCTGCTCCGCCGAAATATGAGTCGCAGCCGTTTCAGCAGCCAGGGAATGCAAAGCAGCCAGGGTAGCGTACATTTTCAGAATGTCATCCTTCTCGACCGTCTGAACGCGCGTAGTTTCATCTGACCTTCGGCAAAAAGCGGAACAACGAGCTCCTTCATCTCATTCCTTCCATCACCCAGAAAATGCTGACCCAGCACTTGCGCGAACTGGAAGACGAGGGCATCATTCAGCGCATCATCTACAATGAGGTTCCTCCCAAGGTCGAGTATGAACTGACCGAATACGGCTGGAGCATGAAGGAGCTGCTGCACATGATGTGCCGATGGGGAGAAATGCATGTCGATAAAAAGTACCAGGGAACGGCGGCCATCAGAGAAAACTCCCGCTTGAAGTCTGCGCCGTAAACAAGCAGGTTGACCGGCTGCAAGGGCAGGCGGCCATCGGCAGATCAGTCGTTTGAAAGGCACCGGCGGCGCCAAGAGATATCCTGCGGCATAACTCGGAAGGATCAGAAGCATATATAAGCAAAGAGGCTGCATCCCTGCAAGATCAGGGGCAGCCTCTCTTTTTTATACGTTGAGGATATCATAGACATAACGGCCAAACCTACACGTTACGGAATGACCTTACGCCGGCGTAAATCATCGAAAATGCTCATGAACATCTCTTCTGTATCCACGTACTCATGGAAGCCAAAGCGGCGGGCTTTGGTCCCGTCGGCGAAGAAATCGTAATCCCAGGAGAAGACGAAATCGCCGAAGCTCCAGGAAGAAACCTCTTGATAAGAATGCGGGGCAAGCCCGTGCTTCTGGACCATGTCATTCCACAACGGCTCCTTGTCGGCCATAACGACGTCCAGGGACATCTGAAGGGGCGGCGCCGTCTCCATTCCGAAGTAAGCGGCGATCTTCGGCCACATCTCGTTCCAGCGGAACAGATCCCCGTTGTTGATATTGAACGCCTGATTCGCGCACCGCGGATCGGTTGCGGTCCACACGGTGGCTTTGGCAAGAAGCCCGGCATCAGTAACCTCCATCAGCGTATGATAGGCCCCCGGTTTCCCCGGAAAACGGAGCGGAATGCCCAGTTCCCTTGGAGATGGACGCGTATACGGCGATAACCATGGCCAGATTCATCGGATTGCCCAATGCAAAACCCGCTACTACCGAAGGACGAATGGCCGACCACGTCCAAGCCTTTCCCTGCTGCCGTTTCTCCAAAAACTGCTGCTGATCCACATTAAACTCGGGCGGCATATGACCGGCATCCGATTCCTTGGCCGGGGTTTTGAACGGGCCGAGATGCGCACCGTACACTTTGTACCCCTGCATCAGGCTGACATGCCGCAGCCCCGGCGATCCCGCTTCGACCGCCTCGACGCTGTTGACCAGCATGGCCAGGTTCGGCGCCACCAGCTCGGCCCAGGTCGGGCGGTCCTGATAAGCGGCGTAGAAAAGATGCGTCACCTCGGGAAGCGCACCCAGACGGCGCCGGGCATCTTCCGGGTCCAGCAGATCCGCCGCGATATAGCGGACCCGCTCCCTGTCCTCCCCTCCCCTCCGGGATACCCCGATCACTTCCCACTCCGGCAGCGTCAGCAAATAGTCGATGAGATTGCGTCCAATCACCCCATTGGCCCCGACGACCAATGCTACTTTCCGTTCTTCCTTAACCGATTTATGATCATTCATGGAATGTCAGCTCCTTTATATATTGTGCTTGGTGATGGCTCTATTGTGCACCCGGATGGCTCCGTCGGGAAGTACGCACTTCAAAGTCATTTAAGCACTTTTTTGTAACGTTGGAGCAGACAACGGCTTTCCGGGCATTTGTTTTTTTTCAATAAAGGAAATGGTTCGCCCGTCTTCACTTTATCCCGTTAGAGGACTATACTTATTCTCGACCTAGACAACAAGCATGACGGATGAGGAGGTATGTATAACTTGAAGATTCGGCTGCTTTATTCAAATGAATTACAACAGGCCGCAGACCTGTCAGACCTTGTATTTGGCAAGCCCGGCCAGCCCTCTATGGGCAAATCGTTTCCGGCCCTGTTTCATCCGGGCGTCAGCCATTCATATGGCGCGTTCACCGATGAGGGCGAGCTGGTGGCGTTCATGGGACTGGCGCCGGACGTGATGCGGATCGGGGAAGCCAGGCTGAACGTGTTCAGCATCGGTTCGGTATGCACACACCCCGACTTCCGCGGGCAAAATCTGGCCAGCACGCTTCTGGCGGAATGCATGGATCATGCACGCCGCTCCGGGGCATCCCTCGTATTCGTATCCGGCGGCCGTTCCCTGTACCGCCGGGCAGGCTGCTACGATTTTGGCAGAGTTCATTATGCCATGCTGGATAGCGGCAGCGCGGCAGCCCTTTTGCAACCGGATACAGAAGAATGGAGCATCAGCCCTATGCGGCCGGAGGATACCTTTGGCATCTCCGCGATCCTCTCCGGCGCATCCCCGGCCTATGAGCAGGGCCCCGGACAGCTGCTTACGCTGCTGGGCAGCAGCGCCATCGCGACGGCGCGATAGCAGCCTTTCTGGCCGCTGCCGTGCCAACGTCTCCTGAATCCTCAACGTCCGGCGAACCGGCCAAGGCCGTCGAGTGGGGAGGGCCATCCGCATGCCGTTGCCCGGCTGCTGGCCGAAATGCTCCAGCGCCACCAGATTCAGCGCTTGGAGGTTCCGGTGCCTTGGCAGGAGCAAGCCCTGCTGAAACTGCTGCAGCAGGCCGGCGCCGCGGTCCAATCCGGCCCGAACAGCGGCACCGTATGGATCGCGGACGCCCACAGCCTGCTCACGCAGTGTTCCCCGCTGCTCAAGGTGGACTGGAAATCCTTTATCCGCATCGATGAAGCCGGCGGCAGATCATATACGGTCACAAACAAGGGACAGGAACTCGTGCTGGATGACAGCAGTTTGCTGTCGCTGCTGTTTGATCCCGAGTCTCCCCACCTGGCGGGGGCTCCGAAGGATTTCTGCACGATACCTCTGCCTTATTTATCCGGACTGCATTATATTTAACAGCAGCGACTACAGCGCTGGTGCATACGCGTCCACCCCAAATAAAAGGAGCCGTCCCGGTACCCGGACGGCTCCTTTGTATGCAAATATCCTACTTTACGATAAAGTCCGCCATCGATTTCACTTCGATCCGGCCCGGTCTGGCCGGGATGAACGGCTCTTCCCCTTCCGAACGGGCGTAAAACTGTACGCGCTGCTCCCTGCCCGGGATCAAATCGAAGAAATTGTCGCTGAAGCTGCCCTCCGCCTCGCTGGAAAGTCGCTGAAGCTGCCCTCCGCCTCGCTGGAAATCCATACTTGTTTGGCCAGCGTATCCGTTGTAAGAATCAGCGTATGACCCTGGCTGCCTTCTTCTTCCCGTACCGTGATATTCGCTTTGGCAAACGCAAACTCCTTAGCCGGCACAAAATAATGCTCCTTGCTGTCCACCACCTGTCCGGACACCTCAAGCTGGACGAGCAGAAACGTTTCCTGACGGCGGCTTCCGCCCAGCAGCTGCTCCACGGAGCAGGTATGCACCTTTTCCGATGTGTTGGCGCTTATGCTGAAGCTCTCCGCCGTTTCCTGCAGGACGTTCCCTTTCAGGTCCATGACCTGCAGGCGAAGATTTCCGGACAGCGGCTGAAGCACATCGGAAAGGACGTAAATGTCCAATTCGTCGCCGCGCGTACCGTCGATGGAAACGGCGATGTCGCGGAAGCTTCGTTTGGCGTAATACTGGAGCGCCTTCCAGCGGCCGAAATAATCCATTCCCGCCCAGGAAGCCACCGGCCAGCAATCGTTCATCTGCCAATACAGCGTCCCCATGCAGTAAGGCTTCTTGCGGCGATGCGCCTCAATCGCCATCTTCATGGCCTCCGCCTGCAGCACCTGGCTCATATACAGGAAGGACGGAAAATCCTTCGGCTCGTTCATGTACATATCCATATACTGCTTGATCAGACGGTTGCCCTGCCCGTTCTTCTGGTGGGCCAGCATCACTTCCGATTCCAAGGCCAAATCATGCTCTTCGGCATAACGGCGAACCGATTTGTATTCTGGAAACGACTGAAAACCGTATTCGCTCATGAAACGCCCGATGTACAAGTTATAATTTTCAAACGGCTCCACATTGTGCCATACGCCCCAGTAATGGATATCCCCGCCGGTGGAGCTGTTCGTCGCATGCTGACGAATGTCCCCGGTCAGCTCGATCATCGGCGAAGACGGCCAGTAATCGGCCTGCGGCGCATACCGGGAAATCGCTTCCGGCAAAATCCGGTGGAAGATCGCCTCGTAATCCTGCCACAGGCGCTCGCGGAGCTCCGGAGTATACTGCTGCTTCCAGCCCCAGCCGGTATTTTCGGAATAGTGGGACCAGGCGGTATCAATTTCGTTATTTCCGCACCATAAAACAATCGAAGGATGATTTCTCAGACGTCTGACGTTTTCCTCCGCTTCCAGCCGCACATTTTCCAAAAATGCTTCGTCGCCGGGGTACATACTGCAGGCAAACATGAAATCCTGCCATACCATCAGGCCGTATTCGTCACACAGCTCGTAGAAAGCGTCCTGCTCGTAAATCCCCCCGCCCCAGACGCGAAGCATATTCATGTTGGAGGCTGCTGCGCTGGCAATCTCATGACGGTAGCGTTCGTAGGTTACTTCGGTAATAAAGCTGTCGTTCGGAATATGGTTGGCACCCTTGGCGAACACCGGTACTCCGTTCAGCTCGATATAAAAGGTGGAGCCGGCCTCGTCTTTATCGCGGACCAGCCTGACCGAGCGCAGGCCCGTTTTAATGGTTTTCTCGGCTGTCACGCCGCCGTCAACGATCAGCTCCGCACGGAACTCATACAAATTCGCCTCACCGAGTCCACGGCACCACCACAGCTTCGGATTGTCGATCACCAGCGGGAGTTCCACCGTCTGGGTGCCTTGTGACAGCTGGACCTTCTGGTCCCAGGTCTGACCGTCCGCGCTCAGGCGAACCAGCGCTTCCCCTTCCAGGTCTGACTCCAGCTCGATCACGGCCGTTAACTTGGCGGACGCTGCCGTAACCTCCGTCTGATCGATGTATACATCCTGAATCCGGCTGTGATCCCATCCTTCAATATAGACATCCCGCCAAATACCGCTGGTCACGAATCGAGGACCCCAGTCCCATCCGTAATGATACGGCGCCTTGCGGGCGAATACGCTGATTTTCCGGTCTCCAAGTCCTCCGACATCCGACTGGTCATTCGTTGCCGGCAAATCGTAGCCGAGGCGCTCCAGCTTGGGAAGATCCTCCTGGACCGGCGAGCGGAAACGCACATGGACCGTATTGTCCTTCGGCTTCAGCACATCCTTGACATCGGCCTTCCATGTGCGGAACATATTATCTGCCTGAAGAACAGGCTTGCCGTTCACGGCGACGTCCGCATAGGTGTCAAGCCCTTTAAATACGAGCTCCAGATGCGGAAGGGACAGCAGCTCTTCCGGCAAATCGAACCGGCTTTCGTATTCCCAATCCTGCTTGTCGATCCACTGCACTTCCTTCTCATTCGTTCCGTAGAACGGATCCGGAATTTTGCCGTTGGCCAGCAGATCCGTATGCACACAGCCCGGTACCTTCGCCTCCATCCATTCCTGGTCCTTGCAAGCCTTAAAGCTCCAGCTGCTGATGCTCCATTGCGTTTTGTCCATGATATCCTCCTGCCATTGCTCGTATTGTCCAAAGAAAGTTAGCATAATTTATTATAACAAAACTAACAATCTAGTAAATGCTCATTTTCTCACCAGCCGGATGTTTTCGACATATTCGGATCACCCGGGAAGGGACGGCACGAGGTCAAGCCGGGACCCTATTTTTTTGCTCCTGCGATAACATCTCTGCCGCCCCATCATACACTGCAATAAGACCTCTGGCTTCAGCTGCGGCTACGAGCTGTATAAACCTATTTCTGATGATCAAACATACATCGGTTTCTTTCCTCAGTTTATTTTCTCTTGGCCTCGGAACGACCCGAACTCCAGTAACATAACTTACTGTGAGTTCGTTAAAGTACCCCTGCCATCGTTCTTGATGAAGGATTCTCACGCAAAGGAGTGTCTACCGTGAAACCAGTGAAATCGGCAAAGCCCGGGAAACGGGTTAAGTCAAGATCAAAACCGGCGAAGCCCGTTCGAATCAGCGGAGTGGTCCCCTCCGCAACCCCGGGAATGGGAGCAGGCGGGAATATGGGTGCGCTAAGCACCGGAAAGCAGCTTGCTTTTATTTCCGCTTTCCTGTTCCTTATTGCCGCAGCGATCAGCTTATATCTGGCCTGGAGGGACATTCAAGGAGGAAACGCCCCTGAAATGCTCTTTTAAACGCAAAAAAATGACGCCGATGCAGGCGCCATTTTTTTGTTCCAGTGTATGCGGATCACGGGATCATTCCGTTCCCTGTTCGCCGGATGCGGCAGCCGGGAAACGGACGGTCATCACCGTACCGGCGCCTTTCTTGCTCTCAATCTCGATCTTTCCATGCATCACCTCAATGATGCGGAACGTGACCATCAGCCCGAGCCCGGTTCCTTTCGATTTGTTGGAGTAATATGGCTCGCCGAGCCTCGCCACCTCTGACGGCTCCATCCCCTCTCCATTGTCGGCGACGCGAATGACAACCTGGCCGTTGTCCCGGTAAGCCCGGATTTGAATGTGGCCTTCCTCCCGCAGCGCTTCAATGCTGTTCTTGATCATA
>NZ_PCZT01000018.1:202067-207682 GCF_002968895.1 Paenibacillus sp. AR247 | reverse complement strand
AAGATGCCCTCGATATGCCGGAATTCATGCCCCACATTGAGCAGGGCGACCTTCTCCGCCTCCGGCTTGGCAAACGTAAGAAAATCCGTAATAATCCCCGATGCCCGGTCCAATTCCTCAAGCGCCAGCCGGAGATACTCCTTCTCCCGGTCCCTTGACTTCTCCTGCAGCAGCTGCAGAAAGCCGCGGGTGACTTGAAGCGGGTTTCTCACCTCGTGTGCAACCGAGGCGGCCAGCTCGCTGATGACTTCCATTTTCTCCGACCGCTGCAGCTCGCTGTTAAACATTTCAAGCTCCCGGGAATACACGACAATCTGCCGATGATTATGGGCGAACTTCCGGCCAAGGATCATGATGAGGCTGATCACGAAGCCAAGGACTCCCCATTTCCACCAGAACAGCACGTAGTCCCCCTGGCGTACATAGAACCAGACAAGTTCACCCAGCGCCGGGATGGCAAACAAGGCAAATCCCGAAGCAAACACAGCCGCATCCCTGTTTCCTTTGGCGGCGTAGGATATCGCGCTGGCCGCCAAAATCATCAGCAGAACGATCATAATGCAGCCGAGCACCTTAACGGAAAAGAAATAATAAATATCGGAGAAACGGCTGCCGCTAAGCAGGTTGATGACCATAAACCCGAGGCAAAAGAGCGAGTACCCTACCAGGAATTTACGGCACATCCGAATGATCAGCATGTAGCCGGGGCCAATGGTTCTTTCAAAATAATAGGTTATCGCCGGTAAGAGCGACAGCAGACCAAGGTCAAAAACGACCTGAAACAATTCTCCATAGCTTCTGAACAGACTGTACACAAAAGGAGAATAAGTCAGGATCATGAGCCCGATCGACAAAATGACTACCGTCAGTGACAGCCAGCTGTTCCGCTCGCTCCGGTTCAGGAGTAAAGCCGAAATCAGCATAATCAGCGCAATGAATATAAACGAGCTTCCCAAAACGATATCACCCAGATTAGCCTTGATCAGCTTGGTCAGCAGCGTCTGGTAATCGCCGGCCCACACGGGACCGTCCATGCCGATCCGGCCGGTTCCCCCCTGAATTTTCATGAGCAGCGTTTGACCGGCGTCTTCACGGCTCAGCGGAAGCAGGATATGATGAACATCATACTGGTAATCCCGATCGATTTCGTATCGTTTCTCTTGACCGACGTAGATGTCGATTTTGATTCCATAAACCGGTTTGAGCAAAATGGCAGGCGTATTCCAGATGAGCGCCGGCAGCTTCGTTTCGAACCATCCCGCCTTCTCTTCCCCGGTGCTTAGCTGCAGCGGCTGCTTCATCCGGTACGGCTCCCACCCGGAAGCCGGCCCGATGCCGTCCGTGCTGCGGCTGCCTGTACCTCCGCCCTCCCATGTGAACCGCCAGTCCGTCAGCGGCTTTAGAGCCGGTTCGGAACTGCCGTAACAGGAGGCGGCAAGCACAAGCTGGATGACTATACATATCGCCGCCGCGATGATGCCGTATTTTCTCGAAGCTTTCATATGTGCACCTCTACCGAATGTTAGTGTACCGGAACCAGCAGTCTGCAGCCTCGCATCCGGTTCTTTCAATTACGGATTTCATAAATTGGAAATATATGCTAAACTAATAAAAGCCTCAACTAAACTTCATATAACAACATACACACAACCCCATACTCATAACCAGTCAACGGCTCAATGATGTCTTCAGCATCGGATACCGCCGCTTGGAACAACAATCCTATCTAAAAAAGGTGATTTTATGGAATGGTTAGAGCGTTATGAAGCCGACTTGTCGTATGTATTCCGCGAAACCGAGTGCATCATTGCCGCGTTCCCCTCTCCGTTGAACACGAAAGGCCTTTCCTATTTAAGCCATTTTAACCCGCTCGAAGAAAACAGCGCCAAAAACTATATCTGCTATTTGCTGCCCTTCTGGCTGATGGAAACGGCAGGACTTTCGGCCGAAGACGCCCGGAAGCTGTCGATCGGCAACGTTTGCGCCATGCTCTATTTTTTCATTCAGGACGATTGCATGGATTCCTCCACGCCCCAGGACAAGGAGCAGCTGCCGCTGGGAAATTTGCTGTACCTGCAGTTTCTCGACATCTACCGCGGCTACTTCCCCTCAGCGTCCCGGTTCTGGTCCTATTTCAGGCAGTACCTGCATGAATGGGCGGAAGCCGTTACCAATGAGCACACGGCCGACTATTTCCGCGTGAATCCGCTGTTCATCGCGCGCAAGGCTGCGCCGCTGAAGCTGTCGAGTACCGGAGCGCTGCTCTTGTCGAACAGGGAGGAACAAATTCCGGCCGTGACCGACTTGCTCGAACATGTACTTGCTACGCTGCAAATGGCGGACGATTGGGCCGACTGGCGGGAAGATCTTGAGGAAGGCAGCTATAACAGCCTGCTCTCGCTGATCCGGTCGCAGTTTGCCCCCGACGAACCGCTCACTGCTGATCGTGTCGAGCATTATATTGCCGTTCACGGCATTCTGCGTTCATACACAGCCGTAGCGGAAGCCAACCATGAGCACATCAAGCAGACCCCATTGAACATTCCCCAGCTGCTTTCTTTTCACCAGCATATTCTGATGTCGATTCAGGACGACGCGAACCGGATCGAAGAAGAGAGAAACGCCTTGCAAAAAGGCGGATTAAGTTTGTGGATGTTAAATCATATCAAATAATGATAGATTTATAATTTATTCCATGGTATACTTATAAAGGTAATATTAACCATTTTGTTGAAAGGGTGATTCTAATGACAGCAGAAGCTATCCTTCACAACCAAGTTATTCAAAAAGCCTGGGAAGACCCAAGTTTCAAGGAAAGACTCCTGGCCGACCCTAAGGCCGCAATCAAAGAAGTGCTCGGTATTATTTTACCTGAACACATCAAAGTAAAGACAGTGGAGGAATCATCCAACGAGTTTTATCTCGTGCTTCCCCCAAGTCCAACAGAAACGGTCAGAGCGGCCGCGGCGCCGAAATACTCCTGGTAATTGAGATTACACACCTCATCTTGAATATTACATAAATCTTGAAAGGGTTGGGAACAGCGAAGTTCGCCACCTTACCGTCAAGCGGCTTATACAGCCGCTGATGGAAAGGAGACGACCGCTTCGGTTCCCACCCCTTTTTCGCTTTTGAATTCAAGACTTCCCCCCATGGCTTCCACGATCCGGAACGTAACCATAAGACCAAGCCCGGTCCCTTTCGTCTTGTTGGAGAAATACGGCTCACCCAGCCGGGCAAGCTCCTCCTTGCTCATCCCTTCCCCATTGTCCTGAATATGGATTACAACCCGCTCTTCCATCTCGTAAGCCCATACGTTAATCTGACCGTCTCCGTTAAGCGCCTCGATGCTGTTCTTCACCATATTGATAAAAGCCTGCTTAAATTTCGAAGAGTTCCCTTTCACCTGCAGATGGTCCGGAATATGCATGTCGATCTGGGCGCCCTGAAGGTTCGCAAGCGGTACGATGACGCCCTCCACATGCCCCAGTTCCTCTTTGACGTTCAGGACGGAAATCCGTTCAAACTGCGGCTTGGCAAAGGTCAGGAAGTCGGTGATGATGCCTGCGGCCCGGTCCAGCTCCTCCAGAGCCATCGTCATATAGATTTTATCCTGGTTTCTGTACTTCTTGGTCAGCACTTGCAGGAACCCGCGCGTCACCTGAAGCGGGTTCCGGACCTCATGGGCGACGGATGCCGCCAATTCGCTGATGATGGCCATTTTCTCGGAGCGCTGAAGCTCGTTGTTGAACATTTCCAGCTCCCTTGAATATTTTACAATCTGTTCGTGATTGATGGTATAGTTCCGGCCGAGGATCAGCATCAGGGAAATGATAAATACAGCCGCCCCCCACTTCCACAGAAACAGGTCATAATTGCCATCCTTCAAATAGAACCAGACCATTTCGCCAATGACCGTCAAGCCGAACAACGCAAAACCGACGGTGAGAATCTCGGCGCTCCGGTTCCCTTTCACGGCATGGATGATCGAATTGCTGACGAGCAGCACGGCTTGTACGATCATAACGATTCCCAGAACACGGACCGACAGAAAATAATGGATACCGAACAGTTTGTCGTTCAGCACGATGTTTGCCAGCATGAAGAGCAGGCAGAATGCCGAATATCCGATTTGAAAATACAACAGCTTCTTGATCACCGACCGGTACCCGCTGCCGAAGATCCGTTCGATAAAATAGGTTAGTGACGGAAGCAGCACGAACAGCGCGACATCCCATAGGCGGGTGTAGAGCTTGCCGTAATCCTTGTAAAAGGTATAAAGAAACGGGGAATACGTGATGACCAGCACTCCGGCGGAGGCGATCACCAGACTCAGTGAAATCCAGGAGGCGTTCTGCTCCTTCTTACAAAAAAACCGAGCAAATGAGCATGACGAGCGCAATAAAGACAAACGCGCAGCCCAGTATGATATCGATCAGGTCTCTCTTGACGTAGTTGTCCAGCAATTCCGGATAGTTGCCCAGTTCAATGCCGTGGCGCAGTCCGATGCGGTCCTTGGCGGATTGAACGCCTATGTACAGTATTTTATCGGAATCATTTCTCTGAAGGGGAGTTAACACTTTGTTGTCAATGTTCTGTCCGTATATCTTAGGGATAAGCATGGAGGGGATGTCCCAGTTCAAAGCAGGGAGCTTCGTTCTGATCCATAAGGTCGATGATGTTCCGGGCCTCTTCGGCAAAGCCATGCCGGATTGATTCGGGCTCCAGCCTTCGCTTGCCGTTACGGATCCGGGAACTGCCGCAAGATCCGGGCTGTCCGCCCATTTGACCTCCCACTCGGTAATCCAACGCTCTCCACCCGTCTGCATCGCCCCAGCAAATACCGGTACCGTCACAAACAGCAGCGTCAGGCAAGCGATCAGAGCGAGCTTAGTGATTACGGATTTGGGGAAACCCTTCATAAAACACCTCAAAAGTTAATATTTGTAAATTTTAAACTGTTATGTAGATTCGCTATCATCATCGTCCACTCCTTCCTGTTCTTTCGGTCGTCGTCAAAAAATATATCATTTGCATAAATATACATATAGGTTCGAGCATACTGCCGCCATTCTTTATATTTATGCATTTGAAAACATAAGAATCCCCGGATTGACTTCAACCTGAGCGCAACTGCCTTCGGGGTTACACAGGCCGGGACTTATTTAATCATACCACTTTTTCCTAAGTATGGTAACGATGTTTCACCTTGGGCGGGTACGTTTATTAATGTAGCAAACGACAGAGACTTCCCGATCTGCGCTGAAAGGAGGATTACCCATGAGTGAATTCCGCCGGAACAACGTTGAGGTTGAGCATAAGGAAGTTCAGCAGAAGTCCGATTCCAGTCTTGTAGCAGCCTACTTTTATCAAATATGCCGCGTACATTATCTATTTTTTTCGGTTTCCTCTACTTCTTGATCCGATACGTATTTCCTAAGTTTTAATCCGGGAGCGGATATACGGGCTCAATTCGGGTAACGGTAAGGAAAGAAAATACGCCAAAGGAGATGGATGACATGGCTGATGAGTATAATAAGAATATTAAAAGCGATGCCGATTTGACCTATGAACGGTACGACCAGCAGCGCGAGCTTCCGCCCGAGTTTGAGCTG
>NZ_PCZT01000018.1:198919-201967 GCF_002968895.1 Paenibacillus sp. AR247 | reverse complement strand
AACTGACGGAGGACGAAGAGCTGCCGGATGTTCCGGATGCGGACGACATTTCGGCGAACAGTCCGGTCGATCCTTCCGCGATCGCCATGGTGGAGGATATGCACGGAACGGACCTGATCAATGGATATGACGGCGATGATTCCGAAGAACTGTAGCCGATACGTTCATTTAAGATTGTAAAAAAAGAGGAGGACTCCGCCGTTCCCGGCCGGAGTCCTTCTTTAGGTGTTGGCCGGTACGTTCCGGCGTTTATGCTAATCCCAACGCCTTGACCAGCACATATCCAACGCCGGCAAGCAGGCAGGAGCCGAGCAGCGCTGCGGCGAACGGCCGGCCCCCTTTGCGCCCGAACACGGCGAAGTCGACGTTCAGGCCAAGACCGGCCATGGCCATGGCCATCAGCATATAAGCTGCCGTGACGATCTGCGAGGCAGCCGATTCCGGCAGGATGCCCAGCGTATGGATGCCGCTCATCACAAGAAAGCCAAGCACAAACCATGGGATGGGAATACGGGTTCTTTCCCCCGGTGCGGTGCGCCCGCCCTTGCGGCTGCTCCAGAGGCCGACGAGAACGGCGACGGGAACGAGCAGCGCCACCCGTGTCAGCTTGACGATGACGGCCATATCTTCGGCCTCCTTGCCCCCTGGCGCTGCTGCCGCGATGGCATGGGCGACTTCATGGAGCGTGCCGCCCGCAAACACGCCGTATCCGGCCGGCGACAGGCCGAGCAGCGGATACAGGCCGACGTACAGCAGCGTAAACAAGGTGCCGAGCAGGGCAACTACCGCGGCGCTGACCGCCGTCTCCTGCTCGTTCGCCCGAACCTGCGGCGCGATGGCGGCCACAGCCGCCGCCCCGCAAATGGCCGAACCGCAGGCGGCCAGCAGCGACATGACCGGATCGACCTTCATCAGCCGGGCGATGCCGTATACCGCGAGCAGCGTCACGCTGATATTGACCGCGGCCAGCAGCAGAACCTTTGGCCCGGCATGAACGATGTCCGCCAGGTTCAGCCGCATGCCGAGCAAAATAATGCCCAGCCTGAGCAGCTTTTTATTGGAAAAGGAGATGCCGGGCATCGCGTACTCCGGCACGCCGGCGAATGCGCGGTAAACCATGCCAAGCAGGATGGCCAGCACCAGCTGCCCCATGATGCCGAGAAAAGGCAGCAGCGCCAGCCCCTTGGCCAGCAGTGATAATACAAACGTGAGGCAGAGCCCCAGCATATAAGCGTTCAAATTGCGCTTTTTGCGCGGCAGGGCCGATCCCTGAGATGCAATCATGATTCATTCCTCCCGTCCGTAGCCTGGTCATTCAAGCGGCTATCGATACGCTCACTATAGAATGTCCGGCTCCGGAAGGGAAATACCGATTTGCTATCCCGATCATCAGGATAACTTATGATTGATTGCGGCCCTCCCCCACGTTACACTGAGTGTAATCTTCAGCGCTGCCTTAGCCTTTGCCTTAGCCTCACTTGCCGCTGAAGAAATGATAAACAGGAGTCCACGCCATGATCACAGACACACTAAAGGTCTTCGTCACCGTCGCCGAAGAGCGCAATTTCTCCCGCGCCGCCAAGCTGCTCCATCTGTCCCAGCCGGGGGTAAGCCTGCACATCCGGAACTTGGAGGATGAGCTGGGCACGAAGCTGATGCTCCGGTCCCCGAAGCAGGTCAGACTGACCGAGGCCGGCGAAATCTTGTTCCGGAAGGCCAAGCAGATGCTAGCGCTGTACGAGGAGGCCCAGCAGGAGATCCATCTGCTGCGGGATGTCGTGACCGGCTCCTTGAGCATCGGTGCAAGCTTTACGATCGGCGAATACATCCTTCCGGCCGTTCTCGCCGAATATGCGCACCAATACCCCGAAGTGGACGTGCAGGTTCACATCAGCAACACCGACAACATCGTGCACGATATCCGCGAAGGGCGGTTTCATATCGGTCTGGTTGAAGGCAGCACGACCGCCAGGGATGTGCAGCTAACCACGTTCATGGAGGACGAAATGGTGCTGGTGATGTCGCCTGACCATCCCCTCGCAGCCTACAAATCGATTGATCCCGGCATGCTGCAGGACCAGGTGTGGGTCTTGCGCGAAAGCGGTTCGGGCACACGCGGGCCTACAGCGACCGGCTGATTGAGGAGGGAGGACTTGCGGTCAAGCGGAGCTTCGTCTTCAGCAGCAGCCAGGGTGTCAAGGAAGCGGCCGCCGCGGGCCTTGGCATCGCTGTCCTGTCCCGCTGGGTCGTCCGCAAGGAGCTTGGCAGCGGCGAGCTGTGCGAGGTGAAGCTGAAAGGAATGAAGCTCGGCCGGGACCTGCTGATGGTTCAGGGCAAAGATCAGCCGGCCGGCATGGCGCTTCTCAAATTCGTGCATATTTTGGAGCAGTACGCAAAGCGGCATTACGCCGATTTATGATTCGCCTTCTCGGCCAAAGGCAGCATGGAGCCGGCGGGCTGGCGGTAAGCGGCGAAATACGCAAGGGCCACAAAGACCGCTCCGCCGATGAGATTGCCCAGGAACACCGCCGCGAAGTTCGGGAAGTACTGGCTCCAGCTCATCTGACCGGCAAAGATCGCGGCCGGAATGACGAACATGTTCGCGACTACGTGCTGAAAGCCGATGGCGACAAACGCCATGACCGGAAACCAGATCCCGAAGATTTTTCCGGTAACATCCTTTGCGCCGTAACCGAGCCAGACCGCCAGGCAGACGAGCCAATTGCAGCCGATGGCCGATACGAAAGCCTGCAGGAACGAATCATGCACCTTTGCTTCGGCCACAGCTACTGTTTTGGCCAGAAACGCTCCTTCCGTCAGCCCGGCGACATGCCCGAAGAAATAGGCGACGAACACCGCCCCGATAAAGTTGGCGACCGTAACGAGAATCCAGTTTTTGAGGACGGCGCCAAAGCCGATTTTACGGGAAAACCACGCCATTGGAAGCGTCATCATGTTCCCCGTTAATAGTTCCCCTCCGGCCAAGACGGTCAGGATCAGCCCGACCGGGAAGACGGCTGCACCCAGAAATCCGGCGACCGAGCCCCA
>NZ_PCZT01000018.1:193195-198819 GCF_002968895.1 Paenibacillus sp. AR247 | reverse complement strand
GGAAGCCGAGAATGAGGACCGCGGACAGCGGCAGTTTGGCTTTCTTCTCCCCTGTTTCAATGGCAATATCACGAATTTGCTGCGGTGAATAAAAAGACGACATCGTACCATTCCTTCCATTTTCCTTCGTAACTTTCTTCGATAAAAGCCTGTGATTCGCAAAAAGATCCACTTTCCCTTGTTCATTCCAACAACAAAAAACCGCCACAAATCAAACCCCGGCCCTGCAGCCGAAAGTTGATTGACAGCGGTTAATTCCCCTACCCGATTCCTATAGGGAGATCAAACACACATGACACGTAACGAATAGGGCAGGTGCATTCCCTACATCCACCCCATTTGTCTATGACATTTCATACATATGATAAACACCGGTTCATAAATTTGTCAACAATTTTAAAGAAAACGTTGATCGATGTACATTCTAGGAAGCCAGAGCGGAACAAGCCGTCATCCGCCGATCCGGGACATTTCCACCTTGGCTTCCCGGCCCGTACCCGTGCTGGCTTTACCGCGGTCCAGCGAATACCGGTCATGCCGTCCTTCCCAAATGGCTATGATATGATCCGCGATCTCGTCGTCGGTTGCGCCTGAACGCAGCCATTCCCTCAGGTCATGCCCCTTCGTCGCGAACAGGCAGGTGTAGAACATGCCGTCCGCCGATAATCGGCCCCGCGTACAGGTGGAGCAGAAGGCGTCGCTGACGGATGAAATGACGCCAATTTCGCCTTGGCCGTCAAGAAACCGGAAGCGGGAAGCCACCTCTCCCTCATAGTTGGGATCGGCAGGCGCCAGCGGAAATTCGGCGTGAATCCGCTCCAGCATCTCACGCTTGCTGACGACCTGATCCCAGTTCCAACCGTTCGTATTGCCGACATCCATATATTCGATCATGCGCAAAATATGGCCCCGCTCGCGGAAATAGCGGACCATAGGCAGCAGGGCATGCTCGTTGACGCCCTTCTGCACCACCATGTTAACCTTCAAGGCCAGACCTGCTTCGGCGGCGGCGTCAATGCCCTCCAGCACCTGCGCCACCTTGGCCTTTCCGCCGTTCATCGCCAAAAAAGTGTCGTCATCGAGCGCATCCAAGCTGACGGCGACGCGCATCAAGCCCGCCTCACGCAGCGTCCGGGCGTGCCGGGCGAGCAGGCTGCCGTTCGTCGTCAAGGCAACGTCCTCCACGCCAGGGATCCGGGACACCTCCCGAATAATATCCGGAAGCTCCTTGCGCAGCAGCGGTTCGCCGCCGGTGATGCGGATTTTGCGGGCCCCGAGACGGGTGAAAATCCGCGTAATCCGCACCGTTTCCTCGACGCTAAGAATATGTTCCCTGGACAAAAAAGCGTAATCCTTGCCGAAGATTTCCTCGGGCATGCAATACCGGCAGCGGAAATTGCAGCGGTCCGTCACGGAAAGCCTCAAATCTCTGAGTATACGGTTGTATTGATCATGGGTTTCCATGATGATCCCTCCTTCATTTGAAGCTGCAAATTCCCTTGATGTGGGCTGGTGCCCGAAACAATTCGTGCTGCTGCAGCAGGTACGCCTGGGGCCGCTCAGGATTGCGGCCTGCACTCCACAATGCGGTGCGGGTGGGTATACACGTTGCAGGATTGGCCGCGAATAAAGCCGACGGCCGTAATGCCCAAATTGTCCGCCAGATCCAGCGCAAGCTCCGTTGGCGCCGATTTGGACAGGATGACGGCACAGCCGATTTTCGCCACCTTCAGCAATATTTCCGAGGAAATTCTGCCGCTGAACACGATAATTTTATCATCCACCGCGATGTCGTTTTTCAGGCAGTAACCATAAATTTTATCCAGTGCGTTATGTCGCCCGATATCCATTCTCGACAGAAGAATCCCGTTTCGGTCGCACAAAGCGGCGTTATGCACACCGCCCGTACGGTTAAACGTCTCGGCTCCCTCCTGCATCTCCCGCACGAGCCGGAAGCAATCGTCAAAGGACAGCTCCACCGGAGCCTGGTCCAGCACCTTGGCCGTTTTCGCGTCATTGAAAAACACAAAGCCCTGCCGGCTGGCGCCGCAGCAGGACGTGACGTACCTTTTGCTGTATAGCTGGCGATGGAGTGGACTCCACTTGCTTACAGACGCGTGAACGAACCCCTCCTCTTCCTGAACCCATAAGTCCTTGATTTCCTCAATGCTTGAAATGACGCCTTCCGATGCGAGATAACCGACAGCCATATCTTCAATGTATTCGGGCGTACAGACGAGGGTCGCAAATTCCTCGCCGTTGATTTTGATCGTTACCGGATGCTCGTTCACGACCAAGTCGGTCTTTTCCTCCATCTTTCCCTGTTCATACCGGATCATGCCCGGCCTGCTCGTCACAGCCTCCATCATCGCTTCATCCCTGCTCTATATTTTTCTCGAACATAAAGACCGAAACGGCCATGTCTTCTTCCACCTTGATATCCGTAAACAGATGGATCAGCTTCGATCCGCACAGCTCCTCCAGCCCTTCAGGGACCTGGGATTTGTACAGCTCCTTGATCATGTGTGTTCTCGCGCTGTGCACCATCTTCTTGCCGTCTTCGGACTGTGCGATAAACTTTTCAGTAGGTGTGAAATTGCCGTGCATCCGGGTGATCGCCATGTTCTCGACAAACGTGGTATGAATGCGTTCCGGACCTTTTCCGAACGTATCTTTCCTCACTTTGCGAATGATATCGTTAAACGCAACTTCCTTCTTCATCCCATTCTCACCTCATCACAAGTTTAACACTATACTAAATCTTAGTAGGATTGTACAGAATAATTCAACCTTGTTTTTCTGCCCGGGCGTAGTATAATCATGACGAGAATACATTTATGCCATACAGGCGCCGGAATGATCCATTAGTAGGCCAATGCTAATCGGTTACTCCACTACAACCTGCCGCGCACAATGATTAGCGGAGACGGGTTTAGTGGAGTTTTTTTGTTTTATGGCCTGCTCTTTAGCTTATGGACACCCGCCGAAGCGCTGCAAACACCGGGACGCTTGGCGGTTCCATTTTAACATTGGGGGTGAAAAGGGGGTTTTTATGTTCGTGAACCAAAATTTTGTTAACATTACGCTCGACGGACAGGCGGTGGAAGTCACATCGGGCATGACCGTGCTCGAGGCGATCAACCTTGCCGGCCTGTCGCATCCGCAAATTTGTTATGTTCCTCGAGGTAGACCCGATCCAGACGTGCGACACATGTATTGTAGAAATCGACGGGAAGCTTGCGCGCGCCTGCTCGACCATTGCCGTTTCGGGAATGAACGTCAAGCTGTCTTCCGCATCCGCCAAGGCTGCACAGACGGAAGCGATGGACCGATCTGCTCTACTGCACCGTATGCGACAACAACAACGGCAACTGCAAGCTGCATAATACCGCCGAAATGATGGAAATCGAACACCAGAAGTACCCGTACCGGCCGAAGGTCGAACCTTCGGAAGTCGATATGTCCCATCCGTTCTACCGTTATGACCCGAATCAATGCATTGCCTGCGGACAGTGTGTTGAGGTCTGCCAAAATCTGCAGGTGAATGAAACCCTTTCCATCGATTGGGAAGCAGACATCCCGCGGGTCAAGTGGGACAACGGGGTCGATATCAACGACTCGTCCTGCGTCAGCTGCGGCCAATGCGTCACCATCTGCCCGTGCAACGCCCTCATGGAAAAATCGATGCTGGGTGAGGCCGGCTTCATGACAGGCATCAACGAGGAAGTATTGAATCCGATGATCGACCTCGTCAAGGAAGTGGAGCCGGGATACAGCGGCATCTTCGCCGTTTCGGAGATCGAAGCGGCGATGCGGGACACACGCACGCGCAAGACCAAAACGGTATGCACGTTCTGCGGCGTCGGTTGCTCCTTCGAGGTGTGGACCAAAGGCCGGAAAATTTTGAAGGTACAGCCTTCCCACGATGCGCCGGTCAACGCGATCTCCACCTGTGTCAAAGGCAAATTCGGCTGGGATTTCGTCAACAGCGAAGAGCGGATTACGACCCCGCTGATCCGGCAGGGAGACGCCTTCGTAGAAGCTACCTGGGATGAGGCGCTGAACCTGGTCGCCGAACGCCTCGGAGGCATCCGTAAGGAGTACGGCAACCATTCAGTCGGCTTTATTTCTTCCTCGAAAATTACGAACGAAGAGAACTATGTGATCCAAAAGCTGGCCCGCCAGGTGTTTGAAACCAATGACGTGGACAACTGCTCCCGCTACTGCCAGTCTCCGGCTTCGGACGGACTGATGTCGACGGTCGGCATCGGCGGCGACGCCGGCACGATCCAGGACATCGCGTCAGCAGGCCTCGTTATCTTGATCGGCTGCGCGCCGGCCGAAGGCCATCCGGTCCTGGCGACCCGGATCAAGCGGGCGCACAAGCTGCACGGGCAGAAGCTGGTCGTCGCCGACCTGCGCAAGCATGAGATGGCCGAGCGATCGGACCTGTTCATCCGTCCGAAGCAGGGAACGGACTTCGTATGGCTGACGGCCGTCACGAAATACATGATTGACCAGGGATGGCACCAGCAGGCGTTTATCGACCAGTATGTCAATCAGTTTGCCGAATACCAGCAGCTGCTGGACACCTTCACGCTCGAGTACGCCGAGCAGGAAACCGGCATTGCCAAGGAGACGCTCATCTCGATCGCCGAGATGATCCGCGACGCCGACGGCACCGTCATCTGCTGGGGCATGGGCGTCACCCAAAACATCGCCGGCTCGCACACGTCGGCGGCCATCTCCAACCTGCTGCTCGCTACAGGCAACTACATGCGTCCCGGCGCCGGAGCTTACCCGCTGCGCGGGCATAACAACGTGCAGGGCGCCTGCGACATGGGCACGCTGCCGCCGTGGCTGCCGGGATACCAACACGTCTCAAACGACGAAGCGCGGACGCGGTTCGAAAAAGCTTACGGCGTGGCGATTTCGCCGCAGCCGGGTATGGACAACATCCAGATGATCGATGCGATCGACCGTGGCGACATGAAGGCGATGTACCTCGTCGGCGAGGATATGGCCTGGGTCGACTCCAACGCCAACCATGTGCACGAGGTGCTGGCGAAGCTCGACTTCTTCGTCGTGCAGGACGTATTTCTGTCACAGACAGCCCAGTTCGCCGACGTCATTCTGCCTGCCGCGCCGTCACTGGAGAAAGAAGGCACCTTCACCAATACGGAGCGGCGCGTTCAGCGCCTATATCAGGTGCTGGAGCCGCTCGGCGACTCCAAGCCGGACTGGTGGATCACAACCCAGATCGCCAAGCGTCTCGGGTATGATTGGGGTTATACCCATCCGAGCGAAATTTTCGCCGAAATGGCCAGCCTGACCCCGTTCTTCTCCCAGTGCAGCTATGACGTGCTGGAAGGCTGGGGCAGCTTCATCTGGGGCTCGGCGAGCGGGGAACACACGCCGCTGCTCTATACGGACGGCTTCTTCTTCCCGGACAAAAAGGCGCGCTTCTCACTGGTCGGCTACGTTCCGCCGGTGGAATACCCGGCCGAATTCGATCTCGTCCTGAACAACGGACGCCTGCTGGAGCAGTTCCATGAAGGCAACCTGACCAACAAATCGCACGGAATCAATCTGAAGCTGCCGGAAGTGTTCGTGGAAGTATCGCC
>NZ_PCZT01000018.1:191468-193095 GCF_002968895.1 Paenibacillus sp. AR247 | reverse complement strand
ATTACCGACCGCGTCCACCGCAACGAGCTGTACGTGCCGATGCACTCGGTCAGCCNCGAAAACGCGGTCAACCTGCTCACCGGCAATGCGGTCGATGTGCGCACGCACACGCCGGCCTATAAGCAGACGCGCGTGCGGATGCAGATTCTGAACGTGAAGGGTACCAATCCGCTGCCGCTGACCAATCCGCGCAACAAGAAGCGCTATCCGCAGGAAGGCGTCGAGGTGCACCGGAAATGGAGCCGGCCGGATTATGTATCGCTCGTCGATTAAAGGAAAGGTGGAATCTATATGGCACAACCGATTTCATACATCAAAAAACGCGAGCTGACGGAAGAAGAGCTGAAGCAGCAGTCGCTGGAGCAGCTGACGGATTCTATCGCCGAGCATGAGCAGGCGCTAGAAAAAGCCATCGGGGTGCTCAGCGAGCTGCACGACAGCGGCATTCTGGAAGCGGCTGAGTCGCTGCTGAAGGCCAAAGCCAAAGTGGCCGAAATCGTCCTGGGCCAGGCCACCCGGCCGGAAGTGACAAACATGATCAACAACGGCATGGCCGCCGCCGGCGCCCTCGCCGCTATCGATCCGGAGCAGACAGCGAAGTTGCTCGGCAGTGTGGCCAAGGGCCTGGAGGAGGCCAATCAGCCGCAGGATAAAAAAGTGACAGTCTTCTCCCTCATGAATGCGCTGAAGGATCCTGACGTGAACCGGGCGATCGGCTTCGGGTTGCGGTTTCTGAAAGGCATGGGCAAAGGCCTGGGGGAATGAGTCAAATAAGAACAGCCGATGATCATAAGCCGATAAAAACAAACGGATAGAAATAGCAAGATGAAATAGACCCTTTGCGGGAGTACCGCAAAGGGTCTGTTTCGTTTCTGAAGTTTCGATAATTCAAAGGATAATTCTTTCGTTGCCGAGCTTAATCTTGCCATTCGTATAATATTACATATATTTGCAAATAAAAATACATCATTGATAATATAAGTGTTTTAACGCCTTTGCCAAAATGCTTAATGGCGTGCGTGATCTACAGGATTCGTCGCCCATGAGCCATTGTTCACATCATATAAAAAGAGGGGAAATCGTGTATTTACTCGCATGGATTATATTAATCATTACCGGTTTGGTGTCCGTAGTTCATATTTTATTTGGATTAGCAGACTTAGGTGAAGAAATGAAACTGGCGGTTAAAATTTCACAGTTTCTATTCTTTTCTTCGTTGTTATTTATTGTGATTCGAATCCCTCGACCTTGATTCTCCTAAACTGGAACCACCGGTTCCCTCTTCGTTCGATAATGATCCTCTCCCTGCATGGAAATACGTTATTCAATTAGGAGGCGACGTCCCTTGAACCTCGCTCAAGCTTTGGGCTTCCCGCCGGATGCGCGGCTGCTGATCATCAATGCGGATGACTATGGCATGTGCCACTCGGCCAACGCGGGCATCCAGCTGCTGCTTGCCGAAGGGGCCATTTCCTCGGCAACGATCATGATGCCGTGCCCGTGGGCCAAAGAGGCTGCCCAATGGGCGGCCGCGCGCCCGGACGTGGACGTCGGTGTCCACTTGACCTTTACCAGCGAGTGGGACACCTACCGCTGGGGACCGGTCACCCGCCGGCAGTCGGTGTCC
>NZ_PCZT01000018.1:176617-191368 GCF_002968895.1 Paenibacillus sp. AR247 | reverse complement strand
GCCGGCAGTCGGTGTCCTCTCTCATTACGAATGAGGGGTACTTTCCCCGCGACTGCCGCACAGTGGAGACCAGAGCCCAGGCAGCCGAGGTGCACGCCGAAATCATCGGCCAAATCCGGCTCGCCCGGCGCATGGGGCTGAATCCGACCCATCTCGATAATCAGTATGGGGAGCCTGTACGGGCTGGAAACGGGGCGGGATTTCCTCTCCCTCGTCCTTGGCGTCTGCGCGGAGAACGGCCTTCCGTTTCGGCTGCCAAGGCATATTCCCGCTTCGCTTCAGCTCCCTTCCGCCGCCCGGCGCATCCATAAGGCGCGGGTTCGTGAAGCGGACTCGCTCGGGGTCGTCATTCCAGATCACTTAATCCAGCTACCCTTTTCACTGCGCCCGGGAGAAACATACGAAGCCTTCAGGGAAAGCGTAGCGGCTATGCTGTGCTCGCTCCAGGCCGGAGTCAGCGAACTGTATATCCATCCGGCCGTCATTACGGATGAGCTGATGGCCATCCATCATGAGTGGCTGAAGCGCGGCATGGAGCTGCAGGTTTTCCGCGATCCCTGGATCCGCGAAGTGATGCGAAGCCAGCGCATCCGGCAGATCTCCTGGCGCAATCTCCAGCAGCTTCAGCTGCGCAGGCGGCGCCAGAAACCGTAAGTCCGGGGCCGGCTGCTGGGCGTTTGTGCGAGGATGGGGCTTAACAAACTGATTAACTATAAGATACCCGCGATATACGGCATAAGTAATACGCCAGGCGACAAGCAGCTTTCATCCGTTCCGGATAAAGCCTTATACGAAAAATGGACAAAAAAATAGACCCTAGTCCCGTGCCTAGGGTCAATTCATATATAAAAGGGGTATGAGTGCATTATATGAGAGTTTTCTTAAAAACACCTGAAAATTACCTTCAGAATACATTAAAATTCAAGGCAATTCTATCCAAATGGCTGTTTGACGCGGCCCTGGCATGAATAGCCACTATCCATACCATCGTGTCTTAGATCAGCGCTTCTATAGCCGATTCCAGCTCCAGCGGACCGACCGGTGTCTCAAACCGCTCCACCACCCGTCCTTCCCGGTCGATCAGGAACTTGGTGAAGTTCCATTTAATATCGTCGCCTTCCAAAAGCTCCGGCTGCTCCTTCTCAAGGAACGATTGCAGCATTTTCCCTTCGGAATTGTCCGTGCTAATCCCCTGAAACGGTGCCTGCTCCGTCAAGTAAGCAAACAGCGGATGCTTGTCTTCTCCGCGCACGTCCACCTTCTCAAACAGCGGGAAACTCACTCCATAATTAATTTGACAAAACGTATTCACTTCCTCATTGCTTCCGGGCTCCTGTTCGGCGAACTGGTTGCTTGGAAAACCGAGCACTTTGAATCCCTTGTCTCCGTATTTCTCGTATAGCTTCTGCAGGTCGGCATACTGCGGGGTGAACCCGCATTTGCTCGCCGTGTTGACAATGAGAAGCACGTCACCCTTATACTCCGAGAGTTCCTTTTCCGCTCCTCGGATACTGTTTGCTGTAAAAGAATAAATACTCATGGTCCCATCCTCCACTTTAATTATATTTTATAAAATTAAATTGTACACAATTTATATATTGAATGTACCACCATCTTTTCCGGAAAGCAAGCTCTTTTTGCTCCGTTCGCGGCATTTTATTCTCAGGGTATCTCCAAAGCGTCGGCTAATATTTTCAGAAAAATGGGTAAATTAACAAAGATGAACCCGATTCCGGTGACGGATACGGACAATTGCTGTGAGAAGGAGTGACGCGAGGTATGAAACTTTCCGGTAAAGTAGCGATCATTACGGGCGGTGCCAGCGGGATCGGACAAGCCACCGCACGCCTGTTTGCCCAGGAAGGCGCCAAGGTCGTCGTGGCCGACCGCTCGGAAGCGGGCCAGGAAGTGTCCGACCATTTGAAAGAAAAAGGGTACGACTCGATTTACGTCCGGGTGGATGTGACCAAGGAGGAGGAAGTCCAGGCACTGGTGGAACGGACCGTGAAGGAATACGGAAAACTGGACATTATGTTTGCCAATGCGGGCGTGGCCAACGATGAGCCGGCCGATCAGCTGTCGCTGGACAAATGGCAGCGCACGATCGACGTCAATCTGACAGGCGTCTTCCTGTCGGATAAACACGCCGTGGTCCAAATGCTGAGACAGGGCACCGGGGGTGCCATCATCAACTCCGCTTCGATCCACGGCCATGCGGCCAAAGCGGGAGTTACCGCTTACGGCTCGGCCAAAGGCGGCGTCGTCCTGCTCACCCAGACGCTCGGCATTGAATACGCCAAACACGGCATCCGGGTGAATGCCGTCTGCCCGGGTTATATCGATACGCCGCTGCTAAAGGCGCTTCCGCCGGAAGCCAAGCAGCAGCTCGTGGAGCTGCATCCGATCGGACGGCTCGGCACCGCGGAAGAGGTGGCCAAATCCGTCCTGTTCCTGGCGAGTGACGACTCCTCGTACGTGATCGGAACGAGCCTGATGGTAGACGGCGGATACACCGCCCAATAATGCCCACAGCAAGTATAAAAGAAGCGCCCTGGCGGCATCGCTGCCGCCGGGACGCTTTTTTATGCTCAGCTAACTCTCTTACCCACGATCCTGCTCTACTTTCAGCCTTTGGCCGATCGGGGTTTCACCCGACTTTTTGCCTTTCACATGCCACAGTCCCGGCGTATCCCGCATCCCGCTGACTTCGACCAGCACGGGCCGCCGGGGAAGCCCGCTTACCCGCAGCCATAAACGGTTGCCGTCGACGGCCCTCTGCTCGATGGTGATGCCGGCCAGCGGCCCAGCCTCCGTGTTCTCCTCCGCAAAGAACAGCACCGTTCCCAGCGTATCCGGATCAATCCGTTTGTTGAACGAAACCGTCAGCTCTTGTTCTCTGCGCATGACCGCTTTCACAGGGACAGGCGGTTCGTCATACATATACCCGCCGAGATGGTATTCGTACGCCGTCCACGTATCGTAGCCGAGCTCGTAAACCGTGTTCTGGAAGTCATTGAGCCAGCGCCGGTTCTTCACCATGCTGCTCCGGGATCCGATGTCAGCCTGAATGCCAAGGGGAAGTCCGGGATAAGCGGCCCGGATCGGTGCGGCGAAGCTCTCGTATCCGCCCGCGTACTGCGGCGGCAAATGGCGTTTCATCCAGTCAGGCCAGTGGGTTTGAAGCACGTGCATATCCGGCCGGACCTTCCCGATCATCGAAATCGCATCCAGCCCCTGCCATTCCTTCAGCCGGAGGGTGGATACCGCTCCGCCGTCAACCGCCAGCGACCAGGTCGCCACGGCAATATCCGGGCGGACACTTCTTGCGCCTCCGCTGCCGTTTATAATTTCATCGATGAGTCCGTTCACGGCGTCCACGCGGAAAGTAATCCATTTGCCGTAGATGTCGGGCACCTTTTTTATAATAGTTAGCAGCCCGTTTGTTCAGAAATTCGGGAATATCATGGCCGTACTTGTCCCGGAACGCTTGCTTCGCATGGGGGCCGACGTCGCCGTATACCCCTCTGCGGATGCCGTCCCATTCCGGAAAATAGGGCTCGGCGATCTCAATGCCGTCAAACGGATGGTCCAGAACGACCCGGGCGACCGCCTCCTTTTTCCATTCCACGTAAGATGCCGAGAACGGAGAAAACCGCTCAAAGCCGTCATTGAGCTCCTTCAGCAGCCCCATCCGCCAGGAACGCCATTCCCGTGGGAGATGTTCAGTGGCGAACGTTCCGTTCCCGATTACAAGCGCCCATACGGCAATATCCCGGGCGTGAAAAGCCTCAATGATGTCCGTTCGGACCCTGCTCTCGTTCACGACAAAATAATGCACCGTCCGGTAGCCGGACAGCTCGATCTCTTCGGCGATGCTCTCGGCAGAGCGGTCCGCATAATAAGGAAACAGCGGGTCGATTTGAATGCTGGGCCCTTCCAGCGCCCATGGTCTTGATATCACCCTGCTCTCGTTCATGGTTCCTCCTTTCGCAAATCTAAAGCCGTCTTTGCTGTTCCTGCGTAAAACGACCTGTGATTCTCTTCAAAAAATCGAAGCACCCGCCCAGTTCAGGGCATACAATGCAATAAACGTTCATCGGAGGGATCCAAGTGCTGCTCATGAAGTTTAAAAGAAATATAACCCTGCAGGAGCGTCTCGCCAAATTCACCGGGCATCTGGTGGAAATCAACGGCGCTGGCCTGGGTCTGGAGCCGGGGCGGCTGCAGCATGTGTATAAAAGCAGCTTTATCCGCGTTCAGGGGGAGCTGTTCGTTCCGCTCAGTCTGCAGACCATCCGCGTCTTTGACGTCAAGCCGCCGGCGGTATTCCGCCGCGTCGGGATCCGGACGGTATTCCAGTCCGGCAAAGCCTTTTCCAACATGAAGCTGGTGCTCATCGGTTCCGACTTCATCGAGGTGCAGGCCAAAGGGAAATCGCCATCCCGAATTTTATTTCCCCTGAATCAAGTCGAAGGAATCTTTCCGGTCTGATCCGCACTTCCCTTATTGTACATCTTTCAACCGGAAAATGCCCAGACACTGCGCTTTGGGTTCTGCCCAGCCATTTTGGCGTTTTATTTAAGGTATGCTCTATTTCTTTCCATAAAAACCGCACCTATACCCTCATTTTTGCGGACCCTGCAGCTGCAGACGACAGCCTCTTGTCTCCCCTTATCAGCAAACCAAAAACCGGCCGTTATACATAACGGCCGGTCGTTTGCGCCTCATTTTAAAAAGGCTGGCTGACCATGAAGTACAATATAAAAAGCGGCAGCAGGGTGGCAAGAATGCCGAAAACCGCCCAATACGCCGACAACTGCTTGTAAGCTGCGGAGATCGCGCCGTTTTCGAGCGCCTGCCGGCTGAGCCGGATCATTCCCCGCTGCAGCGGGATCAGTACGGCCAGCCACAGCACGCCGGTGATCCCGAACAGGATTAGCGAAGCCGTGAGCCAGTTCAGACCTGCCAGCGAATAGCCGCCTTTGGCGGCCATCAGGCTCCCGGTGACGATCAAGAACAGCAGCCCGGGCAGCGTAAACGCATAATCGGCGAGCATCACGTTGTTCACGGTGCGGTGAATCTCCGCGGCATCGCCCCGGATGTCGGCGCGGACTTTCCAAAAAGCAGCCGTAATGATGTTGCCCAAGAAAAGCACGCTTCCGGCAATATGCAGAAACAGGAGCAGCGTCATGACGTCGGAGCACCTCCTTGACAGTCCGGCCGCAGCGTCCGCATAATCAGCTCCGAAAACTCCTGAATGCCGAACCCCGTGCTGCGAACTCCGATCAGACTGCGCATCCGCAGCCCGAAGGAGAGCAGCTCAAACAGCTCCGCAGCCTGGTCGGCATTGACCGATGAAGGGATGACTCCGGACTCCTGGCCTGTGACGATCCACTTCCTGGACGTGGCGACCGCCTGCCGGTAAAAATCCGCGACGATGCCGGCCGCTTCCGGCTGATCGCTTTTCCCGATCAAATACATCATGATGAGGTTGCTCACATCTTCCCGGCTCACCAGCTTGGGCAGGCTCTGCGCGATCGCATTCATCGGCCCGTCGAATTCCTTTACTGCAGAGGCATCTACCGCATCCATCCCGCAGCGAGCACGGCAGCCAAAAAAACGACCTGCAGCACGGTTCGCGGGACAAGCGGCATCACCGCTCTGCCGTCCAGAGTCAGACGGTTATTCGCCGCGTATACGTTGGCCGGAAACATGGCCAGCAGCATCAGGGCGAGCCCGGTGGATGCCGCCTCGGCCATGATCGGAATCATTATGCCGACGGCGCCGGCGATTTCCAGCCAACCCGTCAGCGTAACCAACGCGCCCGGCTGCGCGAACCGCGGCGGTACCATGGCGACCAGCTCCGCGCGGCGTTTGCCCCAATGAGCCGATGCGGTCAGCAAAAACATGACGGCTACCGCAAAGCGCAGACTGATGATCCAGTCATTCATATACTCCCAGCCCAGCCATCCCATCAAGCGAAACCCTAACAGCGAAACAATCAATCCAATCAAAGGAGCCATTTCATCACCTTTTCCCTGGTTTTATTAGCTCCATTATAAATACCGACCATCGGTTTGTAAATGGGATAACTGTAAATATTTCCAACGAAAAAAAGGCTGGTGCATTAAGCATCCAGCCGCTGCAGCACAGCCAGAACGGTCAGATGCAGCGGATAAAACGACCGCCACACCCATGCCCTAACTCTGGCCTGCTCGATCTTTTTCCATAAATAAGGCCCGTATACAATCACCAGGGTCGGTACGATGCTCAGCATCTGCAGAACAGCCCCTGCTCCAAATGCTATCAAATACAGGATGTTCAGGAACACATGGGCACCCAGCAATTTTTCGGAGGAAGCATACCGGAAGGCAAGCACCAGCAGCAGGCCGTATGCGCCGTAATCAAACGGGAACCCTTCCATCAGAACGCAAAAGGCCAGAACGATCCCGGCTTTGGCCGCTATGGACAGATTGCGCTCCAAAATTTGCAGGACGGCGGCTGCCACAAACAGCGTGACGACCACGTTCAGCCCGTCCGGGTCCAGAGCCAGCTGGTATGGAATTTGGGAGAGCAGAGCCAGTATAAACAGCCTGAATAAATATTTGGTCCGGCTTCGGGTAAAATAATGTCCCTGTACGAGTGCATAGGCGTAAATCGGAAATGCGATCCTTCCGATCACCCTCAGCCAAATTTGATCCGGAAAAAACACGATCCCTGCATGATCGATCAGCATGGTCAGCATGGCGATCAGCTGCATGTCCTTCCTCCTTTCGGATAACCCGTAGGCGTCATTCCTCATGCGTTCATTGTACTTGAGATGCAGGATGGTTTTCAAAGCTGACGTGTACCCAAAAACTTGCCGTATCTGTTATGATTATATTCGTGGATAGACGAACTTTTGAATGACCTTCCAAGGAGGAGAACAGCTTGAACTTTCATCAACCAATCGAACGTATAAATACAGATAGTTTTAAATGGGACGACCTGAAGCGGATCTTCGGCGTGTCCGACGTCCTTCCGATGTGGGTAGCTGACATGGATTTTGCCGCACCCGACTCGGTCATTTCCGCGCTGAACAGCCGCGCAGAGCACGGGGTATTCGGCTACACGATGCAGTCTGATGCGTATAATCAGGCCGTCGCGGACTGGATGAAGAGCCGCCATCGGTGGTCCATCGACAAGGAATGGATCGTCTTCTGCCCAGGCGTCGTGCCCGCCCTCAGCTTCATCGTGCAGGCTTTTACCGAGCCGGGAGACAAGGTTGCCATCCAGACGCCGGTGTACCCTCCTTTTTACAGCGTCGTCACCGATCACGGCCGGGAGCTGGTACAGAACCCGCTGAAGGAGCAGGACGGGTATTACACGATGGATCTCGAAGCGCTTGAGCAGAGCCTGGACGATCAGGTCAAGCTGTTCATCCTGTGCAGCCCGCACAATCCGGTCGGCAGAGTATGGCGGCGCGAAGAGCTGGAGGCGGTTGCGAAGCTCTGCATGGAGCGCGGTATTCTGATGGTGTCCGACGAAATCCATGCGGACCTGGTTTATGAAGAAGGGACCCATATTCCGTTCGCCAGCTTGTCCGAGGAGATTCAGGAGAACTGCATCATTTGTACTGCGCCGAGCAAAACGTTTAATATCGCCGGGCTGAATACTTCGAATATCATCATTCCGAACGATTCCATCCGGCGCCGGTTCAAAAAGACGCTTGAGCTCTATCATGTCAATTCGATCAGCTCGCTCGGCAGCGCAGCCACCCAAGCCGCCTACAATGACGGCAAGGCTTGGCTGGACGAAGCGCTGGTGTACATGAAAGCGAACATGGAGTATGTGAGTCAATATTTGGGTGAACATATTCCGGAAATCAAAACCCGGGTACCTGAAGCGACGTACTTGATGTGGCTCGATTTCCGCGCGCTGCAGATGTCACCCGACGATCTGGAACAATTTCTGCTGAACAAAGCCAAGCTTGCCCTGAACAAGGGTTCTGCTTTTGGCAAGGAAGGCGAAGGCTTCATGCGCCTGAACATTGCCTGCTCCCGCTCCCTGGTCGAGGAAGCGATGAAGCGTCTTGATCAGGCGGTCCAGGAATGGCGCAAGGAGCAGCAGCAACAACAGCAGCAGCCGGTATAATCAACCGGTGTAATAGAAGCGTGACGCTTTCCCAAATTAGGCATTAGACTAGGCTAAAAGCATGGTCCGAACAAGCGGCATCCGGCTTGCGTAGGCTTCCCGTACAGGGCAGCATTCGCTCCGGAAGCCGCTTTTTTCATGCTTCCGGTTTAGAACTGCCGCTCAGTCTGCTTCGCAATCCTCTCTTCCCTCCCCTTTTGAAAGAAATCAAACAAAATCGTAAGATTCACATCTCGAAGCTAGCAGTGCCAACCTTTTATGATGAAGTTGAACGTACCGACAGCCATAAGTACCGCTCTATCCGGAGGTGATTTATGAATCATTCTGCACAAGTCGTCCTGATCACGGACGCAGACACTCCTGTTGGCAGAGCCATGATCCGGCGTTTTTCGGCCGGCGGCGCCCATCTCGTGCTGAACAGCGCATCCGGCGGCGCCGAGGCGGCAGCTGATATCGCTGCAGCCCGGGCCGCAGGCTCGAACGTCATCGTGGCGAGCCTCGACCTGAGCGTCGGAGCCAACGCGAACCAGCTGGTCGAGACCGCGGAGCGGGAGCTCGGCGGACTGGACGTCCTGGTCCATAATAACGATCTGCTCGCCCCCGCTTCCGTCGAGACCTGTTCGGAGGCGCTGTTTCAAGAAGTGATGCATGCCAATGCGAAGTCCGCCTTTCTGTGCGCACAAGCCGCAGGAAAGACGATGGCATCCCGGCAGTCGGGCTGCATCGTCTTTGTTTCGTCGATCCATGCCGAGAAGCCGACCGGATCTTCCTTTGTCTACAGCGCGTCCAAGGGAGCCGTCAAAATGCTGGCGAAGGAAGCGGCACTGGAGCTCGGCCGGCACGGCATCCGCGTCAATACGATTGAGGCGGGGCCGGTAGAAGGCGATGATGAACGCTTCCGCAGCAGGCTTACGACGCTGTATCACAGCTACGAAACCAAGGTGCCGAGCGGGCAGCTGGGAAGCGCTGAGGATATCGCCCATGCCGCAGGCTTTCTCGCCTCTGCGGAAAGCCGCTACTTGAACGGCGCGGATCTCCGGCTGGACGGCGGTTTCCTGCTGCACTATATGGACCATAAAATGAAACGGCCAAAGGGAGGCGATTCGCCATGAGCATAGCAGGCAAAGTCGCCCTTGTGACGGGAGCGGGAACCGGCATCGGCCAGGGGATTGCGCTGGAGTTCGCACGCAGAGGCGCAAGCGTAGCGGTCCACTATAACCGCAGCGAGGCCGGCGCCCTTGAAACGAAGCGGCGGATCGACGAGGCCGGCGGGGACTGCTTCATCGTTCAGGCGGACGTCGCCAGGCAGGACGAGATTGCCGCGATGGTAAGGGAGGTCGAGAATCGCGGCGGCGGCATCGACATCCTGGTGAACAATGCCGCCGTGCAGTTGAACTACGACCTGTTCAAGCACGATGAGGAGACGTTCAGCCGCATGATGAATACGAACGTGAAGGGCTACTGGCAGTGTATTCAGGCCGTCGTTCCGGCCATGAAGCAGAAAGGCGCAGGCCGCATCATTCTCATCTCTTCGGTGCATGCGAAGCGGCCGACCGATTTCGATCCCGTCTACGCGATGACGAAAGGCGCGATCCGGATGCTAGGAAGGGAAAGCGCTATCGAGCTGGCCCCGTACGGCATCACGGTGAACATGATCGAGCCGGGAGCCGTCGACGTCGGCAAATATGAGCGCATATTAGCGGACGATCCCGATGCGCAAAAGAAGCTGGAGGAGCGGCGCAAGCGCCAGCTGGCCAAATTCCCGATGGGGCGCGTCGGCGTCCCGCTCGATGTCGCCAGGCTCGCGGCCTTCATCGCCTCGGACGAAAGCGAATATTTGACGGGCTCCGCCATCCGTCTGGACGGCGGGAGCATGCTGCTGTAACGAACCATCCAATAGGGGGAGTGATTTCATGATTAACAAAGAGTCTTACGAGCAAACTTTGGCCCATGTAAGCACCGCTTCGAGACCCTCGGAGCTGAAAATTACGGACATCCGCTTCACCGATATCGTCGGGGGGCCTTTTCACAGCAGCCTGATCAAGGTGTATACCAACCAGGGGCTCGTCGGCTTCGGGGAGGTTCGCGACGGCGCGGACAAAGTATACGCCCTCATGCTGAAGAGCCGTCTGCTCGGCGAAAATCCCTGCAACATCGACAAGCTGTTCCGGCGGATCAAGCAGTTCGGCGGCCATGCCCGCCAGGGCGGCGGCGTCAGCGGAATCGAGCTCGCGCTGTGGGACCTGGCCGGCAAAGCCTACGGGGTGCCGGTCTATCAAATGCTTGGCGGCAAATTCCGCGATAAAATCCGCATGTACTGCGATACGGAGGTCGTCGGCAAGGATACTGGCAAGGCGATGGGCGAAGCGCTGAAGAAACGGATGGACGCCGGCTTTACCTTTCTGAAGATGGACCTCGGCATCGGACAGATCATCAATGAGCCGGGTACGCTGAGCGCCCCGCTCGGCTTCCTGGAGGAGATGAGGGAAAAGTCGAAGCGCCGCTACAATCAGAACTTCGACGGATTGTCGGAAGACGAGCTGCGGGAAATTACGAACCGCCACTACGATATCTACAACATCCCCCACCCCTTAACCGGCATTCATGTCACGGAAAAAGGACTCGACATGCTCGAGCAGTACGTCGCGGACGTCCGCTCCGTCATCGGCTACCAGGTGCCGCTCGCCATCGACCATTTCGGCCATATCGGGCTTCAGGACTGCATCAAGCTGGGCCGGCGCATCGACAAGTTCAACCTGGCCTGGATGGAAGACATGATTCCTTGGCAGTACACGCAGCAGTACGCCCAGCTGTCCCGGGCCGTCACCACTCCGATCTGCACGGGCGAGGACATCTATCTGAAGGAGAATTTCAAGCCGCTGCTCGAAGCGGGCGGCGTCTCCGTTATCCATCCCGACGTCCTGACTACCGGCGGCATTCTGGAGACGAAGAAAATCGGCGACATGGCCCAGGACTACGGCGTCGCCATGGCGATCCATATGGCGGAGAGTCCGATCGCCTGCCTTGCAGCCGCCCATGTCGCCGCCGCGACCGAAAACTTCCTTGCGCTCGAATACCATTCCTGCGAAGTGGATTGGTGGGACGACATCGTCATCGGCAGCAGGCTGCCGGATAAACTCGTCCAGAACGGGTACATTACGCTGACGGACGCGCCCGGTCTCGGCATCGACGATCTGAATGACGAAGTGCTGGCCGAACATGTCCACCCGGAGATCGGCGGAATCTGGGAGTCGACCGACCAGTGGAACAAGTTTTATTCCAACGACCGGCTGTGGAGCTGACGGCTGGCAGCAATACGAACCACCCGCACGGCGGAACGCTGTGCGGGTGGTTTTTTCTCGTATGGAGGACGACAGGTTGACGCGTGAAAGGACGCTGATCTCCGACCTCCCTTTCTTTTGATCCCCCTTCGTCGACGAAAGGCATGCCTCGTCAAGACGAAAAGGCACGGATCGGAGGGATCCGTACCTTGATAATTACTGATCTTTCTGTTTCGAAATGAACGAAGCTTAAGACGTCACCGAAGTCCGGCTCATCTTGGCCGCCGCTTCCATCAGCCCAGTGATATAGCCGACGCCGTACAGGCGGCCGAGCAGCTCATATCCCGGGTTCGTATTGTCCTCGCCTTCCATCGTCGGGACATGGTCCGGTCTCGCCGGCCCGTCGAAGCCGACCTCGTAATAGGTCTTCATCGCTTCGAGCATATCCGTCTTGCCGTCGTCGTGGAAGGTCTCCTCGAACTTCTCCGGCGTGCCCTTCACGTCACGGAAGTGGACGAAGAACAGCTTCTTCTGGCCGGCGAACTGGCGGATGACCGCAGGAATGTCCTCGCCCGCCGTCGCCAGCGTTCCTTGGCACATCGTCATGCCGCTGTATGCGCTCGGCACCAGATCGATCGCCCGCTGCAGCGCGGCCGCGCTCGTCAGAATCCGCGACACGCCGCGGATCGGCGAGATCGGCGGATCGTCCGGATGGAGCGCCAGCTTCACCTGCGCGGATTCGGCGACGGGCACGATTTTTTCCAGGAAATAGTGCAGGTTCTCCCACAGCTGCGCCTCAGTGACGATGCCGGCCTCCGTCAGCGGGGCATCTGCCATCAGGCTGTGGTCGTAGCTTGATACGAGCGCCCCGCCGCGCGTGCGGGTTGTCGTCGAGGTGCGGAACCAGTTAAACTGCGCCATGAAGTTGTAGCAGAGCACAGGAATGCCGGCGGCACCCATGTTGACGATGAACTGCTGAAAAATCTCGATCTCCTCGTCGCGGCCGGGCGTCCCGAGCTTGATGTTGTTGCTCGGCGGCATCGATTCGATGACGGACAGCGTCAGTCCGAAGTCGGCGTACCGCTGCTTCATTCGGATCAGCGGCATCAGATCCCACGGCTTCTCCGACTTCTCTTCCCACGGCAGGCCGCCAACCGCATAGTTCACGTTCATCTGCTTCGCCAAATGCCACAGCCGGTTCGGCTGCGAAGAGAAAAATTCCGCCAATTGCATGGAATGAACACCTCTTTCTCATTAGCTTACTCATAAAAATTAGGTTATCAATTCAGGATAACAGCAGCACCGTCTCACGAACAGAGAAGCTTTTTCATACGCTGTCCCCGCCGATTGATATTGCCACCGCCCCGTGCTGCTTCCGGTTCAACGGGAAGGCCTGCTCCAGGCTCTGCTGGCCGAACGTGACCGCGTCCATCTCTTTCTTGTAGGCGTCCACCCATTCCGTGAATCCGGGAGCCGGCGAGTAAAACGGCAGCGCTTTGTCGACGGACTGATCGTAAATTTCCTTGCCGAGCTTATCCTTCGCTTCCAAATTCGGCTCGAGCTCCTTGTAAATTTCCGGATTGATCGGAATGCCGCGGGTCAGTCCGAGTGTTTTTCCCGCATCCTTATCCGTCACGAACCATTTGACGAAATTTTTTGCCTCTTCCTTGTTCTTCGAATTGGCGCTGACGCTGAGGAAAATAGTCGACTGTGCCCAGCCCCCGCCGGCCGGACCGGTCGGCATATTGACGACACCCACTTTACCCGGCATCAGCTGCTCCAGCGCGCTGACCGAGCCGGTCGTTGCACCCCGGGTCATGACGACGCCGGAAGCCATCGGGTCCGCCTGCGGGTCGTTCTCCAGGAACGAGGCCGCCTGGTCCGCCGGAGGCACGATTTTGTCCTTGCGGAACTGTTCATAGGTTTGGTAGAACTTCATGAACAGGTCTTTATCCAGCGTGAACGTCTTGCCTCCGTCAGCCATGATCGGCGGCTTGCCCATCGCTGTCTGGTAGTAGTTGAAGCCGTCCCATGACGTCGTGTCGCCGATCGGATACTTCCCTTCCGGCAGCTTGGCGCGGGCGTCCTTTGCCCATTGGAAATACTCGTCGTACGTCCAGTCTTTATGCGGCAGCGGGATGCCGTATTTCGCCAGATCCTCCTTGTTGAAGGCGATCCCCTGCGCGTTCTGGCTGAGCGGTATGCCGTACAGCTTGCCGCCGATTTTCAAATTCTCGATGACGCCGGGATCCACGATGCCGGTCAGGTCGATATCGGACAAATCCTCCAGCTGCCCCCGGCTAACGTACTCCTGCAAATAGGCGGCGTCCATCTGAAGGACATCGGTAATCGATTTCGATGCCGCCAGTGTCGGCAGCTTTTGCCAGTAAGCGTCCCAAGCCATGTATTCCGGCTTGAATTTTACGTCCGGATGCTGCTGCGTGTACAGGTCCAGCGCTTTTTTGGTCGCTTCGTGCCGTTCGTCCGTTCCCCACCACATGATGCTCAGCGTCTTTCCGCTGCCGCTTCCTTTTCCGCCGCCGCTGCAGGCCGTGATCGCGAAGAGCAGCGCCAGCAGGAGAGAGACAAGGCTCATTCGTCTCATGTTCATCATCTTCCGTTTCCCCTTTCGTTTTATATCAGCCATTTTTTTCGTGGAATCTTATTACGCAGCCAAGCTACCCTTTGAGGCCGGTCGTCGCAATCCCCTCGACAAAATGCTTTTGCGCAAACAAAAAGATAAGCATGGACGGGAGGACGGACAACAGCGACATGGCGAGCAGCTGTCCCCATTGGATATCAAACTGGTCGATGAACATTCGCAGAGCCAGGCCGACCGTAAACTTTTCGACCGAGCTGATGTACAGCACCTGCGCGAAGAAATCGTCCCAGCTCCAGATAAAGGTAAATATCGCGACCGTCATGAGCGCCGGCTTGATCAGCGGGAAAATGATCCGGAGGAAGATGCCGTACACCGACGCGCCGTCGATTTTCGCCGCCTCGTCGAGGTCCCGGGGAATGCCCCGGATAAACTGGACCAGCAGGAAGATGAAGAACGCCCCGCCGCCGAAAAAATGCGGCAGCACCAGCGGCACGTAGCTGTCCACAAGGCCCAGCTTGTTAAAGAGGATGTACTGCGGAACGATCGTTACCTGTCCGGGCAGCATCATCGTCAGCAGCAGGATGGAAAACCAGAAGCCCCGCAGCTTGAAGCTCAGCCGGCCGAAGCCGTAAGCAACGATGGCGGCGGTCAGCACCCCTCCGATGACGTTTCCGAGCTCCATCAGAAGCGAATTGCCGAAGAAGTGGGCGAACGTGTACTCGCTGGAGAAATGCC
>NZ_PCZT01000018.1:173192-176517 GCF_002968895.1 Paenibacillus sp. AR247 | reverse complement strand
CGAAGAAGTGGGCGAACGTGTACTCGCTGGAGAAATGCCAGCCTTTGCTGTAATTTTCCCACATCGGCGTCTTGGGCCAGATCGTCGGCAGGCTGAGTTCTTCGGTTTTTTTCAGGGAGGCGCCGACCCACCAGATGACCGGGTACAGCATAAGAAGCGAGAACAAGGAGAGAAACAGATGATTCGTTACCTTGGACTTCAGCTTCACTTCGTTCCCCCTCCTTCCGATTCGTAGAATACCCAGTAGCGGGATGCGGCGAAGTTCACGATGGTCAGGAGTGCGACAATGGCGAGCAGGATCCAGGCCAGCGCCGAGGCATATCCCATCTGGTAATGCTTGAATGCCTTCTCGTATAAATACAAGGCATACACGTAAGTGGAGTTGACCGGACCGCCCTTCGTGATGATAAACGCGGAGGTAAAGGTCTGGAAGGAGCCGATGACACCGAGGATCAGGTTAAAAAACATGACGGGAGACAGCATCGGCAGCGTAATGCTGATGAACCGGCGGATCTTCGCGGCGCCGTCCACGGCTGCGGATTCGTACAGCTCCTGCGGGATCTGCTTCAGGCCGGCCAGAAAGATGACCATCGTCGAGCCAAACTGCCAGGTGTTCAGGAGAATGAGCGTGCCAAGCGAAGTGTCGGGATTGGAAATCCATCCTACGCCCTGGATGCCGAACCAGGCGAGCACCTGGTTGATATAGCCGTCGAGGCCAAACATGTTGCGCCACAGAGCTGCCACCGCAATGCTTCCGCCGATCAGCGAAGGAAAATAGATGGCCGTCCGGTACAGGTTCATGCCTTTTAACTTCTGGTTCAGCGCCATAGCCACGAGGAGCGAGAAGAACAGCTTCAGCGGCACGGAGAACAGGACGAACAAAAAGGTGACGCTAAGCGATTTGGTAAAGGTCGAATCATTCGTAAAAATGTTGACGTAGTTTTCGGTTCCGACCCAAACCGGGTCTTCCAGCAGCGAGTAGTCGGTAAAGGACAAATAAAACGATTGGGCGATAGGCCACAGCGTAAGCAGTAAAAAGCCGATGAGCCACGGGGAAATAAAGATATAACCCGCCAAATGGGTGTCCCCGGTCTTTGCGCGCTTTCGGACGGCGCGTCGGGTCTTTTCCGCTTCGGCTGTCGTTTTCGTTTCTGCAACCATCCTTTTCATTTCCTCCCCTCTTGCATTCCATCATCATAAAAATGATTGTAGTACTACTTTATTCGAAAGCGGTTTCATGATTAAAGGCGACGATTTTACGATAATGTTTGTTTTTTTAAAATCCGTCTGAGCCTCACCCCGCTCCTTCAACTTCAGATGGGAAAAATGAGATATGATCCGAAACGCCAATAACTTTAGATGTAAATTTCAATGGCGTTGGTTCACTTATAACGAACAAAACTTAGATTTGTATCGCTCCAGGATATTGTTCACTGACAACGAACAGATTGCGATTTTGTCTTTCAAAAGGTGGACAAACGCACCTTATCTTTGCTCTCCGTCCTTGTCCCATATATCGGTTAGAATCTACATGTTAATACAAGATGTAGAGAAATTTGCTTTCACATCGTCCGTAGAAGTATATAGTGTCGTGTCCATCATTTATAAAACAAAACAAGAATATGTCCATTGGATAAGGACAGATAATGTACGAAAGCCTAATCAAAAATGGGCAGTGCGGAGAAAAGACCAATTGATTTGAGATTTGCGTTGTGCCGGGGAGCAGTTGATTGGTTTAAGATCTGGAAAATGTCATAGAAGGCCGTTGGGCTTGAGATCTGGAGAGTGTCATTGATAGGCCGTTTGGCTTAAGATCTGGAGAGTGTCATAGATAAGCCGTTTGGTTTGAGATCTGGAGAGTGTCGTAGAGAAGCTGTGCGATGATCGAATGGATCAGCTCTGCTGAAAATTTATAAATTCGATCATCTAAAGAAAGTCGCATCGACAAAACGGAATCCGTCCTTAACAATGGAATCAAGCACTAGGTTCGAAAGCATCCATTGATCGAGGAGGGATTTTGGAATGAAATTTGACAATCCGGAAGATATCATTCAGTTGACGCCGCAGTGGAAGGGCGAGCGGTTCGAGAACGGACGGCCGAAGGTGCCCGAAGACGTGCTGAGAAGAATCCGCAAAATTACGCTGGAAGAAGCGTGGGGGCCGCTCTGGCACCGGGGTTACAAATTCCAGTTTGAAGGCGCCTTCAAAATTGTGCATCCCGACCAGGTCATGGTGGGACGCGCGGTCACCGCGGTCATGGTACCGCAGCGGCCGGATCTGCACGAGACGCTGCTGAACTACGGTCATGAACAGGAAGGCCGCAGCGGCTTTTTCAACCAGTGGGTCATCGATTCTCTCGTTGAAGATGACGTCGTCGTGGTCGATATGTTCGACAAGGTCCACCTCGGCACCTATGTCGGCGGCAACCTCTCGACGGCCATCTCCACCCGCACAAAGCGCGGCGGAGCCGTGATCTGGGGCGGCATCCGCGACAATCAGCAGGTGTCCGAAATCAAGAACATTAACGTCTATTACCGCGGAAGCGATCCGACGGCCATCGGTGAAGTCACCATGGTAGGCATGAACGTGCCGACCCGGATCGGCAAGGCGATCTGCCTGCCGGGCGACGTGGTGCTGGGCACGCCGGCCGGCGTCATCTTCATCCCTCCCCATCTGGCCGAGCTGACGGCCGTGCAGGCGGAGAAATCGCAGGTACGGGACATCTTTGGCTTCGTCCGTCTCAAGGAAGGCGTCTACTCCACTGCGCAGATCGACGCCTCCTGGACCACAACGCTGTGGGAGGACTTCACCCAGTGGTTTGAGAGCGACGAGGCTGCCGCCGAGTATCGGCATCTGACCTGGGAGACCGAGCTTGAGGAAGCCCGAAAAAACGAGCTCGACGGTCCGCGGAGCGACGTGCGGCTGTAGCGGGCTCACAACAAGAGAAAAGGAAGCGGGCTGAATGGCCTGCTTCCTTTTTTCGCTGCCTATTTACAGATCGACTCCCGGTACTCGCTGGGGGAGACACCGACCTTCTTTTTAAAAATTTGGCTGAAATAGCGGGAATCCTGGTATCCGACCTTTTCGGCAACCTCATAGTTTTTGTAATGGGTGGTCCGCAGCATATCCTTGGCCTTGTCGATCCGGATTTCGGTCAGGTGCTCAATGAACGTCTTGCCGGTGTTCGTCTTGAAGAGCAGGCTCAAATAAGTCGGCGTAATGAACACCTTCTGCGCGACGCTCTGCAGCGAAGCATACTGGCATTCCTGCTCCATGTAATGGATGGTCTTTTTGATAAGGCTGCGGTGGCTCTCTTTGAGCGTGG
>NZ_PCZT01000018.1:157563-173092 GCF_002968895.1 Paenibacillus sp. AR247 | reverse complement strand
TCAGAAACCGGGTGACGTAGCGCTTCAGTTCATCCAGCGTGCCGATCTTCACCAGCGACGTCGCTTCAAACGGCTTGTAAGCGCCTCCATTCCCTTCGTCGGCAATCACCCTTTTTTCGATACCGACCAGCATCCGGATCGTCAGCTCATACATGCTCGTCACGTCGATCGGGCCCTTCTCCAGCAGCGCGGCATAAAACTGGTCCACCGCTTCTGCGATCTCCGCCTCCGTAGCGGCCGAGCGGAAGCTGGCGTACAGCTTTCTCTCCTTCTCGGCCGGGTAGCGCCCGACCGGCTCCATCCGGCGGATTTCGCTGTAATGGATGATCTGTCCCGTCCCGCGGTAAAACTTGTTATTCAGTGCAGCCGAAGCCTGCCGGTAAGAGAGATGGATGTCGCTCAAGTGGCTGCATGGCTTGCCTACTCCAATGTTCACCGGATGGGGGAACCGCTGTTGAAGCATCGCTTGCACCCGGATCAACACCTCTTTGGAAACCCAGGAGAACAGCAGTCCGATCCTCCCTTCCTCATCCAGAAAGACGACGCTCCCTTCCGGCACACGCTCCTGAAGATCGGCGCGCATGTTCTCAAGATATGCCAAGCGGTCATGCTCATGGTCATAAGGAGCGGTCGGCTCCAATAACGCAATGGCGGGAAACGTATAGTACGGGTTCAGGCGAAGCCGGGACAGGCTTTCCTTCAGTTCCCCCTTCATATTCGCTTTGCCGGAAATGAGGTGCCTTAGCAGGCGGTCCCTCATCCAAGTCATAACATCCTGGTCATCGAACAAGAAACGTTCATTTAACATGCTTCATTTCCCCTTTATGAAAGGATAACGAACGAGAGGCATGGTTCTAGTCCATATGGATAAATTTATAGGCATGCATATGCTCGATAAAAGCCTCCTCAACCGCGTCCCCGTCCCCTGTCTGGAGGACGGTGATCAGCCGCCGGTGCCACTCGGCCAGCAAATCCGTCGTGTGATGACGATTGGAGATGGCCATAAAGCGCATCACCTTCGTCCTCATTTGGTTCCAGAGCTCCAGAATAGCCTGATTGTCGCAGCGCTTGTAGAAAAATCCGTGAAAATCCATATCCAGCTCGAGGATGCCCAGCGTGTCATCGCGCTCGACGGCTTCCTCCATCGACCGGATAATCATTTCCAATTGCTCGTAATCATCCTCCGATAAAGTTGGCATAGACGTTCGCACGGCGTAACCCTCAATAATTTCGCGGAGCACGAAAATATCTCTGATCTCCTTCGACGTAATATTGGAAACGACCGACCCTTTATTCGGAATGCCGTTGATTAATCCTTCCTGCTTCATCCTCTCCAACGCTTCGCGCACAGGCGCCTGACTGACCTGAAATTTACCCGCGATGTCCAGCACGATGAGCCGCGTTCCCGGCTGCAGCTCGCCTGCGATAATTTCCCGCTTAAGCGTCAAATAAATCTGTTCACTGATGGAATTCCCCAAAGGGATGTAACTGCTGTTTGACATGACTCTCAGTCTCCATTCGCCGATCATCCATGACCGCAGATTTGACCAACACATACGCAACGGCAGTCAAGTAACCGTTTTCAAAACGGTCGGTCGATAGTTTCGCTGACTTATGTTCCATCATCCCTCCCGCTATTATCGATTATCGATAATTTGTTTCCATCATTATATGGGGGCCAGATGCCTTCTGACAACGGAGAATTTTGACGAAAAGGGTTTGATTTTTTATGATCTTTCCGCGTAAATCGACAAGCCGTTTCCGTGGGGCTTCCATCCCTGCCCCTTCCTGCCGCAAGCCCTATCCGCCATCGGACAATCGAATGTTATCCAATAAAAGCCAATCCCATGCATCCTATTTTCGGTATAACCCGCATAGTTCGTCCTACCTATCTAGGAAAAAAACAGGAAATGAATGGTTCTTCCTTTCATTTTTTCAGAAAAAAATGCAGGTTTATGAAATAAAGATATGAAAATATCGGGGGTACTTGTCGAAATATAGAATAGGAACTAAAACCGGTCGGGATCCTTTCCGCTCAGGCATGCCGTCCGCCGAAACGGATGAATCCATTCAAATATATTACATACCTATTGACGGATTCTCACGGATCGGCAAAGACGGCCCGCCCCGAGCTGCTCTTTTAAGCGCTGCGCCTGTTCATACAGGTGCTGCCGGAACTTTAGACCTATATCGACTGCAGGGGGAATCTCGTTTGAACAAGCTACTCAAGCAAATATCCGGGCTTTTCAACATTAAAAAGCTCAGAAGCAGACTGATGCTCTTCATCTGTCTCATGCTCATTATCCCGACCGTTGTGCTTGCCGTCTTCGCCGTGAACAGCGCCAAAGCACAGCTTCAGGACAAAATGGAGGACACCACGAAATCAAGCGTCATGCTGCTCGACAAACTGATCAACACGATGGTCGAAATGCAGCTGTCCAACGTGAAGCAGCTCAGCAATCAGATTACGTATGCCGACATCGAAAACCACTCGGTGGAGACCCGAATCCTGATTGACGATTTTAAAGCGCAGCATCCGGAAATCGAGATCGTCTCGATCGGCACGGAAAACGGGTCCTGGATGAAATCTCCTGACCCCGGCCAGCAGCAGTTCGATCCCCGGACCCGCAACTGGTACAAGCTGGCCATGAACAACAAGGGGCAGGCCGTTGTCGACGATCCGGCGATTTCGGCCACGACGAAAAACTATGCGGTCGCCATTTCCAAAACGCTACCCGACGGCAAAGGGGTTATCAACATAAGCCTGAGCATCGGGAACATCAACAACATCGTGAAGCAGGTTCACCTTGGCAACGAGGGCTACATCTACTTAGTGGACCGCAACGGCCTCTTGATGTCGCACCCGACCGAGAAGGTGGGTTCCAAGTTTGTCGGCGACCAGCTCAAAACGATGCAGGGTAAAAATGAAGGGTTGCTCGACTACACCAACCCGCTCAATGGCGTTGGCCAGCGCGGCTATTTCGTGACCAACGAGCTGACCGGCTTCAAAATCGTCGGCATCCTTCCGGAGAGTGAATATACAAAGGCGACGACGCCGATCTTCTGGACATCGGCCATCGTTCTTGTGATCGCCGTTATTGCCGCGCTGATCGTGATGTTCTTCATCATCCGCAGCATGACGCGTCCGATCGAGCAGCTGAACCGTTCGGCGAAGCGCGTAAGCGAAGGGTATCTGAACGACCGCGTCGTGACGAAGCGGCGAGACGAAATCGGAGACCTGGCGCATAACTACAACGCCATGGTCGACTCGCTGCGCCGGATGGTACTGGACATGTCGGAAACCTCCAGCCAGCTGGCGGCCTCGAGCGAAGAGCTGACCGCCAGTACGGAGCAGAATGCGCAGAGCGTCGAATTCGTCTCCAATCTGATGACGGATTCAGCCCAAGAGGCCAACAACCAGGCCATCGCCGCGCAGGAAAGCGCGCGTACGATGGAGGAAATGGCCAGTGGTATCCAGCGTATTGCCGAATCGGCCAGCACCATCGTCGATTCGTCGAGCCGTACGGAAGAAGACGTGCACGCCGGCAGCCGGAAGGTTCAGCTGGTCAGCACGCAAATGGACACGATCAAGAAGTCCACGCACGAGTCTGCTGCGCTGATCGAGAAGCTGAACGACCACAGCGCAAGCATCGCCGCGATGAGCACGGCGATCTCCGAAGTGGCTAAGCAGACCAACCTGCTCTCCCTGAACGCCGCGATCGAAGCGGCGCGGGCCGGCGAGCATGGACGCGGCTTCGCCGTCGTCGCCGAGGAAGTCCGCAAACTGGCGGATCAGTCGAACCTCACAGCGGAGGAAATCCAGCACACGATCCAGGAGATGACGATGCTGATCACTGACGCGTATAACGTGATGCGTCATAAAGTGCAGTCCGATGTGGATCAGGGGATGGAAGTTACGGCAGAGGCGCTCGAAGCTTTTGCCAATATCGAAAAATCCGCCAAGCAGATTACCGACCAGATCCAGGACATTTCCGCCGTCACCGAGCAGATGTCCGCGAGCAGCGAAGAAGTGTCCGCCTCCGTGCAGGAAGTGGCCAGCATTTCGCGCAACACGGTCGCGTCGTTCGAGCGCGTGAGCGCCGCGAACCAGGAGCAGCTGGCATCCATGGAAGAAATCTCATCTTCGGCGAACAGCCTGTCGAAGATGGCGGTGGACATGCAGGAGAAAATCGACCGCTTCAAGCTGGAGGGCTGATTGGGGCGGGCAGCAGCCCCGCTTGATTTCCCGGCCCCCGGGGTTTAAGAAATGTTAAAAAGCGTAACGTACGGTTTAAGTCCGTGCGGTACGCTTTTTGGTGTTTATTACGGGTGTGTCCCCGTCGGTATGCCTTTTAGTGCTTGCAGGTTGATGTGTTTCCCCACTAACCTGAGCGGTTCCCTGGAGCGATTCCCTGCTTAGTTTCCAGCGGGCCCTCTCGCTTAACGCCCAAAACGTCGGCTCAGCACATGATGCGGATTTTGCAGGAACGGGCTACGCGTATTTTTAAGCGTTTCGATGCGCTCGATCGCAAGCCGGTCCGCGGCGGCATACGTCGGGATCCCCGCTTCCCGGGAGATGTCGAAGATGCGGGAGATGCTGCTATAAATCCCGCTGATTTGCTTCCAGGCGCGGTCCTTGTTATAGCCGTTCAGCTCGTCGGCAATATTGATGACGCCGCCGGCGTTAATGACGTAATCCGGCGCGTAGACGATGCCCAGCTCGTGAATCAGGTCTCCGTGCCGGGCTTCCTTCAGCTGGTTGTTGGCCGAGCCGGCAATAACCTTTGCCTTCAGCTTCGGAATACTCTCATCATTGATGATGGCGCCCAGCGCACATGGGGAGAAAATATCGCAATCAACGCCGATAATATCCCCCGGCGCCACCGCAGTGGCGTTATACTTCTCCACCGCGCGGCTGACCGCCTCCTCGTTGATATCCGTCACGATCAGCCGGGCGCCCTCCTGATGCAAATACTCGCACAGGTGGAACGCCACGCTGCCGACGCCCTGCACCGCAATCGTCCGGCCTTCCAGCGAATCGGAACCGAAGGCTTCTTTAGCGGCGGCCTTCATACCTTGATATACGCCGTAGGCCGTCGCCGGCGACGGATTGCCGGACGAGCCGTAGGTCGGGGAGATCCCGGTCACAAAATCCGTCTCCTGATGAATGATATCCATGTCGGCCACCGTTGTGCCGACATCCTCTGCCGTAATATAGCGGCCGTTCAATCCTTGTATGTATCTTCCGAAAGCCCGGAACATCGCTTCGTTCTTGTCCTTTTTCGGATCGCCGATGATGACGGTCTTGCCTCCGCCCAGGTTCAGTCCTGAAATGGCGTTCTTATAAGTCATACCCCTTAGCCAGGCGCAATGCGTCTTCGATTGCGGCTTCCTCGGAAGCGTAAGTCCACATCCGGGTCCCGCCCAGTGCCGGCCCGAGCGTCGTATCGTGGATCGCAATGATCGCTTTGAGTCCGGACGACTTGTCCTGACAAAAAAGCAGCTGCTCATAATCGTACTGTTCCATTGCGCTAAACAGTTCCATATCGGTGTTCCCTCCATTGTGATTCATGCCTCATGCTACTTACGCTTATAAGCGTAACAGGATCATTATAGTAATGATTTGACTTGAAAGTAAAGTTTTCACCCGTGTTATCCGACTTTTCCGGGCTATACCCGACTAGGCGTGCATGAACACAAAAAAAGACGGCTGACGCCGTCTTAAAATGCTTTGTCCCTGTTTTCACGCTTCCGTCTGCAATCCCCAACCGGCGGGGTACGATGCGCCGAGCGATACCGGCAGACGCCCTTTGAAAGGGATAGCACCGGCGATCGCCTTGGCGGTGCTCACAAGCGCCAGCGGACGGCTCTCGTAGGCCGCAACCAGTGCAGACGCTTCCGGAAAACACATCAGGTCGTACGGATTGCGAAGCGCGGCCACCACGACCGGTTTGCCAAGCGCGAGCAAATCCTGGACCAGCTTGATCTGCGCCGGGTCAAACTGCGCATTGTACGTGCCCACGACGATCTGCCGCACCTCCCCGCCTTCGGCTTCCTCCATAAGGCGGCCCGCCTGCTCCGCCACTTCGGCCAGCGGCACCTGACGGTCGCTCACGTCGATCCCCTGTGCGGCCAGGGCGCTGCCCAGGCTTTCCGTCCTCGCGATCGTTTCGTCGGCGATCGTCAGCGCGGCAGCCGCGACAGAGATGACCAGCGTGTGCTGCCGTTCCAGCGGCAGGATGCCATCCCTTGCTTGCACCAGCGTAATGCTTGCCTCGCTGATCCGGCGGGCCAGATCCATGTGGGCTTCGCTCCCGGGGAGTTTGTCCCGCAGTCCGGGCGCTGCCTGTATGCCATTCTGGGCCAGCTCGTCCTGCAGCCCATGCGAGTCTTCGACAACCTGCCCGTCTAGCTCCAGCCGCAGCGTCCCCAGCTCCGCCGGGCTGCCGAGCAGTCCGCGCTTCGCCTTCAGCGCAAGCAGCCTCCGCACGGAGGCGTCGATCCGGCTCTCCGCGATCCGGCCGGAGCGGACCGCCTGCACCAGTGCCTCCATCGCCTCCACCTGCAGCTGCGGGGTCTGGCTGATCAGGACGGTGTCCGCTCCCGCTTCGACCGCCATCACCGCAGCCTTGACGGTGCCGTAATGCTCGGCGATCGCTTTCATTTCCATGCAGTCGGTCATGACCACACCATCGTAGCCGAGCTCCTCGCGCAGCAGGCCGGTCAGCACGGCATGCGACAGCGTTACCGGCAGCTTGGACGGCTCTAGCGCCGGAAAATAAATATGCGCCGACATGACCGCGTCGATGCCTTCGGCGAACGCCTTTCTGAACGGAACGAGCTCCACCTCATCCATCCGCTCCCGGTCGTGTGTAATCGTCGGCAGGTCCAGATGGGAGTCCACGGCGGTATCCCCGTGCCCCGGAAAATGCTTCGCCGTGGCCGCGACGCCCGCGTCCTGCAGGCCGCGGAAAGCAAGCGTCCCGTACTCCGCTACCGCTTCCGGGGACTCCCCGTAGGAACGGACGCCGATGACCGGATTCAGCGGATTGTTGTTCACATCGAGCACCGGCGCAAAGTTCAGGTTGATGCCGAGGGAACGCAGTTCCTCCCCGCTGACGCGCGCGGACTCGTACACCCAGTCCGCCGAGCCTGCGGCGGACAGAGCCATATTTCCCGGCATCAGAGCGACGCCTTCCGTGATCCGGGCGACCATGCCGCCTTCCTGATCAATGGAAATCCACAACGGCAGCGTCCCCGACGCCGCGGCCGCCTGCTGCAGATCCCGGCTCAGTCTGCCCACCTGCTCCGTCGTCTTCACGTTGCGGGCGAAATAAATGACGCCGCCGATCTGATACGTGCGGATGAACTGCCGCAGCTCCTCGCTGATTTCCGTCCCCCAAAAGCCGCAAACGAACATCTGCCCGATTTTTTGCCGCAGGCTCATGCTCTTGATCAGCTGATCGATCTTCCGTTCCTGATTCATCGTGATATCCCCCTAGCCCATATGCTGTATCAATTGCGCTGCTGATTCCGATTTGATTGCGAAATATCATCGTCGCTCTCAAATCCATTGCAGCATGATTTAAAATATCGATTCTGATATGATTCGAATCTTCAATGATCCATTTCTCTGATTTCAATTCCGATATACCGGACCCGGTTCCCCTTGCGATTTCTTCTGCCTATTCCGTCCGCTCCTGCAGCCGCTCATGCAGAAAATCGACGATATGGACAGCCTTCATGCTGCCGCTGAGGCCTTCCTTCTCAATGCCGTGCTTCATCTGGAGCAGGCAGCCGGGATTGCTGGTCAGCAGATACTGGGCATGCGTCGCTTCCACATGCTCCATCTTGTGATCCAGAATGCTGCCGGCCATTTCCGGCTGCGTCACGTTGTAGATGCCGGCTGAGCCGCAGCAGCGATCGGCGTTTTTCATTTCGATAAACTCGGCGCCCTCCACTTGGCGCATTAAAACGCGGGGGCGTCCGCCGATTTCATCACGTTGCGCAGATGGCAGGAATCCTGATAGGTGATTCTCACCTTCGGGTCCCCTTCTGGAGCAGGTCCTGCCGAAGGAACGCCGAAGTTTAAGCTTCGGCCCGCACGGACAAGCAGCTCGCTGACGTCGACGACACGCCCGGCGAACCAGGCTGCATCCTCCCGCCACTGCGGATCTTCATGCAGCAGATGGTCGTATTCGGTCAGGATCGCCCCACAGCCGCCCGCATTGGAGACGATATAGTCCACATTCGCCTCCTTGAAGGCGCGGATGTTGCCGCGGGCGAGCTCCCGCGCTCCTTCCGCCTCGCCGCTGTGCGCATGCAGGGCGCCGCAGCAGTTCTGTGCCGCCGGAATCACTACATCGAAGCCGGCTGCGGTAAGCAGATCCACGGTATGAATATTCGTGTCCGTGAACAGCACATCCATAATGCAGCCTCGGAAGAGCGCTGCAGTTGCGATTTTCTCGCCTTTTGCCGGATGATACGCGCCGATCTTCTCCAGCACGCCCTTGCCCGAAGCTTCGGGCAAAATTTTCTCCATATCGCTGATATGCTTCGGAAACAGCTTCATGATGCCGGCGGAACGCGCTACCTTCCGCAGCCCCGACTTCTGGTACAGCTCGAGGCCTCGGCCCACGAGCTTCATCCGCTTCTGATGCGGAAAAACCGTTTTGAACGCCGCATGACGGGCAGCCTTCACCAGCGGTTTATGCTGCTTGTGATCCTCGATCGCGTCCCTTGCCTGTTCAATAAGCTGCCCGTATTTGACGCCCGCCGGACAGGCCGGCTCGCAGGCGCGGCAGCCGAGGCAGTGGTTCATCTGCTCCTCGAACGCCCCATCCGGCTCCATAATGCCGTCCGCGACGGCCTTCATCAGGGCAATCCGGCCTCGCGGCGACTCGGCCTCGATGCCTGTCTCGGCAAAGGTTGGACACGCCGGAAGGCAGAAGCCGCAGCGCATGCAGTTTGTCAGCTGGTCCTCATCGAGGCGCAGCCGGAGCGTCTCGGCGAGCGGATTCGCCCGCTCCTTCACGTTCACCGCGTTACCCACGATCGATCACCACCCGTTTTCTCGTTTCTTTTGCGAACATTTTCCCCGGATTCAGCAGGTTATGCGGATCAAAGGACTGCTTGATCGCCTTCATGACTTCCATCCCCGCTGCCCCGACTTTCCATTCGAGGAACGGCGATTTAACCAATCCGACCCCGTGCTCGCCGGTAATCGTTCCCCCGAGCCGGATCGCTGCTTCGAAGATTTCCTCGAACGCTTCGTCCACCCGGTGAATTTCCTCCTGATTGCGCGCATCGGTCGTTGCCGTCGGATGAAGGTTGCCGTCTCCCGCATGGCCGAAGGTGCAGATCTGGACGTCATATTTCTTCGCGATGCGGTTGATCTCAAGCACCATATCCGCAATCTTGGAACGCGGCACCGTCGCGTCCTCAAGAATCGTCGTCGGCTTCAGTCTTGCCAGCGCGGTAAACGCGCTGCGCCGGGCGGTCAGCAGCCTCTCGGCCTCCTCCGCGCTCGCCGCGATGCTCACCTGATCGGCTTGCTCGCTTCGGCAGATGTCCGTGATAAGCGCAATATCCCGCTCCACGGTTTCCATGTCGCCGTCCTGTTCGATCAGCAGGATCGCTTCCATGTCGAGCGGCAGCCCCAGCTTCGCATAATCGTCCACGACCCGGATCGTGGAGCGGTCGAGAATTTCCAGGGTAGCCGGAATGATCCGGTTCTCGATGATTTTGGATACCGTACGGGCCGCGCCGTACAAATCCTTGTACATCGCCAGCATCGTCTTCTTGTACTTCGGCGGCGGAATCAGCTTCAGCGTTGCCTCCGTGATGATGGCCAGCGTTCCCTCCGAACCGACCAGCAGCTTCGTCAGATCGTAACCGGCCACATCCTTCATCAGCTTGCCGCCGGTTCGAATGATGTCGCCGCTCGCCAGGACGGCCTCCAGCCCGATTACATAATCCTTGGTCGTTCCGTATTTCAGCCCGCGCAGGCCGCCCGAGCATTCGGCGATATTGCCGCCGAGGGTCGAGATCGACATGCTGCTCGGGTCCGGCGGGTAGAACAGGCCGAGCTCCTCCACGTGCGTAATGAACTGTTTCGTATTTAGCCCCGGCTGAACGATCGCCGTTAAATTTTCCATATCGATCTCGAGGATCCGGTTCATCCGGTGCATGACCATGACGACGCCGCCTTGAACGGGCACCGTGCCGCCGCACAGGTTCGTTCCCGAACCCCGGCCGACGACAGGGATTTTATGCCGGCTCAGCACCTTCATGACTTCGGAGACCTGGCTGGTATTTTCCGGGTATACGACCGCATCCGGCAGCGATTGCAGCATCGGCGTGCCGTCATACGAATGCGTGACCAGCGACTGGGGATCATCCTTTACATAAGAGCTGCCCAAAATGGCGACAAGCTCGCGTTTTACGTCTTCCTGCAGCAAGGAAAACACTCCTTTACATTCCATAATCGATATCAGTGCGAAGAAATTAGTCAGGTCATCTGATGACTTTTATTGTGATCAAGTATACACTAAAATAAATGAATCTATATAGATTGAATTCAAGAAAGTCACATTTTAGACACAATTATTCCCCTTAGATCAAGGAATGACTAGTAAAAACTTTAAACGGAGGGACGCTTGAACGATGAATCCGCAGCGGCCGTTGAAACAATATGAGTGGGTAATGAATGATTTGAAGCGGCAGATGGACGAGGGCTCGCTTCGGCGGAGGCACGTTTGTGCGTACACCTCCCGCCGATCCGCTGCCGGTACATCCCGGACAGCTCTACGCGGACCTGTGGGAGGGACGCGCGGCTTCGCTGCGCCATCTGCTCGAGGTCCGGCGCGTGCTGGAGACGGGCTGCGCCTCCGTTGCCGCATCGAACCGCAGTGAGGCGGATCTGGCGGCTTTTGAGGAAATACTGCGCGAAATGGAGAACGCGGCCGATGAGCAGATCAGCGAGCAGGCGGACGTAAAATTCCATCAGCAAATCGCCGCGGCCACGCATAATCCGCTGCTGCTGGATTTGATGGAATCGTTATCGAACAAGCTGCATGAAAACATGAAGGATATGCGCGCCTTGTGGTTCTATGCCGAGCGCTCCTCCGCCGAGCGGCTGCTGCAGGAGCATGCGTCCATCTACGAGGCGATCCGGACCCAGGATGCCAAGGAGGCCCTGGCCCGGATGGAGGCCCATATCACCAAAGTGGAGCAGGTGCTCAGTGAAAAAGGCGCGGGAGACCAGCCGCTTTGACCTCCAGGCTTAAGCCTGAGCCGCAGATGCGAAAGCTCGATGCCGCTGCCTAAGAGGCAAGCCCGCATTTAGCGTCCGCCCTTGCCTCCTGCCCACCCGCGTTTCAATTTACCCAGCATAGGCAGCGCGCAATGTTAATTTCCTCGCCGCCCGCTGTACCTTTTTAAAAATACTTCCAGCTTCCTTTTATTCGTATAGACGAGAATCAGCAGATTTACAAGCCATATGCACAAATATGGCCCCGGGAAGCCCCGGGCGATCAGATAGACGGAGACGAGCATGAAGCCGGCCACCACCTGGAAGCCGCTCGCTTCCGTGGATAAGGGCCGCCGGCTCATCAGCTTGGAGGCGATCAGCAGCAGCGCCAGAATGACGGCCAGCACCAGCGATACCTCAAACTGGGTCAAGGCGCTCCATACCCCGAAGGTGACGGCGATTGCCTTGCCTCCCTTGAATTTCAGAAACGGCGAGAAGGCATGCCCCGCAACCGGGGCCGCGGCGACAGCCACCATACCATACCCGTGCACAGTGCCGCTCCCAACGATCCATACCAGGGGCACATATCCCTTCAAAAAGTCCAGCGCTACCCCCGCCAGACCCAGCTTATACCCCGCAGCGCTCCAGAGGTTGAACGCACCCGGGTTCCCGTCTCCCACCGCCTTCAAATCCTTGTGCGCCGCCCGGCCCAGCCAATACGAGAACATCAGCGAGCCGCACAGAAATTCCACAGCCGTCAGCAGCAGAATCATCATGGTTCCCTATGACCCCCAACATCCACGGCCCTGTCCTTCCACATGACATGCCCCAGAAACATGACCTGATAAGCGGAATACAGCATCACCACCAGGAAAAAGATCGTGGATAAAATATGAAGAACAGGCATCACGAAGCCGAATTTGCCTACATTTTTGATCAGATAGCCGATGTGCGCCATATACAGCAAGTAGCCCGCGAGCAAGGGGATTCCCCATGGCGTGTTCCATAGAAAGAACGCTCCTGCGGAGCAGACCAATCCGATAAACCAGAGCGCAATCAGCACGATCGTCCATGGACTAAGCTTGGCCGTGCTCAGCACCGCCCCTTTGCCGAATCCCTGCAGCTCGCTCTTAATACCATGCGGGTACATGCGGAACGATACCATCCCCCGGCCGATAAAGTTCGTTACGTCGATTCCGGCTTCCATGTACTTGGCGCCCAGGTTTAAATCATCCAGTATTTCCGACCGGATGCTGCTGTGGCCGCCGACCTGCTCATAATCTTGCCTTGTTGTCAAAATGCAGGAGCCGTAAAGTCCTTTCCGGAGATTGCGGCGTTCAAAAGGGGAGGTAAACGCAAATACGCCCAAAATATTCGGAATGAGTGCAAGGCGTTCGTAAAATTTCTCGGTGTGGTGAAAGGGGACGACGGAAATGACGCCACCGGTACGGGAGCGAAGCTGCAGAAGCGAATCCAGCGCATGCGGTGACAAGCGGATGTCGGCATCCAGAAAAACGAACGTATCCCCGGAAGCATGAAGATAGCCGTTCCACACGGCCCATGTTTTTCCCGTCCATCCGGGAGGAAGCGGCGGATTCTGCACGATGGTCACCCCGAAGCCCGCGGCGACGTCCCGGGTCCGGTCCTGCGAGCCGTCGTCGACGACAATGATCTCATGGGGCTGCAAGCTTTGAGCCCGGAGCGATTCCAGGAGAAAGGCCAGATTCCTCTCCTCATTCCGCGCCGGAATGATCACGGAGAGCTTAGCCCCCACCTGCCGCCCTGCGCCATCGCTGCGAGGGACCCGATTTTTGCGGAACAAAACAATCCCGGAAAGGATGCCGATAACAAATAACAGGTAAAGAAACAGGTAAAGCCCCATAGCCAACAACCCCATCTCTCTAAAGTAGCTGGAACCTTGGAAGGTTAGAGCCTTTCGTGCGTCTGCCGGATCTGTCATGAAGCGTTATCATTGAATGATGCAACCATAGTGTAGCCGAGCATTCCTCCCTTTTCAATACATTATATTCCAGCCCCTTGGCCAAGGATTCGCGGATTGCGCCATCCCTTCTGAAAACTTTCTGACGCCTTCGGGCCATGCTGCGCAGCAGAACGCCTTTTATGATAAAATAATCTTATTACTCCCAGTACAGGGCGGCGGCAAGGAGGCATAATCCATGAATATCAGCAGCCGGTTTTCCGTGGCTATTCATATCCTTTCGATTCTGGAAATCAACAAGACGAGTACCAATACGTCTGATTTTTATAGCTTCAAGCGTCAACACGAACCCGGTCGTTATCCGGAGAATTACAGGCATGCTCAGCAAGGCGGATTGTCGACCCGGCTGATCGCGTGGGAGGCGCAGGCAGCCTGTTTGTCGACGAAGCACAGACCACCCGCGTCATGGATACGCCAGATTTTCCGAAGGAATACTTCGCTACGGCATCCAATCAGGGCAAAAACCTCGAGGATCTGCAGCAGTCCAGCGGGATTCAGTGGACCTTTATCAGTCCGTCGGCCTTTTTTGATCCCGAAGGGGCAAGAACCGGCTCCTACCAGGCCGGAAAGGACCAGCTTCTCGTCAACTCTGCCGGCAGCAGCTATATCAGCTACGCGGACTACGCCATTGCCGTCCTTGATGAAATCGAGCATCCGCAGCATCGGAACGAACGGTTCACCGTTGTGGGCGAAGCCAAATAAATAGATGTATTGACAAAAGAGACGATCCCCTTTCTTGGGACCGTCTCTTTTATTTACCGGAAAAGGCAGTTTCACGCTTATTTCGATTCCATCATCGAAGGAGCGGCCTTCCAGCTTATCTCCTCCAAAAGGGCGCGAACCCGTTCCAACATCATGTCCACATGCTCGGCATGCACATCTTTGAGGAGCGACATATTTTCCGGCTCGGCAATATAGCTGAGCGTGTTCAGGAACAGCTCCGTCTCCAAATCGATTAATGCGATTTCCCGCGCCCGGCCAATTAAATCCTCGTAGGGCATGCAATCCGGAGGGACATCGAGCCTAAGATGCAGAGCGATCTCCTTCAGCTTGGTTTTCGCCGCCATATGGGCGAGAATCAGTGCCGGCTGCAGCTGTCCCTCCTCTTTGAGCAGGATCGCCAGATTCATATGACTCCTGGATAATTCACTCCAAATTCGGGTCTTGGCGGACTGGAGGGAATCCCCATCCGTGTAAAGTTCCCTTTCTTTAACCAGGCTCGAGTTTGTCGTGTATGGACTCATTCCCAATCATACCTCCCTTGGAGCAGCACTTCTGCAGGAACTGAAGCCGGTATGGCTTGCCGGCGCGAAGTAAGGGGGTGCATACTCATCTTGAGTGTCGGCATATAAACTGCCGAAAGTGCTTGCCGCCTGCGGCTTCCTGTATCGGTTATCCAGGACGGGAACGTTCCCATCTTGACCGTTGCGGGCTTTAGGCTTGGTAACTCCTTGCATTCCTTGTTGTATATTTCGGTTTTTCTGCATCAAAATGAAGGGTTTTCCATATTAAAACGTTTTCTCCAACCATCTGTTTGTTTTTGGGATACGCCATGGCAAGGTGCGCCCCCCGCCCCTCGGTTCCTCCCTATTTTTTTCATCACGGCTCCAGGTACGGTGCTATAATGAAGAGGTTGGTTTCAAATACATCATGACAATGATCTCGAAAAAGGAAGCTGAGCTATGATTGGAGACATACTTCTGGAAGTGGTGCTGCCCGTCTTTGTGCTGATTGGAATCGGTTCATGGATGCAGCGCGTGTTCCGCCTGGATTTGTACACACTGGCCAAAATCAATTTTTACTGCATAACCCCTGCCGCCGTCTTTATGAGCATGTATCATTCGGATATGTCGGGCGAGCTGCTCAGGAATGTGACACTCTTTTACGCATTATATGTATTCATTCTATACGTGATAGGAACCGTGCTCGCCCGCCCGCTGAAATTCACCAAAAGCATGCGCGCAGCGTTCAACAACAGCATCATGCTGGACAACTCGGGCAACTACGGGATGCCGATCAATGCCCTGGTGTTCAAGGGGGACCCCCTCGCCAGCTCCATGCAGGCGCTGATCATGTCGCTGCAGAGCCTCCTGACGTTCACTTACGGAGTCATATCGATCCAGGGCGCCAAGCTGAAAGGCAATTACCGCAGCATGATTATCGGTTTTCTGAAAATGCCGGTCCCGTATGCGCTCGTGCTCGGAATCGTGCTGCATGCCGTGCATGCCCCGCTCGCCCCTGTTCGTATCGCAGCCGCTCACCTATCGCCCAGCAGTCGA
>NZ_PCZT01000018.1:148752-157463 GCF_002968895.1 Paenibacillus sp. AR247 | reverse complement strand
GGAATCCTAGTGATATAACGCTGCTGGACATTTATAATGCGGTTAACGTCGTGGAGGAGAACGGCCTGTTCGGCGTCCATGATTCTCCCAACCCGGATTGCACAGTGGGCCGCAACATCCAGGGAGTGATCGTCCCGCTGTTCACCAGCGCCCAGAAAGCGATGGAGAACGTGCTCGCTGCCGTTAAGCTCCAGGACATCATCCAAGACATCGAAGCGCATGAAATGTAACGCACGCCCCGACTCCCGACCCGGAAGAGGGGCGTGTTTTTTTCGTATCGAAGGTTTGCCGTCCTTTTTGATTTGACATTCGCCCAACATGTAACTACAATAGTTACAGGAAAGAACATGATAACCAGGAGGGAACTTTTTTATGAATATTGGAGTTATTGGAGCCAGCGGCAAGGCTGGACGCCTTATTGTAGAGGAAGCGTTGAACCGCGGACACCAGGTGACGGCGATCGTTCGTGATGCAGGCCGCGTTACAGGGAACGTCAGCGTTCTGGAGAAAGATGTGTTTGACCTGACGGCTGAAGATGTGAAGCCGTTTGATGTTGTCGTCAACGCCTTCGGCGCCAAGCCCGGGGACGAGCATCTTCACGTCGAAGCCGGAAGATCGCTCATTTCCGCCCTGAAGGAAGCACCGTCGACCCGGCTGATCGTCGTGGTGGCCGTCGCCCTGCTGACGCTAGGGGCCCAGATCGTCAAGTATCCGCTCAAACTGTACCGTGTGGATGTATATATCAGCCTGTTCCTCCGCCTTATCATCGGCCCGGTCATCGGCGTAACGCTCGTGTTTGCGCTCGGAATGAAGGGAATTCCGGCCCAGGCGCTGCTCATCGCATCCGGCATGCCACCGGGGTCAACACGTCGATTTTGGCGGAAGAGTACAACAACGAGCCGGATTTTGCGGCGCAAACCGTCCTGATTTCCACGCTGTTTAACATTATTACGATTACGGGATTGATTTCACTGGCGAAAATGTTCTGAAATAGAGGCGAAATGCCTCTATTTTTTTGTATATATCGGCCAAGTCTGCTCCTGCCCTAGCGGGAACCAAGGACGAATTGGCGCGGCGTAACGCCGAGCACCCGCTTGAAATGCCGGTGAAAATGGCTTTGGTCGCTGAAGTTAAGCACTGCCGCCACTTCGTGAACGGGAAGACCGGACAGCAGCAGCTGCTGTGACCTGCGGATCCGCTCCCGGATAATATACTGGTGCGGCGGCAGGCCTGTGGTCTGTTTAAACAGCCTCACCAGATGGGACGAGCTGATATGGGCGGCTGCAGCCAGGTCTTCGAGAGAGATATCCTGGTCCAGAAACGCATCGATGTACTGCAGCGCTTGATCCAGCTGATTTTTGTCCAGCTTCTGAAGGGCCGCCCGGCTCCCGGCTTTGGTGCCTGAACCGTAGCGGTCGAGCATATGGACGGTGAGCATGCGCATCAAGGAATCCGAGTAGAGCCTGCCGCCCCATCCCCCCCGCTCTGCTGCTCTTCGTGGAGCCAGCGGACCAGCTGGACGAGCCGTTCATCCTGCAGCCGGATCTGCGTCGCGAAATCGATCTGCCTGGCTCCTCCTGGGAGCTCCAGCTCACCGGCTACCTTTTGGACCAGGTCAGGGCTCAGGTCGAGACGGTAGAAATCCAGCTCCCTGTCCCACCGGCACAATGACATGTCGCCTGCAGAAAATACGTTGATATGTCCAGGCCAGGCCACCCCTTCCCCGCTGTATCCGTCGGACCGCTCAAACACGCGGACCGGCTCCTTGGTACGGTGAATGACCATGAGGTGCCCCGTTAATACCGGCTCAAAGGCTTCCTGCGGGGGGACTTGCTCCAAACTGGACAACGTATACTCCGGCTTCTCCACGATCCTGTTTTCACCCTTTCCCAATGCTGGCCGTATCGGCAATGCGTTCTCCTCCCTGCCGCCTGGATGCAAATGAAACGCTTTTTTTCCATTCTAAACGCTGCTTCCTTCCCTGACAAAGGGTACTTCGGCCCAAATGAGCATTTTGTTCAAAAAAGACGATCAACCGGTTCAAGAAACCGTCCCCGGATTCCCCGTATACTTGGGTTCAAGAAGGGCACCAACTCTATAACATGAATGGAGGCGTTAAAGCATGAAATATGCAAGACTCGGAAACTCGGGACTGATCGTGTCCAAACTGGCATTCGGAGCAATGACTTTTGGCACGGGAAACCTCCCAAGCGTCTATAAGGTAGGCCCATCAGCTGCCCGGCAGCTGGTGGACGAGGCGCTGGCGGCAGGCATCAATTTCTTCGATACTGCGGATGGTTATGCCGACGGGCAAAGTGAGGAAATGCTGGGGCAACTGCTCGGGTCCCGCCGGCAGGAAGTGGTCATTGCCACCAAAGGCGGCTTCCGTGCGGGCCCTGCGCTTGTTCAGTCGGGCTTGTCCCGCAAGCATTTGTTTGCCGCCGCAGAGGCGAGCTTGAAACGCCTCGGCACCGATTACATCGATTTGTACATCGTTCACAAGACGGATCCCTTCACGCCGCTGGAAGAAACGCTCGAAGCGCTCAACGACCTGGTCCGGCAGGGAAAAGTCCGCTATATCGGCTTCTCCAACTGGCCGGCCTGGCTGGCGGCCAAGGCGGTGCAAATCCAGCGCGAACGGGGCTGGGCCACCTTCATTAGCGGACAGATGTATTATTCCCTGGTCGGCAGGGACGTCGAGTACGATATCCTGCCGTTCATGAAGGACGCAGGCGTCGGGCTGACGGTATGGAGCCCGCTGGCCGGCGGATTTCTAAGCGGCAAGTATTCCCACAGCAATTTGCAGAATCCGGACGGACGGCTGAGTGGCTTTTACATCATTCCGTTCGACAAGGAATGGGGGGTTGCCGTGCTGGACCACGTTCACAGCATCGCCGATGCGCATGGCGTGACGGCTGCACAGGTATCGCTTGCCTGGCTGCTGTCCAAAACCGGCGTCAGCAGCGTCCTCGTGGGCGCCAGCAAAATGAGCCAGCTGGAGGACAATTTGAAAGCCATCGACCTGGAGCTGACGGCTGAGGAGATGCTGCTGCTGGATCAAGCCACACAGCCGCGCCCGCTCTACCCGAATTGGTTTGCCGACTCGATGCTGGATGCGGAGCACATTAAAGCGCTGGGGTAACGTAAAAGTACGGCGGATAATGGAGACCCGACGTTGCGTATTTTATTTTCACTTGTTTTCCGGTTCGTTCATATTCAGTTCATAAACATCGTGTATTTTGGTTTCATTCCAAAAAAGCAATAGAGAAATGAGGGAGTTTGGAGTGAAATCAAATCGAAACACGCTGATTTTGATCGGACTGATGATCGGTCTGATTTTTGCAGAGCTGGACGAAACCGTCGTGTCCACGGCGATGCCTACCATCATCCGCGATTTGCACGGCCTGGCGCTGTACGGCTGGGTCGCCGGCATTTACATGCTGGCTGCGACCATTTTTATGCCGATCCTCGGCAAGCTGGCCGACATTTACGGCCGGAAAGTCGTTTATTTAAGCTGCATGGCGCTCTTTATCGCAGGATCGATCGTGTGCGGCCTGCCCCATCGATGACGTTGCTGCTCATCGGCCGGGGCATTCAGGGCATTGGGGCCGGGGGGCTCATGCCGATCGCCTTAGCCATCATCGGAGATTCGTACCCGCTGGAGAAACGCGCCAAAATCCAGAGCCTGTTCGGCCCCATGATGATCATTCCCCAGCTGCTGGGTCCGACGGTGGGCGGATATTTGGTCGGTCACGTCAACTGGCACTGGGTGTTCCTGATCAACATTCCGGTTGGCCTGATCGCCGCCCTGGTGCTCGGAATCGGCATGCGGGAATCGCGCGGAGACGAGAAAAAGCCGATCGACTGGCTTGGTTCATCGGTGCTTACCTTAAGCCTGCTGTCCCTGCTTATGTCACCGGTTCTCATCGATAACCAGGGTCTGGCCTGGTCTTCGCCAACGATTATCGGGCTGCTGGTTATCGGCGCCTTGCTGCTCGGTCTGTTTATCTGGATCGAGACGAAGGTCAGGGAGCCGATTATCCCGCTGCATTTGTTCCGTAACCGCAATGTAGTCGTGCTGTCGCTGCTGGTCTTTATTCTCATGCTGGGCCTGATGGGCGGCATCGCCACCTTCCCGTACTTTGCCCAAAATGTGATGGGGCTGACACCGACGCAATCCGGGTACCTCATGCTGGCGTTTATGGCCGGCGCCATTCCGTCGAGCATCGTTAACGGATTTTTAATCACCCGGGTTCCATACCGCAATCTGTTTATCACTTGCTTTATCCTGCCGGTCATCGGCATCTATCTGCTGACGCAGCTCGGCATTCACACGTCCGTGGTGTACATCGTCGCTTCCTTCTTTATTCTGGGCCTCGGCCTCGGCGCCCTGTTCGGCGGCGACAATCTGATCGTGCAGGAATCGGTTTCCAAAGAGAACAGCGGCATTGCGCTCGGCACCGTGCAGCTGATCCAATCGCTCGGCACGACGATCGGCCTCAGCGTCTTCGGAAGCCTGCTTGCCAAGCATATCAAGGATGGCGTCTCCTCCATTGCCGGACAGCTTCCTGAAGGAAGCGCAGAGCACCTGGCTACGGGAGGCATCCCGGCAAATCTGGCACCGGACCTGCTGCTGAAGGTGCAGACCGTCTTTGTGGACGCGTTCCAAAACTTGTTCGGCATCGCGTTCGTGTTTATCCTGGTCTCCTTTATTATCACCTGGTTTTTGAAAAAGGGAGTGCTCACCAGCAAAGAAGCCGCGGCCGAGTCGGGACACAGCTGAGCCGGCTGGCCGCAGTTCTAAACTTATAAATGTGGCGAACGCTTCTCTAGACATACATGGCAATTCAAAATAAATAGCGACAGTCTTGGGACAAAAAAACCCCCGGACTGTCGCTATTTCATTTCCAGCTATCCGCTGTTTCTATTTCCCCGTTTTGGCAAATCGCTCGATTCTTTCGCCGATCTGATCACGTACACGTTGAAATACGGCCCACTTCTCTTCGTCTGTACCCTGGGCTTTCGCCGGATCGTCAAATCCCCAATGCTCACGTCTGACTTGCGGCGGTGTGACGGGGCATTTGTCCGCTGCATCGCCGCAGAGGGTCACTACGAAATCGGCCTCATTAAGGAGTGTGGGATCAATGATATTAGAGGTTTGACCGGAAATATCAATCCCTGCTTCTTCCATGGCTTTGACGGCATTGGGATTGAGCCCGTGAGCTTCGATGCCCGCACTGTGCACATTCCAGTCGTCACCGAGGTATTTTTTCGCCCAGCCTTCAGCCATTTGACTCCGGCAGGAATTGCCTGTGCACAAAAAGTAAATTGTTTTCTTGTTCATATGAGCGTGTCTCCTTGATATGAAAATTATAAAATCGCCAACCACAAATACAGGCCCAGCAGCGTAACCAAAAGGGTAGGAATCGTCAGGATGACGCCGGTTCTAAAATACGTCCCCCAGGAGATTTTGACCCCTTTGGCGGACAGCACATGAAGCCATAGGAGCGTCGCCAGTGATCCAATGGGAGTCATCTTTGGTCCTAAGTCGGAACCGATGACATTGGCATACGCCAGAGCCTCTTTGATGGCATCGGTGGTGTGGGTTGATTGTATGGCCAAGGCATCAATCATGACGGTGGGCAAATTGTTCATTACAGATGATAGCACAGCAGATAAAAAACCCATCGAGATCGTTGCCGCAAACAATCCCTGATCAGCTGCCGACTGAATGACTTGAGCCAATAAGTCCGTCAGCCCGGCATTCCGCAAGCCATACACCACCACATACATGCCAATGGAGAAAAAGACGATGGCCCACGGGGCCCCCTTAACCACATCCTTGACCGGAACGATTGGACTTTTTCTTGCCATAAGCAAAAAGAAGATCGCGATGACACCAGCGACGATAGATACCGGTATATTTAAAAATTCGCTCGCAAAGTATCCGGCCAGCAGAATGGCAAGCACAACCCAGGATAATCTGAACATTGCACGATCCTTGATCGCATCCTCCGGGTTCCTTAGATCGGCGGCATCAAACCTCGCGGGGATGCTCTTTCGGAAGAACAGGTAGAGAACGATGATGCTGGCTCCTAGAGCAAATAAATCCGGGATGATCATATGGCCGGCGTATTCCATGAAGGAAATACCGAAGAAGTCAGCAGACACGATATTTACGAGGTTGCTGACAACCAACGGCAGTGAGGTCGTATCTGCAATAAACCCGCTGGCGATGATGAACGGGAACACCTTCTTTTCATCGAATCTGAGCGCCCGCATCATCGCGAGAACGATCGGCGTTAGGATCAGCGCGGCACCGTCATTTGCAAAAAATGCAGCCACAACGGCACCGAGGAACGAGACATAAATAAACATCCGCAGACCGCTGCCGCGAGCAGCCCTTGCCATATGCAGCGCAGCCCACTCGAAAAATCCGATGCTGTCCAGAATCAGAGAAATAAGGATGATGGCTACAAAAGCGAGCGTAGCATTCCAGACGATTTGCGTGACATCCCAAACGTCTTGGAATCGAACCACTCCAACGAGCAGAGCAAGAACAGCGCCTCCGCAAGCTGACCACCCGATAGACAGGTTTTTGGGCTGCCAGATGACGAGTATTAATGTGATCAAAAATATGACGCAAGCCAATACAACGGTTACCATTTCAACCTCCGTGCGAACTGTCGCTGATCTTGTTTGTAAACATTCGCAAATCATTATATAACTATGTGCTTATATGATCAACAAAAGAAAACTTACTTGCACACGGAAGTTAAATGCTGTTTGTTTAATGCGGATAATATCGTTTGGGAATCGGGCGTGAGTTCCAATACAGCTTGAATATATGGTTTATCCTCTACCTTTAAGGAGTAGTACACCCATTGTCCGCGCTTACTTTCCTTCACCAGTCCCTGAGATTTCAGCTTTCTTAAGTGCTGGCTTACCGCAGGCTGGGAGACCTCCAGGATCTCAACAAGCTCACAAACACAAAATTCCCGGTCCTTAAGTAAGGATAATATGGTAAGGCGGGTGTTATCGCTGAGCAGCTTTAGCTTATCCGCCATTTCGCGAATTTGTTCCATAAGGGTCCCTCCTTTTAGTGATATATAAGCGAATGATTATATGATATGATGATGAGAAATAAAAATCAAATCCATAGAAATTCATCTGTATCCAAAAAAACATTTGCATCATGCAAATAAATACAGTATAAATGAATCACGAGGTGAAAAAAACGTAATGGAAAGCACTCGCGAACTATTCCAGATCATGACCCGCCGCTTTGGCTTACTTAATAAAAATTGCTGTACCGTGGGTGGGCACGATCTCACACCGGTTCAAAGCCACATTTTGTTCGAGGTCGACCGTCAGCATCATCCATCGATCCAACAGATCGCGGAAACATTAGGCACCGATATCACAACATTCAGCCGCCAAATACAATCCCTGATTAAAATGAACCTGATCAAAAAGACGCCTGATCCTACAGATCGCCGGGTTTCGACGCTCGCTCTAACGGTTGAAGGCAAATACGTCGCCGCCACCATCGACCATCAAATGAACGCTTATCTGGATGATGTATTTTCTTTTATGACCGAGTTTGAGAAAGAGACCGTTCTCCGGTCCATAAAATTGATGAATGAAGCGATGGCCAAATCCGATTATTGCTGCAAGCCGATGTTAGGGTAATTTTTTTACCCTTCAATACTTGCAATTTGCAATTAATTCCCATGTATAATCCTTTGATCTGATGTCAGATGGCTTTGCTGCTCCCGCAGCGGGTCATTCAACATACACAACCATTTAAGGAGGTCCTTCGATGTACGATCACTTTTACACCGCCGAGTACCTGATGAAAATGAACGAACAACAAGTGCAAAAAACGGCTCGGCTAGCTTGGAAATGGTCCACAGAAAAACCAAAAATGGGTCGGTATAAGTTCCTGGACTCTGTCCGTAAAGCGAAGTCAGTTCCTTGCTGCTCTCCACCCATTCAGGCTTGCTGCTAAAGTATTGCTGACCATTGATCGAATCCAAACCCATTCTAAGGAGTGTTATCCATGTCAAAGTTAACGAATGATGAAATCCGCCAAAACGTGCGAAGCCGATATAAGCAGATTGCCGTTGCCGAGATGAATGCTGGATCTTGCTGCCAACCGGACAACAGTCAAGCCAGCTGCTGCAGCACGCCTTCCGATTTTAATTCGATCTCGAGCCGATTAGGTTACTCTGATGACGAATTAAACGCGGCACCTGAAGGCGCAAACCTTGGTTTGGGATGCGGTAACCCGCAGGCGATTGCTTCTTTAAAGGCTGGTGAAGTCGTACTGGATTTAGGAAGCGGCGGCGGATTTGACTGTTTTCTGGCATCGCGCCAGGTAGGAGATACGGGTAAAGTCATCGGCGTCGACATGACCCCCGAAATGGTCAGCCGTGCACGCAGCAATGCAGTGAAAGGCAATTTCAAGAACACCGATTTCCGTCTGGGAGAAATTGAGCATCTTCCCGTAGCCGATCACACGGTTGATGCTATTATTTCGAACTGCGTGGTCAATTTATCTCCAGATAAACAGCAGGTGTTTCACGATTCTTTTCGGGTGCTAAAAAGCGGAGGCCGGCTGGCCATTTCGGATATCGTTACTACAGCAGATTTACCTCCTGAGATCAAAAACGACCTGGATGAGTTGTATTCAGGCTGCATTTCAGGGG
>NZ_PCZT01000018.1:142485-148652 GCF_002968895.1 Paenibacillus sp. AR247 | reverse complement strand
TTTACAAACATTAGCGTTGAACCTAAGGATGAGTCCAAAGCTTTTATTAAGGATTGGGTCCAAGGATCGAATATTGAGGATTACATTGTTTCGGCTGTCATCCAAGCCACCAAGCCTTAAGCTTGTGGAATGCCGTCCTGTTTACCCATGTCCACCCATATTATGGCTCTTGTTCCAGCCGAGATGTGTTATATTAGTACCATCTCGGTTAAATACATAATTATGGAATTTTTAGGGGTGAACAGCTATTGGATTTGGAAAGAAGGATTGAGCAGCTCGAAGCGAAAATGAAAGCGATGGAGCTGGAGCTGAACGAACTTAGACGGGAGAGGCCGGGTGTGGGCGATCCTCGGCAGCAGCCGGTGAACCCGGGAGCCAATGCCCAGCGGCCGGTGCAGCCGCAGGTTCCGCCTCAGGCTCCCTACGCGGCGCCGCAGTCACCGGGCGCTGTATACCCGAACCCGCCTGGGGTACATCCTTACCAGGGGCATCCAGGCCAGCAGCCGATGCCTGGGCGGCCGGGAGTGCCGGGGTACCCTGGAGGTCCCGATATGGGGCCGTATCCGGGCCAGCCGGGAACCGCAGGTTACCCGGCGCAGGCGGGCCCGCACCAAGGCCAGCCGGGCCAAGGGCCGTACTTTGGCCAGCCCCGTCCCGCCGGGCCGCAGGCCCAGCGGCCGCCCAAGCCGCCGAAGCCGCCCGTGGACTGGGAGCATGCCATCGCCCGGGTGTGGCTGCCGCGCGTGTTTATCGTCGTGCTGCTGCTCGGCGTCCTGTGGGGCTTTATCGCCGCCGTGTCGGCGGGGTATCTGACGCAGCCGGTACGCTGCCTCCTCGGCCTGGTTGCCGCCGGCGCTATGTACTTCTTCGGGGAGCGGCAGGTCCGGGCGCAGCGGGAAGGATTGGCGCAGGTGCTGCTCGGCGGCTCCGTCGCCGTGCTCATGCTGACCTTTTTTGCGGCGCATCATCTATATGAATTGATTCCGTCCTGGTTAGCTTTCCTATTATATATCTTGTCCATCGCCCTGGGGGTGTGGACCGCCGTAAGACGCCGCTCCCAGACGCTCGTGATCATTATGACCGTCGGCGGTTATCTCATTCCGTTCCTTGTGAAATCCACGGAGCCAAACGCCTGGATCGCCGTAGGTTTCGAGCTCGTCTTTTCCCTGGCGATGACAGCGCTGTCGATCCGCTTTGCTTACCGCGCCGCTTATTTCGTGTCCATCGGCGTGCTGCATCTGCCGCTGATGATTTTATACATGGCAGGCGATTTCGAAAGCAGCCGGCATGTCTTCCTCGGCGCGGTATTCCTGCAGCACGCCCTGCTGCTCGTCCTCTCGCTGGTCCGTCCGTACCGCCACCGCTTAGACGAGACGGTATCGCTCATGACCGGCTTCGGGCTGGTCGTGCTGTGGATTTACGCTTTGTACAATCAGGCGGGCGGCCCCGGTCCCGAATCGATGATGATGATCATCTGGGCTGTCATTTACAGCCTGATCGCCCTCTGGCGGGTGATGAGCGGCCGCGTTCCTCACGAATATATGGCGATCGCGACCTGCGCATGGCTCATTTGGCTGGTTGAAATCGTCAGCCGGGAGGCACTGCCGCTGTCTGTCCTGATTGAGGCGTCCCTGGGGCTCGGCCTCGGCATCCTGCTGAGAAGCCGGATGCAGCAGATCACGTCCGCCATCCTGTATTTGTTGGGGGACTGAGCATTCTGCAGCTGTTGGCGGCGGTCCTCCGCAGACATATGGCCGAAGAATGGCAGCGGAAAGTACCGGATATCCTGATGTGGATCGCCGCGCTGCTGTCCATCGTCTTCCTGACGGAAGTGACCCAGGTTCTGACGCGGAATCTATCGTTCGACCTGCAGCATTTGATCCTGTCGGCCGAATACGCGCTCTATGCGATCATCGTTATTATTTACGGCGTCATGGTGCGTAAATCGATGGTCCGCCTGGCCGGACTGATCGTCCTGCTGATCACGCTGCTCAAGGTCATCTTCTTCGACCTGCCGGGCGTGTCGCTGGCCGTGCGGGCGATCCTGTTCATCGGTCTGGGCGTCGCCGGGATCGCCGTTTCCCGGATTTTGTACAAACGCAAAGGGGCCGATACCGAAGCCCCGCCGGGAACTCCGCCGCTGCCGCCGGAATAAATACGGGCATGACCTCGCCGCGCGAACGTTATTCGGCTCCATTCAAGGCGCGATACACGACAGCCATGCTTATCGATTTCCAAAATAAAGGGTGCCTGCACATCCCCGATGGATGCAGGCACCCTTTTTTTCATGAAAACAGCCAACCACCCGCTAGCCGCCCAGCAGAACGGATCTCATCTCCCCGTAGCCCCCCAGAATATGATGGGGCTGATGTCCGGTCGCAAACGGCTCGACCTTCCGATGGTTAAACCAGACAGATGTCCACCCCGCCTCCAACGCGCCGATGACGTCGTTGTTCCAGGAGTCGCCGATGTACCAGCTTGCCCCAGGCTCCGTTGCCGTCACCTCATTGACATGCCGGAACAGCCGGGGATCCGGCTTGTCGATGCCCACTGCTCCGGACACGAATACCCGTTCCAAGCCCACAAGCTTGTCCAGCCCGAGCGCACGGACTTTGTTCATTTGATGTTCCTTCGGGCCATTGGTGATCACGCCGACCACATCGCCGCGCTCCTGGAGCTCCCGGATCAGCTCCTGCGCCCCCGGAAACAGGCGAATGTCGAACTGCCCCTCCAAATAGGCCGCCTGAATCGCAGCCGCCTGCTCCCGGTCCACGTCGATGCCGAACTCCGCAAGGGCCAGCTGAATCCGCTGCTCGCGCATGTCCTCCAGATCCCCCGCATTCGCCGGATCATTCACATGTCCATGCCGGGCCGACAGCAAGTCGCTGTAATGCCGGAACCGGTGGTATACTTGTTCATAAGGAAAGCCGTCCGGCGGCGATATCAAGCGATCGAGCGCCTGCCGCAGCGGTTCCAGATGGTCATACAGCGTATCGTCCACGTCAAAAAACACCGCTCTTTGTTCACCCATTTTCTTTTTCTCCCCCATCTGCCTGTCCGCGATCACATGCCGGCTGCTGCCCGCATTAGCCCTCATATTGTACCATACAGCGGGCTTTTGGGACGCCTCAGCCGCCGTTTCAGCAGGAAGAAATCCGGTTAACGGCTTATGATAAGCCCTTTCAATTGTGACGAAACTGGCAACATTGACAAAGCCTTGTGCAATTTTGAACAAAAATGAAAATCCCCGATTTTCAGCGATTACAGTGATTTTTCGCACAATTTGAGGTTTTTTTAAAAATCATGTGAAGATGTTCACAGAATAACTGTAAATGATTTACATTTATTACTTTTGTTGCATTTGTTTTCGTTCCCCCGGATTACTAAGCTATGGCTATAAGGTTCATTATTTTTAGACCAATTCAGCTACATGTAACGCTAGAAAGGAGCTCACTGTGAAGAAAAAAAGATGGTTATTTTCTGGTTTATTTGTATCCATCATGTTGCTGCTTAGCGGATGCGACTCGTCGTCACTCATCGTGCTAGATCCGAAAGGTCCGCAGGCAAAAACGCAATCCAGCACGATTATTTTCTCCATCCTGATGATGGCTTTCGTCCTGATTGTTGTTTACATCTTGTACATCATCATGCTGACCAAATACCGGGCAAGCAAAACCAGTGACGATTATATCCCGCCTCATATAGAAGGTAACAAATGGCTCGAGTTCACCTGGATTGCGATTCCGGTTATCATTGTGGCCATTCTATCGGTTGTCACGGTCAAAACGACCAGTGCGGTGGAAAGTGTTCCTGCCGGTTACGAGGATCAGAAGCCGCTGGTTATCTATGCCGCATCGTCCAACTGGAAATGGCACTTCAGTTATCCTGAAGAAGGCGTTGAAACGGTGAACTATGTGAATATTCCTACAAACCGGCCGATCGAGTTCCGCCTGTATTCTTACGGACCGATTACGAGCTTCTGGGTACCGCAGCTTGGCGGACAGAAGTACGCCATGAGCGACATGGTCAACACGCTTCACCTGCTGGCCGACACACCGGGTTCCTTCATGGGACGTAACTCCAACTTCTCCGGTAAAGGCTATGCGCAGATGGAGTTTGAGGTACAGTCCATGAGCGCCGGAGACTTCAGCAAATGGGTCGACGATGTGAAGAAAACCGCGCCTCAATTGACTGAGGACAAATTTAACGCGCTGCTGAAAACCTCCTACGTTGGACGGGAATCCTTCTCTTCCACGCACCTCGGGTTCAACCCGCCGCCTGAAATGGATATGTCCGAAGGACATCACGGCAGCGGCAGCAGTGACAAAGATTCCGGCTCGGAAACGATGGATCATTCGGATATGAGCAATATGGAAGATATGGGGTCCATGGAACATGGAAACTAACATCAACTGGAAAGGAGACCTATCTGCATGAAATGGGACGAATTTTTTGTAACCGGTGAGCCGATGATCTATGCTGCCATGGTCAGTATCGTCGTCGTTTCCCTCGCCATTCTGATCGGCCTGACCTATTTTAAAAAGTGGGGTTATCTGTGGCGCGAATGGCTCACAACGGTTGACCATAAGCGGATCGGGGTCATGTACATCCTGGCCGCTCTCATCATGCTGTTCCGCGGCGGCATCGACGCCCTGCTGATGCGTACACAGCTCGCGGCTCCGGAAATGAAGTTTCTGGATGCGCAGCACTATAACGAAATCTTTACAACGCACGGCGTTATCATGATCCTGTTCATGGCGATGCCGTTCGTTATCGGACTTATGAACGTTGTCGTTCCGCTGCAAATCGGGGCGCGCGACGTAGCTTTCCCTAGACTGAACGCCGTCAGCTTCTGGATGTTCTTCTTCGGAGCGATGCTGTTCAACATTTCCTTCGTCATCGGGGGATCGCCGGATGCCGGCTGGACCGCATACTTCCCGTTGGCGAGCCTGGAGTTCAGCCCGACCGTAGGTAACAACTTCTACTCTCTGGCCCTTCAGATTTCCGGTATCGGTACGCTGATGACCGGTGTCAACTTTATCGTAACGATTCTGAAAATGCGTGCGCCAGGCATGAAACTGATGCGTATGCCGATGTTTACCTGGTCCGTCCTGATTACGAACGTTATCATTCTGTTCGCATTCCCGGTTCTGACCGTTGCCCTTGCCCTGATGATGTTCGACCGCATCTTCGGCAGCCAGTTCTTTACGATGGCGAACGGCGGTATGGATATGCTCTGGGCCAACCTGTTCTGGGTATGGGGACACCCTGAAGTATATATCGTTATTTTGCCGGCCTTCGGTATATTCAGTGATATTATTTCCACGTTCTCGAAAAAGAATTTGTACGGTTATAAATCGATGGTCGCCAGTATGGTGGTCATCTCGCTCCTGTCCTTTATCGTATGGGCTCACCACTTCTATACGATGGGCGCGGGCGTTATGGTCAACGGCTTCTTCTCCATCACGACGATGGCGATTGCCGTACCGACCGGCGTCAAAATATTCAACTGGCTCTTTACCTTGCAGAAAGGTAAAATCTCGTTCACGACACCGATGCTGTACGCGATGGCCTTTATTCCGATCTTTACGATCGGCGGCGTAACCGGCGTCATGCTGGCGATGGCCAGCGCGGACTACCAGTACCATAACACGATGTTCCTGGTTGCCCACTTCCACTATGTGTTGATTCCGGGTACCGTCTTCGGGGTTCTGGCAGGCATGTACTTCTGGTTCCCGAAAATTTTCGGTTTCCGCCTGAACGAGAAGCTCGGCAAGACGGCCTTCTGGCTCATCGTCGTCGGCTTCAACACGGCCTTCCTGCCACTGTTCTTCCTTGGACTGAGCGGTATGACGCGCCGGATGTACACGTATTCGGCCGACACCGGCTTTGGCCCGCTGAATATGGTGGCTACGATCGGTGCCTTTATCCTGGCCATCGGATTTGTTGTTCTGTGCTACAACTTCTACTGGAGCTTCCGTTACAGCCCTCGCGACGAAAACGGAGATCCATGGGATGCACGTACGCTGGAATGGAGTACGCCAAGCCCTGTGCCGGTGTACAACTTCGCCAAGGTACCTAACGTCAAATCCATGGATGCGCTGTGGGAAGCAAAAGTCAACGGGGTACCTCTCTACGAAGAAGGCCCTTATGAACCGATTCATATG
>NZ_PCZT01000018.1:137704-142385 GCF_002968895.1 Paenibacillus sp. AR247 | reverse complement strand
TTTTTCCTTAGGCTTTTTCCTGGTATTCAGCTGGTTCATTCCTGCAATCATTGCGGGTATCGCTGTCGTAGTCATGCTGGCTCTGCGTTCCTTCGAACGCGATCATGGCTATCACATTTCACCTGAGGAAATTGCCGCCACTGAACAGAAATTGCGGGGTGATTCCGTATGAAAATAAATGATTCACTGCCACTCGAGTATAGAACGGAAGAGAACAGCAACAAGATCTTCGGGTTCTGGCTCTTCCTCGGGGCAGAGATCGCCCTCTTCTCCACGCTGTTCGCCGTTTATTTCACGCTGTGGAACCGGACGGGGAGCGGCCCGACGGGGAAAGAGCTGTTCGAACTGAACGGCGTCATTTGGGAGACGTTCCTGCTCCTGACCAGTAGTTTCACCTGCGGCCTTGGCATTCACGCCATGCGCCTCGGTCTGAAGAAACCGATGATGATCTTCTTCGTTATAACGCTGCTCATGGGTCTCGGCTTCCTGGGCATTGAGATCACCGAGTTCGTCAACTACGTTCACGAAGGCGCCACGCTGCAAACGAGCGCGTTCCTGTCCAGCTTGTTCGTCCTGCTCGGTACCCACGGTCTTCACGTGACGATGGGTATTCTCTGGGGCGCCGGCATTCTGATTCAGGTCGGCCGTCAAGGCTTTACGGATGAGACGGCGAACAAATCGTTCATCTTCTCGCTGTACTGGCACTTCCTTGACGTTGTCTGGATCTTCATCTTCAGCTTTGTCTACATGAAAGGACTGATGTAATATGGCACGTTTATTTCCAATACGGCACGTGATCGGATACATCTTCTCACTGATCCTTTCAGTGGTTGGACTGGGCGTTGTATTCTGGGATTTCAACCCGACCGCCGGACTCTGGATCCTGATCGTGTGTGCGCTCATCCAGGCGTCGCTGCAGCTCGTGCTGTTCATGCACATCGGCGAGACCGACAACAAAAAGACGCTGTACTTTAACATTGCGTATGCGTTGTTCGTCGGACTGGTTACGATCTTCGGTACGCTCTTCACGATGCTGTGGGGATGGTAAGAAGCTGAGCTTGAGCTCAGATATATCAAAGGCTTTTCTGATCCTAAGGGTCAGGAAAGCCTTTTTTTGTTGGATTATTTTTCTGGTAAAAAGGAATGTTTTTATGCAAAATCGAATCTAACCATTGGCTCGTCAAATGTTGCAATACGAAAACGTTCCAATGGAGGCGAACAAAGTATTGGCCCAAAAACAGAGGATCACCTATTTGGATCTCTTGCGCGGCATTGCTATTTTGGCTGTAGTCACCATCCATGTGACATCCTATCCGGTAGCCTTTCTGTCCATGGATTCCACCGTGTACCCGCTCTATTTTATAAAGAATGCGGCTTCTCAATTTGCCGTACCGGCGTTTCTGTTTTTGAGCTCGCTCGTCCTGTTCTACCGCTATGACGGCGGCGTTCAGGGCAACTGGCTGCTTTTTTATTGGAAACGCTTAAAGAGGATTCTGCTGCCTTACTTGTTCTGGTCCGTGTATTACTCCACTTATCTGTCGTATATCCAGCATATTTCATTCTCAGACGGTCTCCGCAAGTTTCTTAAAGGCTTGCCGCTAGGCGGCAGCTATGACCATTTGTATTTCATGATCATCATCGCCCAGTTTTATGTGCTGTTTCCTCTCCTATCGCTCTTGTTTCAAAAGATAGGGCAGGTCCGGCGGCATCCCATACTCGTGGGGGCCCTGCTGCAAATCGCCTTCTATCTGCTGAATTATTACGTGCTTCATATGCATAAAACCGGGACCTTCGTGATGACCTACGTCGTTTATTTCTTTTTGGGTGCATACATGGCCGAACGGTTAAAGGGGGTGTCTTCTGATGAAAAGCCGAAATGGAACTACCGGTGGACGGCGCTGTTTCTGGGATCCGCAATACTCTTTATCGTGCAAAAATGGCTGCAGCTGGCTAACCCCCATTGGATTCGCCAGCCTTTTCTATCCAACATCAACTTTATAACGGATTACGCCTACTGCAGCATGGCGTGTGTATTTTTGGTGCTGTTCGTTCGAGTCCTGGAAGGGAAACCTCGACTTCAAAAAGTACTGTTTTCCCTCGGATCCTGCGCCTTCGGCATTTACTTTATTCATCCCTACTTTTTGATCTTGTGGCGGCATTTTGTCATGACGAGCGGCCCGATCGCCTATCACCTGCTCACCTGGGCAGGCGGAGCTGCTGCGCTGGCCGCCTCCTGGCTGATCACTTGGCTCCTCATGCTTACGCCGCTCGGCGTCTATCTTGTCGGGGAATCCAAATGGAAGACCCGGAACAAACGCGGCGCGTCTCAGAGCGGAACGATGTGAGCTTGGGAATTAAGCTGCACAGCCAGTTTGCCCCGAAAGAGCAGGAAGGCCGTGAAGATCAGTATCGATAAGATCAAGACCAATGTCGAACTCAAGTTCACTAAAGAACTGCAACATCTGTAAGCCCGCTGCGCAAACGGCTCATTCCTCCGATCGCTGTTGCCAGCCCATGTTTTGAATTAACCACTCTGAGGTTAACATGGGCTGACAAAGGCGACCACTCCGTTTCTCCGGAATTGATCCGTCCTCTCCGCTGGATTCACGGATGAAAAAACAGCCTGCCGTTTATGCGGCAGGCTGCTTGCTTATCTCCTTTTAAAGCTTTGCTAATACTATTCTCTTCATTCTACAACTGCTTTTGGGCTGCTCGTTTCTTCTTGAACCCGAACAGGGCTGCGCCCAGCCGCAATCATGATGCCTGCCCATAGTTTGATCTTAATCGGTGGTCACCCGCTTTTCTTCCCGGATTTCTCTTCCCAGACCATCCCTGCAAATAAGACGCGTTTCGGTTCCGGTGTAAGCGTGCAGCTCTCCCAGTGGTCCATTTTCACAAGCCCCCGCCGAACGAGCGCAAAAACGGTATTGGTCGTACAATACCACTCCGGCTTCGATAGGTTCCGGGAGTCGTCCGGCTCCCTCTCATAAGTCCAATACCCGCCATGCTTCCAGCGTTGCAGCCGCCCGCCATGTTGTTGCGCCATGCTTAGCGCTTCCATTTGTTTGTCGGATAGTTTCATATGATCACCACATAACCTTTTATTTGTCTTCTCGCCGCAGAGACGGCGGATCAGGCATTAATATACTGATACCCAACATACCCCCATTAAACCATAACGGACTGGATAAATTCTGAATATGGATAAAAAACGGACCTTTAACACATTTAGGCTTTTCTAAAAAACAAACGGATGCTTATTCCAGCACCCGCTTTTTTCTTCATTCCCATGCTATATTCAGATAAAGTTCATTTCTACTTTGTATAATACAAGCATATACTTCATATCGTGGAACCCGAGATTTGGGACCGATATGTCAGAGATAAAGATATTTGAGGAGGATCCATGGAAGTTACGCGCATTCTCAAGGAAACGTTGCTCAAATATAGTACAATGTCCGACGCAGAAATCAAGGAGATTCTCATAAAAGAACAAGTATTATACAAGACCGTAGACATAGCTTCCAAAAAACAAGAGCCCGCAAAGCATTTCCCTTAACAGCGGAAATTCACGTTTAAACTCTCTTCATTGGACGTCTGCTTCTTCCTTCTCATGCACGCGTTCCTTCTCCCACGCCTCGAACCAGGCTGAGATCTCTTTACTGGGAGCCATATCGTAGTCTTCCAAGAAAACCGATGTCATCTGCTGGTACAGCCGGCGGACTCCGACCCGTTGATTGAGGAAGGCATACAGCTTCATTAATCCTTCGTACCCCTCTTCCCTGTAAGGCATTTTTCGGATCATTTCCTGATACAATCCGATAGCTTCCGCATGCTGTTCGAGACCAGCACAGCATTCGGCGATTCTCTTCGCATGTTCAAACCAGAGCAGCCGGGTCCGCTCCTGTTCGGGCTCTGCCCACCCGTACCCGTGTTCATCCAGAAAATCCCCAGGGTACTTATCCATGATGGCGATATGCTCCGGAAGGTTTTCAGGCGCCACTGGCGGGGCACTGCGCAGATCTTTTTCCCATTCCTCGATATCCAGTGTCACATTTCCGAATTCAAGCCGGTACCCTTCATCCTGAAACTTGATATGTAGATCCATGCCGCTCGTTTTAATCGTTTTCCTAATTTGATAGATGGCCGTGTGGAGTTGGGTTGTCGCTCTCTTCAGGTTAAAATCCGGCCATAACAGGTCGATCAGGGTTTGCTTGCTTACGGTTTTATTCCGGTAATAGATCAGGTACGCAAACAACTCCGGTGCTTTGAGGGTTCTCCAGGAAAAAGAATGGAGCTTACCGTCCGCGGATCGAAAGTGCAGGTTTTTCAGGCAGCAAAGCATCATATGGTTTGCGGATCGGCCCTCTTCCGTAGGGGCACCCGCCGGCGGTGAAGAAGCCACCCGTTTCATCGTGACAGCCAGTCTAGCGGGATGAATCGGTTTGAGTAAATAGTCCAGTGCGTTAATCTCAAAAGCTTTTATAGCAAACTCCTGATAGGCCGTTACAAACACAACCTCCAGACCGGGATACATGGCGAGCAAGCGATCAGCCAGCTCAAACCCCGTCATTTCCGGCATGTCGATATCCAGGAAGGCAAGGTCTGGGGAGTCCTCCGCCGCTGCATCCAGCGCTTGAAGAGGGCTTTGGAAGGCTCGGACAGTCAGCGGCTCCAGATT
>NZ_PCZT01000018.1:127759-137604 GCF_002968895.1 Paenibacillus sp. AR247 | reverse complement strand
ACTGCAGGAGCCGTTCCATTTTCTTCAGAGCGAGATATTCGTCATCAACAAGAATAATCTTCAAGGTCTATGCGTTCTCCTTTCAGGCCATTTCGAACATGCCGTCTTCTAATGATGCGATTATGTGCTGGAGTCAGATCATGTACGACAATACCGCAAGCAGCCCCGCAAAAAAGCTTCATCACAGAGCTGCTCCACGATTACCCAATTCGAGAGTATCATTAATTCGGCATCGATTCAATTCGTTTAGTAAATTAGTGAATTTAAGTACGGAGGACAAACGACCTTTAACTGTAAAACGCGATATTGATCAATTTTATAATTAAAGCAATGACGACAAGAAATGACGAGGTATACGCGAGTTGGTTCAGTTTTTGATCTTCTGCGGACTGCCGGCGCCTCTTTTTCGGACGAAGCTTTCTTTTGGCGTCATTCCTTTTGGTGAGTCTCCTTGTGGTGAGGTTCCTTTTGGACATATTGGAAATCCTCCATTATCTGAGGTGTCACGCTGTAAAGGCAGTGCCGGCTGTCTTCACGCTCAGCACCTTATTCTACTTATATGTAGATGAAAGGACAATGGGAACTATCTGTGTCATCTCTTGTTCACTTGTCTCGTTACCCGCAGGTTTTGAACGCAAAAAAGCAGGGCTTCTACTGAGCTTCGCCTGCTTCGATGGGGCGGTGCAAGTCAGGATCCCTGCTTCTCTATAAACTCCGCCAGCTGGCGGTAAATTCCGACGATCTCCTCCATCGGCATCCGTACGAGTCCGCTTGAGCTGGGGGCCACAAACTCATGAATTTCCGGGATGACGGGGTCCGGCTGAAATCCCCAATCCACCTTGGAGCGCCGGCTGTATTCCCTGTACACGCCTTTGCCGACAAAACAGGCGATCCGCGGCAGATACTGCCGCAGTTTTCTCCGGAGAATCTCCCTTCCCTCCGCGTACTCCTGCCGCTCGATATCGTCCACGCCCCGGGTCGGTCTTGCCACAATATTCGTGAAACCGTAACCGAGCTTCAGAAGGTCCTGGTCCTCCGAAGCATCGTACAGCCTCGGCGTCAGCCCCGAGCGGTGCAAAATACGGTAAAAATTGTTCCGCGGGTTAGCGTAATGGTGCCCGGTTTCTCCGGACTGCAGGCTGGGATTAAAGCCGATAAACAGGATGGACAAGCCATCATCGAGATGATCTGGTACCTCGGGCATCCTCATCCCCTCCTTTATTTCCGGTTAGTACAATTTATCCGATGTCGCTTTGGCCGTGATCTCCCGGTACTTCAGCGCTTCATCCTTCATTCGCAAAGATACGGCGACGTTCAGCATGTCGATGACGGCCAGCTGGGACATTTTCGCCGACAAAGAGCTTCCCTGAAGCGGATTCTCCCGGCCTACCATAATCAGCACGATGTCCGCCACCTTCGTAATCGGGGAACGGGCGTTGCTCGTAATCGCAATAATGCGGGCACCCGCCTTTTTCGCCAAATTCAAATTGTCGATCGTATCCTTGGTGCTGCCGGAGATGGACAAGCCTACGGCTACGTCGCTGCTCGTCATAAGCGAAGCGCCCATCGCCTGAAAATGGGTATCCGCGACCGCCGTACTCCGCTTGCCGATCCGGGCAAAGCTGTGAGCGCCCTGCATCGCCGTCAGGCCCGAGGACCCCACTCCAAAAAAGTGGATGGACGATGCGCTTAGCAGGCACTCAATCGCCTTGCTCAGCTGCTCCCCATTGATCAGCTCGCGCGTCTGGTCGAGGGTCTGGATGTGCGTACCGATAATTTTCTGGCTGAGCGTGACCGCGTCGTCATCCTCGGAAATCTCTTTATGAATATGGTCCGTCGGCTTCACCAGATCCTGCGCCAAAGACAGCTTGAAGTCCTGAAAGCCTTGAAACTTCAGCTTGCGGCAGAAGCGGAGCACCGTCGTTTCCCCAACATCCGCCTTCTCGGCGAGCTCTGTCACCGATTCATAGATAATATCCTGGGCATGCTCCAAAATGTACTGGGCTACCTTCTGCTCGGTTTTCGTCAGTCCGTTCAGATGGCTGCGGATGCTCAGCAGGGTCTTTCCCATTTCCTGCACCATGGACACTTGTATCTTCCCCTTCCTCTTTTAAGCCGGTTCGCGGTTGTTAACCTGCACTCATTTTAGGAGATAAATTCCCAAATCATAAATAATGGAGGTTAATTTCTCCAACAACAATACAACTTTATTGTATAGGCAAAAAAAGAGGATTGCAAGCCGAAGGGATGGGGAAGCGGGGCATGCACTAAAGGGCCCCTTCATTCAGCGCACGGTACAGCGAAGGGTAATTGGGCCTAAACCCCAACTGCTCACGGATTTTGGTTGTATCAACAAGCTGCAGCCAGGAAGGATCCACAGTTCGGCTGACCGCATCCGCCGGCATCGTCTCGTTGTGTATGCTCAAGACTTCCGCCGCCGAGACCGGCTGGTCATCCGCCACATTAAAAATTTGCCCCTTCGCCCGGGACGATTTGATCCCCAACATGACGGCCTGCGCCACATCCGCATGATGCACCAAATGAATCCGCTGGGCCGGATGCCAGTTCCGGAACCACCGCATCCCCTCCTCCAGGTGAGGATCCCCGTCTCCATAGACAAAGGCCAGACGGAGTATGCACAGTCCCAGCCCCCGGCTGCGGTGAAGCTGCAACAATTCGCGTTCGGCAGCGGCTTTGGTGAGCGGATAAGGACCTGCGGGATCAGGAAGATCCGTTTCATTAAAATACCTTTCGTCCGTCCCGGGGCCGTACACCAAGTTGGTACTCGCATAAATGAAGCGCGGAACACCTGCAGCCAGTGCCGCATCGGCCAAAGCGATCGTCCCCTCCATATTCACGGCACGGGATACCTCGGGGGCAACTCCGCGGAATGCAGCCGCGAGATGGATAATGGCATCTTTGTGCGTAACAGCCTCCCTTAACGTTTGCCGTTGCAGCAGATCGCCGGTTATGATTTCAGCGCCTCGCCGCTGAAGGTCCCGGGCAAGCTCCGGATTACGGACCAGTACACTGACGGAATAGCCTTGATCCAACAGCCGCGGCACCAGGCGGCTCCCAACGCGGCCAGTTGCTCCCGTTATCAAAATTTTCATGTCATGACTCCTTTGCGTCGATATAATATAGATACATCTATGGGATTAAAAAGGGTTACCATCCCTTAACCAAGCAGCATATTCGGCAATCGCAAGATCCAGGGTATATCGGGGCTGCCATCCCAGCTCCTCATAAATCCGGGAAATGTCCATGGCAGGATACTGCGGTCCGTCTCCCTTCCCGGGGCGCAGCTCCAGTCTCGCGTCCGGTACGACCCTCAGAATGGCTTCGACCATCTGTTTATGGGTCGTTACCTGCCCGGTTCCGATGTTGTAGACGGAATGGGCCAGAGACGGGGCCGTCTGCAGCTGGGCCAGCGCCTCAGCCGTGTCCGTGACATAGGCCACGTCCATACCTTCTTCTTCGTAGGGGAGCAGTCCTCCCCGCAAATAAGACGACAATGGTAAGCCATTAACGGCCGCGTGAACGGCCTGGGCCGGCAGGAAGGTACAGTCCGCGGGCCAGCGGGCCGTAGGCGGAAAAGCGGGCGCTGACCACCTCTAGTCCGGCTTGCCGGGATAAAAATCGCCTATCGTCTCCGTCACTTTCTTGTAAGCCGTCATCGGATAGGGAGCCTGTACTGGCAAAGTGTCGTCCTCCCGCCACAACGGCATCTCCACTCCCGCGTAGACCGCGATGGAACTGGCAAGGACGACACGTCTCACCTCTAACCGGCTGCCGCACTCCAGAACATGGAGCAGGCTTTGCACGGTTTGTTGCGTCCCCTCTGCGGGCGGCACGTTCATACGGGGAGACGCCAGATGCATAAGCCCGGTGACCGCGTGCTTTTTTCCTGCTCCCAGCAGGGATTCCGCTTGAAGCACGTCCACCGTCTCGATAAACAGCCTTTTGTTCAAATAGGGGACAAGAAAAGACGGCAGACGGTCGTCGCGATAACGGGTAATGATAACGTCTTCGCCGAGATCAAGGAGGGCGCGGGCGGCATGGAGGCCGATGAAACCCATCCCTCCGGTAATCATGATCATATGCTTGATTCCTCCTTACAGTCGTAACGCCGCCGGGCCCTATCGCGGATCGATACATCCAGCTAAGCATCCGGAAGGTCGTTCTCCAACATTATGAATCATTCAAAAAAGCGCTGCCCTCCTGTGCGTAACGTACCATTGGCAGTGTCAGGATAAGGAGGTTTTGCTGCATGAATGAAGCATCGGCCGGATTCACATTGGGCGCGTTTTTGCGCGCACGCCGGGAGCAGCTGCATCCATCGGATGTGGGTTTACCCTCACTGGGCAGGCGCCGGACCCCGGGACTCCGCCGCGAAGAAGTGGCTCAGCTCGCGCATATCGGTATATCATGGTATACCGCTCTCGAGCAGGACAGGCAGACAAATCCGTCCGACCAGGTGCTGGACAGCCTGGCCCGGGCATTAAAGCTGAATGAATATGAGCGGGAGTATCTGCATCGACTTGTCAAAGCGCAGGATTCCGCGGGAACGAATGAAGCACAGCTCCTTCCTGCCGGGCTGGAGAGAATGGTCCGGTCTCTAGACCCGAATCCGGCGCTGGTCATAGACCGAAAATGGGATCTGCTCGTATGGAACCGCGCCGCCGAGCTCGTATTCCATCTGCCCGTGTTCACGGACCATACCGCCAGGCCAAACTGGCTGATACGGTTCCTGACTGAATCCACCCGGCGCATGAGCGAAGCGGAGCGGGACGAGAAGGTGCAGATCATGATTGCAAGGTTCCGGGCGGATTGTGCCCGCTACCCGGGAGATCTCGATGTGCAGGCGCTTATTCAGGAGCTGCTGGAAACGAGTGAACTGTTCCGGTTCTACTGGGGCCGCCAGGACATCAGCCAGGCATCGGATTGTTACAAACGGTGGGAGGTTGCCGGGATCGGCCTGCTGGAATTCGAGTATATCAACCTCCAGCCTTCGGGTAGACCGGATTTGCAGCTGATGGTGTATACGGCAAGTCCGGCCGCGTATGAGCGGCTGGGGGAGATGGTGCGAGAAGTGTATGAGGGTTATTAGAGCAACAAAGGGCCTCCGGCTTTCCCGAAAGGCCCTCTTACGTTTGTCTTCGTCACTCCCAAGCTCACCACTCACCACTGTATAGAGCTCCTAAACTCAAACCGTTAGTCCTCCCCTGCTTCCGGCAGCTCCGGCTCGGGTTCGTGCTTAACGACCTCGATCTCCCGGATCATCGGTCCTTCCATGCGCCGAATGGCAAATTCGCAGTCGTCCTGCCGGATGACATCCCCTTCGGCAAGATCGAACTTTTGCGACAGCAGCCAGCCGCCGATCGTGTACACTTCGTCCCCCGCCGGGATATTGGTCCCCAGCTTTTTGTTCACGTCATGGATGAGGGCTTGCGGCTGAAAGCGGTAGCGGTTGTCCTCCAGCTTCGTGATCAGCAGGGATCCCGCAGGCTGCGGGCCGCCCGAACCCGAAGGAATATCTCCCACAATCTCCTCCAGAATATCCTCCAGCGTGACCAGACCCGACGTGCCCCCGTACTCGTCCATCAGCACCGCCATATTGATGCCCGCCTTCTGCATCTGAGCCAGCAAATCTCTCGCCTGAACGGTTTCTATCACCTGCAGAACCGGACGGATAAAAGGCGTAATCTTCTCGTCTTCGCCGGTTACGCGCCGGACGACTTGATGCAGCATTTCCTTAACGTGGATAATCCCGGTTACGCGGTCCTTATCTCCATCTACCGCAACCGGCAGGTAATTGAACGTTTTGCTCTCGATGGCATCCAGGACATCCCGGACCGTCGCATTATGGGAGACGTAACGGATGGAAGTCCGCGGCACCATGATTTCCCGTGCGTCCCGCTCGTCGAAATCAAAGACGTTGTTGAGGTAGCGGTACTCGGTCGGCGTAATTTCGCCGCTGCGATACCCTTCGGTGAGCGCAAAACGGAGCTCAGCTTCGCTTAATGCGGCGTCTTCCTCCGATATGGGCTTAACCCCGAAGATGCCGGTAATGACGCGCGAGGAACGGCTCAATATCCAGTTGAAGGGATACGTGATTTTGTAAAAAATAATCAGCGGACGGGCGAAAAACAATGCCATCGGTTCAGCGATCTGGATCGCAAAGCTTTTCGGCACGAGTTCCCCGATCACAACTTCAAAGTAGGTCAGGATCAAAAAGGCGATAATGAACGACACGACGCTCTCCACCGACTCGGGCGTATGCATGAGCTCAAACAGCGGATGGATCATTCGCTCCACGGTGGATTACTCTGACCCGGATCACTGAATATTCGGAGGCGACGAAGAACGCGGTTAATGCGATGAGCAGAACAACGAATATGATTTTCACAATTTCCACAGCATTTCCTTACCCTGCGCCTTGGGCGGCGGTGAGCGGCCAGGATAAGGAGCACCTCCTTTATGTTCAACGGATGAATAATCTCTTGGAATGTATATACCCAATTTTGAGGGGGAACGCATGGACTTAGGATGGACGATGCGGGGATGAATATACCCGGACTTCGACTCTTGATGCGTGGGAACGGGCTGTGACTTCAACATTTGATGCGTGGGAACGGGTCAGCCGCTGATTGAATTCGGCCCGGGTAGACCTGAGATATGAAGATACTTGGACTTCGACTTTTGGCGCGTGGGAGGAACGGGCATGGGCTTCAACCACTTTGAATTCGGCTCGGGTAGACCTGAGATGTGGAGATGCCGTGACTTCGACTTTTAGCGCGTGGGAGGAACGGGCATTGGGCTTCAGCCGCTGTTGAATTCGTGTTGTTTGGGATTCTATTAGGTGGTCACAACACGAATTCAAAGGCGGCACGTAAACTTTACGCCTCAATCCCCTTTTCCTCCGGGTGTAGCTGTTGCAGAAGAAACAGACCTAAAGAAAAAAAGACCATCAACATACTATTAAGAAGCCAAGCCGCGTTTTATCGAAAATTTCTTTTACATGAGAAAGCCTATATCTCTTTACGTATACTTCTTAAACCAGAAAAATCCCGACAATTCGTAGAATCGTCGGGATCCTCTTACACCATGAATTTCCTCCGGTACATTTGAATCAAACGTCCTTTGAACCAAGCGTCCTCGCTAAAGCCCTAAATACCTTCCAGTAATCGAGGCGCTGCAATCGATACTATCTTTCGGTATGCCTTCAAACATCACCTGGCCGCCTTCTTCTCCGGCCCCAGGGCCGAGGTCGATCATCCAGTCAGCCTGACGGATCACCTGCAAATTGTGCTCGATCACGATCAAGGTGCTGCCCCGCTCCACGAGGCGGTTCATGAGGCCGATCAGGAGCTCGACATCAGACATATGCAGTCCGGTGGTCGGCTCGTCCAGGACATACAGGGTCCCTTCTCCCTCCAGCTCCGCGGCCAGCTTGGCCCGCTGCAGTTCGCCCCCTGATAACGTACTCAGAGGTTGTCCTAAGGTCAAATAACCGAGTCCAACTTCCTTTAATCGTTTGAGCGGCGCCTCAATTTCTTTTTCATGAAACACGTTGAGCGCATCCTCCACGGTCATGGTCAGAACGTCGCTGATGCTTTTCCCGCGGAACCGATAGGACAGTACCTGTTCTGTATAACGCTTTCCCTTGCATGCTTCGCAGATGCTGGAGACCGTATCCATAAAGGCGAGATCGGTAGATATGATCCCCAAGCCCTTACAGTGGGGACAAGCTCCTTCGGAGTTGAAGCTGAACAGCGAAGCGTTAACGCGGTTTTCCTTGGCGAACAAAGTTCTGATCGTGTCGAAGATGTCCGTATAGGTGGCCAGATTGGACCGGTTGGAGGCGTGGATCGCGCCTTGGTCAATGAAAATCGCCTCGGGGTAGTACCTCGGAAGAACCTGACGGATCAGCGTGCTTTTTCCGGATCCCGCTACTCCGGTAACAACGGTCATCACGCCGGCCGGAATTCGAACGCTAATATCTTTGAGATTATTTATCGTCGCATGCTCGATGGCGAGCCAACCGTCAGGCTTCCTGACCTCCCTTTTGAAGTCAAGGTTACGGTTTAAGTACCCGGCAGTTAATGTCGGGGATGACAGCAGCTCATGAAAGCTCCCCTGAAATACGACCTCTCCACCGTGGGTTCCGGCACGCGGCCCCATTTCAACAATATAGTCGGCAATCTGGATCACATCCGGATCATGCTCCACAATCAGAACGGTGTTGCCTTTATCCCGCAGCTGCTTAAGCAATCGGTTGATGGTGTTGACATCATGCGGATGGAGTCCAATGCTGGGCTCGTCAAAAATATACAGCAAATCGGATAAGCTGCTGCCGAGCTGACGCACCATCTTGATCCGCTGCGATTCACCGCCCGACAGGCTTGGTGTTTCGCGATTCATGCTTAAATAGCCAAGGCCTACCGCCAGCAAATTGCCAAGGCGCTTGACGATTTCGTCCGTCACCGTCTGTACTTCAGGCTCGCGGATGGAACGTATAAACCTGATAAGCTCGCTAACCTGCATCCCCGCACAATCGGCAATGCTTTTTCCGTTAATTTTACAGGACAACACGCGTGGGTTCAGGCGGCCGCCGCGGCATGAAGCGCACAGCTTCTCGCTCACGATGCGGTCGATCGCCTCCTGATATCTTTTCGCATCTCTCGAATCCTTATATAAATAAGTACGTTTAATGCGCGGAATGACCCCTTCATAGAGTGACGTCGGCGGCCACCCCTCCGTTGGATTTGGCGGCTTGAACCCGCTTTTATGGAGCAGCGTGTCCATCTCCTCATCCGTATAATCCTTCAGCTTTTTGTCGTTATCGAACAGGCCGGTGCACACGTACCTTTTCCACCTGACGTCGCCGGGCATGAAGGTCGGGAACAGAATAGCCCCCTCGTTAAGCGATTTTTCCCTATCGATCAACCGGTCGACGTTGATGTCTTTCGCTTTCCCCAAGCCTTCGCATTCCGGGCACATGCCCTGAGGGTTGTTAAAGGAAAACACGTCGGAATATCCGACGAAAGGAGTGCCGATCCGGGAAAACAACAACCGCAGCAGCGCATAAATATCCGTGACCGTGCCGACGGTAGATCTCGCATTCCCGCCGATCCTTTTTTGATTCATGACGATCACCGCCGGTAAATGCTCAATGGCATCCACCTCCGGTTGACCATAATGAGGGAGCCGGTTGCGGATGAAGCTGGAGTACGATTCGTTGAATTGCCGCTGCGACTCCGCTGCGATCGTATCGAAAACAAGCGCCGATTTGCCGGAGCCGGATACGCCTACAAATACCGTAATCTGCTTTTTGGGGATCGTCACATGAACTCCCTTCAGATTTTTTTCTCTTCCGCCGACGACGCGAATGTCATCTTCTTTGATCATGTGGATTCCTCCTCTTGCGATTTGTATAAAATAGTATATGCTAAAACCATGCCAGAAACTGTCATGGTTAAGTCAAGAGGAGGAGCATTTGTGAGCAAAGCCAAATTACTGTTTGATTTAATCCTGTATGTCAATGCCAAACGAAGTTTTACCGCACAGGATGTCGCGAATGATTTTGGCATTTCTGTCCGAACGGCGCACCGCTATCTTACGGATATTGCCGATATGGGCGTCCCGCTTTATACGGAACCAGGAAGAAGCGGTGGTTACCGGGTACTCCCCAACCGGACACTGCCGCCGATCATGTTTAATGAGGAAGAAGCGTTTGCTATCTTTTTTGCTTTTCAGGCATTGAAGTACTATCAATCGCTTCCTTTTGATATTCATATCGATTCCGTCTCCCGCAAGCTGTACGCAAGCCTGCCTGACGATAC
>NZ_PCZT01000018.1:122474-127659 GCF_002968895.1 Paenibacillus sp. AR247 | reverse complement strand
CTCCCGCAAGCTGTACGCAAGCCTGCCTGACGATACGAAAAGAAAAATAGACGGCCTGGATTCGGTAATCACCTTCTGGAATCAAAAAAGGACCGTCCCGTCTCCATTTCTAAAGGAAATCATCGAGGCGGCCGCCGCGCACCGGCTGCTTAAAATCGAATATGTGTCGAAGCTGGAAAATACAGTGAGGGAAGTGGCTCCGATCGGTATTTACGCCAGCGAGGGCTTCTGGTACATGCCTGCGTTCGATCAGGCTCATGGCGAAATCCGGCTGTTTCGTACAGACCGGATCGTGTCCATGGAGCAAACGAAGCAAGCGTTTGAGCCACAGATGGAACTTCCGGACTGGCTCAACCGCAGCACGGCACTGACGCCGGAGTCGCCCGTCCGTTTATATGTAGAGCTGACCCGTGAAGGCTTGAGACAGTGCCGCAGCCAGCCATGGCTGGAGCCTTATATCGTGGAGGTTAGCCCGGATGAAGGTTACATCGAGAGTGTCATCGATCAGCGCGAGCTGGAATTCGTGACCGGCTACTTTTTTCAACTGGGTACTGCCGTTAAAGTCATTGAGCCGCGCGAGCTTGTAGACGGGATTCGTGAGCAGGCGCGGGAGATCCTTCGCCAGTATTCATGAGGCATTCTGATGTAAACCATTTTTAACGAAAAAAAAGCCTGCACAGCAGTTTCAAACGCTGTACAGGCATTCTTTTGGATTAGAACAGGCTGCGCTGAAAATCGGCGATCGCCTTATATTCCTCTTCCAGGTTGCGTGAAATTTTAATAAAGATCGGCAGCAGCTGATGGTAAATCTGTGCGTTCTCCTTCACCGGCGTATGCTGATGCGTTGATCCGACCATCCCGGAGACGACGCTCAGCGAATCCGCTTTGCCCATGGCATACAAGCCGAGCACGACGGCGCCCAGGCAGGAGCTTTCGAAGCTCTCCGGCACGACAACTTCCTGATCGAAGATGTCGGCCATCATTTGGCGCCACAGCGGGGAACGGGAAAATCCGCCGGTCGCGTGGATTTTGGCCGGACGCCCGATGCGTTCCTCCATCGCCAGCAGTACAGTATATAAGTTGAAAATGACGCCTTCAAGGACGGCGCGGATCATATGCTCCTTGCGGTGGTGCATCGTCAGACCGAAGAACGATCCGCGGGCGTCGGGGTTCCAGAGCGGGGCGCGCTCCCCGGTCAAATAAGGGTGGAACAACAGCCCGTCGGATCCCGGATTCACCTGTTCCGCAATCCGTGTCAGCAAGTCGTACGAATCGATACCGAGACGCTTGGCAGTCTCGATCTCGGATGCGGCCAGTTCATCATGTACCCACTGGAACAGCATGCCGCCGTTGTTGACGGGACCGCCGATCACCCACAGCTTCTCCGTCAGGGCGTAGCAGAAAATGCGGCCCTTCGGATCGGTCGCCGGATGATCGACCACGGTGCGGATCGCTCCGCTGGTACCGATGGTGGCGGCAACGACACCAGGTTCGATCGCATTGACGCCCAGATTGGACAGCACGCCGTCGCTCGCGCCTACGATAAACGGCGTGGAAGGATCGAGCCCCATCTCGGCGGCAAACGTCTTATCCAGCCCATCCATGCGGTAAGTAGTCGGAACAAGCTCGGACAGCTGGCTTGGCGTAATGCCGGCAACCTGCAGCGCCTCCTCGTCCCAATCCAGCTTGTTCAGGTTCATAAGGCCCGTGCAGGAGGCTATCGAATGGTCGACGACGTACCGGTTGAACAGCTTGGCGAATACGTACTCCTTGATCGAGATAAACTTGGACGTCTTTTCGAAAATGTCCGGATTGTCATGACGCAGCCACATCAATTTGGTCAGCGGGGACATCGGATGGATCGGCGTGCCTGTGCGCAGATAAATTTCATGTCCGTTCATATCGTTCTTCAATACTTCGGACCATTTCGCGCTGCGGTTATCCGCCCACGTAATGCAGTTCATCAGCGGCTTCCCGTCCTGGCCGACCGGAATGACGCTGTGCATGGCCGAGCTGAACGAGACGAACATCACCTGCTCCGGGCGGATTCCGCTTGTATCCATCACCTGCTTGACCGAATGGATCACGGCCGTAAATATCAGATCCGGATCCTGCTCGGCGATGGACGATGTCGGTGTCAGCAGCGGATAGCCTTCACTTCCCTTGGCCACAACCTTTCCGTTTTCTTCGAACAGAACGGCCTTGGTGCTCGTCGTTCCAATATCGATTCCGATCATCATATTACTGCTCATGTTTCAACCTTCTTTCTTCTTCACTAGACATATCCTTATACTACCAGACTGAGCACCAGGATGATAATCAATGCAACGATCGACAACAGCGTTTCCATGACGGTCCAGGATTTCAGCGTCTGCGGGACGGACATGTTAAAGAATTCCTTGACCATCCAGAAGCCGGCGTCCACGACGAGCTCGACATTGGCTGCCGGGTTCAAGGCAAGCACCGGTGCGACGATCCCCGCAGTCGTGGTCATGGCCACGGTGGCGGAACCGGTTGCAACACGGATGAGTGCGGCCACGAACCATGCAAACAAAATAATGTTGATGTGAGCCGAAGTTGCGATTTGGGCAATGGCGTCACCTACGCCGCTGTTAATGAGCACCTGCTTGAACGCCCCGCCGCCGCCGATGATCAGAATGATCGTGGCTGTCGGCGCCAGACATTCGCTCGTAAACTTGGATATTTGTTCTTTCGTAAATCCTCTGGCGAAGCCAAGGGAGAAGAAAGAAAACACGACCGAAATCAGAAGCGCAATAATTTCGTTACCGATAAATTCGCAGAACAGCGTAAAACCGCTCGAAGCATCCGGGTCAACGATCGAGGCGATCGAACCGATCAGCATCAGGATAACCGGCATCAGAATCGTCAGCAGCGTAATGCCGAAGCCCGGAAGCTTGCGCGTGCTGCTGCTGGAGAACTGCTCCGCCAGCTCAGCAGGCGGCTCGACCTGGATGCGTCTGCCGATCCATTTACCAAAGAGGGGTCCGGCCACGATGGCCGTCGGAATGCCCACAATCAGGGAGTACAAAATCGTTTTCCCCAAATTCGCCTGATAGGCATCAATCGCGATCATCGGTGCCGGGTGAGGCGGCACAAGTCCGTGTACGGTGGACAGACCGGCCAGAATCGGAATACCGATTTGCAGCAGCGACATTTTCGTTTTACGGGCGACGGTAAAAATAATCGGGATCAGCAGAATGACGCCGACCTCAAAAAATACCGGAATCCCTACGATAAAGCCGACGATCATCATCGCCCAGTGAACGCGTTTCTCCCCGAACCGGTTCACGAGGGTTGTGGCGATCTGCTCGGCGCCGCCGGATTCGGCCATCATTTTGCCCAGCATCGTGCCGAGACCGATGACGATCGCAATCGTTCCGAGCGTGCCGCCAAGCCCTTTGGTCACGGAATCGATAATATCCATCGATTTCATGCCGGTCAGGAATCCGAGCAGCAGGGCGGACAACAGCAAGGTCACAAACGGGTTCCACTTGAATTTGGCAATAAACACAATAAGAAATGCAATGGCGATCAGTGTCCACACAATGAGCGTCCAATTATGGCTCATACCGAATATACTGGACATGGGTTGTCCTCCTTTTGTTCGTACATGATGTTTTTCACATATGATACCCATTATTCCAAGCTTTGATTTTAAATACTTGCATACTTGTCGACAACATGAGGCGGAAGCTGCCCGCAGGCAGCCCCTTGTGGTTCATACAACGGAATAAAAGGCCCGACGAAGCGCTTTAAAAATCCGTCAGGCTGCGGTGCAGCGTCTGGCGCGAATCGGCGAAATACTCCTGTACAAGCTTCTGGATTTCGTCCTCGTCGCCGGAGGCCAGACCGTCCATAATTTTCTGATGCTTGCCGATGACGGACCCGAGCTTCGCTTCCCCTTTGGAAAAAATCTCTTCCGTCGTAATCAGCATGACGGTCATCACGATCGGCCGGATGCTGTTCCATAAATGCAAAATGCGCTTATGGTCAGCAGCCGCAATAATCGCCTCGTGAAAGGACAAGTCCTGATACGAAAATTCGACGGCATCCTGATGCTTTACCGCAAGCTCCATCCGGTCAACGATCCGGCGCAGCGTAACCAGCAGCTGATCCCGGTCCATCTTGGCCAGCCGCTGCTGAACGAAGCTCTCGATCAGGAAGCGGACATCGTACAATTCAACAATATCGGTCAGGCTCAGTCCGACGACGACGGCACCCATCCGTTCGAGCCGGATCAGCCCTTCGCTCGAGAGCGATTTCAAGGCTTCTCTGACGGGGGAACGGCTTGTCCCGAAATCGGCGGCCACCCGGTTCTCTGAAATGATTTCACCCGGCTTGATCCGGCCGCTGATAATCTGCAGCCTCAGCTCGGATGCGATCGACTCTCCCAAGGAAATACCCTGCAGCCAGGATGAAGGATAACGCAGCATGAGACAACTCTCCTAAATCAATGTATGTACAATGACGTACGCTACCGATTCTATCATACAACCGACCGCCGCATCCATGGTGAGGGACCTGCTTTCCGGAAGCCTGCCTCAGCCGCAGACCTCAACGCTCAACCGTTTGACCGGCAGCCGTGTGCCGCAATCCGATTTTTTCCTTTTTCAAAAGAACCATGCAACAACGAAGAACCGGAATGCGTCTTTTACCACGAAGACCTGTGGTTCTTCGAAAAAGAAACGCTTCCAGTTTGATTGTGCTTTGCTCTAACCTGCCTCTGCCTCCAAGTATACTTGTATACAACTTGTAATCGTCTTTATTTTAAAACAATCCGTGCGATCTGTAAACCGCGTGGATGAAACATCCAGCACACGAAGCTTTGTAAGGGAGTGATTGGATTTGAAAAAAATCGCCGGCATCCTGCTGCTGTCCATCTGTATCGCCACGGGCTGCGAAAGCCACAAGCCTTCAGCGGATAACACACCACCAGCTGACCGAATGCCTGCCGGAACGGTCAATTCCACGGACGGAATCAACGAAAAACCTCCCGCCACGGCAGCTGATCCCCCTGTTTCCACCCCTGATGCCGGGAGCCCGCAGCCTTCCAGCAGCCACGACGGCGAAGCCGAAACAGAAACTCCAGGGCGGCTGCAGTCTTCCCAGCTGATGTTCGGCTATTTGGACGCCGCCGGCAGCCGGATTCTGCAGCCGACCGGAA
>NZ_PCZT01000018.1:116954-122374 GCF_002968895.1 Paenibacillus sp. AR247 | reverse complement strand
ACGCCGCCGGCAGCCGGATCTTGCAGCGCCCGGAAGGCAAGCAGCAAACACCGCGGGAGCAGTTTACACAAGTGGTCATCGCGCCGGGCGAGCTGACCGACATCCGCTTCACGAAGCATCAGGCCCGGTCGGATCAGGATAACGGAAGGCAGAGCCGGTACAATTTCGACCATGATGAAGGCGATTTGTTCCGCCTCTCTTCTCCGGTAGTTCCAGCGGATCCGGACGCAGGCGTCGTTCTCGCGCAAAAAGACGCTTTTGCCGGGCATGAATTTCTGCAGGTGGAGCATGCGGAGGGAAGCCTGCCCAAGGAGGCAACGGCCCGGATCAAGCAAGCCAAAGGCCGGAACATCCACAGCCAGGGGCTTATCGGACAAATCGCCCCTGACGTGCAGCTGGGTATCGTCCAGTACGACAAGGATGGCGGCAAGCCGCTGGCCAGCCTTGTACTGATCACCCCGGATACGCTGCTGTTTCACGATTTTGAAGGAACGGATGACCCGAGCTCCACCTGGCGCGTCGACGACGGCGGGCAGATGGACCCGAAGCTGTTCCACGTCTTATTTGTCACCCGATCCGGGCCAGGCTATACGCTTGGGTATGAATGGTGGGGCTCGGAAGGATCGAACCTGGCGGTGCTGCAGCAGGACGGCGGCGCATTTCGCGTCGTGCAGGAAGGCGGCCGCTACACGGCGCCGATGTAACCTAGCCCAAATCCCAGGCCGTATGGATTTTCGGCACGTCGCTGATGAGCTGCCTCGTATAGGCGTGCTGCGGGTTCAGGATAATGTCCTCGGCCGGTCCCCTCTCGACGATTTGGCCCTTCTCCATGATGTAGATCGTGTCGCTCACGTAATAGGCGAGCCCGACGTCGTGCGTGATGAAAATAATCGTCATCTCGTTCTCATCCCTCAGCTTCAGCAGCATGTCGAGAATGGTGGACCGGGAGCAGGCGTCGACCATTGAGGTGGGCTCATCCGCGATCAGTACCTTCGGGTGAAGCATAAAAATCCGGGCGATCATGAGCCGCTGCATCTGCCCGCCGGACAGCTCGAACGGATACTTGTTGTACAGCTCCTCGAACTTCAGGTTGACGAAAGAGCAGGCCTCTTTCATTTTATTGAACTGCTCATCCTTGGTAAGCTTCAGCCCCTGCAGCCGGATGCAGCTGAGCAGCAGCTTCTCTACCCGCTGGAACAGGTTAAAGGACGAGAACGGGTCCTGAAAAATCGCCTGAATGTCTTTCCAGTACTTTTTCCGGTCGGCATGGCGGCGCAGCACTCTCGGTTGTCCTTTGTAATCGATGCTGCCCCCCGACTCCTTTAAGAGACCCATGATGATTTTGGCAAGGGTGGTTTTGCCGCTGCCGCTCTCGCCGACGATGGAAATGATTTCGCCTTTATGAAAATCGAAGTCCACCGTATCGACCGCGGTCGTTTTGGCCGCCCCGTACCCGAATACTTTTGTAATGCCTCTGCCGACGACTGCTCATTCGCATACCACTCCTTCAGCGTTCCTGTGTCAAAATGGCACCGGTACTGGCGGCCGTCCACTTCCTGCACCGCCACATTGTTTTCCCTGCAAATATCCTGGGCGTAAGAGCACCGCTCGGCAAACCGGCAGCCGGCAGGCACATGCTTCAAATTCGGTGGCGTGCCCGGAATGGCCGCCAGCTTGTGCCCCTTCATCCCCTCCTCCGGAACGATGATGGAACCCATCAGCTTCTTCGTATACGGATGAAGCGGATCAAAGATCATCTGATCGGCCGTGCCGCGCTCCACGATTTCTCCCGCGTACATGACCATAATGTCGTCGGTGACGTGGTACAAGAGCGGCAGCTCATGCGTGATGAATACCAGCGAGCGGATGAACTGCTTGTCGAGCAGGTCCTTCATCAGCTTGATGACGGCCTTCTGCGACGTCACATCCAGCGCGGATGTCGGTTCGTCGGCGATCAGCACCTTCGGATTTAGAATGGTGGAAATCGCAATGACCGTCCGTTGTTTCATGCCCCCGGAGAGCTCATTCGGATACGAGCGCAGCACCTTTGGCGACAGGTTCAGCGTTTCAAACCGCTCGACGGCCATGTCCCACACCTGCTTCTTGGTGAGCTCTGGCCGGTGCTCCTTCATGATATCCTCAATAAAGCGGATGATCCGCAGAGTCGGATTGAGGGCATTCATGGCCGCCTGGGGAATATACGCGATTTCCCGCCCGGATATTTGCGTGCGCAGCTGCTCCTTGCTCAGCTTCATAATGTCGCGGCCGTGGATTTGGATCGAACCGCTGCCGTAATGGAGCGGCGGAAAATAAAATCCCATCAGGCTCAGCGCCAGCGTCGACTTGCCGCAGCCCGATTCGCCGGCGATGCCGAGCGTCTTCCCTTCTTCCAGCACGAAATCGACACCGTCGACGGCAAACACTTTTTCCTTAAGCCGGGTTTTATAATAGGTTTTCAGTCCGCTAACTTCCAAAATGTTTGTGGTCATCGGCCTAGCTCCTTATTTTCGGATTAAAAATTTCGTCCATGCCCGTGTTCATCATATACAGCGAGAACGTGATCAGCGCGATTGACAGTGCCGCGGGGATAAACGCCCACCATGCCCCCGCCACCGGCGCCTCGAAAACGAGCGCCCAGTTCATGATAATGCCGAGGGAGATCGTGTTGTACGGCCCGAGCCCCAGCATCGAAATGGAGGCCTCCGACAGAATGCCGGACGCGGTCTGCAGCACAAACGCCATGACGACGTAGGACGCGATGTAGGGCAAAATTTCAAAAACGATGATCCGGGGCGTGCTGTGTCCGGATATTTTGGCGATATGGACATGGTCCCGGTTGCGGAGCGAGCTGGTCTGCGCCCGGACGGCCCGGGCCGTCCACGGCCAGCTGGTGATGCCGATAATGATCGCCGTCACGAGCGAGCTGCGCGAGTTGATGCTGACCGAGATGAGGATCAGAATAATAAACGACGGAATGACGATAAAAATGTTCGTGATCGACGTCAGCAAGTTATCCACGATACCGCCGATGTAACCGGAAGCAAGGCCGATAATGAGTCCGATGGCCGTGGCGAACACGCCTGCGATGAGACCGACCCGGATCGAGGTCTGGATGCCGTACATCAGCTCCAGGAACAGATCCCGCCCGAAATTGTCCGAACCGAGCCACAGCTGCGAACTCGGCGGCTGAAACGCCAGGGCGATCATCTCCAGCGGATCCTTTTTGTTGATCATCGGGAAGATGAGCACCAGCGCCAGCATAACGATGAATATTCCCGCCCCCAGCATGAATTTGGGGGACTTGATGAGAATGTTGAAGGAGTTTTTCATATTACTGGTCCTCCATTTGCGAGGCTTTGATCCGCGGATCGATAAAACCGTAAATGATATCAATCGTAAAGTTAGCCAGCAGAACAGAGAGTGCGATCAGCAGCGTACAGCCGGAAATGAGCGGATAATCGAGCTGGCGGATGGCCGTAAACAGCCAGGTGCCGATGCCCGGGTAGCTGAACACGATTTCGCAGATGAGCGAACCGCCCACCATCGTGCCAATGGACAAGGCCAGTCCGGTAATTTGTGGAAGCATGGCGTTCCGGAACACGTATCTGGAAATGCGCGAATCGCGGATCCCGAGCAGCTTGCTGTACAGCACATAGTCGGCATTCAGCTCGTAAATGGACATCTCCCGCATCCCGATCGCCTGGCCGCCGATGGTGACAAGCACGATCGAGAGGAACGGCAGCGTATGGTGGCGGATGACCGAGCCGATAAATTCGAAGCTGAGCTGCGGAATCATTTGAAAATCATACCCTCCGGACAGCGGGAACCACCCCAGCGTCAGGGCGAATACGTACAGCATGATGATCGCCAGCGTAAAAAAGGGGATCGAGTTCACGAACAGGGCTACCGGAAAAATCACCTTGTCGAACACGCCTTTTTTATATGCAGCCACGGCTCCGAGCACGTTGCCCAGAATCCAGCCTACCAGAATCGCCGGTAGCTGCAGGCCGATCGTCCACGGCACCGCTGAAGCGAGGATGTCCGTCACCTTTTTCGGATACAGGCCGAACGAGGTGCCGAGATTGCCGGTAAACAGGTTTTGGACATAGATCAGAAACTGCTGCCAGAGCGGCTTGTCAACACCAAACTCCTGAATGAACGTCTCATAGACCCGTTTGATCGTATCGCTGTCCGTCATCCCTTTGGTCATCTGTGAGACGATCATGGCGACGGGGTTCCCCTCGATCATGCGCGGAAGAAAAAAATTCAGGGAAACGGCAATGACGAGCGTCACCAGGTACCAGAACAGCTTTTTTACGAAATATTTGGCATAGGCATTCAAGAAGGTCCCTCCCTTGATCTTTGGATCTGCGGTGGATGCGTCTTGGAAAAGAGGGCCCGCATGGCGCTCCGGCAGTGCCGGGAGCCTCCCATGCAGGCCGCTTCCTTGGGCTTAGTTGTGGATCTGGTACAGCGCCCGGATGCCCGCCCCGTCCATGGCGATTTGCGGAGGAATGTTGCTTCCGTCTCCGTCGACGGGGAAGCCTTTCCATACCGATTCATTGACCGTATGGAACACCCACGGACGGTACATGAGCGGAATGGACGGAATGTCGGTCAGCCAGATTTTCGTCAAATCCGTGTACAAGGTTTTGAGTTCGGCCTGATCGGTGACGCTCGGAATTTTGTCGATAATTTGGTCGGCCTTGTCGTTTTTGTAACGGCCCCAGTTCCAGAACGCCATTTCGCCGAGTGGAGCCACTTCCTTGGAATACATGATGTCATGCGCTCTGCTCCACGGCTGGCTCGGATTGACGCCGTGCGCTCTGCTCCACGGCTGGCTCGGATTGACGCCGCCCGCAGGTGTGTTCATGATTATGTCGAACTTACCGGTTTGCAGGTCGTTCGTCCATACCGGCGCTTCCGGGAACTTGGTGCGGATTTCGATGCCGATCGCTTTGGCGCTCTGGGCCACGATCTCCAGCGCCGCATTCCAGTCGGACCAGCCGTACGGGCATTCCACTTCAAATGGCCCGAGGCGGGTGCCGTTCAGCACACGGATGCCGTCCTTGCCTTTTTTGGCGCCGATGCTGTCGAGCAGCTCGTTGGCCGCCTTGACGTCGGTCGTCCACTGCAGCGATTTGATCGCAGCCTGATCGACGTATTTGGACTCCGCGTCCGTGTTCAGCGTCAGGGACGGCTGCATCGCGGCGGAGTAGCCGCTCATCGCGAGGTCGGAAATTTTCTTATAATCGATGCTCATCGCGATCGCGCGGCGGACGTCCGGGTTATCCAGCCCTTTTTTCGAGAAATTAAAGAAGATCGACGGCATGGAGCCCGGTACGTAATAAGGTGCGTCTTTCAGATAGGTCTTGATCGGAGCGCCGTTCTTCCACATGTTCCATACCTGCGGGATGAAC
>NZ_PCZT01000018.1:103207-116854 GCF_002968895.1 Paenibacillus sp. AR247 | reverse complement strand
GATCGTTGTAGAAGTAGATTTTGTAAGGGCCGGTGGCTACCGGATTGGCGTTGACTTCCTTGCGAATCGTCGCCAGATCGTTGTTCGACTTCTTCTCGATTTCTTCCCAGATATGCTTGGGCATCATCGGAATCAGCTCGATGCTGTCGAGCACCGTCAGACGGTTCGGATTGTCTTTGTTCAGCGTGATCTTGACCGCATTCGGACCGTCCGCTGCGACATCCGCGATGTACGCCCAGTAGTTGCTCCAGTTGATGTCGTATTTTTTGCCGAGCTGGTAGGTGTACACGACGTCATCGGACGTAAACGGCTGGCCGTCGCTCCATTTGGCGTCCTTATTCAGCTCGATATGCAATGTCATGTCGTCAGTCCACTCGTATTTGGTGCCGAGCAGCGGCTCCAGCTTGCCGTCCAGCTGATTGATCATAAACAGCGTCTCGTAGACCAGCTCCCTCGAGTTACCATAGTTGATCGGGAAGGCCGGATTGCCGCTCAGCAGGTTGAAGTTGGACGGCGGCCCCCATTGAATTCCGTTAATGTAAAGGGTTTCATTTCTCGGCGTTCTTTGGCGTCTCCGCTCGTGCCGGCTGGTTCGCCGCGGGCTCGGTCGTCGCGGGCTCCGTTGCTTTTTCTCCCTGATCGGCCGGCTTGTTTTCCCCTTGCGCCGGCGGCGTTGTCGTTCCCGTTGCGGAAGGCGGCTGCACGGTCTGGCAGCCCGCGATCATCACGGTCGCCGCCACGAAAAGGGCCATGAGCGGCTTGGAAGCTATTTTCAGCTTCATGTAAACTCCCCCATTTCCTCCAATTCACATCTACATAAATTGAACTAAAGACAGGGACAGCACTTCGCCTTTAGCTCATTTTATATACATGCAAGCGTGATGCAGATTTCACGTCTTCAGATCGGAGGGTTCGTGCCCCATGGATCCGAAGAAACTAAACCTCTTCATTCCGAGGAAACCGCATACCCCTTCACGAAAAAGTACGGAGCGGGCTGACGGACTCATGCGGCTAAAACGTGTTCTGCAAGCGCTTTCCGTAAAATGTATGAGGGATCGCTTGGAAATGATGACTGATTTATTTTTTAAATGTGCTGAAAAAAAGTTACTGAAGTCCTTCGCACGGTTTGCCCTTCCCTTCCAAATAAAAAACGGCCCCTGCCACCAGCAGGAACCGCTTTTCAAACCTATATAAAATTGCGTCTTCAAATCCTGGACTGGCTTGTAAGCTTTAAGCCGCGCTCCTGCGGGAAATCGCGAACAGCGCCGCCCAGATCAGGATAAATCCGACCGCTTGTGTTGGCGTCACGACCTGATGAAATACGATCCAGTTGATCAGCACGCTCACCATCGGGAAGCTCAGTTCCGCCAGCGTGGCGACCGATGCTTTCGTCGTCGTCAGCCCTTTATAGTACACCATCAAGCTGAACAGCCCCGGAAGAAGCGCCTGCCCCAGCATGTTGATCGACACCGCAGCCAGCGTTCCCCCATCGGTATGCACCTGCCAAGGATCTCCCTGATTGATGGTAATCCCGATCAGCAAAGGCAGCGCCAGGATGAAACGCAGCGAAGTCACCGTCTCATACTCCATTTTTCCGACCATCAGACGACCCATGACTGTGGAACCGCCCCACAGTGCCGCGGCACCCAGCGAGAACAAGCTGCCGACCTTGACAAAATCATTTACATGCCCGAACGGAAACGTGAAGCCGAAGGTCAACAAATACGTTCCGGCCAGCGCCACGATGAACAGCCAGGTGAAATGCTTCGGAAGCTTCTCACGCAGCAGCAGTTTGGCCATAAGGATGGCGAAGATCGGCTGCAGCTTCTGCAGCAGAACGACCGCGTTCAAGTTCCCGGAAGACAGACCCTGCGTAAACAGTATGGTTGCAATCGCCGAGCCGCCCCACGACAGGAAGAGCAGCGCGCCGATATGGTGCAGTTTCAGGCCTTTCAACTCGCTCCGATGTTTCCACAGCATTGGTGCGACGAACAGCACCAGCAAAATATGCTCGATGAGCACGATCTGCGTTGCCGTCATGTGTTCTTTGAGCAAAATGATCCGGAACAGCGGATCCGCTCCCCACAATGCTGCACCCAGCACGACCAGCCAAAAGCCGGATTTGCTGCGTTCGGCCTTCCCGCTTGCCGCGGGCCGGACCTTAATATTGCTGCTTACATTTTCCATACTCCAGTTCCCCTATCCCTGAATACGGAGTCAACATTGGAAAACCCCCGAGATCGACATCAATCGACACATCGGGGGTTGATCAAATAAGCTTGCGGAAATGTCAAAATTTCGCACATGCCTATTCTTTGATCTTCTCCCATCCGGACTTTACCGTCGGCCCTGGATTTCCACCAGGTCAGTCGCCGCCTTACTGCTAAAGCTGCGAGTCGCGGGCTTGACGCCGTCTTCATCATAAGAAGAGACGCTCACCGCCGGTCAGGAATTTCACCTTACCCCGAAGATCCATATTCATTTATTTTTATTTTTTTCATGCAACTTACATTGTTTTCATCATTATAGCATAAATGTATCCAAAAGTGTTTCAGTTTTTTAATAGCTTTTTATTTCCATGGATTAATAATTTGGATATGGGGCTGGAAAAGGACATTTTTCGGTATATCTGCAGCCATTTAAAATGACAGACATTTGGCATTGATGAGCCTGCAGCAAGCACTGAACGGACTCGCAGCAGCACTTATCGCTGCTCAAGCACCGACAGGATCACGGCCACCGCTTCAGCCCGCGTTGCATGCGCGTTCGGGGCGAACAGGCTGCCTGCTCTTCCGTGCATGATTCCTTTCTCCACCGCTGATGCGATATACGGCTTGGCCCAGGCCGGAATTTGACCGCGGTCGGCAAAATTCAAACTTCCCGCACCGTCCGGTGTTCCGGTACCGAGCGCCCTGACGGTCATCGCCGCCATTTCGGCCCGGGTAATGAGCCGGCTTGGCCCAAACGTTCCGTCGGCATAACCGTTCATGATGCCTTGCGACACCGCATCCTGGACCGAAGACAGCGCCCAGGCCGGAATCTTCTTCGCATCGGAAAAAGCCAGCGCCTGCGAGCCGGCCATCTGACCCATCGAGACCGCACGCATCATCATGCTGGCGAACTCTGCCCGGGTCACTTCCTTGCCCGGCTGAAACGTGCCGTCGGGGTATCCGCTGATCCATCCCTGCTGGACCGCATTCAGAATGGGCTGCTCCGCCCAGTGGCCGCGGATATCCCGGAGAGTGCCCGCCGTTCCTTCCGCTTTGCCCGGCTGGACCGTGATTTCCGGTTCGGCGGACATCTCGGATGAGCGGAGAGCGGAATTCACCAATTTGGCACTTTCCACGGCCACCCGAGACGAAGCCGTCTGCAGCGCCGTAAACTCAATGACGGCGAGTTGGAGCTTGCCGCTGTCTCCGGCTGTTTTTCCTACTTTGGTGTGGGCCAGGCGGATTTCGTTGTTTTTGACAATCGGTTCGACCGAAAAGCCGGATGTCCCCGAGGAAGCGGTGCGGTAAGCCAGCTTCGCCGGGTCAAAGCTGAGCGTCAGCTCATACGCATACAAGTCCTTCAGCCGCTCGCCGGTCACCGTGACCGTCACCTTGGAGCCATTGGAGGTTACCCCCAGTGACAAGGAAGGTGCTTCCGCCGCGGCGGTGTTTGCCGCAATAGTTGAGGAGGCCGCGGCAACCGGAGAGCTGCCAGCCGTTCGTACTTCTGAAACCGCTGCGTTTGCGGGGGTTCCTGATCCGATGAGTCCGACACAAATGGCTACGGCCCATGCGGCATAGCGGGTAGATTGTTTTCGTGGCATACGTCCAGCCCTCTTTCCATGAATTGAAAATCGCAGGAGCAGCCTGCACCGCTCCTGCGATTGTATCTTGTTCTAAGCAGTCGATTTCTAATGTTCCATACGACCATATCTATTGGATGATATCCATCCCTAAACTGTCCCGATCCCCGCATGAATCATGCGAGACATGGTACTGCGTATGAGCCGGGCTTGAGGACCATCCGGTTCTCTATCCCATTACTTCGCGTACCAGCTGCCGATGATCATCTGCGCTACCGCAGCCAGCGAACGGATCGAAATTTCGCCTTCGCTGAACAGGTCCGCCGGAGCTACGCGGCTCCAGTTCGGGTCCGTCGACTGGATGCCGTAGTACTTGGCGAGGATGGACAAATCCTGCACCGTAATCTGCACCGCACCTGGTACCAGCGTGATCAGCTTTTTCTGGAAGGTGGTTACGGCGCTGCCGAGTGCAGCCGCAGCCGAATCCACCTGGTTTTGCGTCGCGGTAGAGCTGCCTTTGACCGCGTTCGCCGCCTGGATGGCCGACAGCAGCTCGGCCTTGGCCGCAGCCGGATAATGGCCGACCTTATCACCGGCGACCGCCCGGTCATAGATGCTCTGCGCGGAGGCAATCGCCGAAGTAAGGGCCGACTTGTCGACCGGAACCGAAGGAACCGGGATGACGGCGTTCTTGAACGTGCTGACCGCCGCTTTCAGAGCGGTCAGCGCATCGTCGATCGCCTTCTGCGTGGCGGCGGCATCGTCCGCCACGCGCTTGGCGTCGCTGATCGACGACAGCAGCGCGGTCTTCGCCGATGCCGGGTACTGCCCCGGCTCGGTTCCCGTGACGGCCTGATCCGCCAGCTTCTGCGCTTCGCCGATGGCGGCAAACAGCGCCGCCCGGTCAGCCGTGGCGATCTGGATCTGCAGCGCAGCGGAGTCCGTGTTCGCCGGGCTCGAATTGCCGTCCGCCGAAATGTTAAAGGCGGATACCGACACGGCTGCGCTTCCGGAGACGCCGGCTTTCAGCGTGCCGCGGAGCTTCAGCAGCTCCCCGTCTTCCGAGACGGCGTTCTCCTGGCCGGTGCTGGCCATAATGATGCGGATCTCGCCTGATTCCGGCTTCACCCCGGTCGCCAGCACGCCAAAGCCGGTGCGCGAAGAGCTTACCGCGCCTTCGGCCAGGGCCAGCGTATCGTGTCAGCACGGCGGAGTTAGGCGCCTGCGTCCCTACCGCTTCCACCGTGATGCTGACCTGGAGCGTATCGCTACCGCCCTTTCCGTCCTGAACCCGGAAGGAAGCCGTGTAGCTGCCTTCCGCAGCCGGCGTCCACGTGAATTTCCGGAAGCCGCATCAAAGGCCGCTCCCTCCGGCAGGGACACCGCCTCATAACTTAACACGTCTCCGTCCTCATCGTTGGCGTACACCGAGAACGTCACTTGCTGCCCGGATTTCACGGTCTGGGCAGGCACGTCGGCAAACGCCGGAGCGTGATTGTCTCCGTCAGCCCCAGCCGGACGGATGTCGCTTTCTTTCAGAAGCTTCAACTGGTAAGCGCCTTTAAAGATCGAAGAGATCCCGGTAATATCGACGGCCGTTCCTGCCGGATAGGCCTGCTTCAGCGCATCTGCACTGATGCCCGTCCGGCTGTCGACACGGACACGGTTCGTCGTGCCGCCGCTGACGAGATCGAATTCCAGGGAGCCCGTAACGGTGGTGTAGTTTTGCACCGCCGCGTTTTTGATCGTGATCAGCTGCCCCTGATTGCTGTCATTGACCGCGGCCGCAGCCTGAGGAACCGGAGCCGGAATATCGGCCTGGGCGTCCAGCTTGGCCACCTGGACCTCATTGGCCAGCTCGACCTCGGTGTTATAGGTCAGCTTTTGAGCGGTCAGCTTGACCTTATCCCCGACATGGTAACCTGTCGCTTTGCTCGGATACACATAGACACCGCCGGTGCCGTCCTGCATATAAAATCCGGAGCCGCCGAAAACACCAGGTTCCGACGTGACGACGCCCTGCACGGTCACATAATCGTTGTCCGCCGCTTTACGCGCTTCCGCGATGGTTGTCAAATCGGGAATGGTAACGACGGGCGGCGTACCGCCGGCTCCATAGGAACCGTCTTTGTACGTCGTCGGATCATACCATTTGTACCCTGCGGCCGGTGTCGTCCACGGCTCGGTTCCTGGAATTTCGGCCGACGTGGCCGGTTCTTCCAGCTTGCCGAGCAGCGGCGTCGGCTCATCAAGCGTAATGCCCTGATTTTCGAATGTTGCGTAATCTTCATGAACCGCCAGCCATTTTACCGTCTGGACGAGGAAGACAGCATCCTGGGCTTCTCCCTTGAAGCCGTCATAAGTCGTTTTCTTGCCGCCGTTGTCCTCGCGGACGTATCCCGGCGTTGGGTCCTCTACCGGCGAAGAGTCGCCGATGAATGCAGCCTTTCCTTTTTCCAGCTTGGAGATGGCAGCGAACGGTCCTTCGGCGATGCCGCCATTTTTATAGACGCCACCGTTCGGGAAGTTCGCCTTGTCGCTGTTTTCTACGGCATTGCCCCAGCCCGGCACATTTTCCGGGAGGTAGACAACGCCCTTGACCCGGGTCGGATCCAGAATCGTCAGCGTGGAGCCGCTGTGCATCTCCACATCATTAACGCCTGCAGTAATACCGAAAGACTGATCATATTTCACCGCGTCGGTTTTGGTAACGTCGCCGACCGAATTGAAGCGGAAGCGCACACCGAAGTTCTGGCCGAGCCAGTCCGTGCTGGTCACGTCCTGCATCGCGCCCGATGCCGCTTCGGCGGTGGACATGCCCTTGGTCGGATTACCAAATGCTCCGCGCCGGTAGCCGTTCATCACTTCCGAGGAATCCCAGCGGTTCAGGTTTCGGTCGGAATTGTAGTGGTCGGAGATGAAAAATATACTGCCGCCTTCCTTGACATACGCCAGCATGGCGGCCTGCTCGGACGCCTTAAACGGAATGTTGGCTTCGCCGATAATGAAGACGTCGTATTGCTTCAGCTTGCTCAGCGTAATCGCCGGCGTGTCAAAAGCGTGCAAGTCCATCGGCAGCGTTCTTTGCAGCGCATCCACTTGGAAGCCCGCATCCCTCAGCCCGTCGGCAAAGTCCGAAAATGCGCCGTCAATGACCCAGTCTGAAGCTCCGGCCGTCTGACCGTGCGTTTCGTCGAACAGCACCTTTTTCCCCGTGCCGTCCGGCAGCGTCGTCGGAACGCCGATATTTTCGCTGCCCGGATCCGCCGGGTTCGGCGTGCCTCCGCCGGGATTTTCTCCGGACTCCCCGTCCAGGGACATCGCTGTCGGGCTTTTGATTCCAGCCATGCCGCTGTACGCGGCCAATTGCCCGGTAACGGTCAGTTTTTTCCCTACGTTGGCGGGGTTCGTCTTCAGACCGTACTGGGAGCGGTAGGAAGCCGAGATCTGGACATCGATCATTTTGCTCTGTGTCTTCTCCCCGGCTGTATCGGCAATCAATACGTTAAAATCGTCCTGAAAGCCCGAATAAATCGGTTTGGAATTGTACATCTCACCGACGATGTAGCCTTCAACGGTCGCGGTTTCTCCGCTGTTGTTTTTGGCAAGAGCTTCGGCCACCGTGAGCGGAACCGCAGCCGCAGCCTTTGCGGGCATGTATCCCAAGGCGGCGGACAGCAGCAGCAGCCATGCCAGAAATAGACCTGTGAGCTTTTTCCTACGGACGAAATACGGGTTGTCCATCTTGCGAACTCCTCCTTTACATTCCGGCAATTATGATTGCGGCTTCCTCAGGTTAACATCCCTTTATTATGGCTTATTGCGGATTATGTAAAATATGGGACAGCTGTGCAAATGCACCGTGGTTGTTAAGGAAACCCTTCCCTACCTTGGATTTTATATGAGGGAGCGGGAAGGGGGGGCAGTGCCGCAGTCCTCATTTTGGCGCAAAAAAAGAGAGACCTTTAGGCTTATGCCTGGGACTCTCCCCTCAATAGTGATGTCATACCCTGCCGTTATTTAACGAATCTTGGCTTCTGCTATGCCGGACATGATCTTGTCCACCGTCTCCCCCGGCGTCAAGCCGGAGGAATCCAGCCACAAACCGAGCCGGGGCGTTTCATCATGCAGCACGCGATTTAAGGCGTCCACCGTCCAGGCTCCGTAGCCCTTTTTGGACCGCTGCGCTTCCCTCTGCTCGACCGCCTCGGAAGTGGGACACAGCACCACCAAATATACCGGGCGGCTCTGCAGGAAGGACAAAAAATCTTCCAGCACCCGGCCGACGATGACGTCCTGCACCACGACCGTAAACCCGGACCCGGCGTACGTATCCGCCGCCTGCGCGGCAAGCCTGTAGCGAAGCAGCAGCTGGCCCAGCTCCTCTTCGGAAGCGTCCGGCTCGACCTCCTTCCTGTCGTTCACGATCATTCTCCGGAACAGGTCGCCGCGAAGATGCACGGACTTGCCCGTCCGCTCGGCGAGCAGCTGCGCTACCGTCGATTTGCCGCTTGCCATAATGCCGGTAATTACGATAACGGCAGGCTGCTGAATGGAATGAGCTGCCATGTACGATTCCCTCCTTGAATGCCGGTTATCCTATCATTATATATTTGGCATTTTCGGATCGTCAGGGGATTTATCCCTTTAAACCAATCTTTCCCGGATTCCGGGCCTCCGTCTCTCCCGCTTCGGTCATTGCCGCCCCAGATCCAGGCTGAAAATGCCGAAGCCTTGATCGTTCTGCCGCCCGGTATATCGGATGTGCGGATAATCTCCGGCATATTTCACCGCGTCAGGCGATGTCGTAAATGTGACGTTCACCGGGCCTTCCACCGGCGTGATGCGCCAGTTCGGCTTCGCCTCAGCCGGAATTTCGCCGCATGCCGTAATGTAGTCAATCAGTACCTGCCGGCATTCATCCTCGGAATCAATCACAAGCTCCATCTCCCGGATCCCGGGGAAATTGCCGCCGCCAAAGACCCGGTAGTTGCTCGAAATCACGATGAACTCCTGATCCGGATCCAGGGGAGCCCCTTCGTAACACAGATGAATGATCCTGCTGGCACCCGGGTCGTTCAGGCTCCCATCCAGCTTATATTTGGCCGGCTGCATTACGTCGACCTCGTACGTGATGCCGCTGATCACGTCGAAATTAAACACGGAAAACTGCGGGTTCAGCAGCGGCTGTTCCTCCGAGGACAGCGGATCGATGCGATTGTACGCTCCTGCGGTCATTTCCAGCCACTCCTTGACGGCCCGGCCGGAAATCCGCACCCCTTTGATCGTGTTGTCATACAAATACAGCTCCGTCGCGCTTTTGATCGCAATCGGCCCGGCCGGAATATCCGCATATTCCTTGGGTCCGTTGCGCCCCGCTTTAAACGGCGAGCCCACGGACAATACCGGCAGCTGCTGCAGCTCCGGCATGGAAGCTGCAATCAGCCGCCGGGCGTACCACGTCTGGGCATGGTTGACGAGCTGAACGGAGGCGTCATCCTGCACCNGGGAAAAATAGCTGTGCAGCGGGGCGTGAATGGTACCGATCGGCTCATTGGCATAGGCGACGGTCGCCTCATGGTCCTGCCGGAGGAGTTCGGCGATTTCTGGATCCCGAAGCGGCGTGTTGCGTTCCGCATCCTCCTCCTTTTCCAAACGGCGGACCGAGGACGTCCCCTGCACCACCTGCCATCTCCCCTGCCGAAATTGAAGCGACAGGTCGATCACGCCCAAATGCCCCCCGCCGAACCCGGCCTGTACGGCCGGAATGCCGTGAATCGTCCCCTTTTCCAGATGGATATCCGGCAGGAGTTCACCGCTCTCATCCTTAAAGGAAGCATCCAGCAGATGCCTATCCGCAGGAAACACATGATGCGTATGGGAAAAGGTCAGCGCATCAATGCCAGGCACCAAACTGAGCGGATACACCGCGTTCTCGGCATTGCCGTCCGTCAGCGCCACCTTGCCGTCGAAGCCCGTATGAGCCAGCGCCACGACCAGATCCGCGCCTTCCTCCTTCATCTTTGGAACCCATTCCAGCGCCGACAGCAGGATGTCCTTCACCTTCACCCGACCTTCAAGGTTCGCCTGGTCCCAGTCCATGATTTGCGGCGGCACGAAGCCGATGAGCCCGATCCGGATATCATGGGCCTGCCCGGCATCGTCCAGGCATCTTTTATCCAAAATGACATACGGCTTATACCTGTTCCGGCCGCATTCCTCAGGCTCAAGGCCAAAGCCTTCATCGAAATATACGTTGGCGTTGACATACGGAAAATCCGCTCCGGCAATGACGTCGTCCAGCATGTCGAGTCCATAGTTGAATTCATGGTTGCCCAAAGTTGCCGCGTCATAACCTATCGCATTCATGACCCGGATTGCGGGGTGGACGTACGACCCTTGCCCTTGCTTCATGGCGGCATATTTTTTAGCGGCATACGTTCCGAGCGGCGTTCCCTGAATCAAGTCTCCATTATCCACGAGCAGCGTGTTCGGCACCTCATCCCTCGCGCTTGAAATCAAGGCGGCTGTCCGGACCAGACCGATGGAGGCGTCCGGTTGATCCCGGTAATAATCGTAATCCATCAGGCAGGCATGCACGTCCGTCGTCGACAGAATCCGCAGGTTGACCGTTTTATTGTTATCGGGAATCATCCCGTTCACTATTCTCATTGATGTCTCCTCTCCTCCCGACCGGCTTGAAACAAGCCGGCACTTCCTGTTTTCCAGTATAACGGAAAAACATTAATTCCACGTAAACGCCCTTTCGGACCTGTTTCTACTTATTGGAAGTAGACCTTTCGCCTTAGAAAAACGCCGGACCCTCCGTTCCGAAGTACTAAATTTTTACATTCGTTTACAAAAGACCTCTTCTCCGTTAACCCTTGTCCCCCGGAACGTGTGATAAGCTCTTTCCTGTCAGACGGGGTTAAACCCGCTTCTGGCCAAATAGATGAATCAAGTGGAGAGGGGATCATCCATGTTTAAAAAAGTACTATCCATCAGCATGACCTTGGCCCTGGCTGCCGGTTTAGCGGCATGCGGGTCAAAAAACCAGCGGCAGCGACTCGGGCAGCACGGCCGCCTCATCGGCCTCGGGTACGGCGGAAGACGGCTGCTACGGCTTATAGTGCCCAAAAGAACTGAACGTGCTAGTTCGTTCCATCTCAAAATGCCGACACCCTGGAAGCCAAAACGAAGCCGCTGGAAAAGCTCCTCGGCGACCGTCTCGGCATTCCGGTTCATGTCACGGTTTCCCCGGACTATAACACGATCGTGGAAGCGATGGCTTCCAAGCAGGTGGACGTCGGCTTCCTGCCGCCGAACGCTTACGTGCTGGCCCACGACAAAAAGAAAGCCGCCGACCTGCTGCTTCAGGCGCAGCGCTACGGCATTAAAGACGATACCGGCGAAGACACCACGGAAAAGGTCGATTTCTACAAAGCGATGATCGTTGTGAAAAAGGATTCGCCGATCCAAAGCCTTCAGGACTTGAAGGGCAAAAAGATCGGATGGCAGGACGTCACTTCCTCCGCCGGCTATGTATTCCCTGCGGCTGAGCTGAAGAAGGAAGGCATCGATCCGGACAAAGACGTTCAAGGCGTGACGATCAAAGGGCATGATGCCGCCATTATGGCGCTCCTGAACGGTCAGGTTGATGCCGTCGCCGTATTCCAGGACGCGCGCAACACGGTGAAAAAGGACGTTCCGGACGTCTTCGAAAAGACCCGCGTCCTTCACTATACGGCCAAAATCCCGAACGATACGGTCAGCGTGCGCAACGACATGGACCAAAGCTGGAGGGACAAAATCAGCCAGGCGTTCATCGACATTACGAACGATGCGGAAGGCGCACAAATCATCAAGGACATTTACACGCATGTCGGCTATGCCAAAGGCGATGACAAAAACTTCGATCCGGTTCGCGAATACGCCGAAGCCGTCGGGCAGGAAATCAAGTAAATTCAAGCATTTCATTTCAATGTAGATACAATGAACCGGGCAGCACCGTCCAATGGCTTCATGGCGGTGTTGTTTTCCCGTTTTATCTGAAAATACGACAGAAAGTTGGAATCTCATGATTGAATTCGATCACGTCTCCAAAGTGTACCCCAACGGAACAGTAGGGCTTCGCGACATCAATCTGACCATCAAGGAAGGAGAGCTTGTCGTCATCGTCGGCCTGTCCGGCGCCGGCAAGTCCACCTTTTTGCGCAGCATTAACCGGCTGAACGAAATTTCCTCCGGGGAAATCCGTGTCGGCGGACAGTCCGTCACCCGCGCTGCCGGCCGTCAGCTTCGGCTGATCCGCCGCGACATCGGCATGGTATTCCAGAACTTCAACCTGATCAAGCGCCAGAACGTGCTCAGCAACGTGTTGTCCGGGCGGGTCGGCTACCATTCGACGCTGCGGACGATGCTCGGCTGGTTCCCGAAGCCGGACGTCGCCATCGCGCTCGAGGCTCTAAACCGCGTCAACATCCTTGAAAAAGCCTACGTCCGCGCCGATCAGCTGTCCGGCGGCCAGCAGCAGCGCGTCTCGATCGCCCGCGCGCTAGCGCAGGAGGCCCGGGTCATTCTGGCGGACGAGCCTGTCGCCTCGCTGGACCCGCTTACCACCCGCCAGGTCATGGAAGACCTGAAGCGGATCAATCGCGAGATGAACATTACGACCGTGATCAACCTTCATTTTATCGACCTGGCCCGGGAGTATGCGACCCGGATCATCGGTCTGCGCGCCGGTGAGGTCGTCTTCGACGGTACCCCGGAGGAGGCAACAGACGAGGCGCTGGCCGAAATTTATGGGCGGCCGGTCCTCAAAGACGAGCTGCTGGGAGGGGTGTCATGAAGGCGGCGCCTCAGGCAGGGCCGCTGCAGCCGGCCTCCCTTCCCGGGATGGCGCCGCCGCCGAAATACAAGCGGTACGCGGGGTGGATCGTCCTGCTCGCAATCCTCATCGCCTGCTCGATCCGCACCGAGGTCACCCCTTACCAGCTCATCACCGGCCTGCCGCAGATGGGCGGCCTCCTGGCGGAAATGTTCCCGCCGGATTGGAGCTATCTGCCCACGATATGGGCCCCGATGATGGAAACCGTGCAGATCGCCGTGCTCGGCACCTCCCTCGGCGGGCTGCTGGCGATTCCGGTGGCGCTGCTGTCCGCGTCCAACCTGCGCGTCAGCCGCTTCGTCTCGCTGCCGGTACGGATGGTGCTGAACCTCGTCCGCACCATTCCGGACCTGCTGTTCGCGGCCATATTCGTCGCCGTGTTCGGCATCGGCCCGTTTGCAGGGATGCTGGCGCTCGTCTTTTTCTCCTTCGGCATTATCGCCAAGCTGACGTTCGAGGCGATCGAAGCGATCGACCCGGGACCGCTGGAGGCGATGTCGGCCGTCGGCGGAAACCGGCTGCAGATCATCCGGTATGCCGTCATCCCGCAGGCACTGCCCTATTTTATGTCGTACCTGCTGTATACGTTTGAGGTGAACGTGCGCGCAGCCGCCGTGCTCGGGCTTGTCGGTGCGGGCGGTATCGGCCTCCTGCTCGACCGCTCCCTCGGCTTGTTCCGGTACGATCGCGCCTGCATCATCATCCTGCTGACCCTCGTCATCGTTCTGATCATCGATTACGGCAGCGCGCTGATTCGGAGGAGATTATTATGAACCGTAACACATCTTTGCCGCCGTCCGGCACGCCAGTGTCAGCCGGCTCGGCACTTCGCTCACGCATCCGTTTCGGACTGGTCACGCTGGTGGTGATTGCCGTCTACTGGTGGTCCATCCAGGGGATGCACTTTGAAGGGATTCAAGGGACGGCGGGTACCGTCTCCAAGTCCATCCTGACCGGATTTCTGCAT
>NZ_PCZT01000018.1:96440-103107 GCF_002968895.1 Paenibacillus sp. AR247 | reverse complement strand
CTGCATCCGGACTGGTCCTTCGTGTACATTCCGGACGGGGAGGATCTGCTGCGGGGACTGCTCGATACGCTCGTCATCTCCGTTCTTGGCACCGTCGTTGCTGCCGTCGTCTGTATTCCGTTCGCTTTCTGGGCTTCCAGCAATATGAGCCGCGGTCTCGCGCTGTCCGGCAGCGGCAAGCTGGTCCTGAGCGTCATCCGGGTGTTCCCGGAGATCATCGTGGCGATTCTGTTTATCAAAGCCGTCGGTCCCGGCTCCTTTGCCGGCGTTCTGGCCCTGGGCATCCATTCCGTGGGCATGCTGGGCAAGCTCTATTCGGAGACGATCGAGAGCATCGACCGCGGGCCGCAGGAAGCCCTGATCGCGTCCGGTGCAAACCGGCTGCAGGTGCTTCGGTATGCGGTGCTGCCGCAGGTCATCCCGCAGTTCCTTTCCTACTCGCTGTACCGGTTCGAGATCAACATCCGCTCCGCCACGACCCTCGGTCTGGTCGGTGCCGGAGGCATCGGCACCCCGCTGATTTTCGCGCTGCAGGTGCGCAACTGGAACCGGGTGGGCATCATTTTGCTGGGGATCATCGTCCTGGTCATCCTGACGGATCTTATTTCGGGATGGGTGCGGAGAAAAATCATCTAGACGGGGAGTAAATCCGGACCGTTCGGCCGCCATTTCTCGCAGTTTGGTTCGAACTTATTCGCATTGAATAACAGGTAGGAATGGCCACAATAGCTGCATTTTTGCAGCTATTTTCTGTTTCCAAGGTGAATGTCGAACGCCTGATGCCGCGGTTTCCAGCTAACTTGAAAATAAGACAAACCTCATATGCAGAATGGTTACAGCGCACCTGTTGGGCCGCCAGCTCCTAACGCACAATAGAATTTGATGATATTACCAATGCTAAAGGAGTGTTGCAGATTGACGACAGCCTTGCGCAAACCGGCGATGATGTTGATGGCTTTGGTGACAGGAATTTGTCTATGGGTGAGCCAGACCGCTACAAGTTATGCGGACATATGCTCTTCCCGGCTAGAGGCGGAATGGACCCAATTGTACGGGGATTCCACAAACTACAATACGCCGGATCATGTGGCGCCGACGGCCGATGGCGGCTTTGTCATGCTCAGCGACCTCACGAGCCGTAACTTTGGTCCCACAAGTCTTCATGTGATCAAAACGGATGCAAGCGGCGGCACCGAGTGGGAGACGGACTTTTTCGACAATCATTACGTCACGGAAGCGTATCACGGGTACGACATTCAACAGACCCGGGACGGAGGATATATCATTGGTGCAGCCCTCGATGACCGTTCCAATGGCGGGCCCCTTTATCGCGCATACCTCCTTAAGTTGTCGTCCACGGGACAAGTGGAATGGAACTGGGCCTACAGCACCGTCTTTCAAAATCCGGTCAACAGCGTCCAAGAAACGAGTGACGGCGGTTTTATCGTGACGTCCTCCACCTATAACCGCTCCGATACGGCTCCTGCCTACGTCTTCAAAACGGACAAAGACGGCAATCTGCAATGGGACCATACATTTCGTTACAGCGGGGGCGGACCGACCGATTTTAGGGATGGTCAAGTTTTCAACGCTGCTGCCGAGACTTCGGACGGCGGTTTTTGGGTGGTAGGCAGATACTATGATTCCTCTACATACTATCCTTTGTTGGTCAAATATAATGCTTCCGGAAAACTGATATCCAAACGCATGAAAGAGACTTCGGACTGGGGGAGGCTGGATTACAAGCAGATCATACCCTCGGCCGACGGGAAGGGCTATATCATGCTGAATGCCGAAGGCCTCTGGGAAATCGACCGTTCCGGAAATACGCTGTGGAACCTGAGATTAACCGATTCTTCGCCGGAATTGGACGATATTTCGTTCTTGCAAATGAACCAGGTAGACGACGGTTATCTGGTACTCGGCAAGGATCAAACGAGCGATGACCATGTGATCCTGAAGCTTAGCGCCGAAGGGAAAACCATGGATGTCCTTCGCCAGGAGATCCCCGGGTATACGGGAAATTTCAATAACGCATCCCTCCTTCAAGACGGCGGGTTTGTATATTTAAACAGTATCGAGTCCTCCGCTTATCTTCAGCTCACGAAGTTTAAGCTCGTATCTCAAGGCGAGCAGCCCGGCGAAGGTGAATTTTTTCTGGATGACAGCGAGTATTCCGTGACGGTAAATGACATGATTGATATCGTCGCTTTGTTTAAAAAACCGGACGGCACCGTCCTTCCGGTGACCAAAGAGACCCGATTTTCAATCGAAAATCCCGAGATCGCATCCATTGACGAAGAGGGTAATATTATCGGGCTGGCACCGGGCCTGACGAGCATTAAGGCGGAATATAACGGACAGACAGCCGCCGCCTCCCTCCTGGTCGTCAAACCTTACGTCCCAAAACCGGTTAACCGTATAAGTGAGGAGACCGGTCCAGCCAAGTCGGATTCGACCGATTCGGGTTCCGTTGTTCCGGGCAGCACGGATCCTGAACCGTCCAATCCGGTCCCGGCCGACTCAGGTGATACCGCCTCAGGTTCGTCCGATCCAGACACGTCCAATCCAGGAAGCGCTGATCCTGACTCGTCCGAGCCGAGCACGCCCGATCCGGCAGGCGCCGAGCCTGGCACATCTCAGCCATAAAAGGTTTAATCCCGCATCCCGGGAACGAGATCGGCCCATTGTGTACAATCATGGCTTTCACACTGGGCTCTGCTTCTACTAAAAAAGACTGGATTCACGTGCTTCCCCACAGATCCAGTCTTTTTTTTACTATCCGGCTGAAGATGCTTTTCCATCCCCCGTATGTTACAATAATGGAAATTAAATGTAATTTTAAACAAAAAAGGAGCTGACCCCCATGGACCCCAACCGATCCCGTTCCGCCAGTCCGCAAGGAAAGCCCGCAGTTCACGAAACGCAGCCCGCAAGCGAAACCGCTGCGACCCTCGACCATGAAATTTATGTTAATGAGCAGCTCAGAAACATACAAACCATCGAAGGCGGCGGCCCGCCCAAAAAGGTCAATATGGACCAGCTCCCCGCCCCGATCCGGTACTTCGGCTACTTTTTTATGTCCGGCATCGCCCTGTTTGCGGTGATCTCCATCTTGATCAGCATTTTCAAATAACTGCCGCCAGCAAAATAAAAGCGCCGTACCCCTTTGTGTGAGCACAGCGCCTTACCGAATATAACTTCATCACTTCCGCACCAGGTTCATCTGCCTCACACCAAATTTTTGCCGTAATAAATCTCGTCCATTTCCAGTGTAATCCGCTCCGTGATTTCTTCCTGCTCGCTCTCGCTCAGCGTATCCTTCGTATAGCCGAACAAGTAATTGTCCAGGTCAAATTCCCGCAGCTTGCATTTCGTATGAAAGATATGCTCCTGATACACGTTCACGTCGATCATGTCGTACATATCCTTCACCTTATCCGGGATATAGTTCTGGATCGAATTGATATCGTGGTCGATGAACAGCTTATGGCCGCTAATATCGCGCGTAAATCCCCGAACCCGGTAGTCGATGGTCATAATATCCGTGTCAAAAGAATGAATGAGATAGTTCAGCGCCTTCAGCGGCGAAATCTCCCCGCAGGTCGATACGTCGATATCGGCCCGGAAGGTGCTGATGCCCTCGTCCGGATGGAACTCCGGATACGTATGAACCGTAATATGGCTTTTATCCAAGGCCATGACGACTGAGTCCGGCAGCGGTCCGGGCGATTCGGAATAGGATTCCTGCGGAACCTCCACCACTGGCCCTTCGGAGACGAGAATCGTCACGCTCGCCCCCTGCGGCACGTAATCCTGTTTGGCTATATTCAGCACGTGAGCCCCGATAATATCCGACACCGTCTTCAGAATCGTCGTCAGACGCTCCGCATTATACTGCTCATCGATGTATTCCAGGTAAGCCTCGCGCTCTTCTTTGGTCCGTGTAAAGCAGATATCGTACATATTAAAGCTGAGCGACTTCGTCAGGTTGTTAAACCCATGCAGCTTCACGTGCTGCTCCGGTATTTCCTTCATTGCACATTCACCCCGCTGTCTTCATGTCCACTGCCTAATATTCCCTGATCATGGTGCATTATCCGTCTAGAACGGCAGCTTTTGTTTATTTACACTTTTTACCCCAAATGGGGCAGGGACAAACAATGCAGGATGGTAGGCAGCAGCTTGAGATAAGCGGGGATTTACGGATATTACACCCGTTTCTTATACGCCCTCATCGCAAAAACATATGCCACGAGCATGATTCCGACGCACCATGCAAGAGCGATCCAGATATCATTGCCCACTGGTTGACCTGACAGCAGCGAACGGATCGCTTCCACGATCGAGGTCACCGGCTGGTTGTCGGCAAAGGCGCGAACGACCCGGGGCATCGAATCGGTCGGCACAAACGCGGAGCTGATGAACGGCAGGAAGATAATCGGATAGGAAAAGGCGCTTGCGCCATCCACGGATTTGGCGGATAACCCGGCAATCGCCGCGACCCACGTTAACGCCAGTGTAAACAGCATCAGTATGCCGGCTACGGCAAGCCATGGCAGCAGCCCTGCTGACGAACGAAAGCCCATTAAGAGCGCAACAAGTATGATAACGACCACCGATATGGCATTGGATACCAGCGAGCTGATCACATGTCCCCACAGCATGGTGGAACGGGCAATCGGCATGGAGTGGAACCGTTCGAATATACCCCGCTGCACATCGATAAACAGGCGGTACGCCGTATAAGAAATTCCGCTTGCAATGGCAATCAGCAAAATGCCTGGCAGCAAATAATTTACATAGTTATCCGTGCCGGTTTGAATGGCGCCTCCGAATACATAAACGAACAGCAGCATAAATGCGATCGGCATGATCGTGACCGTGATAATGGTGTCCCAGCTGCGGAATATATGGCGCATGGAACGTCCGAGCATCACACCCATATCGCTAAAGTAATGCTTCTTTACCGCTTCCATTTACTTTTCCTCCTTTTTGCCAACGATGGCAAGAAATACTTCTTCCAATGAAGGCTGTTTTTCAACGTACTCTACCTTTGCAGGCGGGAACAGCTTTTTCAGCTCCGCGAGCGTGCCGCCCGCGATAATCTTGCCCTCATGCAGAATGGCGATTCGATCGGCAAGCTGTTCGGCTTCCTCCAGATACTGCGTGGTCAGGAATACGGTCGTGCCGCCGTCAGCAAGCTCCTTGACGATCTTCCACACCTCGATGCGCGCCTCGGGATCAAGCCCAGTCGTCGGCTCGTCAAGGAAAATGATCTGCGGTTTTCCGATCAGGCTCATAGCGAGGTCGAGCCTGCGGCGCATACCTCCCGAATAAGTAGATACTCTCCGGTTCGCGGCATCCATTAAGCCGAAGCGCATAAGCAGTTCGCGGGCAACCACACGCGGAGCTGCGAGATGCCGCAGCTTGGCGATCATGATGAGATTTTCCTGCCCGGTCAAATTCTCGTCCACGGCGGCAAACTGACCGGCCAAACTGATCGACTGCCGTACATGGTCCGGCTTTGAGGTGACATCGAATCCGTTGACGGCAGCGGTTCCGCCGTCAGGCTTAAGCAGCGTGGTAAGGATTTTTACGGTTGTCGTCTTACCCGCCCCGTTGGAGCCGAGCAGGGCGAAAATGCTTCCCTGATCCACCTCAAAATCCACACCTTTTAGAACTTGCTGCTGCTTGTAGGATTTTTGCAGTCCTTTGACTTGAATCGACTTGTTTGTCATATCTTCTCCTCCTTTTCAGATCACCGTAACTTTTGACAAATCGGCATCCATGCCCTTGAGTGCAGCAAAGGTCAACTTATCCATCGTCGCCCCGTCAAAGCAGATCGTTTTAATGGCGCGGTAATATTTCTTGGACAACAACGACCCTTGAAAAGACACATTTTTGAGCGTAGCGCCCTTGAACGAAACTTCTTTCAACCCGGCTCTGTCGAACTTGACGCCAATGAAGATTTGACCGTCGAAACGCTGCCCTGTCAGATCGGAAGATGTGAAGTCCACCCCGTCGAATACACAATTCTCAAAGACGGTTTTTGTGAGAGCGGTCATCGTCAGGTTGACGTCGGTCAGGTGAACGCCTGTGAATGTGGCTCCGGCCAGCCACGACTTGCTGAAGTTCGTTCGTACAAGAGTGGATTGGTTAAAGCTTGCATTAGCAAGGTCCAGAGTGGTCAGGTTGCAGTCGGTCAGGTTTGCGCCGTCGAATCGGGCATCCTTCACATCGCTGCTCTTAAATGAACTGCCGGTCAAGTCCGCATTCGTGAAGTCGGAGCCTCGGAGCGTGCTTGATGTGAATTTCCCCTTATGTGCGGTAACGCCCGCAAAGTCGCTTTCGGCCAAGTTGCTCGCGCTGAGGTTGGTTAGCACCTGCCGCTCCAGCGAACGGGATAGGTTTGCCACCTCCAACACCGTTTGCTCAATGTCGCCGATGCTGTCGATGGTCATCTCCAAAGCCGTTTCGTCGTCCTTGCCCTCGGCTTTCAGCTCACGGAACCGCTCCTGCAGATCGGAGTGCAGGTCGGCCTTTAATTCGCTGACGCTTCTCACCCCTTCGTATGCAGCAAAAACCTCGTTCAGATAGTTCGTCAATTTCTCGTTCATCCCATCATCTCTCCTTATAATAAGTTTTCAAGCACGCGCTTGGCGTA
>NZ_PCZT01000018.1:93416-96340 GCF_002968895.1 Paenibacillus sp. AR247 | reverse complement strand
CTTCCAGTTGCGTTTATTGCGCTCATAAATTGCCTTGCCCTTCTCGGTCATCCGAAAATACTTGCGCCGTCCGCCCTGCGTTTCACCGCCCCAATACCACTCGATATTACCGTCACCTTCAAGCCGCCGTACGCTGGAGTACATCGTGGCTTCCTTTAATTCATACTCACCGCCCGAACGCTCGACAATCAGCTTGACAATTTCATAACCGTAGCGGTCGGCTTCGGATAAGAGTCGTAAAATCATCGTGTCGGTATGGCCTCGCAGCAGGTCGGATGTGATTTTGTTGTCTTTCATGTAATCACCTCCATATCTGCATGATACGATATACTACTGTGACTGTAAAGGTAATTTGTTAATAAAAATACTTTGCCGAAAATACAGGTGCTTAAAGAATAAGAAACGGCATACATTCAGCAAAAATAAAACTCGGTTTAACGAGAATTTTTTTGCGGTTCAATGGTTCACCCCTGCTGAAAACAGAAAACAGCGGCAATCTAAGACTGCACTTCCAGTCCTAGTCCACCGCTATTTTTTAGTATTTGCCCTTGACGAGAGCCTGCTGCAAAATGGGCTGCCGTCCGACAAATTATTTTCCGGGAAATGACCCGTTTTTTCATTCAGTCATGACCCTTCTATTGAAATCCGGGATGGAATATACATTACAAGCCTTAGTCTGGACATCTAGCGACATCCTGAACACCACTTTCCTTTTGGAGGATCGAGGAGGAGTGTATCAATGAACGAATATGTGCCGCAGGGAATGGTTCAAAAGCAGTATCACTGGGAATGGGTCAATTATTTTCTGTACCGGCATCTTCAAGAGAATAATCCATTTCCCAAACTGAAGGCACCGCTGAACGATTTGCTGAACAAGCAGGAACAGCAATTGGATGCATTGCGAAAGCTCGCTGCTTCACTAGGGATATCCAGCCCTTCTGCAACGGTGAATATAAGGTATAATCCGGTTCTGGACTGTATTAAAGAACTCCATCAGCGGGAGTATGAATTATTACAGGAGTACACCAGCTATCACGATTACTTTTTGCCGGTTTCTTCGTATCCATTGGGCATTGAGGACTTGATGAAGTCTCAGCTGGCGCAGGTCAATACGCTTACGGAATTAAAAGCGGCTTTTGGTCAGCTTTTCAAACCCCAACACGAAACGCAAAAGCCTGATTACATATTGGAAAAGGGGTACCGGTTAACGCGGATCGCCACAGGACTCTCGTTCCCGACCGTTATGACATTTGACCCCCGAGGAGCGGTCTATGTTGCCGAAGCTGGGTTTGCTTACGGGACTGAACCCGGAATGGGCCGCGTGCTTCGCCTGGAATCGGATGGCTCCTTTACAGAAGTCGCCTCAGGATTCGGAGGTCCTGTAACAGGCATTGCCTGGCATCATGGGGATTTGTATGTGGCTGCAGGAAATTTAGGGGAAAAGCCGGCGGACGGATGCGGGGAAATTATTCGAGTATCGCCGGACGGTACTAGGCAAACGATTGTCAGCGGGCTGCGCACATGCGGGGACCATTTTACCGGAGACATTCTATTCGGCCCTGACGGCAAACTGTATTTTTCCGTTGGTACCGCCACGAATTCGGCTGTTGTAGGGCTGGATAATATGCTGATCCTGAAGCATCACCCGCAATTTCACGATGTGCCGGCCAGAGACTTGGAATTGATCGGCACCAATTTTATTACCCGGGATCCGCTATCCGATCAACCAGCGGCAGCAGTAACGGGAGCGTACCATGCCTTTGGAGCTCCGAGCAAAGAGGGTGATATCGTACGAGGCCGATTGTTGGCTAACGGGATCATCTACCGCTGTAATCCTGACGGAAGCCACCTACAGATCGTCGCAGACGGCTTCCGGAATACGTTTGGTTTAAGATTTTCCCCAATGAACGGAAAACTGATCGTAACGGACCATGGCGCGGATCCGCGGGGGAGCCGGCAAATCAGGCTGGATTGGGATAAGATTTGGGAGGTCACTCCTGGGGGATGGTACGGATTTCCGGAGTTGTTTAGTGGTTTGCCCGTAACCCTCCCCCACTTTCATGCCGCGGAACAAGCGAAGCCTGCCTTTCTTATCCGCAACCATCCTCCGCTTGCCGCCCAACCGCTGGCCCGTCTGCAGCCGCATAGCGCTTCCATGAAATTTGATATTTGTGCAAACGCTGATTTCGGCATTCCAGGGGAGCTGTATGTCGCCCAGTTTGGGGAATCCGGTTTTGAAAAAACCGAGGAACTTCCTGGATTTAAAGTGGTCAAAGTCAGCCTGGATACCGGACAAATTTCAAACTTTCTGACCAATCCGCTTGGCGAATCTACGAAACAAGGGCCAATCCGGCCCATTGATGTCAAATTTAATGCCGAAGGAAATGAGCTATACCTTGTCGATTTTGGCCTGATGGGTAAGCATAACCCGACTCCTGGAACCGGCAGCCTGTGGAAGATCGTGAAAATATAACGGATCGGCTTAATCCTCCTCCTCGTTCCCTGTTCTGCCTCCGTACCGATGCGAGTGCGGGATTCTGCCGTTAACGGTGGTATAACCCGCAAAATCGTGATAATGCCCGCCTCCCGGCAAAGGAATGGCCGGTCCCGTCGTCCCTTGAATATAATGAACATGCTGATCATTAAAAGATGTTTCCACATGATAACGGTGGACATGGGGAACGCCGCTGGGGGCGGGTTCCGTTGTTCCGGCGTAGTGATGATAGTGTCCCACGTCAAACGAAGTATCACCTGAAATCGGATGAACATGGACCCGGACCGGCCTTCCATCCCACGAAGTAATAAGCAGGCTGTGATGATGCTCGGAACCGGAACCTTCAGAATGAAACAGCAAACCTGTGATTGGGATTTCCAATGGACTAACCTCCTATTTTTCAAGTTAAGATTTGATCAAGCAAAAATAT
>NZ_PCZT01000018.1:88543-93316 GCF_002968895.1 Paenibacillus sp. AR247 | reverse complement strand
TATGGCGTTAGCCTGTTCCAATATGCAGAAATATGTATTACTGTAAAAAATCTTACAGACGGTTGATACGTTCCGCCGCCCTGGCGGTCATCCAATCCGATGGTTAGACAGCAAAAAGCCTGCCGTTCACGACACCAGATTGTCGTGAATCGGCAGGCTATTCAGAATTATTCTATAACGTATTCGCGATATTTCTCAAAGTCCTGCAGCCGGCATTCCAGCGAGAGCCGTGTACCTTCATTTTCATACTCGGTTGCGTGGATGCTGGCATGCTCGTTCAAATACGAAACCACCTGGCCCCGGTCATACGGGATCAGCATTTCGCAGGTAACGTAATCCTTGAACACAGAGCTGCGGATCAGATCCACCAGCTCGGTCATCCCGATTCTCGGCTTGGCTGCCAGATAGACGCTTTTCTCCTTGACCTCTGGAATGTCCACGCCAGCCAGATCGCATTTGTTATAAGCAAAAATGGTGGGAATGTCTGTTACGCCGATGTCCTTCAGCGTGTTCTCCGTAATTCGGATCAGCTGCTCGTACTTCGGGTTCGAGTAATCCACGACATGGATGAGCAGGTCCGCCTCGGACACTTCCTCCAGCGTCGACCGGAACGCCTTGACGAGATGATGGGGCAGCTTGCTGACAAACCCGACCGTGTCGGTGAGCAGAAAGGATTTATGATCCTCAAGCTGTATGCTCCGTACGGACGTTTCCAGCGTGGCGAACAGCATATCCTTCTCGAATACCGCCTTCTCGCCGGTCGGTCCGGCCGCAGAATAGGCCTCCAGCATGGCATTCATGATTGTCGATTTGCCCGCATTGGTATAGCCGACCAGCGACACGACCGGAAGCTCGTTTTTCTTCCGCTGCTTCCGCTGCGTCTGCCGCTGAAACACCAGCGATTCCAGCTCCTTATTCAAGGCGCTGATCTTCTCTTCGATCCGGCGGCGGTCCAGCTCCAGCCGGGTTTCGCCTGAGCCGCGGTTATGCATGCCGACGCCGCCGCCCTGCCGTCCGAGGGACTCGCGCAGGCCCACGAGGCGCGGCAGCATATACTGCAGCTGAGCAACCTCCACTTGAAGCTGGGCTTCCCGCGTTTTGGCCCTTTTTTCGAAAATGTCCAAAATCAGAATCGTCCGGTCGATCACCTTGCACTCCAGATCCGCTTCCAGGTTGCGGAGCTGCGACGGCGAGAGCTCGTCGTTGAAAATGATCAGATTCGCCTCAAGTCCTCGGAATAAGCCGCCCAGCTCCTCGACCTTCCCGGTACCGATGTAATGGGATTTGTTGACGCGCTCCATATTTTGCGTCAGCTGCCCAACGACCTCCACCTCGCAGGCTTCGGCCAAATTGCCGAGCTCCTCCATGGAGTATTCGAAATCGGGCTGGTTGTTCAGGTTCACGCCGACTAATATCGCTTTTTGTTGAATGGGTTCCATATATTTTACCTCCGAATTAGCTTGAATTGTTCGATGAAACGAAAAAACCGCAGGCTGTAACCCTGTGGTTTAAAGCGAACGGATATATCAGCACTGGAAAAGAAGAACCCCCTTGCTCGATGACAGCTGCCCGTCAAGCTTAAGGTGTCCTAAGCATTCTCCAATCAGGTTGGTTTTATGTTATTGCATGAGGAACGCCCTACGGCTGCCTGAAGACAGCAAAAAGAGGGCGGATCGCCCTCCCTCGCATACACCCGGCATAACTCAAACAATGAGCACACTCGGCATGTATATATCGGGTTCCAAAAGATATGCAGACCAATCCCGTTCGCTCCGCACAGGGGCAGAGCCTTTGAGCACTATTCAGTTAGCGGCACAAAGTGAAAAAACGGAATTTGATGTAGTACATATCTTATTTGAACCCTCCGATCATTATAAGTATCCCCATGTTAACACAACAGCGCATCGGACACAATTCCCAATTGCCAAAAAGATGAAATGATTTTTTTCGCTACCTTCCCGCCCGTGCCTGCGTAACCTCTGCTTCACCCGACAGCGTGACGCGGTTGCGCCCGCCCGTCTTGGAGCGGTACAGTGCCTCGTCCGCTTTCAGGATCAAATCGCGCGGTGAACACGTTTCGCATCAGCTGGGCCAAGTGCTTCAGCACCTGATCGCCGAGCACATGCCCATAGGTATCGTTGACTCCCTTGAAATGGTCAATGTCTATTAAAATGACCGCAAAAGGCACATGGTACTCGGTCCACTGCTGCAGCACCGTATCCAGTGTCCTCCGGTTGGCCAGCCCGGTCAGTTCGTCGACGCCCGCCTCGTTCCGAAGCTGGGTCAAATCCTGATTCAAGTGCTGGAACGCGATTTTGACGCTTTGCGACAGCAGCCTGACCTCATAATAAGCCGATTTAATGTCGGGAACGTTCTGCGGGCGTACCGATCCAAGTGTGGCCTGGTCGGAAAATTGAGCCAGTGTATTGAGCGGTTTGGCAATGCGGCTGGACACCCACCATCCCAAAATGAGGATCAGCAGCAGGAACGGAAGGGAGGCGAGAAGCACCCTTTTGATCAAATCATGAAGCGGCTTGTCAATGACCGACGTCGGCGTCTGAGAAATAATCCCCCAGGAGCTGCTCGGTTCATAAGCGTAACCCGCAAAGAATTGGCCCCCTTCGGAGTTCGTCACCCGCTGCGACCCGCTTTTTTTCATCAGGACGTTCTTCACGACCGGATTGCTGATGACCGATTTGCCGATTCGCTGCTTATCCGGATGAAAAATGATGGCCCCGTTCTTTTCCACCACGTAAACATAAGACCCGTTGCCGAAAAAGTGCTCCTTCAGCATCGTGCTGAGCACGTTTTTATCTTCGAGATAAATGGTTCCGCCGACAAACCCATGATAAGCGCCGGATGCATCGACGATTGGTGCCGAAATGAGGATAATGTACCTCCCTGTCGTCGCCCGGTAGGGTTTGAAATAAAGGCGCTTTCAAGGAGACCGCCATTTTGCTCTGGGCCAGGTCAGCTGATCCCCGACTTCAATGCCGATCGTATGCGGACTGAGCGCCCTGACGATGCGGTTGGTGTCCGCAACGACTATAGAGTTGAAATACTGCGTATTCTCCTGAAACAGATCGTCAAAGAGCTGGGCGTCCATCTCCTGGCTCCGCCCGGATATTTTGGCAATCGCATTGATATTTTGCTGCATCGTAACGAGAAGCTCGTTCGTATTGGAAGCCAGCTTTTTGGCATACTGCTCGTTATTCTGAAGATAATTGCCAATTAAGGAGGCGCGGTTGACTTGAACGGCTGAAGTGATGCTGGTCAGCATCGTAAGCAGGATCGCAATAATGACAAGCAGGCTGATCGTAAACCGGAGCGTAAAACCTTTTTGGATCAAATATTTCAACGTTATATCCACCTTGAGTCTAATAATAGAAAAAGATGTCGCATCGTGACGCTTTACATTATACATGAACGCCGGAAGTGCATCTATAGCGTGTGTGCCATCTGCCGTAATTAAAAAGGGCAGCCTGGTCGGCTGCCCGCTGCGGCTGTCATGGGATGTCCAGAGTTAGAGCGGCGTTATGCCGCGTCTTAAATTCCGAAAAAGCGCCGGGTCGTCCGTACCGTGGCCGCGGCCAGCGCCTCAGGCTCTTCCCCTCTGCAGTCGGCGATGACCCCGAGAATGTGCGCCAGGAAAGCGGGCTCGTTCCGTCCGCCCTTCGGCTTCGGCCGCAGATCACGCGGTGTCAGATAAGGCGCATCGGTCTCGATCATCAGGCGGTCCAGCGGAATGTCCCGGACGAGCTCACGCAAATGCCCACCCCGCCGTTCGTCGCAAATCCAGCCGGTGATACCGATGTGCAGCCCCATCTCAAGGTAGGTGTACAGCTCTTCTGCGCTGCCCGTAAAACAATGCACGACCGCGCGCCGAATCAATGCCGGGTGGTCTTTCAGCATCGCGGCAAAATCGGCATTCGCGTCCCGTTCATGCAGAAACAGCGGCATGTCCAGCTCTTCCGCCAGACGCAGCTGCTCCTCAAACCAGCGGCGCTGCACGTCGCGCGGCGAAAAATCCCGGTTGTAGTCCAGCCCGCATTCGCCGATCGCCACCACCTCAGGCAGCCCGGCCAGCCGCCGCAGCCGCTCCGCCGTATCCGGTCCGCAGTCCTTGGCGTCATGCGGATGAACGCCTGCCGTCGAGAACAGCCTGCCGGGATACGACTTTGCGTAGTGCGCCGCCTCCTCGCTGCTCTCCACGGACGTTCCGGTTATGATCAGCTGCTCTACGCCCGCCTCAGCGGCCCGGGCCAACACCTCCTCCCGGTCCCGGTCGAACGATGAATTCATCAGGTTAACGCCGATATCAATGATCGGTAAAGTCATGGCTGCCAAGTCCTTTCGTTATCTATCTTAAGGCATCTACCTTAAAGTCAAACCATAAAGTACGGCACCAATATTATAGGGGACAACGATCCTCTGCACAAGGATTCCTGGTATTTCAAATGAAATCTTGCATGAATGTTATATGATCGAAGTTGAAATGAAAAGCGGGGGAGGAAAACTTCATGGAAAAGGATCATTCAGCTCTGACGTACCGGAACGTAAAGCCCGGCGAATTCATTACGTTCGGCACGTATCCGCAGTCTGCAGACGGTCAAGAACTGGCGATACAATGGCGTGTTCTTCATCATTCAGGAAACGAGCTGTTTGTTTTGAGTGAGTATATTTTGGACTGCAAGAGGTATCATGGCAAGAGCGCGGATATGGGGTGGCGTGAATCCACGGAAAGGACTTGGCGTGACTGCGATTTGCGCGAGT
>NZ_PCZT01000018.1:76469-88443 GCF_002968895.1 Paenibacillus sp. AR247 | reverse complement strand
GCTTTTCGCGGCGCCGAAAAGCAATTCATCAAGACGGCTCATTGTACGGACAACGGAGAAGGCTGCCCGGATACGGAGGACAAGGTTTTTCTGCTTAGCGTTGCCGAGCTAGAGAACTTATCCGGGATTCACGGCAAGGATGTGAGGCGTGCGGTTGGAACCGATTTTGCCAAGACGAACAAGCCCGATGGATGCAGCTTATATGTATATGACAAATCGAACAAAGACAACTATATCCTCAAGGACGGCGAAGAAGCCGGCTGCTCCTGGTGGTGGCTGCGAACCCAAGGTAACAAGCCTTCACGCGCGTATTTTGTAGGGACAGGCTGCAGTATTCGCAGCTATGGGAATAACAGCATAAGCGGTTATGGCGTACGTCCTGCTATAAAAATAAATCTTTCCTAAGTTTTGTTTTCAAGGAGGTAGACATGGATTGCATGACATCGAAAGAAGCGGCGTTAAAGGTGAAACAGTGGCCTAGGCAAACTATAGCGGCGGGTCCCCGTCATACCGTTGGTCTGAAATCTGATGGCACGGTGGTGGTTGCAGGCGATAATAAATACGGCCAATGTGATGTAAGCGGCTGGCGTGATCTGGTGGCGGTTGCGGCCGGTAATGTTCATATGGCGGCGAACACAGGCAATGCCCATACTGTCGGTCTGAAATCGGACGGTACGGTGGTCGCGGCGGGTTGGAATAAGCATGGCCAATGCAGCGTAGACGGTTGGCGCGATATCGCAGCGGCAGCGGCAGGCTGGCGCCGTACCATCGGCCTGCGATCGGATGGCACGGTGGTAGCCGTGGGTCGAGATCATGAAGGCCAATGCGATGTTAGCGGCTGGCGTGATATAGCTGCGGTCGCGGCGGGTGACTGGCATACTGTGGGTCTTAAATTGGACGGCACAGTGACAGCCGTGGGTAATCATCGGTATGGCCAATGTAATGTTAGCAGCTGGAGCGGCATCGTCGCGGCAGCCGCAGGTTACCTTCATACCGTCGGGCTTCACTCGGATGGTACGGTGGCGGCTGTGGGTCTGAATAAGCACGGCCAATGCGATGTCAGCGGGTGGAGCGGAATGGTGGCGATTGCGGCGGGCAGTTATCATACCGTCGGCCTCAAATCGGACGGCACGGTAGTGGCTGTGGGTCACAACGAATATGGCCAGTGCGATGTAAGTGGCTGGGGTGATCTGGTGGCCGTCGCGGCGGGTTGTACGCATACCGTCGGACTGAAATCGGATGGCACGGTGGTGGCTGTGGGTCACAACGAATATGGCCAGTGCGATGTAAGCGGCTGGCGCGGCATCCTACTGCCCGGCACTTCGTTATCAATATGAATAACTCGACATTCCACGCGAAAACATGTGCCGGACTTCTAATTAGGCAAGGGGTACGCGACATTGAATCAAGCGGTTGACACCGCCCGGAGTATCCGATCCCGCCCGATCATATAAAAAAGACCGCATCCTGACGGAGTGCGGTCTAGCGTCATTATTTGTATACGGGTTTGCCGTATTCCGCCTTCTTCTCGAACAGAACGGTATACGTTTCGTCTGGGCCGTCAACGGACGGGGCTACCACTTTCTTCAGCCCGCTCAGAGGCAGGATCGCCGTACTCCTAAGACCATATTTGCGAAAAGTGGGTCTGTGTCGTTGACTCATGACGATTCCCCTCCTAATAAATCATGAATTGAATCCAGTAACGCTTTATTGAGATAACATATCTCCTCAAAAATCTGCTCCGTGACCTGGACGGAACCCCTCAGGTGGACCGTGAACACGTATCTTCTCGCTAAAGGATAACACAAGATATATTCCTTCACAACCGATTTGCGATTTCGTTGACTAAATGTCACATTTCCGCTGGCGTGAACGTCCACCACATGGATCGGTTCTTCTCCCGGTCTCAGGTTGACATTGGCATCCAAGGAATATTCATAGCCGATTTCGCCAACCCCGTCGCTGCCGACCTGCTTTATTGTACGGTCCCCGGCTTTGAAAAGTGCTGTGCCGCTGACCGTATACGGCGTGGAAATAAACGACAGCCGCAGCGCCCGGCAGATCCGGTTGTAAATATCCGTATCGAGTGCAGGCTTATGATTCAATTCCTCAAAAAAGCCGATAATCTTCAGCAGCCTGTCCCTCTCCTCTTCGGATTCACGGAGCAGATCGTAAGGATCGCTCTGTTTGCTGCCCCAATGCTCGATCATGCTGCCGATTTTACTGCACGAGACGCCCACGGCCGCATTCCAGTTGCGCGGGTTCATCTGATAGGTGAGCGTGGTCATGCCGAACAGATCCGAAGGCGTCTTAAAGCCTTCAATCCGTTCCTCCTCCTCATCCTCCTGCTCAGGAATATGCGACGGAACGAGAAAAAATACCCGTTCTCTCCCCAGTTTGCTCCAAAACAAGCCCATCTCAAACACCGTATTATCTCTGGCTGTATAATATAACTTACCCCGCACGAGCGTCACGTCATCAGGGTGGAACNCAAAAACCGCAAAATCGCTACCCTGGATCTGGGCTTCCAAGTCCTCCATCGTATAACGGTTGGCGTGAAACACTCCTCTATGCCAAGGAGTCACGACCGCGTAGTGCTCCAGTTCCTCCTGCACCGCATTCACGATCGGAATGGCTTCCCTGGATGAGCCGATGAAAACGAAAGGTTTGTCCATAACTCCCTCCAGAACATCCATAATCTACCTATTATCAGTATATCATAGCATGGTAGATTCAATGACTGTTACTTTTCGCGCTTACGAAAGTCCGCCCCATGATTTCAAAGTTTGCTATGTATGCCTGACAGAACTTGTCTATATAAAAAGGTTACAAAAAGTAAAGGACTGCGGACAGCCCTGCTGAACCGCAGCCTTCGTGTACAAGCCAAGTACCGGGAAGGGACGAGCTGCCTCACCGACAGCATCTGCCGTATAAGGTACGTCTCCACCATAAACGCTTGAATGATATCCTTTTCCGCTATACGAGCTCAACTTCACCCTGCATTCCTTCCGGAAAACGCACCTCGACCTCCACATCAGCCGGAGACTCCACGCGCAGCATCATCCGGTTGTCCGAAACGTTCCAGCGGACGCGGATTTCGCCGCCGTCCGGCAGCGGAACGATGCCGCTGGCCCAGGTTAGTCCGCACGGCTGGGGAGCGACCGCCACCTTGCTCCATCCGTCCTCCAGCCGTTTTACGCCGAGAATGCATTCGCCCAGAAAATATCCAGGGGCCGCGGACCAGGCATGGCAATGGCTCCGGGTGAGCTGGTTCGGATTGGCCCGGTTTTCGCTGAAGTTCGGGTACATCTCCCAGCAGGTGGTGGCATCGTTATCGATCATTTGCCCGTAATGAGCCCGAATGTCCGCGAGCAGCAGCTCGAACTGGCCGGCCTCCTCCAGCGCCTCGTAATAAAAGAAGGACATGAACGGGCTGCCAATCTGCACGAAATCCGCGGGAGGAAACTTCAAATAGGCTTCCATCAGCGCTTTTCTGCCGCCGGTAGCGGCCCCGCACAGGTAGGCGACCACCTGGGTCTGCATGCTGAAGGTATCGGAACGGCGGCCGTCCGCATGGATGCAGTCCAGATAGGCGTGGCGCTCATCGGACCATAAATGCTGGTTAATGGCTTCCGTCAGCCGCCTGGATGCTTCCTCATATGCGGCGGCGGTCCCTTCCTGCCCGGCCGCTGCCGCAATGGCTGCCGCATCGCGCAGCGCCTTGGCCAAGAACAGGTTCTGATGGGTCACGATGCCTTCACGCGGCTGATCGATCGGGGCCCAATCCAGGAAGTTCCAGCCCTTCATCTCCAGCAGTCCGTCCCCATTCAGATGTTCCAGGTAGGCCTCCATAGTCAGCTGAATCGCCGGCCAGATTTCCGCCGCAAACGCCGTGTCGTTCGTATGGGAAATAAATTCGCGGCAGGCGATGGCCCAGAAGAAGGTCCAGTTCGGGATCACGCTGTTCCAGGCGCTCGGCACCTGGTTCACATACAGCGGCGTCATGTCCGCCGATCCCGGAACCAGCCGCAGGCAGCGTTTGACGATGTCGGTCACGCCGAACACATAATAATTGACGAGCGCCTCATTGCGGCTGTCCCCGACCCAGAACACCTGCTCATAGGAAGGGCAGTCGATGAACGTGTCTTCCATGCACAGCCGGGTCGTGTGGCGGCTGATGTCCCAAATATCGTTCAGCCTGGCGTCCGAGCAGCGGAACGCGCCGATCTCGGCGGCGGGATACGTGCTCTGCCGGATGTATACTTCGTGAAGCTTCACCGGACCACGCTGTTCGCGGATGGTCAGAATCAAGTACCGGAAGCCGCGGCGGACGGGCGACAGGTAAGACTGGCGGCCGGACCGGCATATATAACGGAACGTATTTTCGAGGCCGTACGTATGCTGCCGGTAATCGTCCTTGATGTATTCGACCCCGTACGCATCAATGACCGTGCCTTCCGGCGCGTCCAGTTCGAGGCCGATAAAACCGGAACGCTCCTTGCCCAGATCAATCACGATCTCACAGTCACCATCGGGGAACGGCTCGAGCTGTGCGAAGTTCTGCGTCGGCAGCACCGCAAACTGCAGTTCCTGCGGCACCCGGTGTTTTTCGCTCAGCGTCCGCCACACGCTGGCCCCGAATACATCCACGGCCGAATACAGCTGTCTCGACACAGGCTGCATCCAGCGTTCATAGCCCTGAAGCTCCTGCTCGGTCCGGATCGTCTTCAGCCGTAAATAGTCCGGATCGTCCCTGCGGAGTTCCCGGCCGTCCTTGTAATCGATATACTCAACCGCATCGAAAGGGCCGACGGCCGTAAACGGATTGCCCTCCTCATTTAGTGCCGCGTGAAGTGGAGCCCGCAGCGTAAACGCCGCCTCGCTGTCCACTCCGATGTGGAACACCGAGCCGTGGTCGCCCGACGTAATGTCCATCAGCAGCAGATGACTCCCGCTGCCCAAGGTCAGCGTGTAGTATGTTTCCGGCTGATCCACATGCGCCGGGGTGCAGCGGATGCCGTCTACGTACAGATCGTCGGCCCGCGTTCCGGTCGGAAAGCCGATGGCTACTTCGCCGTCCTCTTCCATGACCAGTACCGCAGCCAATAGGCCGGTAAAGCCTACCGGGTTGGCGTGCGTGATGCTGTCCTTCACCATCTGGTTCCGCAGGTCGATGGCGGCCGTGAACCTTGGTGCCTTGACGCGTGCCAAAGACATCACCTTGGACGGGTACTTCTTCTCCTCCGTCAGGAACGGGATGTCCCTTGGAATGAGCCGCGTCCATGGCTGCGTTCCTGCCGGGCCAATTTCCAACGCGGCACTCCAGGAGGCGTCATCGTATCCCGGCCGGTTCCATGCCTCATCCCACAGCCTTGCGTCGTACACTTCGGCAAATCCCTGCTGACAAGACATCCGCGGAGAAGTGCTGTCCTGGGCCGCCAGCTTGGCCGTTCTCCAGGTCCGGTCCGTGGCGGCGATCACCTCGTCCCCGTACTCCACCTGGGCGATCAGTCCCCCGCGCCCGGCGAGATAATAAAAATTGGCCAGTCCAAAATGAAGGACAAGCACCGCAATCGTATTGTCAGCCCCCGGACGCAGCAGGTGCCCGATGCTGTATGTATCATACATCTGCTCCTTCGGCCAGGAGCGCGTCGTTCCCCTACCGGCCAGGTAACCGTTTACAAAAAGAACGTAGCGCGAGTCTGCGGTGATGCTGAGCGATACAGGGCGTCCCGGGTCCCCCTCATAGGCAAAGGTCTTGCGGAAGCATCTCCATTCATTCCGGGGGCTCGGCTCTCCCTCTCCCCAAATCCACAGCGCCTTCCAATGCTTATCCATCATAAGCCTCCTCTCTGCCCTAAGCTTTGTACAATCACCGCCCTGTTGTCAAGTAAAGCGGTGAAATTCAATTCAAGGAACATCATTTGACAGCTCTCCCTTCCCGTTTCACGAAAAAAAAGCCCGCGCTTGCCGCGCAGGCTCTTCTTCCGCATAAGAGCAGCCGCGTTATTCAGCCACCCTCTATTTCTTTAATGCATCCGCCCGGTCCACCCAGACGGTCAAATCCTGGTAAGGCGTGCGTTTGCCTTGAGGCGCCTGTCCTTCAGCCGGAACGCCCAGATAAATAAAGCCGAGTACCTTGTCGTTCGGGCCAAGACCGAAGTGCTCGTTCATCTTGGCGTGGTATGTCGGCTCGCCGGTTCTCCAGATCGCTCCGAGACCCAGGGCATGCGCTTCCAGCAGCATATTCTGGATCGCCGCGAACACCGCTCCGTACTCCTCCAGTTCAATCACCTTGGGGTGATCCTTCGGCGTGACCGCCACAGCGATGACAACCGGGGCGCGCATCGGCTTCTGCCGAGCCGATTCCGCCGCTGCTTCGGCTTCCGGGGATCCCGGTCCGCCCGCCTGCTCCACAGCGACTTCCGCCAATGCGTTGCCGAGCAGATCCCGTCCTTCCCCGCGAAGGACGAAGAAGCGCCATGGCTCGGTCATCCGGTGGTTCGGCGCCCAGGTGCCCGCCTCCAGAATTTGTTCAATGGAAGCGGCAGGCACTTCCTCCTGCGTCACTTTCCCGATGCTCCGTCTGGAGCGGATCGCTTCCGATACGTTCATATCTCATTCCCCACTCTCTTTAAGAATGCTTATTCAAGTCCTGTGTACTATTGTAGCAAAAAACGGACCGCGATTTCTAACCCGGCGATTCCATCGGGCTTCTCCAAGCTGCGTGAAGACGGAAGTTTACCCCCTTTTACCCTGCGGTGACGTTCCGATAATGATGCGTTAACACTGCAAGCGTACACTGAAGCAGACAAGCTGTTTATACATATCCTTCGGGAAGGGGTTCATCACTATGACAAAAAAATGGTTCGTTTCCGCCCTCGCGGCCTTGTCCGTGGGGGGCACAGCCCTGCTTCAGAGCGCATCGGCAGCACCGGCCGATGTGAAGTATTCCGTTAATGGACAGTCGTTTACACCGTCCGTCCCTGCCGTTGAGCAGCAGGATCACCTGTATTTTCCGATCCGCGACCTCGGCAACCTGCTCGGCAAGTATGTCGACTGGGACGAAGTTCGCCAAACGGCTTCTTTTACGGACAAGCCCAAGCTGACCGGTAAATACACGTTGGATCATGCGGATCTGGCGGAGGGCATCAAATTTGGCATTGGCTCCTCGCTGACGCATATCCCGGGCGACCCGGATAACGTCTTCTATACGACGGCTGACCGCGGCCCGAACGGGGAAATCGACGTAAACGGCGAGACCCGCCGGACGTTCCCGCTGCCGAACTATACGCCGTCCATCTATAAAATCCAGCTGGATCAAGGGAAAATCACCGTCCTGGAGACCATTCCGCTCAAAATCAACGGCACAGATCCCGTGACGGGCAGCAGCAAGATTACAGGACTGCCGAACCTGAAATCCCGGGACGAGGTCCCTTATGAGACGACCGCCCAGAAAGTCATCTCTTACGATCCTTATGGACTTGATGTCGAAGGGCTTGCCTACAATCCACAAGACGATACATTCTGGATCTCCGACGAGTACGGCCCGTACCTCGTACAGGTAAAACGCGACGGTACGCTGGTGCAGCGCCTGGCTCCCCAAGGGATCAGCTCCGAGCTGAACACGGCAGCGCTGCCGCTGAAGAATACGCTGCCTGCCGTTTATTTGGACCGCCGCCAGAACCGCGGTGCAGAAGCGGTCGGAATTACGCCGGACGGGAAGTGGATGTTCATGGCTATGCAGAGCCCGCTGCGGAATCCCGACAAGAGCGTCGATAATTCCCGGGCGCTCCGCATTTTGAAGATCGACCTGGCCACTCTCAAGCCGGTAGCCGAATACGCCTATCTTACTGAAGACGCTGGCCAGTTTAAGGACCTGAAGCAATCCGATATCGTCATTTCTGATCTTAACGTCATCGATGAGAACACCCTGCTGATCGACGAACGTGACAAAAATGCCGGCGATGCCGCCCAGCTCAAACGGATTTATGCCATCAACCTGACCGATGCAACCAACATTCTCGGCAAGTATGACGAGGCGGGACCTAGCGGCAAAACGCTGGAGCAGATGAGCCCGGCCGAGCTTCGCCAAGCCGGCATTATGACGCCGCTCAAGCGGACCGTTCTCGATGCGGTGGAATTCAACTATCCGAACGAGAAAATTGAAGGCATCTCGCTGGTGAACGGACATACGCTGGTCATTGTGAACGACAATGACTTTGGCGTCACCAATCCGGATGCCAAGGAAAACGGCACGGACCTGTGGACCTTCGAGCTTCCCTACGATTTAAAATAAGGCGCAAATCTATAAAAGACCGGCCATGGAGACTCCCTCCGTGGCCGGTCTTTTTGAATTCCGCGAAAAGCCGTTTAGGATCGGCGGTCAATCTTCGCCCTGCCGTTACCGCCGGCTGCCAACCTTTCGCTTGACCTGCTCCAATACAGCAAGAACAGGCTGGCTTTTGACAGGCTTGCTGATGTATTCGTCCATCCCTGCCCCGAGGCAGATATCCCGGTCCTCCTTCAGCGCGTTGGCCGTGACCGCCACGATCATCGGACAGCTATCCTTCGGCAGGGTCGCCCGAAGCTTGCGGGTCGTCTCCAGACCGTTCATACCAGGCATCTGGACGTCCATGAAGATGATGTCATACTTCGTATTCTCGGCTTCCCGCAGCACATCGTGGCCGTTGGTGACGACGGTCACCGCATGGCCCTGCTTCTCCAGCATTTTGCGGAGCACGATCTGGTTGATCTCATTGTCCTCCGCAATCAGGATGTTGAGCGGATCGGTGTCGGATGTTTCCTTTTGTTCGCAGTGCTTGGCATGCTCAGGCTCCTGCCGGTTCTTGAGAAGGACCGTAAACACAAAGGTCGTTCCCGGACCTTCCTTTTTCTCTACCCATATATTGCCGCCCATGACGTTCACGAGCTTCTTGCTGATGGCCAGCCCCAGCCCGGTTCCTTCATAATTGCGGGTCATGAAATTATCCACCTGGGAGAACGGTTCGAAGATCGCTTCCAGCTTGTTATCCGGAATGCCGATGCCTGTATCCGATACCTTGAATTCCAGATCGATCAGCTCGTCCTCCTCGAACACCTTCCGGACGCTGACCGTAATCCCTCCATGAAGCGTAAACTTCACCGCGTTGCCCACGAGGTTCATGAGAACCTGCTTGATCCGCTTGGGATCCCCGAAGAGCATCTCCGGAATGTCGTCCTCAACGGTAAAGGACATCTCCAGCTGTTTGGCGCTCGCCTTGGCGGACACCATATCGAACGTTTCCTGGATGCACTGTTTCAGATCGAACAGATCCTCCTGCAGTTCCGTCATACCGGCTTCCACCTTGGAAAAATCCAGAATATCGTTGATGATGGCCAGCAGCGTTTCACCGCTCTTGCGGATAATTTCGATATATTCCTTCTGCTCATCGTCGAGGTCCGTCGTCGTCTCCAGCAAATCCGTCATTCCGATGACACCATTCATCGGCGTCCGGATCTCATGGCTCATCATCGCCAGAAACTCGCTTTTCGCTTTATTCGTACTTTCCGCCAGCTCCTTGGCCATAATGAGCTGCCGCTGCTCGGTGAAATCCTTGGCAATGATATAGAAGCCCACATTTTTGTTGTTGATGATGATGGGTGCCAGCGTCGTGATGACCTCCACCATGTGGCCGTCCTTATGCCGGAGCGTCTTGATATCCTGTTCTACGGTCGGGTTGTTCAGCGCTTCCTTCAACACCCGCTGCAAGTTCCGCTCCCCGATAAAGCGCGCAATGCTCCTGCCCGCCATCTCGCTGACCTTGCAGCCGGTCATCTGCTCGGCTCGGGTATTGGAATTCAAAATATTTCCATTTAAATCGAGTGAAATGATCGCGTCGTGGTTATATCTTTTTAGGGAGGTATACCGCTCGACGGTTTCCTGCAGCTTCTGCTCGGCAGCCTTGGTATGGGAAATATCGTTCAAAACGACGATGTAATGTTCGGGATTTCCATCCGCGTCCGGCATAATGGAAATATGCACGGCCGCCCACACGATTCTCTCATCTTTCCGGATGTATCGGCCCTCTATTTCGATGGAAGTCTGCTCGGGATAGTTTTGAATAAGCGTTCTCACCTGGTTCAAATTGGTATCCAGATCCTCGCGGTAAATCAACCTCTCAAAACGCTGTTTCTGAAGTTCCTCCCAGGAATATCCCAGAATGCGGGTGAGCGCCGGGTTTGCTTGAACCCATTCTCCCCGGACGGTAATCACGGCAACACCAAAAGGAGCATTTTGGTACACATGCTGTAAATAAGAATACTCCTCATCATTCTGTACTCTGTTCATTTTGCGCCTCCTGCCATGGTAGTGCAGCCTGGTTTTTGTATTTTTCTCTCCATCATGTTTATATCTTAAAGGAACTGCTGTCCGACCCCTGACATACCAAAATAAGCATAAGCATGCTTATAAAAAGATATAAACAAAATTGACGATTTTGAAACCTTTTTAACGACAATTATGACAAAATGATGGCGAAATTTATAGACCAACTTTTTTCCTTTTCCAGGTTTTCTTCGTGAAATAAACGACCGAATGGACGATGACCCCAAGATTAGGGTCACCTTAAGATTGTACCAATCAGAACGCAAAGAAACCGCTCTTTCTCAAAAAGGCGGTTTCTTTGTTCGCCTAAAGGCGTAAGAAGCGGCCGGAATGGTCAGAATGGTCAGAATGCCCAGTTTCCGTTACGCAAGATTGCTTCTTTGCGTCCATCCCGCGTTATTCCGTCAATGGATAGATCGGCTGCGCCAATCATGAAGTCCTCGTGAACCAGGCTCTGATTTGCGCCTTTGTTCAGCAGTTCCTCCACATCCATTTTTTTGCCGTTCTGAAGATTGACCGGGTAGGCTTGACCGAGCGCCAGATGGCAGGAGGCATTTTCGTCGAACAATGTATTATAAAAGATCACATTCGAATTCGAAATCGGAGAGTCGTGAGGAACGAGTGCAACCTCGCCTAACCTCCGCGCTCCTTCATCTGTATCCAAAAGCTTCTGCAGCGCCTCGGCTCCTTCCTCGGCAGCAAACTCGATGACTTTGCCGTCCTTAAAGGTCAACGAGAAATTATTGATGACCACGCCGTTATAATTTAGCGGCTTCGTGCTTTTCACGGTTCCGTTGACGCCGTCCCTGCTTGGAAGCGTGTAAACTTCCTCTGTCGGGATATTCGGATTAAACAAGACCCCGTTTTCGTTATACTTAGCGCCTCCAAGCCAAATGTGGCCTTCGGGTAAATCAATCGTCAGCGAAGTGCCTGTCGCTTCGAATTGAAGCTGCCTGTAGCTTTTGTCATTCAAAATTTGAACCATTTTGCCGAGTCTTGCGTTATGTACTCCCCATGCGGATACCGGGTCTTCATGATCGATCCGGGTCGCTTCAATAATATGCTCCCACAGTTTTAGCACCGCGGAATTTTCTTCTTCACCAGGGAACACCTTATTTGCCCATTCCGGCGTGGCGTACGACAATAACGTCCAGGCATTTTTGTGGGCCATCAGATAGCTGCGGTATTTGTTCAACGCGGCGGCGGCCGTTTTGGACGCTATGGCAACGCGGTCAGGTTCCACGTCGTTCAGCAAATCTGGATCAGGAGAGTAGATTTGAATGAATGCCGCTCCGCTTTCCGCATACTGCACCATGGCGTCTGCCCGCCACTGCGGATATTCCGACAATGCTTTTTCCGGAGCATGCAGGTACTTTATCCTCGACAGCTGCTCATCGTTATACTCCACATAGACATTGTGAGCACCGGCTTCGTATGCTTTCAGCGAAATCAGCCGGACAAGGTTTGCGGCCATAATCGGCGCCATTATCACGACGGTCTGCCCAGGTTGGACGTTCACCCCTACCTTGACGGCTAGCTCCGCGTAATTTTCTAATTGCCGCTTTGTTGGATACATCAAATTTCCTCCATTTGCACGAAGTGCTTCTC
>NZ_PCZT01000018.1:28777-76369 GCF_002968895.1 Paenibacillus sp. AR247 | reverse complement strand
TCTGCTCCAGCAGCTCCGCGGCCAAATCGGCCAGCGAGGCGGCAAGGCCGATCTCCGCGGTCACCGCTTCGTTCCCACTTCGCACGAACCGAATGGCAAATTCTCTCGACATGACCGACATTTCCATCCGGTCGTCGCGGCCGGTGACGCGAACCACACCGTCCAGGTTGTCCAGGTCGTAGACCAGGTTCTCCACCGCCACCTTCAGGTTGTCGAAAATGCTCGGATCAAACATCACCATACGTCTGCCGCATATTTGAGACCGATCTGGCGTCTCGCATCCTCCATAATTTCCGCCACGATGAGGGAGCTCTCCAAAGAATTGATCTTGCTGTCGCGTTTGCCGCGTTCGATCAACCGGATAAACTCGTCCAGCTCGTAGTACATCGATTCATGGGTCTGCAGCTGCGTGAGGTCCTCGACCGTGCCGTCCCGGTACTGGATTTTTACTTCATAAGGCTGGTTGATCCGGTCGATGACCATCGTTCCGTTCTCTCCCTGAATTTCGGCGGGCAGGAAGGAGTCGGATATTTTCGAATACATGATAACCGCGTCCATTTCCGGATAGCGCAGCACCATACTGCCTTCCCCATCCACACCTGATGACAGCATGATGCCTGTCGCCTTTACGTATTCAGGCCGTCCAAAGAGAGAAACCATCGGATAGATGCAGTAAATGCCCAAATCCATGAGTGAACCGTTGGAAAACTCGGGTTTGAAGGCGTTGAGCACCGTCCCCTCCTTAAAGGCGTCATAGCGCGAGGAATATTGACAGTAGCTGGCAAAATACCGCCGGATCTGGCCGATTTTATACAGGTTGTCCTTCATGATTCTGAAGTTCGGCATCAGCGTGGACTTCATCGCTTCCATGAGCAGCACGTCATTGCTGCGGGCCGCCTCGATCATCCGCTTCAGTTCTAAGCTGTTTGAAGCCATCGGCTTCTCGCACAGCACATGCTTGCCGTGGTTCATGCACCGGATCGCCTGATCCGCGTGAAAAGAGTTCGGGCTGGCGATGTAGACCGCGTCCACAACCCCGTCCGACAGCATTGCCTCGAGATCCGTGAACACCCGAGGAGATCCGTGCTCCGCGGCAAAAGCCTCTCCCTTTTCCAGGGTTCGGGAATATACTGCGGCAAGCTGAAACTGGTCATTCTCCGCGGCAGCCTGCAGAAACCGCTCCGTAATCCAGTTGGTTCCGATTACCCCGAATCGTATCATCTTCTCGCTTCCTCTCCTAACTTGTCAGTTCTGTCTTTGTGAATACTCACGATGACTATATTGTCTCATTCCCCAAAGAAGCTGTCCACTTCGGAATCCATGTCATGGGCCGCCTCGCCCACCATGGACTGAATATCTTCAGAGCTGATGTTAATATACTCATAGCCCTCTTCCTGCTGCTTCTTCAGGGCTCTCTCCTTATAAAACTTGCCGGTGCCCTCGCCAGCATCCTCGTCATACACGAGCACGATGCCGTCCGTCTTCCGGAACAGCAGATCATCCCTGGCCGCAAACTGCCACGGGCCGCTGTAGGGCTGGTTGCTGACGACACCGTAATAGTCGATCTCTCTGAGGATTTGCCGGTAATACTCCTGCTTATCTTCCTTCCACTTCTCTTCCGGGCTGGCAAAGGCCGAAATGATCGAGCATTTGAGCTCTGGATACTGCTCTTTCAGCGCAATAGCCGCCTCGATGCCCCACAGGTCCACGCCGTACTGCCCCGGGGTGATGACCCACTCCAGTCCCTCTTCAAGGAGCGGAATCAGCTTGGCCGTGATCGCCTGCTTAATATACGGAATGCCCGGATGCTTCTGGCCGAAGATGTTCAGCTCATGCGCCCGGTATCCGGTGACCAGACAATTTTTCATACCATCAACACCTTAACTTAGTTGGAATGCCTCTTCCTCAACAGATGATCCGCGAGTAATTCATTCCTTCTATCATACCTTGTTTTGCCTTGCGGCTTCCACCGCAAATTCAGATTGTGCTCGGTGCCGCTCTTTCCAGCATGAAGATGATAGCCGCGAAATCAAGCCAACAGGGAGTGGTCCAGAACGCCGGAAGACAGCCAAAAGGGCACCCAACGCCAATTCCTCAATGGCGGGCAGGTACCCCTTCACAGAAGTATATATAAGTTGAACCAAGAAATACGATGCAAGCAAGGAAGTAAAATGATTCCCCTTATATAGATTATAAAGAAATTTTCACTTCGGCGTTCATGCCGGGAAGCACTTTATCCGAAGGCTGGTTGATCGAAATTTTGACCGGCACCTTCTGGGTGACCTTGGTGTAGCTGCCGGTTGAGCTTTGCTGCGGAAGCACCGAGAATACCGAGGTCGTTGCATAGCCGATTTCGTCGACCGTTCCGCTGAACGTTTTGCCCGAATCCCCATCCACGTTAATATCGACGCTTTGGCCGACCTTCAGGTCCTTCAGGTCCTTCTCCTTAATATTGGCGATGATGTACATATGATCCAAGTCAGCTTCCTGGGCGAGCACCTGTCCCGCCTGAACCAGCTCGTTCTTCCGCGCGTCGCTCTTGATGATTTTACCGTTCATCCGGGTGCTGACCGGTACGGCCTTCGTTCCGTCGGATACGGTGCCGACGACGTCCTTGTCAGTCACGTTCGATCCGGTCTTGACATGCCAGTCGGTCAGCACGCCGCTGTAAGTGGATACGACGGGCATCATGTCCGCGGACACGACCGCGTCGCTTGTTTTGATGTAGTTTTCATTTTGGTAATAAACATAGGCGCCGGCTGCGATCAGTATAAACACGACCAGCACGCCCACAACATTTCCGATGATTAAACGAATGTTCATCTTGCCTGTTCTCCTCCATATCGTTCTATTTCTGAATGTATCTTAAGAATGGGATTCCGCTGTTACTCTTTCCTTGGGACCCGGCAGGGCAAGCGGCTTTTTCGGCTTTTGCACAAGCGAAAAGCCTTTGCCTGTCACGATTTTTCCAATAGACGCCAGCAGTATAATGACAGCAAGAACCAGCATCATCGTAAACAAGTGATGGTATGCTCCTAGGATGGCCGCCCGCTTCGTATTAGCAATCAGCTCATAGGAAGCCGTGCTCTGCGCCTGGGCAGCCGTCATTCCCGATCCCATCAGCTTCCGGGTCATCTGTGCCAGCTCCAGCTTCGTTTCGGTATCAAATTCGCCCAGATGAGAGCGGATCTGCTCGTAATTCATGGTGTTCTGCCGGCTCAAATACCAGCCCAGCAGCGGAGACAGCACCGCGCCGACGATATTCCGCATCGTATGCAGCGTCGTGGAGCGCATGGAGGCTTTGTGAATATCCCCCGCGAGGGCCGTGCCGAGCGCTCCGCTGACCAGAGCCATACTGACGCCGCCGCCAAGGCAGGCAGCCTGGAAGTATAGCTTAGGCAGCGTTACGGTTGGCACCAGGTTTCGCCAGCTGAGGCAGACATAAATAATGGCCAGCGATCCGATAAAACCCAGGACGCCAGCGCCGAGCCGGTCGTACAGCAGGGTTTTCAAAATAGCCGTGATCAGAATGCCGACGAAGAACCACAGGAAAAAATGGGACAAATAACTTGGCGACAAGCTGACGTTATTTTTCAAAAAACCGGTGATCCCCGCAATCGCAAAGATGAGCACCGCATGGGACGCGATCGCCATGATCGTGCCCGAAATCGGCTTGGGCGCCTTCAGCGTACGGAAAGGAACGAGCGGCGTCTTGGCCCTGAGATCGACGATGACGAACAGAACCGCCAATATGACGGCAACGGCCAATAACGGCCACACCTCATACGAAGTAAACCCCTTTTGCATCAAATTGCACAGTGGAATCACCAGCGAAATCATGGTCAATACAAACAAAAACACTCCCGTTTTATCCAATGGCTCGTGCTCGCCGTGATGCTCCTCCGATCTCGGCAGGCCGTAATAGCCGACGGCAAGACATAGGATGGCGGAGGCGACGTTCAGCACATACAGCCAGCGCCAGGCGTCCAGGCTGAGGGAGACGGCTCCGAAATAGGCTCCGACGGCACTTGCCCCAAACAGGCCCGTGATGACCATAAACAGAAATGTATTGCGGATCTTGTTCGGAAATGAACGGAGGCTCACCGGCAAAATCGCCAGAAACAGCGTACCGGCGCTGAGGCCCTGAATCACCTTCCCGATCGTCAAGGCGGCCACATCGGTGGACACGGCGTTGATCAACGAGCCGCACAAAAAAATAAACACCATCGTCAGATAGTGCGCCTTGAGGCCGAATCTGCGGGCCAGCACCGGTCCAAATGGTACTCCGAGCGCGAAAGCCAAGTTCGACAGCGTGGACGGCAGCTGCAGATCATTCGAGCTCATATCCAGTCCGTTCTGAATGATCACCTGGTTGATGGTATAAGCCAGATTGCTGAAGTATTGGGGCCCGATCGCAAAAATCGTCAGCAGCGATATGATCAAATACTGCGGAACGGCCACCCTTTCTTTCTCCGACATCGGAGTGCTAATGAGTTGACTCATCCGGATTCCTCCTTTCGTCTTGTATATGATTACGTCCGTATGCAGAATAACTTGTAAATAGCAAGTTGTATTATACAACATATGCGGATCAGCTGGCAACGGGATTTTCGCAGGCAGTGAGAAAAAGCTATTGGATAAATCCACAGCTTTTTCCTGATCTACTTATGCCGTTGTTTCAAATCCCGGTTAAGCCGGGTCAGGCTGTCCTCCAAGTGCTGCAGCCCCTCACCGTTCCAATCCTTGAGGATGTCTGCGTAAGCATCATGTCTGGCTTTCTGGACTTTGTGGAGAATATCCAGCCCGCCGGGCGTAATCTCAATGAGGCTGATTCGGCCATTGTTCGTGTCCGGATACCGCTTGACGTAATCTTTGGATTCCAGCACCGCGATTTGCCTGCTGGCCGTGGACAGGTTCAGCAGCAGATGCTCTGCCAGCACATTGATCGCCAGCGGGCCCGCGTACTCCAGCTCGCTAAGCAGAAGATACTCCGACCGGTCCAGGTTCCCGAATCTGGGGCTGAGCGCCGTCGTCAGCCGGACCAGCAGGGCGATCTGGTACTCGATCATATCCAGTCGATCTTTGTTCAACTTCCTCCCCCTCTTCTCTCGCTAAACCGCTCTCATAAATATATCATACCACTGCGCAAAGGGACTTTGCATCCGGGGGGCCGGGTAAATAGAAAGAACGTCAATCGACGTACATTCATTATGAGTACCGGCAGCGGTTGTATAAGCTGAAAAATGGAAATGGATGATGGGGCAAGTACGTAAAATGTCCCTACGATCACTCTTGTTTTCAGATTTCTTGATTGGATTGAACCATTGCAAGATAGAAATCCGAAAGCCAAATGTGACCGCTTCGCTTCTTCGGAATCATTTTACTCCCTTGCAAGCATCGTTTTCGTTAGTTCAAACTATAAAACGGACGTTTTCCGCCCCATACGTCCTTTAACATTCATTTCAATTTAAAAAAGAGCCTGCAGCCAAGCTGCAGGCTCTAACAAATCTTGTTTCCCGACAAATTACCGTTCTCCATCCTTCACCGGAACCCCGAAATTCGGCGTCCCGTCCTCATTCCAGCCGAAGATCTGCATCCGCGTATGCCGATTTGGATCGTACAGCGGATCGCCGATAATTTCTTTATAATTCCGGGCATGATAAACGATGACGTCTTCCCCGTCCTCGGATACCGTGAAGCTGTTATGCCCCGGCCCATACTGCCCGTTCTCCTCGTTGGTGGCGAATACCGGTTCCGGCGACTTCACCCAGGAGGCCGGATCCAGCAGATCCGCCGATTCGTCGGTATACAGCAGTCCCATGCAGTAATTGTGGTCGGTGGCGCTGGCCGAATAGCTGATGAAGATGCGTCCGTTCCGCTTCAGTACGGCAGCCCCTTCGTTGACTTTAAAGCCGATCACTTCCCACGGATACTCCGGCGTCGAGATCATAACCTGTTTGCCCTGCAGCGTCCACGGATTGCTCATTTCCGAAATGTACAGATTTGAATTGCCCTCGATATCCGGGTCTTTCTGAGCCCATACATAGTACAGCACGCCGTTATGCTCAAAGGTGGTCGCGTCCAGCGCAAAGGACTCCCACTGGGTGCGGATCTTTCCCTTCTCCGTCCAGGTTCCTTCCAGCGGATTGGCCGAGTCGTTCTCCAGAACATACATCCGGTGGTCGAACAATCCGTCATTGGTCTCGGTCGTCCGCGCCGCCGCAAAGTAGATGTACCATTTTCCCTGAATAAAATGAATCTCCGGCGCCCAGATGTTCGCGCTGAGCGGTCCGGTCTCGTATTTACGCCATGCCACAACCGGTTCGGCTTCACCCAAACCCTGCAAGGTCTTGGAACGGCGGATTTCGACTCGGTCGTACTCCGGCACAGAAGCCGTGAAATAATAATAACCATCCGTATGCTTGTACACCCATGGATCGGCGCGCTGCTCCACGACCGGATTGTTGTAAGTTTCGTTTCTCTCCATATCAGGCTCTCCTTTATGTCTATGTCTTCATGCAAAATCAATTGTTCCATATAGATTGAACTAAAGTTTGCATTGAACTTCCTGTTATAACGCCCCATAAGGCGGCCTATAACATTCATTTCTTTAGTTCATTCTATCTAGCTCCATTTCGGGGCAAAAGGATAAGGACAAGCGGATTCCAGCAGCCGGGTCTTCACCTCAACGAGACAGCCGCAGTATTGGCAGGTCGTTCCGTATTGAAGCCCCGGACACTGTTCGCACTGCCCGATCCGCCGGCGGTATACCTCTTCGGATGCCGTCTCCCTGCCGCGGGTCGCGATCTCTACGAGCCGCTGCAGTTTTTCCGGCGATACCTGGACGCTCTCGCTGCACCCTTTGCAGCCTTCCTGACGATCCATGACAACTCACCCTCCCTATTTGCTGTAACTGTAATGGCGCTGCACGCAGCCAACCTTCGATTAATGAATTGCCAGCGTAACGACGGACATCGGCGGCAGCTTCACGCTCAAACGACCGCCTTCAACATTGGCGCCGTCAAACGCTTTTGGTGCCACGGCGTCCGGCTGCTCGAACGTATTGTGCGCGTTCATCCGGTCGGCCGTCAGAATCGTGCCGGAAGCCTGCACGCTTTCGGCAGCAAGGCCGCGAAGGTCCAGGCTGATTTCGGCTTCGCCGGCATGGTCGATGTTGACCAGGCTGACATGCACCGTGCCCTCGGCATCCTTGGAAGCCGACACAGTTACCTGCGGCAGTGCCTCCCCGCCCATTTCATAGCTTCCGACCGCAGACTCGACCGCCAGCACCTCGGCATCCTGATGGACCTTGAACATATCGAACACATGATACGTCGGCGTCAGGATCATCTTCTCACCTTCGGTCAAAATCATCGCCTGCAGGACGTTCACCGTCTGCGCGATGTTCGTCATCTGGACACGGTCCGCATGGTTGTGGAAAATGTTGAAATGCACGCCGGCCACCAGCGCATCGCGGATCGAGTTCTGCTGGTACAAAAATCCCGGATTTGTGCCAGGCTCCACGTCAAACCAGGTGCCCCACTCGTCGATGATCATGCCGACGCGCTTCTCCGGATCGTATTTGTCCATGATCGTGCTGTGCTTCGTGATCAGTTCGTCCATATGCAGCGCCTTCTTCATGGTGATAAACCATTCGCCTTCTTCAAAATCGAGCGCCGAGCCTTTACCCAGCCAGAAGTCGCCCGGAATCGTATAGTAGTGCAGGCTCAGACCGTCCATCAGCCAGCCGGCGTTTTTCATCAGCACTTCCGTCCAGTTATAATCGTCCACATTGGCGCCGCCGGCGATTTTGTAAATTTTGTTGTCGCCGTAATTGCGGACGTAAGTTTGGTAACGGCGGTACAGATCAGCGTAATATTCGGGACGCATGTTGCCTCCGCAGCCCCAGTTTTCGTTGCCGACGCCAAAATACTTCAGCTTCCACGGCTGCTCTCTGCCGTTCTCCTTACGCCAGTTGGCCATCGGCGATTCGCCGTCAAAGGTCATGTACTCGACCCACTCGGACATCTCCTGAACCGTACCGCTGCCGACGTTGCCGCAAATGTACGGCTCGCATTCCAGCAGCTCGCAGAGCAGCATAAATTCGTGGGTGCCGAAATGGTTATTTTCGACGACTCCGCCCCAGTGCGTATTGACCATCCGTTTACGGCCTTCCCTTGGACCGACGCCGTCCTTCCAGTGGTACTCATCGGCAAAGCACCCCCCCGGCCAGCGCAGAACCGGCACCTTGATATTCTTAAGGGCCGCCAGTACGTCGTTGCGGATCCCCTTCGTATTCGGAATCGGCGAATCCTCGCCGACCCAAATCCCTTCATAAATGCAGCGGCCCAGATGCTCCGCAAAATGGCCGTATATATTTTTATTGATTTCCCCTTTGGAAATATCCGTATTGACGATCACGTTATGCATAGCTGAATCCTCCCATAAGATGCTAAGTCTTTTATTTTGATAAAAACTTCCTATTATCCTTTAATGCCAGAGTTCAAATTGATCGACTGAATAAAATATTTCTGGGCGAACGCGAACAGGAGCAGCGTCGGAATGATCGCCAGCATCGCCGAGCCCATCAGCTGCCCGATCATGCGGTAGTTGCCGTAAATATCCTGAAGCAGCAGCAAGCCCGCTGTAATCGGCATTTTATCCACGTCCGTATATACGATAACCGGCCACAGGAAGTCGTTCCACGATCCGACGAAGGAAAACAGGCCGCACACGATCAGCACCGGCTTGATGAGCGGCAGGATGATCGAAAAATAAATCCGGAAATCCCCTGCGCCGTCCACGCGCGCCGATTCGTCCAGCTCGCCCGGAATACCTTTCATAAACTGCCGGACCAGAAAAATGTTGCCCATACCTGCGAGACCGGGGATGATCATGGCCCAAGAGGTGTTCACCCAGCCGAAGGCGTCGATGATTTTATAGGAAGGGATGATGTTGACGACGCCCGGAAAAAACGAAATGCCCAGCAGCGTGAAGAACAGCGTGTCTCTCCCTTTGAAGTTCATGCGGGAATACCCGTAACCCGTAAGAGAAATAATGACGATGACGAGCAGGGTGTGCGATACCGCGATAAAGACGGAATTGAACAGCCAGCGCAAAATCGGTGCCGTGGACGTATTCTCCAGAATGGCGACGTAATTCTCAAAAATCCATTCCTTCGGAAACAGCCGAAAGCCCGAGGACACGACCTCGGTCTGCGAACGGAAGGAAGTCGTAATTCCGAACACGACCGGAATCACCCAAATGACGCAAAGCACGATCAAGAACAGGTAAGCGATATATTTGGAGATACTTACTTTTTTGGACATTTTGATTAACCCTACCTCTCGTATCCTAAATCCAGCCTCTGCCTAAGCGGCCTACCTCGTATTTCGATTCATGACATAATATTGCAGCGTCGAAATGACCAGAATGACCAAACCGAGCAGTACGGCCATCGCCGACGCCATGCCGGCAATCGATTCCCCTTGGCCGAAGGCCAGCTGGCGGATGTACATCATCAGGACGTGCGTGCTCTGTCTCGGTCCCCCATCGGTCATCATTAACGGCTGGCCGAACACGTTGAACGCGCCTGCCGTCGTCATGACGAACGTATAGATCAGCGGGAAATGGATGGATGGCAGGGTAATGCTGAAAAATCTGCGCACGGATCCGGCTCCGTCGATCTCCGCCGCCTCGTACAGTTCCTTGGAGACGCCGGCAATGGACGCGCGGTAAATGATCATGTTGCCGCCGACGCCGCCCCATACCGTGATGACGAAAATAATAATCCACGCATAAGGCTGCGTCGCCGCCCAGGCCACCTGCGAATGGAATACGTTGCCGGTAATGCCCAGCTGTTTATTGAAAATAAGCAGCCAGATCAGAGCAGCCGCGGAAATGGAGATCAAGCCGGGAATATAGATGATCGACTGAATGACACCTTTTAGCTTGACCTGCTTGTGCTCGAGCGCGACGGCGACCAGCAGAGGAATGACGATGAGCAGCGGAACGCTGATCACGACGAACAGCAGTGTATTTTTCAGGCCGTTGAAAAATTGGGTGTGGAAGGTCGAGCTGCTGTCGAACAAAATCGTTTTATAGTTGGCCAGGCCGATCCATACCGGATCGTTCATCAGGTTCCACTGCGTAAACGAAGCATAGATCCCGTAAATCGTTGGGATCAGAATGAAGATAAGAAACAGAATCAGATGAGGGCCGACAAAGAAAAACGGTGCAAATGATTTCTTATTCATAGCCTTGTAATTTCTCCTTTTGGAGAAATAATGCGCCAGACGCTTTCGGTCCGGCACACTATTTCCTTCGTTCTGTATAGATTGAACTAAAGTTTTTTGCATGGAACCTCCTGTTAAAACGGCCCTCATACGGCCTATAACATTCATTTCTTTAGCTCATTCTATCTGCTTAGCAAAAGGCCTACTTGGTCGCCTGTTTACTGCCGCTCTCTGCGATCTTATCCTCGACGAACTTCTGCATCGTCTGCAGCGTTTCGTCCAAGTCCACATTGCCCCGGACGATATCGGCACAGTACGTATCCACGGCTTCGGCTACGTACGGATAGTATTCGTAAGTGTAGATGTACAGCGATTTGGTCTCCTGCTCATTCGAGGTGAAGAAGGACTGCATGAACTGCTTGTACTCCGGACTTTCGTTCACCTGCTTACTTGCGACGATTTGTCCGGCTTTCGCCCATTCCAGGGAGTGCTCGCGCACGAATTCCAGGAAGGCGCCGATTCCCGCTTCTTTCTCGTCCGAACGCTTGTCGTTCTTGAACATCGTGAACAAGTGGGAGGAAGCGCGGTTCGTAAACTTGTCCGCCGTCGGCGAGTACACGTTGGTTACGCCGAAATTCAATCCGTCAACCTTGGCGTGGGCCGTCGAGCTCCAAGTTCCGTCTGTCGAGAACAGCACTTTGCCGGACTGGAACATCAAGTAGCCGTCTTCGCCGAACGGTGTCATGAGGCCGGCGTCGGCGATCTTTTTCACATTTTCAAAAGCCTGCTTCATCACCGGCGTATTGACGGCCGGCTTGCCGTTTTCCTGGATGTCTCCGCCCAGGTCCTGAACCTGTGCTAGAATGACCCAGCCCAGCAGCGCATCGTTGACGACATATTCGTCCGAAGCCAGTTTGCCTTTCAGGGACAGCATTTCGTCGATGGTCACGACATTGTCGTCGAGAATGGATTCCGCGTTATACTTCTTCAGCAAATCTTTGTTGTAGTACATGACGTTGCTGTGAATGTCGAGCGGAACCGTATATTGGGTGCCGTCGATGTTGCCTGTGGACCAGGCTTGCGGCAGGTAATTCGCTTCCTTGATTTCCGGCTGCCCCTTGATCGCGCTTTCGATCGGTTCCAGCACGCCCTGCTTCGCGAAGCCGGGAACGCGGTCGGCATGGATAATGGCCAGATCCGGAACGCCTTTGCCCGAGTTCAGCACGGTCGAAAGCTTGGTGTACATATCGGAAGTGATGACGTGCTTCACTTTGATGTCGGGATTCGTCGCGTTATATTCTTTGACGATCTCATCCATATAAGCTCCGTCGTCGCCCGTCAGCGGCGTCCAGAACGTAATCGTCTTCTCGCTGCTGCTTCCGCATGCCGACAACAGCATGCTTGCCGCAAATATCATCAATAATGAAATAACAAAGCTCTTCTTCAAAACTTCCGCCCCCTAAATGGAATACTATATCTCGTATTTTTTATTGTTCAGCGTACTTCTTTTGATTTGAAAAACTTGAAAGCTTGCAATTTCACACGAACCCTTTTCACTTGTACGTACATGTTGATGTACATCAAGGCCATGTTGGATAGATGCCGCCATCGCTCCTGCGGGTCGTTTCGTTCCACAAAAAACATCTGCCGTTCCTCTTGGCACGATCTTTCCTTTGCCAAACGTCAAAGAGGAATCGGCAGATGCAGTCATGCGAGTCTATGATGTTATGGGTTGCGTCCAAGCCAATGGGTTATGAAGGCAGGTATGCCGGAACTCGCCTGCCAGCCGGGCAGCAAGGACCTGCCCTAATTAAGCTTTTTTCAGCCGGATCACGTTCCAGGATGCTTTGGACAGGCGGGTGCTCACAAACCCGTCCTTCAATGCCGCACTGCCGCGCGAATGCGGTTTAACGTTCTCTTCGGCCGCGGTATTGACCGCTTTCAAATCGTCGTTCTCCAGAACGATATGCTCAGCAATCTGGTAGCCTTCAAAGCCTCTGACGTCGCATTCCACGTCGAGCGCCTCCTCCAAATGGCGATTCAGCGCAAAGATGGTCAGCTCTTCTTCCTCTTCGTTATATACGACCGCCGTCTCCAAATAAGGCACATCGGTATAATCCTGGGCGTCGTATTTCGGCGAATCCACGATCGGTTGCAGGGATACCCCGCGTCCGTAACGTGAAGCGTGCAGGTATGGATAAAAAATCGTCTGCTTCCAGGAGCGCCCTCCGGTCTCGGTCATGATCGGTGCGATCACGTTGACCAGCTGCGCAAGGCAGGCCATCTTCACCCGGTCGGCATGCTTCAGGAAGGTGATGAGCATCCCGCCGACCAACAGCGCGTCTTCAAAGTTGTAGACATCCTCCAGCTGCGGCGGACCGACGGTCCAGGGATCGATCTTCGTATCCGCATCGTTTGAATGGTACCAGACGTTCCACTCGTCGAAGCTCAGGTACATCGTCTTCTTGCTCCGCTTCTTCGCCTTCACGTAGTCGCAGGTGGAAATGACGGTGCGGATAAAATGGTCCATGTCCATCGTCCGCGCCAGGAAGTTTGCCGAATCGCCGTCCCGGTTGCCGTAGTACTGGTGCAGGGATACGAAGTCCGCTACGTCATATGTATGATCCAGTGTAATGGCTTCCCATTCCGGGAATGTCGGCATTCCCGTGCTGGAGCTGCCGCATGATACCAGCTCGATATCGGGATCCACCAGCTTCATGGCCTTGCCGGTCTCATAAGCCAGGCGTCCGTACTCCTGCGGCGTCTTCTGGCCGATCTGCCAAGGACCGTCCATTTCGTTGCCGAGGCACCAGGTTTTGACCTTATGGGGCTGATCATAGCCGTGGCTGCGCCGCAGATCGCTCCAGTAGCTTCCGCTTGGATGGTTGCAGTACTCAAGCAGGTTCCTTGCCGCATCCACGCCCCGCGTTCCCAGGTTGACCGCCATCATGACCTCGGAGCCGATCTCCTTGGCCCATGCCATGAACTCGTTCGTCCCGACTTCGTTCGGCTCAATGGTGCGCCAGGCCAGCTCCAGCCTTCTTGGACGCGACTCGCGCGGACCGACGCCATCTTCCCAATTGTAGCCTGACACAAAATTACCCCCGGGATAACGGATAATGGGCACGCCCAGCTCCTGGACCAGCTGCTTTACGTCCTCCCGGAAACCGAGGCTGTCCGTCTCGGGATGGGACGGGTCATATATGCCGCCGTATACGGCGCGGCCTAAATGCTCAATAAACGAGCCGTAGATACGCTTATCCACTTCGGCGATCCGAAATGCCTTGTCCACGACCACCCTGGCCTTATTTGCTGCTGATGCCACTGATATCACCTTCCATTTTAGAAAATAATAAAATAATTTGAGATAAATTGAATGAATCCGTTTACAAGTATAAAATAACATAGATGAAGTATGCTGTAAATAAATAAATGTAAATCTATTTATATTTTTTTAAACCAAAATGAAATTTCTGTGTCCGTCGCTATGTATAAACTCTAATAAACCTTATAAAATCAAGGAAAATTCCAGTTTATTTTACTTTAAAAATACCTAAAGATTCCTCTGTGATTTGTAGAATATGCTATGACTATTTCGTATATATCTACAAAAAAGGAATGCATGCTTTCATTAACGATTTAGTTAGTTTATAATTATTTAAAATAAAAGAACACCACCTCTACAATCGGAAGAAGGTATTCAATTCCATGATCTATATTAAAAATCTGATGAGCGGGATCGATATTTTTAAGGCCCTCAGCTCGGAAATCCGGATCCAAATTCTCGAACTGCTCGCGAAAAACCAGGCGCTGAACCTGAACGACCTGGCCACCCGGCTGAACCTCAGCAACGGTGCGATTACGATGCACATCAAAAAGCTGGAGGAAAGCGGTCTGATTGAGATCAATACCAGCGTCGGCAAACACGGCATTCAGAAGATTTGTTACTTGAATAAGGACAAACTGATGGTCGACCTGCGCAGCAGGGACGTCGAAAACCTGTATGAAGTTGAAATTCAAGTCGGCCACTACAGCAACTATCAAGCGGTTCCTACCTGCGGTTTGGCCACCAAGGACAGCATCGTCGGCGACTTTGACGACCCGCGCTATTTTGCGGATCCGCAGCGGATCGACGCCGAGATCATTTGGCTGGCGGAAGGGTTTCTGGAATACCGGATTCCGAATTATTTAAAGCCGAACCAGACGTTCCGCGAAATCCAATTTTCCATGGAGCTCAGCTCGGAAGCTCCGGGATATAACGATAACTACCCGTCGGACATTTATTTTCACTTAAACGGGATCGAAATCGGATCCTGGACCAGTCCAGGGGACTTCGGGGATGCCCGCGGCACGTTTAACCCGGATTGGTGGCCGCCGCATCTGAACCAATACGGCATGCTGAAGCTGATCCGCATCAACAACGATGGCAGTTTCATCGACGGCTGCCGGATTTCCGACGTGACGCTGGACCAAATTCAGCTGGATTACAAGAGCGAGCTTACCTTCCGCCTCTCGGTTACCGAGCAGTCGGTCAACAAGCGCGGCCTGACCATCTATGGCAAAAATTTCGGCAACTACAGCCAGGATCTGCTCGCCCGCGTCCTGTATGATGTTAAGGAAGACTAATACTCGACTGATCTTGCCGTCTCTTCAATTTACGCGCTAACGCCGAATGTTTCGCATGAAATATGGATATCGTGTAAAATGTAATGAAGAGGAGTTGTGAACTATGTCCAATGACGAAATTATTTTGACCGCCGAAGGCCTTGCCCAACTGGAGGCTGAGCTTGAGGAATTGAAGACCGTCAAGCGCAAAGAGCTGGCCGCACGCATTAAGCTGGCGATCAGCTACGGCGACTTGAAGGAGAACAGCGAATATCACTCCGCCAAAGATGACCAAGCTTTTATGGAGACCCGCATTTTGCAGCTGGAGAAAATGCTGACCAAAGCCCGCATTGCCGATAAGGCAGACTCATCCGCTGTCAGTGTCGGCTCGTTCGTGAAGCTGCACGATATCGAGTTCAAGGAAGATCTCGAGTACCGCGTGGTTGGTCCGGCGGAAGCCGACGTCTACCAGAACAAAATCTCGTATGAAAGCCCGCTGGGCAAAGAGCTGATCGGTAAAACGGTCGGGGACGTAGTTACCGTCGATGCACCGATGGGGCTGATCAAATACGAGGTGCTGGAAATCCGTTCTTCTTAAAAGACGGCTGCAGTTACCTAATAGGCCATACGTCTAAACAAGGACCGTTCCTGAATACAGGACGGTCCTTTGTTTAGAGATCATAAAGTATAAGTTTCAGAGCCTTCGCTTCTGGATCTCGCAAGAAAGACTTCCGCTAAATGCGGTCTGTCTTCTGCGAAGATACGTCGGTAGACGTTTTTCTTATGAGATCAGAAAGAAAGTATAAGTTTATGTTTCGGAGCCTATTACCGGACGGGCTTCAGCTCCGCTTCCGTGGACAGCTTGATCTTCTTCAGCCGCTTCATCACATCATTCTCGCCGCGGCCAAAGTAATCGTGCAGCAGGTTGTATTCCTGATACAGCTTCTCGTATACTTCAACGTTCTCCGGAATCGGCTTGAACGTCTCCTCCTTAACGCGCGCCATTTGCTGCGCCGCAGTCACGACATCGTCGTAGCCGCCGGCTTCCTTGCCTGCAGCCACCGCGGCGAAAATCGCGGCGCCGAGCGCCGGCGTCTGCTTGGAATCCGCCACGAAAATTTCGCGTTTGGTCACGTCGGCGTAAATCTGCATCAGCAGGCGATTTTTCTGCGGCAGGCCGCCGCAGGCGTAGAGCGCATCCACATTGACACCGCTCTCCTGGAACGCATCGACGATTTTGCGGGTGCCGAAGGCGGTCGCTTCAAGCAGGGCACGGTATACTTCCTGCGGCTTCGTCAGCAGCGTCATGCCAAGAATCATCCCCGTCAGGTCGGTATCGACCAGAACGGAGCGGTTGCCGTTCCACCAGTCGAGCGCGAGCAGGGGTGAACACTCAGCCCTTCCTCGACGCAGCTTCCTTCACATAGGCAGGCAAGGACTCTTCCACGTACCACTCAAAAATATCCCCGACCGCCGACTGACCGGCTTCGTATCCGAAGAGCCCCGGAATAATGCCGTCCTCCACGACGCCGCACATGCCTTCGACTTCTTTTTCTTCCGTGCCGAGCACCATATGGCAGATCGACGTGCCCATCGCCATGACGAGCTTGCCCGGCGTCACGACGCCGACCGCCGGCACGGCCGCATGGGCGTCCACGTTGCCGGCCGCCACCGCGATGCCCGGCTTAAGGCCCATCATCTCCGCCATGGACGGCTGCAGTCCTCCGGCATTGCTTCCAAGCGGAATGACCTCGCCGCGCAGCTTCGTATCGGTCAGATGCTCCAGGCGCGGATCGAGCGCTTTGAAGTATTCCTTGGACGGATAGCCGTCACGCTTATGCCAAATAGCCTTATAGCCCGCCGTACAGCTGTTGCGGACGATGTTGCCCGTCATCTGCGAGATGACCCAGTCCGTCGCTTCCAAAAACATGTTCGTCTTCTCATAGATGTCCGGCGCCTCGTCCAGGATTTGCCAAATTTTGGCGATCATCCACTCGGACGAAATTTTGCCGCCGTACCGGGCCAGAAACGCCTCACCGCGCTCCTCAGCGATGCGGTTGATCTTGTCGGCTTCCGGCTGCGCCGCGTGGTGCTTCCACAGCTTCACCCAGCTGTGCGGCTGGTCCGCCAGCTCAGCCTGGAAGCACAGAGGCTCGCCTGCCTCGTCGACGGGCAGCATCGTACAGGCGGTAAAATCGATGCCGATACCGATGACATCCTCGGGATTGACGCCCGATTCACGAACGACGGCCGGCACGGAAGTTCTCAGCACCTCCAGGTAATCGTCCGGATGCTGCAGCGCCCAATCATACTCCAGCTTGATGCCCGATCCGGGCAGCCGCTCGTCGATGACATGGTGCGGATACGGCGTCACATGGTCGGCGATTTCATGGCCGTTCGACAAATCCACCAGTACAGCACGTCCGGACTGGGTCCCATAATCCACTCCGATGGTATACTTTTTCCCCATTTTGGATTCCTCCGCGTTTTCAAAATTTGTATGTGCTGTGCAATATCACTTCTGCCCGTAGTAGGCGTTAACTCCATGCTTTCGCAAAAAGTGGCGGTCCAGCAGGCTCTGGTCCATCGGCGGCGTCTCCGGGTTCAGCTGAAGCATCCGGGCCGTAATCTTGGCCACTTCCTCGAGCACCACCGCATTGTGCACCGCATTATGCGCATCCTTGCCCCAGACGAACGGGGCATGCGCATGCACGAGAATCCCCGGCACCTCCAGCGGGTCCAATCCCAGCTCGTGGAAACGTTCCACAATGACGTTGCCGGTCTCCAGCTCGTAAGCGCCTTCAATCTCCACCTTCGTCATCGGTCGGGTGACCGGAATCTCACCGTAGAAATAGTCGGCATGCGTCGTCCCGCAAGCAGGCAGCGCCCGCCCGGCCTGGGCCCAGCTCGTGCCCCACGGGGAGTGGGTATGCACCACGCCGCCGATTTCCGGGAAGGAGCGGTACAGCACCATATGCGTCGGCGTATCGGACGACGGGCGCAAATTCCCTTCAACCACCCGGCCTTCCAGATCAACAACGACCATGTCCTCCGCCTTCAATTCTTCGTAAGGCACCCCGCTCGGCTTGATGACGAACAGCCCGCTCTCGCGGTCGATGCCGCTGACATTTCCCCAGGTAAACGTGACGAGCCCGTGTTTGGGCAGGTCCAAATTCGCTTCCAGCACCTGCTGTTTCAGTGCTTCCAGCATTGCAGACACTTCCTCTCCCACTATAGTTGTACGTACAAGTTGTATGATGAAAGTCCGTATAACCGGACTTTCATCTGCCTTTTTACACGTTAACGTTCAGGTTTACAACCGAGTCCCGCTCCACCAGCTCGGGTTCGTACAAGGTATCTCCGGGAGCCAATCCCTCTTCGATGATCGCGATCAGCTGGCTGGCCGCATCCCGGCCCATGGCCGTCTTGGGATGAGTCAGCGTCGTCAGCTTCGTTCCGGAAGCCGAGGCCAGCATCGAGTCGTCGAAGCCGACGAACGACACGTCCTCCGGCACTCGGAGTCCGAGCTGCAGCGCGGCCCCCATCAGGCTGACCGCCAGCTCGTCGTTGTAGCAGACGAATGCGGTCGGGCGTTCCTCCGCCGCTCCGCTCAGCAGCTGCAGCGCCTGCCGGAACGGCAGGTCGTTCTTCTGCTCGGTCGTATATGTGACGACCCGCTTCGGAGCGACGGCGACGCCGCGCGCTTTGTGGGCGGCCAGAAAGCCCTTCAACCGGTTGACGCCCTGCAGGTCGTCCCGCTTGAAGAATCCGGCGATCCGGGTATGCCCGTTCGCCAGCAGATGGTCGGCTGCCTTGTAGCCGCCCAGCTCATCGTCGACCCGAAGCAGCGGGCACTCCAGCTCCCGGTACTTCTCGTTGATCATCAGGTAAGGAATGCCCTTCTCCTGCAGCTCCAAATAATAGCCAAGGTTCGGTTGCCCTCCGCACTCTTCGTCGGTTCGATGATCAGTCCGCTGAGCGGCTGGCTGGTCATCAGCTTCAGGCTCTCCATTTCCTTGTCCTTGTTATTGTCGGTGCTGGACAGCAGCAGCCGGTAGCCTTTGCTCCGCAGCTCAGCTTCCGCACCCCGTACGATATGCGGGAAGATGTAATCCGATATATAAGTCGTCATAATGCCGATCGTCTTGACCAGCTCGCTCTCGCGGCGTCCCGGAAACCGGGCGAAGGTGCCTTTGCCCTGGATCCGTTCAAGCCAGCCTTCCTTCTCCAGCTCGCTGAACGTCTGGCGCACCGTCTGGCGGCTCAGGCCGAACTGTTCGGCAATTTCATTTTCAGAAGGAACCTGCTGCCCGGGCTTCAGCTTGCCCGATTCAAACCAGGACAGCAGCTCGTTCTTCAGTAGAATATATTTGGGAATCCGTCTGTTATTCATCATTCACCTCAGCGGCATGCTCTGTATTTCGGCCTTGCGGGCTGGATCTGCCGATTCATCCCGGAAGGCTTCGTTCTCTTTGAGTATTGTAACACAAGGCCGGGTGAACACAGACATCGGTCCGGTTATCTCAAGCGGTAAGCCGCCTCGCTCCAGCGAAGCTCGTTCTTCAGGCGCTGCACGGACGTATCTTTATCGATGACCACGGCTTCGATGCCGGCCATTTCGGCGAAGTCCGTCAGGTTCTCAGCCGTCATGGCATAAGACAGCACCGTATGATGCGCGCCGCCGGCCAGGATCCAGGCTTCAGCCGATTCGCGGAGCGACGGCTGCGGCTTCCACAACACGCGGGCCACCGGAAGCTTCGGCATCGGCTTGTCGACCTTCACGCCGTCCACGACGTTCACCAGAAGGCGGAAGCGGTGTCCAAGGTCGACGAGGGAAGCGTTGACCGCCGGGCCGTCCTGGCCGTCGAACACGATGCGAGCCGGATCCTCTTTGCCGCCGATGCCGAGCGGATGCACTTCAATCGTCGGCTTCGTGGCCGCGATCGTCGGACATACCTCGAGCATGTGCGCTCCGAGAATCATATGGTTGCCCGGCTCGAAATGGTACGTGTAATCCTCCATGAACGAGGTGCTCTTGTTGTTTGCAAGAACCTTAAGGACGCGGGTCAGTGCAGCCGTCTTCCAGTCGCCTTCGCCCCCGAAGCCGTATCCGGATTCCATCAGCCGCTGCACGGCAAGACCCGGAAGCTGCCGGAGTCCGTGAAGGTCTTCGAACGTCGTCGTGAAGGCCCCGAATCCGCCTTCCTCCAGGAAGCGGCGCATGGCGATTTCGATCCGCGCTTGATAAGCGATGGCGTCGCGCACCGGACCGGCGGACAAGCCCGCCTGCGTAATGCTGTACTGTTCTGCATACTCTTTCAGGAGCGTCTCTACTTCGCTGTCCTGCACTTCGTTCAGCACCTGGACCAAATCACCGACGCCGTAGCCGTTGACCGACCAGCCGAACTGAATTTGCGCTTCAACCTTGTCGCCTTCCGTAACGGCTACTTCGCGCATGTTGTCGCCAAAGCGCGCTACCTTCAGGCTGCGGCTCTCCGCGAAGGCTGCCGCCGTGCGCATCCACCCGCCGATACTGCGGCGCACGTCTCCGTCTTCCCAGTGGCCGACGACCACCTTGCGGGCGATGCCCAGTCTGGCTCCGATATGACCGTACTCGCGGTCGCCATGGGCAGCCTGGTTAAGGTTCATAAAGTCCATGTCGATCGTTTCCCAAGGGATGTCGCGGTTAAACTGCGTATGCAGGTGAAGCAGCGGCTTCTGGAGCTGCGTCAGGCCGCGGATCCACATTTTCGCCGGAGAGAACGTATGCATCCACGTAATAATGCCGGCACAGGATTCGTCACTGTTCGCCTCAACGATCAGCTGGTAAATCTCGTCGGACGTCTTCACGATCGGTTTAAAAACGACCGGATACGGAATCGCAGCGGTATCCTGCCCGAGCTGCTCCGCGATGATCCGGGAATGATCGGCTACCTGTTCCAGCGTTTCGGGTCCGTATAAGTGCTGGCTGCCGGTTACAAACCAAAATGAATGCGGTTTCAATTTCATGATTATAGCCTCCCATGTTTCGGTTTCGTCCACTTGCTGTGCGTAAACTGATATTTTTACTTGTACATACTTATATATAGTAATACACAATTTATCAGAACATGTACGTACAAGTTGTATGGGTTCATTGTATCCCCGCCATGTGAAAAAGGCAAGAACAATTTTGCCTGATTTGTGCTGTTGACTTGGTAGGAAAAAAGGAGCATAATCGGTTTGAAAATAAGTTAGTAAGTACTTACTTTTGAACTTTGTTTGCTGCTGGGATATCTCTTATCGGCTGGCGGGCGATCCTGGCGGCAATCCACGCAGGCCTTCCCCACCTTGGGCTTTTCGTATGAATGGATAACCCGAAGACGACAATAACCACATCTAAGAAAAGGAGCAATGCATCATGAATTTCAAACATATTACGGTTGCCGGCAGCGGCGTGCTGGGCAGCCAAATTGCTTTTCAGACCGCCTTCAAGGGCTTTGAAGTCACGGTATACGACATTAACGATGAGGCACTGGACCGGGCCAAAAGCCGGATCCACGGTCTGATGCCCCATTATCAGAGCGATCTTGGCGCCTCGGAGGAAGAACTTGCCGCGGCTTTTAGCCGGCTCTCCTTCAACAGCGACCTGGCCCAAGCGGTTGCACAGGCCGATCTGGTGATCGAAGCGATCCCCGAAGTGGTGCAGATCAAAACCGATTTTTACCAGGAGCTGAGCAAGGTGGCCCCGGAACGGACCGTATTTGCCACGAACTCTTCCACCCTGCTGCCGAGCCAGTTCGCCGAAGCAACCGGGCGGCCGGAGAAGTTTTTGGCGCTCCATTTTGCCAATGAAATCTGGAAAAACAACACCGGCGAAATCATGAAGCATCCCGGCACGGACACGACCGTGTTCAACGACGTCATCGAATTCGCCAAAGCGATCGGCATGGTGGCCCTGCCGCTGCATAAGGAGCAGCCCGGCTACATCCTGAACTCCCTGCTGGTCCCGCTGCTGGAAGCCGCTCAGCTGCTGCTGGTCAAAGAAGTGGCCGACCCGGAAACGATCGACAAAACATGGATGGTGGCAACCGGCGCTCCGATGGGACCGTTCGCCATTCTGGACGTGGTGGGCATCAACACCGCCTACAATATCGGCCTGGCCAAAGCCAAGGCGACCGGCGACCCGGAATTCGAAAAGATCGCGAATCTCCTGAAATCCGAATACCTCGATAAAGGCAAGATTGGCCGCGCCGCCGGCGAGGGCTTCTACAAATATCCGAATCCGAGCTTTGCAGAGCCTGGATTTTTAAAAAGTTAACCTGATATAATCGTCTAAACAGGCATACAAAAAGACCAGCTTACATGCTGGTCTTCTTTGTCACTTCTATTATAATTTTAAATACACGGACACCCTTTTCACGAAACTGAAGGAGATCGATATGAACAAAGGCGAACAGACCAAGCAGCGGATCATCCAGCAGGCAAGAACGCTTTTCTCTACATCTGGCTATGACGCCACGAAGACGAGTGAAATCGCCAAAGCCTGCGGCATTTCCGAAGCGGCCATGTATAAATATTTCAACAGTAAAATGGAGCTGCTCAAAGCGTGCGTTGTTACGGCCGAGCCCGATGAAGAAACTACGGCGCACACAGATTTGAGCCAGAGCACGAACGAAGAGCTGATCGAGCGTTACGTGAATAAACGGATCACGATGATCGAGCGCAACCATGAGCAGTACAGCATTCTTTTTGCCGAGTCTTCGCGTTACCCCGAGCTTTCCCAATACTTTGACCAATCCTTGTACCGGCAAAGCGCCGAAATCAAGGAGATCAAGCGGCGGATCGAGGAAGGGAGCATGAACGGGATCCAAGAAATTTTCACCCTGGAGCTGGGTCTGACGGCCGGCATTTGCTCCATTCTCCAGCATGACCAAATGAATCAGGGCGCACTGCTGCAGAACCTTTCCGAGTTCCGGAGCGAAATGACCCGGTTTATGAAATACGGTTTGATCGGCAGGCCATGACTTGTTATTAAAAAGCGGTTATTTAAAATGTGCTCAGCCGCGACCGGCCGAAGTCAGCCGCACCCCTATATTCCAGGGATCCCTGACGAGAAAGGCGCCTTCTTCCTGCTCTTCCGCAGCCATTCCCGCTTCACGGACCCGCTGGACGAGCTCCTCCACCTCACGCGCCCCCGGCAGCACGATCGTCATATAATCGATGCCGGTGCCATTGGCCGGTACCGGCGGCGCTCCGGCGCCGGCCCAAATATTCAGGCCGACATGGTGATGGTAACCTCCGGCCGAGATGAACAGTGCGCGCATCCGCGCATAATCGCCGACCACGTCAAACCCCAGTATATCGCAGTAGAAACGCTTCGCTTCGGACAGGCTTCCGACATGGAAGTGAACATGCCCGATCACCGTTCCCGCAGGCAGCCCCTGCCATTCCAGTCCGGCCGACTGCTCCAGCAGGCCGCGAATGTCCACCGCTTCGGTGACCATAACGTAATTCCCGTTCGGCTCCTTGCGCCACGTATCTCTTGGACGGTCAGCATAGACCTCGATCCCGTTCTGATCCGGATCGCTCAAATAGATCGCTTCGCTGACCGCGTGGTCCCCTTGGCCAAACGGCGTGTCGGTCTGGATGAAATGGCGGACGACCGTTCCGAGATGTTCCCGGCTCGGCAGCAGGATCGCAAAATGGTACAGTCCCGCATGCGAACGCTCCGGCACGATGACGGCGTCCTCCAGCTCCTCGAGGATCAGAATCGGGCTTGCGGATCCCCTTGGTCCCAGCTCCGCCGTACTCCCCTCTCTTTTCAACACTTCCAGTCCGATAATTTCTGTATAAAAGGCGATGGAACGGTCCATCCGGCTGATCTTGATTTTAACCGGTCCAAGCTTCATTTCAGGATGCATGTCGGCACTCCCCTAACTTTTATTTAATTACTTTTTGTAAGTAAGTATATTTTTATAATGAGTTTTTGTCAAGCAGAAGCTTTGTAGCGAGGATCGGAAGACCGGTTGAACATTTTAGAAGAAACCATCCCGCTCCTTATCCGTATACATTAGAAATATGGCATGACAAGGAGGAATCGAGATGAAGTGTCCGATATGCGAAGACTCCCGCATGAGGGAAGTGGAGAAAGACGGGATTCTGATCGACATTTGCCCGACATGCAAAGGCGTGTGGCTGGACCGCGGAGAGCTGGACAAGCTGATGTCCGACGTGCGTGAAGTCCGCGGAGACTATAATGAATGGTATTACGGAGATGCTGACCGAAACCAGAGGCCGAGAGACAGCTACCCTTCAGGCCAGCCCTATCCAACGCAGCAGCAGTCCTATGACAAATATGACAAGCATGGCCATTCCTCTTACCCGCATCATAAGAAAAAGAAAAAAGCGTGCTTGATGTGTTCGGGGACTTGTTCGATTAACGCCCGTACATGCAAAAACCCCTGGCTCCAAGTAGGAGCCGGGGGTTCGTTATGTTCTGCCTCTTATTCGTCTTCTTTGAAAACTGGACGAAGCCGGATGGAAAACTTGAATTCCCGCTCATCGAGCCGGTACTTCTCCAGCAGCTCTGGACCGCAGGAATTGGAACCGACGCCGCTCATTTTGTAGTCAAGATGAACGATCGTCTCCTTCCGCTTGACCAGCTGGTGCAGGTGGGTGGCTTCCTCCAGGTCTTCCGGTGAGTAATGGGAGGCGTTAAACGAAAACGGCGCATTTCCGTGGAAAGCAAGCCCCATGCCCCGTTCGCTTGTTACCGTCGCCCACTCCGTCCCGTAGCGAGAGCCGTTCTCCTGCGGCATAATGTACGGCTCGAACATGTCGTCGACGCGGAGAAGGTATCTGCCGACCCGTACGCTTTGGCGCTTGTCGACATAGCTCGCATGCGGACCCAGGCCGAAATACTCAACCTCCTCGGTGCCGGCCGGCATGACGGCCTTCAGCCCAAAGCGGGGCAGAAACGGCAGCCCCTCCCGAAGCTTGACGCTCGTGGCCAGCGCGATTTCTCCGGAACCGTCCACCCGCCATACGGCCTGTCCATGAAGGACAGGATGCTTCATATAGCCGCCGAGCGAAAAATCCACGGTCATCTCGATCGCATCGTCTTGCGGCTCGCTGACCCGGACCTGGTATACTTTCGTGCCTGCCCGGTGATAACCCGCATCCTTCCATTGACGCTGGACGTTGCGGTCATTGTCCGTCGGCGCCCGCCAGATGCTAAAGGATAGCGGCGCTGCGAGCATATCCACCCCCTGCTTCGAGATGCAGATGAAGGTTCCAAGGTTCCGGTCGAACACGTGGCGGAAATCCATACCCGTCACGATAAGCTGCGCCCCGTCCTCCGCGACGTGCACGGGACGTGCGCGCAGAGCCGTCAGCCACCCTTGCTCCGGCTGGACTGCAGACTCCTCCGCCGCCATTTCAAACTGGGCGAACGCGATTTCCTCTCCCCGCTCGGACCACTCCGTGGATTCGCAGAGCGAGGCGGTCAGCGTCAGGAAGCAGCGGCCATCGGGAAAAGCCTTTTGAAACGGAATGATGACCGTCACGCTCTCCTGCGGACCCGCCTGGATCGTCCCGAGGCTTCCCTGCTCCACGATTTCTCCGCAGCGCTCCAGCTTCCAGTCGAAGGTCAGATGGGACAGATCCGAAAAATCGTAAAGATTCGTAATGATCAGCGTGCCGCGCGACAAATCCTCGGCTTCCATTCGCACCGGTGCAATGACCTGCTTGAGCTCCAGCAGTCCGGCATGCGGAACCCGGTCCGGCGACACGAGGCCGTCGATGCAGAAGTTGCCGTCGTTCGGATGGTCCCCGAAGTCCCCGCCGTATCCGAAATATTCGCGCCCGTCCGGCGCCTTGGTGCGGATGCCGTGATCATTCCATTCCCACACGCAGCCGCCCATCAAATTCGGGTATGCGTAGAACAAATCCCAATACTCTTTCAGATCGCCGGGCCCATTGCCCATGGCATGGCTGTATTCGCACAGGAACAGCGGCTTCGCGTGATCCGGATTTTGACCGTAGCTCTCCACGTATTCCAGCGTCGGATACATTTCGCTTTCGATGTCGAGCGCCTCGGTATCGGTATCGCCGTGGTAACGCCGGGAGGCGCCTTCATAATGGACAAGCCTGCTGTCATCCCGGCTACGGGTCCATTCGGCCATGGCGATATGATTGCGCCCATATCCCGATTCGTTGCCCATGGACCAGATAATGACGCAAGGATGGTTTTTGTCGCGCTCCACCAGCCGGATGGCCCGGTCCACAAATGCCTTTTCCCAATCAGGATCGCGGGTCAGCTGATGGAAATCGCCGGATACGGCCAGCCCGTGGCACTCCAGATCGGCCTCGTCGACCACGTAGAAGCCCATCCGGTCGCACAGCTCCAAAAACCGCGGGTCGTTCGGATAGTGGGAGGTCCGGACCGTATTGACGTTATGCCGCTTCATCAGCTTCAAGTCCCGGATCATGTGGTTCAGCGGCACCGTCTGTCCCAAATCTGGGTGGGAGTCGTGACGGTTCACGCCCTTCAGCTTGACAGCTTGGCCGTTGATCCGGAATACGCTGTCAACGATGTCAATCCGGCGGAATCCGACCGGAAAACGTAGCACTTCCCTTCCATCCTGCACAAACAGCTCATACAGATAGGGCTGTTCCGCGTTCCACAGCACCGGATTTTCGATGTCCAGCGTGATGACGCTCCGCCCGTCTGCCCGCACCGCCCCTTTGGCGACGGTCGATCCTTCCGCATCCTGCAGCAGCACCAGCGCATCCAGGGCGCCGGTCGTCTCCAGCTCACACAGAAGCTTCGCTGAGGAGTGATCCGGTGAAATGTCCTGTTTGATAAATACGTCGCGGACATGAGCCTCATCCCGGGCTAGAAGGTATACATCCCGGAAAATCCCGGAGAAGCGCCATAGGTCCTGGTCTTCCAAATAAGTGCCGTCGCACCATTTCAATACCATGACGGCGATGCGGTTCGTACCCGGCCGGATCAGTCCGGAAACGTTAAACTCGGCCGGAATCCGGCTGCCTTGGCTGTATCCGGCGAACTGCCCGTTGATCCACAGGTAGAAGCAGGAATTGACCCCTTCGAACATGGTATAGACCTGCTTGCCCGTCCAGTCTTCGCGCACCGTAAACTCTCTGACGTAGAGCCCCGCCGGATTCGCATCCGGGACATATGGCGGATCTACCGTGATCGGATAATTGACATTCGTATAATGGAGCTGGTCGTAGCCTTCGGTCTGCCAGCATGACGGGACGACAAGCTCATCCCATGATGAGGCATCGAAAGCGTCTTCATAAAACGGATCCGTCACGTCCTGGACACTTTCGTGGTACCTGAATTTCCAGGACCCATTCAAGGTTTGGAACAAAGGGGATCTCGAGCGCTTGCCGGAACGCGCCGAAGCGGCGTCGCCATAAGGAATGTAATAGGATCTCGGCTCTTCGCGGTGAATATGAAGGATGCTTGTGTCTTCCCAAACCCGGTCAAGCTTTAACATTCGGATCATCTCCTTAATTTACGGTTAACGTATCGCAAAAAACAGTTTAAGCTGTATACATCTGCCTGTAGCCAGGCAGCCATCCTACGTTTATATATCGATAATGCAATATCGTTAGTTCAATGAATCCGCTGCTGCGCATCAAGTGCGGATATGGGACAGTACGGCCGCCTGCTTCCGGCCGGCGATAAGCCGCTCCCCGTCCGTAAAGCCTTCCTCCCGCCCTTCCAGCTCACGGATGAGAATAGAACGCCAATGATCGATTTGTTCCCGGCAGGCTTCGTCGGAAATGGCGTTGTGCAGCTCCATAGGGTCTTCCGCCAGATTAAAAAACTGCTCTTCGCCGGTTTGCGGATACCAGATGAACTTCTCGGTCCCGTCCGTGACCCATTGGGTAGACTGATGACCGTAGGCATGCTCCCCATGCAGATGGCTCCGCCATACCGGCGATGCTGTATCCGCTTCGTTCCTGGCCGCTGCCAGCCTCCAAATGCTGTCCCCTTCCACGCTTTCCGGGATCTGAACCCCGGCTGCATCAAGCAGCGACGGCATGATGTCACGCAGCTCCACGACCTCATCGGCCACGGTGCCCTGTTTGAGATGGAGCTGGCCCCCAGGGTCGTTCACGATCAACGGCACGTGGGCACTTCCTTCATAGGGCAGCGCCTTCCGGAACAAGTGATGGTCGCCAAGCAGCTCCCCATGATCCGAGGTAAACATGATCACCGTGTTATGGAGTTCTCCGTACTCGTTCAGCGCCTGCAGGAACCGGCCGATTTGGTGGTCCAGATGGGTGATCAGTGCATAATAAGCGGCCATCGCCCGGCGCAGCCTTCGTTTGGGGACGAGCCCCTTGCCCGTTGTCGGCGCCAAACCTTCCAGGGCGGGGTCATCCCCCTGCGCCCAGTCTCCGACCGGCGGATCCGGAATATCCGCATCTTCGTACAGGTCCAGATACGCCTGCGGCGGATCGAACGGCGGATGCGGACGGACGAAGGACATCCATAGAAAGAACGGCTTGCCCGGGTCTCTGCGGCGCAGAAAGTCGATCGACTGGGTCACGACCCAGTTCGTCGGATGCTTCATTTCGTCCAGATGCCACGGCCGTGCGACGGTCGATGCGTTGCAGTCCAGGCCCGTGTCGATCAGATCGGCTCCGGGCACCCTTTCCCGGAGCCACTGCAGGTAATCGTCCACCTGATCGTAATGCTCCTGCATCGGGATGCCGTGAAAATTGCGGTTGTGATGCAGGTATCCGTCATGCAGCACCACGTTGTGAAAGCCCATCAGGTTTCGGGCGGGATACACATGCATTTTACCGATGCACTGCGTATGGTATCCCGCTTTGGCCAGCTCCCCGGGCAGCGTGACCGGATCATTCCACGGTACCCGGTCCTGATACCCAACGCGTCCGTGCGTCCGCTGAGACTGGCCCGTAAAGATGGCCGCCCGCGCCGGCACGCAGGTCGGGGTTGCCGAATAGGCGCGGCTGAACCTCACGCCGGTCCGGGCAAGCTCGTCCAGATTCGGCGTTTCCACGACGGGGTGGCCGGCGATGCTGAGGCAGTCGAATCGCATCTGATCCACGGTAATCAGCAGCACGTTGGGCCTGCCTTGCTCTTCGTTCCTATTCATCGGCTCTCCTCCTTGAATCCAGCGGATATGATCGATAACCCTGAGAGAATCCTTGAAAATGCCTGTTCCCCCTTATTAAACCCTTCACGTGATGAAAAGTAAATGAAATTATTCGTTTTTTCGTGCAGATTACCCCGATGGGAAAGCGATGAAAACGGATTACTCTGATTACTTTATTTCAAAAAGAAATTAAGATCGGTATAATGGGGGGATAACACCTCACAGATGAGGATGCAGTCCGGTTGCCACTTGCTGGGTCCGTGTGTATGATAATCATGAAGCAGCCTGTACGTATAATTGTAGAAAAACCATTGCCAGCAGAGCCCTTCCGGCGTTTGCCGCCGGATCATATTGTGGGGCAATAAACCGCTGGCCTTAACGGTTCAGAATAGTGAGGATAACGACGATATGCAAGATTTTAAGGAAGAGAGATGGAATGTAAAAGAACGCATTCCCTCACCGAAAGCCAAGGAACTGTTCTATGATATCCGGCGCAAGCAGGAGATTTCCAAGAGCGACCTGCTGGCGTCAAGCGGGCTGACGATCAGTACGCTGACCCGCGTCCTCGACGAGCTCGTCTCCATCGGCGTCATTAGCGAGAGCGGCCTCGGCGCTTCAACCGGGGGACGGCGTCCGATTCTGTACCAGGTCCGGGGCGAGTACGGCTATGCGTTTGGCCTGGATGTCTCCCGCGTCGTCTCCCGCCTCATTTTGCTCGATTTAGCCGGGCAGACGCTGGAAACAGCCGAATGGGACATGACAGGCGACATGACGCCGGAGCGGCTCATCGGCGAGGTTGTCGGCCGGGCCCGGGAATGGATTGCCGCGCACGGCATCCCGCTGGATCAAATCATTGGCATGGGTATCGGCGCCGTCGGCCCGCTCGACCGAGAGGCGGGCATCATCGAGGAGCCGGAGTGGTTTGCCGCGCCGGGCTGGCAGCATGTCGAGATCGTGCGCCTGATCGAGGAGGCGCTGCACGTTCCGGTGCTGCTCGACAACGGCGCCAATGCCGCCATCGTCGCCGAAGCATGGGCGAACCGCGGCAAGGATTTCCGCCACATGCTGTACGTGCATGGCGGCACGGGCCTGCGGCTGTCCATGATGTCGGACAGCAAGCTGATCTATGGGGCAGCCGATATGGAAGGCTCGTTCGGGCAGATGATCATCCAGGCGGATGGCATCCCTTACCGAACCGCCAAAGGCAATCACGGCTGCCTCGATTCCTACGCGTCGGTCCATGCGATCGAACGCGAGGTGAATTCCCGGCTGCGGATCGGCCGAAGCAGCCGGCTGCAGCAGATGCTGGAGCCGGGCGAGCCGGCCCGCTTCAGCCACATTATGCAGGCGCTGAAGCAGATGGATCCGATGGTCACGGAAGTCGTGACCCAGGCGGCAACATACTTCGGCATCGGTCTGGCCAATCTGCTGAACATTTTGTATCCCGAGAAGGTCGTTCTCGGCGGACCGCTGATGACGGATTCGAACCTGTTCTTCTATACGGCGACCCAGACCGCCATCCGCAAAACGTACCATTACCCGAAATATCAGGTCATTTTCAGCAAAGGCAGCTATGGCGAGGAAGCGATCGCCGTCGGGGCGGCGCTCCTGATGCTGGAGCAACTGACCTGCTGAGCCGGCTGCGTCCGTGAAGCCCTCAGGGCCCGCCGCATCCTCATAGCTCGTTTTTTTGGGGCCGCTTTGCCCTCAAAGCCTGTTGAGACCCTCAGAGCCCGCAGCGGCCGCCGCCCTCCCAGAGAGCACACTGCTGCCTGCCCAGCTATGAAGCCAGCCGGGCTTGAGCTGTTGCCAGCATGCGGGCGGACACGGGTTAAATCCGAACGGACACAAGACATGAAAGAACGAACATCCTCCTACCAGGAAAGGAGCAAGGACCAAAAATGACCCAAGAGACCTCCTCCACCGTTCCAACGTCGGGAAATGACGGAAAGGCCGAAACCTCCTCCTGCTGCTGTTCTGCCGGGCGTGAAGCCGCTTTGCAGGCTCCCGCCTGCGGAACGCCTGCTGCCGGACACTTAAACGCGCCTGAAGCAAAGGATTTTCACGAAGGGGAAACAGGGGCCGCAAGCAGCCTTCCGCAGCTTCAAGATTCCGGCAGGGCAGAGACCGGCACGGAATCGGACACATCGGCGGCAGCATCGGCTGATCCCAAGGAAGCTTCGCCGGCTCATACCATCTCTGCAGCTGAGCGTTTCCACAGCTCAGTCGCCCAGCAGGAGCCAAGCCTTGCAGAACATTCGGCTCGGCCCGAACCTTCCCAATGGCCGATCATCCCCGAGGGTACCTATATCCTCGGCACCGATGACGGGGAAGGCTTCGCCTCGGATGCCGAAGGGCCTGCACGGCCGGTGCACATTCCGGCGTTCCGCATATCGCCTTATGCCGTCACGAACGCCGAGTTCGCCGCTTTCGTCCAGGCGACCGGCTACGTCACCGAAGCCGAGAAATTCGGCTGGTCGTACGTTTTCCAGCTGCTGATTCCGGATCCCCAGCAGGTGAAGATCGTCGGCTCTCCGGAGCGGACGCCATGGTGGCTCGGCGTCGAAGGCGCCACCTGGCGGGAGCCGGAAGGCCCCGGCAGCAGCATTGGTGACCGGATGGACCATCCCGTGGTCCACGTCTCCTGGAATGACGCTGCCGCTTACTGCGCCTGGGCTGGCGTCCGGCTGCCCAACGAAGTGGAGTGGGAAGCCGCGGCCCGCGGCGGCCTGGAGCGCAAGCGTTACCCTTGGGGCGACGTGCTGCGCCCCGGCGGCGAACACCGCTGCAACATTTGGCAGGGCGTATTCCCTACCAAAAACCACGCCAGCGACGGCTACCTCGGCACCGCCCCCGTTGACGCCTATCTTCCGAACGGATACGGGCTGTATAACATGTCGGGCAACGTATGGGAATGGTGCGGGGACTGGTTTACGTCCGACCCTGCACAGCGCGGATCTTCGGACCGGCCGGAAGGGCCTGCCCAGGGTAACGCCCGCCTCATGAAGGGCGGATCGTATTTATGCCATCAATCCTACTGCAACCGGTACCGCGTCGCTGCACGCAGCGGCAACACGCCGGACAGCTCTACAGGCAACATCGGTTTCCGCGTGGTAGCGGATCTGTAACGACAAGCCCAAAAAGGCACCGCTCCTCATGCGAAGCGGTGCCATTTGGCGTTAGCTTATTTGGCTTCCTTCGAGCTGACGCCAGGCCGCGATCCCAGACACGCTTCACAATCACCGCTCGTTGTATGATGTGTTTCGAAACAGAATAAAACGGACTAGCGCTTATTATGCTAGTCCGTTTCTGTTTGTTCTTGATTATTCATTTTGAGCTGTTTTCGCTTAACATGGGCTACTCCCCATTGATGCAGGTATTCCAAAATCGGCGACAGGCTCTTTCCGTATTCCGTGATGGAGTATTCCACTTTAGGCGGGACCTGCGGATAAACGACTCGTTTGACGATCTCCTCTTCCTCCAATTCGCGCAGATGGAGCGTAAGCATCCTTTGCGTGATATCGGGCAGCAATCTTCTGAGCTCATTGAACCGCAAAGGCTTGCCTTGAAGCAAATGATAAAGGATAATCGGCTTCCATTTGCCGACGATCGAATCCAGCGCAACTACGAATTGACATTGGGCAGGGTTCTTTTGCATAGGCCCACCTCCGTTACGGTACCTTTTTTGTTACTATACCACATTATTGTTCCTACTTACCATAAGTGAGTTAGTATTATATGATCAGCATTGTAAGTGTTCTTAATATCATTACAGAAGGGAAGTTTGAAGCATGGCAACTGTACTGTACATCACTGCACATCCCCTTAATCCGGAGGAATCTTATAGCCTTGCGGTGGGCAAACAATTTATTGGAGCGTACCGTGAAGCAAATCCAACCGACGAAGTTGTTCATTTGGATCTGTATAAAGAAAATATTCCGCAAATTGATGCTGATGTTTTAAGGGGGTGGGGAAAGCTTCGGTCGGGTTCGTCTTTGGATCAGCTGTCCGAAGCTGAAAAATCAAAAGTGGCCCGTCTTGAGGAAATTCTCAATCAATTTATGGCAGCCGATAAGTACGTTTTTGTGTCTCCGATGTGGAATTTTACGGTCCCGCCGGTTTTGAAAGCATACACGGATGCGACCTCCATTCCGGGCAAAACGTTCAAGTATACCGAAAAGGGTCCTATAGGTCTGCTGCCCGGCAAGAAAGCCTTACACATTCAAGCCAGCGGTTCCGTTTATTCGGAGGGTCCTTTAGCTCCAATAGAAATGGGATACAGCTATATGAAAACGATTTTGCAGTTCTATGGGATTGAAACTGAGGCTATTTTTGTTGAAGGAACGGCGGTATCAGAGCAGGCTCCTTTTATAAAAGAAAAAGCGATTGCACAGGCTAAGGAAGCTGCCAAACGTTTCTAACTTGAGGGGCGCCATCGTTCTCGAACTGAAATCCGCAAGAATGAATCCCCCCGGAAGTGAAACTCATCTTGTGAAACCCATCTTCACTTTTGGATAAGTGGAACCTCCAATCTCCCTAGGAAATCAAGCCGCATCATTTCCTGAATGATAAGAAAAACGTTATCGACGTACTTTCAAAGAAGACAGACCGCGTCTAGAGGAAGTTTTTCTTGCGAGATCAGGAAGCAGAAGCTCCGAAACTTATACTTTCTGATCTCTAAAAAAAGCCCGTTGAAGTTTCTCAACAGGCAGAAGGCACCGCTTCTTATGCGAAGCGGTGCTTTTTTAACCATGAAGCCGCATAATCCACGGCCGCCCTGACGGGCAGCAGCCGGCATTCCGCCATGCCTACCTTACCGACAGCAGCATGTCCCTGCTCTTCAAAATCCTGCCCGAGCCGGTCAAAGTCGTCGGAATCGTAGGCATAGTCTTCGAACCATTTCCACGTTCTCACGCCGTCCTCCAGAATGGCTGCCCCCATTCTTTTCCGCGGCATTTCATCGATCTGCGTCTCCGCCATATGAAAGGTCGTGCATGAGTCGTATCCGACCCCAAGCAGCAGCACCTTGGCATCCAGCCGGTACAGGGCTCCCAGCGGCGAATCCTGGCCGAACTGCGGCGTCAGCGCGTGTACACCTGTAATTTCTGCCGCAAGCGGCCCCCTGGCTGCAAACGACACCTGCGGATGGTACGAGCGGAGGGTTCCCGGCAGCGAGCGGAACTGCTCCGCGATTCTCCCCATCGCCCGGGTCGCCGTGTAATCCGGGTCAAACGCCGGCATATGCGCGTAAATTTCCTCCAGCCATGCGGATGGTACGGGCGGATTGGCCCATTCCGCAGGATCGGAATTCTGGCCGCTGTGGGCCGGCATCACCAGCGTCCCGGCACTGCCGAGCGCCTGCTGCAGCGCCAGAACGACAGCTTCCGCATCGCCGCACACCCAGCCGATTTTGGATAGCGAGGAATGCACCAGCAGGGTGTCACCCTCCCGGACGCCGAGACGGCCGAGATCCGCCCGGATCGACTCCACCGTGTTCAGCTTGGCCGAAGCGTCAATGATTTTTCTTTCTCCCATGTCAATCCACCTCCATTGTTCCATTGTGGCAAATTGGGGCGGCTTCGATCAAGTATGAGTTGAACATCGGGACCCCTCCATGCAAGCGACCGTGCCAAGTAAACGGATGCATGAAATTCGATGCGTTAGACAAACCGGNGGTTTTGAAGCATCGTCCGTTCAAATCGTGGTACTTTCATCCGACTCGTTTTAGCTAATTTCGGCTAGGACTCCCTTTACTTGGCGCTCAGCCTTTCGTGCATCGCGCCCAGCAGGCGGTGCGTCCGGTCGCAGCCGTATTCCCAGAACATGATGCCGGCCAGTCCCTGCTCCTTCACATACTCGCATTTATGCCGGATGGATTCCTCGTCATCGTAGGAGATCAGACTCGACCCATTAAACAGGAACGGCGCGCGGGCTTCCTCATCCCAGTAGCGCGTATAGCCGTTTTTATCGATGTAATCGGCAGCCAGCTCCGTAAAGGATGGTCCGTACCCGCCCGTCGTGCCCGCCATTTGGTACAATCCGCGGTTGCGGTCCGGGACCTCGTTCCAGATGCGGGAGTAGAACGCCGCTCCGATCACGATTTTTTCCCGCGGCACGCCTGCCCGGACAAAGATGTTCACGGAAGCGTCCGTGCTGATGCGGAACAAATCGCCCGTTCCGGTGTACAGGTTCGTATGATGGCCTGTCAGCACCTGGAAGCCGCCCCGCATGTCATAAGTCATCAGCTGCACGAAATCGAGGTACTTCTGCACCTGATCCATCTCCGTGCCGTCCACATAATATTGGTCCGCCCCCGCCGCGATCGTCAGCAGGTAGTGGCGGCCGTCCGCGGCGCCTTTAGCATCGAGCGCTTCCCGAATCGCCGCCAGCAGCAGTGTAAAGTTGTGCTTGTCATCCGGACTGGCGGCGATGTCCGCCTCGCCGTAGCACGGATACTCCCAGTCCAGGTCGATCCCGTCAAACGGGTACTCGTTCAGCACCCGTACGGCCGATGCCGCCATGCGGGCTCTTCCTTCTTCGGTTGCGGCCGCTTCGGAGAAGCCGCCCGCGCTCCAGCCGCCGACTGACAGCAGCAGCGTCAGCTCGGGATGCTCCCGCTTGATAGACCGGATGGCCTCGCCGTTCTTCAAATGCTCCGTCGTAATTTCGTCATCCCGGACATGGCCGAACGCCACGTTCAGATGGGTCAGCCTGGACAGGTCCTCCGGCGTCATCTCCGGCAGCACGGCATCCACGGCGTAACCAGCCACAATATATTTTTTCGACATACTTAAGACACTCCGTTTCTTATTGGGTTGTACCAGAATCTCGATCCCGGTTGAGTTGTTATGTTAGGTCGTTCTGTTGGATCGGCTTGCTCTGCCGGCTTACCCCTGCTTTGTTACCGCCGATAAAATCTGCAGCGCCTCTTTTCCAGTGCCGATCTTATAGCCGGATGCCGTGTACCGGATCTGATTCTGGCCGTCCAGCACGAACAGATGCGGGTAGCCCGCTTCGCTAGCGGCCGAAGACGAAATCAGGTCAGGCAGGGAAGCATAGCTGGAATCCCGTACAAACGCCGTCTGCGCCGGCAGATTCGGATAAGCGGCCGGATCGAAGGACGCCGTCCACTCCCGATCTCCAATGATCAGGACAATCGGCAGCGCCAGCTTGTCAAATGACTCCGCCAGCTCCCCGAGCTCGCGCAGCAGGTGCTTGGTCGGCTCGCGCTCAGGCTCGATCCAGGCCGTGACGGCACCCTGGGAACCGATCAAGCCGCCCAGCGCGGTCGCCGTCCCGTCGAAGCGCGCGACTTCCCCGCTGCCATCCAGCGTGCCCAGCACCGGCACCTCCTCGGCAGCTTCGCGGAACGTCAGCGCAACCTCCGTCGTTTCCCCTTCGCTCACCGTAAAGTAGCTGAGGCGCACCCGCACGGTTCCGTCTTTCAGGCGGATGCCCGTTGTCAGGCGGTAGGCACCCGGCTCTACTTCAAACGGCGCGTCATACACGTCGGTTTGGCCAAACGGGTACACCAGCGTTTTGTATACGCCGTTTTCAAGCCGGGCGAACGTAAAGTTCTCGCTGTAGGATGCGGCAGGCGCATCCGGACCGGCCGCCTCATCCCGCAGCAGGCGCAGCATGCCCCAGCCTGCGCTTCCGGTCTCCTCGGCGGAGGCATACAGGGTGAACGGCGCGTATTTCCATCCGCCGTCCTGCCAATACTGCGGCTTCTGCTCGCTCGGGTGCAGGCGGGCCGGGATGCCAAGGCTGCGGCTGGCAGCCACGAACAAGATGCCGAGCGACAGCGGGTCGCCCTTGCCCAGGCGGTAGGTACCGACCGGATTGCCTTTGCCAAGCAGGTTCGGCAGGTCCTGCCATAGACCGAAGCCCTGCTCCAGGCGGCGGGCCAGCTGCGCCGGATCGGCCTGATACGCGGCCGTCTCCTCCGGCGTAAAGGCTTCGTGGAAAAACTTCCGGTACGGTACGATCATTTCGAACAGCACGCGCGGGCACAGAATGTACCGGACGAAGAGCTCCTCATCCCAATCGCCGCGGCGCTCCAGCGCTCCGGTCAGATGGTCGTCCAGCGCCGGCCGGAACGTATCGGCCAAGTCCTTGTCGTTCAGCGATTCTAGGAGCCGCAGCGGCCACTCTCCGAATTCGCCGGAACGCTCTTCCAGGAAAGCTGCGATTTCACGGCCGTTGCCCCGGGCCTTGCCCAGCACCGCCTCGACACGCTCGGCCGGAAGCCCCGCCGCCTTCGCCAATCGGGCAGCATCGTCCCCGCCGAGGAAAGTTTCTTCGAATGCTGTCCGGATGCGCGTACCTTCCTCGATCCGGGCGTTGTGGCGCTGCTGCTTCTCTTCCGTGACGGCATCCGCAGCTTCCCCTTCCCGTTCGGGCGGCGGCACCATGTCAAAGTCTGCCGTTCCTTCCGGCTGAACGGAGCAGTCCAAGGTCAGCTCAAAGTGCTCGCTGTCCCGGACCGAAATCTTGGTCTCACCCCAGCGTCCGTCCTTGACGGCGCGGATGACCAGGTCGCCGAAGCCCGTCTTGAAGGAGGCTTCGCCCCGCTCATCCGTCGGAAGCGTGGCGATCGGGTACAGCTCCGCCATGTTGTACAGCTCGAAGCGCACCTCGGCCCCCTCTACCGGAACGCCGGCCTCATCTTTTACCGTCACGCAGATGGTCTGCGTCGGAGCGTAATTTTCCAGCAGGTTGATCTCCGTAAACCATTCGTCGGCCAGCGTAATATCTTCAGGCCCCGGATAATCAGCGTAGATTCTCGTGTTGATCAGCATCGCACGACGTGCCGGCGGAGTGAACCAGCCCTGGTTCAGGCGGGCTTCCGGCTCGCAGGCGCCGATGTAGTACCACTGGCCGTCGGCCCACGCTTCCACCCAGGCGTGGTTGTCGTCGCAGTGCGCCCAGCGCGGGGTATAGACCTGGCGCGCAGGAATGCCGATGCTGCGCAGTGCGGCAACGGCGAGCGTCGACTCTTCCCCGCAGCGGCCACGGGCCGTTCGGATCATCGTCAGGGGCGAAATCGTCCGCAGATCGCTGCCGACGTAGGTCGCCTTTTCGTGGCACCAGTAGTTCGTTTCCAGGATCGCGTCCGCCATGGACAGTCCGGCGGTCCGCTCCGCCAGTTCGTTATACAATATGCCGCGCGAATCCTCGATATTTTCAGTATTCACCCGGTATGGGAGGACGAAGTGCAGGAAAAGGTGATCCGGTACCCGCTCTCCCCAAGGCACCTGCTTGCGGATCGCCAGCGTGCGGCGCACGTGGCTCAGAAACAGCGCACCGTCGTAATCCGCCAGGTCGTTGACCGGCATGTACGCGTACAAATATTTCAAAGCCCATGTCTCCTCGGCGGTCAAAGCCTCCTCGAACACGCCGAACAGCTCCTGTTTCCGGGATTCGGCCAGTGCCATCTTCTCCTGAAATTTCTCCTCGATCCGCTGCAGCATCTCTTGATCCAGCGAGAATGCGGTCGTATGCGTCGTCATTTCGCTTCCTCCTTCCACAGCTTTCCGTCTTCACGGATGCAGTACACCGCTCGTCCGTCCGCGGACGGCGCCGTCAGCTGAAACAGGCTGCGGGTTACTTCGATCTCCGGTTGAATCGTCCAGGTCTCTTCACCCTTCAGCTGCTCCCAATCGGCCGTAAACCGTCCATGGGCCTCGTAGTGGTTGCGCTCGCGGTAATAGAGCTTGCGAAGCTCCCACTTGATCCGCTCGTCCTCCGGCAGCTCAAAATCCTGTGGCACTTCTCCGTCCGAGAATACGACATACCCCCAGAGCTCCGGATAATGCATATTGATGATGCCCATCGGCGACCATACCCAGTTGTCCTCGGGGTACGGCTTGCCGGTCTCAGGGTTCAGCACCTTGCGATATTCGCCGTCCTGCACCTCCGTCCGCCACTCTACCCGCGAGAAGTTGACGCGCCAGAACTCGCCGGTAGCCGGGCGGCGCCCCTCGGGCGCACATTCCTTCAGGCTCGCCCACGGGATCGCCACTTCCACGCTCCATTTGCGGTTGTCTGCATCCGGACGGTTCAGCTCGCCGTCAATATGCACTGCGGTCTGCAGGCCGGCGATATCCCAGCCGTTGACCGGAGGCCCGCCGTCGCGGTAAGGCTGTACCAGCAGCAGGTCCCAGACCGTATTCAGCGCATTGATTTCAAACTCGTAATATTGATGCGTATCCCCGTCGGGATCGATAAAGATTTCAAAATCGTTGTTGTAGAAAATGACCGAATCCCGCTCGGTCAGCGTAGCCCAGATCTGATCCTCGATCAGCTCTGCGCCGAAGTAGAAATATTTGTCGTCCCACAGCATTTTGACCCGGGTCTGCTTGGCCGGCTTGGGGCGCAGATCGCCCTCGATATCGACGAAATCCTCCGTCCACTGCGCTTCGGACCAGAATGGCTTGTCCAGGCGTCCGTCCAGGACGAGCGGCCCCTGCGCCCGCCGGCAAATATAATGTTTGGGAGCATATTCAATCCTAGGCTCCGGCACTCCGCTTAGATTCATCGCGATTCCCTCCGTTATTCGTTCTGCATCGATCGTTAACCTATATTGCCGTATCCGCAATCTCCAAGGCCAGCGTCACAATCTCGGCCGGCCCGGCCGCTACGCGGAGCGCCTCTCCGGGCTGCACCGCTTCCACCGCATCCTGCCGCTCTTCCAGAATATTGCTTCGACATGCCTGGCGATACGCAAATGTCGGCGTTACGGCAAGCTCGCTGCCGCTCGAGGTCAAATTGTACCAGCGGAAGATGAGGTCTCCTGTCTCTTCACTTCTTTTCACCGCGGACTGTGCTATTCCTTCTCCCTGCCAGCCGAACCATTGATAAACCGGCGGGAGGCTGCCCGCATGCAGGCCGACCTGTACGCCCGTCCACGGTACCTGGAACTGATAGGCTTCGTTATACGCAGCCTCAGGTTTCGCATGACCGTGCGGGATGATCATCAGCTCAGCATAGGCTTCGCCCAGGCACTGAGCCTCCGGTGTCGGGAATACGCCCCAGTCGCCCAGCTCGCCGACGGAACGCAGCAGCGTCACCGCAATCGTGTTCTGTCCGTCCTGCAGCACCTCGTATTCGTTCAAGCCCAGGTTCGCAACCGTGAGTCCCGTCCGCTCGTCCTTGATGCTGGCAAAAGCCTGCTGGTGGTGGCAGTAGCTCGGGTTGGTCCATTCGGCGGACGGCTCGTTGCCGCGGGTCACGACCTCGAACATGGAATCCGCCTGCTGAACGTTGCTTGCAAGGCCGGTCGGGAACAGCATCCGCAGCCGGTGATCCTTGGCTTGGGTTATGGAAGCGGGAGGATACCTTCAATCCGCGTGATCCTTTCTCCAGCGTCAAGGTCGTCTCGATGACGATCCGGACGGTCTCCTTGGAGCGGCCGGACGATCGGCCGGTGAACCATACGAGCTCCTGCTGCTCCTGCGCAAGCTTCTCCTCCGCTCCCTTCGGGATGTCCCAGGCATGAACGACCCGGAAGGACGCCTCGTAGGGCTTGTCGGCCAGAATGGTAATCTCGGCTGCTGTATTCCGGGTCGTCAGCGGGGTTTCCCCGTCCGGCTGGCGGTACATGTATTCATTGCCGATGTCCCCGCTGTCCTCGTAAACGCACAAATTAGAGTAGATCTGGCCGCTCGCCTTGTCCGTCAGCGTCACCGACCCGTCGTTTTCAATGCTAACCGACACGTATTTGTTTTCCATGGTTCGGTCCCCGGTGACAAGTGTGGACCGTTCCGCCGATGCAGCCGCTTGCGAAGCCGAGCGGACGACCGCGTAGGTGCTGAAGCCGTTCGCAGGAACGTCCGCCGCCTCCAGCTCCACCCGGACCTTTCGGGCAAAATAAGGCTGCCGGAACTTGTCGTCAGGCAGATCGTATCCGAACTGCAGTCCCAGGTCGGTGATCGTGCATTCCACCTCCCGTCCCTCGCTGTCCACCACGATCAGGTCCGCCAGCTCGAACTGCTTCACCCGCGATTTCATTTCGCCGAACGGAATGCCTTCCCGGAAATAATGGCGGAGCACGTCGACTTCGACGCTGACCGTGCCGGTCCGCTTGCCGCCGGTCGTATTGAAGACGGTGAACGGAACAGCATCCGGCCCGAACGCCGCAAAGCCGGTAGTGTCGATGTGTTCCGCAATAGACTGCAGGCTGTCGTCCGCAACCGCTTCGGCGACGTGCCGGCTTTTCTCGAAGCGGGTGACCATCTCGCGATGTACTTCGTCCACACTGCAGCCGCAGATGCTGTCATGCGGATGGTTCTGCATCAGCGTCTTCCAGGCGTACTGCAGGAGATCATGCGGATACGCCGCACCGAGCAGGCTGGCATAAGCTGCAAGCGGCTCGGCCACCTTCTCGAGCATCGCCTGGCCCCGCTGATTCAACTGCTTCAGGTAGACGCGGGAGGAAGCGGTATTGACGAGCGTCCCCCAGCCGTCCGTCCGCTGGCTGCGCAGCTCGCCCCGGACGGAGGACAATTCACGGTCCAGCGAGGATTCGAGGGCAGCCAAATAATCGATGAAATTGGAATGGACGAAGTCCGTATCCGGGAACAGTTCGCGCGCCGTGCGGATCGCCTCCGGCAGATCGAGCTGGATCGGCTGGTGGTCACAGCCGTTCATGAACAGCAGCTCCCCGGTAGAAGCGTACTTGGCGGCGTCCGCCAGCTTGTGGTGCCAGTATCTTTCGCCTCGCCCGTATCCGCAGGCACCTCATTCCCGTTCGAATACCAGTTGGCGAACAGGATGCCGAGCACCTTGGAGCCGTCCGGCCCCTCCCACTCCAGCTCGGAGAAGGAGGATTCGTAATCGCCGTCGGCGACCGTGTTGTTAAAGCCCGTAGGCTTCACGCCCCGTCCGAAGAAGGCGTTATGGATGCCGGACTGCCGCATCAGCTGGGGCGTTTGTCCGGCAAGCCCGAAGGTGTCGGGAAAGTAGCCTATTTGGGCCGGCTGGCCGTAGCGCTTGGCGTCCTTGTGCCCGATCAGCATGTTGCGCACATTGGCCTCGCTGCTCGTCAGAAACGCGTCCTGCAGGATGTACCAGGGGCCGATCAGGATGCGGCCGTCCGAGATATGCTTCTCAAGCCGCGCCTGCTGCTGCGGCCGGACCTGCAGGTAATCCTCAAGGATGATCGTCTGGCCGTCCAAGAAAAAGCTGCGGTATTCCGGGTCCTCATCCAGCTTGTCCAGCAGCGCATCCATCAGTTTTATCAGACGGACATGATGCTTCTCATAGGGCAGATACCATTCCCGGTCCCAATGGGTGTGGGATACGATATGAGCCGTTTTGCGGTTTGGCATGTGTTCTTCCTCCTAGCTTTCCTTGACTTGAATCTGAACCTCGTGCGGGCGGTACACCGCCTGTATTCGTCCTTCCGCATCGGCCGCAAACAGCACCGACCGCTCCTGCTCCAGCTCGAACGCATAGACGGTTCCGGTATCGTCGTCCCGCACTTCAATCTGGGCATTCCACGCATATTCCGATACGAAAATGTATAAAAAGCCTTCGGAAAACCGCAGTCTGCGCCCGTAAATGCCCGGGTTGTCCCCGCCCTGCAGCCATGTCAGGCCGCTGGCGCAGCCAGCCGCCTCCGCCGCATAGCGGTACAGCTCGGCCGTGGTATCAATCCGTTCGTTCAGCTCAACCGGCAGCGGGCTCCAGATCAATCTTCCCGCACCCAGCGGGATGTCGGTCACCGCGTCGGCGGCAGGCGTTCCCGATCCGGCCTGGCTGTCGCCCGACGCCAGCACCTCTTTGTTCACCTCAGCGATGCGCCGCTTCCCGAAGGAAACCGGCAGCCGTTTACCCTGAAGGCTCAGCGTCTCCTCGCGCCGTACGTTGCGGATCTCCGTATCGCCGAGCAGATCGGCCGCCCGCTCTGTCCGCCGCCAGTACGCGTCGATCGAGAGCGGCCCGGTCACGAGCAGCACCGCTCCCGTGCTCCGGACGATCTCAAGCAGCCTCGCCCAAGCCGCGTCCTCGATATTGTGCGGGCTTGGCAGCAGAATCAGCTTGGCCGGATGCTCCGCCAGCGGCTCCAGGTCGTATTCGGACACGGCCCGCAGCGGCAGCTTCAGCTGATAGGACAGCACGCGCGTCATCAGGCGCGTCGCCTCATTCGCAAACTTCCGGTTCGAGAAGTCGTTCGAGTACGGGAACACCGCCGCGATATCCTCCAATTCGCGGTCCCGGAACAGGTCGCGGATTCCGGCCATAAACCGGCCGAACTCGTACGAGACGTCCGCCTCCGGCTTCTCTGTGCCGTCGGCTCGCAGGGCACCGATATGCGATTCGTTCGCGTTATCCATATAGAAGTTCGTGTTCCAGATCCAGTGGATCGCTCCCGCACCGCCCGTCGAGAACGCGTAAGCGTACTTTCGCTCCAGCATTGCTGCGCAGCTCCCGTTCGCTCCGCTTGGCCAGCCCTTCGGCCGTCTCGACGTACATGATCCCTGTCTCCTGAACGACATTCGGCTTGTCGGCCGTCTTGGCAAAAATCCCGTCCCAGACCAGATCGTCGTTCTGCCACCAAGAATGCACCGTCGTATAGTCTGCTGCCTCGCGGTAAAAGAACGGCGACGGCCGCTGCGAGCCGAGCGCCTCGTCCTGGCCGACAGTAACCAGCTGATTCGGACACAGCTCCTTGATCGTGTCATACAGCTGCTGGGCCCAGCGGTTATGCATATCCATCGAGAACAAGCAGTAATCCAGCCAGCGCGTCCCCTTCTTGCCTGAATGCATATCCTGCACATCGAAGTTGATCTCCTGCGGCTCCGGAATCGCAGCCGCCGCAAAGCTCGGCAGCTGCTCAGGCGTCATATTCCACCGCTCCTGCAGCTGCTCGATTTGGCCGTGGCGCCGCTCCAGCCATTCCGCAAAGGCTGCCCGTTCATAGCGGTCATGTGAGGATCGCGGTCCAGCCGAGAATATCCGCGCCGGATCGAGCATCGACGGTTCGTTGATCAGGTCCCAGTCCACGTTCGTCGTGTGACGGTGGCGGGAGACGATGGAGCGGATGTACCGCTTCTGGGCCTCCACGCTCTGCGGGTCCAGATAAGGATTGACTCCTTCCCACGTCTCCGGCGTGAAGGAGAAGAAGGTGAAGGTGACGTGAAGTCCGTGCTTCTTCGCCGTCAGGATAAAGGCGTCAACCGCCCGCAGCACCTCCTCCGAGGCGTGGCCGTCGACCTGCATGATGTTGCGGTAGGCGGTCCACACCCCGGTACGGATCCAGTTGATGCCGGCCGCCGCCATTTGGGCCATGTCCCGGTCCCACACGTCGCTGTTCGGCAGGAACAGGAACTTCCGGGCCACATCTGACGCCATATACGTCATGCCGACGATCGGCAGCGGCCGGCCGTCCTTGACGAAATAGTCCCGCCCGCGGGTCAAAAGGCTTCCTTCCTGAAGCAGCTGTGCGTCATGCCCCCAGAAGCCTTGACGCAGCACCCGTACTTCGCCGCCTTCCGACGTAGCGGTGCATTCCACCCGGTACAGCCCGGCGCGAAGCGCAAGCGGTACGGTTATCCGGACGAAGTCCAGCTCGCCCGTAACGCCCGTCGTGAATCGATGCTCCCACTTCTGGTCCCCTTCGTCCTCCTCTACCGTAAGGACGAACGTCCATCGCTCGGCATCCCGAATCGCGGCCCGCTTCGGAAAGATCCGCTGCGTTTGCAGCGTCAAGACCGCGTGATCGCCCGGCTCATAGGCAGCGTAATTGGTCTTTAGCGACAGCTCGGTGACCGGACGCGACGCAAACTCTGCCCAGGTACCCAGCGCCTCTCCTCCGCCCTGACTCCAGAACGCGGAGGTGAGCGGCACGTTCACGAACAGCCAGCGTGAACCGGCAAAATCACCGCGCGAGTTCTCCCACAGCACCACCGGAGCGGCCACCTCGCGGCCGTCGGCGGATACGCCGGTCAGCAGCGCATGCACCTGCGTGCTCATCGTACCCGCGGAGCCCATCTGGTGCGGCAGATCGGCGTTCCGGGTCGTGTGCGGCACCAGGTTCAGCGTGTCGCTGATGCCAAACAGCTGCTCCTGTCCGGCCAGAAGCGGGATCTGCTCCGAAGCCCGCAGACTCGCGACCGGTCCGGCGTCCACATGCAGCATTTCATGAATGTACAGCTCCCGGTGGTAAGCGGTCTGCTCCGCCTCCGCCTTCCATGCCCCGTCCTCCAGCCGGACCGGCCGGCGGAACGGCGCCCCGCCGACGCTGACGAGCCCGCCGCCGCGTCTTAGAAACGCCGCAATGTCCGCCCATGCGTCTTTCGGAAAATACGGCGCATGCAGGTTTACGAAGCATCCTTCCTCAGCAGTCCGCAGCGCTTCGGCAAGCCCTTGGGCGTCGACCACTATACCGATCTGCCGCAGCTCTTCAAGCTGCTCGGCTGGTGGAAGCGATGTCCCCGGAAACGCCGAATCATAGAAAATGATGACCGGCTGGCTCATAGAATCCCTTCTTTCATCGCTTGATAGACCAGCTGCGAGAAGAGGCTGTTCGACCAGGCAAACCACGATCTCGTATATACGGCTGGATCGTCGGCAAGGAACCCCTATGCATATAGCCCGTTCCCGCGTCCGTCGCCTCCAGCGTCGCGATCATCTCCAGCTTTTCTTCCTTCGTGACCGCGGTCAGTCCCTGCATGGACAAAGCCATATGCCACACATAGCCTTCAGGCGTATGCGGGCTGCCGATACCCTTTGCCGCCCGGCCTTCGAAGTAGAACGGATTGGCTTTGGACAGCGCAAAGCGTCTAGTGTTTTGATAGATCGGATCATCGGCGGTGACATAACCCAAATAAGGAATGGACAGCAGTCCCGGAGTACCCGCGTCGTCCATCAGGCAGTAGTTGCCGAACCCGTCGGTCTCGTACGCGTAAATCGGTCCGAATTCCGGATGGCGGTAGATGCCGTAGAGCTGGATGCCATGATGGATATCTTCCTCAAGCGCCTTCAGCTCCTGCAGGAAGCCCGTATCGCGGAACACCCATTCGGCGAACTCCTGCATGTGGCGCAGCGCAACCACGGCGAACATGTTGCCCGGAATGTTGTAATGAAAGTCGCACGCGTCGTCGCTGGAGCGGAAGCCGGACCAGACCATGCCCGTATAGTTGACTGGCATGCCGAGCCCTCCGTTTGCCAGCGTATCCTGCCGGATGCCGTTATTGCGCATAAAACGGTACGGCGACTGTTCCATATGACGCTGCTCGGTCCGGAACAGCTCGTAAATGATCCGCATCGCCGATTTAAATCCGGCGTCGAAAATGTCCGTCAGCCCGGTTTCCTTCCAGTACGCATAGGCGAGGCGCATGGAGAAGCACAGAGAGTCGATCTCGAACTTGCGCTCCCACACCCAAGGGCCCATATCGGTCACGTCGGCCTTGTTCCAGTGCCAGTCGTTCGCCGACTCATTAAACGCGTTCGCGTACGGATCGATATGTATGTACTGAATGTGCCGCTTGACCAGCCCGCCGATCATCCGCTGCAGCGCGGCATCCTCTTTGGCGAAAGGCACGTAATGCATGACCTGCTCCACGGAATCGCGGAGCCAAGACGCGGGAATATCCCCGGTAATGACAAAGGTGGTCCCGTCATCCATCAGCTTCGTGGTCGTTTCCAGCGTGTTCGGAAAACAGTTTTTGAACAGCTGCAGCAGCTTGGGCCGGTGCGCCAGCTTCTCTTCCGCTTCGGTCAGCACGTTCTGAATGGAAGCCGGAAGTTCCATCCGCGGCATGTTGATTTGAGGCAATCTGAATTGTTCCATTCTTGATCTCCTTTTATATACATGGTCATATGCTCCGGGCTGATCCTAAGACGAGGCGGCAAGCCATTATTACCTTTGGCCCCCGAATCCTGTCCGTTTACCCGAAAGAGGGGGAGGCCCCGCCGTGAAAAGTGCAAGGCGTTCCTCCCCGTGATCGTCCGCTTAGTCCGCTTATAGCGTCCGGTCCATCCTTCAGTTATGGGTCACGACGGCGCCGGATCCGCCGTACATTTCCAGCTCTTCGTCGAACTCCAGCTTCAGCACCGTTACCTGCTCATGGGTGTCCTCCGGGGTCATGTGAATCCATGTCGTTCCCGGAATGTTGAACCACGGCACCCCGCCGTGAATTTCATGCGAGAGCTCTTTGCCGGAGTGGAGCACGGTGATCTTCTTGATCGGGTTGCACAGCCCTTTGAGGCTGACGTTTTCCTTCGGATCGTCATAGACAAACAGGTACAGCGTCTTGCGGTCCTTGGACACCGTGCTGCCTCCGAGGTAATAACGGGTCATGATACCTTCCTCTGTGCCGAACACCGCCTCTTCGTGAGTGCGGATCCAATCGCCCAATCCGAGCAAAATATCTTCCTGCCGCTTGTCGATCGTGCCGTCTTCCCGCGGTCCGATATCGAGCAGCATGTTGCCGCCCATCGAAATGCAGTCACAGAACATGCGGATGATCTGGTTCAGCGACTTGTATTTGTTATCCGTCGGCACGTAGCCCCAGGACGTGTTGATCGTCGTGCAGAACTCCCACGGCCCTTCCGGTCTCGTGATCGGAATGCCCTGCTCCGGCGTTTTGTAATCGCCGTGG
>NZ_PCZT01000018.1:22583-28677 GCF_002968895.1 Paenibacillus sp. AR247 | reverse complement strand
CCCTGCAGACGGGAATTGATGATGATGTCCGGATTCAGCGTGTGCAAATATTCCTTAAAGGCCGGCAGGTTCCACTGCTCGGCGCTGCGCTCCCAGTCCCCGTCGAACCAGAGCAGATCGACCTTGCCGTAATTCGTCAAAATTTCCTGCAGCTGGTTGTTGTTAAACTCGAGGAACTTCTGCCAGCGCTCTTCGTCCTGAACGCCGTCCTGAGGGCTGGAGAAGCGGTTGGCCGTGCTCAAATCTTCCGGCACCTTGCCCCCTTCATAGACACTCGAATAGTCGGGATGGGACCAGTCGATCAAGGAATAATACATGCCCAGATGGATCCCGCGCTTCTGGATGGCCTCCGCGTACTCCTTAACGATGTCCCGCTTGGCCGGCGTTTTCTGAATGACGTTCAGATCGCTGTACTTTGTGTCCCAGAGCGCTACCCCGTCATGGTGCTTCGTCGTCAGCACCGCATATTTGGCGCCGGACTTTTCGATCAAGTCGGCCCACGCTTCGGCATCGAATTTCGACGCCGTAAATCCGTCCAGCTGCTTCATGTATTGTTCATAGGGAATGTGTCCGTTGTAGAATGACCAGGACTCAGCCACTCCGTCGACGGCATAAATGCCGTAGTGGATAAAAATCCCCAGCTTTGCGTTTTCAAACCATGGTTGCATATCGGTCGCACCTTTCGCGTTGTATTCAATTGTTTATAGGCGGTGTTTGGATTTATACTCTTATGCCGCGCCCGCCCGCTGTCTTAGCGGATACGGAACACGTGCGCGATCGGCGCCAGCCCTTCGCGTTCCTTCTCCGGAAGGCGGATGGCGACGCCGTCATCCGTGCGCCGGAATTCCAGGTTGTCCGCTCCGCCGACGAGATCGATCCGGCTGAACGGCTGCTGCAGCGGCAGATGCAGCTCCGCTGGAACCGCTTCGTGTTCGTCCCGGTACAGGTAAAAGGCGTAGGTCGTGTCGCCTTTTTGGGTGAACTGCGCCCGGCCGACCGAATACGGCTCGCAAATCCGCGTGCCATAAATGGCTTCGCCGTGAACCTTCAGCCATGCGCCCATGCCCTTGATGCGGGAGATAGCCGTTTTGGAAATCCGTCCGTCCGGCTGCGGTCCCACATTGAGCGCCAAATTGCCGCCCTTAGCAACAATTTCAACCAGCAGATGGATCAGCTGGCGAACCGTCTTGTAGTCGTCCTCATAACGGAAGGAGAAGGCCGATCCCATCGTGATGCAGCTCTCCCAAGGTACGCTCAGCGCGCGTTCGGGCAGCGTCTGTTCCGGCGTGATCAGGTTTTCGTAAGGTCCGCCCACCGTGCGGTCCGCCGACAGCAGCCAAGGCTGAATTTTCCGCGCCCGCTCAACCACTTCGCCCAGACGGATGTTCTGATCCCGATAGTCGTTGACCCAGCCGGCATCCAACCACAGCACGTCGATCTTTCCGTAATTCGTCATGAGCTCCATGATCTGTTCATGCGTGAACTGGACGAACTGCTCCCACAGCCAAGGATATTCCTTCGGATCGTAGGTCGGCCCGCGGGATGTCGTTGTTCCCGGCTTCATCCCGGGAGCCCAGTAATACGGGGTGTGCCAGTCCGCCTTGGAGAAGTAGGCGGAGATGCCGAGCCCTTTTTCCCGGAAAGCGTTAAACAGCTGCTTGGTGATGTCCGCGTATTTGTGCGTATGGAACGGGCAGTCCGGCCCGGTGATACGGTAATCGGTCGTCTTTGTATCCCACATGCAGAACCCGTCATGGTGCTTAGTCGTAAAGTTTAAATATTTAAAGCCGTTCTCGGCGGCCAGATCCGCCCACAGCTCCGGCTGGAAACGGAGCGGGTTGAACGTCTTGTTCAAGGCAAAATACTCGCGTTTCAGCTCCTCCGCATCGATGTCCCAGTCGATTTCGTTTCTGGACCATTCCTCATCCACGTCGCTTAGCGCCCAAGATTCCACCAATCCGAGCTGGGAATAAGGCCCCCAGTGCATCATCAGGCCCAGTTTCTGGTCTTTGAACCATTCCAGGCGCTCCAGCAGCAGCGGATCCTCGGGTTTCACCCAATGCTCTTCACTGCTGTAATTGTGGACGCCTTCCACGACGACGGACTCCTGTTCTTCCTGGACCTGCTTGATTTCGCTCATCTTACACCCTCCATTGATTCGGATTTTTATCATAGATTGAGCTGCCCGCCGCTAAACCGCGCCTTCCTATCAACAAAATTCTCCATATTTCGACTTCGTTCGTTTTTCTCTCTATGTCCAAAAGCCCGAAATATTGGTATCATGGAACTTGATCAGACGCATTACGGTTAACGGGAGGCAGAATTGTTGAAGAAAAATTACTTCAAGTCCAAGCTGTTTTTGAAATATATCTGGTCCTATTTATTTATCTTGTTGATTCCCTTGATTCTCATGACGATTTTTATTTATGAAAACGCTGTGACGAACCTCCGGTCCGAGATCGAGCACTCCCGGCTGGATCAGCTGACCCAGACTAAAGTGATCATTGACGGGCGGATGAAGGAGCTCAGCGAAATCGCTTCCCGTGTCTCCTATGACGAGAGACTGACGAAATACCGGGTTCATGACCCGCTGACGAGCGGAGACGCCATTCAGGCACTGGATCAGTACAAGGCAACCAGCTCGATTATCGGCGAAATTTTCCTCTATTTTCATAAGGATGAGAAAATCTATTCCAGCAACGGCCTGTACAATCTTGATGTATTCGCCAAAAAGTTCAGCTTCCAGAGCTGGGACAAGAGCCGGATGTTCAAGGATCTCAATGAGGGCCAGTATCCGGAGATGCGTCCCGCCGATACGGTCAGCAACGCTTCCGGTTTAAAAGAAACGATGCTCGCGTACCTGATTCCGATTACGCCCAACAGTCCGACGCCGCACGGAACGGTCATGTATTTGATCCGGGAATCCGAGCTTACCAGCCTGATCGATTCCATTCTCGGCAGCTATCAGGGGCTGACGTATATTCTCGACAACGAAGGCCGCATTCTGGTGGACAACCGTCAAGGCGAAGCGCTCACCGGAAGCGAGGCCAAGTCGCTGATCAATCTGTCCCCTGGCATTCACGAACGGACCATTAACGGCAAGGCGCATTCCATCGTCTCGGTCAAATCCGACAATAACGGCTGGACCTACGTTACCGCCATGCCGAGCTCGCAATTCTTCAGCAGCGTTCTGCACGTGCGGAGCTTTATCATCATGCTGTTCATCATTGTCGTCCTTGTTGGCGCGGCCATCGCACTGCTCCTTGCCCGCATGCAGTACCAGCCGATCTCGATGCTCGTGGAGTTTGCCTCCACCAACTCCCCGGCCAAGCGGCCGCAGAGCGGCAAGACGCCGTCCGGCAACGAGCTGGACCGGATCCGCACCGCGCTTCAGGAATACAGCTCGCGGATCGATTTGCAGGAGCCGTTCGCCCGCAACCACTTCCTGTCGATGCTGCTGAAGTACGGCAGCGCCCAGAGCCTGTCGCCGGAGCTGCGGGAGGCGTTCGACCTTCATTTTGACCGGTCACGGTACTTTGTGATGGTCATCGGGTCGGAGCCGGCAGAGCAGGAGAAAAGCGACCTGCAGGACCGCACCGAAATGATCCGGCTGCTGACCCAGATCGAATTCCCTGAGCTAGCTGCTCTCGGCTATGGCGTGGAGCTTCCGCAGCTGGACCAGCTGGGGCTCATCATCTGCTACGATCCGGAAGAAGGCGCCGAGGAATTCAACCGGATGCACCAGATCGTCGAGGCGGTCCGCGGCTGTCTGCTCGAATCCTTCGACGTCTTTCCGATGATCGGCGTCGGCACCAGCTATCCGAGCCCGGACCAGCTGAACCAGTCCTTCATCGAAGCCTGCTCGGCTTTCGAGCTGCGGGCGACCACCGGCCAAGGCAGCGTCACGTATTTCGAGAAGCTGTCCTACACGCCGGACCATACGGCCTGGGTACCGAACAACACGCTGATGAAGCTGTCTCAGAGCTTGAAGCAGGGCAGCTACGACGTTGCCGCCCAAATTATCTCCTCGTCGGTGCAGGACCTGCAGGTGGCCGAGGTATCGGCGATGCTGATGCGCTGCGTCTGCTTCGACCTGCTCAACACGATCCTCAAGACGGCATCCGAGCTCGGCATCCACAGCGTGCTGCAGGACGTGCCTCCGGGCATGGTGTACAGCAGCTCGCTCGAGGAAGTCGAACGCGGCCTGCTCAGCCTGGCTTCCCGGATCTGCAGCCAGGTCGAGCGGAATAACCAGAAGGAAGAGCAGTCGATGATCGACCGGATCGTCGCTTACATCGACAGGCATTACACCGACCATACGCTGAGCCTGGAGAGTGTCGCTTTTGAATTCGACATCTCGCCGTCCCACGTCAGCCGGTCGTTCAAGGAAAAGATGGGGCTGAACTTTATCCAGTACGTCTGGCAGAAGCGCCTCGAAGAGGTGATTCATCAGCTGCGGACGACCAGCGATCCGCTCAAGGACATCATTCTGCGGGTCGGCTACCAGGACACCCCGAACTTCACGCGGAAGTTCAAGAAGGAAACCGGCTACACGCCGGGACAGTACCGGAAGCTGTTCTCCGAAACCGGCCAGCCTCCCGCTTCTTCCGATCCGGACGAGGAATGAGGCTGCGCCTCTTCCCGCTTCTTCTTAAAGCAATAGCCAACTCCCCTGCCGCTTGCGCAGCAGGGCGATGTTGGCTATTTGCTTTTGCATGGACTTGCCCGAGTTCCAGCGGTCGTAAGCGCCCTGGTACCAGCTCGGCGATCCGGTCGCCTCCCATTTTTTTGATTTGCGCTACATATTTGTCCCAGTTCGAGAGCGGTTCCTGACCGGTCACGAACTTCGCTTCCATCTGCTTGACATAGGTGTTCAGGTCGGACAACAATGCCGTTGCTTCCGTCTGCTCTTCATTGGTCAAATAGACGTTCGGGAACGGCGTTTTGCCGATCGGCGTCAGCTTCTCTGCGTTTTCTTTGTCAATGAAGCGGTCAAAGTCGCTCTTCAGTCCTTTGGTCAATTCCGCAGAGTTCATGCCCGGCGCAAGAATGCCGTAGTTCGGAGTCAGTGTGCCGCGATATTCCTCACGGTCGCCGCCGCCCGGTACCGGCAGCCATTCTTTCTCATGGGTTTCTTTATCTTTGTATTTCCACAGCGTATTCTCCGGTCCCTGACTGAACAGCGTAGCTCCGTCATAACCGTATTGGTAGTCGATCCAGCGCATCGTCGCTTCCGGATTCGAGTCCTTGCTCGTAATCGCAAACGTGCCGTTGGCCGAAATACCCGGGTGCTTGCCGTAAACCGGCGTTCCCGGAATTTCGCTGGCGACCGGCGTCATGAGCGGGTTGTCCGAGCTTGGTTCGCCGCCCAGCGTGAAGTAAGGGAAATAGTCGTTGAACACGCCGATCTGGTTGTTTTGCCCCTTGGCCTTCTTCTGATCCGGCGTCTGCGAGAACGTCTCGTGATCCAGAAGGTCTTCCTTCCACAGTTTAATCGGGCTGCGGTACCATACCGCCGACAGATCGATGTTCGGGAGCGCATAGATATGCCCGTCAGGCGTCGTAAACGACTTTCGGATATCCGGATGCTCGTCGAAAATTTTCTTGATGTTAGGTGCATAACCTTCGTCGATGTACTTTTCGAGCGGGATCAGAACGCCCTGGCTGCCGTATGTCACCTGCTCCGCCGGTTTCAAATCCGCCGCATAGAATATGTCCGGCAAGTCGCCGCTCGCGAATACGAGGTTCTTTTTTGTCTCAAAGCTGTCGATCGGCGAAAGCTGGTATTCCAGGTGGATGCCCGTCAATTTCTCCATCTCTTGCAGCACGGGCATTTTATTCCAATCGGCCACGCCCGCATCCTGGGACATCACTTTCAGCGTGAGCGGCTTGTCCACGATCGGAAAGCCTTCTTTTTTAACCCCTTCGGCCGCAGATCCGGCAGCTGAGGAGGAACCCCCGTCGCCGTTGGAACCGCAGGCTGCCAGCAGGCTGGCGGATACGGTGAGGCAGAGCAGAATGGATGACGCCTTGCGAAGCTTTTTCATGTTTTACAAACTCCCCTTTTTGACTTGATGTCGATTCTAAGCAGGTA
>NZ_PCZT01000018.1:0-22483 GCF_002968895.1 Paenibacillus sp. AR247 | reverse complement strand
GATCAGCCCTTAACCGAACCGATCATGACACCTTGCACAAAATAACGCTGAAGGAACGGGTAAATGACAATCACCGGAATAGTGGCGACGATAATCACGGAATACTTCACCAGGGCGGCGATTTCCGCCTTGTTGTTCATCGCGGCCGCCGTGGAGGCGTCGATCGCTCCTCCGCCCTGTGCGGCCATTTCCTGCAGCACCAGAATCTGGCGCAGCACCAGCTGCAGCGGGTATTTCGCCGAGTCGTTCAGGTAAATGAGCGCCGAGAAGTAGCTGTTCCAGTTGCCCACCCCGTAGAACAGGGCCATTACCGCGATGATCGGCATCGACAGCGGCAGGATGATCTTCAGGAACAGCCGCATGTTCGTACATCCGTCGATCTGCGCCGCTTCCTGCAGCTCCTTCGGAATCGAGCTCTGGAAGAACGTCCGCGAGACGATGATATTCCAGATCGATGCGGCCGACGGAATGACGATCGCCCACATCGTGTTGACCATGCCCAGCTGCTTCACCAGGAGGTATGTCGGCACCAGGCCGCCACCGAAGAACATCGTGACCATGAACATGCCCATAAAGAAGTTGCGGCCGACAAAGTCCTTGCGGCTCAGCGCATACGCCGCCGGCAGCGTCACGAGCAGGTTGATCGCGGTCCCGACCACGGTGTACAGAATCGTATTGCCGTACCCCGTCCAGATGCTTGTGTTCTCGAACACCCGCTTGTAGCCGTCAAACGTAATGCCTTTCGGCCACAGCCACATCTCCCCGGACCCGACTGCTTTCGGGTCGCTGATGGAGGCGCTGACCATGTACACCAGCGGGTAGAACACGATTAGAAACGCCAGAAACACATACAGGTAATTGAAGGCGAGAAAGACTTTATCCCGCCGGGTTTCTCTGACTCCAGATAACATCGAAGCTCCTCCTCTCTACCACAAACTGTTCTCGCTCGTACGGCGGACGATCTGATTGACGACGATGAGCAATACCGCATTGATGACCGAGTTGAACAGGCCGATGGCAGTCGAGAAGCTGTACTGCGCATCCACCAGACCCGAGCGGTAGACGAAGGTGGAAATGACGTCCGACGAGCTCATGTTGAGCGGGTTTTGCAGCAGTAAGATTTTCTCAAAGCCGACCCCGAGCAGGCTGCCCATGTTGAGGATGAGCAGAATGGTCATCGTCGGCACCAGCACCGGGATGTTAATGTGGCGCAAGCGCTGGAAGCGCGAGGCCCCGTCGATAATCGCCGCCTCATGCAGCCCCGGATCGACGCCCGATAGCGCGGCGAGATAGATGATCGTGCCCCAGCCGGCGCTTTGCCACACGTCCGAGAAGACGTACATCGTCTTAAACCAGCGCGGGTCGGTGAGGAAGTCCGGCGCTTTCAGGCCCAGCCCCTCGATCATGTGGGTGACGATCCCCGTCGACGGCGAAAGGAACGTGATAATCATCCCCGCCATGACAACCATGGAAATGAAGTGCGGTGCGTACGTAACCGTCTGGGACAGCTTCTTGAAGAAGCCGTTTCGGACTTCGTTGAAGGCCAGCGCCAGAATGATCGGGATCGGAAACCCGATGGCCAGCGAGTACAAGCTGATGCTCAGCGTGTTCCAGAGCAGGTCCCAGAAGTAATAGGAATGAAAGAAGCGGACGAAGTGGTCGAAGCCGACCCACGGGCTTCCCGTGATTCCTTTTGTCGGAATGAAGTTTTTGAACGCGATCTGGATGCCGTACATCGGCCCGTAACAGAAAATAAGAAAGTACAAAAAGGCCGGCGCAATAAACAGGTACAGCTCCCAGTTCATAATGATGCGCTTCCATAAACCTTTGCCTTTTCTCTTTGTCGGCATGGCCGCCGCCGGGCGGCCGGCAAACGCCGTATTGGTTTCCTGCATAGGATCACCCCTTCCTGATAAATGGTTTTTGCTCCACCCATCGTTGCCACAGTATGTCAGGTGTGCTAACGCTTACATTTTTACGATAGCCCAGGGAGCAGTGCTCGTAAATATGTCATTTTAGCTGCTGCCCCTAACCCCCGGTAACAAGGTGCCTGCGGCCTGATGACAAGCGGCTTGGACAAGCGGACAATGTGTCATTTTTGAGTGATCCGGCGGGATATGGGCGGCATATCAAAATTGACCAACCGGGCGGCAAAGCCCATCTAGTCAACCCCCATGCAAACAAGTAGCTTTTCCCCAATCCTTCCGGTCTGCTGCACCTGACCATTCAAACCTTTCCGCCAAGCTGCACATGATTTAGTTATAAGAAGAATGCCGAGCAAAAAAGACTCCCGGCTCAATCGGCCGGCAGCCTTCCTCTTGTGATGTTATCCTTATGTCTCGCCGAACTTCCCAAACATTACTTCACAGGCTGGGGGCCATATTGGTTATCCGTCTCCTGACTTGCCTGACAGGTTTGCACAACAAAAATAATGATGCCTACGATCGGTATCAGGACGATCAAGTTCCACCAACCGCTTCTTCCCGTATCGTGGAGTCTGCGGCATGCAACCGCCAAAGACGGCAAGAAGGCAGCAGCAAAATAGATCGCGGATAATATGTAAGACAGCCCCACGATTTCCTCGACGACGGAAAGCACGAGGTAGATCACTCCTTCATACAGCATAAACATCCAATATTCTTTTTTGGACGCCCTCCCCTGAAATCCCGCGTAATTTTTTAATGCTTTTAAATACCATTCCATCCTAAACTTCCCCTATCCTATATTGAATCCGATTGAGTTTAGCATGAAATCAAACACAGCAGATACCATCAAATTTTTCCATGAAATTTCAGAAATGAAAAAAAGCGGCCGACTGCTGAGAAGTCGACTGCTGAATAAAAGGCTCATGAATTGACTTCACTTTTAAACTTGAATGCAGCAAGGGTAAACAACGCTCCTCCCAGCATCCAAAATGGCTCCCAAAAAAAGAGCCTCCACCTGAGCGCAAAATCGTCAATCTGCAGGGACAGCAGCCCCATGCAGGCAAAAATAAGAGAAATCACGTTGGCTAGGCCGTATAAGAATAGCAAAATCCCCGCTAGTAGCCCTAGAACATATAAAACCCGGTTCGTCATGCTGGACCATGGCCTTAGAAACAGCAGCAAAAATAAGCCCCCACACAATTTCACGAATCCAGTAAGCCAGACCATAGCTATGAATGATGCTTCCCTTTCTATGGCTTGATTATAGATGAACCCTCCTAATGTATTTACGCCAATCATGCCTCCGCCTGCCCAGTAAAAGCTGATGATCGCAAACAGAAGGCACCAGATAAACCCCGCAAAGATATACACTTCTTTATGTTGGATCATTCCCATCCTTTGCCTTCCCTTAATAGTCATCGCACTCCTGCCTAAGTCCGGGCACTTTTTTCAGCTATGCCGTATCCATTTCGCCCGTTTGTGCTCTCAATTGTCTATCTCTCTCGATTTTTAATAATGCGTCAAAATAGCATCGCCTTCTGAAAATATCGAATATGTAAACCAATCTATCAATTTATTCCTATGGATTGGCAGACAAACCGCTTGTCCCAAGAAATACCCCGCATATGCCCGTTTTCTCAAAATATAGCCGTTAGTCTAGCAAATGATAGTTATCAGTCCATGCCAAATGTGAAGCAAACCCATACTCTGTAGACAAATCGACAGGAGGTGTATATCATTGCATTGTCCAAGAAAGCATTGCAGAGGTAAAATTGTTTTTCACCACCACAGAAATAAGAAACACCGCGTCATTAAAAAGATCGTAAAGGTAAACTGTCCTCCCCCGAAAATTAAAGTAAATGCTCCGGCCGGTCCTCAAGGTCCTGCAGGAGCACAAGGTCCTGCAGGAGCACAAGGTCTTCCTGGAGCACAAGGCATTCCGGGACTACAGGGTGCTATCGGTCCGCAAGGTCCTGCCGGAGCACAAGGCCCTGCCGGTCCGCAAGGTCCTGCCGGTCCTGCCGGAGGTATCGCTTCGTTTGCGTTCTTGTGCAGCACAGTCGATCAAACCGTTGCCGCAGCCCCTACTCCCGGTGGCCAAGGCGGCGCCGTCACTTTTAATAACTCCGTCATTAACGGAACGGCCACTTCTTTTACCAGCCCTTCCACCGTCAATATCCTGGAAACCGGTTTCTATAACATCAGCTGGGAAGTATTCCCGACTGCCGGAAACAGCGCATTCGGCCTGTTCTTCGATCCGGATGCCGCCGGACCGCTGCCTGCCACGCTGGTTCCTTGCAGTAACTATGGCTCCGGTGCGGGCAATAACCCTTATCAAGGTCAAGTCGTAGCACGATTAACGGCTGGAGGCGTCCTGACTTTGAACCGAACCGATAATATGGGTACCCAAACACTTCAGGGTAGCATAGGCGGCGGAACGCCTACGACTAGCGCTTCGATCGTAATTGAAAAATTGGCGTCGGCCTAAACAACCTAGCGGCTGCTCCAAGATTATTAGTAATATATGCGCAAGAAATCGCTCTGCTACTAGCACAGCGATTTCTTGGCGTTTGTTGTATATTTGATCATCGGTTTTCAATCAAGATCCAAATCAGCTTTGCTGAGTTTCTTGTTTTGACAAAATGTGCTTCACGCCCCACTCGCCGATCTGATCCAGAAATTCAATCATAGATCGTCCCGCCGAAGTCAGCGCATATTCCACTCTGGGCCGGGGCTCCGGGTACGATTTCCGTTCAATGATGCCGTCACGCTCCAGCTCGCGGAGCTGTTCTGTCAGTACCTTCTTGGAGATGGACGGTAAATGGCGCTGCAATGCGCTGTAACGCACGGGCTGATCGTTTTTGTACAAATACCGGTATATCGGTATCTTCCATCTCCCGCTTAGACTGGATATGACCACCTCGACCGGACACTCATTCAGCTGCACAGGCATTGGACTCCCTCCCTATTTTTTCCCAACATTATACACCAAGCTGCGCGCGCTTGCCTGGATACAAAAAAGTGCCTTATTGTTCCCGGCATGGACCCAGCTCTATAATGGCTCGTGAGGGGGGAATCGAACATGAAAATCGGGATTTGGGGATCCGGAAATGTAGGTAAAACGTTAGCTAAAGGTTTAGCGGTGTCGGGCCATCGCGTTGTCGTGAGCAGCCGGGAACCCGATCATCCGAAACACGCATCTTGGAAAAAAGAGACCGGCAGTTCGGTCGGAATGGTCACTTTTGACGAAGCCGCCCGGTTTGGAGAGACGATGATTCTGGCGCTTCCCTGGAATGGTTTGAAAGACGTGCTGGAATCCATCGACCCCGCCTGTTTAAAAATAAAACCGTCATCGACGTCAGCAATGCCGTATCCTTTGACGGCGGGCCGCGTTTGCTCCATAACGAAACATCTGCTGGGGAAATCATCCAACAGCTGCTGCCTGACAGTTCTATCGTTAAAACACTCAATATCATCAGCGATCAAATCATGGTTCACCCGCATTTTAACGAAGGCTCCCCGGTCATGTTTATGTCCGGCAACAACTTGGAGTCCAAGGAGCAAGTCAGGACTCTGTTGAAAGACCTCGGCTGGTCAACGGTTATTGATCTGGGGGATATCAGCCGAAGCCGCCTTCAGGAATCCATCATGCTTGCCTGCGTCATCAGCGAAATTCAGCTGCAATCGCCAGGAGCGGCATTCGCCTTGTTAACGCGTGGATAAACCTTTTCATTCTTTTGATTATGCAGTTTCTTGGGATTCCCTTTCCCACTTGGATTGCGCCTCTTTCAGGAAAACAGCAGCGGTTTCGGAGCTCTCAAAAGCCCTTTTGGTAATAATATGCTCCATTGTCTGATTCAGTAAAATGAAAATATACTCATCATTGTGCTCGATGCTTCTGATTCCGGGCCATTTATGTATACTTTCGTTCACAGACGTATTCTCAATGATTCCCTCATCCGCCAAGGTAATCGTATGCTCTCCCAGCAGGCCGGGTTTATCGTCCAGCAGGGACAAGGCCCGCCTTTTAAATCGCTTGTAAGAGTAAACATGTATACCAAGTCCCAGGATAATTCCAGCAGTCCAGGAGTACCATGTCGGCAGCTGCATCAGCATAAAAATAATGCTCATCACGACCGGAAGGAGAATCAGACTAGTGAGAAACCGCCGCTTGTATTTCAAGTTGTTCATGATGACATGCTTGTTGAATTTCCAATAATCCTCTTTGTTGATGTCAAAAGAAATGACCATTTAAACCCTCCATGGTATACTGGACAGCACGCCCATTGGAACGAACTCGAGCCGCTGTCCAGTCAGCATCAACATATCCTGTGCTTCTCTATAGGTTCTGCAATTCAAGCCATTCTTCCATCTTGGGGATGGATTCTGCATAATGCTTAATAGCACCCAGGGTTATGGAGACCTGCTCTGTTCCGGTCTTCTGTTCTTCTTCATCCGTACATTCGATCCACAAAGACCGTTTTAGACTATATTCCAGCCATTCCAGTTTGGACAATAACCCACCAGCCAGAATCAGCCTCCAATCGGATGAAATGAGCCCCTGAGCTGTTTTATATCCTTGTATAAAGGCTAAAAATTTCTCCTTCTGTATCTCACCCGTCTCACTTTCGGACCAATAAACCGCGGTTTCCAGTAAGTCCAGCGACGGATTTTTATAACCGGCGGATTCCCAGTCAATCAGTATGGGTTCATGACCTGCCCACAGCACATTTTTCGGGTCCAAGTCCCCATGCGTAATCACCCATTCAGAAGAAAGCCCGTTCACCGATTCGATGGCGGCTGCATTCCATCGATGTAAATGTTCCATGCTTTCGAGCAGCTGACCGGTCCACTCGGCATGGTTCTCTTGTCCTTTCTCCAAATAGAAGCTCCAATCCGTTAAAGCCGAATTCGAGAATAGTGGAGCTTCGATTCCTAAAACTGAAGAGTCGATCCGATGCAGCTTTGCCAGAATGTCACCCATTTTTTCGCAATGAGTCGTGTCTATTTCACCATGCTTCAGGCTGTTCTCACTGGTCCAATCAAAAACAAGATAATACCTGTCCTCTAATCGCTGCAGCGACTCCCCGTCAAACTTCTTTGCGGGAAGCGCAGGAATGAATTTTGCCGCGTAATTCGCAATCCGCTCAGACATGATGTAGTTGCTCACTGCAGTTGGTCTGGTCATAATCTGCGGATTTAATGCCTTCACGGCATATTTGCCTGTCGCCGTTTCCACCGCGTACATTTTGTGAAGCAGCCCACCGGTAACCGGTACAGGGGCCGATTGCAATTCGCCTAGCTTCAGTGCACGGCACAATTTATGAAACTCGGAGATACTCGATTTCTCATGCATGCTTGCACAGCTCCTTATGGGGTATTCGGAAACTATAAAACGAACTCCAACTGTACATCCCTTGGATCGTTCTCCAGCAACTTCCGGCTAACCTCCGCCGCTTCCCGGCATCCCATTGCACCATAAAAGGCAATCGTTTCTTCGGCTGAACCTGCGCAGATATACAATTTCTCAGCTCCCCACTCCCTCGCCTGATGAACCGCGATCGCGAACAGTTTTTTACCGATCCCTTTACCTCTATGCTCCAGCGTAATGAATAATTGATCCAATAATACATACCGGTACTTGTCACCAAAGGCTTCCCGATTGACCGCAGCAAAACCTATGAGATTGTTGTCCCCATCAAAAGCTCCTACGGCCTCACCACCAGACCGTATGGTGTCCCTTAAATGGCTCAAGTGATAGTCATAGCCGCTCGGCCAATCCTTGTCATGGTAGTTGATCTCGACCAATTGCCGTTTTCCGGCGACTTCCCGCCATGCATTTTTAATATATTGAGATGGGTTCATACCGTTAATGAGTTCAGCTTCCTCAAAACTTAATTTCCTGTAATTCCACATGGGCTCCCTCCAATGGCTCGCATTCATACTTGATAATTTTACCATACGCTTCAGGTATGGAATGGCTATAACCAAACTGTCCTGCTTTCGGAGTTCAAACCTGATCCTTGCGAATCCGGATTAAATCAAACAGCCTGTGACCCGGAAAAGTCATAATAAAAAAACAATAAGCTCCGATTGGCCTGTTGAACCCAGTATCCGATCGGAGCTTTGTCATTTCAATTATTCCGCTTGTTAGATTTATCTTTCCGTTCAGTCTAAACGCCGAGCGACATGAAGAACAGCGCCCCAATGGCGGCGGACCGACGAGTCCGGACGGCTGTTCAGGCGAACCCGGATTTCACTGAAGAGCTTCTCACGCTTCCATTCCTCCATAAGAATATGGTCGGAGAACGTTTTCAGAAGGTTAATGTATTCTTCCCCATGATAGATGCGTTCCCAGTCGAAATGCCGAACATGAACGACCTCAAACAGGCCGCTTTGCCCGATCTCTTCCCGCTGCTCCTGCAGTTCCCCCGGCCTTGGCCAGTCGGTGTCTTTCGGTTTGCCCTCGCCCAGTTCATCGTATACGTCTTGGATTTCACGGAAGAACGGATCCCCGTCGTCCGGAAAAACGTGAGTGGCGTTCCAAAAAGCCAAATGTCCGCCGGGACGCAGGACCTGCCATGCCTTGGAATACCGAACCTTCGGATCAATCCAGCTCCACGCGGTGGCGGCAAATACCAAATCGAACCTTTTCTCGGCCTCGGGCTGCCACTCTTCGAAGCCCCCCGTTATAATTTCGGCATCCATTCCGGTGAGGTTGCGGCGGGCAGCTTCCGCAAGATCCGCTCCAAGCTCCACGCATGTCATGTTGAATCCACGTTTGGCTAACGGTAGGGTCGCCTTTCCTGTCGCACAACCGATTTCCAGCAGACGATCCCCCGGATGCAAATCAGCCGCCTGTACCAGATCGTCCAGCAAAGCTTCCGGGTACTCCGGCCGTGCCTGCTGGTACAGATCGGCCGCCTGCTCAAAGGTTTGACGCAATTCTTTATAATCGTGTCGAGAGTGCATGATTTCCTCCTTAACCGCTGCTTATGTCACTTTTTACTTTGGGAATCATTTAACTCGTTTAAAGCTTTCTCTATTCGCCGCTGTCTGGTTTCCGGTGTCTTGGCATCCTCAATGCCCAGAACAAGGCGCCGTCGATTACTATAAGACATGCTCTCAAAAGCAGACTTCGCCACCCCGTTATGCGACAATGCTGACAAGAAATCGTCCGGCACGGCTAATTCACGCGGTTCCGTATCCAGCTCCAACTGAACCTCCAGTTTGTCGCCGGCGGCAACCTTCGCTTTCTTCCGATGCTCCGTGCTGACCGGAATCAAAAATCGTCCGCCCATGACTCCAATCGTAGTCCGGTACGCGTACCCCCGGATCGTAACACGAACCGCAGGCTTTTTTCCAGAGCCTAAGCTTCTGACTACTTCCTCCGGCACCTCAATGCCTGTTGCGGTCTTTCCATGCAGCTGCAGTTCGGCAGTAAATGTTACCATATCGCAACCTCCTCAATATATTTTTTATCCCTTCAAGTAGTCGACCAATACAGGGACCAATGCGGCCGGTTTCACAATATGCGTTTGACCGGGAAGCACTTGATGGGTTGCATTCGGCAAAACCTGTGCAAGCTCCTTCATGGAATTGCGCATCCATTCGGGGCTCTTGCCGCCAACGGCAACAAGCGTGGGGACAGAGACGCTCGACCATTTTTTCAGCGTCTCCTTACGCCCTTTCTGCTGCCCGATCGTCAGTATGGTGTCATAAGGAAGCGTATGGGCGACCGACTTAAGCTTGGACCAGGCAGGCATCATCGGCATCATGGCCACGACCGGGGCCGGCAGTCCGACNCCTTTTCTCATAAACAGCTTGACTGCTGCACCCCGGCGATTGGCTCTAATCAGTTCATCCATTTGTGCAGCGTACTCATCCGGCACAGCTTCACGGCTACCGTCCGTTACAAAAGGCGCTTCGTATAACGCCAGTTTTTTTATCGACGTAAGCTGATTTGCCGCTTCAAGGGCAAGCGCTGCCCCCGAGGATACGCCGTATACAAATACATCCTCTCCTGCTTTTTCAATCACAGCAGAAAGGTCCTCAATCTCGCGATCAACTCCATAAATAGCATGATTTCCACTTTCGCCACGCCCTCTACGGTCATAGGTATACACGGTAAAATCCTGCTGCAATGCAGCTGCCAAGGCACTGCTCGGGCCATTCCCCCTGCTGCACAGCGCACCATCGACCAGCAGGAGCGGCGGACCGCTTCCAACCTTGTCGTAAGCAATGCTTGTGCCGTCTTTCGAAGTAACCGTTCTCATAAGGCAAAGCCTCCTTGCTTCGTTTTTTGTCCTCTACCAGTACAACGAACGCGGCTCACCATAATCGACAAATACACGATCTTTTATGGATTTTTTTTCTATGAATTTTTTAACAAACCGATTTTGACTCGTTCAACGAAAAACGAACTATTGCTCCGTATATAATGCCAGGTTCTCCAAAGTGGACCTTAAACCGACGTCGTGATCTTCTTTCCGGATCCCTGCCGGCACGTTCTCGCATACGATCGTAACCACCGTGCCCTTCGGGTTGGCTGCTAAAGTCCATGTCATGATCATCTCTCCGGCAAAATCAGGATCATCTGACTCGAATACAACAGCCTGTACAATACGCTCGTCCGGGACGAGCTCCAGGAACGTTCCTTCGACGACGTCTGTATCGTCAGAGGTCTTCCCTTGCATTGTGCCGTCGTTCTCTAAATAATTCAGCGACATCCGGTAAGTTCCACCCGCCACGGGGTTGAACTCGAAAATCCGGCCTTTCATTCCCTCCGGAGGAAGCCACATGACTAAAGCCTCAGGGTCCACGAACGCATGATAAATCGTTTGCGGCGATGCTTTGATCGTCCTCGAGGCAGTGTCGATTCTCTTGTTACTCGAATGATTGGTCATGAGTATCCAACCTCCAATTTCACAAAAATGGATCCATCAGCCCACATGTTTTACTAACGTCATCGTAGCACACTTATCAGGCTGTTATTTCTTGCGAATTGCTTTTATCCCGTCCAGCTAAAAAAGCAATCGGACACCCGGTAGCAGTTAAAAGATGGGCTGACTCCAAGCTATTAAAATTCTCTTCTCGCATCAATCCATATTATGGTATAGTAAAAACTAGTAATCTAGGACTATGGAACCAGAAGATTCGCTGAAGACCTAGATATTTTGATGGAACCGGCTTCAATTACCGCAGCCGGATCGATACAAGAACGCTGGGGGGAGCAAGGTGTATTGTCATCAGTGCGGGGCAAAGTGTGCTCCGGAACAGAAAATATGCGGAAAGTGTGGAGCAAGATTATTGACGGAAGAAGTACGGCAGGCCGTTCTTGAGGTAGCCGCGGGCACCGAGGCCATCCGGCTGCCTCAAGCTGCAGCAGGTAAACTGGGAGATGATCAGCGCCCGGCACAGGCGGCCGTCACCAAGGGAGGAAGCGGCCGGGTATTCCAGTGGATCATCCCTTTTTTGCTTGCCGGAGTGGTTGCCCTGGGTCTTACGCTCTATTACAAGTATGAGCAGTCCGTAAACCAGGAAGTGATGGCGCTTCAGCAGCAAGCCAAGAAAGAGGCGTTGGCAGGACGGTATTCGGAAGCGGTCCAGCTGTTGGAACGGGCCGAAGAACAACGGCCGCGCTTCGCCGCACTGACCCGGGACCGGGAGCTTGCGGCCAAGGCCGCTCAGCTCAAGAATCAACTCGACGGCGCTTCGGCACAGCTTAAGGCCAAGAAGTTGGATGAAGGGGAAAAAGCGCTGAGGCAAATCGCGGATATGATCGGCAAGCGGCAGGAGCCGCTGTTCGCGCCGCTTCAGAAATCGCTGGCGGCGGACCAGGTTATGCTGACGGTGCTTCGCATCAAAGGCCAGCTGGACAAGCTGACTACAGTTGATGCGCTGGCCGATAAGCTCGTTACGGTCCGCGGCCTCAGCGGTCAGGAAGCGGCCGCCGTCAAAGCGCAGATTATCAACAAAATCGCCGGGATCAGCTATTCGTCAGCCGAAGAGAAGCTGCGGAAAAAGGATTTTGCCGGAGCGCTGGAAGCCGTGGACAACGGGCTGTCCTACGCTGCGGACAATCCGAAGCTGACGTCGTACCGGAAGCAAATTTCGGAAGCGAAGCGGGAGTTTGAGGAGGCTGAAGCTAAGCGTATTCAGCTGGCCCAGCAGAAGGCCGCCGAAGAAGAATTGAACAACCGGACCGCGGCCGTTGATGTATCCGGCGTTACGGCCGTGCTGGACGATTACGGCGATCTGACCATTTCCGGGACGGTCACGAACACCGCGACCCGCCCGATCTATTCGGTCAGCGTTTACCTCAACATTTACAGCAGCTCCTCCGGTGCCTTCATCGGCGATGCTTATGCCAACGTTTCGCCGTTCAGGCTGGAGCCGGGGGAATCCGGGAGCTTCTCGACATCCTACTATGGGGTCTACGAACAAGCGGAAGTCTCGGTTGATAATGCATCCTGGTATTTGGAATAGGGGGACGGAATATGAGTAAAGGCATTTGGATCAGCGCACTGGCCTCCCTGATCATCCTCGGCTTGGGAAGCGGCGGGACGTATTTCATTCACAGGACGGCCGAGAACGAGCTTGGCGGGCAGCCGCTGCTCGCAGTGCAAAAGGCAGCCAATGCAGCCAATGCAGCGGCGGTGACGAAAGAAAAAAAGACGCGCAAGGAGATTATCGAGGACAGCCAGAAACGGGTCTTCACGATCGAAAGCGGAGACGGACTCGGCTCCGGATTTCTGTATAACGATCAAGGTGACCTGTTAACCAACGCCCATGTCGTAACCGGGTCACAGCAGGTAACAGTGCGGACGTTGAATCACGAAGAATATAAAGGAACCGTCATCGGGATCGGAACCGATACGGATGTTGCGGTCGTTCGCGTGCCTGAGCTTAAGAAGCTCGCCCCGCTTTCCGTAGCCGAAGACTACAAGGCGGAGGTCGGGGACGAAATCCTCGCGCTCGGCAGCCCTTTGGGTCTGGAAAATACGGTAACGACGGGGATTATCAGCGGACTCGGCCGCAGCTTCGACATTGATCCGTACACCTACAGCAATCTGTACCAAATCTCTGCGCCGATTACCCACGGCAACAGCGGCGGACCGCTGGTCAATGCAGAAACGGGTGAAGTGCTGGGTATCAACTCGGCGGCTGTGTCCGAGGGACCGGGAATCGGGTTCAGCATTCCGATCTCCAGCATTCTTCAGCAGGCCAGGGAATGGTCCAAGACCCCGATGACCGAGCTTCCGGCTGGGGACGGCGGAGATGAGTACGGTACGGACAGCGACGGAACGGTCGCGGACGAGCGGGACATTGTCGCTTACTTCTATCAAAGCCTGAATAACGGCGATTACGTTACGGCGTATTCCCTGCTCGGCAGCGAATGGCAGAGCGGAATCAGTTATGAGGATTTCCGGGCAGGTTATCTGAATACCGGTGATATAACGCTTGGCTCACTGACGCTTGAAGAGCAGGACGACGGCGCTTTGGTCAGCGTTGATATTACGGCTGAGGAGCGGCGCAAGAGCGGCACCGTCTATCAAGGTTACCGGATGAGCTATTCGGTCGGGTATGAGAACGGAGAATTGAAAATATTGCACGGTAAAGGGAAGAAGCTTTAAGTTTCTCCGCCCTGGAACAGCCCCTGTCCCTTGTGGATAGGGGCTTATTATTTACGGGAAGCGCCGGTCGAAAGCTCCATCTCTTCCTTGTGGCCCTTCCACTCGACGGTAACCTGAATGGTTGAGTCCTCCAGCGGAATAGCGCCATTGCCTCCGGATCCGCTAACGATGTCTCTGTTCCCTGACAATTTTTGTTCCCCGCTCCCACCCATCGTTGTGCCGGTGAATTTATATTTCACTCTCCCCACGTTAGCCGGGTCTTTCCCTTTGTACCGTATTTGGAGCCGGCTGATATGATCTTCTCGATTCAGTTTGGTAATCGTATAGTTAGCAGACCAGGTTTTACTTTCGCCAGTAAATTGAATCACGGAAGGATGACTTAGACATCCGGATAACATTGTAAAAGTAACGATACATAAACCAATGAGCATCTTCTTGATTGGAATCCCTCCCCGCCATTCTAATGAAGTATATATAAATAGAACGCGGTAAAATCTGAGTTGTTGGCGTAAACCTTCAATTAAAATGAAAAAGGCTAATGCATGAAAAACCGATGCCGCAAGGCATCGGTTTATTTTCGGAAAGGCAATGTATCCTCTTACTCGTCCCAATGCGAGTGAAGAACCAAATCACAGAAGTTTGGGCTTTTGTATCCTGGCAGCAGCCGCTCGCATACATCCGATTTGATGTTCCCGAATGTCGTTTCCGGCTTATGCTTGAAGCCTTCCAGAAAAGCGTTCAGGATCTTGCTCTTGAACTGATTCCGGGGGAACGCCGCTACGATTTGTTCACGAATCTCCGGCGTAATCGCATCAAAATTTTCTCCCATGACATCATAACCGACGCCCGAATAAATCAGCGCAACTTCCGGCTCCTTATACTGCGCAATGCCGATCGTCGTGTGCAGGGCGACGGCATCCCAGACGCGCCGGATCGACTCCTCCGGAACCTGATGCGATTCCAAAAACTTTCTTGCCGCATTGGCTCCGTCAACCTCAAACCGCTTGTCAGGACTGCTGAAGTGGTTGGTTAATCCCAAATCATGGAACAAGGCACTGATATACAGCAGCTCGGCATCATACGTTATTCCCGCCTGCTCCCCCTGTACGGCACCAAACAGATATACCCGATGAGAATGGTTCCACAGCAAATCATCCCCATGATCCCGAAGCAGCTCGGCAGCCTGTCTGGCTAATGCGCTGTCCGGGATTTTTACATGACCGATAGATAAGGACATTGTCTACACCTCGCAAAAAAGGATTGTGTTGTTGATGTCCTCATTGTAAAATTCAGTATACGATAGATCAATGTTATGATTTCTATAATAATAATAGAAAAACCACATCATTTGGACGCTCATAGTCTTCATACGCTCATCATGCCATCCTACACATTGGGAGGAAACGAATCATGGAGATACGGCAATTGGAATATTTCCAAGCGATTTGCGAGGAGCTTCACTTCACGCGGGCTGCAGATAAATTAAATGTGACCCAGCCTACGCTGAGCCATCAGATCAAGTCGCTTGAAGACGAAATCGGCACCCCTCTTTTTGACCGAATCGGGAAGAAAATCGCGTTGACCGAGGCGGGGAAGATCCTGAAGTCGCATACGGCTGTCATTTTCAACGCACTCCAGAGCGCAAAGGACCAAATGAACCAGCTGCAAAGCGGAGATCGCGGAACGCTCGCCATCGGCTCTCCCCCCGGGGAGTTAAATCATTTGGTGTCCTCGCTTCTGGTCGATTTCAACCAGAAATATCCGAACGTTACGGTCAAAATTGTTGAATCCGGAAACGTTACGGAGAAGGTACTGAATAATGAACTCGATACGGCCGTGACCATTCTGCCCGTCGACGATGACCGGCTGGACAAAATCCCTTTATACTTCGAACAATTTTATTTAACCGTCTCCTCCAGCCATGAGCTTGCCCAGCGAAAAGAGATTAGCTTCACCGAAGTGGACCGGCTGCCGTTGATCCTGCTTCCCGAGAACCACAAGTGCCGCCAGCTAGTGGACGCGACCTGCCGCATGACCGGCAAACAGATGACCCCCTTCGTCGAAACCAATTCCATCAGTACCATCTTCAATTTGGTTAAATCGGGTGCCGGCGTCAGTATCTTATCCAAATCGCTGATCGATCTGAACCGTGACGGTGCGATATCCGCCATCCCTATCGTCAATCCCACCTTGTACCGGCAGATCGTCATCATTATGAATAAGGATAAATTTTTAAGCCACGCGGCCCGGGCGTTTATTTCCCTTCTTCAGCAATTTGTGGAAAATAACAAGTTAGGCAATCCGGTCCCCCATGCGGTGTTGGAGAGCTAGAGCCCGCTCGTGATCGCGTTAATCTTCTCCCGTCCAACACGAAAACTGCCGCATTTGAACGGTACCCCCAATGGTTCGACATCGGCTACTCGTTGGAGGTGCTCCTCAACTCGATCATCATCCCTTTCACAAAGAAACGCTGCAGGAAGGGATAGAGTGCCAGTACCGGAACGCTGGCGACCATGATGAGAGCATACTTGATGAGTTCTGCATACCGCTGGGCTTCCACGATCGTTTCCGGGTCAACGACGGCATCGGTTCCGTGGGCCGACATCTGGCTGGAAATCAGGATGCTGCGCAGGATTAACTGCAGGGGATACAGATCCGCGTCGTGCAGATAAATCAGCGCGCTGAAAAAGGAGTTCCACTGGGATACCGCGGTAAACAGTGCCATGACCGCAATGATGGGCGCCGACAGCGGAATGACCATGCTGAAGAAAAAGCGGAAGGTCGAGCAGCCGTCGACCTTGGCCGATTCCAGCATTTCCTCCGGCAGCGTGTTTTGGAAAAACGTCCGCACCACAATGACGTAATACGCCGATGCGGCTGTGGGCACAAACAGCGCCCAGATCGTGTCGACCATGCCCAAATTTTTGACCACCATATACGTCGGGATCATGCCTCCGCTAAAAAACATCGTAAAGACGATCAGCACCATGAACACATTCCGCCCGTCCAGCTCCTTGCGCGACAGGGCGTAGCCGCCCGGGATCATGATCGCTAAGCTTAATGCGACGTCCATCACCGTGTACAGGAACGTATTCGCATAACCTCTCCATACGTCATGGTTCTGCAGGATAATGCGGTAGCCTTCCAGCGTAAACCCTTTGGGCCAAAGGCTGACGTTCCCGGAATTGACGGCTGTCGGTTCGCTGAACGAGGAAATGACGATGAAATACAAAGGATACAGGACAATCAGCAGAATAGCGGACAGTATCGTATAGTTGCACAGGTCAAACACTTTGTCGGCACGGGAACGGGCAATCCTTGCGGTATGATCGAGTGCATCCGTTTTAGCCATGAGCGCTCCCTCCTAGAACAAGCTTTGCTGCTTCAATTTTTTGGCGAGCTGGTTCATCGTCAGCAGCAGGGTAAAATTGATGAGGTTGTCGAACAGGCCGATCGCCGCCGAGTAGCTGTACTGCGCGCCGACCAAGCCGGTCTTGTACACATAGGTTTGAATCACTTCCGACGAATCGATATTCAAGGAGTTCTGCATCAGCAGCACTTTCGAGAAGCCCAGGGAAGCAAAGTGCCCCATTTTGAGAATGAGCATGATCATAATGACAGGCATGATCGTGGGCACATCGATATGCCGCACCCTTTGAAATTTATTGGCCCCGTCCATAATCGCGGCTTCATGCAGCTGCGGATCGACGGACGTCAGGGCGGCCAAATAGATGATTGCGCTCCAGCCCGTCGTTTGCCAAATCTCCGAGATGACGTACATCGGTTTGAACCAGGCCGCTTCGCCGAAAAAATTGATCCTTTCCCCGCCGAAGAGGTCGATCCAATTGTTGATCATCCCTGTCCGCGGATTCAAGAAAATGTACAGCATGCCGACCAATACGACGGTCGAAATAAAGTGCGGGGCGTAAGTAATGGTCTGCACCCATTTCTTGAAGCGGAGCCGGGCGACCTGATTCAGCATGAGCGCGAACACGACCGCGATCGGGAAGGCAAAGACCAGGTCGTACAGATTGATCAGCAGCGTATTTTTGAGCGTATTCCAGAATTGATAGGACCGGAAGAAACGCTCGAAATGCTCGAACCCCACCCAGGGGCTCCCCCAAATCCCGTCAATGGCGCGAAAATTTTTAAAAGCGATCTGAAGACCGTACATGGGCGCATACTGAAAAATCGCGAAATGCAGCAAAAGCGGCAGCAGCAGCACGTAGAGCTGCCAGTTGCGGATGACCCGCTGCCACAGCGAAGCGGCCTTCGGTTTCGCGGGCTTCTCCAGCTGCGCGAGCGCCGTCCTTTCGATTTTGGTGTTCATCGTTATCAACCGTCCTTTACGTTACGCGGGGCCGGAAACCAGCTCGCTAACGGATGTTGGGGGCAGTTTTCTATTTGGCCAGGTTCGCTTTATTCGTATCGTAGCCGTCCTGGTACACCTTCGTATAATCGCTCAGCCCCATTTTGTTCAGCGTCTCCAGGTACGTATCCCACTCTTCGTCGATGCCGCCTTTGGCGATCCATTGGGCTTCCATTTTGTCCGTGTACGTTTTGATATCCGTCTGATACTGCTCGATGCTCTTGTACTGCGCGTCCGTGAACATAATATTCGGGTACACCCAAGGCTTCATGTATGGAACCAGAGCTTCGTACCACTCGTCAAAATCGGGATCCAGCTGCCCGGGCTCCGCTTTCGGCAGAATCTGCTTGTCGCGCATTTCCTGCGAGAAGCCGTAGACGAAGTCATTGTAAGGCGTCTCTTTGACCTTCCATTCACCGGCCGTATAGTTGTCCGGATTCGGGATGGTGTCATACGTGCCGTCAGCCAGCTTCTTCAGACGGTTCGGGCCTTCGCGAAGCTTCATGGACATCTCCGGCTCATAAGCCCGGTCGACCCATCTCATCGTCGCCTCGGGGTACGGATTAACTTTCGTGATGACGAACATGCCCGGGGTCATCTGCAAATTGTTGCGCGGGGTGATTTGGGAGCCGTCCGGCCCGGCGAGCGGGATCATCGGCGAACCGTAATCCCACCGGTAGTCCGAATTGGTGATCTGGTCGGCGCTCCAGGCGAAGAATGCTCCAACAGACGCTTTTTTGCCGGAGGAGACCTTGGCGATCAGCTGGGTGGAGTTTTGCGTCATGCTGTCCGGATCGATCAGCCCTTTTTCATACAGCGAGTGCAGGTACTTGACCGTATTTTTGAACTCCTCCGTCGCTCTGACGAATACCACCTTGTCATCCTGCACGATAAAGGTTTCGTCGATCGTATTGAAGGATCCGAACAGGTAGCCGAACCCATACTGCGAGTCGCCGAAGACGCCGGTCAGCGGAATTTCGTTATTCGGATTGCCGTCTCCGTCCATGTCCATCGTTTTGAATGCCTCGAGTGCCTTCGTGAGCTCCTCCGTCGTCTTCGGCATTTCCAAGCCGGCCTTCTTCAACCATTCCTTGTTCACCCACAGCGTATTCCCGTCGGCATGCTTATACTCCGACATATTGGCCATCGGCAGGGAGTAAATATGCCCATCCGGAGCTGTGATCGCCTGCCGTACTTCCGGGTATTTGTTCAGAAAATTCGTCAAATTCGGCGCGTATTTCTCGATGAGATCCTCCAGCGGAATAAACATGCCGTCTGCGCCTCCCGTCACAACCTGCGAGCTGCTGAGCTCCAGCAGCACGTCGGGAAGATCGCCGCTGGCGATAACCAGGTTGCGCTTTGTCGCCCAATCGGTGCCCGGGCTGAGGTTCCACTTAATCTGAACATTGGTCCCTTCGTTGATTTCCTTAATCGTCTCAAGCTCATTCCAATTCGTTCCCGTTCGTTCATCGTAAGTACCGGCAATGGTCAGGGATATCGGCTTATCGACAATCGGCAGCCCCGTCTCATGGAAGCCCGCTGACGCGCCCTTCGAATCGCCGCCCCCGGAACAGCCCGCCAGCAGCAGGATGGCGCTTAACACGGCCGCCATGGAACCTGCACGTTTGTTACGCATGTTCACGATCGTATTCCTCCTCAAGGCTTGTTTTGACATGAACAACATGTTGGATAGCTTTCACCCACATGTTAGCAACCTCCGCTCGGATGAGTCCATGCACGCTCTTTTACTGTACATGTATTTTGTTTCAGCAAAGTCAGGGCCTTGTTGGCGGAACGTCAAGTTTTGGAGAAGCATCCCGAATGTTGTCTCCTCCCCGTTCCAACCCCTGAAACAAAGTGCATCCCCAATGAAGGATTACTGCATGTTCATGCATCTTCGCCCCTCGTATAATGAAAACCAATTCACGCTTCTTAAGCGGTGCATGGCTTAAAGGGCCGTGTTCATCCGCGAAGATCCAATGAGAAAGTAGGGGTTATATGGAAAGCCAATTGCAACGCGAAGTTATCAGAACACAAGTGCTTGTCCTTGGGGGCGGGGCCGGGGGCGTCGGGGCAGCCATTGCAGCCGCACGGGAGGGAGCGCAGACCATGATCGTGGACAGGCAGGGCTTCCTGGGCGGAAACATGACGATTGGACTGCCGTTGCTGGCCTTCCTAGATGCCCAGGGACGCCAGGTTACCCGCGGCCTTCCGCAGGAAATCATCGACCGCTTGACCCTGCTTGGCGGCTCCTTCGGACACCGGGAATGCCCGCTGCACAATTCGACGACGGTCATCGATCCCAGCTTGATGAAAATCGTCATTTTTGAAAAAATCAAGCAGTATGGGGTACAGCCCCTGCTGCACTGCGAAATCATCGGAACAAACGTGGAGGATGGTGAGCTGAAATCCGTTCTCTTAAAAGGAAAAGGCCGGGAAATCGAGGTCTTCGCCGATGTCTTCATCGATGCGACCGGGGACGGCGACGTCGCTTATATGGCGGGCGCCTCGTTTGAGAAAGGGCAGTACGCGAACGGGGAAACCCAGCCGCCTACCCTTATGTTTACCGTCGGCGGCTTTGATCTCGAACGGTTTATGGATTTCCTCGGGGAGCATCCGGAGGAGCTCCGGCACGGATCTTCGATGAAGATCCGTCCAGGCTATACGGCGGAGTTTCTGCGGGCCAGCGAAAATCATGTGTTCGTCGGCTTGAAAAATACGGTTTCCAGGCTCAGGCAGGAAGGCAAATGCCCGATTAGCCGCGATACGATCATCTATATCAATCTGCCCAGAGAGGGGTACATTGCCCTGAACTGCATCCGCATCCTGAATTTTGATGGGACAAAGGTCGAGGAGCTAAGCCGGGGCGAGATCGAATCGCATCTGCAGATCCTTCCCCTGATCGACATGCTGCGCGAGCACATCCCGGGGTTTGAGCACATCTATTTGTCCTCGATTGCCCCGTTTCTGGGCATCCGTGAAACGAGGCGGATCATGGGCAAGCAGATGATCCGCGAAGAGGCGGCCGTGAACGGGGTCATTCCGGATGACACGATCGCGCTCGGCTCGTATATTATCGACATTCACAGCGGTTCAGGCGACTCGACCGTTATCCGGTCGCTGGCCGGCCCTTACGGCATCACATACGGGGCGACGATCGCCAAGGACGTGAAACGGCTGATGCTCAGCGGCCGCTGCATCAGCGTCGACCCCGTCGTCTTCGGCTCTTCCCGGGTCATGCCCACCTGCATGGCCGTCGGCGAAGGTGTGGGCATCGGCGCCGCTCTGGCTGTGAAGCAGCAAATCTCTCCTGAGGATGTCGATGTCCGCATCATCCGGCAAAAGCTCAGGGAGCATGGCGCCATCCTTTCGCTGGAGGACGTTGGCGAGGCAAGCGGTACGACAAGCTTATGATGTTGTGAGCTTATATCCACACAGGAGGCGATCACGTTGCAGGAGGCACAATTGACTTTTTTTGGCGGAGTAGGCAAATCAGGAGGCGTGCAGGTTCTGTACGGCAAAGGAAAACAGGGGTTGATGTTCGACTTTGGCGTCGAGCACAGCAGTCTGTTGTTTCCGACCCAAGTAACGCTGTTTGAACCGGTGAATGCAACGCCGGGGCGCGAGCTGCGCCAGTTTTTGCTGGGCGGCATGACCGCCCCGCTGCCGGAGCTGTACGATGCTCAGCAGATTGTAGGCCTGGATTGGGCCGCGGTTCGGCGGGTCTGGGGAAACCGGGATTTTCCGAACTATGACCTGATTCACCTCTATATTGGACATATGCATACGGACCATATGGCGCTGCTTCCCTTTGCCCATCCGGATCTCCCCGTATATATGAGCCATGATTCGTATTCTTTGTTCCGCGGCATGGTGGCGGGCCGGCACAGCAAGGATACCGGGGCCAAGATAACAACCTGCGACGACCTGACCGTGGTCGATTTCGGAGAGTTTACGATGCAGGTCGTCGAGATGGATCACAATGCGACCGGCGCATCCGGCATCATCATCGACGACGGCACGCATAGAATTGCGTATACAGGGGACTGGCGCCGGCAGGGCAAGCATCCGGATAAGATCGACCGTTTCATCCGGCTGTGCCAGAGCAAACCGATCGACGTGCTCATTACGGAAGGTACGCGCCTTACATCCGACCCCTCCACCGTTCCGCTGCAGATCACGGAGGAGGCGCTGCTTGTCTCGTTCGCGGAGATCGTTCGCGAAGCGGAAGGGCTGGTGTATCTGCAGTTGTCGCCGCGGGATCTAGAGCGGATGGCCGACATGATCGCGATCGCCGCAGACCAAGGAAAAAGCATCGTGATGGAAGCGTCGCTTGCCGCCGTCTGGCATACGGCAAACCGGGAAGGTGTTCGGATGCTCCATGGACATCCGGCATGTGACGTCCCTGTTCAAGTCATCGATGCTACCATAGCCGATGGCATGGAGGTGCCGTACCCCGCCGTCTCTTTGGAAGAAGTGACCGAGCGCAAGCCAGAAATGGTCTATTTCTTCAAATTTCCGGACCTTGCGCATATGATTGAATTGGAGACGCT
>NZ_PCZT01000017.1:45910-54141 GCF_002968895.1 Paenibacillus sp. AR247 | reverse complement strand
ATTTAGCCCTTGGATTGGAATGTTCTATTTTTGATACTATTCAGGGCCATGTCTACCTAAAGGTAGTTCCTCCCCAGTTTCATGTATGAACCCGAACAATTTTGGACATCCCACCAATGGGATGTCTTTTACTTATGTTGTCCGCTTCAAGTGGACATGTATTTGCCCCTGCAAGACAAGGGCGATTCCTCTCATTTTTACCAGACTGATTACCTTGACAGCTTCGAGTGGGCTTTGCTAAGATGGCAATAATATATTTTCAGAAACGATTTTCAAGCCTTGTTGCATAAGGATTTTAACAAATACATTACATGACAAATGAGGGGGAAATTACGAAGTGTGGGAACAAAAATTTGCTAAAGAAGGATTTACGTTTGACGATGTTTTGCTGGTACCCCGGAAGTCCGAAGTGCTGCCAAAGGAAGTCGATGTGTCCACGAGATTAAGCGATTCGGTTAAGCTGAACATTCCTTTGATACAGTGCAGGGATGGACACGGTAACGGAAGCTGCCCTGGCCATTGCGATTGCACGTGAAGGCGGCATCGGCATTATTCATAAAAATATGTCGGTTGAACAGCAAGCGGAGGAAGTGGATCGGGTTAAGCGTTCCGAGAGCGGCGTTATCACCAATCCTTTCTCACTGACAGCCGATCATCTCGTATCCGATGCCGAACAGGTCATGGCGAAATTCCGGATTTCGGGTGTTCCGATTGTGGACGAGCATAACAAACTGATCGGTATTCTTACAAACCGCGACCTGCGCTTCGTTCATGATTACAGCATTAAGATCTCCGAAGTGATGACTCGTGAAAACCTGGTAACTGCCCCAGTAGGTACGACGCTTCAAGAAGCCGAAGTCATTCTGCAGCAGCACAAAATCGAAAAGCTGCCGCTGGTTGATGAGAACAACACATTAAAAGGTCTTATTACCATTAAAGATATTGAGAAAGCCATTCAGTTCCCGAATGCGGCAAAAGATGCGCAAGGACGTCTTCTTGTAGGCGCGGCTATTGGTATTTCCAAGGACGGTTTGGATCGGGCCGCAGCACTGGTCAAGGCCGGGGTTCGCCATCTTCGCAGCTTGTACCCGGATCTTACGATCATTGCAGGCAACGTGGCTACCGGCGAGGCGACACGCGACCTGATCGAGGCGGGTGCTTCGGTTGTCAAAGTCGGTATCGGACCGGGATCGATCTGTACGACGCGCGTTATTGCCGGTATCGGCGTGCCGCAGGTCACAGCAATTTACGATTGTGCTTCGGTAGCCAAAGAATACGGAGTGCCGATTATTGCAGACGGCGGTATTAAGTACTCCGGTGAAATTACAAAAGCACTTGCAGCCGGCGGCCATGCCGTTATGTTGGGAAGCTTGTTCGCGGGAACGGAAGAGAGCCCTGGGGAATCGGAAATTTACCAAGGCCGCCGCTACAAGGTTTACCGCGGCATGGGCTCCATGAGTGCCATGAAACAAGGCAGTAAAGACCGTTACTTCCAGGACGACGATAAGAAGCTCGTTCCGGAAGGAATTGAGGGCCGCGTCGCTTATAAAGGTCCTTTGTCCGACACAATTCACCAATTGATTGGCGGTCTTCGCTCAGGCATGGGCTATTGCGGAACGAAAAACCTGCAGGAGCTGCGTGAAGATACCCAATTTATCCGCATCACGGGTGCGGGTCTTCGTGAGAGCCATCCGCACGATGTGCAGATCACGAAGGAAGCTCCAAACTATTCGTTGTAATATTCGACATGGTTTGCACAAAACCAACATCTTCTTGTACAGACAGGCCTAAATTAGGCCTGTCTGTCTTTTTTTGCAGTATACCCTGTGTTAGAATAGACAAGTAAGATTTAAGGGCAAGAGGGGAGTTAACAATTCATTGAGTAAGAAATGGAGCAAGTTGGGGAAACCATCTTCGCACAAACGCAAACGTCACTTTGTCAAAAAGAGCGTAGCCTCGGTTATGCTATTGAATATGTTAATGCTGTCCGCTCTACCGGCCATGGCTTTGGCTGAGGGAACAACAGCAACAACAACCACTACGAATACCGCATCAACTACTACGGCCAGCAAGGTGCCAAGCGTATCTTCTTTGCAGCTTCAAGTGAAATCCGCCGTGTTGATCGAACCAACGACAGGGCAAGTCCTCTTGTCGGTGAACGCAGATCAACCACTGCCGCCGGCCAGTATGACCAAGATGATGACAGAGTATCTCATCGCGGATATGGTCAAAAAGGGCAAGTTTAAATGGGACGATGTCGTGACTGTTGGCGATAATGCTTCCAAGACGATCGGCTCGCGTATTTTTTTAGATGCTAATGATCAACATACCGTTGAGGAACTGTACATAGCGATGGCGGTAGGTTCGGCGAACGATGCTACCGTAGCGCTGGCTGAGTATGCAGCCGGGTCTGAACAGGAATTCGTCAAGCTAATGAATGAAACGGCTAAGAAGTTCGGGATGAAGACAGCCCACTTTATCAACTCCACTGGGCTCGACCGTGCGGATATGCCTGAGAAGTATCGTCCTTCGGCTGAAGGGGAGACGGTCATGTCCGCGATGGACGCTGCCATCCTGGGCAAGCATATCGTCCAGGACCATCCGGATTTTTCCAAATATACGGCGATCCAATCCTATAAGTTCCGTGAGCGCGATAAAAATCCGATCATCAATTGGAACTGGATGCTTGAAGCGAATAAGGATATTCCGAACTTTAAGGCTTACGCCTACCCGGGGTTGGACGGCCTTAAGACGGGTCATACGAATAACGCGGGCAACTGCTTTACGGGAACGGCCGAACGCGATGGGATGCGCCTGATCAGCGTCGTCATGGGAACGAAATCGGAAGCACAGCGCTTTACCGAGACCCGGAAGGTGCTTGATTACGGCTTCAACAACTTTGAGATCAAGCAGGCCGTGGCCGGCAAATCCAAGGTTGAAGGTCTGGACTCCGTTGAGGTCAAAAAAGGCGTCAAAACTTCGGTTGGCGTCGTAACGGATGCCCCAGTCTCCTTTATGGTACCTAAAGGCTCCGATGCCAAAGGCGTTACCTTCAAAACTCAGCTTGAACCGGCGGACAAGCTTGTGGCTCCGATCAAGCAGGGAACCAAGGTCGGCACCATCACTTATACCTATAAAGCAGATGGGATTGAGAAGCCTCAGACGAAAACCGTCAATTTGATCACATCGGACGAAGTGGAGAAGGGCAGCTGGCTGCGCCTGTTCTTCCGCGCTATTAAGGAAATGTTTGGTGATTTATTTGACGGAATCAAAAATCTTTTTTAAGATCAATATAAGATTTTTGCTTTAGTCCACAAAAGCAGCTCTGCAGAGTATGCAACCATCCTGCCATCCATAGGCAAGGGCGGATTACATGATATATATTTCGGGAGGCGTAAACCATTGGAAACGGGAACTTCGAGAGTTAAAAGAGGTATGGCTGAAATGCAAAAAGGCGGCGTCATCATGGACGTCATGAATGCCGAACAGGCAAAGATCGCTGAAGCTGCGGGCGCAACGGCCGTTATGGCATTGGAACGCGTTCCTTCAGATATTCGTGCTGCCGGCGGTGTAGCGCGTATGGCTGACCCTACGATCGTAGAAGAGGTTATGAAAGTCGTATCGATTCCGGTTATGGCGAAAGCCCGTATCGGTCATTATGTGGAAGCGAAAGTGCTCGAATCCCTCGGCGTCGACTACCTCGACGAGAGCGAAGTTCTGACGCCTGCCGATGAAGTATTTCATATCGACAAATGGGACTTCACCGTGCCGTTTGTTTGCGGCGCCAAAGACTTGGGAGAAGCGCTGCGCCGCATCGGCGAGGGCGCATCGATGATCCGTACGAAAGGCGAGCCGGGAACAGGCAACATCGTTGAAGCCGTTCGTCATATGCGTCTGATCAACAGTCAAATCCGTAAAGTGCAAAGCATGTCGAAGGACGAGCTGTATGCCGAAGCGAAAAACCTTGGCGTACCATACGACCTTCTGCTTGGTGTGCACGAGAGCGGCAAGCTGCCGGTCGTTAACTTTGCTGCGGGCGGCGTGGCTACTCCAGCTGACGCGGCGCTGATGATGCATTTGGGAGCCGACGGGGTATTCGTGGGATCGGGTATTTTCAAATCCGATAATCCAGAGAAGTTTGCCCGCGCGATCGTGGAAGCAACAACGCATTACCAAGACTACAAGCTGATTGCCGAAGTATCCAAAAACCTGGGTGCGCCAATGAAAGGTATTGAGATTTCGAAGCTGAGCCCGTCTGAGCGGATGTCGGACCGCGGCTGGTAAGAGAGAGAAGGCTGGACATATGAAAATCGGGGTACTGGCGCTTCAGGGTGCCGTAGCAGAGCATATTCGCAGCATCGAGCTGGCCGGCGCCGAAGGCATCGCCATTAAAAAGGTAGAGGAACTGGAGCAAGTTCAGGGCCTGATTATCCCTGGCGGCGAAAGTACGACCATCGGCAAGCTGATGCGGAAATACGGGTTTATTGAAGCGATTCGCCAATTTTCGGATGCAGGCAAGCCGATTTTCGGCACCTGTGCCGGATTGATCGTACTGGCGAAGTCGATCGAAGGCCAGGAAGAGCCCCACTTGGGGCTGATGAATATCACCGTGGCGCGCAATGCTTTTGGGCGTCAACGGGAGAGCTTTGAAACAGATTTGGACGTCAAGGGGATTGAGGAGCCGGTTCGTGCCGTCTTTATCCGTGCTCCTCTGATCCGCAGTGTGGGCGATGGAGTCGACGTACTGTCCTCCTATAACGACGAGATTGTGACCGCGCGAGAGGGCCATTTGCTCGCCTCTTCGTTTCACCCCGAACTGACGGATGATTACCGGCTCCATCAGTATTTTGTGGATATGGTAAAAGCCAGTCAAGCGTCTTAAATCAGCAGGATAAACGATGGTAACACGATGACACCTTGACTCTTTTGATGATATCTAAACGCTGCCCCCTGGGTAAGCTTTAGGTAAAAGGTATTCCTCGGTTGGCGGCCTGAGCGGCGGTCTGAGGATACCTTTCAAGGGGTCAGGGTTGTTTTTTGATTCAAGCAGGTCTCATCATGGAAGTACGTCGCATAAGACGTTTTTCTTTTTAGGAGGAATTGTCCAATGTTGGATGTGAAAATATTACGCGGTGATTTCGCGAGAGTGGAGCAGGCACTCAAAAACCGGAACAAATCGCTGGATTTGATCGCCGGATTTCCCGAGCTGGATACCCGCCGCCGGGAGCTGCTGCAGGAGAGCGAGGCGCTGAAAAACCGCCGCAACACTGTTTCCGGTGAAGTGGCCAAGCGCAAAAAGAACGGGGAGAACGCCGACGAGCTCATTTTGGAGATGCGTCAGGTTTCCGACCAGATCAAAGCGATGGACGAGGAAGTGCGCGAACTGGAGGCGTCTATTTCTGATCTGACGATGGCCATTCCGAATATTCCGCACGAATCGGTACCGGTCGGCCAGTCCGAAGAAGACAATGTGGAACTGCGCCGGTGGTCGGAACCGACAACGTTTGATTTTACGCCAAAAGCCCACTGGGATCTGGCCCAGGACCTGGGCATTCTTGACTTTGAAGCGGCAGCCAAGGTTACGGGCTCGCGGTTTACGTTCTACAAGGGGCTCGGTGCCCGTCTGGAGCGTGCGCTCATCAACTTTATGATGGATTTGCACAGCAGCGAGCATGGCTACGAAGAAATGCTTCCGCCTTATATCGTCAATGGGGACAGCCTGCGCGGGACCGGACAGCTTCCGAAGTTTGAAGAGGATCTGTTTAAAATCCGTGACACGGACTACTATTTGATCCCGACCGCTGAAGTGCCGGTGACCAACTATTACCGTGATGAGATTTTATCGGTGGAGGATCTGCCGAAGCACTTCGTGGCTTACAGCTCCTGCTTCCGTTCGGAGGCCGGTTCGGCCGGACGTGATACACGTGGCTTGATCCGCCAGCATCAATTCAATAAAGTGGAACTGGTGAAGCTTGTGCATCCGGATTCCTCTTATGAAGAGCTTGAGAAAATGACGGCAAATGCCGAGCGCGTTCTGCAGCTGCTGAAGCTGCCGTATCGCGTGATGGCGCTCAGCACAGGAGATATGGGCTTCTCGGCGGCAAAAACGTACGACCTGGAAGTTTGGCTGCCTGAGAGCGGTGCTTACCGGGAGATTTCCTCTTGCTCGAATACAGAGGACTTCCAGGCACGGCGTGCTAATATCCGTTTCCGTCCTGAGCCTAAGGCCAAGCCTGAGTTTGTGCATACGTTGAATGGTTCGGCACTCGCAGTAGGACGGACCGTGGCAGCCATTCTTGAGAATTATCAGCAGGCGGACGGCAGCGTGGTCGTTCCGGATGTGCTTCAGCCTTATATGGGCAATGTTAAAGTTATTGTCCCTAAAAGCCAGGGTTGATATTAGCATTAAACTGTGGTAATATATTTTTGTTACGCGTTGCGTGACACTGATGTATTTTCCACGTGGAGGGGTACCGAAGCGGTCATAACGGGGCGGTCTTGAAAACCGTTAGGGCGCAAGTCCACATGGGTTCGAATCCCATCCCCTCCGCCATTTAAACAAACCAATGACAAAGCCGATTCTGCTTATGCAGAAGCGGCTTTTTTTGTTTTTGCCAAACGCCGTTATCGCATAAAAAGAGCACATCCTCCGCACATTAACAAAGGCAGGGGAGGTGTTCAATCATGAACCGAGACTTTGAATTGAACCAAAACAAATTGGTCCAAGCTTGGCAATCCCAGCTTCCTCAAACGCTTGACTCATCCGACCAGGCACAGGTGTTTGCCGACGAGGCAAATCCCCAGGCGCTGCGGATCCATATCGATACCGCGGGGCGGTCGAATTATTCATTCGACTTCCAGTGCTCTTACGTGGATACGCGGGAGGTTAAAGTGGATCTGGTGGATGTAGAACGCGAAGGACGCACGGTTGACGAACGCACGGATGTCATTCAGAATATGGCGCAGGATTACACCCGCCAAATTCACGAGTGCGCCCAAGCCCTTCACGATTTGACGCATCACTCTTAAGAAAAGAGGGACAACGATGACCAAAGCCAAACCGGGTGTCGACAAAAATCTCAGCAATGTCGTCGAGGATTTAGATCAAACGGCAGTGAACAGCCATCAGGCAAATCAGTTGCAGCAGAAGCGAAATGATCGTAGGCATGAAGATGAAATCAATCATCAGCACACGATCGACCTGGAGCATCCGCATTCTTAACATTCTAATGTATACAGGGGGAATCGCCGATGAGTAAACCAAACGCTGTTCCAGTACCTGAAGCGCAAGAGCAGCAGCCGCGTAACCGGGACCGGGAGCGGTCCGGCATGCAGGAGCCGTTGTCCGGATCGAAGAAGGTCAAGAATCGGAATCATGTTAGTCATTTGAATAGAGAAGGGTCCTAAGGTCCCGTCTAAAAAGGCATCCGGCTAATAGCCAGGATGTCTTTTTTTGCGTTAAAAATGAAAATTCACCAAAAGATTTCCAAAAAAGGGTTCCGGTAACGGACGATATCGTTTATGATTACAAGGGGTATTTTTTGCTTTTTAGAGACGAGAGGAGAGAGAGATTGTGATGAAGAAGAACTGGGCAGCCCTGATTCTTACACTGGTCTTGGCAATGACCGTGGTGCTTGCAGGCTGCAGCAGCAAGAAGGAACCGAAGGAAGCGCTGGAGGCTTCGGCCGTCAACGCGATGAAAATGACATCGTACGAAATGAAGAGCAAGGTAACGATCAAAGATCTGCAGGTTACCAGTGCAAGTGCTGATAACGCCGCAGCCAGCCAAGTGATGAGCATGCTGAAAAATGCGGAATTAACGATCGATGGGGTATATCAGAACGATCCACAACAAACGGAGATGACGCTCGGAATTAACCTGAAGGGCGACATGTCCATGAGCTTTAACATTCCGATGGTAATGACCCAAGATAAATTGTACGTCAAAGTGCCTAGCATCCCAATGCTGCCGCTGCCTGAAGACGTTGTAGGTAAATTCCTGGTACTCGATATGAAAGAGCTGGCGGAACAGCAGGGAACGTCCTTTAACCCCGACATGATGAATCCCGAAAAGACGAAAAAGCTCGCCGGCGAAATTATGAATACCCTGTTTACCGAATATGATGGTAAGAAATATTTCAAAGACGTTGCGGTTAAAGATGCTAACCTCCCGGATGGCGTGGATGCCAAGCAGGTGGTTCAATTCTATGTAACCAATGACAACGTGAAAG
>NZ_PCZT01000017.1:29630-45810 GCF_002968895.1 Paenibacillus sp. AR247 | reverse complement strand
AAGGATGAAATCAGCAAAGGCCTGAACGATCTGAAGAACTACCTGAAAGTTAACCAGTTCGAAGTCAACACGGCCATCAATAAAGATAACTTCCCTGCTTATCAGGGTGCTGTGATGAACGTGGAAATGAACGATCCGGAAACAAAGGACAACATGAAGCTGTCGCTAGAGGCGACGAGCCAATACAGCAAGATCAACGAGAAGCAAACCTTCAGCGTCGGGATTCCAAAAGAAGCGGATGTTATTACGATGGAGCAGCTTCAGGAGAAAATGGGAGCTACGGCTTACTAAGCAAGCCCCGTACGAATCACAACAGCCCGGCCAGGGTTACTGGCCGGGCTGTTTGTTTTTGTCAGGCTTTGCCCCGCAGCTTGCGGAAAAACTGGGTCAGCAGCCCAGCGCATTCCTCCTGCAGCACATCGGCAATGACCTCGGTTCGGTGGTTGAAGCGTGGCTCCTGCAGCAGGTTCATCAGCGTTCCGGCGCATCCCGCCTTGGGGTCGTAGGTGCCGTAGACGACCCGCGGGATGCGGGACTGGACGATCGCGCCGGAGCACATCGGACACGGTTCCAGCGTGACGTATAGCGTGCAGTCCAGCAGGCGCCACGATTGTACGGCTATACTGGCTTCCCGGATGGCGACAATCTCGGCGTGGGCGGTCGCGTCCTGGGACGTTTCCCTTAAGTTATAGCCCCGCCCGATGATCTCCCCGCTGCGGACGATGACCGCTCCGATCGGCACCTCCCCCAACTCCTCCGCCAATTTGGCTTGGTGGATCGCCTCGCGCATCCAGTGTTCATGACGATCATTATCCACAGACTCATCCACATGGAGCGGATGTTTTGTTTGATTTTCCAACGTAAAAGTGCCTCCCTGTACCGAATTTCGGCTTATTCAGCGAACAAGCATTCTGTTGTTAACATGCTGTGCATAAATTTGTGGATAACTATTTGATTACGCACAGAATTATCCCCAATTTATTAAATAGTGCTGTGAATATGTTGATAAGTTGTGGACATGCTGCGTTATTTCGAGTTAAGCCGATCATTTTCGACAAGCTTTTCAAATATCGGCCTACAGAGTATGATGGAATAGATTATTCCAATTATCGCCAAGGCAAGATTAGAGGTGACCCGATGTGTCAATGAAGAAGAAACTGTCCCTCACCATGGCCGGTTCACTCTGTCTGATTTTACTTTTAAATATTATTCTTAGTTTGTACACAACGCAAGCCAGTTTACGCCGGGAAAGCGAACGCAAAATGCTGCTGGCCGCCAGGCAGGTGGCCGCATCCATTGAGCAGAGCCAGGAGAGCGCTGGCATGGTCGAACGCCAGATCGGGGAGCTTCTGCATGTGGCTGCCAAATTGGCTGCCAAAGAGCTGGACCCGGATATCCAGAACATTACGAACGAGCAGCTGGCCAAGCTGAGCAAGCAGGTGGGAGTCACCCATATCGCCCTGCTAGTCCGAACCGGTGATGATATTATCATTGCCAAGTCCTCGGAACCTGCTGAGCTCGGTCTCTCCACCAAAGACTGGGGATACTGGTATAGGGCGTTTAAGCAGCTCTTCGAGGAAGAGCGCGTAACGATTCCGTACGGAGCGGCTGCCGACCATTTTTGGACCGGACCGTTTGAATATTCGAACTCCAAGCCGAACGTGATCGACAAATGGGGTTATTATTATGACGCCAAACGAAACTATATCATTGATCCGTATATTCGCACCGATTCCCTCCATCAGATCGGCACCCATATCCCAAGTCCGGAGGAGGTGCTCGACAAAACGAAGAAAATCAACGGGGAGATTCTTGAAATCAGCTGCATCAATCCGCAGACCTTTGCGGGCGTCCGAATGTCCGGACAAGGATATGTCCATGATAAGACTAAGCTGCATAATCGGCCGATACGCTACGGTACCTATACATATATCGACCTCGAAAACGACAAACAGGCTGTGGAGAAGGCGGCACAGACAGGAGCGAATGTCGTTTATGAAACGCGCATCGATGGTAAAAAGCTGTTAAAGAGCTTTATCCCTGTGAACAGTGCGTCTCAGGCATCCTACATCATCAGCATCGTCATGGATTATGCGCAAATATCCAAGGTATTGCAGAAGCAGCTTGTCTCTTATATATCGATTTCGGCCTTTCTGTTGATTTTGTTCGTCATTGTAAGCTATAAACAAGCCGGATACTTCATTCGGCCGATCGATGCGATTCTGGGTAAAGTGAAAAACGTCGCCCAGGGGCGCTTTGATACGCCGCTCGTCATCAACAGCAAGGATGAGCTCGGATTGCTTGCCGCCAAAATCAACACGATGACCGACAACCTGAGCAGCTATACCGACCAGCTCAAGCAGGCCGTGGAAGAGAACCGCTCGGTGAAAGAGCATCTGGAGTCTGTCATCCAGCAGACGGCGGATGCGATTCATACGACGGACCTTGAGGGGAATATCATTCAGGTCAATCAAGCTTTTGAAAAGCTGTACGGCTGGGCAAGCCATGAAGTGATCGGTAAGCGGATCAACCTGATTCCCGGCCATTTGGAGGGGGAAGTGCAGGCAAGGCTCGACGCTTTAATGCAGGGCGAACAGCTGCCGGCAGTAGAAACGGTCCGAATCAAGAAGGACGGGACCCCTGTGGAGGTCAGCATCAGCACGTCCGCGGTCAGGGATCCGGAAGGAAAGGTAGTATCGTTCATCAGCATCTCGAGAGACATGACGGAACGCAACCGGATGGACGAGCTGCTCCGCCGGTCCGAGAAGCTGACCACGGTCGGGCAGTTGGCGGCCGGGGTGGCGCATGAGATCCGCAACCCGCTCACGACGCTCGGGGATTCCTGCAGCTGCAGGAGTATAACAACCGCGTCGATCCGAAGCACAACCAGATCATGCTGTCTGAGCTGGAGAGAATCAATCTGATCGTGAGCGAATTTTTAATTTTGGCCAAGCCCCAAGCTGTGCACTTCCGAAATAAAAATGTTCGTGATATTTTAGAGGATGTGCTGTCGCTGCTGAGCAGTCAGGCCAATCTGCACGGCATTGAGTTCGTCATGTCCTCCCAGACGGCCGAGACGGACGTTCACTGCGAGGAGAACCAGCTGAAGCAGGTCTTTATCAATCTGCTGAAAAACGCCATGGAGGCGATGCCTGAAGGCGGCGTCATTCGTATCGATCTGTTCCGGCCGGACCCGGACCACCTGGGGATTACGATTACGGATGAAGGTGTAGGGATTCCTGAGCACCAGATGGAGAAGGTAGGAGAACCGTTTTTTACCAACAAGGAAAACGGGACAGGCCTTGGCCTGATGGTCAGCCAGCGAATTGTGGAGGGCCATAAAGGATCACTTCAAATCAAGAGCGCCGTTAACAAGGGCACTCAGGTTACGTTAACGCTGCCGGCGGCACGGCCGGAGCATGGGGAAGGACCAGAACGGGAATGATCCGCACTCTTGTCCGGGGTAAACCATAATGAGATGGGGTTATAAGCTTTGAGAATTAACAAATATATCAGTGAGACCGGGTATTGTTCCCGGCGTGAAGCGGATAAGCTGGTAGAGAGCGGGAAGGTGACGATCAACGGCGTTCAGGCGGTGCTGGGCAGCCAGGCGGAGGAAGGGGACGACGTCCGCATCAACGGCCGGCCCCTGCAAGAGAAGAAAGTGACGCATGTCTATATTGCGCTGAATAAACCGGTTGGGATCACCAGTACGACGGAGCAGCATATCAAGGGCAACATTGTGGACTTCGTGGGCCACTCGGAGCGGATTTTTCCGATCGGCCGGCTGGACAAAGATTCCGAGGGGCTCATCCTTCTGACGAGTGACGGCGACATCGTCAATAAAATACTGCGGGCCGAAGGCAAGCATGAGAAGGAGTACATCGTCACGGTGGACAAGCCGGTTACGCCGTCCTTTTTAACAGGCATGGCCAGCGGGGTGAAGATTTTGGGTGAAATGACCCTTCCCTGCAAGGTGACGCGGATCTCGGAGCGGGTGTTCAAGATTATTCTGACCGAGGGAAAAAACCGGCAGATCCGCCGGATGTGCAGCGCCTTCGGCTATGAAGTGCGCCGACTGCAGCGGATTCGGATTATGAATATCCACCTGGGATCCCTGGGCAAAGGGAAATGGCGCGATTTAACGCCGCAGGAAAAGGAAGAGCTTGGACAGCTGCTGAATTACCGCCTAGGGTAGAGAGGGGCCAGGCCTGATACAGGGTGAGGGCTTCAACCTATTAGCCCATTCCCTGAGACATGTGCCGTCTACTATCAAAAAGGCTGCTCCCTTTATCCAAAGGGAACAGCCTGTCCATTAGTTACGCTATGCTATTTTTTATTCGTGGTTACTGGGATTTGCTCGCTGATATTCTGGTACTTCCGGATGATGGATACCTCGACGCGGCGGTTTTTAGCGCGGCCGGCTGCGGTATCGTTGGAAGCCACGGGCCGGAACTCGCCGAAGGCGGTGGAGGTGAACTTGGCCGGGTCGAGCTGCTTGTTGGTGAGCAGAATCTTCAGGAAGTTCAGCGCCCGGTTGGAGCTCAGGTCCCAATTGGACGCGTACTCGCTGTTCGAGATCGGCATATTGTCCGTATGGCCGGACACGACGACGTCATACGTCGGGAACTGCTGCAGCATACTGCTGATGGCGAGCGCCAGCTGGCGTGACTCAGGCTTCACCTGAGCGCTGCCTGAAGCAAACAGGGCGTTGTCGCTGATCGTGATCGTAAGCTGCGATTGGTTCAGTTTGGTATCCAGCTGGTTCGTCAGGCCGTTCGTTTTGATATATTGATCCAACTGCTGCTTCAGCTTCTCCAGGTCTTCCTGTTCCTGCTTGGCCAGCTGGGCTTTCTGTTTCTTGTCATTGTTATTCGTGACGATGCTCTCTTGGGAGTCTTTTTTGCCTTGGTCCATATTTTTATCCATCGGCAAATTCGACCTGAAGTTGAGCACGCCGTTTCCGGTGCTGAGGGCATTGTTGAAGGCCTGGCTCATTTCCTCGAATTTCTTGGCGTCCGTGGCGCTCATGGAATAGAGCACGATAAACAGGGCCAGCAGCAGTGTCAGCAGGTCGGCATAGGGAAGAAGCCAGGATTCGTCGGCATGCTCCTCATGCGGTTCATGTCTAGTCTTCTTGGCCACCTGAACCATCCTCCTTCTCATTCATTTGAGCGCGCTCGGAAGGGGTTAAGAAGACGGAGAGCTTCTGGCTGATCGCAATGGTGGATACGCCGGATTGAATCGACAGCAGTCCTTCCACCATCATGAGCTTGAGCTCCACTTCTTTTTTGGACAGGCGTTTCAGCTTATTGGCGATCGGGTGCCACAGGACATAACCGGTAAAAATACCGAGCAGCGTCGCAATAAAGGCCGCGCCAATCGCGTGGGCCAGCTCGGCCATATTCTCCATCTTGGTCAGGGCGGCGATCAGGCCGACGACGGCACCAAGCACCCCGAGGGAAGGAGCATACATACCGGCCTGGGAGAAGAGCAGGGCACCTGCACGGTGACGCTCTTCCGTCGCCGCAATATCTTCCATCAAGACGTCGCGGACGAACTCCTGGTCGTTACCGTCGATAATCATGCGCATACCGTTGCGCAGGAAGGCGTCGTCGATTTCTTCGACCTTGGTCTCCAGAGCGAGGAGGCCTTCCCGGCGGGTGATGGAGGCCCACTCCATGAACAGGGTGATGAGCTCTTGACGCTGCATGAGTTTTTGTTTGACGAAGGTCATTTTTAACAGCTTTGGGAACTTTTTGACCTCAGACATCGGAAAGCCGATAAACAGCGTAGCGGCGGTTCCGGCGAGAATAATGACATAAGCGGCGGGCGTCAGCAGGCTGACGATCGGGGCGCCCTTCAGCACCATGCCGACTAGGACTGCAACCACACCGAGTATCAGGCCAACAATCGTTGAAATTTCCATTGCACACCTCATCCATGAGAAATAGAATTGAATCCTTTCGGAATCGACCGCGTTTACATCCTTGCAACATGGTCGCTTTCACAAAAAACGGTTTATATTATTTATCGACACCATTCTCTTTTTTTTTAAGGGATATTTTCCGGTATAATGAAATGACAAGGTTCATCTGTCCTACAAAATCAAGTCCGAGCAGCATACCGTGAAGGGAATAATCACAGCACAAACGGGTGACGAATGGCCCACTTGAGACCCTGACACAGGGGCGCATGGAGCAGGGCATTCACCATTCACAATAATCGCTTATAGATCGTATGAGTAACTAAACTTCGATATGGAGGGAATGGCATGGGTGTTAAGCATGGTCGTGACTATGACGGCATATTGACCGATTTGACGGCAGCTGTCGGGGAAATTCCGGACAGTTATTTATTTTTTGAAATGGCGGAGCAGGATTGGATGCAGCTGGGCATCGAAGAGAAGCGTGAGGTGCATGAGGCGCTGGCGGAGGATTTGTTCTATGCGCTGGGAGCCGAACCTGTCATCACCGTTGGAAGCGGTATCGTGATGTATGACAAGGACCATCACCGGATCAACCTCTTGATCGGCGACGAGGAGCTGACCGTAGTCTCACTGATATAGTCCCTGGGGCCGGATGGATTTTTTAAACCCGTCCATGGTAAGATATTATTCGTATGTACTCTCCTTGGAGAAGCATGATTACATTCAGGGATGAATACAATGGGTAAAGGTTTTTCGCCCGAGCATACATTAATGACACATCCTGGTGAACCTCGGGGATGTTAGGTTTCAGGGAGGAACGGAAGAATGGTATATACGCAAGAAGAAGTAGAAACGCATTTGTCTAAGCTGGAAGGCTGGGAGCTTGAAGAGGGCCGCTGGATCGTGCGCAAATACGTTTTCTCCAATTTCATGAAGGGCATTTCCTTTGTGGATGAGGTTGCGGCCATTTCAGAGGCTTTTGGCCACCACCCCTTTATTACGATTGATTATAAAAATGTGACGCTGCGTTTGACTTCATGGGATGAAGGCGGGATTACGTCCCTGGATGTCAAGGAGGCTCACCAATTTAACGAACTGTTTGAAAAAATGCGTTCCGGCGAAAAAAGGTAACGAGAATAATGCAGCAAATAAAAACACGCTCGATCTCTTCAGCTTTCAACTTGTCTTTAAAGGATGGCATGCCGCCTTTACCTTTAGTGATAATGGTGTAAATCTCTTCAGCGGACAGTTGGCTTCCGATCTTTTGAAGGTTCGGGCCTACGGCACCCTGAAGCTGATCCCCGTGACAGCTAATGCAGCCCTGTGCTTTAATCGTAGATTCGGCCGCTGCGGCGTCCATCGTAACTTCCGGCATGGTCGGCTTCTCTTCTTCCGCCACCTGCTCTTTGCCTGGAAGCGTAAACATGAGCACAATTGCCATAACCACTGCGATCGTTAATACACCGCTCATGATCCATTTTTGCATCCGTTTTCGTCCTTTCTATGTAAACTGTCATTCTTCATTCCTTCATTATAACGGAACAAGCCATCACATCAAATAGTTTGTGTCAAAAAAGCAAACGAATCCAAACTTGGGGCCACCAAAAATACACAAATTTGTACCATTTTTATGATGATGGAATTTTCAAAGTTAGATCCCTTCATAGACCATACAGTGAAACAGCTGTTCACCTTCAGGGGTCAGCTTGGGGTAGGTATCAGCGATAACAAACCCCGACTTCCCGTAAGCCCGGATGGCCCGCTTATTCCATGTGTGCACTTCAAGGTCGATTTCGTCCCCAGGCCGTTTTTCCCGGGCTGCGCCGACCACAGCCTGCATAAAGCTCTTACCCAGCCCCTGGCCGCATAAATCAGGCCGCATGCCAACACCAAGCCGGGTCACGCCTGCCAAGGGAAAGAACTGCGCGAACCCGCACAAGGTATGTTCAGCATCCAGGACGGACACATACTGGCTTTGCCTCACCTCAGGATCACCAAATTCGACGCCAAGCGCCTCCATCTGATCCCACGGCAGCCAGCCGTATAAATCGTATGGAGGTTCGTACGCCCAACCGCAGACGGTCTCAGCATGCTCCCGGGTCATGGGAACGATCATGAAGCTCTCATGTTGGAGGTTCATGTGCAGATCTCCCTTCCAGACCTCCCTGTAGGATTTGAACATTAGAGAAAAAATATTCCGGATTGCCGCAGATATCTGTTTAATTCCGGAATATAGGGGTAAATGAGGAGTAGCGGGCGGGAATGGAAGGGTTACCCATTTCTGTCCGCAAAAAATCCCGCAAAAGGAGATTTCGGCAAAAATCTCATTCTACGGGATCTCGTACCCTTGCTTTACCTGCATTACTGGACGTCATCTACGTCCTCGGAATCGACGGCGGCGGTTTTGTATTTATCCGTACTCATGATTCGTTTGGCGCCAACGTAGCGGTTGACGTAGTAGCTGTCGCTCAGAGAGCTGATGATCACACCGCGAGAAGTGGAGGCATGTGCGAATTTTCCGTCGCCGACGTAAATTCCGACATGGGATACTCCGGCTCCCGATGTATTAAAGAATACCAAGTCGCCTGCTCTCAGATCACTGCGGGATACGGCCGAACCCATGCTGAACTGGGATCCAGACTGATGGGGCAGATCGATGCCCAATTGATCAAATACGTACATTGTAAATCCCGAGCAGTCAAATCCGCTTGTTGTGGTTCCGCCCGTTCTGTACTTGGTTCCGATCGCACTGTCGATCACTTTATCCATCTTGGAATCCGCGAAAGCGCTTCCTGTGCCGACCGTGAGCACGATGGCGAAACTTATGACTGCTGCTGCAAGTTTCTTCTTCAAGTAAAATACCCCTTCCGGCGCCTGCGAGGTTAGCTTAAGGATTCGGTAGAAGGCCCCCTATGATCCCTCTGAAGCAAGATCAATTCACCCATAACTGGTTCCCCCGCTTTCCTTAGTGTGAGGAAATTCGGCATGAACTTTTTACACTATGTATAATTCCCTGTTACTTCTTATTCGTTCGCAACTTTGTGTCAGGTAAAGATTACAAAGTTGTTACTATCGCTGGGACTATTGTAACAAAGGAATCGGACTTTGGCAATTGTTTCTAACAGAAAAAGAAGATTTGTAGGAAAAATTATAGGAAATGATGTTTATTTGTTGGACGAGTGGGTAAAAGAAATGACAAGGGTGGAAAAAACAGGAGAAAATCGTGGACTTACTCGTTTAAAAAATTTTTTTGAAATGCTGTTACCTTTTCGGTGGTTCGTACGTCTAATAAGTAACAACAAACCCGCGGGGCGATTTCGGCAAAAATCAGCGGCGCGGGTTGTTCTGGATATGCATTGTTTTCGAGAGATAATCAATTGTAAACCGCAGCTTGGTATTTGGCCGTACTCATGACCCGTTTGGCGCCAACGTAGCGGTTGGCGTAGTAGCTTTGGCTCAGTTTGCTAATGGTAACGCCTTTCGAAGAGGACGCGTGCGCGAATTTTCCGTTGCCGATGTAAATGCCGACATGGGAAACGCCTGCGCCTAGGGTGTTAAAGAAAACAAGGTCTCCTGCTCTCAGCTGGCTTTTGGAAACAGCGGTACCTGTTTTATATTGCGCAGCCGATACACGCGGGAGGGTTAACCCCAGCTTTTGGTACACGTAACGGGTAAAACCGGAGCAATCGAAGCCGTTCGTAGTTGTTCCGCCGGTTTTGTAAGAAACGCCGATCGTGTTGTTAACGATGTGATTCAGAGATGAATCCGCAAATACGCTGCCGGTGCCCATGGAGAACGCAAGTGTAAGGCCCAGCGCTGCGGCTGCCAACTTCTTCTTCAAAAAAATAAACCCCTTCCAATGCCTGCGAGGTTAGCTTAAGGATTCGGTAGAAGGTCCCCTATGATCCCTCTGTAGCGAGATCAATTCACCCAAAATTGGATCCCCCGCTTCCTGGTGCCCGGGAATTCGGCTCGTGATGATTGCACCGGAAATGGACATGCTGACAAGTTACCTATAATCGTACATACCAATCAAATGAACGGACAAATGATGAAATCAGTTACAGCAAAGTCAAAATCGTTACAGCAAAGATTACAAAGTTGTTACTAAGTTCGTACTCGGATTATTTTAACAGAGGATTTATACTTTGGCAAATGGTTAACAATCATTTTACAACAAAAACCCCGCCTCTTTTCAACAGAAAGAGACGGGGTTCTTCTTTTATCAGCGGATTAAAGTGATGACAAAATTTTAACTATTCCGAAATATTTTTTTTCGTACGGTTCATTTGCTGATGCCACAAATCATATTGGGAGGAGCGCGCTTCGCAGGCAGATCCAGAGCGAGGAGAACATGCTGGTTCCACCGGTTTTGCCAAACTGCATGAACAGAATCATCTGATGGACGATGTAGCAGTACAGAAGCCAGACTGCAATGTACGGGATGCAGTGAAGCAGCTGGGCATGGTTTTGGATCGCGCTGAGCAGGATTGGATACATCTTCGGGATCATCCAGTATAACGGAGCGGCGATAAGCACCCATTCGATCAGGTGAAAAAGAAACACCGTTTTGCCGTGCAGCTTCATGCCCTGGAAGAAAAACAGTCCGCGTTCCCCCTGATGCTCCCGGTGCAGGCCATAGAAGATGCCCGCGTGGATAAAAGGGGTCAGCAGCATGCGGAGGGCGACCATCCCCAACAGAACCCACAGGTAGGTATGCACGGTGCTGCTTTGGGTTAAGCTCATTTGTCCCTCCACATAATAGAGGACTTGGCTGAGTTCGGTCGGCGGGGGATCGGGATACCGCATCAGCAGCGGCACGACCGCCGAATCGATCAGACGGTACAGGAAGTAGCCCCAGAGCAGCTGGTACAGGAACATGATGATCATGACATAAAATTGGTCTTTGACGCTTTTCCAACCGTTAACAATATAGGATTTCACTGCTCTCACCTCACCAGGACAGACTTCCAAGCAGGGTTTCAATCAGCTTGGTAATGCTTACGTTCCAGCGGAGGAGCACTTTATGATCCATGTCCGCCTTCAGGTAGTTGTTCACATGTTTGTTTTCCAGCACGATCGTATAGCCGGGATCGATCATGGCCCAGGCCAGCGGGGAGCTGTATGTCAGCTTGAACTGGGTGCTGGCGTTCTTTACGTCCCAAACCTTTTTGATCTGATGCCCGTCCGTAAACGTGAACAGAATCGGCACCTGCGGCAGATCGCCGCCCTTTTTGCTGACCTTCACCATAGAATCATACCGGGGCTGCGCCGAATCTTTATCCTTGCGCACCGTAATTTCGTCGACCGAAAAATCCGCCATCTGGCTGCCGTATACATATTGATCGAAGAAGGTTTGCCACGACTTGCTGGTTACCTGCTCGACCACCTTTTGAAAATCAGCCGTGGCAGGATGTTCGAAACGGTATTTCTTCGCATAGGTGGACATGATTTTCTTCATGGTCTGGGCGCCGGTCAGCGTCTCCATTTCTTTCAGGACCATCTTGCCGCGGTAATACACGTTCAGTGCATATTGATTCTGCGACGTATATTTCCAGGCGTCCTGGGTCAGCGGCGCAGGTGAAGCGATGAGCGAGGACTGAATCGGCAGATTGGGGATGACGCCGTATTCCTGCTCCATCAGCTTATCCTCAGCATAGGAGGTGAAGCCTTCGTCCAGCCAGGCCTCCTCGAACTCGTTGCTGGCGATCATGCCGTAGAAGTACTGATGGCCGATTTCATGGATGACGGTCCGCTCGAGGTCGTAACCCGGGGAGTCGTCCTTGGCCCCGAAGGCCGTAAATCAGCGTTGGATACTCCATGCCGCCTGCCCCGTTGCCTGCTTCGGGCGGAACGACGATAGATAGAGTGGAATACGGATACTTCCCGTACCATTTGCTGAAATATTTAAGCGCGGCCTTGGCGGCGTAGAAGTAGCGCTCTTTCAAATCCTTGTGGGCGGGATCGAGATACAGCTTGATCCGGACCCCGGGCACCTCCGCTGAAGAGAACGGCTCCTCGGCGACGATAAAGTCGGGGGATGCGGCCCAGGCAAAATCATGTACGTCGTCGGCGTAGAACTGATAGATCTTCTCGCCGTTCTTGATCTGTGAGTTCTGTACCGGGAAACCGGTTGCGGCCACCGTGTAGTTCTTCGGTACGTGAATGCGGACGCTGTAAATGCCGAAATCGGAGTAGAATTCCGAATTTCCGTGGTACTGGTGCAGGTCCCAGCCCTCGCTCGTCCGGCCTCGCGTTCCCACGGGCTCGTAGACGGCGATTTTGGGGAACCACTGCCCGGCCATGACAAAGTTACCGGCGGTCCCCATTCGGGCGAAGATTTTGGGCAGTTGGACTTCGAATTGCATGGACAGCGTGATGCTTTCACCTGGTTTCACCGGCCGCGGAAGACGCACCTTCATCAAGGTCTTGTCCTTCGTATTGCCGTCATCCGGCTGCACGTATTGAATCCGGTGCATCAGCGACAGACCGTCGGCAGTCTTCATCGCAGTCAGTGTCATGGACCCAAAGCCGTCGGCAGGCATCGTGTCATTGCGCAGCTTCCCGCCTGATTCCTTCATAAACGTCGTATCCATGGAAGCGAAGGCGTTCGGATAGAGGTGAAAATACAGCTCGTTTACCGTTTTTTGCCGGGATGAGTCCAGGTCAGGGTCTGGGTTCCTTTAATTACCCGGCTGTCCGGATCAAGGGTCGTATCGATGTGATATTCCACCACCCGCTTGCTGAGCACCTCCGCGGTCGGCTGCTGGACGCTCTCCATCGGTGACGGAGGCTTGTAAGCCGCTGGAGGCTTGGCCTGATCCGGAGCGTAGGAAGGCATGGACTCGGGCGAATCCTTAAAGACGAACCACAGTGTTCCCGTAATCAGGAGTACAAGAACGAGAAAGGATAAAAAGACGAGTTTGGCGCGTGCTGGGGCCATATACGAATACCTCCCGTTGACAAGCATCTACAGCATGTATATGTTGGCTTTCCAGCGATTATTAGTTAAAATAAAATTAAGTTGGACGGGTATCCACAAATCGCGGAGGCGCAGCGCAGCGTTTCTGTTTTCAAATAGGAGGAACATCGGAAATGGACAACAAGGAACAGGTAGGCAAGAAGCCCATCGCACTGAATATCGTCAGCGGCAAGAGCAAGCACAAGATGGGTTTTGGGGCAGGCTCTATCGATCTGAACAACATTTCTCCGGTCATTATCGACCGCGGCGAAGCCGTCATCGATATCGGAGCAATGCACGCCAAGAGCAAGCCGGAGCGCCGCATTCGCTTTACGCCGAACCGGGAGGAAGTCCCGAACGGACGCCAGGTGTGGATCGTATGGGTCGCGGTGGACCGGAACGAGGATGGACAATTCTACGGCGGTGCCACGGCCAGTGAGATGTGGATCGATGAAGAAGAGAGACGGGGCTGGAAAATCCTTGCCGATCACGTGAACCGGATGGATGCCGCGCTGAAGCGGAAATTTATGCTGGACGAATTGGGATCTGAGGAAAAGACGCTGCTGAAGAACCTGCTGGTGTCGCATAATGAGCAGTGGTGGGAAGCTTCGCCGGATGAGCTGAAGAAGGCGCTGGAGGTATAGCGTAAATCGCGGGCTCTTCTCGTTATAAGAACAAAGGACCTGTTCCTGCTGACGGATGTATCGATCCGTGGGCAGGGCAGGTCCTTTTTTGCATGGCATGAAGGGACAGGGTCTCGTGTACAGTACGGAATTAACCCCTTAGCGAAAAAGGCAGCGGCTCAGGGGCTTTGACCGACACGTACGGATGGCCGTCGATATAAAACCGCCACGGCTTGAGGGCGTACTCCTCCGCGTAATCAATATTGATCCGTGGAGACTGGATGATCGGGAGCTCATCAGCCCGGTCGCCGGACTCAAGCCGCAGCGGGCTGTCCGCATGACCGAGCGCGCAGCCGTTCAGGCTGCGGTCGATCCGCAGCGCGCGGCACAGCTTGCCGGGGCCGTTGCACAAGTTGGCGGCTTTGCCGGAGACGCTGCCCCGGTACCGGCGCATCAGCTCGGCGTCATGCCCGCTCAGCGGCTCCACCGCCCGGATGAGCACGGCCTGCGGTTCGTCCGCATCGCCGACGACAACGTTGACGCAGTGGTACATGCCGTAGATCAAATACACGTAGGCCAAGCCCCCGGCGGCAAACATCGTCTCGGTCCGGGCGGTGCGCCGGTTGCCGTAGGCATGGCTCCCTTTGTCTTCGGCGCCGCCGTAGCTCTCGGTCTCCACGATCCGGCAGCGGATTTCTCCGTCTTCGGTCTCCCGGACCAGCGTCTGGCCGAGCAGGCGGGGCGCGGCTTCCAGCGCGGTCATGGCGAGAAGCGAGGGGGAGATCAGCTGGCCGCCCTCGTTACCCCGGTTCATCATCAGGATCACCTCTTCGGGTTAGTTCATTCTATATATATAACCGGAATTCAGCGCGAAAGGCAAAAGGTAACCCTGCAAAGCATGGCTTGAATCCTTGGTCCGGTGTATCGGGCTCCCTGGGAGAGGGGGCCGCCAAACCGATGCACTTCAATAGAAGGAAAAAAAAGGGAGCGGCTTTACCGGCTCCCTTTTTCAAATATGGTTTTCGGGCAGTACTCAGCCTAGTCTAGCCCCCGTACCTTTATAACGCGCTGCGTTTAGTCAGTCAGCCACCGCTTAAAGTCGGACCACCAGGAGTGTTCTTCGGCCTTGTTCTTCACGTCCGGTTGTTCCTTCTCCCCGCCGTGAAGCGAGCAGTATTCGGTCGGTTCCGTACCTGCGATGAATACTTCAAGCTTCTTGTTAGGACAGTCGGCCGTGGCGAGCTTGCCGGATTCTTCATCAATGTAGACGCTGACGACGCCGCTCGGAATCGTGAAAATTTTGGGCGGTACGTTCTCCAGCGCCTTCTCGGTGTACTGGGCAAAAATGGGCGCTGCCCGGTGGGCGTCCGTCGTCGTAATCGTTTTGCCCTTGTCAAAACCGACCCATACGGCGGTCGCAAGCTCCGGCGTATACCCGACCAGCCAAGCGTCGGTATCGGTCGTTCCGGTTTTGCCGGCCACGGGACGCTTCATGATGGAGGATACGCGGTTACCGGTCCCGCCGGATTCAAATACGCTCTCCATCAGATGCGTCAGCACGTAAGCCGCCGCCGGATCGACGACCTGCTCGCCGGCGGGTTTGGGAGCCTCGTAGATTACCTCGCCGGCGGCATCGGTAATCTTCAGCACGGCGACCGGCGGGATCCGCTTGCCATTGTTGCTGATCACCGCAAAGGCGGACGCCATTTCGAACGGGCTGATCGGCGAGGTCCCGAGCGCCAAGGAGGGGACGGACTCGAGCGGGCTGACGATGCCGAGCTTGCGCGCCGTGGCGATTACGTTATCCGCCCCGACCTTCAGCATCGTATTGACCGCGTAGATGTTGTCCGAGGCCGCGATGGCCTGCTCCATATTAATCTCGCCCAAATATTTGTCTCCATAATTGCTGGGCTGATACGTTTTCCGGTTGTTGTCGTAGTGAAACAGGGTCGGTTCGCTGTTAAACGTCGTGAGACCCGTCATCGTCTTTGAAGACAATGCTGTTAAATACATAATCGGCTTGAAGGAGGAGCCGGGCTGGCGCGTCTTGGCCAGCGCGTGGTTGTACTGGCTCTCCTTGTAGTTCTTGCCGCCGACCATCGCTTTGACATAGCCGCTCCGCGGGTCGATCGACACGAGCGCGGTCTCCAAATCGCTGGCTGAATCCATGCCTTTGGCCACCGCCTCCTCAGCCGCGGCCTGGGCATGCGGGTCCAGGGTCGTATAAATGTTAAGACCGCCGTGATCGAGCATATCCTCGCTGATGCCGAGCTGGCTGGTCACCAAATTTTTTACATAATCCCGAAAATACGGCGCCGTCAGGTTGGATTTCTGCTGTCCCTGCGGTTTGATCGCCAGCTTCTCGGCTGCAGCCTGGTCCGCCTCCTTCTGAGTAATATCGCCGGTGGTCACCATGGTGCCCAGGACGATCTTCTGCCGTTTCTTGGCGTTATCCAGATGGGTGTAGGGCGAGTAATAGGTCGGCCCCTTGGGAATCCCGGCCAGCATCGCGCTTTCCGCCAGGTCGAGATCCTTGGCCGGCTTGCCGAAATACATCAGGGAGGCTGCTTCGATGCCGTAAGCGCCGTGACCGTAGTAAATTTCGTTCAAATACATTTGAAGGATTTCATCCTTGGTATACTTCATCTCCAGCTGAGCGGTGTACAT
>NZ_PCZT01000017.1:0-29530 GCF_002968895.1 Paenibacillus sp. AR247 | reverse complement strand
CCGGGATCCACGGGAAAAGCGCTCGGCCTCCCGGTCATGCAGGGCGAGGGGGGGCATACAGGGCCACCTGAGGGATGAAAAACCCGTGCTGACGCGGCCTTAGCCAGGGGACGAAGCGTTAGGAAAGTGTTTCTTTACACGAATTTCTTCTATCGCGTATAATTCAAAGGATGTGTTTATACATCGGCAGTTTGGTACAATAAAGAAGATGTACGTGCTAAGAGAACATGCGGCAGGGAAGATCAATCCCTCCTTTATCCTGGGAAAGAAAGAAGGTAATGACGATGGAATTGTGGTTCACGGAGAAACAGACGCCCGCATTCGGTATTACTGCCAAAATCAAACAAACGTATGTAAATGAAAAAACTGATTTTCAGGATCTGGCCATGGTAGAGACTGAAGAGTTTGGAAATATGCTGCTGCTTGACGGAATGGTCATGACGACCGAGAAGGATGAATTCGTATACCATGAAATGGTGGCGCACCCGGTGCTGAATACGCATCCGAATCCGAAGCACGTCCTCGTCGTAGGCGGCGGAGATGGCGGCGTGATCCGCGAAATCATCAAGCATTCGAAAGTGGAAAAAGCCGTGCTCGTCGACATCGACGGCAAAGTCATCGAGTACTCGAAGAAGTTCCTGCCGTCCATCGCGGGCAAACTGGAAGATCCGAAGGTGGAAGTGCTGGTAAACGACGGCTTCATGCACATCCACGAGCACAAGAACGAATACGACGTCATTATGGTTGACTCCACGGAGCCTGTAGGACCGGCTGCTCCTCTGTTTGAACGCGGCTTCTACCAAGGCATTTATGAAGCGCTGAAGGATGACGGCATTTTCGTGGCGCAAACGGACAATCCTTGGTTTAAGGCCGATTTGATCCAAAAGGTGAACAAGGACGTGAAGGAAATTTTCCCGATCGTGCGCGTTTATGCGGCGAACATCCCAACATATCCGAGCGGCTTGTGGACATTTACGATGGGCAGCAAAAAATACGATCCGCTTGAGGTGGACGAGTCGCAAATTCCGGAGATGGACACGAAGTACTACACGCCACGCCTGCACAAGGCGGCTTTCGTATTGCCTAAATTTGTGGAAGATCTGACGAAATAGGGGGAGGCAACATCATGAAACTAGACCAAGCTTATTCGGGCAACGTATTTATTTGCAGCTCGGACGATTACGAAAACTCCAAGGCGGTCATTTACGGCATGCCGATGGACTACACGGTCAGCTTCCGTCCGGGATCCCGGTTCGGTCCTGCGCACATCCGCCAGGCTTCCGTGGGTCTGGAGGAATACAGCCCTTACTTGGATAAAAGTATTCTGGATCTCAAATACTTCGACGCTGGCGATCTTCTGCTGCCGTTCGGCAATGCAGGACGCAGTCTCGAAGTGATCGGCGAGTACGTGGGCAAACTGCTCGGCGATGATAAATTTCCAATCGGGCTCGGCGGCGAGCACCTGGTGACCTGGCCGGTCATCCAGCAAATGTACGCGAAGTATCCGGATCTGATCCTGATCCACATCGACGCGCATGCCGACCTTCGCGAGCAGTACGAGGGCGAGCCGCTGTCGCACTCGACGCCGGTCCGCAAAGCAGCCGGGCTGATGGGCGGCAAGAACATCTACCAATTCGGCATCCGCTCCGGTTCGCGCGAGGAGTTCCAGTATGCCCGCGAGAACATTAACTTCTATCCGTTCGACGTGGCGGCTCCGCTTCGGGAAGCCCTGCCGCAAATGGGCAATCGTCCGGTATACGTCACGATCGACATCGACGTGCTCGACCCGTCGGCGGCGCCGGGAACGGGAACCGCGGAAGCGGGCGGCATCACTTCCAAGGAATTGCTGGAGGCGGTGCACCTGATCGCCAATTCCGAAGTCAACGTGGTGGGCTGCGACTTGGTGGAAGTGGCGCCGGTCTACGACCATTCGGAGCAGACCCAGATCGTGGCGGCGAAGCTGATTCGCGAAATGCTGCTCGGGTTTGTAAAATAAATGAACGTAAAGAAGCACCCGATGCTAAACCGGGTGCTTCTTTTTTCGTACGAAGACAGTGATCTGAGATGCTTCTGATAGAGCTGCGAAGCTAGTCCAAGCTTTTGCTCAGTTTAACGATTTGGTTCCAGCCGTCGTCGATGCTGATTTTCCCGAACATGATCGACTGCGTGATGTTGTCGTATTCCTTCGTAAAATTGGCCCAGCCGCCCTTATTCCCGGGACCCGGGTCGAACGCGGCCCCGTCCTTGGACACTTCGTTGATCAGGCCCAGTGCATTTTTGTCCACATCGGTGAACTTAGGCTTGAGCGCATCAGCGACAGTCTTGTTGACAGGAATCCCGCGGGAAGTGCCGAGGATGTCGCCGGCTTCTTGGCTGTTGACGAACCAGTCGATGAACTTCTTCGCTTCGTCTTTATACTGGCTGTTAGGGCTGACGCTCCAATACATGGAGGCTTTGAGCCATCCGCCCGCTTGTGTCCCCCGCGGCTGGGTCGTCAGCGCCATTACACCCGGTTTCAGGGCGTCCGTTCCGCCGAATTCCGCGGCATGCGCGCCCCGGAGCAGAATTTTCTCCTGAATGAGCAAATCCATCTGCGCGTCCTGCGATTTATCCGACACCGTCACATCCGGCGGAGGCACAAGATGGTCCTTGCGCAGCTGTGCCCATTTGTTCATCCAATCTTTCCAGGTGGTTTCGTCGTAGTGGAACTTCCCGTCCTTGCTCATCGAGAAGCCTTTGCCCATGCTCAATTGATAGGACATGTAGGATGCGCCGTCTGCCGTTAAATCACGGGTCAGGTATTGGTCTTTGGCCAATTTCGGCTTCAGATCGCGGGCCATGGCGAAAAACTCATCCCATGTCTTGGGAGGCTGAACCCCGAGGCTGTCCATGATCGTCTTGTTGTATACCATGCCCCAGGCGTTGTTGCCGAGCGGCATCGCGTACAGCTTGCCTTGATAGGTGCCGGTTTCGAGCAGGGCCTTGTCGATGTTATCCGTCGGAATAGACGAGAGATCCTCCAACCGGCCGCTGGAGGCCCAGTCGTTGAACCAGGCGGCATCCATCTGGAAAATATCCGGGGTGTTTTTCCCTGCGGACTGGGTCGAGAGCTTGTCTTGGTATCCGTCGAACGATTGGTATTCCGGCTCGAACGTGATTCCCGGATTGTTTTTGGAGTATAAATCAAGCGCTTTCAAGGTTGCGTCGTGACGGGCCTGCGAGCCCCACCACATGATCCGCAGCGTGATGGACTTGCCGTTTCCGGTGCCCGCAGCTCCGGTTTCTTCCTTCTTGACCCCGCTGCAGGCGGATAGAACGAGGGACAGCATAAGGACGGCCGCAGTGCCTGCGGCAAGACGTTGCCATGATTTTCTCATTGGTTGAACCTCCCTTAAGTAACGGAACTCTTTCTTGCTCTAAGGTACCAAGCCGAGGAACATCCGCGTAGCGGACGATCCTACAAATCGTTTCAGTATTTTACGAATATCGGTGAACTGCCGGCTGCGTTTGTCCTGTATACTGGGCGGATCCAGGAGCGGCTGTAGCTGCGTTAGGCCCGGTAGAACTCGGTCGGGCTGCGCCCGGTATGCTTTTTGAACAGCGTGGTAAAGTACGGAACGTTGCGGTATCCGACCCGCTCGGCAATTTCGGCGATGAGCAGCTTTTTCTCCAGGACCATGCTCTTGGCTTTTTCCATCCGGACCCGGGTCAAATAATCGCCGAACGTCTCGCCGGTGAACTGGCGGAACAGGGTGCTCAAATAATTTTTGGAAATATAGACCTGATCGGCGACATCCTGAAGGTGGATGTTTTCGGCGTAATGCTCGTGAATGTACTGAATGATAAACTCCACCGTTTCCTTATGCTTCAGGTTCTCATTGGGAGTAAACCGGCGGCAGATCCGCTTAACCTTCTCGGCCACCCAGGCCTTCCACTGCTGCTCGTTTTCTATCAATCCCAACTCCTTGGACAGATCTGCAGGAGGCAGCTCGTCGTCAAGCTTGTGGCCGGAATCGTACAGCGTGAAGGAGAGGATGGCAAACAGCTGTGTCCCGAGGGCTGCCAGCTCGCCGGGAGATAGCTGTGCCACGCCGCTGTCGCTGTTTGCGAAATCCTCCAGCGCCAGCAGGGCCCGCGGCTCATCGAAGGTCCGAACCGCATCCGCCATTTCCTGAAAAAATCGGACCGGACGCACGTTTCGCGCTGCCGGATGCCGGAAGCCAGCTTCGGTGTAGACGTAGACGCAGGGATGGTTTGCATCCGGCTCACGCCGCTCGGCCAGGGCCTGGAAGGCCTCTTCCGTGGAATCCGCAATAGCCGTCCAATCGTCTTTCCGGAGGCCCGCTCCGATACGCAGCTTGACCTGAAGGTAACGGTCCACTGACTCAATGATGCGCCCGGCCAGTGCCAGTACCTCGGAGCAAAACGCTTCTGCGGGCCAGGAGAGGGGCTTATACAGCAGCAGGGTCATATGGTGACTATGCAGCTCTAAAAAGTAGCTCCTCAGTCCATCCTGCCTGGCCAGCTCCTCGACCGTATTACCGACGGCAAAGCGGAACAGGTGCCAGTCCCGGGCCGAGATGCCTTCCGTCCGCCCCTGCCGCTTGATTTCCAGGGCCAGCATCATGAACTGGGCGCCTTTCCAGCCAAGCCGGTCCAGCATCCGGTACGGCCCGGTCGGAGGGGAAAAGGTCCCGCCCGTGAGGACCGATTTCACCCATTCTCTCTCCAGGTAGGGCTCGTACTGCATCAGCCGGTCCTGAAGCTCCTGCTCCCGGTTCTCTGCCGCTCTTTTCTCCGACAATTCGGCGATTACGCGCTGCAGTACCTCACGGATCGTAGCCGGTGAGGCCGGCTTGGGCAAATAATCGTCGACCTGCAGCCGTAGCGCTTTGCGGGCATAATCAAAGTCCGAGTAGCCGCTTAAGATGATGATTTTACCGTCAAACTGCTGCTTGCGAAGCTGTTCGATCATTTCCAGCCCGTTCATGACCGGCATATAGATGTCCGTAATGACGATATCCGGCTTAGCAGCTCTGATCAGCCGGAGCCCCTCTTCACCGTCCATGGCCTCCCCGATGGGGCGGATGCCGAGCTGCTCCCAGGGAATGAGCCGCGACATCCCCCCAAGCACCTGCCGGTCGTCATCCACGATCGCGAGTGTCCACATCACTTCGTCCTCCTTCCAAATCCGGCTGCTGCGTCAGCTTCGGAAGATAAATTTCCGCCTCGGTGCCTGATCCGCCGGTACGATTCCGGAGCGATACGCCGAAGGGCGGACCGAAAAATACTTGAATGCGCTCGGTTACATTACGGATGCCGTATCCGCCCGTCGGATGGCGCCTCCGGGTCTTCCAATCGTCCCGCAGGCCGACGCCGTCATCTCGGATTCGGATCCGGATGCCGCGGTCCTCTTGCACGGCATTCAGGACGATTCGGCCATGGCTGCGTCCATGGAAGCCGTGCACGATGGCGTTTTCCACGAAGGGCTGCAGGGTCAGCTTCGGAATCAGCAGCTGCCGCAGATCCTCCGGACAGTCGATTTCCCAGTCCAGACCTTGGCCCCTTTTGAACTGCTGAATTTTCAAATAGCATTCGACGTGAAGCAGCTCATCCTGAATCGGAATCAGGGATTCGCCGCCGGACAACCCGATACGGAACATTTGCCCCATCAGTTCAAGCACCCGGCTGATCTCCTCCTGGCCGGCCTCCAGCGCCATCCAGTTCAGCTGATCCAAGGTGTTGTAGAGAAAATGGGGGTTGATCATCGCCTGCAGCGCCTTGATTTCCGCCTCGCGCTGCGCCTTGTACTGTTGTTCCAGCGATTGGTACAGCGTCTCGATCCGCTCGGTCAGCTTGCGGTAGCCGCTGAAGAGACTGCCGAATTCGTTGCGGTATTCCGTAGGCAGCGGCAGCCCCTTTGCCGGGATTGAACGCCTGCATCAGCTGGACCAGCTTTCGGATCGGCACCGTGAAACTTCCTCGAAAGGACAGCGTGAAGAATACCGATAGCAGGATGGCGGCCGCTCCGATCGCAGCCATGGTCCATGCCAGGCGGACACTTCCGCCTGTGATGCCTTCCATGGCGTAAGCTCGACCAGCATCCAGCTGCCGGGCGCCGTGCGGGACCAGACGGTCAGCATGTTCTTCTCCGGAAGCGAGCCTGCCGCTTCCAGCAGCTGATGCGCATGACCGGCATCTCCGCTGACCTCCTTCAGAATGGCATCGATTTCTCCGGGAGGCGGAGCGATCCGGGTGTGCATGATCATCCGGCCGCCGGAATCGAGCAGCAGCCGGCTGGCCGAGGAATTGTCCTCGGTCAGGATATCCTGCAGAAATTTGACGCGAACGTTGATAATGAGGATTCCGCGGTTCACCCCGTCCGGCGTCGTGATTTTACGGATAAAGCTGATGACCTGCTGTTTCCCCTGCGGCGAGCCGACCTCCCGCTGTCCGATCCAGACGAAGTCGGCCTTGTCGACGGCCGCATACCAGCTTTCCCGGCTGGCGTAATTCAGCGGAAGGTACTGAATGTTCGCGTTGGGGTCGACTTGCAGCGGATCGCTCATATAAATCTGAAAGGAGAACATCGAGCGGGAACTGTTCAGCATCGGCGCCAGATAATCCCGGTTCAGCTCGTCCCTGGCCGTTTTGCGGGCATAATAGTCTCCTTTCATCGTCAAATAATTGACCAGCGGGGAGTTGATGGCTACGGCAAGCGAGGTCTGCTCCACGGCGCTCATCTGGTCGGTGAGCTGCTTGTTGAGCTGCTGCAGCACCGCCTGTTGATACATGGAGGCGCTGTCCGCCTGCTCATTGGCGGAGAACCGGTAGCTGACGATCATCATGATAGTGATCAGGACCGCGATAAAAGCGGCAAAGCTGAAGAAAAACACATAATCGATACGGAACATGCGAAACGGATTCATGGCTTTTCCCCTCCTCTTGGGTGCGGCGATGCCATAGCGTTAACGCGCTGCTATACCAAAGCGGCCGTTCACGGCGCGCCTGGAAAGAGGCTTGCGTTGACGATACGGTCCGGAAGAAAAGCATGGAATGAGCGAGTCCCCGTGATTCCGTTATTGCGCTCCAAGATGACTAGCCTTTCAGCCCTGACGTTGCGATGCCCTCGACAAAATGCTTCTGCGCCAGGAAGAAGATCACGACCGGCGGCAGCACGGAGAGCAGGGACACGGCGAGCAGCTGACCCCACGGCACGGCCGACTGGGAATCGATGAACATTCGGAGCGCCAGCGGGACGGTATATTTGTCCACAGTATTCAGATAAATCAGCGGACCGAAGTAATCGTCCCAGCCCCAAATAAACGAGAAGATCATGACCGTGATCAGCGCCGGCAGGGTCAGCGGCATGACGATGCGCAGGTAGATGCCGAACCAGGTGCAGCCGTCGATTTTCGCCGACTCGTCAAGCTCCCGCGGAATGCCCCGGATGAATTGGACGATCAGAAAAATAAAGAAGGCTCCCCCCATGGCCGATGGGACGATCAGAGGCAGATACGTATTGATCCAATCGAAAGAATGGAACATCGTATACTGCGGGATGAGCGTGACCTGGCCCGGCAGCATCAGGGTCATCATCAGGATGGAAAACCACAGCCCTTTCAGCGGAAAGGTCAGCCTGGCGAACCCGAAGGCCACCAAGCTGGCCGAGATGACGTGCAGCACTGTGGTCGCCACGTTCAGCTTGAGGCTGTTCATGAAGAAGCGTGTAAACGTATATTTGGGCAGCGCGTTCCAGCCTTCCGTATAATTCTGCCACAGCCATACTTTGGGGAACAGGGAGGGCAGGCTGATCTCGGCCGTCGATTTGAAGGAGGCGCCGATCCACCAGAGTACGGGGTAGAACATCACAAAGCAGAACACGATCATCAGAATATGAACCAGCCAATTTTGTTTTTTCAGAACGCCTGTCATTTGCGACCCTCCGTTTCCGTTTCGTAGAACACCCAATATTTGGACGCAATAAAATTGATCGCTGTGGCGATGCCGATAATGACCAGCAGGATCCAGGCCAGTGCCGAGGCGTAGCCCATCTGCAGCGAACCGAAGGCTTTGTTGTACAGGTACAGGGCAAACATTTCGGTCGAATTGACCGGACCTCCGTTGGTAACGACAAACGCCGAGGTGAACATCTGGAACGCGTTGATGATTCCCATGATCAGGTTGAACAGGATGACGGGCGAAAGCATGGGCAGCGTAATCCGGATGAATTTGCGAAAAGGTGTGGCCCCGTCCACGGAGGCTGCTTCGTACAGCTCCCCGGGAATCTGCTTAAGACCGGCCAGGAAAATAATCATCGACGAGCCGAACTGCCACGCCGTCAGCAGCACCAGGGTTCCGAGGGCAGTGGAGGGCGTTCCGATCCAGTTCTTCGGGGCGATGCCGACCAGAATCACTAGATGGTTGATAAATCCGTTGAGGCCGAAAATGTTGCGCCACAGCACGGCCACCGCCAGGCTTCCCCCGATCAGGGACGGCAGATAAATGATCGTGCGGTAGAAGGAAATACCCCGGATATTCCGGTTGAGCAGCATAGCGACCAGCAGCGCCGCCAGCAGCTTCAGGGGAACCGAAGTAATGACGTACAGGAAGGTCACCTTCAGCGAATTGAAAAAGAGCCGGTCCTGCGAAATATCCTGATAATTTTTGAGCCCGATCCAGCGGGCTGGTTCCAGCAGGGAAAACTCGGTGAAAGATAAATAGAAGGATTGAATAATGGGCCACAGCTGTAAAATGAGAAAACCCAGCAGCCAGGGGGCGATGAACAGGTAGCCGGCCAGCGGGGCGTTCCAGCGTCCTTTCAACGTTTTGGCAACCGCTTTCATGTTTTTGCCCGGCTGGGCCTTGTCCGCCGCCGGTATCGTTTGTGCATTCAAAATCAATCACCTCACGCCTTTTAGTAGCTCTCATTGTATCGTGGGCTGAACCTTGCCTGTAGTCGAAGGATGCACAAATTCTTTCACTATTGAATGGTGTTTGCTACTTTTGGAATGAGGAAGAGGACTTTTTTTTGCGAGTGGCAAGTCCCCAAAGAGGGTAATGTAATCGATATGGAGGTGTCGTTATGATCATGAAAAAGCTGCTTAGAAACTCTTCCTTGGCTGCCGCTGCGCTTATGCTGATGATACCGGCGGGCTGGGGATTATCCCCAACGCAGACTTCGGCCGCCGCCGCGGCGCCTGCTCCCTGCGGAAGCGGCGATCACGGCCTGCTTCAGCAAGAGCAGAAACAGCATATGGGGGAAGGCGGGGACCCGCTTCATTTTACGGACATTCAGTTTCTGAACGGGTCGACGGGCCGGGCGGCAGGAACCGGGTTTATGATCGGCACATCGGATGCGGGGTGCCACTGGCAGGAAATTTACACAGGGAAATGGAATTTTGCCCAGATCCAATTTACGGACAACGTGAACGGATGGGCCATCGCCACCCTTCCTTCCCACCAGACGACGCATCTGCTCAAGACGGTGGACGGCGGATTGCATTGGAAACAGGTGTATACGGCCAATCTGCCGTTTAACCGGCTCGAGGCGCTCGGCAAGAACACGGTGTACGGCTACACGCAAAATGGCGCCTACCGGACCGATAACGGCGGGAACAGCTGGGTGAAAATCCCTACGCCGGCAAATACGAGATATGCGACGTTTCGGGATAAGAACAACGGGTATGTCCTGGTCGTTGTTCCCGGCTCGGGCTATAAAGTACTGGGCACGGCCGACGGCGGGCACAGCTGGATCACGAAGCTGAACGTGAAATTTGACTCCCCGTACCCTGCGGGCGGACAAATTTACAGCAAGGACAATCAGGTCTGGGCGCTGTTCTATGGCGGCTCAGGCATGTCCCAGGTATCCTATTCGCTGTATGGCAGCACGGATCAAGGCGTACTTTGGAAGCGCGTCATTGCCCAATCCACGGCAGGCGGAGGCCCGGCTCCCGGCAGTGGGGCCGCTGTCGTTAATCAGGGGCCGGCCCAGCCAGGCGGACACCCCGGCAACATGCAGCTGATCGGCCGGGAAACTGCCTTTCTATCCGGCGGATCTCCGGCGGGCGGGATGGTGTCTGTCGGCGTGACTTATAATGGAGGAAAGACGTGGAAGAACGTAAAGCCGTCCATTAATGGTTACGATTCACGGATCTCCTTTACGGACGGCAAGACGGGCTGGCTTGTGGTGACCAGCGCCACCAAATCGTCGATTTATGCCACACATGACGGCGGTGCCAGCTGGAACCGGAAGTTCGCTTTTAAGGAAGCGTTGAATCCTTAAACGGAAGTAACAAGGTACGAATGAAGCTGCAGGTAACGGTCAAAAGGAGGGGCTGCCTATGTAAACGGCAGCCCCTCCTTTTTTCAGTTAACGCAAATTCTCCTCCCATTCTTCCCGTAGCAGTCCCATACGAATGGAATCGTAGAAAACGCCGTTATACAGCCGAGTTTTCCTTATGCGGGCCTCCATGGTCATCCCTAGCTTCTCTCCGACTTTGATCATCCGGTAATTTCCAGACCAAGTCGTAAACCCCACCCTGACGAGGGGCAGTGTGTCAAACAGGCGGCGGATCCACATAGCCAATGCCTTGGTGCCGTAACCACCACTCCAGTAAGTCGGATCATAGATTACGATACCCATTTCAAGCCAATAAGATGGCTGGTGTTCCCAATAATAGCTGACCGTTCCGATGAGATCGCCATCTACTTCAATAGCCCAGAAATGATCCCGGTCGACTAGGCTGTCTTTGTTTTCCACATATTTTTCAAAGGTTACCGGTGTATGCTCATAATAGGGGGCATCCCATTTTTTCCACTCCGGCGCTTCTTCCTTCAACGATAAGCTCCATAGCCGGTGCAAGTCGTCCTCCCTTACCGGTCTGAGGAGCACATTTTCGTCTTGGTAAACCGTCAATGTTTAAAACCTCCTGTATCATTTGAAAATATACATGCACATTTCCATACAAGCCGGGTCAAATCCTGCCGATTTATTGGAGATCTTACTTTTAAGAACATGGATTTGAGATCAAGCGGCTTTCAAAAATGAGTTTTATAACGGAATACGAATCCCCGGCGCTGTGAAAGCTGTACAGTAGCGGCAGTCTGCGGCAGGCACGGTTTGTATTGAATTGATACAGCGAACTGGATATAGTAGTACAATAGGAAAGAATAGATTGGAGTATTGCGTAATGCCAGATGCCAGAAAGGCTACCGTCCGTCTGCGCAGCCGTCATGACGGCCAGGAGGTCAACCAGGAGATGACGGCGCAGGTATTTGCCCGCGGACAAGCTCTCTATGTGATGTACGAGGAACCGGAAGCGGATTTGCAGGGGCGGAAGACCAAAACGACAGTGAAAATCGGCGCAAACAGCCTGAAAATGATCCGGCACGGCGCCGTGGAATCCGAGCAGTCTTTTCAGGAGGGGCAGCGGCTTCCCGGCTTTTACCGTTCGCCTTATACGTCCTTTAACCTATCGACGGATACGCGTTCCCTTAAGATGGACCTGGACGGAATGACAGGGGAAATCAGCTGGGCGTACGATCTATATGTATACGAGGAATGCACAGGGCATTTCACCATCAGCTTTTTTATACAGGAGGATAATCAATCATGACACTCAATCCACTCGAACAGATTCACCAGCTGGTTTTGGAGGCGGTCAAGGACGCGGTGGTCGCCGCCGGGCTGGCCAGCCGTGAAGAGCTCCCCAGCATTACGCTTGAGGTGCCGAAAGATAAATCTCACGGGGACCTGGCCACCAACGCCGCGATGCAGCTGACCCGGATCGCCAAGAAAAACCCGCGCCAGATCGCTGAAGCGATCCTGGAGCATATCGACGTAAAGAAGGCGTCCATCGAGAAGGCCGAAATCGCCGGCCCGGGCTTCATTAACTTTACGCTGAACAAAAGCTATCTGTACCCCGTCATCGAGCAGGTCTACACACAGGGGAAAGACTATGGACGCGTAGAGCTCGGTCAGGGACAGCGCGTGCAGGTCGAGTTCGTCAGCGCCAATCCGACCGGCAGCCTGCACTTGGGACATGCCCGGGGAGCCGCCGTGGGCGACGCCCTGTGCAACATTTTAGACTTTGCCGGGTATGAAGTAACCCGCGAATACTATATCAACGATGCGGGCAACCAGGTCGAAAACCTGTGCAAATCGATCGAAGCCCGGTACCTGCAGGCGCTCGGACAGGAGGCGGAAATGCCTGAGGACGGATACCACGGCGAGGATATCAAGGGGTTTGCCAAGGACCTCGTCGCCGAGAAGGGCGATTCCCTGCTGTCTATGGATCCGGGCGAGCGGACGGCGTTCTTCCGTTCGTATGGCCTGGAGAAAGAGCTTGGCAAAATCAAACGCGATTTGGCACGCTTCCGGGTACATTTTGACGAATGGTTCAGCGAGACTTCCCTGTACGAGAAGGGGCTCGTTGAAGCATCCCTAGACGAACTGAAAGCCAAAGGCCAGGTGTACGAGCAGGACGGCGCCACTTGGCTGCGGACGACCGAATATGGGGACGACAAGGACCGTGTATTGGTGAAAAATGACGGCACCTATACGTACCTGACACCGGATATCGCGTATCACCGGGACAAATACAACCGCGGCTATGACCGCATGATCAATATTTGGGGAGCCGACCACCACGGCTATATCCCGCGGATGAAAGCAGCCATGCAGGCCATCGGCAACGATCCCGACAAATTGACCGTGCTCATCGCGCAGATGGTCAGCCTGTTCCAGAACGGGGAGAAGGTCAAGATGTCCAAGCGTACGGGGAAAGCCGTAACGATGGAGGACCTGATGGAAGAGGTCGGCATCGACGCCATCCGCTACTTCTTCACGATGCGCAGCATGGACTCCCATCTCGATTTCGACATGGATTTGGCCATTTCGACGTCCAACGAAAATCCGGTGTTCTATGTGCAGTACGCGCACGCCCGGATTTGCAGCATTTACCGTCAGGCGGAAGAGCAGGGCGTTGCGCTGCTCCCGCTGTCCGAAGTGGACCTCACGGTGCTGAACACGGAGCATGAGTATGACCTTCTCCGTAAAATCGGCGAGCTGCCGGAGGAAATCGCCACTGCTGCAGCGGGCTACGCGCCGCACCGGATGATCCGCTACGTGTATGACTTGGCCTCCCTTTTCCACAGCTACTATAAGGCGCAGCGCGTTATCACTGAAGATGCCGCTCAAACGCAGGCACGCTTCGCCCTGCTCGGCGCTGTGCGGACCGTTATCGCCAACGTGCTGAGAATCGTGGGCGTATCCGCTCCGGAGAAGATGTAATTCCTTCTTCCCCTTTTGAATACGCCGAACATATGAAAGGCCGTCTCCGGTATTTGCCGGAGACGGCCTTTTTCAACAAATGCTAAATATTGTAGTTATTTGGCATGTACGTGAGCAGAAGCTCCGTTTGTCCTGAGCGGTACAGGCCGCTCTCGTCTAGCTTGGATTATTTTTGCGTTTGATGCCTTCACGCAGCAGCCGGTAGGCATTGATTTCACCGGTGTGCACGACGCGGGATTGCCCTTTTCTCGGGCGCAGCGGCGTGGCGGTTGCGACGAGGAGCTCTTTAATTTCAGCCGGCGACAGGTCGGGATTTTGGGCAAGCAGCAGCGCGATTGATCCGCTGACATGCGAAGTCGCCATGGAGGTGCCGCTCATCTCGTGGTACTTGCCGCGCGTCCAGGAAGAAATGATTTTATCGCCCGGCGCATAAATATCGATGAGGTCGCCGCGGTTGCTGAAGCTGGCGATGCGGCGGTTCCGGTCGGTCGCTCCCACGGATATGGTCTGCCCGTACCTTGCAGGATAGTCGATGCTTCGCCGTTTCCCGTCATTGCCGGACGAGGCGACGATCGAGATCCCGGCCGTATAGGCCTTGCCGACGATGTCCAGCAGCGCCTTGCTTTTGGTCTTCATGCCGAAACTCATATTGATGATGTGCATGCGGTTGCGGACGCACCAGTCGATCCCCTGGATAATGTCCGAGACATAGGCGGATCCGTTGTTGTCGAAGGCTTTGACCGGAAAAATCATGGCCCGCGGGGCGACGCCGATCATGCCGTCGGGACCGTTCGCGGCAGCAATGGTTCCTGCAATGTGGGTGCCGTGCCCGTTGTCATCGAGCGGCAGCAGATGCCGGTGCAGCAGATTGATCCCTTTGGCCAGCGACTGGCGCAGATCGGGATGATAGTAGTCGGCCCCGGTATCGATCACTCCAATCCGGATGCGGTAGCCCGTCGAAGTGGACCAGGCTTTGGGAGCCTGAATTTGCTTGACTCCGTACGGAATGCCTGGGCTTTGGTTGACTTTGTTGTTCACCAAGGTATGGACCTGCATTTGGGTGTCTTCTTCAATAATAAGATCGTCATGATACTTGGACATCAACCTGCTGCTGACCGGAAACGGAGCGATCATGGCCTCGAGGAGATCGGACACCTGGATGCCGGGCATGTTCGGATACCGAAGGTGAAGCGTCTGCAGCCGATCCTGACAGGCATAGAAATGCCGCGGTTCGCGAAACCTGATAATATTTTTTTCTCCGGACGATACGGGACTCTCCATATCTTCAAGCAGCATCTGGATAAAATTGGTGTAGTCCATGTTGGGCAGTCCCCCTCATAATGAACCCTGCTTTTGCATTGTATGAGCGGGGAGTGCGGCAGGAGTGGGAACATGCCCTTTTTTGACGAAATAGGCCCTGCCCCGATGTCAAAAACCGGAGGCGGACATAATATAGACTGAAGAGGCCATGGGCGTCTCTTTCCAGGTCCCGTGAGGAGTTTCTCCTTCGTGGGCGGATACAGTCGGAAGGCGGAGGATACTCCGCCTTTTCATTCGCCTTTTTTAGGACAACCTTGCAGTCTTCCTTTATGCACTTAAAACTTGCATTTTATTTATAAATAGGTTTTACTTAGTTTTGATAATGGATATGTTGTTATAAGTAACGATATATAAGGTGAACTTTGCGTGAGAGGAAGTGTCCGTAAGTGAGTAACTCACTCCAGCTTAAAATGGATCCCGAGAGAATCCGGGAAATGCCAATGGTCGACCTGGCCTTTGCCATTTTGAAGGCGGCGAATACGCCGTTTTATTATCTCGACCTGATGAAAGAGGTAGCCAAGCTTCGCGGTTTGACGGATGAAGAAGTTAAAGAGACCGTTGCGCAGCTATATACAGAAATTAATATCGACGGCCGGTTTGCCTGCGTAGGAACGAACCTGTGGGGACTCAAGCGCTGGTATCCGATCGACCGCTCCGAAGATCCGATCAGCAGCGCCAAGCGTCCGCGCATCATTAACGATGACGACGATGATGAGGATGACGATTTCACGGACGAGGAAGATACGTTTGCTGAGGACAGCGACGATGATTTCGACCGGATCGACGAGGATCATGACGACATCTATTCCGATGACGATTCCGAGGAAGAAGTGGAAGAAGACGAAGACGTGATGCTCGACGACGAGGACCTGGAAGATGAAGACGCCGTTGAAGAGGATGAGGAAGAGGAAGAAGAAGACGACCTCGATGAGGACGAAGATTAATTCCATCCGCAGAATCGCCAATCCTCTCTTGACAGGGGACAAGGCACAGAGTAAACTATTGCATGGGCTTATGATTGAGATTTAAATATGCGTAAAATAATAAAAAGTGCCCCGTACTACGGGTGTCACTTTTTTGTTTTTTAATGCGGTATGTCATGGAAGCGGAACTCTCCTTCCACCATATTCGCGGGGGTAGATGAACTGGGAATGGAATGGAAATGATTCGTCTTTTTTAGTTCAATCTATATAATGTCGATTACCCAATTGTGCCATTTGATTTCAAATGGCGCATTGTTGTTCACAGAGAGAGAAAGCAACAAACTTGTTTCGGCCCGATTCCGATGAAAAAACGTGAATTGGGTTACGCTAAACATCATATGTCGCCTGAATTTCTGGACTTTAATAGGAGGGTTTTTACAGTGACAAAGTATATTTTTGTGACGGGCGGGGTCGTGTCTTCCTTGGGTAAAGGGATTACCGCCGCTTCACTCGGAAGGCTGCTTAAAAATAGGGGTTTAAAGGTGACGATCCAGAAATTCGATCCGTATTTGAACGTAGACCCCGGCACCATGAGTCCTTACCAGCACGGTGAAGTATTCGTAACGGACGATGGCGCCGAGACTGACCTTGATCTGGGGCACTACGAAAGATTCATCGACATCAACCTGTCCAAGAACAGCAATGTCACGACGGGGAAAGTGTACTCTTCGGTGATCAGCAAAGAACGCCGCGGGGAATATTTGGGCGGAACGGTTCAGGTCATTCCACATATCACGAACGAAATTAAGGAGCGGGTGTTCCGTGCAGGCCGCGAAGCAGGCTCTGACGTCGTGATTACGGAAATCGGCGGAACCGTCGGCGACATTGAAAGTTTACCGTTTCTTGAGGCCATCCGTCAGATCAAGAGTGAAATTGGCCGCGAGAATGTGATGTACATCCACGTGACGCTGATTCCTTACATTAAAGCTGCAGGTGAAGTGAAAACCAAGCCGACCCAGCACAGCGTGAAGGAACTGCGCAGCATCGGCATTCAGCCGAATGTGATCGTATGCCGGACGGAGCATGAGCTGTCTGCGGATATGAAGGCGAAAATCGCACTGTTCTGCGATATCGACGAAAGTGCGGTCGTTGAGTGCCGCGACGCATCTACGCTTTACGAGGTACCACTGAACCTTCGCGATGAAGGGCTCGACGAGATCGTGGTCAACTACTTGAAGCTGACGACGCCGAAGCCGGACATGACCGAGTGGGAAAGCCTTGTGGATCGCATTAACAAGCTGGAGAAAACGGTGGAAATCGCCATCGTCGGCAAATATGTCGCTCTGCATGACGCTTATTTGAGTGTGGTTGAGTCCCTTTCCCATGCAGGCTTTGACGCAAACGCCGATGTGAAAGTCCGCTGGGTGAACGCGGAAGAAGTGACCGATGAGAACGTGGGCGAGCTGCTGCACGGCATCGGCGGCATTCTGGTTCCAGGCGGCTTCGGTGACCGCGGGATTGAGGGTAAAGTATCGGCGATCCGTTACGCCCGTGAGAAGCAAATTCCGTTCTTCGGCATTTGCCTCGGCATGCAGGTGTCTGTGATCGAATACGCCCGTTCCGTGCTGGGACTCGAAGGAGCGAACAGCTCGGAGATCAACCCGTCCACCGAGTATCCGGTGATCGACCTGCTTCCGGAGCAGAAGGATATTGAAGATCTGGGCGGAACGATGCGCCTTGGATTGTATCCTTGCAAGCTGGCCGAGGGCTCCTTGGCGATGCAGTGCTACAATGACGAGCTCGTCTACGAGAGACACCGCCATCGTTATGAGTTCAACAATGAGTACCGCGAGCAGGTTGAAAAAGCGGGCTTGCGCATTTCCGGAACGTCCCCGGACGGACGTCTGGTGGAAATTGTGGAACTTCCGGGCCATCCTTGGTTCCTGGCTGTGCAGTTCCATCCGGAATTCACGTCACGTCCGAATCGTCCGCAGCCGTTGTTCCGTGAATTCGTGAAGGCTGCGCTGCAAGTAGAACGTTAATATACAGCTATGGGTCTCCCTCAGGAGGCCCATTTTTCATTTATATGAAGTTGCAGGAATTTGTATCTAGAAGGCGAATACCTTTAAATGGAGATTGCAGGAGTATGGAATTAACAGATTAGTTAGGAATTAGGGGTTTGATTCGGACGCAGCTGATTGTTGGGAGGTAAGTTGAGTGGATAACAAAAAGGTATTGATCGTCGATGACCAGAACGGTATTCGGATTTTGCTCATGGAAGTGTTCAACAGTGAAGGTTATACGACGTTTCAGGCGGCCAACGGCAAGATTGCACTGGAAATTGTGGAGAAGGAATCGCCGGATCTGGTTCTGCTCGATATGAAGATTCCCGGAATGGACGGGCTTGAAATCCTGAAGCACATCAAGGAAATGAATCCATCCATCAAAGTGATCATGATGACGGCCTACGGAGAGCTTGATATGATCAAGGAAGCGACCGAGCTTGGAGCACTCATGCACTTTACGAAGCCGTTCGATATCGATGAGATGCGGGTGGCGGTAAACATGCAGCTCAAAGACAGCCCGGTTCAATTTGGCTAAAGCGATGGAATTCTGCTGACCCGGCAGAATTCTTTTTTTTGCCCTGCCCTTCCTATATCTGCTTAATTTCAAATGCTTGTTTAGCATTTACAATATGATGTGGTATAATAGCGCTGAATGCAATGTGAATTTCGGCTTAAAACCCTTAGATCAGACAAACACTTTTTAGGAGGATTGGAACCATGCCATTAGTATCCATGACAGACATGTTAAACAAAGCACTTCAAGGGAAGTATGCGGTTGGTCAATTCAACATCAACAACCTTGAGTGGACGCAAGCGATTCTTGCTGCCGCCGAAGAAGAGAAATCCCCGGTAATCCTGGGCGTATCCGAAGGCGCGGCTCGTCATATGGGCGGATTCTATACCGTTGTAAAAATGGTGGAAGGCCTGCTTCATGATATGAAGATTACGGTTCCCGTAGCCATTCACCTGGACCACGGTTCAAGCTTCGACAAATGTAAGGAAGCGATCGACGCTGGATTTACGTCCGTCATGATCGATGACTCTCACAGCCCGATCGACACCAACATCGAAACGACGCGTAAAGTTGTTGAATACGCGCATTCCAAAGGGGTTTCCGTTGAAGCCGAAGTTGGAATGGTCGGTGGTCAGGAAGATGACGTAGTCGGATCTGTTATGTATGCCAAACTGGATGACTGCGTACGCATCGTCAAAGAAACCGGAATCGACACACTGGCTCCGGCGCTTGGCTCTGTTCATGGACCTTACAAAGGCGAACCAAACCTCGGGTTTAAAGAAATGGAAGAGATTCGCGACGCCGTGAACCTTCCGCTCGTTCTTCATGGCGGGACAGGCATCCCGACGCATGATATCAAGAAAGCCATCTCTTTGGGCACATCCAAAATCAACGTCAACACCGAGAACCAAATCTCGTTCACCAAAGCGGTGCGTGAAGTTCTTGCTGCTAAACCGGACGTATACGATCCGCGTAAATACATCGTTCCAGGCCGCGATGCCATCAAGGCAACTGTTGTCGGCAAAATCCGTGAGTTTGGATCCAACAACCAGGCTTAATGTTATACAAGGTTTGAAGTAGGGCCCAGCCCTACGGTGTGGTTCATGATATAGAGGGCTGCCCCGTTCCGGGGCGCCCAATTGAATAGCAAGGAATGGAAAGCACACCGCTTAGCCGGTGTTTTTCCATTTCATACACCAAAATGGACACAGAACTATTTTGCGGCTGCGAAGTATGTGGGGGGAACCTTAGCTTATGGAAAAATTGATGATCAGCGGTGGACGCCCACTGCAAGGCACCGTTTCAATCAGTGGGGCGAAGAACAGCGCCATCGCGTTGATTCCCGCGGCTATTTTGGCGGAGTCCGAAGTAATACTGGACAACCTGCCGCTGCTTAGTGATGTGGCGGTTTATGCAGAAATACTGGAAGAGCTTGGGGCAAAGGTGTCTTGGGATGGCAGCCAGATGAACATCGATCCTTCGCGGATCGTATCCATTCCGATGCCCAACGGGCCGGTGAAGAAGCTAAGAGCCTCCTATTATATGATGGGTGCGCTGCTTGGCCGGTTTAAGGAGGCTGTCGTCGGTCTGCCGGGAGGATGCAATTTCGAGCCCCGTCCGATCGATCAGCATATTAAAGGTTTTGAAGCGCTGGGCGCGACCGTGACGAACGAGCATGGCGCGATTCATCTCCATGCGAAGGAGCTGCGCGGGGCAAAAATTTACCTCGACGTATCCAGCGTAGGCGCGACGATTAACATTATGCTGGCGGCTGCCAGAGCCAAAGGCTCCACAATTATTGAAAATGCGGCGAAAGAGCCTGAAATTATAGATGTGGCCACGCTTCTGAACTCCATGGGAGCCATTATTAAAGGCGCCGGCACGGAAACGATTCGTATCGAAGGCGTATCCGAGCTGCACGGCTGCCGCCATTCCATCATCCCGGACCGGATCCAGGCGGGAACATATATGATTGCCGCCGCGGCAACGCGCGGTGACGTATTGATCGACAATATTATTCCTAAGCATTTGGAAGCTGTCACAGCCAAGCTGCTGGAGATGGGGGTCCAAATCGAGGAGCTCGACGAGAGCATTCGCGTGATGGGGAGTCCATCATATGGCCATGTCGATGTGAAAGCACTGATATACCCAGGATTTGCTACAGATTTACAATCGCCAATGACCAGTCTGCTAACCCAGGCCGAAGGCGTAAGCGTGCTCAGCGATTTTGCTACAGCAACCGGTTTAAGCATGTGCCGGAGCTGGTATCGAGAAGAGCCGCCTTAATGCGGCCAAAGTCAAGGCTTCCGACCTCAGAGCGGGGGCTGCGCTGGTGATCGCCGGCCTTACAGTCGAGGAAGGCGTGACGGAAGTGACTGGCGTGGAGTACATCGACAGGGGTTACGATCACCTCGTCAGCAATCTACGGATGCTTGGCGCCGATGTTTGGCGCGAGCAATAATCAGGGTGCTGTAATATTAGGAGAATGCGGGAAATAGATTGAATGAAGCTGATTTTTTCATCATGACCTGCATATCTCCTTCTAATTTGGGTAATCCTATCCTAATGAGGATTTTCATAGACTCATAGATTAGCGTCTTCATCCAATTGATGCTAAGCTCTTGTCAGGACTTATAAAATTGAATAGGTGGTTATTACATGGATTTACAAATTGCCGATTTGGAAGAAATGAAGCTGACCGAATTGTACAAACTGGCGAAGAAGTACCAGATCCCTTATTACGGTCAGTTGAAGAAGAAAGAACTGATTTTTGCTATTTTGAGAGCGCAGGCCGAACAGAGCGGACTTATGTTTATGGAAGGTGTGCTCGAGATTCTCCCGGAAGGTTACGGCTTCCTAAGGCCGATCAATTACCTCCCAAGCACCGAGGACATTTATATCTCCGCCTCCCAGATTCGTAAATTCGACCTTCGTACGGGAGACTTGGTATCAGGGAAGTGCCGCGCACCGAAGGAGAACGAGCGGTATTTCGGTTTGCTGCAAGTCAATGCGGTCAACGGGGAGAGCCCGGAGACGGCATCCGAACGGTTACACTTTCCGGCACTGACTCCTCTCTATCCGCAAAAGAAACTTGTGCTTGAAACATCCCCTAACCATTTGTCTACTCGAATTATGGATTTGCTCGCCCCGGTCGGTCTGGGACAGCGCGGTTTGATCGTTGCACCTCCAAAAGCAGGTAAAACGCTCCTCTTAAAAGAAATTGCCAACAGCATTTCCACCAACAATCCCGAGATTGAACTTTTTGTACTGCTGATTGACGAACGTCCTGAGGAAGTGACGGATATGCAACGTTCCGTAAAAGGAGAGGTGGTTGCGTCAACGTTTGATGAGCTGCCGGAGAACCACATCAAGGTTGCGGAACTGGTGCTTGAACGCGCGCTGCGTCTGGTTGAGCATAAGAAGGACGTTGTCATTTTGATGGACAGCATCACCCGTCTGGCCCGTGCTTACAACCTGGTCATCCCGCCATCCGGACGTACGCTGAGCGGCGGTATCGATCCGGCGGCATTCCATCGTCCGAAGCGGTTCTTTGGTTCTGCCCGGAACGTGGAGGAAGGCGGCAGTCTGACCATTTTGGCCACAGCGCTGATTGATACCGGTTCGCGGATGGACGATATCATTTATGAAGAGTTTAAGGGAACCGGCAACATGGAGCTGCACCTGGACCGCAAGCTGGCCGAGCGCCGCATTTTCCCGGCCATCGATATCCGCCGTTCGGGAACGCGTCGTGAAGAAGTGCTGTTAACGAAGGATGAGCTCGATACCATTTGGGCGATCCGTAAAAATATGAACGAATCCGCCGACTTCGTGGAGGGATTCTTGAAGAAATTGCGTGACTGCAAAACCAATGCCGAATTTTTGGCTTCCTTTGACGTGCATGGAGCAGGAAACGGCCATAGCCGCAGTTCCTCATCGTCCTCGAACAGCCACAGCAGCAACCGGCGCACCTCACGCCCGTCGACGGCTTCCGTGCCGCTGACTTAAATTTAGCATAAAGAGGAGAACATCATGTATCTGGTATATGCCGATGAAAAAGGCAACGTATTTGATCATCCCACACTGTACGGTCTCGGCCGCAGCGCGGATATGATCGTGGAAATTATGGAAGATGAGCTGATTCCCCTGCCGGAAGGCGCGACGCTGGTCGGCCTCCCCAACACCCGTGCCATCGGTATGGATCCGGAAACGGGTGAGATGACGGCGCTCCCGGGAGACGCTCAGGCTGTGGGGGCACTGCTCCCGCAGGGATACACCCGGTTATGCCTGCCCGGCTATGTGAAGACAGACAAGGAATACAAGCTGCCGCTCTTTGGTTACTCGGCTGTCGTGTGGAAGGACGGGCAATTTTACACGACGGGCAGACTGTCGGACGACCCGGAGAAGTGGAACCCGCTGAACTGCGATGTAGAGGAATTGGAGCTCGGCGTGAAGCGCCTGACGGAGAAGTATCCGGAGAACCGGCTGTACCAGCATTTGTCCAATTGTGCGCTCGGTTATGAATGTCTGACCGCATCCAATACCTTTTTGAATCGATGGGAAGGGGCTGTTCCGGTATCTTATTCTTGTAATGCCGGCTGCTTCGGATGTATCTCAGAACAACCGGATGACAGCGGATTTGTGGCGCCCCAGACCCGGATGAATTTCAAACCGAGGGTGGACGAGCTCGTTCAAATTATGCTGGAGCATTTAAAAACGCCGGAGTCGATCATCAGCTTCGGACAAGGCTGCGAAGGCGAACCCTCCACGCAGGCCAAAATCATCATTGAAGCGATGCGCGAGGTGCGTTCGATCACGGATATGGGATATATTAATATCAACACGAATGCCGGCCTGACGGATTTCATCCGCGGCATCGTCGATGCGGGTCTGGACCTGATGCGGGTGAGCACGATCAGCGCGCTGGACGACCATTACAACGCCTACTATAAGCCGCGTGGTTACACGCTTGCCAATGTGGAGAAATCGCTGAAGTATGCGTCGGACCAAGGCGTTTACACGTCCATCAACTATTTGATTTCCCTGGCGTCACAGACCGCGAAGAGAAATCGAGGCGATGGTGGAGTTTGCGCGCCGGACCAATCTGAAGCTGATTCAGCTGCGCAACTTGAACATTGATCCCGAGAGCTATTTGGAATTGATCCCGCCGGCCAAAGGCGAAATTTTGGGGATGAAGCAGGCGATTGAAATTTTCCAAGCGGAGCTTCCGGATGTGGTCATCGGTTCCTATACCCATGTTCCGCCTCCAAGCTTGATCCGCCCGAAAAAGCCGATTCTGTCTTAATCCGGCAGCGCCTGGAACGGGAAGAAACCATTGATTTATAGGCGCGTCCCTGCTATAATGAATTTATGTGTCAACATAACTCTGGGTCCGCCTGAGGCTCAGGGCAAAAAGAGGTGAAAGTCATGAAAACAGAAATTCAACCAAAATACCACGTTACTACGGTAACTTGCGCATGCGGCAACACGTTCGAAACGGGTTCGGTGAAAGAAGAGCTTCGCGTCGAAATCTGCTCCAACTGCCATCCGTTCTTCACTGGTAAACAGAAATTCCTGGATGCTGGCGGCCGTGTTGATAGATTTAAGAAGAAATACGGAATGTAATTGCTGCCTGGCAGCATAGATCCGTTATATTTTTAACAAATGACAATCCCCGGTTCGATGAACCGGGGATTTTTTCTTTAATAAGATCAATATAATTACAATAAACTCCGATCCCGTATTCCGTAAGAAACCTTCCTTTTACGCACCATGCATGGATTCCGCGTCTTAATTGTTCAAGTCGACCGATTGGCCGATTTTTGCCCATACGTTGGTTTTATTAAAGCCGAGGCGCCATAAGGCGATACCTTTCAGATTGTACCGTTTGGCAAGGCCAATTTTGGTGTTCACGGTGTTTTCGTTTTCGCTGGCAAGGTTAACGCCGAGAACTAGTTTGCTGGCAGGCACCTGTTTGAGCGCAAGCTGGATGGCCGCATCCACTTTGTCGTTAGGCTGCGGGTTTTTCTCATCGGTATAGGCATAAGCCATGACGATAAGCTCATCGGCCAGCGTGCCAAGCTTTTTATAATCGTATCCATGAAAAGAACCGTTCAGAGGCGGCAGGGCGATCGACAGCTTCAGGCCCTGGGCGTGAGTAGCGGCCGCTGCTTTTTGAACGAAAGCATTATAGGATGCCTGTACAGTCGCTGCGTCCCCCGTAAGCCCGAGTCCTTCCAAGTCCAGCAGGATGCCTTGGAATCCGTTGGTTTTGGCCGTATCTACCATCTGCTGAATCAGGTTTGCCTGAAGCTCAGGATCCTGGGTCGCCTTCGTCAGTTCCAGTTTGGTATCGCCGGAAAATACCATCAAATAAGGGGTGGTGCCGGCTGCAGCAGCGGAGCTGACGAGGCTCTCCGGCGTCACATCGCCGGCCGCTTGCGGCCATTTGAAATCCTGGCCTGTCGTTGTGAACCGGCCTTGGTCGTCAATGCGGCTCCAGCCAAAGGCGGCTGCGTCGAAGCTTGGAATCAGGCTCGACTCACGAAAACGACGAGATGGCGTAAAAGGCCAGCGTATACATTTTTCTTGGGGGGACACGATAGTAACGGTATGCGTGGCCTGATCCCAGTTGACGCCGGCGCCGAACTGCTGGCTGAAGAAGCTGAGCGGAATTAGGACACTTCCTCCGGCCATTTGGGGAGCTACGGTCAGCGCCGTTTTGGTCCCGTCTACGGTCGCGCTGCGGCTGCCGACGGTCAGAACGACCTTTTTCGTGGAATCCTTGTCTGTCTTTACTGCTGTGATCTGCTTGGCCGAGGCATTCCACTGCACGCTGATGCCCAGCGCTTCGGAGATAGCCCGGAAGGGCACAAGTGTAGTTCCTTGAACGACTTTAGGTGCAGCCGGGAAAGGCAGCGGATAGCCGTCCAGTACGATGCTGACGGGTGCAGCGGCGCTTGCCGGCTTCTGGCCGATACCGCTCCAGGCAGTGGCTGCAATGAGCAGGCACAATGCGGTTTTGGTTGCTTTATTCATGCGCGATGTTCCTTTCCTTTTTAAATCGTATGTGTAGGATTGGTTGTGGTATAGAACCACTATATCAATAAACGTTTGCTAGATGAATATGGAACGAGAATAATAGATTTATTTTTGAGCGTTTATCCACTTTCTGCCGGGTGGTTGCTTTTTGTACAGGCATGCGATATACTTATTTTCACCGTGCTAGATGGGGAGGTAGCGGTGCCCTGTAACTCGCAATCCGCTGTAGCGAGGTTGAATTCCTGTTAGAGGTATTGTCGATGTGAGGTTTGGTCCCTGCGTGCAATGTTGACGGTTGGGTCCTCCGCAATGAGTACTTGTGAACCTGGTCAGGTCCGGAAGGAAGCAGCCATAAGCAAGATCACTCTTGTGCCGGAGGATAGCCTAGCCCGAGTTGTTACGCAGGGGAGCCACTCGGATCGCAATCATCAATAACAGGTGCACGGCTTAAACTTGACAATTATTTCAGCATCTTTGCCATCAGGTGGTAAAGATGCTTTTTATTTATTCCGGATGTTCCCATGGCGGACTTTCGGTCACAGACACAGGCAGCGGACAGGTAAAACCCTGCTGAAACATGCGTGTTGGACGTTTTGCAAGGCGTCGGATTATAGTATAATGATGAGGCAACGAACCCACGCTTAGTGGAAGTTGAAAGAGGGTAAGCGAAGTGGAACATATAGCGTTGTACCGTGCCTGGCGGCCTCAGTCGTTCCAGGACATGGTGGGACAACAGCATATCATTCAAACGCTGCAGAACGCGATCCGCGAACAGCGGGTTTCCCATGCCTACCTGTTCAGCGGCCCGCGCGGAACCGGTAAAACCAGCGCGGCCAAAATTTTGGCCAAAGCGGTGAACTGCGAGCGTGGACCAGCAGCGGAGCCGTGCAATGAATGCGAATCCTGCCGCAGAATTACTTCGGGTGCGGTGATGGACGTTCAGGAAATTGACGCTGCTTCTAACCGCGGCGTGGAAGAAATCCGCGATCTTCGCGAGAAAGTGAAGTACGCACCGACCGAAGTAAGGCAGAAGGTTTATATTATTGACGAAGTGCATATGCTGACGACAGAGGCGTTTAATGCGCTTCTGAAGACGCTGGAGGAACCCCCTCCGCACGTGATGTTTATTTTGGCGACGACCGAACCGCACAAGCTGCCGGCGACGATTATATCACGGTGTCAACGCTTTGATTTCCGCCGGGTATCCCTGGAGGAGCAGACGGATCGGTTAAGACAGATTTCACAGGAAGAAGGCATTGAAGCGGAGAATGAAGCGCTTCAATATATAGCAAGGCTATCCGACGGCGGGATGCGGGATGCGCTGAGCATCTTGGATCAGATTGCGTCGTTTACCGGCGGTCATGTATCTTATGAACAAGTGCTGAGTATGACCGGTGGGATTGCTTCGGAGCAATTCGGCAAACTTGCACAGGCCATTCTGGAAGGTGACGTGGGCCAGGTGCTCATGCTGGTGGAAGGTTTTATGCAGGAAGGCAAGAGCGCCGATAAATGCATGGAGAACCTGCTGTATTATTTCCGCGATTTATTGATGATCCAGATGATTCCGCAGGCAGACAAGCTCACGGACCGTGTCCTTCATCCGGAAGAATACAAGGAGATGGCTTCTGCCTTTTCCCGCAAGCAGCTGTTCCAAATGATCGATACGCTCAATCATTATCAGAGTGAAATGAAATATGCTTCCCAGCCTCAGACCTTGTTCGAGGTTGCACTGCTCAAGCTGTGCGGCATTCCCCGTGAAGCGGGAGACAGCGATCGTCCTCAGGAGGCGGCGGCCGATTCGGCTGTGATCAATCAGCTCAAGCAGCAGGTCGCTTCTCTGGAGAAGAAGCTCGAGCGCTTCATCAAGTCCGGTGCGGCTCCGGCCGCTGGTAATAGCGGACCATCCAGGCCTGCAGCTCCGCCGGCCCCGCGCATGTCGTCGGCCGCGAAGATTCCGGCGAATATGGATCAGTTTGTAGCAAGTAAGGGAAGTCCTGAATTCATGGAGATCCAGCGCCAGTGGGCTCATATTCTGCAAGGAGTCAAGGAGGAGAAGGTGACGGTCCATGCCTGGTTTATGGACGGCGAGCCGGTTTCCGCGACTGATGACGCCGTGCTGGTTGCCTTTAAAAATAATATCCACCGGGAAACGACCGAGAAGCCGGCCAATAAGCAGGTGATCGAGGGCGTGCTGCACTCCGTGCTCGGCAAACCGTATCATTTGGTTACCATGATGCAGCGGGATTGGAGCACCTCGATGGAAGGGGCTGCGCAGCCCAAGGAAGAGCTGAAGCTTGAGCACGAGCATGAATCGAAGGATCCGAATTCAAAACCATGGATTGATGAGGCGCTCCAGATGTTTGGAGAAGACCTCGTTGTCATAAAAGATTAACCGCACCTTGAAGTGCACTCAATTAATTAAAGGAGAGATGACCCATGAATAATATGAATCAAATGATGAAGCAAGTGAAAAAAATGCAGGAGCAAATGCTCAAGGCGCAGGAAGAGCTTGCTGACAAAAAGGTTGAAGGTACATCCGGCGGCGGCGTGGTTACCGTGGAAATGAACGGCCACAAAAAACTGCTCTCCATTACGATTAAGCCGGAGGCTGTTGATCCGGACGACGTGGAAATGCTGCAGGATCTAGTGATGACTGCCGTGAACGATGCGCTAAGTAAAGCGGACGAAATTGCGAATGCCGACATGGGCAAATTTACAGGCGGAATGAAAATTCCTGGCTTGTTCTAAATTTAAAGCTGAAGGAGATCCTGCGCTTTGTATTATCCCGAACCGATCTCGAAGCTGATCGATGCGTTTACGCGACTGCCGGGCATCGGGCCGAAAACCGCGGCCCGGCTTGCTTTTCATGTGCTGAACATGAAAGAGGACGACGTCATTGACTTTGCCAAGGCCCTGGTCAGCGTCAAGCGGAATCTCACCTACTGTTCCGTATGCTGCAATATTACAGACACCGATCCGTGCCGGATTTGCCAGGATAAAACGCGCGATCCGTCTGTCATTTGCGTAGTGCAGGATCCCAAAGATCTTGTTGCCATGGAGCGGACCAAGGAATTCAACGGTTATTATCACGTTCTTCAGGGAGCCATCTCTCCGATGGAGGGAATCGGTCCCGATGATATTCGGCTGAAGGAACTGCTTACCCGGCTTAGCGATGAGCGGGTCAAGGAGCTTATTTTAGCGACGAATCCGAATATCGAAGGGGAAGCGACGGCGATGTACATTTCGCGGCTGGTACGCCCTTTTGAAATCGTTGTGACGCGTATCGCGCATGGTCTGCCGGTAGGCGGGGACCTGGAGTACGCAGATGAGGTAACCTTGTCGAAGGCATTGGAAGGACGGCGTCAATTGAACTGAAGTTGCTTAGTGTTTAGCGTTTTGACATTTGAATCGTGCACTTATAGAAGGAGCCTCTTCGGTAGGCTCTTTTTTGTTCTAAGTTTGTCCCTTTCCCGAATAAGTATGAGAATGGAGACGGTGTGAGGTACCTGTACTTTAGCCGCCCGTAACTTTCGTGGACAAGGGAGGGGTCTGGGACATGACTTGGTTCAAGAGGAATAAATCAGGAATGTCTGCCCAGCAGTACAAAGAGGAACAGGAAGAGAAGTGGATCGTTTACAACGATGTCCAAAATGCTCATGCGGAATGGGAACGCGCTAGGCTGCGGTTTGAGGAGGCACTCGGACAAGATCAGATCGATTATGCCATTTATATGCTGGAAGCAGCGGAGCGCAAGTATCAAATGCATTTGAAGCAAGCCAAAGACATTGGCCTCAACCGCGTGCAAATGATAACAAGGGAAGCATCGGCGGCGGCCAGAGGGATGGGCACCCGGACGATGTCCCATTAATTTAGTGGAGGTAATGTTGTATTTATAACGATTTGATTGGGAGGAGATCGATCCATGACCGTAAAAATGTTGATTTGGGGTGTGCTTGGCGTCTCGCTGTTTCTGCTTCTGTTCATCGTCTTTAAGAAAAAGCTGGGATTTGGCTGGTTGACGATGTTCGGAGCGCATTTGGTGTTGGCGGCACTGGGACTTTACCTGGTAAATTTCTCAGGCTTGATGTCCGAAGTATACATTCCGCTTAATCCAGCAACGATAGGAACGGTAACGGTGTTGGGACTGCCTGGCGTTGCACTTCTTTATGGTTTAAAAATAACTTTAATGGGGTAGTTGACGAGTGGCTGTATTCTGTGGTAAATTAATTCTCGCCCCTTTCGAAAAGGTACAAGCCTGCCCGACTGGCAGGAAGCGAAAGAAAAAGAAATTAAAAAAGTGCTTGACGAATTGCTGGGTGACATGATATATTATAAGAGTTGCTGCTGAGATAAAGCAGCGGCGCTGAAAGAGAAG
>NZ_PCZT01000016.1:0-11559 GCF_002968895.1 Paenibacillus sp. AR247 | reverse complement strand
TGACCCGTGTTCCTAACGGCCATCCCTTCGTTACCGATCTGAGTTCGCCCATTCTCCTCGGCGCTCAAGGCAGTCTCTTCGTCATTCTTATCGTTGGCTTGACAGCCCAAATCATCCATCTGCGCAGGCAAAGCAAGCTCGCGGCATTCGCCTCACCAGCCGAGATTTCTGCCGAATGAAGCTTCATGAATTGAGGTTTAACCTGACAAATAACCAGCAAGTCTATCTAATTTATGGCTGCTTCTATGAGAAAGTTTTCATTAAAAAGGAGAGCAAAATATGTCATTAACTCAAGCTTTAGCGGAAACCAAACAGCAATTTATCGCGCATACCCCTATAGAGATTCAAACAGAGATGTTCCGTCAGATCCGGGAGCAGCAGGAATCCGGTATTCCTTACGGCCGGCAGGAGGGGGAGAAGGCCAAAGACTTTACACTCAAGAATGCCTTGGGTGAAACAGTGAACCTTTATGATGAACTGTCCAGAGGACCTGTTGTCCTCACTTTCTACCGGGGCGGATGGTGCCCGTTCTGCAACAGTCAGCTGAAGGCTTATCAAAAGCTACTGCCGGACATCGAAGCCCTTGGGGGCCAGTTGATCGCGGTCAGCCCGCAAAGCCCCGACAATACGCTTTCCCAGCAGGAGAAAGAAGAGCTGACCTTCCAAGTACTGAGCGACACCAACGGTCTCGTGGCTGCTTTCTATAACATCCTTTACGACGTTCCGGATTATATCCAGAACATGATGAAACAAATGGGCATGGACCTGGCAGAATATAACGCGACGAACCGCTGGATCCTGCCGATTCCTTCCACCTTTATGATCGACGAATCCGGCATCATCCGTTCTGCCTACGTGAATCCGGACTTTATGCAGCGGTTGGATCCGGAGAATATTTTGCATGAATTGAGAAAGCTGTAAACCCTACGATAATAATTGCGCTATACCTTCTATGTTTCATAGGAATGGCATGATTAAATGATTGGAATAAAGAACGAATTTCTCTGATTGGGGAGTTCGTTCTTTTTCTTATAATATCAGAACGTATAAACTCCAGAGCCATGGCTTCCTGATATTGCAAGAAAAACTTCCTTTAAACGCGGTCTGTCTTCTTGGAAGGTACGTCGATAGAGTTTTTCTTATATCTGACAATATAAAAATTTCAGAGTAATTTGATATATAATATGGTCAGAAGGGTTGGAAATCCGAGTGTACTTTGATTTAATCATTATGTTATGAAGCATGATATAAGTGGATAAGAAGTCAAATATGAGGCGTTATATTTTTGGATAACGGCTGAAGCTTTATTATTACGAGAGGATTGAGTTTGAAGTGAACGATAATTTTTGGCTTGATTTACCCCGGCCTTTCTTTATACTTGCACCAATGGAAGATGTAACGCATGTTGTTTTTCGTCATGTCGTGAGTAAAGCAGGAAGACCGGATGTGTTTTTTACCGAGTTTGCGAATACGGAGAGCTACTGTCATCCAGAAGGCAATCATAGTGTGCGCGGCCGTTTGCTATTTACCGAGGATGAACAACCGATGGTTGCACATATATGGGGCGATAAGCCGGAGTATTTTGAAAAGATGAGTATCGGGATGGCGAAGGCAGGATTTAAAGGGATTGATATCAATATGGGTTGTCCTGTTCCTAATGTGGCATCCAACGGGAAGGGAAGCGGATTGATTCTCCGCCCAGAGGTTGCAGCTGAAATCATCCAAGCCGCCAAAGCAGGAGGACTGCCTGTAAGTGTAAAGACCAGACTTGGTTTTACAAGGGTGGATGAATGGCAGGACTGGCTGACCCATATTTTGAAGCAGGACATCGCTAATCTTTCGATCCATTTGCGTACACGAGAGGAAATGAGCCAAGTTGATGCGCATTGGGAGCTGATTCCTGAAGTAAAGGCACTTCGGGATCGTGTGGCGCCACATACGCTGCTCACGATTAATGGCGATATTCCTGACCGTCAAACGGGCCTGAAGCTGGCTGAACAATATGGTGTGGATGGCATCATGATCGGGCGTGGCATTTTTAAAAATCCGTTTGCCTTTGAAAAAGAACCGAGGGAGCATAGTAGTAGCGAATACCTTGATCTTTTAAGATTGCAGCTGGATCTCCATGATCAGTATTCCCAACAATTAGAGACGCGGCCATTCAAAGCTCTTCATCGCTTTTTCAAGATTTATGTCAAAGGGTTTAGAGGGGCAAGCGAACTCAGAAATCAATTGATGAGCACGGCGTCTACCGATGAAGTACGTGCGCTTTTGGACGAATTTGCACAGCGTATGGATGAGGGCGGAGACAGTTAAATAAGGTATGCGGAGTAACTTCGTCCCTTAGGGGATGGAGTTTTTTTGCGTTCTACGATGGAGGAACTTAGTCTTATACGGTTGCGATTGTGTTGTACTGAAAGGCAGATTATGATAATTGTACGATAATGATGATCCCTATGGAGTGATGACCTTGAGATACACTGATTACATCCGTCTGAAAACAGGCAGATACCAATCTGTAGGAAAGTTTGGCGACGATATCTATGCGTATGAGGTCTTAACGGGGATCGCCGACACCCCGGAGTACCACCAAATTTCCAAGGAGGAATTCGAATCGTTTGAAACCTGGAGCGAGGAGTACATTACGGATCTTAAAAAATTATATGAAATCATTAACCGCCCTGTCATCTGCAGTGGTTACCTGGGAAGAGCGGAGCTGAATACTTCGCTGCTTCGGGATATGTAGGCGCAAGGAGTGTAAAAGAACTTGTATTCATAGTGACAACAAAAAGTATTCAATCGTGGGGGTGTTCGTATGATTGATCAAATCAAACAGTTAGTATATGAAAATTGTAGTCAGCCCAATGTGTTAGGTGTACTTTTAATGGGTTCGGTTTCAGCTGACGCTCATGACCAGCACTCGGATGTCGATTTACTTGTCGTCTATCAACAGTCCGAGCCCGTGTTGCGTCTTCCCAACGCGGCTTGGAAATGGGATGTATCCTACATAAGCGAAAAGGAGATTAAAGGGCTTCAAAAATTATCGGATTGGCGAGCAAACGCCTTTTTAACTGCTCAAATCATCGTTGACCATACCACATGGCTGCCATCGGTTATTCATGAAATCTGTACACTATCTGATCAAGAATCTGAGAGACATGTCACGAGATGGTTGGATGCCTATCTGAATGCTTTTTACCGATCTATGAAGGCCGTAAGAAGAAATAATGAACTTGGGTCTTTACTGCAGGCTTCATCGTCTATCATGTGCTTAATCAATTGCTTGTTTAGTATTAATAAGCTTATCCCCCCTTATTTGGATAGAGTCGATATCTTACTCGATCGTTTGGAGCATCTTCCAATGCAGAAGACAGCTTTAAGTGAACGGTTTGCAGCGATATCCAAATCCGCTAACCCCAAGGAACAAATCATATTGTTTAGAGCTCCGAAAAAATGCTGAGATCTTTTGGTTTTAATCAAGTTTATGAGGCATGGGGAGACCAGCTGGAAAATGAAGTGAATTACTGGGAAGGCTGAAGATGAGGGATTTGTTTCAGCGATGAAAAGCTCTCTTAGTCATCCAAAAGGGAAGTGATGCGTACTTCAGGCGGTTCAATGGATTAGAACAAAAAAAACTAGCCGTTGAATTCAAAGCTTGGATCATTGAGTTGTGCTAAAATAGCAGCCGTTAAGCTAGTGGACAGGAGAGTTCAATCTTTTCTCGAATGTTTTCTGAGTTGGATAATTTTCTGCACTTCGTGAATATAACGTTTATCTAAAAGGTACGCAAATCTTATATAAAGGGTGGTTCGTTTGAAGCAAGGGCTTATTGTGTTGTTGAACGGAACTTCAAGTGCAGGAAAGACGAGTATTTCCATGGAACTGACCAACCAGAAAGAGATTCTTTTTCATCATTTATCCATTGATGATTTTTATCATAATTACAATGATTTTATTAATAATAAATTTCCAGATTTAAAACCTGTAAGAAAATTGGATGATGAAGTTATCGGACAAATCATATTTGATCCCATAATCTCCATGTACTACGCGACAATTAAATTGTTTTACCGAAATGGGTCTGAATGTAATCGTCGATACCGTAATCGAAAACGACAAGTGGTTTAATGATTATCTTGATGTACTTTTTGATTATCCTACATTATTTGTAGGTGTCATATGCTCGAAAGAAGAACTCGCAAGAAGAGAGCAAATCAGAGGAGATCGAAGGATTGGACTAGCAAATTCCCAGTTCGACAAAGTATATTCCTTTAATGAATATGACCTTGAAGTAAATACTGAAGAGTTGAGTCCAGCAGAATGTGCGGAAAAGATATTAAGTTTGATTAAGTCCGATCAGGATTACTCTGCATTTAAGAAATTAAGTAAAAGAGAGTTCAGTGTTTCATAGAAGGCGAATCCATCAGATAACAACATATTCAAGATGGGGGCTATTGCCCCTGTCTGACGGGGGATTTTGAATTAAGCTAACGGAGAACGATAGCTCAATCATGACGTCAGCCGGACAAATTAAACGACTGTCGTCGTTAAGTTAACGGGCAGGATAATGGAGTGATTTTGCGAAGGAATCGAGTTGAGGTGGTAGCACTTTTGATCAGAGTGGTTCTGTGGGACTTGGATGGGACAATTCAAGATAGTGATTCGTTGGCAAAGGAAGGTACACGTTATGGATTTAAACAGGTTCTTGGAAGGGAGCCGACAGACGATGAATTTTCTCAGCTGGTTGGACGCCCCGTTCCTGTAGTCAATAAGAATGGTTCGATGACAATTTGGCAAAACAAATACTAGATACGGGAACACGTTACTACCAAGAACGTGCGGAACAAATCCCTTGCTACCCAGATGTACCCGAGCTACTGGACGAATTGAAGCAGAGAGGTTATCGGATGGGAATCGTATCTTCTAAACGGCGGTTTCATGTCGTAAAAGAATTACAAAACAAATCACTGGACATCTTGTTTGATGTTATCGTAGCCCAGGAAGACACTCTACAACACAAACCTCACCCTGATCCTCTAGTTCTCGCTGCAAGTTAGTTTAATTCACTCCCTGAAAATTGTCTTTATATCGGAGACCAACCCTCAGATATAAGAGCAGCTCATGCAGACGAATGAGGAGTATTGCGGCGTTTTGGGGAGACGGCAATTATGAACGACTTAAGCCGATATGTCCAACAATGTTTGCCCATACCCCGATGGATATACTTAACTTGCTGCCCAATATCCATATGAGGTTAAACTAACGAACAGGATAGCTGAATTAGGTTTCAAAGTAAAAAATTACTTGCTATCTTTAGGATAAATCGAAACATAAGAGGGATTTTTTGAAATTGTGGAATATTCACATAGCCACAGAAAGGGGTTATTACCGTGAGTATCAATTTTGAATCTGTTAAACAGGAAGTTGAGGAGCTCGTACAGTTCCTCACATCAGATAGCTGGCCTTATCATGGAGTTGAGAACCCTACTGAATCCGACATCAGAAAGGCTTATGAAAATGGCGCCTATCACAATGAGAATACTCAAACGTTCTGGATCATTGATAAAGGCGGCCATCAGAAAGTCGGGCTGATCCGATTGTTTGACGTCTCTGATCCGATTGTTATGTTCGATCTGAGAATCCGAAGCGAGTATCGGGGTAAGGGTATCGGAAAGTCAGCTTTGAGGTGGATCGTCTCACACGTGTTCTCTGAATATCCGGCAGCGATCCGCATTGAAGGACATACCAGAGTGGATAACACGGGTATGCGGTCTCTGTTTGCTAAATCGTTGTTCGTGTTGGAAGCGTATCATCGTAAATCTTGGAGACAAGCCGGGCTATTGTTCGACTCCGTCGGTTACGCGGTGATTAGGGAAGACTGGGAGAACAATCAGGTTACACCTATTCCCTGGTCGATAAAATAATTGAGCATCCTGCACATTCAAATAATCGTGAAAAGCTAACTGAAGAGCTGCTTCGCGCCCGAGAGCCCAAATCAAATGATTTTGTTTTTTTGGTGTTGACATTAAAAGGATGATCGGATATATTTTTTACATACCAACCGAATGTATGAAAAGAGGAAACGTATGGCAAGGAATAAATATCCTGAAGAAACAATCAACCAGATCTTAACCGTGGCTCTTAACCTGTTCATTCAAAAGGGATACGAGCAGACTTCCGTTCAGGATATCATCAACGAGCTGGGCGGGCTGACAAAAGGGGCAATTTACCATCACTTCAAGTCGAAGGAGGAGATCCTGCAGGCTGTCACCGCTCATTTGTTCCAAGGTGTTGATGATATGCTGTCCAGTGTCCGGGACGACAAGGAGCTGAACGGACGGGAAAAGCTTCGCAAGATTTCCCTCGTCTCTCTCGACAATCCCGCCCAAGACGAATTGGCATCGGTGGCACCGAACCTCTTGCGCAATCCGAAGATGCTGGCGGCACTGATCGAGAACATCATCGATAAAGCCGTACCCATCTATATCCAGCCCATTATAGAACAGGGTATGCGAGACGGATCAATCCGAACTGACTACCCTAGGGAGCTTAGCGAAGTGCTGATGGTACTCACCAACATTTGGCTAAACCCGGCGATCATTCCTGCTTCGCCCGAGGTAGTGTTGCGCAAGGTAAAGCTTTTCGATGAAATATTGAAAGGCCTGGGGCTTGACCTGTTCGATGAGCAAATGATTCAACGTTACGAGGAACTGTTGCGTATGTCAGCTAGAGAAGTCAGCAAAGAAAACTAAACTGCCGAGAGGCAGCTTATTTTTAAGTCTATTCATACCAACGGTTGGTATGAATAGGTGATCTGGATTCAAAGTGCTTGTTAGAAAACTTAATTATAAGGAGATGTGAATGTAATGAAGCAGAAATTGACAAAGACCCGCTCGCTGGAACAGCAAGTCGTGACCAACTTTAGTGGAAGCAACCTGGCGAAGAGTGACTTAGCGGGCGTTACGGCCCATAAAGGACAGTTTAAGGGCAGCGCGCTCGCCGGTTCCGACTTTTCGGGCTCGGATTTGACCGGCAGTACGTTTAATAGAAGCGACGTACGCGAAGCCAACTTTGACGGCACGAATCTGACGGACTGCAGCCTGTCTGCGCTTGACCTGACAAATGCAAGCTTCAATAAGTCGATTCTTGTAAGAACCAACTTCAGCAGCGCGAATCTTAACGGAGCCAAATTCACGGGCGTAAGGATGACTGGCGTCACGTTAACGGCGACCGATCTTAAATCAACGATATTTGAGGGCTGTTGGTTTGACGGGGTTGACTTCAAGTACTCCAATCTGAGCGGGCAGCGTTTCGACGGACAGACGTTTATCGGCGTGAAGTTTGACAGAGCGGAATTAAGCAACGCTTCGTTCAAGGGCGCTACATTAAATAATGTTTCTTTCCAACCGGGGTTTACCTTTACTAAGAAGTACTATCGCATGATCAAAACGATCTGCTTTGACGGCGCAACGATGGATAAACTGACATTTGCTGCTCTCAAAGGCATGAATGCCAATTTGTCAAAAGTCACCGTCATTTAAGGGAGGGGATCCGATGCAAACCAAGGGCATTCAAGTAAAAGGACTACAAAAATCCAACAAGCAGCTCCATGCGCTGAAAGGTGACGTTTCGGATCCTTCTATAGTGAAAGAACACAAGCGGATTCTTTGATAAAGGAAAACGCCAAGCCGGGAGAGAGTTTATTGTTTAAAACAATAGGACTGATAAAAAAGTAAAGTGAGGGAAACGAAATGGAAAAGAAAACAACAGAAAATTTTAGTTCGTCAGAAAATATGAAGGAAAAAGGATTCGCTGCCGGGCAGGATCGCCCGGAGCTGCAGAAGGCCATCCAGGAGATCGTTGATTCCGGTTTCCTCGGAGTGCAGCTGCGCGTGCACGATGAGCAGGGCGAGTGGGTCGGCAGCGCCGGAGTGAGCAGGTTGGGCGAGGAGGCGAAGCCGCCTACAAACGGGCACTTCCGGATAGGCAGCAACACCAAGACCTTCACCGCGACCGTGGTGCTGCAATTGGTTGCCGAGGGCAGGATCGGGCTGGACGACCCGGTGGTAGACTACCTGCCTGAGTTCGGGCTGGACCGGCGGATCACGGTGCGGATGCTGCTGCAACACACCAGCGGGGTGTTCAACTTCACCGGCGAGTACTACGAAGACGGGACGGTCGTGCCGGGGATCCCCTGGCAGGGCCAGGAGTGGGTAGACAACCGGTTCAAGACCTACCGGCCGGAGGAACTGGTACAGCTGGCTTTATCCAAGCCGGCGCGATTCGAGCCGGGAACGGACTGGAGCTATTCCAACACCAACTACGTGCTGGCCAGGCTGCTGATCGAGAAGGTCACCGGCAGCTCGCTCGCCGAGGAGATGCAGCGGTTGATTCTGGGGCCGCTTGGGCTGTCGGGTACCGTGGTACCAGACACGCAGCCGGAGATCCCCGAACCGCACGCCCACGCCTACTACCGGTACGAGGACGCCGGCGAGCAGAAGACGGTCGACATCACCCGCCAGAACCCCTCCTGGATCTCCACCGGCGGGGACATGATCTCGACCACCAAGGATCTCCACACGTTCATCTCCGCGCTAATGGGCGGCAAGCTCCTCCCGGCCCCGCTGCTGGCCGAGATGTGCAAGCCGTATCCCAAAATCGGCTATGGCCTGGGGGTGTTCGTGCAGAACGCCGGTCCGAACGGCGACGTTACCATCATCACCCACAACGGCGGCATTTCGGGCTACGCGGCATTGATGTACAGCACGCCAGACGGTAGCAAGACCCTGACCGCCTCCGTGAATTATGTGGACGACGTCGCCATGTCCCTGGCAGCGGCGTTCCAGAAGGCGATTCCGAGGCTCGTCGAGAAGGTGTTCGGCGGCGGGCAGGCCGGGTCGGCTGATGTGGCCGAGCCGGACAGTAAACAGGACTGAGCACCGTGGCACGTACGCCTTGAAGCTGGATTCCTTCAGGATGTGCATGGGTAGAGCGTTCACCGGGATGACCAAGTTGAGTAAAGCTCAAATTCATGGACGATGTTACGCCAACGGAGACGATAGTTCAATAATGAACAAGAAGCCAGCCGATTACTTTGATCGGCTGGCTTTATTCAACTAACGGGCAGGATAGAGTGATTGTAGAACCGAAATTATTTAATAACATATTTCTTCAGTAACACATCAGGCCCGTCGATTTAGGGTGATCAACGGCGCGTGATGGCACGAATGGTTGCCACAGCTGCCAAAGGAGAACGAAACAATGAAGAAGTACATACTTTTCGATCATGATGGTGTTCTGGTGGATACTGAATTCTGGTATTACAAAGCGGGAGAACGCGCTCTGGCTGACATTGGATTTACCTTGGATAAAGATCAATACCTCCGCGACATGACCCAGTCATTGGGCACTTGGTCCCAAGCTAGGGCGGCAGGAATTGATGAACAGACCATCAGCAAGCAGCGTGAGGTCCGCAACGTCTATTATCAGGAATATCTAAGAACAGAAGCCATAGAGATTGAAGGTGTCGTTGAAACTCTAGCCGAACTGTCAAAGTACGTCCGCATGGCTATCGTGACGACTGCCAAACGTGCGGATTTTCAACTTATACATGAAAAGCGCCAGATCATACAATTCATGGAATTCGTCCTTGTTCGCGAAGACTACGAGCACACCAAGCCGCACCCGGAACCATACTTGACCGGCCTAAAGCGCTTCGGAGCTACCAAAGAAGAGACCCTGGTTGTAGAGGACTCAAACAGAGGGTTGAACTCAGCCGTGGCGGCTGGTATCGACTGTGCTATTGTCCATAACGACTTCACCAAAAACATATGACTTCTCACAGGCCAGCTATCGAATCAATACTCTGATTGAATTAAAGGACATCATCCTTAAAGTAACCTGAGTGATCCTGGAACCTTCGTTTGGGCCTGGTAAGGCCGACACAAGAAAGATTATAGTAATTAATGCATCGGCTTTTCCCATTCACCTTTGATTACTATTCCGGTCTCCTTCGCCGCTGCTTCAAGATTTCGTTCATGAGCAATACCATATAGGAGAAAAACACAATGTTGTTTCGTTGCAGTAATCGATAATTCCGGCTTCTTCGGACGAACGGTACAGTAGGCTGTAATGATTTTGTACGGCAGAGATTTTCAGCCCTTCTTCAGACAAAATACTTTGCGCTAGCTGGATTTCCTCTAGAGTGTGGTTGGAGACGCCTGCATATTTTACTTTTCCGCTTTTCATGAGCGGAATCAGCTCTGGAGTCCATCTTTTTACATCAAGAGGATTATGGATCCAATAGATATCCGTCTGGTCTGCGCCGAGCCGATCCAGGCTGCTGTTCAAGCGGTCTTCAACAGGCCCGCCAAGTTGCGGAGTGAATTTCGTTGAGAGAAGCACATCGTCGCGGCCTTTGGTAAACTCGCCCAGAATGCTTTCGGAGGCTCCCATTCCGTACACAGTCGCAGTGTCCCATAAATGGAGTCCGGCTTTCATCGCCGCATCAAAAACCGGTTTTAAGTCTTCCGCGGTAAGATGATTTCCGAAAATAGCATCCCCGCCGCCTTGACCGGTCCCCCATGACCAGGTACCAAGAGCGATCGGAGGAATCATTTCATTTTGCAATTTTACCTTTTTCATTGGTTTCAACACCTTTCTATATTAGTGAAACGTTTACCGCATGAGATAAGAATATCAAGGAGACGAATGAATTTCTTTGCCTACAAGCTCATTTCTATTTGTTTATTTAGCTCATTTGGCTTTTGTATATAACAAAATACCGCTCCGCTGTAAGTTCCGCGAAACGGTATCTTCAAATCAGGTGCATATGCAGCATTTTTTTAGCCCCTTTAGGCATCCTCCTTCAACCTCAGCTGCCGTCTAAACTCTGACGGCGGGAGTCCGAATTTTTCCTTGAATACTTTGGAAAAGTGAGCGATATTTTCAAATCCGGTCGAAAAACAGACATCCGTAACAGATAACACGGTTTCCGTTAACAGTTCCTTGGCTTTATCCAGCCTTCGATTGCGAACCCATTTGAGCGGGGAGGTGTTGTATATTGCTTGAAAATCCCTTTTGAACGCCGCCAGGCTTCTGCCGGACAAATAGGCAAGGTCGTTAAGGGAAACGGGATTCATGAAGTTCTCCTCCATGATCTTTGCAATGCTGCCTCTTTCCTTGCTTATGGGTTGCATCATTTGCTGCAACAAACGATCATTCGAATCTGCGATATGAAACAGCAATTCCATCAGCTTTACACGAACCAGTCCTTCTTTGACTTCGTCAGGGTTCTCGAAATAGGGTTTTAACGACTCGATATAGCTTCCAATGCGGTCATTGATCGGAAAGACGGTTATCGGAACAACATCATTCACGAGATAAATTGGTTGTAAACCGGCGAATTTGAGGAATTCATCTACGATCTTCTCGTTCAGGAAAAACATCGTATAGTCGAGGATATAATCGGAATCGGGTTCACCCGCTTTCTCGTACTCGACTCCCATTGATTTATGAATAAACATCATTTCGTTGCTCCGTATCGTGTATTCTCGATCA
>NZ_PCZT01000015.1:149467-164832 GCF_002968895.1 Paenibacillus sp. AR247 | reverse complement strand
GCTCCTTTCATACCGTCAGAGAAAGCCCCCGACAAGTCTCCAAGGTAACCCTTGGCTCCTGCGGATTCCAGATCCCGCAGGTAGTCTTCTTTACGGACCCAGCCCTCTCACGTCATAACCTGCCTCAACCAGCTTCGATACGATTCTGCGCCCGGTCTGCCCGTTTGCGCCTGCCACAAAAACAGTTGTCATCGTTGATCACCTCTACGTATGCATTACCCCGATGTCCAGGGCGGGAACACAGGTTTTGATAGGATTCCAAAAATAGACAAATTCGCCAGGTCGGCGTCCGGGGGAACGAAACATCGACCTGGCGAATTCGGTTGGGAGTGGTCCATGATATATGGCATAGCAGGCAGGGCGAACACGGTTCGTCCACTCTATGCTCCTGTTCTTTTTATACCCGGCGGCCATAGGGTTGAAACAGGAGTCCCCATTTTTTCTTTTGCGGATTTTACCGACTCGCTTTAAGATAGAAATACAAGCATATACAGACTTCATATAGAGGGAGATGGAGCGGGAAATGATCGAGCAAGAGAACGGCGTTTTTCCTGCGGTGTGCCCGCTGGACTGCCCGGATACCTGCGGCCTGCTGCTGCACAAGGAGAACGGTAGAATCGTCAAAGTGACCGGCAACCCGGATCACCCGATTACTCAGGGTGCGATCTGCAATAAGGTAAGAAATATGACGGAGCGGGTTTATCATCCGGACCGGGTGTTGTACCCAATGAAGCGTACGGGACCCAAAGGGGAAGGCCGTTTTGAGCGGATTACCTGGGACGAAGCGGTGACGGAAATTACCCAGCGCTTTCGGGATATTATTGCGGAGCATGGCTCCGAAGCGATACTGCCCTACAGCTTCTACGGCAATATGGGCATTCTCAGCGTCGACGGCATGGACCGGCGTTTCCTCAATGCGTTGGGTACAAGCCGTTTGGACCAAACAATATGCAACTCCGCCGGCGGCGCTGGCTGGAAATATACGATGGGCTTCGGCGGCGGGACGACGCCGGAGGATACTGAATACGCCGACCTGATTCTGGTCTGGGGCGGCAACATCATCAGCACGAACATGCACCAAGTCGTCATTGCGGAGAGAGCCCGCAAGCGCGGAGCCAAAGTGGTCGTCATCGACGTGCACCGGAATCGCACCGGCCAGTGGGCCGACTGGTTTATTCCGCTGTATCCCGGAACGGATACGGCGCTCGCACTGGGCATGATGCACATCCTGTTCTGCGACGGACTGACGGACAATGACTTTATGGCCAAGTACACTGTCGGCCATGAGGAGCTGCGGGAGCATGTGAAGGCGTACACCCCGGCCCGTGTATCCCAAATTACGGGCATTCCGGAGGAAGATATCGAGAAGCTGGCTCGTATGTACGGCGAGGCGGAAGCCGCCTACATCCATATCGGCAACGGGCTGCAGCATCATGACAACGGCGGCATGAACATCCGCAGCATCGCCTGCCTGCCGGCCTTGACCGGCCACTGGCTGAAGCAGGCGAGGTGCCGCCAAGTCTAACGGCGGCTATAACGCGATGAACAGCGAAGCGCTGGAGCGCCCGGATCTGCGGCCGAATCCGGAGGCGCGCAGCATCAACATGAACCGGATCGGGGAAGCGCTGGCCATGACGGAGCAGCCGATCAAGGCGCTGCTTGTCTACTGCAGCAACCCGCTCGTCGTCGCGCCGGATACGGCGCGAGTTCAGGCCGGATTTGCCCGGGAGGACCTGTTTACGGTCGTGCATGACCTGTTTATGACCGATACGGCGAAATACGCCGATATCCTTCTGCCGGCGACCTCTTCCTTTGAGAGCACAGATTTGTTCGGCTCATACTGGCATCAATATGTTCAGATCCAGGAGCCGGTCATTCCCGCGCAGGGCGAGAGCAAGAGCAACGTGGAGCTGTTCTCTCTGCTGGGCCGGGCGATGGGCTTTGATGAAGAAGCCTTCTCCCAGACAGAGGAGCAGATGATCGAAGCGGCGCTGGATTATCCGGACAATCCCTATCTGAACGGAGTAACCTTGGAGTCGCTGAAGGAGCGGCGCTTCGTCAAGCTCGACATGACGCCGAAGCAGCACTATTTGGACCGGCTGCCGACCCCTTCAGGCAAAATCGAGCTGTATTCCGAAGCGATGAAGCAGGCAGGATTGCCGCCACTGCCGGAGTATGTCCCGCTGAAGGAAGGCTATGACGGTGAGCGACGTCCTGCGGCAGGAGAGAGCTTCCCGCTCATGTTCATTTCGCCGCCGAACCACAATTTCCTGAACTCCACCTTCGCCAATGTGGAAAAGCATCAGAAGCTGGAAAAGGAGCCGGTGCTGCAGATCCATCCGGAAGACGCCGCTGCTCGCGGCATTACCGACGGGGATCCCGTCTGCGTATACAACGAGCGGGGACAGTATGAGCTGAAGGCTGTGGTCACGGATAAAATGCTTCCCGGCACTGTCGTAAGCCAGGGATTGTGGTGGGCAAAGGACGGCCGCAGACAGCGGGCCAACGCCTTGACGCCCGACCGCCTGGCCGACATGGGCGGTGGAGCCACGTTCTTCTCAACCACTGTCGAAGTAAAGCGTCAGTGAAGGTCATTGCGGGATGACACAATATGATAGATACTGTCATGTGGGACGGCAGACATAACGAAAAATTGCTACAGGTGTCAGCCGGCTTTACGCTTGGCGGACACCTGCCGGAGAGCCCCCAGGGGCTTTCTTTTTTTCGTTCGTTATCTGCCGGTTTCAGAAGCCGGACATCTGCCCGGCCTTACCACATACCGCTGCACAGGAGATTCCTAACATGAAATTTCTGCAATCCTATCCAAGGGAAGTTCAAATATTTTTGGCGGCCAGCCTGATCAACTCGGCGGGCGGGTCGCTGATGTGGCCGCTCACCACCATGTACGTGTTTGAGGAGCTGGGCCACTCGATGGCCGACGCCGGCCTGGTCATCATGGTCCAGGCGCTGGGCGGCATCATCGGCCAGCTGCTCGGCGGAGCGCTGTACCACCGGGTCGGGGTGAAGCGGCTCATCGTCGGGTCGCTTGGCCTCAATGCGCTTGGTCTGTTCGCCCTGCCTTTCATCAGCCCGTATTGGTATTTATACATGGCTTTGATGGGCTTTATCGGCTTCTGCAACGCCGTGTCCATGCCGGCGATCCAGGCGTTCATCGGGTACCGCTTCGCCGACCGGCGGGGCGAGCTGTTTAACGTCGTGTACGTCGCCAACAACATTGGCGTTGCCCTGGGGACGGCGCTGAGCGGATTCCTTGCCGATCTGTCCTATGACCTGACCTTTATTCTGAACGGGGTCACCTCGGCGGTTTTCGCGATGTTTTTCCTGAATTATCTCAGCCGGCTCGATAAGGAGCAGGGGCCGGTTCATCTGCAGAAAAAGGACAAGCCCGAACGTGCCGAAGGTACCTGGTCCCTGCTCTGCAATACGAGGGTTTACCTGTTCATCGGCATCGGTTCCCTGTTTCTCTGGCTGGGGAACTCGATCTGGAACACAGGCGTGTCCCCGTTCATTATCTCCGAGGGCATGCCGAAGCGGGCCTATGGCTTCCTGTGGACGATGAACGGCATTCTCATTTTTGTCGCCCAGCCGCTGACAAGCCTGATCAAGCGCTGGTTCGCACGGACCTCGTCGGCCCAAATTACAGCCAGCGGCCTCTTTTACCTTGGGGCCTATCTTGTCATTGCTGGTCTGCACAGTTATCCGGGAATGGTCATGGCTATGATCCTGGCGACGCTCGGAGAGATGCTGATCTCGCCGGCCATCCCGGCTTTTATTTCCGATCACGCCTATAAGGCGGCTCCGTTCTATATCGGTTTGACCGGGGGAATGGGGGCCGTCGGAAGAATGGCAGGGCCCTATGTCATGGGAATACTGTATGATAACGGAGGAATCATGCCGGTGACCTGGCTGGCGATTGGGGTAGCGGTGCTGTCGGTCGTGTTCTTTGTGACGCACGCGGTTCGCAACCGGCAGGCGGAGATCGATCTGGCCGAATCCTTCGGAAGCTGACGATGACTTGAATACCCCTGAACCTGGTCCTAGTTTACTATCAATTGAGGTGAAGCTGTTATGCCATCCGAACATCGTGTTTTGACCATCCGCCTTTCGGAAATGAGGGACGCCCTGGCGCTGATGGATATCGACGCCCTCGTGTGGAACGAGTGGACCGCTCCGGAACCGGTCCGCTGGTCTTCCCGGGAGGACTATCTGCGTCACTGCCCGCCGGGTTCCCAGCTGGTGGCCGTGGTGGACAACGTATTGTGCGGGTACATCGGGTTTCGTCCGGCTACGGGCCTCTCCAGCAACAGCCATGTTTGTGAAATTAACATTGCGGTTCATCCCGATTATCAGCAGGAGGGAATCGGGTCGAGGCTGATAGAGGCGGGAAAGAAGTGGGCGCAGGAGCAAGGAAAAAGAAAGCTGAGACTGCGGGTCCTGTCTTCCAACCCCGGAGCCATCGCATTTTACCGCAAATGTGGTTTCGTACAGGAGGGCTGCCTGGAACGGGAATTTTGTATCGGCGGCCGCGATGTCGATGATATATTGATGAGCTGTTTTCTGGCGCGTCCTTAATGGGGCTATGGGGCTATCCGTCCTGTAAAATACCATGATATTACATTTTTTGTGCATAATTAGTCAGTCTGCCCGATATAAAACGGTACAAAAGGGACTTTCACAAGGTGAAGGTTCCTTTTTATACTATAATTAACGCTTTGTCATCAGCAGCATTCAAGAATCCGAATGGTTTCATCCCCGAATGATCAGTTTATAAGGGTATAGCAGAATTTATAGAAGAGGGGTCATAAGAGAATGGATCTTCATCTTGAGGGTAAAAAGGCGCTTGTCATTGCATCCAGTCAAGGACTGGGCAAAGCGATCGCCGCTGAACTGGTGCGAGAAGGAGCCGATGTGATGCTGGTCAGCCGCAGCGACGGCAAGCTGGAGGCGGTACAGCAGGAGCTGCAGAAGCTCGGCAGCGGCGTGGTGGAATATTACGCGGCGGACATTACGATTCCGCATGAAGTGGAAGCGATGGTGCGTTATACGGCCGAGAAGTTCGGCCGCATCGATATATTGGTCAATAACGGAGGCGGTCCGTCTCCGGGAACGTTTGAAACGCTGACGGATGAAGACTGGGATAAAGCTTTCCAGCTGAACCTGCTCAGCTATGTCCGAATGATCCGTGAGGTGCTTCCACATATGAAGGGACTGGGCGGGCATATCGTCAATTTGACGTCGACGTCGATCAAGCAGCCGATTCCCGGGCTCATTCTGTCGAATACGTTCCGCAACGGCGTAGCCGGCATGAGCAAGTCTTTGTCTCAGGAGCTGGCTCAGTACGGAATCTTGGTGAACACGGTGGCACCGGGGCGGATCGAGACCGACCGGATCATCCAGCTGAACGAATCGAATGCGAAAGCGAAGGGTGTCAGCGCGGAAGAGGTCGCAGAGCAGTCCCAGAGCGAAATTCCGCTCGGACGGTACGGAACGCCGGAGGAATTCGCCAAAGGCGTCGTATTCCTGTTATCGGGTGCCAATACCTATATTACCGGCACAACCCTTGTCATTGACGGCGGGCTGGTACAGGCTCTCTAAGGGCCATCCCAGCTCGTGTAATTCTTTTGTACCGGCACACCCCCAAATGCTATGATGGAAGCAAGATGATCAATTTGGAGGGAAGCCGCAATGAATCAGGTGGATACCGCTTACCGGATCGTATCGGTGAACGTCGGCAAGCCGATCACGGTGGAATATATGGGCAAACCGCTCACAACCGGCATACATAAACGCCCGATTGAAGGAGAAGTGTTTGTTGGACGCACGCAGATGGAAGGGGACGGCCAAGGTGACTTGAAAAATCATGGCGGGCCTGACAAGGCCGTGTGCGTCTATCCTGTAGAGCATTACGCCTATTGGGAGCGGGAGCTGGAGCTGGGCATTCCGATGGAGTGCCCGGCTTTTGGCGAGAATTTGACCGTATCCGGGCTGCTGGAAGAAGAGGTGTGCATCGGTGATACGTTTGAAATCGGCGGGACGGTCATGCAGGTCGCCCAACCGAGATTTCCCTGCTTCAAAATCGCCAGCAAGCATGGGGTGACCGACTTCCCGGCACGGGTGCTGGATACCGGATACAGCGGCTTTTATCTCCGCGTGCTCCAAGAAGGGGTGCTGGACCGCCAATCGTCCATCGTCAAGCGTGAATCCAGCCCGGGCGGCGTAACGGTGGCCGCGGTTCTGCGCCAGCTGGCGCTGGGACGCAAGCGGGCGGACCGGGAAGAGATTGCCCGGATGCTCCAAGTCGAAGCCCTTGCTTCGACCGTGAAGGAGCAGTTCAGCAACTGGCTGGCCTAAACCGGACATGCCCCGGCCAGGCTACCGGCCGTCCAGTTATCCAGGACTGCCGAACGTCCGTGGTGCATCGCTGAATGATCGCTTCATCGTATGGCAAAAATGCCGCCGTCCCCTGTCCGTTGGACAGGAGCGGCGGCATTTTGTCTGCCTTGGAGGAAGGGTTTTCAAAACGGGCTACCGAAGCAGCTTCCATTCGCTTTGTATCATCCCATAGACCGCGTGATTCACGTATCCTTGGGGCAGCTTCTCCGCTTCACGGACGATTCCCTCGAGAACGAATCCCAGCCGTTCGGGGATCGCGCGGCTGCGGTGGTTGCCCGTTGCGCAGCGGATTTCGACCCGGTTGAGATCCATGTCCATCAGGGCATAATCGACAAAGGTCCGGCAGGCGCTGGTCATGATGCCTTTGCCTTCAAATTCCTTCCCCAGCCAGTAGCCGATGCTGACGGAGCGGTTGTTCCAGTCGATCTGATGGTAGCTGATCAGACCGGCGATCTCATCGTCTACCCAAATGCCGGCGGAAATGCCGCCGTTCTCGGCGCCCTGCTTAATGGCATTTTTCACAAAATTGGCCGTATGCTCCACTTCCCGGATCGCATCCACCCAGGGGAGCCATTCCCGCAGCCGGTCACGTGACCGGTCGGTCAAGTGAAACAGCGGGCGTGCATGCTGCAGCGCCAGGGGCCGGAGCTCAATTTGGTCGTCAAGTGCGTATGTAAACATGAATGAATCCCTCTTTCTTTTCCCAAGATCGGCGAAATTGGCGGCCAGCTTATAAATGTAACCAACCATGCGTTTTCACTTCTCCCCTCGTACTTAACGGGACGCTTTAACCTTTTGTTCCAATGCGTATATATCGTCTTCCAGGGATATCATTCTCTGGCTGACCACATGGCGGCAGTCGCTCAGCGCCTGGTTGTACACATGCGGAGCGATGCGCGTCATAAAGAAGTCCAGCACGCGATCCGCTGCCAGCTCACCGATGGCTTCGCCGCGTTCTTCCTCAAAAAACTGCTGGATCTGCTGAATCGCCTGGTCCCGCTGTTCCTTCGCCAGCTTCATCGATTGCATATGCCTTTTGGCCCCCTTCGGCTTTTATTTCCATGCTACCTTATTCCTCAATTGGCGTCAAAATGGTATTAGCCCCAATTTTCATGTTTGCCCCTGGATTGGGGAAGGATGTATAAGGCTTCGCGTTCACGTAAAAGGGGAGAGGAGCGCGAATGATTGAACTCTCCCGGCATTACAGGTATATTTATATGAAACAAGCTTTATACAGAGAATAAGATGGACGAAGTCTATCTATAAAGAAGACTTTATGGATGAAAGGTTGATAACTGTGGAGAAACCAAGCACTCCCTCCAATTTTATTAAAAATGTCATAACGGAAGACCTGAAGTCGGGCAAGGTTCAGAAAGTGGTCACCCGCTTTCCTCCGGAACCGAACGGCTATTTGCATATTGGGCATGCCAAGGCGATCTGGATCAATTTCGCGCTGGCCGGCGAATTCGAAGGCGCAACGAACCTGCGCTTTGACGATACGAACCCGCTGAAGGAAGACGTGGAGTTCGTCAGATCCATTGAGGAAGACGTGAAATGGCTTGGATACGAATGGGCGGAGAAGCGTTATGCCTCGGACTATTTCGATGAGATGTACAACCGTGCGGTGCTCTTGATCAAAAAAGGCAAGGCGTATGTCGACGATCAGACAGCCGACCAAATCCGTGAGACGCGCGGTACGCTGACCGAACCGGGCCAGAACAGCCCTTACCGTGACCGCAGCGCCGAGGAGAACCTCGAGCTGTTTGAGAAAATGCGCAGCGGTGAGTTCAAGGATGGGGAGAAGGTGCTTCGGGCCAAGATCGACATGGCCTCGCCGAACATCAACCTGCGGGATCCGGTCATTTACCGGATCGCCCATGCCGCGCACCACAACACGGGGGACAAGTGGTGCATTTACCCGATGTATGCGTTCGCCCATCCGCTGGAGGACGCCATCGAAGGCGTAACGCACTCCCTCTGCTCGTTGGAGTTTGAGGATCAGCGCCCGTTCTATGATTGGGTCATCCAGGAATGCGAGATGGAGAGCACGCCGCATCAATACGAATTCGGCCGCCTGAATCTGGCGCAGACGCTGACCAGCAAGCGGAAGCTGAAGCTGCTCGTGGACGAGAAGATCGTCGACGGCTGGGACGATCCCCGCATGCCGACGATTTCCGGACTCCGCCGCCGCGGCTACACGCCGGAAGCAATCCGGAATTTCGTGTACGAGACCGGCATCTCGAAGAGCCAGGGCCTGGTGGATCTGCAAATGCTGGAGCATTTTATCCGGGAGGACCTCAAGCTGAAGGCTCCGCGCACGATGGCGGTGCTGCGGCCGTTGAAAGTGGTCATCACCAACTATCCGGAAGGCCAGGTGGAGTGGCTCGAAGCGGAGAACAATACCGAGAACCCGGACATGGGCACGCGGCAAATCCCATTCTCGCGCGAAATTTACATCGAGCAGGACGACTTCATGGAGAACCCGCCGAACAAATATTTCCGTTTGTTCCCGGGCAACGAGGTCCGGCTGAAGAATGCCTACTTCATTAAATGCCATGACTTCGTGAAGGACGAGAACGGCCAGGTGACGGAAATTCACTGCACCTATGATCCGGAGACGAAGAGCGGCACCGGCTTCACCGGCCGCAAGGTCAAGGGAACCATCCACTGGGTCGAAGCTTCCCATGCCGTACCGGCCGAGTTCCGTCTGTATGAGCCGCTGATCAAAGCGGAAGAGACGGATGCCCCAGCCGAGGAGAACGAAGCCGAAACGGCAGAGAAAAGCTTCCTGGACGAAATCAACCCGAACTCCCTCGAAGTGCTGCACGGCTTTGTGGAAGCGGACATGAAGAATGCCAAGCCGCAGGACAAGTTCCAGTTTTTCCGGCACGGATATTTTAACGTGGATTCGAAGTATTCTGCGCCCGGACAACCGGTATTTAACCTGGTCGTCTCCCTGAAGAGCTCCTTTCAACTGCCGAAATAAGGCGGGATCGGCTCGGCACAAGAACCTATGAGAAGACCTGCAACGTTCGAATGACATATAGAAAAGCCAGCCGCAGATGCAATCATCCAGCGGCTGGCTTTTTGTTTATGTTTAGCTTGCTCTGTCTCGCTTATGTCAAGCTTTGGCCCGGCCAATCGGGTCCAGCTTCTTTAGAGCGGTGAATCGTCATCATCGGCAGGCCCGGTCACAGTTCCGGCAGCCCCTGCCTGGGTATGATGCTGAACGCGAATCCAGTACCACATAATGCCGAAGCCGGCCGCGCCGATCAGTGCCAGCATCACGCAAATTTTGTACATGGCAGCCCCGCCGAAGTTCTGGAACAGCCAGCCGCCGGCCAGGCTGCCGAGCATGCCGGAGATGCCGCTCCAAGTGAGCGTGTAGAGCGCCTGAGCGGGTCCGCGGAATGGGGCCGGCGTCAGCAGGCGCACCACCTGGGTTCCGACAAAGAAGAAGCCGCCGAAGGTGATGCTGTGAAGGATCTGGATGACGGCGATTTCGACCGGGCTCGTGGCGTTCGCCATCAGCTGCCAGCGAAGGACAAACAGAAGGCTCACAAGGGAAAGGCAGCCCACGAGCGTGGACAATTTACGCCTTAGATAACGATTGAACAGAATCAGCACGCCCATCTCCAGAATGGACGACAGGAAGACGGCAAGTCCCACTACCGTTTTTGATCCTCCCAGTTCCGTGATGTAGAGCGACATGAATGTATTATTCATAAAGGTAGGGACGGAGACAGCCACCCCCAGAACGATAAAAGCGATAAAATAACGGTTCACCGCAAATCTGCCAAAGCCCCGAAGACGCATCGGCGGCGTTTCGGAGGTCCGCTTGAGCGGAGGCAGGAGCAGGACGGACACGATCGCCAGGACAAGGATTCCCGTAAACACGAAGGAGAGGCGGGAGATTCCGATCCGGTCGAGGAAGAGGCCGGCCGCCACAGCCGTCACCGCCCAGCCTATAGAGCCCCACATCCGGAACGCGCCGAACCGGTGCGGCTGATCCGGAATATAGCCGAGAATCAGCGTGTTGCTCTGCGCAAACATCGGGCTTTGAAAGAAGAAAAAGAGCATCATGGCCACATAAATCATCGTAAACGTATCGGCATGAAATACAAATTGAGTCAGCAGCAGGGTGCCCGCCATCATGAGCAGCAGGCTGCGCTTGGTGTCCCGCAGGCGTTCGCTGGCAAACGTCCAGACCGGATTGGCCAGCAGGGAGATCAACGGCCCCAGTGCCATCAGGCTGCCGATTTCCAGTTTGTTCATTCCCGCATCCTGCAGGTATAATTGAAAATAGCTGGTGAAAATCACCATGGTGCCGTAAATTAAAAAGTTGAACGCCTTGAGCGACGTTAACGAAGACGGCTTGATTCCGTTTTCCTGCACGCTAGCACATTCCTTTCCGGCCGTTTGCTAATATATAGGTTGAACTGAAGTTCCGCATTGTAATCTTCTGATGACCCGCTTCTATGCGCAAAGTTAGAAATTCTTCCGTTCATTCCATATCGAAAGCGGCGTTTTAAAGACTGCCAATCCCACTTTATCATTAGTTGAAAAGGGATACAAACCAACTTTTGAGAATTATCCCATAATTTATTTGGAGCTACTTTAAATGTATGAAAAATAGGACCTGGATTGCCTGTTCATGCTTGTAACGAGAGGGATGAGACGAACGATGTTCAAGGTCACAGGAATTTTGCTGGCCGGGGGTCAATCCAGCCGGATGGGGACCGATAAGGCACTGCTGAGCGTGAACGGCGAAACGGTAATCGAGCGGATCGTCCGCTTGATGTCGCCGTCTGCTTCAAATATCATCATTTCGGCTAATGACGACGAAAAATATGCGTTCCTGGGCAAAGATGTGGTGCATGACCGTTATCCGGGACAGGGACCGCTGTCGGGATTGCATGCCGGACTGCATGCTGTCGCCACGCCTTGGAGCATCGTCACGGCTTGTGATATGCCGTTTGTGACGGAAGAGGTTTTTCGTTTTCTGGCACGGAAGGCAGAAGAAGCGGTGGCGGTTATGGGTGATGATAAAAGCGGACTCCAGGCCATCGTCCCGGTATCGGGGGGGCGCATTCAGCCGCTGCTGGCTGCCTACCATCGCAGTGTTCTGCCGTCCCTGGAGACGTGCTTGTCTTCCGGCCGGCTGCGTTTGACCGGGTGGCTGGAGCAGCTGAAGGTGTGCTATGTCTCCGAGGAAGAGCTCATCCAGGAGCTTGGGCCCGGTGCAGACAAAGCCTTCTATAACATGAATGAGCCTTCAGACTATAAGCGTGCCATGACAGGTCTTTCTTGAGAGAGGATTTTTGTTAAGTTGTCTGTATATTCCGATTTTATGCATAGGTTAGTAGGTTAGGTTTCGTCGCAAGCCTAAACTCTATAGAAAAGGACGTGCCCTTTCCCGTTAGGGAGAGAAGCACGTCCTTTTTATTTGAAGATATTAATCTTCTACTTTCGGTTTGCGGAATTTCATCAGGAACTCATACACAACCGGCACGATGACCAGCGTCAGCAGCGTGGAGCTGACCAAACCGCCGATAACCGTGATGCCGAGACCTCTGGAGATGATGCCGGCACTGTTCTCCAGTCCCGATACGAGCGGCAGCAGGGCACCGATGGTGGCCAGCGCCGTCATCAGAATCGGACGGAGACGGGTGGCTCCGGCTTCCAGCAGCGCTTCGCGCGTCGACAAGCCTTCGCGTTCCTTGTGAATGACCCGGTCGATCAGAACGATCGCGTTGGTCACGACGATACCGATCAGCATCAGGGCGCCCATCAGGGCCGATACGTTCAGCGTCTCTCCGCCGATCCAGAGGCCGACAAGTCCGCCAATGATCGTAAACGGCAGGGAGAACAGGATCGCAAACGGCGCCAGGCCGCCGCCGAAGGTTACGACGAGCACGAAGTAGACGATGGCGATCGCCGCAGCCATGGCCAGGCCGAGCTGGGTGAACGTATCGTTGATCTGCTGGGTGGTGCCGCCGAATTTAACTTCGACGCCGTCCGGTAAATCGATCTTGTCGATTTCCTTCTGCAGGTCCGAAGAAGCTTTGCCGACGTTGGAGGTGACGATGTTGGCCGTCACGTCCACGACCATTTTGCCGTCGTTGCGGGTGATCGTATCCGGCGATGTGCCTTTTTCCACTTTGGCGACGTCTTTGATCGGAACGTTCATGCCAAGCGGCGATTGAACCGTTTCGTTGGCAATATCGTTGATGCTCTTGTATTCCTTGTTGTCGGTTTCGATATAAACCTTGTAGTCTTTGTTGTCGACCGTCACTTCGGTCAGCACCGGACGTTCGCGGACCGGACTCAGCTTCATGGCGATTTGACCGGCCGTCAAGCCCATCGAGCTGAGCTTTTGCTGATCCGCCACGATCGTGTATTGGTCATAAGCTTTGGTCAGGCTTGTTTTCGCTTTTTCAAAATTATCCTTGTCTGCCTGCACCAGCTTCAGGATTTGCTCGGAGACCGGCTTGATATCGTCCAGGCTGTTGCCGTAGACACTGACGCTGAGCGAGCTTCCGCCCATGCCGCCGGACATGTCCATCAGGCTCCATTCTCCGGTGGATACCTGTTTCTTCAGACCTTCCACGAGGTTTTTCTTCACGTTCTCAAAGTCTTTGGTATCTTTGTTGTACTCTACATAGAACAGACCCGAATTGGACGACGAGCCCCCGGCCAGCGGATTGCCGCTGCCGCCGACGGAGTACTGCATCTTGTCGATGTTCGGCTGGCTCAAAATGTATTTCTCGGCTTCAAGGGCACGCTTCTCCACGGTTTCCAGCTGAGCGCCAGGTTCAGGCGAGTAGGTCACCATGATGTATTTGTCTTCCTGGTCCGGCAGGAAGCTGGTGCCGATCAGCGGTGTCAGGAAGAAGCTTGCTACGAGCAGAATGACCGCCGATCCGAACGTGATCAGCTTGTGGGACAAGGCCCAGTTCAGAATCCGCTGGTAGCCGCGCGCCATCCGGCCCGGCTTGTCGTGATCATGCTGCTTGGAGGACTTGATGCCCTTCTTGAACAAGCTGTGTGCCAGCATCGGCACGAGCGTGATCGCTACGAGCAGGGAAGCCAGCAGGGCGAAGACCATCGTGAGCGCAAACGGCATGAACAGCTCGCCGACCATGCCGGTGACGAACGCCAGCGGCAGGAAGACCGCAATCGTTACGATCGTCGAGGACATGATCGGAACGAACATTTCGCGCGTCGCTTCGCGGATAAGTTCGCGTCCGCGCAGCTTCTCGCCGCTGCTGGTCAAGCGGCGGTAAATGTTCTCGATGACGACGATGGAGTCGTCGACGACGCGGCCGATCGCGACGGTCATCGCGCCGAGCGTCATCATGTTGAGCGTAATATCGAGCCGCCACAGAATCAGCAGGGCGATCAGCAGCGACAGCGGAATCGACAGGATCGAGATGATCGTGGAGCGAATGTTCCGCAGGAAGATCAGGATGATGATAACGGCGAAGAGCGCGCCGAAGACCGCTTTATCCAGCATCGTCGACACGGAGTCTTCGATCGGTTTGCCCTGGTCGAGCAGCACCGTAAGCTCCATGCCCTTGAACTGGCCTTCAAGGTCTTTGGCTTTGTCCTTCACGGCATTGACTACGTCCACCGTGTTGGCGTCATTGTCCTTGACGATTTGCAGGCCGATCGAGGCCTTGCCGTTCGTGCGGGACACCGACTCCGCGCTGCCGACCACCTTGATGTCGGCGATATCGCTGAGCTTCACCGTCGGAATGCCGGCCGGTACGCCGGCCTGGCCGCCTTGGACGGAAGCTGCAGCATTGCCTGCCCCAGCACCGGCAGCAGCGCCCGCGCCACCGGCACCTTGACCGGTTGCCCCGGCAGTACCGCTCTGTCCTTGTGCGCTGCCCGCTCCCGGCGTAACCGGAATCGTCAGTTTTTTCAAATCATCGAGCGTTGTGATGTTGCCATCCACGACAACCGCTTTGGAGGACTGCTCCAGATTGAACAGACCGAGCGGAACCCGTACGGAGGAGCCTTGAACGATGAAAACAGCTGCAGGGCGGTTTTCAGAATCTGTTTTTCTTGTCCGCCAATTTCTCAGACAAATGCACCTTCACCCCTTTCTGACACTTCGGTTCTCAAATTGACCGCCTAGTCAGAACGATTATATTACAAAGCGAAGGTCATTTTCAAACAACCCGGCGCCATTTACAAAAAAAGGCACCTTCCTGGTTGTAATACGCAGGAAGGTGCCGGTTGGGCTCCACATTTATAGGGGATGAATATGGCGAAATTGTGACGGTTTTGATAGGCGGTTCTCTTAACCCATACAGCCCGGGAACATGCCGGTCGAAATGGCTAAACGGTTCCAGCAGTTAATGGCGTTGATCGCCATCAGCAGGTCGATGACCTCTTTCTCGTCAAAATGTTCCCTGACTCTGCCGAACACCTCATCCGGGACGCCTGCCTCGGAAATTTTCGTCACGTATTCCGCAAGCTCCAGCGCAGCGCGCTGCTGCTCGGTGAATACGGGGGCTTCCCGCCATACGCAGACCAGCGTCAGATGCTCTTGGTAATCTCCCAGCTTGAGCAGGTCCTTGCTGTGCATATCGAGGCAAAACGCGCATCCGTTAATTTGCGACACCCGGATTTTGATCAGCTCGGAGAGCACCTTGTCGATCGAAGTGCTCTGGGCAAACTGCTCAAAAGCAAGCATCGCTTTAACAGCCGGCATATTGGCGTCCCTGTAATTCAATCTGATTTTCATCGGATAACAGCCTCCCTTTAAGTTCATTCACAAAGAAGACTGATCACGTGCGGGATTTGTGACATCATTCCATAAAAAAGCAAAAAAATTATGAGATCAGCTTCAAACCTACCGCTGAGGCCAAAATCATCGCAATAAACAGAATTCGCCGCCATTCCTTGGGCTCGCCGAACAGAAACATGCCGGCCAGCGTGCT
>NZ_PCZT01000015.1:146939-149367 GCF_002968895.1 Paenibacillus sp. AR247 | reverse complement strand
GCTGAGCCACTTTTTTCTCCCTTATTAAACTTGTCAGCTGGACGTCTTTCACGTATTGTCCGGAGACGGAGACGGAAGCGACGCCCGGGATTTTCTCCAGTTCAGGCACGACTTCATTCTCAATATTCTTGGTCAGACCCTCAAGATCGCTTGAGCTGTCGGACGCGCTGAGGGATACGACCGGAAACGAGCTTAGGCTGAACTTGGAGATCGTCGGCTTCTGGGCGCCGTCAGGCAGCGTCACTTCGTTGAGCGCTTCCCGGACGGCAGCCGTGGCCTGATCGAGGTCCGTGCCGTAATCGAACTCCATGGCGATGTTGGCTGCGTTCTCCATAGACGTAGAGGAGACGTTCTTGACCCCGTCCACGTTCTGCAGCCGCTGCTCCAGCGGAATCGTAATATCCTGCACGACGCCTTCCGGCGCTGCGCCCGGGTAAACGGCGGTCACGCTAAGAAACGGGATGTTGATGTTCGGAATCGTCTCCTGCTTCATCACCAGCCCGCTGTACAAGCCGGCGGCGGCGACGATGATCGTCAGGATCCAGATGGCGAATTTATTGTTCAATGAAAAATTAATAATGCTCTTCATTTCGCAGGTTTCTGCTCCTCTCCTTTATATCTCTTGCTCACGCTTCAGGTACGGTCGGTTCTTGAAAACACGTACAGCTTGCAGATTTCCTTCAGTTCGCGGCTTAAGGAACCAAGCTCGGGCACGCTCTCCAGGTTGGCGATCATGCCGGCCAGGATCGCTTTGCGCGGTTCGATGTCCCGAAACTCCTTATCGATGATGTCGATCGACTCTTGGGCCAGATCACGCTCTGGTCCTTCCGGCAGCTTGTCCTTCAACAGATCCCGCATCTGCTTGGTAATGATTAGCGGATGCCGCAGGCTTCCGCCGGACCGGTCCTTCAGCTTCTCCGTCCACTCGGTCCATATCCCGGGGGAAATAAGCGGATCCCGCTGCGACCGGACCATGCCGCCGGCGACTTCGTCCAGCAAAAACACGATATGATCGGCAACCCGCCGGATGTTCAGCGGCAGACCCGGAATAAACAGCGTCCGGATATATCCGTCGAGAAGGCCCACCACAAACATGGTAAGGTCCAGCGTGTAGGGATACACGTCATCCCCGTAAATTTGCTCGAGCTTGTTTTTAAACCACTGGATGCCGATGATTTGCTTTTCACGCAAATGTTTATGGGACGGTGGCTTTTTTCCCGAAGCATGATGATCCTGAATCTGCACCACCAGAAACTCCCGGAGCTCCACGAGCAGATTCAGCACGACTTCCAGCTGTTTCCGCAGCTGTTCTTTGGGAGTCAGAAGGTGTTCCTGTTCCACCTGCATGACGCTGTCCCGGATCAGGCCCTCACAATACAGATAGATGCTGCTCTCCAGATCCTCCTTGGATTTGAAGTGCAGATACAAGCTGCCTTTGGACATGCCGCAGTATTCCGCGATTTCCTGCATGGAGGTGGCTGAAATTCCCTTTGTGGAAAACAGCTGCAGGGCGGTTTTCACACAGGCCGGCGATGACGATTGCAATCCAAGCCATCAGTGATTCGCCTCCTTTTGTCCCTTGCCGTCTTTGTCAGTGACCAGCTTAAGGCCGATCACTCCGGCGAGAAGAACGAGAATGAGCAGCGACTTGGACCATCGGAACGGTTCGCCGAAGAACAGCATCTCGGCAACGACGGTGCCGGCCGTTCCCAGGCCGGTAAACACCGCGTACACCGTCCCGACCGGCAGATGGTTCGAAGCGTTAATAATGAGAATGAAGCTCGCGATGATGGCGATGACAGTAAGAATCCATTCAAGCGCATTGTCCGAGTGCTTCAGGCCGGACACCCACAGCACTTCCACAACGCCCCCGATAATAACAGAAAGCCAGTGGCGGTTCATGATGATCCTCCTTTATTTGTCCGTTAGGATGCCACTTGCGTCAAATATGATGAATGCCCGCCCAGTATACGGGCCATGATGCCGCCAGTCTTCGCTGCGATCCCTCCAGCCCGCCGCACACCATTTCGATAAGGACCCCGTCGATCAGCGTCATATAGGCGACGGCTGCACCGTCCGGATCCTTAACCGGGAGGTGGCCGGCGGAAGCGTGGTGGCGCATGACGCGAATCATCCGCTTTTCCATCGAATCCAGAAACGGAAAGACCAGTTCCATGACCTGATCATGCAGCGAGGAAGGCGGAAAGTAGGCCATGCGCAGCACAAACTTGGTTTTGCTGCTCCGGGTGTACTCCTCCTGGAGATACTCCAACAGTCCTTTGAGCCGCTGCTCGAGCGGCTGGTCTTTCAGGCTGATATAGCGGCGGATAATCCGGGTCCCTTCCTCATCGAGGGCGCCCTTCAGCGTTTGCAGGAACAGCTCATCCTTCCCTTTGAAATGCGCGTAGATGGATGGCTTTTGATGCCG
>NZ_PCZT01000015.1:138408-146839 GCF_002968895.1 Paenibacillus sp. AR247 | reverse complement strand
CAGGGACGCTCCTTCATATCCATCCTTGGCAAAATGCGATAATGCAGCTTCGAGCAGGGTGTTTTTGGCGTTCATATCATCGACTCCTATTGACTACCTAACGGTCGTTAGGTGANATTTTTTTCACACAATGCAGCCAATGTCAAGAAGATGGGCATTCTAACATCAGGCATGCACGGAAATTTCAGGCGGGCTTGTCCATTCGATAAAAATTCGTAGGAACTTTGAACTTGTTCATGTAAAATATACCTTATGGGTTTGGACGATGACCATGGATATGCATGTTTTTTAATGATACTTAAGAGAGGTAACATATGAGACGGGGAATACAAATCTTTATCATTGCCGCGATATTATTTGCGTTTTACTATTTTGGTTTCGGCGTGTTCGGCAAAACCGCGGGAACCATTGTCAGTATATTTTCCACGCTTACCGTCGTGTCGCTCGGGTTCATGATTTTTATGGAGAACCGCAACCCGTCCTCGACGATGGCCTGGATTCTGCTGCTCGCCCTGATGCCGGTGGTGGGTCTGTTCTTTTATCTGCTCTTCGGGCAAAACTACTTCAAACGGCGCAAATTCGATAAAAAAGCCGAGCAGGATCTCAGAACATATGACCGGCTGGAGGAGAATGGTGCGCGGTTCCATCCGGATCTATCTTCCTTTAATCCCATGCAGCAGCAGCTGCTGCATCTCTCGCAGCGGCTGGCGCGGACTCCGATTTCCTTCTCCAGCGATACCAAAGTGCTGACCAACGGGCAGGAAACGTTCTCCACCCTGCTGAAGGAGCTCGAGAAGGCCAGGCATCATATTCATATGGAATACTACATTTACCGCGCCGATCATATCGGAACAAGGATTCAGCAGATTTTAATTGAAAAGGCCAAAGCCGGCGTACAGGTCCGTTTTATGTACGATGCCTGGGGAAGCATGCAGCTGCCCAAATCGTTCCTCCGGGCCATGCAGGAAGCCGGGGTTCAGGTCGTCGCGTACGGAAGCTCCAAGGCGTTTTTTCTCTCCCGGGTCAACTTCCGCAACCACCGCAAAATCGTCGTGATCGACGGCAAGGTTGGCTTTATCGGCGGGCTGAACGTCGGGGACGAGTACCTGAGCCGCAATGCGGCATACGGCTTCTGGAGAGATACCCATATGCGCGTCAGGGGCGAGGCGGTGCGGACGCTGCAAATTATATTCCTGCAGGACTGGCTCTATATGACCGGGGAAAAGGTGCTGGACGCCGAATATCTGTCTCCCGAGCTGGCGGAAAGCAGCGGCGGCGCCGTGCAGATTATCCCGAGCGGACCGGACAACGACCGGCGTACGCTCAAAAATATTTTTTTCTCGATGATCACCTCGGCGCAGAAATCGGTCTGGCTGGCGACGCCTTATTTTATCCCGGACGACGATATCCTAACGTCCCTGCGCGTGGCCGCGATGTCGGGGCTCGACGTACGCATCCTTTTTCCGTCCAAGCCGGATAAGTGGCTGCCGTTCCTGGCTTCCCATTCGTATTTTCCTTCGCTACTCGACGTGGGCGTCAAAATTTACGAATACGAAAAAGGGTTCCTGCATTCCAAGCTGCTGATCATTGACGGCGAGGTGGCGACGATCGGAACCGCCAATATGGACATGCGCAGCTTCCATTTGAATTTTGAAGTGAACGCGCTGCTGGTGCAGACCGAGAGTGTGCAGCGGATCGTGTCGGACTTTGAACGGGATTTGGTGTATACGAAGCAAATCATTCCCGATAAATTTAATAAGAAAAAAATACCGGAACGCTTTATGGAGTCGCTCGCGAGGCTGCTATCCCCTTTGCTGTAGCGGCTTTGCGGTGGTACGAGGTAGACGAAAAAGCTTCTTCGGGCGGCCCGTGAGTGGTTGACATTCACGCGGCCGCCGATTATATTTGTGATAATGATTCTCATTATTGTGGACGGACGTTATTAGGCAGTCTTAAATCATAGGATAGGCAGAATTGGGGGTTACGGGAAAGATGACGCTTTTGCAAACGGAAGCACTGACGCTGGGGTACGGCGATACCGATATTATTAAAGACCTGCATTTGGACATTCCCGAAGGCAAAGTTACGGTTCTGATCGGCAGCAACGGCTGCGGCAAATCCACGCTGCTTCGTTCCATGGCGCGTCTTTTGCGTCCGAAGAGCGGATCGGTACTGCTCGATGGTAAGGAAATCCATCGGACGTCGACCAAGGAAGTTGCCCGGAATATGGCAATTCTGCCGCAGGGACCGACGGCTCCGGAGGGGCTGACCGTGCTTCAGCTGGTGAAGCAGGGGCGTTATCCGCACCAATCGTGGCTGAAGCAGTGGAGTGCGGAGGATGAGCGTCTGGTGAACGAAGCGCTGGAAATGACGCGCCTCACCGATTTGGCCGACCGCGCGGTCGACTCCCTGTCCGGCGGACAGCGGCAGCGGGCCTGGATTGCCATGACGCTGGCGCAAAACACCGACCTGATTCTGCTTGACGAGCCGACGACGTACCTGGATTTGAGCCATCAGATCGAGGTGCTGGATCTGCTGTATGAGCTGAACCGTGAGCAGGGACGGACGATCGTGATGGTGCTTCATGACCTGAACCTGGCCTGCCGTTACGCCGATCATATGATTGCCGTGAAGAACCAGGGCGTCTATTGTGCCGGTGCACCGGAAGACGTGCTGACGCCGCAGATGGTCAAGGAAGTGTTCTGCATGGACTGCATGATTGCGGAGGATCCGATCTTCGGAACGCCGATGTGCGTGCCGCACGGCAAAGGCCGCTTGTGCGGAGACCGGTGCAAGCTGTCGGCGGTCTGCGAAGCTTAGTGAATCCGTTCCGTGAGCGGGAATTCACTTGAATTGTAATAACGAGATGGAACATATAACAGAAGGCGGACGAGCGGGAACACGGCAAAGGACAGCTGCAGCGAAAGGATGACCTGGCTGAAAATGAGCAGCTGGCCGGTGGAGCCTTCCCCGTAAATTCCGATCACGATCACGGCGGGAACGATAGCGATCAGGCGCGTAATCAGACGGCGGATCCATGGCTTCAGGCGGATGTTCATAAAGCCTTCCATAACGATCTGGCCTGCGAGGGTTCCCGTCAGCGTCGAGTTTTGGCCGGAAGCGAGCAGCGCGACGGCGAACAGAACGCTGGCCGCACCGGTGCCGAGCAGTGGAGTAAGCAGCTGGTAGGCGTCTTGAATCTCTGCTACTTCAGTATGCCCCGTTGAATAAAAGGCAGACGCCGCAAGGATCAGAATGGCCGCATTGACGAACAGGGCGATGGTGAGCGCCACGGTGGAATCCGCGGTAGCGAAACGGATGGCCGATTTCTTGCCGGCGATGGACTCATCGTACCGCCGGGTCTGCACGATCGAGGAGTGCAGGTACAGGTTGTGGGGCATGACGGTCGCGCCAAGCATGGCCAGGGCGATGTACAGCATTTCCGGGTTCTGCACGATGTCTGCCGTCGGAACGAATCCGGCCATGACCGCGCCCATCTCCGGCTTGGACAGGAACAATTCGACCCCGAAGCACATGATGATAACGGCGATAAACGAAATGACCAAAATTTCGATATGCCGGAATCCTTTGTTTTGCAGCAGCAGCACCAGAAGGACATCCACAGATGTGATGAGGACACCGGCCAGCAGCGGCAGGCCGAACAGCAGCTGCAGCGCGATGGCTGAGCCGATGATTTCGGCCAGATCGCAGGCCGCAATCGCCAGCTCGCATAATATCCAGAGCCCAACGCTGACGGGCTTGCTGTAATGATCGCGGCAGGCCTGGGCCAAGTCCCTTCCCGTGGCAATGCCAAGGCGGGCGGACAGGGACTGGAGCAGAATCGCCATGAGGTTCGAAATCATGATGACCGACAGCAGCGAGTAGTTGAACATGGCGCCGCCGGCCAAATCGGAGGCCCAGTTGCCGGGATCCATGTATCCGACGGCGACGAGGTATCCGGGACCCGCGAAGGCGAGCATTTTGCGGAAGAAGCTGCCCTTCAAGGGAACCTTCATCGATTTATGGACCTCGGGCAGGCTTGGCGGACCGCCTCCTTTGCGCCAGCCTCTTCCGGCGGCGGCCAGTCGGCTCTCCTCACTTGCGTTCATGGGCAGCACTCCTTTCACAACATTCTTTCGATTCAAATCGAGTCTAAACGGCTATCACATCCTATTGGAAAGCACTGGGCGGTTGCATGTACTTCAAAAATTTTCCCTAAGGAAACTTTGTGGGCTCCTAAGCTAACGCTTCGGCCGAACAACCTGCAAAGCATTTATGGCTCGCTGCTGTGATGTGTGCCTGTGTGAGCAGCCAGCATTACACCGCGATGTGTGAACCGGGTCGTGGGAGAAGAGAGGCACGGCGTAATCATCGGGATGTACAGGATGGAAGGTCGGCTCGGTTTGAGGCAAGTTGGCGAATTTACCAGAGGTTCTGTGGTATAATAATTTCTTTAGAGAATCGTGCGGTGACGAGCGGGTCACGAAGTGAATCAAGGTTTGCAGCATATCCATGAAAGGGGCGCATCAGATGAACGGAAACGAAGCGGAAAGCGGGTCTTTGCTGCCCGAAATACCTACAGGGGAAAGAAAAATCGAGCACGTGCGCCTGTGCCTGAGCGAAGATGTGGGCAGTGGCGTAACCTCCGGCTTGGAGCAGTACAGCTTTCGCCACTGTGCGCTGCCGGAGATCGGCTTCGAAGAGATTTCCCTCGAAGCCTCCTTCCTCGGGCGGACGCTCCGGACGCCGCTCCTGATCAGCTCCATGACGGGCGGAAGCGAAGCGACCGGGGCGATTAACGCCCGCCTGGCTGCCGTCGCCGAGCGGCGCGGCTGGGCGCTCGGGGTCGGCTCGGTCCGCGCGGCGGTGGAGAAGGAGGAGCTCGCGCCGACCTTCCATGTGCGCACGCATGCGCCGACGATCCCGGTGATCGCGAACCTGGGCGCCGTCCAGCTGAACTACGGCTTCGGCGTGGAGCAGTGCCAAAGGGCCGTCGATATCGCCGGAGCGGACATGCTTGTGCTGCACCTGAACGGCCTGCAGGAGGTGTTCCAGCCGGAGGGGAACACGAATTTCAGCGGGCTGCTGAGCCGGATTGGAGAGGTGTGCCGCCGGCTGGACGTGCCGGTCGGCGTCAAGGAGGTCGGCTGGGGCATCGACGGGGATACGGCGGCGCGGCTGTACGACGTGGGCGCGGCCTTCGTCGATGTGGCCGGCGCCGGCGGGACCTCCTGGAGCCAGGTCGAGAAGTTCCGCAGCCGGGACGCGGTGCGGCGCCGGGCGGCGGAGGCGTTCGCGGGCTGGGGCATCCCGACCGCGGAGTGCATTGCCGAGGTGCGGGCGGTATCCCCGCACGGAGGGCTGATCGGCAGCGGCGGGCTGCAGGGCGGCGTGGACGCCGCCAAGGCGCTGGCGCTCGGCGCCGATCTCGCGGGCTTTGGCCGCGGCCTGCTCGGCCCGGCCGTCTCGTCCGAGCAGGCGCTGGACGAGGCGCTGGCGCAGGTCGAGTTCGAGCTACGCACCGCGATGTTTGGCATTGGCGCGGCGGACGTCGCCGCGCTGAAGGGTACGCGCCGGCTGGTGCAGACCCGGCCGTAACCTGGGCGGCGGACCGCAGCCCCCAGGCCGCAGGCAGCTGGATGATGGCAAAAAGCAAACAATCAACCAAAGGCCCATTTTCCTCATCGGAAATTAGGCCTTTTTTGCTGCCCTTATGGGTGTTGCCGCATTCCGTTGGGTCATCGATCCAAAAAATTTATATAATATTTACCAAAAAAAGTTTTGCCTTCGTTTCTGCCTGCCCTTATATTAAGAGTACAAATAACGCGAAATGTTCGCCTTTAGGACATGAAGGTTGTTGAATTGATGTAAAGGGGAAGGTGACTCTGCTTTGAAGAAATCCATTTTTCAGTTGAACACAAGAACTGTGGTGACGATAGGCATCGGTGCGGCCCTCTATGGAGCCACCAGCTTTATTGGAATTCCCGTGGGACCCGATACCTCGCTGCGTCCGGCGATTGCGCTGCTGGCGATTTTCGGCGCCCTGTTCGGCCCGGTGGTCGGGTTTATCGCAGGACTGATCGGCCACGTGCTGAACGACCTGCTCACCAGCGGTACGGTATGGTGGGGCTGGGCGCTCGGTTCCGGCATTACAGCCGCATTTATGGGACTCATTTACTTATCCAAAGGGTTTGACCCGCAGAACGGTACATACAAAGGAAAACATATCGGCCTGTTCATCGTATACGGCGTCGTCGGCATCATTCTGTCGCTGCTCTTCTCGGGATGGTTTGACATCACGTTTATGGGCGAGCCGTCGGATAAGCTGCTGGTGCAGGTTACGGCCGCTTCGATTTCGAATATCGTCGTCTTTTTGGTGCTCGGGGTTCCGGCTGTGATCGGATTTGCCCGCAGAAACGCCAAAGTCAGCAATTTAAGCGTCAACGAGTAGGTGCTTGGCAGAGCGCCACAGGATAGGAGATTTACGTCATGATGCAGCCGATCATCTCGTTTCAACAGTACAGTTTTAAATATAAAAATCAGTCGGAGCCCACGCTGAAGGACATTACGCTGGACATTTATCCCGGAGAAAAGATCTGGATCGCCGGTCCCAGCGGCTCCGGCAAATCGACCTTGGCCCATTGTATCAATGGGCTTATTCCTTTTACCTACGGCGGAGACATCCGCGGCAGACTGAGTATTGCCGGACGGAATCCCGCCGAATTGAGCATTTTCGAACTGAGCCGCACGGTGGGGACGATTTTGCAGGACCAGGACTCCCAGTTCGTGGGCTTAAGTGTGGCCGAGGATGTGGCGTTTGTCATGGAAAATAAAGCGATGCCCCGCGAGCAAATGAAGCGGGAAACGGCCGCTTCCCTGGAGCGGGTCGGCATGCTGGATTATATCGACCACAGCCCTTACGAGCTGTCGGGCGGGCAGAAGCAGAGCGTGTCCCTGGCCGGCGTGCTGTCGACGGATGCGGAGGTGCTGCTGTTCGACGAGCCGCTGGCCAACCTAGATCCGGCGGGCGGTCGCAAAGCGATGCAGCTTATCGACGATATCCACCGGCAGGGCGGCAAAACGGTTGTCATCATCGAGCACCGGGTGGAGGATGTGCTGCAGCAGCCGATCGACCGGATCGTGCTGATGAAGGACGGAGGCATAGAGGCGGTAGGTACGCCGGACGAGATTCTGGCGTCCGGCCTGCTGCGCGGCTGCGGCTTGCGGCCGCCGCTGTATGTCGATGCGCTGCGGTACGCCGGCGTATCCCTGGACGGTGTTCAAGGCCTCAGCCGGCCGCAGCCGCTGGGCATTCCCGGCCTTGGTGAGCGGCTGAATGGATGGGGCGAACAAGCAGCTGCCGGGGCGTCGTCACAGCCTGCAGAACCGCTGCTGGACGTACGCGGGCTGACCTTCGGGTATGAGCCCGGGCAGCCGGTTCTCAAGGATGTGTCGCTGCAAGTCGGCGCCGGAGAAATCGTTGCGCTCCTGGGGAACAACGGGGCGGGCAAATCGACGCTGTCCCAGCTGATTACGGGCATTCTGAAGCCGCAGTCCGGCTCGATGCGGTATGCCGGCCAGGATATGGCCGCATGGTCGATCCGCCGCCGGGGTGAAGCGATCGGCTATGTCATGCAGAACCCGAACCGGATGATCACGCAGCATATGATCGCAGACGAGGTTGGTCTTGGCCTGAAGGTCCGCGGCGTGCCTGCCGCTGAAATCAAGGAGCGGGTCGCCGGCGTTCTGCAGACCTGCGGGCTGTATCCTTTCCGCAACTGGCCCGTTTCCGCGCTCAGCTACGGCCAGAAGAAGCGGCTCAGCATCGCCGCAATTCTCGTGCTGGCGCCGAAGCTGATGATATTGGATGAGCCGACGGCCGGCCAGGATTATCGGCATTACCAGGAGTTTATGGATTTTATCGAGCAATTGGCCGGACAAGGCATCGCCTTCCTGCTCATTACGCACGACATGTATCTGGCTTTGGAGTACGCGCAGCGCGCCGTGGTGCTCAGCGGGGGCGAGGTGCTCGCCGCCGACACGGTCGCCTCGGTGCTCAGCCGTCCGGAGGTGACGGAGCCGGCCCATTTGAAGGAGACGTCGCTGTCCCTTTTCGCCAAAGCCAACGGCCTGGCTTCGCCGGAGCGGTTTGTGCAGGCTTTTATCAACGCAGAGAAGAAGGGGAAGAAGGGCCATGAATAGAACGGGCAGCCTCTATGTCACGGGGAACTCGCTGTTTCACCGGCTGGACGGAGCGGTCAAGCTGGTGCTGTTTATGGCCTGGACGGTCATGACGTACATGTTTCTGGATCTGCGGGTGTTTGTGCTGATGCTGGGTGTCGGGATCGTGCTGCTGGTGACGGCAGGGATTCCTTTTAAAAAGATGGCATTTTTGTTTTGGCTGATGATTATTTTTACGGTACTGAACGGC
>NZ_PCZT01000015.1:131990-138308 GCF_002968895.1 Paenibacillus sp. AR247 | reverse complement strand
AACAAGCAGTACGCCCAGGAAGTAGAAGTGTTGGAACGCCTGAAAGAAGCGCTGTACAATGACCAGCCGGCCCGCAGCGTGGAGCTGTCGGATGAAGAGAAAGTGATCGTGCGCGATCTGCACCTGCTGACCCTGAAGCCGGTTCTGTACGCGGCCAATGTGAGCGAGGACGGCGTGGCTGATGCGGACAGCAATCCGTACGTGCAGCAGGTCAAGGACTTTGCGGCAGGCGAGAACGCCGAAGTCGTTCCGATCAGCGCCAAGGTCGAGGCGGAAATCGCCGAGCTGGAAGGGGAAGACAAGGAAATGTTCCTGGAAGAGCTCGGTCTCGAAGAGTCCGGCCTGAACCGTCTGATCAAGGCGGCTTACCGCCTGCTCGGCCTGTACACGTACTTTACGGCAGGCGTGCAGGAAGTGCGCGCGTGGACGATCCGCAAAGGAACGAAGGCGCCGCAGGCAGCCGGCGTCATCCACACCGATTTTGAGCGCGGCTTTATTCGTGCCGAAGTGGTCTCCTACGACGACCTGATCGCCGCCGGTTCCATGAACGCCGCGAAGGAACGCGGCCAGCTTCGCCTGGAGGGCAAGGATTATGTCGTTGCGGACGGCGACGTAATGCATTTCCGTTTCAACGTGTAAACGTGTAAACGTGTAAACGTGTAATGGATGCGAACATTTGGATTTCGAGTAAGCAGATAGTCAACGTAAAACCGCCATTCCCCGGGTAACCCTTGGAATGGCGGTTTTTTGGTAGGGCTGAGTGGTCGGTTATCCCCGTCCTACCCAGCGCGAAAGGTCGATTATCGCTTGAGCCTGCGACGCTCACAGTCCCTTAATGATTCACGGTAATGCTGCCGTTGGACGTGGCCAGCCCCACAGTATACTGCCCGTCTCCCAATGTGGCCGTGGCGCGGGAGTCGCTCTCATCCACCCAGCCGATGTTGCCCTTGATGGAGGAGTTGGACGTCTTGGCGGTCAGCTTGGCGCTGGCGTCCTCGGGAACGGTCAGGTTAATGCTGCCGTTTGAGGTTTTCACGTCCCAGTTGCCGGCGATGCCGCTATCGCCCCGAACGGCGCCGTTGCTGGTCCGGATGTAGACCGGGCCGCCAAGCTGGTTGGCCGTCACCGTACCGTTGTTGGTCACCAGCTCGGAAGGGCCGCTGATGTTCGCAGCTACGATCCGGCCGTTGCTGGTCTTGGCCGACACCTTGCCCTGAATATCCTTTACGTTCAGGGTGCCGTTCGACGTTACGGCCGTCACTCCGGCATGAAGTCCGGAAGCGTCGATGGTGGAATTTTTCGTATGCACTTCCACTTCGACTGCCTCCGGAACCTGGAGGTTAAAGTAATCTTCAGGCATCGCCCAGCCGCCGATCAGGACGATATCCGGCTGGTGTTTATCCAGTGTCAGGGTCAGCGTGTCTCCCGACGTTTCCGACTTCCAGTGCTGCTTCGTCCATTTGTCGGCGTTGGCCTGGGAGGATTCGGTGCGAACGCGGACTTTTCCCTCATAGGCAATATTCGAGCCTTGAGCTTCCGTTACGTTGACCTTGCCGCTGTCGAGGAAAACTTCCACCCGCTTGATCTCTCCCTGCGCCGGAACTGATCCCTGCACGGCGCTGAGGTAACCCTTGTTAAAGAGGAATGTCCAGTCGGGGTAAATCGCTTGGGCTCCACTGACAATCAGAAGCAGAATCAGGATCGTGACGCTTCCGCCGCCCAGACGAACCCGCTGGTTGGCATGCACGACATTGGAAATGACAACTTCAATGCCGAGCAGGATGAGCAGGGTGGGCCATACATATTTCAGAACTTCAAAGCTGATGAACTGATTCATTTGAAGAATGATGATGACCCCAAGGCCGATCAATCCGATGGCGGTGGTCCATTTGCCGATCTTTCGGACCGGCGGGCGCGTCTCAAGCGGTGCGGTCACAGATGCTCACTTCCCTTATGGTTTGGTCTTTTGCCAAGCAGCCACATGCCGTAAACGATCAGGCCGACGGCCAGCAGCACGCTGGTAATATTGCGGTTCAGCAGCCATTCCCACAGGCCGGGGAAGACGCCGACGAGGAGGACGAGAATGCCCATGCCGATGCAGGTCGCCCCGATCCAAAATGGATGGACCGCCGATTCCTTCTGATATCCGTTCATTTGAATCCAGTCACGCTCGGTCCAAGGATAGCCGAAAGTATCCTGGCCCATCATCATCCGCTCATGCTCCATGGCCGCGGCTTTCATCCAGCTCGCCTTCTGCAGGGCGTCAAACAGCTGGTAGAACCACAGAATCGCCAGAGCGAACGGAAACAGCATCGGAATCGACGGGATGAGGATGATGCAGACGCAGGCGCCGATCATGTACTGCAGTCCCTGTTTGGCGAATCCTAAATATAAATGGCCAAGGCCGGGAATCATCGACAACATAAACGTGAGCCATCTACTTTTTCTAATCATGGGTTACCCTCCTTAAATATGTGCTCCATTCGAGTGGATAAATGCTGCGTGGCCTCCGTCAGCCCGTTCCCCAGATGCTCGAAAATCCCGAATTGGAATAAGCAAAAGGTCAGGCAGGCCGCAAGCCCGAAATGGGCCAGCTTGGATTTCTGCGACTCGCGGGGCCGGCTTCTTGGCAGCGATCTTACCGCCAAGGGCGGCATTTGACGGACTTCCTCCATCACGCCGGCAACGATATCCGGCATATCCATGACCGGACCTGGATTCTCCCAAATTTGGGATATCTCCGTAATTTCCTGATACCAAGCCTGGCATTCCGGACAATGGTTCAAATGCTTTTCGATCAAGAGGGAGGTTTCGGGCGGCAGTTCATGGGCGGCGTAAGCGGCCATCTGGTATTGAATGAGTTCGCATTTTCACCTGAGCTCCTCTCCTTTTCTGACGCATCATTTGTCTGGCACGGTATAATTGGGACTCAACGGTTTTGGCGGTAATGCCCCGCCTCTTGGCAATCTCCTGATAGGAGCATTGTTCAAAATAATACATCTGCACGGCCGACTTATACGGCTCCTGCAGCTCATCGACGATTTGACGGATCCGGCTGTTCATCTCTTCGGAGAGGACGATCTTCTCGGGTGTCTCGGCGGTTACCCAATCGTTTTCGCTAACCTCTCCCATCGTCCTTCGAGCCTGTTCCCTTTGGTGGGCCCTTTTCCAGTCCAGGCACTTCCGGACGGCGATTTGATACAGCCAGGTGGAGAAGGAGGATTCTTCCCGAAAAGCAGGCAGGGCCGAATATGCCTTAAGGAAAATGTCCTGCGACAAATCTTTCGCCGAGACGCTGTCGGCGGTCATTTTCAGGCATACGTGGTATACCATGCTCTGGTACCGCTGCACCAGAAATTTATAGGCTTCCGGATGGCCGGCTTTGACCGCCCGGATCCACTGCAACTCTTCTTCCAGTCTTCTCCCCTCCTCCCGATACGTTAAGTTAGACGCCGCATGTTGAGGCATCCCTGCAAAGTTTTTCAAAAAAATTATTCAGCCGTTTTAGCGCCATCTGTCGGCGTGTTCCCGGGACAGGCGGATGAACTCCCCAAGGGCCGGAGACATCCACTTTCCGGGATGGTACAGCATTTGTGTGGCCACTTGGCAGGGGCTGTCGTCCCAAGGGAGCCGGATGAGCCGGCCGGAGGACAGCTCGTCCTTGACCGCAATGGCGGGCAGCAGAGAGATGCCGAGACCGGACATGACGCAGTGCTTGATCGTCTCGATGCTCCAGAACTCCAAGTCGCTGCTGCTGTAGATCGCGTGGCTGTTTAAATGCTGTTCGAGCAGCAGACGGTAGCTGCAGTCCGATTCGGTATGGATAAAAGAAACGTCTTTCAAGTCCAGAGTATCGACCTGCGGCAGCAGGGTCAGGGGATGCGCCGGCGGCGCGATGAGCGCCATCGGTTCATGGATGAGCGTCTCCGACTGCAAGTGCGGGTCATCCGATTCCGGCTCCAGCACGAACACCAGGTCCATATCGCCGGACAGGGCCAATTTCTTGAGCTCCTTGCAGCCGGCCGGCCGGAGAATGATCTTCACGTCCGGATACAGCTCCGTGTATTCCTTAATAATGTCCGGGAGCCGGAACGCCGCAAGAGACTCGGGTGCGCCGATGTTCAGCGTCCCGGATGGCAGGCTTCGGCCAGCGGACATTTCGGCCAGCGCCCGGTCGTGCAGCTCCAGCAGCTGGATGGCATAGGGCAGCAGGCGCTCGCCTGCGGATGTAAGCTGTACCTTTTTCCCAAGACGGTCAAACAGCTTCGAGCCGACTTCCTCTTCCAGCGTCTGAATTTGCGCCGTGACGCTCGACTGGGCGTAGGACAGGATTTCGGCAGCTTTGGTAAAGCCATGCGTATCCGCAACGGTTCGGAAGGTGTGTAAGTGTTTTAAGTCCATCAATAATCCTCCATGATGCGAAATATGAATTCGTAGCGATCATCAACAATCGGTTCTCCCGATGGAAACGATCAAAATAATCTGTTTTACCTATTCATCTATTATCTGTTAAGCTGTGAGCACTGCACAACCCTAGAATGACCGGTAATCCCTGCCGGTTACACCATTAACAGCAGATAGGATGATCAAATATATGGCTTCATTAGAAAAGACCTCATTCGAAAAGACTTCTACAGCATCACACTTAACCTCTTCCATTCAGCTGCCTCAAGCCATCGCTTTATATATCGGTTCGGTGCTCGGATCAGGCATCCTGATTGTGCCGGGGCTCGCCGCACATATCGCGGGTCCGGCCTCGCTCCTGTCCTGGGGGCTCATGACGCTGCTCGTCCTGCCGATGGCCCTTGTCATGGGGCTGCTGTCGGCGCGTTACCCCGATGCCGGGGGCGTGTCCTCGTTTGTCTCCAGAGCGTACGGCACCAAAGCCGGGACGCTGGTCGGCTGGTTTTTCCTCATGTCGGTGCCCTGCTCATCACGCCGACCTTCGGCACACGGCTGACGGGGACGGATACGCCGCTGATTCCGCTCGGCTATAACACGATCAATGCGGAGACGCTGGTTTATGTGCTGACGCTGTCGGCCAAATATTTGACACTGCTGCCGATTACGATCCTGTGCATTTTTACTACGCAGCCTAGCGCATTTGCCGGCAGTTTGAACCGGATCGGTGTCCCTTATAAAATCGCCTACGCCGTGAGTATTGCCCTCCGCTATATTCCGGACCTGACGGAAGAATTCCGGAGCACGCTGAACTCGATGCAGGCGCGAGGCATGGGGATTACGAAGGAGGACGGCAGCATCGCCCAGCGCCTGCGCAACCTGGCGGCGGTCGTCGTTCCTGTGCTGCAATCGGCACTGCACCGGATCGATTCGGTGACGAACGCGATGGAGCTGCGGGGCTTTGGCACGCAGAAGAGGCGCACCTGGTACAGCGGCAAGGAGATGGAAGGGCTGGACTGGACGTTGGCCGTGCTTGGTGTGCTGCTGCTGGCTGTGGGCATTTGGCTGAAGGTACGGGTGCTGAAAGGATTTTGGTATCCTTTTTAGGGATTGTCTGGCAAATGTTCTGGTAAGGGGCCCGGAGAATCCGGGTCTTTTTCGTCGTAAGCTTGATTGCCTGCGTCTGAGGCATTGATTTTCGCAGCTTTCATTCATTTTGCCGCCTTTTCGTTTTCACACCTCGCTGCATCTTTATCCTTACGCACTTTACGNTCCCCGGTTCAGATCATCCCAGCAGCATGGCGAAATGAAGGCTTAAGCCGGGCATCCGATAGTAAAGTCCAATCCTTGCCGCTCCGGGGGTTCTAATATATAATGGGTAGGATTGAGAGACGTCTGTTTAACTATTACCTAAATAGGAGTTGTCATATAAATGGCTTTGAAAGCAGGGATCGTTGGACTGCCGAACGTCGGCAAATCCACGTTGTTTAACGCAATTACCCAGGCGGGCGCCGAGTCTGCCAACTATCCGTTCTGTACGATTGATCCAAACGTCGGGGTTGTCGAAGTTCCGGACGAGCGTCTGGATAAGCTGACCGAGCTGGTTCAGCCGCACAAAACCGTACCGACCGCTTTTGAGTTCGTCGATATCGCAGGTTTGGTTCGCGGCGCGAGCAAAGGGGAAGGTCTGGGCAACAAGTTCCTCGCCCATATCCGCGAGGTGGATGCGATCGTGCACGTGGTGCGCTGCTTCGAGGACGAGAACATCACGCACGTGGACGGCAAGGTCAACCCGGTCAGCGACATTCAAACCATCAACCTGGAGCTGATCCTGGCCGACCTGGAGAGCGTGGAGAAGCGCATCGACCGTTCGCGCAAAAACATGAAGGGCGGCAACAAGCAGTACGCCCAGGAAGT
>NZ_PCZT01000015.1:122549-131890 GCF_002968895.1 Paenibacillus sp. AR247 | reverse complement strand
GGTGCCGATAGGCGCACCGGTAGCAGCGTTGACGGGAGCAGGGTATATGACGGCTGCCTTTGGACTGGGTGACGGCGCCAGAATCGTCATCGCCGCGCTGATGCTGGCTGTATCGCTGTTCATCAACGTCTTTGGGATGAAGCTGGCCGGCAGCGTGCAAATCGTCGTCGTATCGGCGATCGTGTTGGTGCTCATCCTGGCGATATCCGGTTCTTTTCCCCATATGGAAGCAAGGCATTTCACGCCTTTTATGCCGGAAGGGTGGATCAGCGTCGGGCAGAGTGCGGCCATTCTGTTCTGGTGCTTTATCGGCTGGGAGGCGGTATCGCATTTATCCGAGGAGTTTGTGGACCCGAAACGGGCGGCGGTGCAGGGCGTGACGGTTGCGGCCATCATCGTCGGCGTACTGTATTTCCTGACGGCATTGGCAACGGTGGGAACGCACAGCTATGGGGGGAGCGGCTCGGACGTATCGCTGCTGCTGGTTATTGAAAAGCTGCTCGGTCCGGCCGGGGCCGTCATCGCGGGCTTGACGGGGATGTTTATTTGCACAGCCACGGTCATTTCGTATACCGGCGCATCGTCGAGGCTGGCTTACGCGCTCGCCCGGGAAGGAAAGGCGCCGGCCTGGATGGGGAAGATGTCGTCCCGATTCCAGACGCCTGTCGGGGGACTGGGCTTTCTGGCGGGCTGTTTCGTGCTCGTGCTCGTTCTGTACGGAACCGGCGCGGTGTCACTGACCACGCTGATTACGCTTCCCAATGCCACGTTTATTTTGACGTATCTGGGCGGCTGCGCAGCCGGGATCCGGCTGCTGAAAGGCCAGCGGTGGGGACGGACGGTCAGTTGGCTGTCCTTTATCCTCACGGCGGCGGTGTTTCCGTTCGTCGGGTGGGCGATCTTGTATCCGCTGGTCATTTGCGGCGTTTATTTTTTGGTAAGTATAGGGCGGAAAAACAAAGCGCAAGCTTAACATAAACAGGCTTTCGGCTATCCTGTTCACCCATGTCGGCTATGGTAAATATGCGCGCACCGTGATATAATAAAAAGTCGTCTACCCTCTATTTTGATAGAGAGCAGCGATAACGATCAGAGCATATATATACCTAGTGTATTTTTTAAATAGGAGAGGTGAATCCCAGTGTTGGACCGATTGCAATCCTTGGCGGACCGTTATGAGAAGCTTAGTGAACTGCTTTGCGATCCTGACGTTGCGAACGACAGTAAGCGACTGCGGGAATATTCCAAAGAACAATCCGATTTGCAGCCTGCATATGAGGCTTATACCGAATATAAATCCGTTATGGAAGAACTCGAATCCGCCAAAGCGCTTCAGGCTGAGAAGCTGGACGACGAAATGCGTGAAATGGTCAAGATGGAAATCGAGGAGCTGACCCAGCGCCGTACCGAGCTGGAGGAGCGCATCCGCATTCTGCTCCTGCCGAAGGACCCGAACGACGACAAGAACGTCATCGTGGAGATCCGCGGCGCGGCGGGCGGCGACGAAGCGGCTCTGTTCGCTTCCGACCTGTACCGGATGTACACGCGTTATGCGGATACCCAAGGCTGGCGCGTAGAGCTGATGGACGCCAATACGAACGATCTGGGCGGTTTCAAGGAAGTCATCTTCATGATCAACGGACGCGGCGCTTACAGCAAAATGAAATACGAAAGCGGTGCGCACCGTGTGCAGCGCATTCCGACGACGGAGTCCGGCGGACGGATCCATACCTCCACTTCCACAGTGGCGGTCTTGCCGGAAGTCGAAGATATCGATATTGAAATCCATGACAAGGATATCCGCGTCGATACGTTCTGCTCCAGCGGTGCGGGCGGACAATCCGTCAACACCACGAAATCCGCCGTTCGCGTGACCCATATTCCAACCGGAATCGTGGCCACCTGTCAGGACGGCAAGTCGCAGAACTCGAACAAGGAAAAGGCGCTTCAGGTGCTTCGTGCCCGGATCTTTGATATGATGCGGCAGGAAGAAGAAGCGAAGTATGCCGGTGAGCGGAAGAGCAAAGTGGGTACTGGCGACCGCAGTGAGCGGATCCGCACGTACAACTTCCCGCAGAGCCGGGTGACCGACCACCGCATCGGGTTGACGCTGCACAAGCTCGATTCGGTGATGAACGGCGAAATCGAAGAGATCATTTCGGCCCTGAACATTGCGGAGCAGGCGGAAATGATGGATAAAGGGGAATAAGGCTTTGAAGGAAAGCACATTTGTGATGACGACAAAGCAGAGTATACGGGAAGCCTTTGCGGAGGCTTCCTCTTTTTTAGCGGCGCATGAAGTGATGGAGCCGCAGCGGAACGCCCAGCTGCTGCTTGAGCATGTGCTGGGCCTCTCCGGCGCGGCCTATTACATGGCGCTGCCCGATCCGTTCCCGGACGAGCGGCAAAAGGCATGGGAGGAAGTGATCTCCCGCAAGGCGGCGGGCGAACCGGCCCAATACATTATCGGGGAGCAGGAGTTCTACGGCATCCCCTTTCAGGTGACGCCCGCCGTGCTCATCCCGAGGCCCGAGACGGAGCTGCTCGTGGAGGCCGTGCTGCAGCAGGCCTCGCGGTTGTGGCCGCAGGGAGCGTCCGCGACTGAGCGAGCGGCATCTGCGGCGGAGCATGAGCCGCCGCAAGGGCAGGGAGCCGGCCGCGTTCCGGGGCCGGCTGACGCGGAGCTGCCGGACCGCGAAGCGGCTCGTCCGGCGGCACAGGGCCGCGCAGCCGCTGCGCCCGGCGGCGCTGCCGGCACCGCGGACGGCCTGCGCCCACTGGTCGCGGCCGACATCGGCACCGGCAGCGGCGCCATCGCGGTCACGCTGGCGCTGCACGCCCCGCGCTGGCGCGTCTACGCCAGCGACATCTCGGCGGACGCGCTGCGGGTCGCCGCGCGCAACGCCGAAGCCAACGGCGCCCAGGTTACCTTCGAAGAAGGCAACCTGCTGGAGCCGTTTGCGGGCCGGCGGGTCGACATCCTGGTGTCGAACCCGCCGTACATTCCTGCGGCCGATATTCCCGGCCTGCAGCCTGAGGTGCGCGACCATGAGCCGCGCACGGCGCTGGACGGCGGAGCGGACGGGCTCGCGCCTTACCGCATCATGATGCAGCAGCTGCCGCTGCTGCAGGAGCCGCCCCGGCTCATCGGATTCGAGCTGGGCATCGGCCAGGCGGGCGAGGTCGCAGACCTGCTCCGCCAGGCGGGCCATTGGGATGAGATTATGATCATCCCGGACCTCGCCGGCATTGACCGCCACGTTCTCGGCGTCCGCCGGTGATCCCATAATTTTCTTTTTGACCCAATTTCCTCTACAATGGAACTACCTATGTTTTCCCTGGAGGAAAGGATATGCTGCGCAAACTGAAACAATTGGATTTCGCCGTCATGCTGGTGCTGCTCTGCCTGATGGCATTCAGTCTGACTTCCATATACAGCGTCACCGCTGGCCGGCCCAAAACCGATCATTATTCGGTGCGGATGGCAGTCTATTACGTCATCGGCTTTGCAGGGTTTCTGGCGACTTCGCTCGTCAATTATAAGCTGCTGATCAAATATGCACTGTACGTGTATATCTTCGGCCTGATGCTGCTCTTATTCGTCCTGTTTGCCGGTAACGAATACTACGGTGCCCGCGGCTGGCTCACCCTTCCCGGGGGACTCAGCCTGCAGCCGGCCGAGCTGTTCAAGCTGTTCCTGGTCATTTTTCTGTCCAGCCTGCTGCTGAGGAAAAATCGAGACCGGTCCCGCGGCCTGTATTTTTGGCGGGATGTCGTGCCGATGGGGCTCCTCACCTTTGTTCCGCTTATGCTGGTGATGGCGCAAAACGACCTTGGGAATGCGCTCTGCTATCTCCTCATTCTGGTAGGGCTCCTGTGGATCGGCGGCATCCGGTACGTTCATGCGCTGATCGGTTTCGCCGTGGCCTTTGCCGCCATCTTCGGCGGAATTCAGGCTTACATTCATTATCATGACGAGGCGGCGAAGTTGTTCAAGTCCATTGGCCGCGAGCATTGGATCGCGCGTTTTGACCCTTGGCTCGTTCCGGACAAAGCTTCCCGTGACGACAGCTGGCAGACCTACAACGCCAAGCTGGCGATCGGGTCGGGCGGCCTGGACGGCAAGGGCTACATGCAGGGGACGACGATCCAGTCCGACGGCCGGGTTCCGCTGGCTTTTGCCGACTCGATCTTCGTCCAGATTGCCGAGGAGTACGGGTTTATCGGCTCGTCGGCGCTGCTGCTGCTGTATTTTATTCTGATCCACCGCATGATTCTGATTGCCGCGGACTGCCGCGACCGGGCGGGGCCATACCTGATTACAGGCATTATCACGATGTTCATTTACCAGATTTTTGTCAACATCGGCGCCTTTATCGGTCTGATGCCGCTGACCGGCATTACGCTGCCTTTTATCAGTTATGGCGGCACCTCACTGGTGATCAACATGGTCAGCATCGGGGTGGTGATGAGCGTCCGGATTCACGGGCAGGAGGAAGAGGAGCTGCTCCCGCTGCAGAACGAACCGGCTCCGGCCACAGGGACGGGCAAAATTCTGCGCCTCATCCGGGATGGATTTAACAGGAATTGAATATGGCATGGCTGTTCTATTACAATAGACAGGTACGCATCAGGGGCAACGAGGAGCGGAAGGCTCCGCACAGGAGGATAGCCATGCTTCAAAAGCTGAAAAAAGTGGATTATGTCGTCGTTTTTATTCTTTTGATTTTCATGGGCATCAGCATCATGTCCATTTACAGTGTCACACAGGGGACGAAGTTTGCCGGTTCCCATATCAAAATGATCGAGTTTTACGTGCTTGCCTTCATCGCATTTTTCGGGCTGGTTATCTTCGATTACAAGCTGCTTGTCAAATATGCGCTTTATCTGTATTTGTTCGGGTTGGCCCTGCTCGTGGCGGTTAACTTCATCGGGACCGACGTCAACGGCGCCCAGGGCTGGATCAAGATGGGAAGCTTCAGTTTGCAGCCTGCGGAGTTGTTCAAGCTCATCCTGATTATTTTTCTGACGTATATCATTATGCGCAAAAATAAATCGAGGCTCTCGTTCTGGCATGACGTGGTCCCGATCGGACTGTTGACGTTCGTGCCGTTTGCGCTCGTTATGATCCAGAATGACCTCGGGAACGCGCTCAGCTACGTTCTGATTTTGCTCGGACTGCTCTGGATCGGCAACATCAAGTTTTGGCATGCGCTGATTGCGCTGGTGATTTTGGCGGCTGTCGCCGTCGGGGGTATTCTTTCGTATATTCATTTTCACGACAATATCGAGAAGTTTATGAAAGACATCAAACGGGAGCACTGGACCGAGCGGCTCGACCCGTGGCTGGTGCCGGATAAGGCGACGGCCAAGGCGTCCTACCATACGAAAAACGCCAAGCTGGCGATCGCCTCCGGCGGCATGATGGGTGAAGGGTATATGAAAGGGTCCTCGGTTCAATCCGGGCGCGTGCCGTATACTTATTCGGACTCTATTTTCGTGGAAATCGCCGAGGAGTTCGGCTTTGTCGGTTCATCGGTTGTGCTGCTGCTGTATTTTATCCTGATCCACCGGATGATTCTGATCTGTCTCGAGTGCCGGGACCGGGCAGGGCCAATTCTGATCGTGGGCATTATCGCAATGATGCTCTATCAGATCTTCGAAAATATCGGTGCCTTTATCGGCCTGATGCCGCTGACCGGGATTACGCTGCCGTTTATCAGTTACGGCGGAACCTCGCTGCTGATCAATATGGCAAGCATCGGAATCGTCATGAGCGTGCGCGTTCATGGGGAGGAAGTGGACGACGAGATGCTGACCCCGGCTAAGGGGACTGCTGCTCAAGGCGGACAGGCGAAAGCCGGCATGTGAAGCTGATGATTTACAAGAAACGACCGTTTTCGACAAGTCCTCGGGCTTGGGAAGGCGGTCTTTTTTTGTGGGTAAGAAGCTCATAGAAATACTAGATAAGATGAATCCGAATTTTTCTTTTCATTCCTTGTTTCCAAGGGGAATACCCGTGCCAAAGTTGGATTTCATTAATTCAATCTATATATAGATTGCTAGGTTTAGACTCTACCATTCCCGGACATACTGAGAACTATCATAGATTTGTTCTGATAGAGAGGGGCCCGGGGAAAATGGAAAAGACTATGAAGCAGGGGAAATATAGAGGACAAGACTGGCTGCGCGACTTGGTGAAGGATACCGCCATTATTTTTTGTATTTTGTTTATGATCGCCATGATGTGGGAGAGTCAAAAGCCGACGCGGCCGTGGCCGGCGGGCCGATTCCGCAGGAATCCATCCGCCTGCGCATCCTGGCCAATTCCGATAATCCGGACGACCAGCTGGTCAAACGCGAGATTCGCGATGCCGTGGTAGCGGAGATGAACGGCTGGGTACAGGAGCTTGAGGACCCGCAAAGCCTGGATCAGGCGAGAACGACGATCCGGGAGCATTTGCCGGAACTGAACGATCTGGTGGGCCGTGAGCTGGAAAAGAGAGGCATTCATTACGATTACAATGTTGAACTTGGCATCGTGCCGTTTCCGACCAAACTGTATGGCGGTACAGTCTATCCCGCCGGGAACTATGAAGCACTGCGGATCACATTGGGTGCAGGCAACGGTCAAAATTGGTGGTGCGTGCTGTTCCCTCCGCTCTGCTTCATCGATGCGGCCAGCGGAGATGCTGCGGCTCAGCCCGCAGATGCCAAGGCTCAGTCTGCGGATGCCAAGGGTGACGCTAAGGGTGCCGTGACCACTACGTCGGCCAAGGTGACGGATACGGCAGCCGCTCAAGCTTCCGGGAAAGCAGCTGCCGATGCTTCCCAGCCGGAAGTTCGCTTCTTCCTGGTAGACATGCTCTCCGGGCTGTGGTCCTGGCTGACGGGGCTGTTCGCTTAGGAACTACGGCCATCCTGTCCAGGAGCATGCGTCATGGAGATTTTGCAGATGTGCTATAATAAAACATACCAATTTCGATGACAGGAATGAACAGCGATGAAAGGTTTGAACCAAGGGCAGGATGGAGGGAACGCTCTTTCCGCCCATGATGTAAATAAGATTCATGCCACACCGGTATGGGATGTGACTGTATTGATGGGACGCAGCACCGCTGCCGCAGAAGCGGAGAGGGAAGCGGTGTCCCGTGCAGAGCAGTCGATCGGCCAGGCAGCCGCCATTCTACGGGATGGCGGTACCGTTGCTTTTCCGACCGAGACCGTCTACGGCCTTGGGGCGGATGCCCGGAATACGGAGGCTGTCGAGGCGATTTTCAAGGCCAAGGGCCGGCCGTCCGACAATCCGCTCATCGTCCACATTGCGGATGCAAGCCAATTGGACGGGCTCGTGACGGAGGTCAGCGATACGGCGCGGCGGCTGATGGCGGCCTTTTGGCCCGGCCCGCTGACGCTGGTGCTGCCGCTTCGGCCGGGCGTGCTGTCCCCGCGGGTAACGGCGGGGCTGACGACGGTCGGTATCCGGATGCCGGACCATCCGATCGCACTGAAGCTGATCGGTGAGTCCGGCTGTCCGGTTGCGGCGCCGAGCGCCAACCGCTCGGGGCGGCCAAGCCCGACGCTCGCGGGCCATGTCGAGGAAGATTTGAACGGGCTGATCGACGGCATTCTGGACGGAGGGCCGACTGGGGTCGGCCTTGAATCCACCGTCGTGCAGGTCCAAGAGGACGGCGGCGTCACCGTTCTACGGCCCGGCGGCATTACTAGCGAGCAGCTGGCCGCCGCTTCGGGGACGGCGGTGACGACCGATCCGGGAATTGAACGCTCTCCGGGTGAAGAGGAGATCGTCGCTCCGAAATCGCCCGGCATGAAATATACGCACTACGCTCCCAAGGGGGCGCTCACCATTGTGCAGGGTGGCACGCCGGAGCGAGTATCCGGCTGGATCGATGAGCAGCTGAAGGCGGCGGCGGCTCGCGGGGAGAGAACGGGCGTGATGGCTTTCGAGGAGCATATCGGCCGTTACTCCGCGGATTGCGTGCAGTCCCTCGGCAGTCTTGCCGGACTGGAAGCAGCCGCCCACCGGCTGTACGCCGCTCTTCGCCGCATGGATGAAGAAGGCGTGACGTTTATTTTGTCGGAAGCCTGCCCGGAAGAGGGGCTGGGCGCCGCCATCATGAACCGGCTCCGCAAGGCCGCCGGCCAGCGGATTGTACGCTTGTGACCTCTCGCCATACCTTTTAAGAGACATCATTTACCTCTTGTCCGCATATGGTTGTACAAGAACCTAACGGACATGGGGGAATAGGGATGTTGGAGACTTCTGCCGGTTTAGGGCAGCTGATGACAATCATGATAATGGCCGTCGCATTAGGACTGGATGCGTTCTCTCTGGGCGTAGGAATCGGCATGAAAGGAATCCGGTTGCTGCATATTCTCAAGATCAGCCTGCTGATCGGCCTTTTCCATGTGTTGATGCCGCTGCTGGGAATGTTTATGGGATATTACGTCAGTTCGCTGCTCGGACAAGTTGCCGCCCTGGTTGCCGGCGGGCTGCTTGTGCTGCTGGGCGGACACATGGTCCTGAATTCCTTCAAAACAAGCGAAACGCGAATGGTGGATCACCGCTCTTTGTTGGGGATGCTGCTGTTCTCGCTCAGCGTCAGCATTGACTCCTTTTCGGTAGGCGTATCCCTGGGGATGTTTGAGAGCAACCGGATTCTGACCGTGATGGCTTTCGGGATCTGCGGGGGCGCGATGGCCGTGCTTGGACTCCTGCTCGGCAGGAGGGTAAGCCGGAATCTCGGCGAATACGGTGAGGCCCTTGGTGGCGCGATTTTGCTGGCATTTGGCCTCGCCTTTATCTTCTGATACAATATCGGCAAAGACACTTCGGGAGGTGCTAGAGACGTGAAGCATATTTTGTTTGTCTGTACGGGAAACACGTGCCGCAGCCCGATGGCCGAAGCTCTGCTTCGCAAGCTGGCCAAGGAGCGCAGCGTTCCGCTCGAAGTCCGTTCGGCCGGCGTGGCCGCCCTTGAAGGGACACCGATCTCACGTCATGCGGAAGCGGTGCTGCGGGACCACGAGATTGATGAGCATTTGACCGCCAAGCCGCTCAGGGCCGACACGGTGAATTGGGCGGATTTGATTTTGACACTGACCCAGGGGCATAAGCAGCATGTGATCCGGAGCTTTCCGCTCGCAGCTGACAAAATTTATACCCTGAAGGAATACACCGAGGATGACGAGAACGTGATCAAGGATCTGCAGGAGCTCGACAGCCTGTACGCCACCTGGGAAATGAAGCGGGCGCTCGGGCAGCAGCTGGAGGACGAGGAACGGGAGCGGCTGATCGAGATCCAGCAGCGGATCCCGAG
>NZ_PCZT01000015.1:118738-122449 GCF_002968895.1 Paenibacillus sp. AR247 | reverse complement strand
TTTCGGACCCGTTCGGCGGGTCCCGCGACGATTACGATGTAACCGCCGCAGAAATCCGCGCCGCTATCGAGCGGCTGTTGGATAAGCTGGAAGCGTTCCGTACATTTTAAGGTTGGCGGGAGCCTAAGCCTGAAAAAATGGAGTAAATTTGCAGATTGATTTTCATCGCGTCATGCTTTATGATGAAGGTGAAAAACATCGGTTCCGGTGTAACTGGCGACAATGTGGATCCAACCACGATGGAGCACCGGAATATACGGCCGGTCGCCTGGGCAAAAGAGCAATTCTGCGGAATGATCCGCGGACTGCTCTTTTTTTCGTCTAGTGGCTGCAAATGAGTTATAATGGTACAAGAAGTCACGGGAATACCGGGGAGCGCTAGATTCGTTTCTCTGTATTGCGCGAAATTTTAGGAGGTTTTTCGAAAGATGAAAATTGCTGTTGGAACAGATCATGCGGGTATACGTTTGAAAGAAGACATCATTGCCGTGATCGAAGGGATGGGGCATCAAGTTGCGGATGTGGGATGCGGATGCACAGATTCCGTGGACTATCCCGACTATGCTCTCCCTGTGTGCGATCTGGTTACCAAAGGCGAGGCCGACCGGGGAATCCTGATCTGTGGAACAGGCATCGGCATGAGCATCGCGGCGAACAAGGTTCCGGGCATCCGGTGCGCCTTGGTCCACGATGTGTTCTCGGCGATTGCCACCAGGGAGCATAACGATTCCAACGTGCTGGCGATGGGCGAACGCGTCATCGGTCCAGGTCTGGCCCAGGAAATCGTCAAGGCTTGGCTGGGCACGGAGTTCAGCGGCGGCGAGCGTCATGTCGGGCGCGTGAACAAGATTAAAGCGATTGAAGAGCGGTATCTGAACAATTAGGGAGGTTTTCTCATGGAAAGCATGTCAGGAGGCAGTCCATTGGAAGTTTCGCTGGGAGAACAGGTATCCCAAATCCTTCGTGAGCTGGTGGAAGCCGCAGGGCTTGGCCCTGGTAAGGTACTGGTTGTCGGAACGAGCACCAGTGAAGTGGCCGGGAAACGCATCGGCACTTCGGGGGCGCTCGGGGTTGCTGAGGAGCTGCTGCAGGCGATCGGCGAGGTCCGGGCCAAGTTCGGCTTCGACACGGTGTTTCAGTGCTGCGAGCATTTGAACCGGGCGCTTGTGATGGAGCGTTCCGTACTGGAGCGCCTTCGCTTAACCGAGGTCGCCGCCGTTCCTGTTCCGAAAGCGGGCGGCTCTATGGCTGCCGCTGCTTACCGTTCCATGAAGGAGCCTTGCCTGGCCGAAGCGATCGAGGCTCACGCGGGCATCGACATCGGCGAGACGATGATCGGCATGCATCTGCGGCGTGTGGCGGTGCCTTTCCGCCCGACCCTGCGCTATGTGGGGCATGCGCGCGTGAATGCGGCCTACACGCGGCCCAAGCTGATCGGCGGCGAACGGGCGGTGTACCGTCTGGATGAAGAAGCCGGCAGAGCCGACCGTGACGGCGGCAGTTCAGATCTTTGCGATTAACATGAGCGGATGATTGAAACGAACATTTTATTTGAATTCCAATAAGGGAGGAACTATTAACATGGATCAATTGCGTAAGAAGGACCCGGCTGTACTCGAGGCCATGAACTTGGAACTGAAGCGTCAGCGTGCGAACATCGAGCTGATCGCATCGGAGAATATTGTCAGTGAAGCGGTTATGGAANCCATGGGCTCCGTCTCACGAACAATACGCCGAAGGATATCCGGGCAAGCGGTACTACGGCGGCTGCGAGCGTGTCGATATCGTCGAGGATATCGCCGTGACCGTGCGAAAGAACTGTTCGGAGCCGAGCATGCCAACGTCACCTGACGCACGGAAGCCCGGTGAACGCTTCTGGTCTGCTGTACAACTTCGTCGCTTACGGGGTCCAGGAAGATACGTTCCTCATTGATTATGACGAAGTCCGCAAGCTTGCGTTCAAGCACCGTCCGCGCCTGATCGTCGCCGGTGCGAGCGCCTATCCGCGTACGATTGATTTCGAAGCTCTCGCTTCGATCGCCAATGACGTGGGCGCGCTGTTCATGGTCGACATGGCTCATATCGCGGGCCTGGTTGCAGCCGGGCTTCATCCGAACCCGGTGCCTCACGCCCATTTTGTCACGACGACAACGCACAAAACGCTCCGCGGACCACGCGGCGGTATGATTCTGTGCAAGCAGCCTTGGGCTGCGGCCATCGACAAGGCCGTCTTCCCGGGCACGCAAGGCGGTCCGCTGATGCACGTTATCGCGTCCAAAGCCGTAGCCTTGGGCGAAGCGCTGGACCCATCGTTCAAAACGTATGCCGAAAACGTGGTGAAGAACGCCAAAGTATTGGCTGAGACGCTGATCAGCGAAGGCCTGAACATCGTATCCGGCGGCACGGATAACCACCTGATGCTGGTGGATACCCGCAGCGTAAACATTACAGGGAAAGACGCCGAGAAGGTGTTGGACTCCGTCGGTATCACCGTCAACAAAAACGCCATTCCGTTCGATCCGACCAGCCCGTTCGTCACGAGCGGAATCCGGATCGGTACGCCGGCTGCGACTTCCCGCGGCATGGATGAAGCGGCTATGGTGACGATCGGCAAAATCATCGCCATGACGCTGAAATCGCCTAAGGACGAAGGCGTGCTGTCCAAAGCAGCGGCTATGGTGAAGGAACTGACGGATCAATATCCGCTGTATCCTGAACTTAACTACTAATAGGACACAGATCTTGAGAAGTACAGGTCTGTGAGAAAATAAGGGACTGGGGAATGTTCTCCGGTCCCTTTTTTTTAGAGATAAGAAATAGAGATTTTCCGAGGTTTCGAGGCTAACCATCCCGATCTCGAAAAAGAAACTCCCGCTAAACGCGGTCTGTCTTTTTGAATATATACGCCGATAGACGTTTTTCATTACGTTCACAGAAGCCGCATAGGTCAATAAACCATTCTGCCGCTATAGCGGTTGTGTGCCTTCACACTCTTAGAGTGGCTTTTATATAGTAGTTCAGAGGGAGATAAACTGCTAGATTTAAGACTGGTAGGTACGAAGGGCAGATGTTAGATTGGCGGGTCTTTACGGGGAGTATCGCCATGCCGGTTCCCTTGCGCGGTCTTTCGGTTAACGTTTAAGCCGGCTGATCTTTGGGCCAGAATAAACATATCTTTCTTGGGTGCAAAATCATTTCCAGGAATGATATAATAAATAAGATTTGTGTACTTGCATGTATCGTATGCGAATGGGCATCTAACTAACCGGCAATGACAGCACTTAGACTTACGATTTAACCGGAGGGACTAACATGGGAAAACTGGTGATTTGTGATCACCCTTTGATTCAACACAAACTGACATTTATCCGCGATGTGCGGACGAACACGAAAGATTTTCGCGAACTGGTCGATGAGGTTGCTTCCTTAATGGCTTACGAAATTACACGCGAGGTTCCGCTCGAGTCGGTGAAGGTGCAGACACCCGTCGCCGAGATGGACGGCAAGGTTCTGGCGGGCCGCATGCTCGGCCTGATTCCGATTCTGCGCGCCGGGCTCGGCATGCTCGACGGCATGCTGAAGCTGATTCCCGCCGCCAAGGTGGGACATGTTGGCTTGTTCCGCGATCCGGAAACGCTGCAGCCTGTCGAGTATTACACGAAGCTGCCGACGGACGTGACCGAACGCGAGCTGATCGTCATCGATCCGATG
>NZ_PCZT01000015.1:111524-118638 GCF_002968895.1 Paenibacillus sp. AR247 | reverse complement strand
AGAACCAGACGCTGAACGAGGTGACCATCCGCGTTCTGCAGGGCCTGGAGCCGGTTTTGAAAGAGGCCAAGCCTGATATCGTTCTGGTGCACGGAGACACGCTGACGACCTTCCTGGCCAGCTATGCGGCCTTCCTGCAAAAGATCCAGGTAGGACATGTAGAAGCGGGCCTGAGAACGTGGAACAAGCTCTCCCCTTATCCGGAGGAGATGAACCGCCAGTTGACCGGCGTGCTTGCCGATCTTCATTTTGCCCCGACCGACTGGTCTGCAGGCAACCTGAAGAAGGAGAACAAGAACGAGTCCCACATTTACGTGACTGGCAATACCGTTACCGACGTATTCCAGTACACCGTCAAGACGGATTATCACCATCCGGTGCTCGACTGGGCGCAGGGCAAACGGCTGATCCTGATGACGGCGCACCGGCGCGAATCGCAGGGCGAGCCTCATCTGAACATCTTCCGTGCCGTGAAGCGGATCGCTGACGAATTCGACGATATCGCCATCGTGTATCCGGTCCATCCAAGCCCGGCGGTCAAAGAACCAGCGCATCAAATTTTGGGCAATCATCCAAGAATTAAGCTGATTGAACCGCTGGATGTTGTAGACTTGCACAATTTTTATCCGCATACGCATCTGATCTTGACGGATTCCGGCGGTCTTCAGGAAGAAGCTCCATCCTTCGGTGTGCCGGTGCTGGTGCTCCGTGACACGACCGAGCGTCCGGAAGGGATCGAGGCGGGAACGCTCGAGCTGGTGGGAACGGATGAGGAACAAGTGTACGGACGGACGAAGCATTTGCTGACCGATCAGGAGGCCTATAATGCGATGAGCGGCGCCGCGAATCCTTACGGAGATGGCAAGGCATCCCAGCGGATTGTCGACGCGATTTTGCATCATTTTGGCATCAAAAATGAACGTCCGGAACAATTTCACAGAATGTTCACAAAGGAAAGTTAAGCCATATTCTGAGGGCAAAGAGTACAGCATACAGTTAAACTGTACGGTTGACACGGATTTGCGGGCTTTTTGCAGTGATTTTAGTCACAATTCCAGCCAGTTTCGACACGGATTTGTTCAATTGACAAACTCTCGGGTCATTCAGTAAAATGAACTGGGATTAGAGGGTGGACAGAGATGAATCAACCTGATAAGCCGCAAAAATCCAATAAAAATGCTGCAAGCCCTCTGAAGTATGCGGGCCTTGTAAGCGCCATCGGAATCGATCTGGCCGCGTGTACTTTAGGGGGCTTTTATCTCGGCTCCTGGCTGGACAAGATTTGGGGAGGACCCGGACTCTGGATCGCATTCGGAGTTTTGCTGGGTCTGGCGATTGGCGGCGTAAGCGTTTTTATGATCACCAAGGCAGTCATGGGGGAAAGTGATGAGTGAACTATGGAAATACCGCAGGGTATTGACTAGAGCGACACTTTATTTCCTGGCTCTTTGCTTCTTGGGTGCTGCTGTCTTCCCGCAATACCGGAGTATAGCGCTGGGTATGGTGCTTGGCTCCAGTGTCAGCCTTGCCAATAGCTTTTATTTGGGCTATAAAGTGCAAAAAGTGTTGGATTCAGTCGAAGGCGGGGGCGGCAAGAGAGTAAATATGGGTTTTCTGACCCGTGCAGCCCTCAGTGTGCTGGCCGTCGTTGTGGCCTATCAAAGGCCGGAGACGTTTAACCTGTATGCCGTAGCGGCAACACTGGTATTGGCACAGTTTCTTCTCTTATTCATAGGGATTCGATTGTCTCGTAAACAGGAGTAGACCTTCAACTGAGAAAGGGGTGAGAAAAACATGCATACATCACCGATTATTGAATTGGGCGGCATAAAATTCGACCTTTCCACAATCCTGATGCTCATCGTAACCTCCGTAATCGTGTTTGTGATCGCGAAGCTGGCAACCCGTAAATTGTCAGTCAAAACCCGGGGAAATTGCAGAATTTCATGGAATGGACGGTAGAATTCGTCCAGAACCTGATTTCCAGCACGATGGATTGGAAGAAGGGGAAGCACTTTCTGTCCCTTGGATTGACGTTTATTATGTTTATCTTCGTCGGTAACCTATTGGGTCTTCCTTTTGGTATCGTTACAGGAGTCCACGATCCGGAACATGCTCATATCTTTGGTAAGGAACTCGTTTCTGTCACACAGGAATTTACAAAGCATCCGGATGTTGAAGAAGTCGAGGTGGCCTGGTGGAAATCCCCGACAGCTGATGCTTCGGTTACCATGGGGCTCGCGTTTATCGTATTCTTCCTTTCGCACTTCCTGGGAATGACCAGAAATACAAAGAGTTATTTCAAGCACTATTTCCAACCTTACTGGTTCTTCTTCCCGATCAACGTTATCGAGCAGTTTGCGAAGCTGCTGACGCAGGGCATGCGTCTATTCGGTAACATTTTCGCGGGTGAAGTGCTGATCTCGGTTCTGTTGAAACTGACCGCACTCGGCGTAGGCGGATACATCGCTTCCGCGCTCGGTCTCATCGTTTGGCAGGGCTTCAGTATTTTCGTCGGCGCCATCCAGGCTTTCGTCTTTACGATCCTGACGATGGTTTACATCTCACAAATGATAGAAAGTCACGACGAACACGAACATTAGCTTCAAAGTTAAGCTTGGAGTTTTCTTTCTTCACTCTTAACTAAACATAAATAATAATAAAATACACATCTCTAAGGAGGATTTTACAAATGGGAGTTTGGGCATTTCTTGCAGCTGCGATTGCAGTAGGTTTGGGCGCACTTGGCGCAGGTATTGGTAACGGTCTGATCGTAAGTAAAACGGTTGAAGGTATCGCTCGTCAGCCAGAAGCGAAATCCACGCTTCAAACGACAATGTTTATCGGTGTAGGTCTGGTCGAAGCCCTTCCAATCATCGGTGTCGTACTCGCGTTCTTGTTCTACGCAGGAGCTTAATTTAAGCAGTAAGGTTTGGCGGGGAAGGCCACGGCCATCCGCGCCTTCTTTTTAGCCGTCAGATAAGGAAGGTTCTTGGATCCTTCCTTATCTGATTGTCTGATGAACAAGACTGAACGTGCACCGGAAAGGAGTGACTAGATTGACTATTATCCCTTCGTCTTTCATTGTGGCATTGATTGCGTTTGTGATTCTGTATTGGCTTCTGAGCAAATACGCTTTCGGTCCGTTGTTCTCCATCATGGAGAAGCGCCGCGAGCTTGTGACGAGTCAAATGAACGAAGCGGCACAAACCCGTGAACAAGCCATTGCTTACGTAGAAGAGCAGAAAAAAGCTCTGGAAAATGCGCGCAAAGAGGCTTACGACATTATCGAGCAATCCAGACAAACGAGCAGCAAGCAGGCTGACCAAATTATGGAACAAGCCAAGGTGGAAGCTTCTCGTATTAAAGAGGACGCTGTCCGCGATATCGCAAGCGAAAAGAACAAGGCGGTTCAGGAGCTGCGCAGCGAGCTGGGCGCCGTATCCGTGAAGATCGCATCCAAGCTGCTTGAGAAGGAAGTCAGCAGCGACAAGGCTCAGGAAGAGCTCGTGGACCAGTACCTTAAAGAGGTAGGGGGCAGACCATGAGCCGGGAGACAATAGCAGCCAAGCGTTATGCGAAGGCGCTGTTTGAAGTGGCTGCGCAGCAGCAGAAAACGCTGGAAGTGGAGCAGGAGCTCAAGGCCGTCGTTGGGGCCATTACCCAGGATGACGAGATCCGCCGTTTTATCTCCACGCCCAACATTGCCGTATCGGTGAAACTGGATGTGCTGAAGAAGGCCCTTCAAGACAAAGTATCCCAGCCGGTCATGAACACCGTTGATATGCTGATCGAGCGGGGCAGAGCGGATCTGTTCGCCGACCTGCTGGACAGCTACGTCCGGATCGAAGGCGAAAGCCTTGGACTCGCGGACGCCACGGTGTACTCCACCTATCCGCTGAGCGACCAGGAAATCGAAACGGTTGCCGCGGAGTTTGGAGCATTGGCTAAGAAGAAAATTCGCGTAACCAACGTGATTGATAAAAATCTGCTCGGCGGTGTAAAAGTCGTCATCGGCGATATGCTGTACGACGGCAGTTTGGCAGGGAAGCTGGAACGGCTTGAAAAGTCTTTTAACAGACTAGCACAGTAGATAGGGGTGAAGACACTTGAGTATCAGACCTGAAGAAATCAGTACGCTGATTAAAAGTCAAATTGAACAATATAAATCTGACATCGAAGTGGCCGAAGTCGGCACCGTTATTCAAGTAAGTGACGGTATCGCCCGTATTCACGGGATCGACAATGTTATGGCCGGTGAGCTCGTCGAGTTCGCCAACGGTGTTGTAGGCCTTGCGCTGAACTTGGAAGAAAGCAACGTAGGTGTCGTTATCCTCGGACCTTACACGGAAATCAAAGAAGGCGACCAAGTGAAACGTACCGGACGCATCATGCAGGTTCCTGTTGGGGAAGCTCTGCTCGGACGCGTTGTCAACCCGCTTGGTCAGCCAGTGGACGGCAAAGGACCGATCGAAGCTTCCGCTTATCGTCCGGTTGAGAGCAGTGCACCAGGCGTTATCGACCGTAAATCGGTTCATGAGCCAATGCAAACCGGTATCAAAGCGATTGACGCTCTCGTGCCAATCGGCCGCGGACAGCGCGAGCTGATCATCGGTGACCGTCAAACGGGTAAAACCCAAATCGCGATCGATACGATCATTAACCAAAAAGGCAATGGCGTGAAATGTATCTATGTCGCCATCGGCCAAAAGCAATCGACGGTTGCGCACGTCGTGGAAAACCTTCGCCGTCACGGCGCTCTGGACTACACGATCGTCGTTACCGCATCGGCTTCCGAGCCTTCTCCGCTCTTGTACATCGCTCCTTATGCGGGCTGTGCAATGGGTGAGTACTTCATGTACAAAGGCGAGCATGCCTTGATCATCTATGATGACTTGACGAAGCAGGCAGCGGCATACCGCGAATTGTCCCTGCTCCTCAGACGTCCTCCAGGCCGCGAAGCTTATCCTGGTGACGTATTCTATCTGCATTCCCGTTTGCTGGAACGCGCGGCGAAGCTGTCCGATGAACTCGGCGGTGGTTCATTAACCGCTCTGCCTTTCATTGAAACACAGGCGTCCGACGTATCCGCCTATATCCCAACCAACGTTATTTCGATCACGGACGGACAGATCTTCCTTGAGTCCGAACTGTTCTATGCTGGACAGCGTCCGGCGATCAACGTAGGTATTTCCGTATCCCGGGTAGGTAGCTCCGCGCAGCTCAAGGCGATGAAGAAAGTCGCCGGCGGTTTGAAGCTGGATCTGGCCCAATACCGCGAGCTTCAAGCGTTCTCCCAATTCGGTTCCGACCTTGACAAATCCACGCTGGCCCGTTTGAACCGTGGTGCGAGACTGATGGAAATCCTCAAGCAGGGGGTTAACCAGCCGCTCAGCGTTGAGCAGCAGGTAGCCAGCTTGTACACGGCAGTCAGAGGACACCTGGACGACATTCCTGTCGGCGACATCCGTCGTTTCGAGAGCGAATTCCTGGCGTTCCTTGAAAGCAACCATCCTGAGATCATGGCGTCCATCCGCGATACCAAAGATCTGGTTGCCGACAACGAAACGGCTCTGAAAGCGGCTATTGATAAATTTAAAGAGGCTTTGCTGTGATGGCGTAAGCCTGGACGTGAACCGGGCCGCAAGGCTCGGGTTCATCTTTTTAGATATGCGCATCGAAGTCTGCTTTGACGATGTCAAAGCTCAGTAAATGCTTTCGAAGTAACTTTAGCTCTGCTAAAGTTCAGTTTCGCTTACGAAGTTAGCTTTGACTTTGTCAAAGCTTGAAGGTGGTGAAAACATGGCAAGAGGATTACGCGAAATTAAACGTCAGATCAAAAGTATTCAAGGCACGAAGCAGATCACGAAGGCGATGGAAATGGTCGCTGCCTCCAAGCTGAGAAGAGCCCAGGAGATGGCGCAGCATTCCCGTCCTTACTCCGAGAAGCTGAAGGAAGTGGTCTCCAGCATCGCGTCCGGTACCAAAGGCATCAAGCATCCGATGTTTGAGAAACGTCCCGTGAAGAAAACCGGATACCTGGTCATCACCTCCGACCGCGGTCTTGCGGGCGGTTCGAACGCCAACGTGCTGAAGCTTGTCTCGACGATGATTAAGGAACGCCATAAGTCCAACGACGAATACGAATTGTTCGTGATTGGACGGAAAGGCCGCGACTACATGCGCCGCAGAGAGCTTCCGATTGTGAAAGAGGTTACGGACTTGTCCGACACGCCATCGTTTGCCGACATCAAGTCGATCGCTTCCGCAGCGGTCCGCGAGTTTGAGGAAGGCAAAATCGATGAGCTGTACGTCATCTACAACCGCTTTGTGAACGCGTTGACGCAAATTCCGGAAGCCAATCTGCTTCTGCCGATGGACAGCATGGAATCCGCAGCTTCTCCGGTGGCCAGTTACGAATACGAGCCGTCTCCGGAAGCCGTTCTGGAAGCTCTGCTTCCTAAATATGCCGAAACCTTGATCTTCAGCGCACTGCTGGACGCCAAAGCCAGTGAACTGGGTGCCAAGATGACGGCGATGGGCGCGGCGACGAAGAATGCGACCAAGCTGATCAACGAATTGACGCTGTCTTACAACCGTGCGCGTCAGGCGGCGATCACGCAGGAAATTACGGAAATCGTATCTGGTGCGAACGCTCAGGTATAAGATTTTTAGACGGTGTCTTATTTTCGAATAACAGTTTTCATAACCCGGGGGGTGCTTGTCCGCGTATGGAGAAGCCCCGCCTGGTTTTCAGCAGCAAACTCATCCTTAATCGGTCTGTCGGCTTCGGTTACCTGCGATAGACATGATCTATATTTCATGATAGAACCTTGCACGGAGCATACCGTTAAGCCGCATGGCTTACGATTAGGTTTGCGAATACAGCAGACTTGTAGGAGGGACAAAAAAGATGAACAAAGGACGCGTTGTCAGCATTATGGGGTGCGGTTGTCGACATCGAATTCGAAAGAGGTCAACTACCGGAAATCTACAATGCAATTAAAGTTGAGGGCACAGTCGCTGGCGGACGCCAGATTGACTTGACTCTGGAAGCTTCAAACCATCTGGGCGATAACATGGTGCGCTGTATTGCCATGTCCTCTACCGATGG
>NZ_PCZT01000015.1:106692-111424 GCF_002968895.1 Paenibacillus sp. AR247 | reverse complement strand
TGCGCTGTATTGCCATGTCCTCTACCGATGGGCTTGTTCGTGGCATGGAGGCTGTTGATTTGGGCGGCCCAATTACAGTTCCGGTAGGATCCGCTACCCTCGGACGCGTATTTAACGTACTGGGACAGCCGATCGACGAAGCGGGCGAAGTGACTTCCGAGGTTTCCAGCCCGATTCACCGTGAAGCACCAAAATACGACGAACTGTCGACCCAAGCAGAAATGCTGGAGACAGGGATCAAGGTTATCGACCTTCTCGCTCCTTACCAAAAGGGCGGTAAAATCGGTCTCTTCGGTGGTGCCGGCGTAGGTAAAACCGTTGCGATCCAGGAATTGATCAACAACATCGCTCAGGAACACGGCGGTATTTCCGTATTCGCAGGTGTAGGTGAACGTACCCGTGAAGGTAACGACCTGTACCACGAGATGAGCGATTCCGGCGTTATCAGCAAGACAGCGATGGTATTCGGACAGATGAACGAACCGCCGGGCGCCCGTCTTCGCGTGGCACTGACAGGTCTGACGATGGCGGAATACTTCCGTGATCAAGAAGGCAAAGACGTGCTGCTGTTTATCGACAACATTTTCCGCTTTACCCAAGCCGGTTCCGAAGTATCCGCCCTCCTCGGACGGATGCCTTCCGCGGTAGGTTACCAGCCAACGCTGGCAACCGAGATGGGTCAGCTTCAAGAGCGGATCACTTCCACGAAAAAAGGTTCCGTTACGTCGATCCAGGCGATCTACGTGCCTGCGGATGACTATACGGACCCGGCTCCAGCTACAACGTTCGCCCACTTGGACGCAACGACCAACCTGGAGCGTAAAATTTCCGAGATGGGTATCTATCCGGCGGTGGATCCACTGGCATCGAGCTCCCGGATCCTGACGCCTGAAATCGTTGGCGAAGAGCATTACAACGTCGCTCAAGGCGTTAAGCGTCTCCTGGCCCGTTACAACGAGCTTCAGGATATCATCGCCATCCTCGGTATGGATGAGCTTAGCGAGGACGACAAGCTGATCGTAGGCCGTGCCCGCCGCGTACAGCGTTTCTTGTCCCAGCCATTCCACGTGGCAGAAGCGTTTAACGGCATGCCGGGTATTTATGTACCGGTTAAAGAAACGATCCGCAGTTTCAAGGAAATTCTCGAAGGCAAGCACGACGACCTTCCTGAAGCAGCCTTCCTCTTCGTTGGAACGATTGAACAAGCCGTAGAAAAAGCGAAGACGTTGGAATAGTGTCCTGCCGGGAGCTAACTGCTTCCGAAGTGAGCATTCAGGGAGGGATGTAAGTGAGCACCTTTTTATTGGAAATCGTCACACCGGACCACGTGGCTTATTCCGGAGAGGTGGACAGCCTGGTTGTACGCGGTGTGGAGGGTGAGCTCGGCATTTTGCCGAACCACATTCCGTTGGTCACCCCGCTGCGGGTTGCTCCGATTGCCGTGACGAGCGGCAAGAAAACCACCGAGATCGCAGTTAACGGCGGCTTTGTTGAAGTACGTAAAGACAAGGTTGTCGTTCTGGCTGAGAGCGCAGAGCTTCCTGAAGAGATCGATGTTGAACGTGCACGTGCCGCCAAAGAGCGTGCCGAGCGCCGTTTGGCAGCGGGCAAGCAGGATGAGATCGATTTCCGCCGTGCGGAAATGGCCCTGCAAAAAGCGATTAACCGGATCAATGTGGCCGGTCGTAAATAATAGTACAGAGAGCCTGTCTCGTTAAAGAGACAGGCTTTTTTATTGATACGGAAAAAACGAAGGTATAGTTCCTATGAAACCAGGGGATTCTTCTGTCATACAATCCCCATATTCCATATAGAATATTGGTGCTGACTAGTCCAAATGACCTATTTATTTCCGAGGAAATTAGACAGAAAGCGCTTTACGATAAATTATTCAAAAATAAAGGAATTGGAACTGGATTCTTGAGGTCAAGGCAAGTATTATATAATAGTCCCTTGATGAGCTTGGTTGCTGGAAGGGACACCCAGCGTTCATCGTTATTCTTTTTTTAAATCAAGTGATGATGGAGGTAAGGGCATGGATTCGGACGTATCACAGAACATATCAAGCACCATCGGAGTCAGCGGTCTGATGTCCATTGTGGTGTCTTTGTTCTGCATCGGTTTGTCGTGGTGGGCGCTCCAGAACTTGAAGCTGGACCTGTTTATCAGGCATCCGAAAGGAGCTCAAGGGAAGCTGCTGCAGCTGCTGCTGGCGGTAGTACTGGGGCATTTCGTCGCTAAATTTCTGCTCGATTATATCGGCTGGAGCAACATGATCCGGTATATGTTTTAACCGGTCAACGTTTGGTTATATCACTGATAGGCTGCTTGTAGGACTTCAGCAACTGAACATGGTTGAAAGATGTCGAATAATAACATTTTTTATGTCAACAATGAAAAAGAACAGTTTAGGTAAGGCTGGCGGCTCCACTTGCCGATGGTGGCAGGAAAGCCTTACACGTTTAAAAAAGATGTGGACCTGGAGCCGAAAAAGTCTGATTTCGTAACTCATCCCGCTTAGCGTGCCCTGATGCCGGCCGGCTTGAAGCGATAGTTCCTCCGGAGCATATTCGCCAAAAAACGCTTGTATCCGTCAAAAGGTCAGTGTTATGATGGAAGTTAGGGAATTAGCAATGTAATTTCTTGAATATCCAGAAATAAAGGAAAAATTGGACGCGGAGGGAATCATGATGAGCAAATTTATCGTCCGCGGTGGCAATAAACTGACCGGAAGCGTGAAAGTCAGCGGGGCAAAAAATTCTGTTCTTCCGATCATCGCTGCCTCTCTTCTTGGGGAAGAAGGAGAAAGCATCATTATCGATGCGCCTCCTCTTGACGATGTAATTACAATCAGTAAAGTATTGGAATCCATAGGTGCAGTCATTACATATGAAAACGATGTAATGAGGGTCAATGCCCAAACGATTTCCTCATGTGAGGCACCTTATGAGTGGGTGCGGAAGATGCGGGCGTCTTTTCTGGTCATGGGTCCTCTGCTTACGAGAATGGGCCATACGCGGATTTCACTGCCGGGCGGGTGTGCCATCGGTACAAGACCTATCGATCAGCATCTGAAGGGCTTTGAAGCGCTGGGTGCCGAAATCAGCCTGGGACAAGGATACATTGAAGCGAAAAGTAATGGCAGACTGCGCGGGGCCAAGATCTATCTGGATGTGGCCAGCGTAGGCGCTACTGAAAATATTATGATGGCCGCCACGCTGGCTGAAGGCGTGACGGTGATCGAAAATGCGGCGAAAGAGCCGGAAATTGTCGATTTGGCGAACTACCTGAACGGCATGGGCGCGAAAGTGCGCGGTGCCGGTACCGGTATCATCCGGATCGAAGGCGTGGAGAAGCTGCACGGTACCGAGCATACGGTCATTCCGGACCGAATCGAAGCAGGCACCTACATGGTGGCGGCCGCGATTACCGGCGGAGACGTGTACGTTGAAGGCGCGATTCCGGATCATCTAGGTCCTGTGATTGCCAAGCTTGAGGAGATGGGCGTTGAGATCGAACCAGGCGAAAACGGCGTACGCGTAAAGGCGAACCATCCACTTAAAGCGGTTGATATCAAGACGCTGCCGTATCCGGGCTTCCCGACCGACATGCAGTCGCAAATGATGGCGCTGCTGCTCAAGTCGGAGGGCACGAGCGTCGTGACCGAAACGGTGTTTGAGAACCGCTTTATGCATGTGGATCAGTTCCAGCTGATGAATGCGGAGATCAAGGTTGAGGGCCGTACGGCCATCGTAACCGGCGGTGCCAAGCTGACAGGCGCCAAGGTATGCGCTACCGACCTTCGGGCCGGAGCAGCCTTGATTCTCGCAGGCCTCGTGTCGGAAGGAACGACAGAGGTCAGCGGTACGCATCATATCGACCGGGGCTATGTTCACCTGGCAGAGAAGCTGCAAGGCTTGGGAGCCGATATTTGGCGCATCTCCGTCGATGAGCCGACCTTGACTCAGCCGGCAGCGGCCAAGAAAGAGGCGGACAGCAAGGAAGAGGAAGTCAAGCTGGTGAATGTGCAGCCGACTTGGGTGTAAGTCCTTATTTGATCTTGTGATAGGCGGAACATTTTACTGGAAACGATTCATTGTACTGTAAACAAACAAACGGCCCGGAAGTACACGGCCATCCACCCATAAGCAGCTGAGAAAAGACCAGGCCCGTTGCGGCCTGGTCTTTTCTGTCGTCGACTTGTCCGCGATCCACCATCTCCTTCGTTTTCGTCTCCCCAATCAAAGTCTTTCTTATTATAAAGAGAGCTTTCCGAGTGGATGAACGATCCTGCCGATGTCACTGGGCCGTTTCGGCTCCGCTCTGCGTTATTCCATACTTCTTCTTATACGATGCAGGGCATCGGTTTCTGATCCAGCCTATGTTATCTCTTAAGGAATGGAAGGTTCCCTCTGATTGGAGGACACAATCTCTGTTTCTCTTAAAAAGGGTTCTATCACTCTCAAGCCTCTCATATGTATGAATATCGGATGTGAACGGTGAAGACGGGAGCGGACGATAGCGCCGCGTCCCATCGATATCTGCCCGCCGCGCAGCCGGTATCCGGAAGGTCTAGTAACGAAGACGAAGCATGGACGGAGGTTTGAGAGAATATGAAGGATCCACGCACACAATTAAAATTCCCGTCGCTCCCAGAAGCGAAGCGCTCACGCCGGATGATCCGAGAAGCACGGCCCCAAGCCGGGCAGGCCGCAGCTGACGCTGCTGCCCG
>NZ_PCZT01000015.1:96905-106592 GCF_002968895.1 Paenibacillus sp. AR247 | reverse complement strand
CGGCACCGGCCAAGCCTGCCGCGCCGCAAGCGGAGGCGCAGCTGCCGAACGTGTCTGTCTATCTGACGAAGACGGGACAAGTGGAAGTGCTGCCGATGGAAGACTACGTCACCGGCGTGCTGGCGGCCGAGATGCCGGCGGACTTTGAGCTTGAGGCGCTCAAAGCGCAGGCGATCGCGGCCCGCACCTTTATCGTCCGCCGTCTCGTTGACGGCGACATGAGCGGCGTGCCGGACCGCAAGGCCATGGTGACCGATACCGTCAGCCACCAGGCGTATATCTCCAAGGAAGTATTGGAGAAGGAATGGAAGGCGCAGGGGAAATCCGCGGAGCTGGCCAAGCTGCAGCGGGCAGTGCGGGAAACTCGCAATACGATCATGACCTATAAAGGCAAGCCGATTACGGCATCCTTTTTCTCTACCAGCAACGGGTATACCGAAAATTCGGAAGATTATTGGAAGGAAGACATCCCGTATCTCCGCAGCGTAGCGAGTCCATGGGACAAAGAGCTGGCACCGGGGTACAAGGAAACGGTCACGATCAGCCGGAAAGATTTTATCACCAAGCTCGGTTTGGCTGGACAGGCTATCACGGTATCAACGGGGCAGCCTTTCATTCAAGTCTTGTCTACGACGGAGGGCCACCGGATTAAAGAGATTACCATCGGCGGTCATGTGTTCAGCGGCCGGGAAGTGAGAGAGAAGCTGAACCTGCGGTCCAGCGAGTTTACTTGGAAGACCTCGGGGGCCGACATCCAGATCACCACGTACGGATACGGGCATGGCGTCGGGATGAGCCAGTGGGGCGCGGACGGGATGGCCAAGGAAGGGTCGACCGCCACGCAAATTCTCAAACACTACTATACGGGCGTCGATTTTATGCAAGCTTCAAAACTGCTCTCAAAACCTTGAAAAAATAATATAAAGAGATACGTATAAAAGATTCCGCCCCGGTAACAATGTTACTGAGGTGATAAACATATGAATGAACAAAACAAAAGTAGTCAAAACCACGGCGAAGCTCCTAAAAAAGTGCAAGGAGAGCCTGTAAATCAGCCTTCTTCGTGGAAAAAGCTGTTGTCTAAACGGTGGGTATACCCGGCAGCTTACGTGGCCGCAGCAGCAATTATACTAACCTTAGTGTGGGTCTACCAGGATACCAGCCAGAAGAACCTTACCCAAGACCCCGCTAAAGTAACGGAGCAATCTACTACCGCTTCGAATGCTGCAGCCGGCAAAGACACTGCCACAGACGCCAAGGACAATGCTGTTGAAGTAACCGCCAATGCCGAAGGTATGGTTTGGCCGGTGGCGAATGCCAAAGACGTGAAAGTCGTGAAGCCGTTCTATGATGAAAATGGTACCGAAGAAAATCATCAAGCCGCGATGGTTCAGTACGATGACACGTTCACTCCGAACGTCGGTGTCGACCTGGCCCGCGCAGATGACCAAGCGTTTGACGTCAAAGCCGCTCTCGGCGGAAAAGTCACTCGCGTCGATTTGAACCCGCCGCTGACGGGAACTGTGATCGAGATTACCCATGACAACAATCTCAAGACGGTCTACCAAAGCCTCTCGGACGCCAAAGTTAAACTGGGCGATACCGTGAAGCAGGGCGATACGATCGGCACCGCCGGACGCAGCGAAATCGAGAAGGAACTGGGCAACCACGTACACTTCGAAGTGTACGACAATGGAACTCCGGTCAATCCGGAAACCGTTCTTCCGAAGCAATAACCGAAAGCGTAAAGAAAAAATAAGCCTAAAGGCAGGGACAATCCCTGCCTTTTTGTGTGCAAACCCTTGTGAATGGCGGGAAAGGGCTCTTGGCAGCCCCCTCGATTTGCGGGGTTATTTTGCGCTGCCTATAAAATAAATGGGCCTTGCGGAGCTTGTCAGGCTTGGAAAGCGCGAATATATAGGCACGCCCCTCATATAATGTACCAAACTATCCACAGTAGGGAGGCGGGAGCGTGCACGATTACATCAAAGACGGACCATTAAAATTGGTCGTTGTATCGTGGAAACGAGACACACGGTCCGAACCATTGCCAAGGAATTTGGCGTATCGAAGAGCACAGTGCATAAGGATTTGACCGAACGTTTGCCGGAAATCAATCCCGATCTGGCTGATCAGGTTAAGCACATTCTTGAATACCACAAATCGATCCGTCATCTCCGGGGAGGCGAAGCGACCAAGATTAAGTATAAAAAGACCAGCGGGAAAAAACGGGAAGCCGTTGCTTCCGCCAAAGCCTGACCATCTGGGCTTCCGGGCCCGGTTCATATGATCTTGCGGCAGGGCACACCTGTGCCCATTGTATCCCTCCCCTGAAGTATGATATGTTAAAAGATGGTATAAGGTCGAAAAATGTGATCCCTTTTTCCCAAAAATACATAACTTCCTGCCACATCCTGTCGAAATGGGACTTCTTATAAGCGGTAACAGGGACTCTTTTACCATAAAATAATACTTTGGGGGCTCTTTTCATGATGTTTAGCAAGGATATTGGAATTGATCTTGGCACAGCCAACGTGCTGATTCATGTCAAAGGGAGGGGGGTTGTACTCAACGAGCCTTCCGTCGTGACGATCGAAAGCGACACCAAAAAAGTCCTTGCCGTCGGGGAAGAAGCCCGGAGAATGGTTGGCCGCACGCCTGGGAATATCGTGGCGATTCGTCCGCTGCGCGACGGGGTCATTGCGGATTTTGCGATTACGGAAGCGATGCTGAAGTACTTCATCAGCAGTGTGGGAGGACGCAGCTGGAGCAGCCGGCCGCGGATTCTGATCTGCGCGCCTACGAATATTACCTCTGTTGAACAGAAGGCCATCCGGGAAGCCGCCGAGCGAAGCGGAGCTAAGGATGTGTTCCTGGAAGAAGAACCGAAAGCCGCAGCCATTGGCGCGGGTATGGATATTTATCAGCCAAGCGGCAATATGGTCGTCGATATCGGCGGCGGAACGACGGATGTAGCTGTCCTGTCCATGGGCGACGTCGTTACCGCCTCTTCTATTAAAATGGCAGGGGACAAGTTCGACGAAGCCATCGTGAAATATATTAAAAATAAGTACAAGCTTCTGATCGGTGAGCGCACCTCGGAGGATATCAAGATCAAGGTAGGCACCGTCCGTCCGGGCGGGCGCCAGGATGAGATCGATATCCGTGGGCGCGATATGGTCAGCGGACTGCCGCTTACCGTGACGGTCACTTCGACCGAAGTTCAGGAAGCGCTGTGGGAACCGGTCTCGATGATCGTGGCCGCTGCCAAGTCGGTGCTGGAACGGACGCCTCCCGAGCTGTCCGCCGACATTATCGACCGCGGCGTAATTCTGACCGGCGGTGGCGCTTTGCTTGACGGATTGGACGAGCTGCTCGCCGAAGAGCTGCACGTGCCGGTGCTGATCGCGGAAGACCCGATGCACTGTGTCGTGAAAGGCACGGGACTCATGCTCGATCACTTGGACAAGGTGTCCAAGAAAGCATTCTAATAACTTAGGGCCGGCCCCTGAGCTGGCTGCGTCAAAACCCTAAAAAACCCGGGCCTATGTCCGATATATGTACTATGGATCGCGGGCTCTGAGGAGCCCGTTCATATAGATCAGCGATTTATTCTATCTTTCCAAAGGAAAGCTAACATCGGAAGCATATGCTTTGGCTTTCGGATTTCTACCTTAAGTGGGCTCTATACCATCAAGAAATCCGAAAACAAGAGCGATCGTAGGAACATTTTACGCACTTGCCCCATCATCCATTTCAATGGTTTAACTTATATAGATGAAGATAAAATTTTGATTACCCAACGAACAAGCACATGAAACAGGGAGGGACCCCATCTCAATGCTGAGAGGACTTTACACCGCCGCTGCCGGCATGATGACGCAGCAGAGCCGCCACGATACCGACGTCCAAAATATTGCCAACATCAACACCCCAGGGTACAAACAGGTCAACAGCGTGGCCCGTTCGTTCCCAGAGGTGCTGATTTCGATGATCGGTGGGGGAGCGGAGAACCCCAACCCGCAGCTCGGCAAGCTGAACACGGGCGTTTTTGCCGAAGAGAGCTTGTCCATGTATCAGCAGGGCGTCATCACGGAGAGCGAGAAGCCGACCGACTTTGCGCTGGTGTCCGATATTGAAGTCGCCGATCCGGCAACGGGCCAGAACATTCCGTTCGACCAGTCCGGTAAGTATGTCGATGCGGACGGCAATGTGACCTACAAGCCGGAGGCGTACTTTACCGTCCGCAACGCGGATGGGGAAATCGGGTATACGAAAGACGGCAGCTTCAAGGTGACTCCGGACGGTTTGCTGCTGACTTCGGCCGGGTACCAGGTATTGGATGCCAATAATCGGCCCATTCGGTTGACAGGCTCGGTGGACAGCCTTAAAGTGAACGAGCAGGGGTTTATTTTGAATCCCGCAACGGGTGCGCCCGGAACACGGCTTGGCATTGCCGTCGTGGGGCAGCCCGGCCAGATGGTGCGTACGGGTGACGGATTGTTCAAGGTGGATGATACCGCAGCTGCCGGTGTCCGCGCGTTGGGTAACGCCGACCGCGTAGAAGTGCGGCAGCATTATTTGGAGCAGTCCAACGTGGATTCCTCCGCGGCGGTCGTAGACATGAACACGGCGCTTCGGGCCTACGAGGCCAATCAGAAGGTCGTGCAATTTTATGATAAAAGTTTGGACAAGGCTGTCAACGAGGTCGGCAAGGTATAGGATGCTACGGACTAGGGAGGGTGGACATAAATGAATAACTCCATGATCAGCGCGATGGTATCCATGAATGCGCTGCAGCGGAAGCTGGACGTTATCGCGGATAACATCGCCAACATCGATACGGACGGATACAAGCGGAAGGATAGCTCCTTCGAGGACGTGCTGACAACGGTCACGCAGCAGCCGGACGGCTTCAAGCAGAACGGACGGGTTTCCCCGCTTGGATACACAAACGGTTTTGGCATGCGGATGACGGAAATCACCCGGGATATGCAGCAGGGACCGCTGAATCAGACGGGTAATCCGTTGGATCTCGCCATTGAAGGCTCGGGTCTGTTTGCGGTTGAAGCGAACGGGCGCACGGCTTATACCCGGGAAGGCGCCTTCCATTTTGTACCCGATCCCGACCCTGCCAAGCCGAAGAACATGGTGCTGGTCAACAATCAGGGGTACTTCGTTCTGGACACGAACGGCAGACAAATCTCCGTCGCGAACAATGCCAAGGTGGCCATCGATCAGGACGGACAGGTCATTGTTAAGAATGCAGCGGGGACAAACGCCGTGGCTACCATTCAGCTGGCATCGCCGGTCCGCCCGGATGCGCTGGTGCAGATGGACGGCAACCTGTTTGTTATTCCCGGCAACCTGACGAAAGCTCAGGTGTTCGGCAATGCACCTTATACCGCAGCCACCTCCGGGACAACCATCCGTTCGGGATATCTGGAACAGTCGAATGTCGATTATGCGCAAGAAATAACGGATATGATGCAGGCGCAGCGCGCTTATCAACTATCCGCCCGGGCACTGACATCCAGCGACACGATGATGAATCTGGCGAACAATATCCGTGGATAGGAGTTCTGCAATGAGTGAGAAAACCCAAGCAGCTGGCAGAGCGAAACCGGCCGTGCGGAAGACGGCAAGATGGAGAATCGTCATCCGCTGGATGATTCCGCTGTTTCTGCTGCTCGCTCTGGTTGGCGGGATGACCTTCGGTTATGTCTTTATCGGCAAACAGAGCCTGCCTGACGTGTTTCAATGGAAGACTTGGCAGCATGTGATCGATTTGGTATTTGCGCCCTGACGGGCGTCTAACCGCTGACTTTTGACAGAAAACTCCTTCCATTCGGGAGTTTTCTTTTTTTGCTCGGAAAATGTATAATGATGGGGGACTTCCGAAGCCCATACAAAAGGGCCTCCCCCATGCCGTTCATCAGGATCGGCATACCGGAGAAAGGCCCCTTATCTGAACCTTCACTTCTGCAGAGGGTGAAGGATAGTTTAGTTTTTTCCGAAAACTATGGATTTTATGCAGTATAACCCTTGAAAGTTACGGTGATTCGCCTATTTTGAAAGGAGTTTGAGAGACGTGCTTAACGTGAAAGAAATTCAGGAGATCATCCCGCACCGGCCTCCGTTTTTGCTGGTGGATCGCATTATCGAGATGGAAGTCGGCAAGCGTGCGGTCGGGATCAAGAACGTTACGATTAACGAGCCTTTCTTCATCGGCCACTTTCCGGAGTATCCGGTCATGCCTGGCGTGCTGATCACCGAAGCGCTGGCACAGGTTGGAGCAGCCGCTATTTTGAAGGAAGAGAGCAACCGGGGCAAAATCGGCTTTCTGGCCGGTCTCGACAACTTCCGCTTCCGTGGACAAGTGGTGCCTGGAGATACGCTTCGCCTCGAGGTCGAAATTACCCGCCTGAAGGGAAGCATCGGGAAGGGACACGCCGTAGCCAAGGTCGACGATAAAGTCGTCGCGGAAGGCGACATCATGTTTGCCCTGTCCGACCCGGCACACTCTTAAGTACCCATCATTCTTATTATGGAAAGGAGAAGCAGTAATGACACAAGAGCTCAGCAATCAAGCAAGTGAAAATGTCAAGCAATGGCTTCAAGATCCTTCTATAGATGAAGAAACGAAACGGGAGCTCGAAGGGCTGTCCGATCAGCCGCTGGAGCTGGAAGACCGTTTTTACAAAGATTTGGAGTTCGGCACAGGCGGCCTCCGCGGCGTGATCGGTGCAGGAAGCAACCGCATCAACCGGTATACCGTCGGCAAGGCGACGCAAGGATTTGCACGCTACATACTGGAGCAGCACGGTTCGGCTGAGGGCACGCCTTCGGTTGTGATCGCCCATGATTCCCGCCACTTCTCACCGGAGTTTGCGCTGGAGGCCGCTCTGGTGCTTGCAGGCAACGGCATCACAGCCAAGCTGTTCCCGTCCCTGCGCCCGACGCCGCAGCTGTCGTTCAGCGTGCGCCATTTGGGAGCGACCGGCGGCATCGTCATTACGGCGAGCCATAACCCGCCGGAGTATAACGGGTACAAGGTGTACAACGCCGAGGGCGGACAGCTCGTGCCGGACGAAGCGGAGAAGGTCATCTCTTACATCCAGCAGGTCGATTCCTTTGCTGCGGTGAAGCGGCTGGATCAGCAGGAAGCGGAAGCGAAGGGGCTGCTCGTGTGGCTCGGCCAAGAGGATGACGATGCGTTTATCCGCACCGTAGCCGATGTTAGCGTGAACCGCGAGGCGATTGCTTCGACGCTTGGCAAAGATTTTAAGATCGTCTACACGCCGCTTCATGGGACAGGAAATATTCCGGTCCGCCGCGTGCTGGAGGAAGTCGGCTTTACGAACGTGCATATCGTAGCGGAGCAGGAGCAGCCGGACGCCGAGTTTTCCACTGTGAAGTCTCCGAACCCGGAAGAACGCGAAGCGTTCACGCTGGCCATGAAGGTAGGGCAGGAGATCGGTGCTGATTTGCTGATCGGAACCGACCCGGATGCCGACCGCATGGGTGCGGTGGTGAAGAACCAGGCAGGAGAATTCGTCGTATTGTCCGGTAACCAGTCCGGGGCACTTATGATTTATTATTTGCTCAGTCAATTAAAAGAAGCCGGCAAGCTGCCAAGCAACGGTGCGGTTATCAAAACGATCGTGACCAGCGAGATGGGAGCGACGATCGCCGAGCATTTTGGGGCGGAAGTATTCAACACGCTGACTGGCTTTAAATCATCGGGGAGAAAATGACCCAGTTCGAGAAGACCGGATCCCATACGTATCTGTTCGGATACGAGGAGAGCTACGGATACCTCGCCGGCAACTATGCCCGCGATAAAGACGCCGTATTGGCCTCGCTGCTCATCTGTGAAGCGGGTGCCTACTACAAGGCTCAAGGCAAGACGCTGTACGAAGTTCTGCAGGAGCTGTATGAGCAGTTCGGCTACTTCCAGGAAAAGCTGGAGTCCCGCACGTTGAAAGGCAAGGACGGCCTGGCCCAAATCCAGGCGAAAATGTCCGATTGGCGCAGCAACCCGCCGCAGACGGTGGCAGGACAAGCCGTCACGCAGGTGCTGGATTATTCGAAAGGGCTGGACGGCCTGCCGAAGGAAAACGTGCTGAAATATATGCTGGAAGACGGTTCATGGTTCTGCCTGCGCCCATCGGGGACAGAGCCGAAGATCAAGGTATACTTTGCCGTGAGAGGCGATTCACTGGATGATGCGAATACGCGTATTCAGAAATTGTCGGATGAAGTGATGGCAAGGGTTGACGCCTAGCATTTAAGAAATGGATATTCCGGGAGACCGCGTGTTCGTAGAAGAACGCTGCGGATTCCCGGAGTTATTATGAGGAGGTACTTTTGGTGCATCAGAAATGGCAGCGTTGGAACACGGCATCCCGCAAATGGCTGTGGATTCTCGTCGTGCTGGGCATAATCGCCGCGATTCCGGTGATTTATGACCGCTATCGGACGGAGTCATCTTCCAATAACGTAGAGTTGGTGTATAACTATCGCGGACTGGTGGAGACGGCTTCGTATCAAGCCCATCCGGAGGAATACCTTCAGCAGCAGCTGGATCAGCTGAAGGCGGCGGGCGTGACGAGCATGGCGATGTTCGAGAGTACGCTGGACGATTTTAAAAAATCCCGCCGCATCATGATGTTTAATGCGGGGGACGTCGCCTCGATGACGAAGAGCGTCATCCCGACCAACGATAACTATACCTATATTCTGTTTACGAACGAAGAGAATGCGGGACGCTTGTCTCCCCTGATCGAAGACACCTTTACGGGGATCGGCATCGGCGTCAAGCCATGGGAATTCAACGGGCAGAAGGGTCTGATTCTGGAAACTTCCCCGGAGGATGCCGTGCTCAAGCCAATGCAGCCAGATCCGATTGCATTCGAAATGCTGCGCAGCAAAGGATTCAACATCGTGCCGCGGATGTCCGACAGCCTTCCTTACAATCAGGAAGCGATGGACAAGCTGCTGGCCTACTATCAGGCGAACGGCGTCAAACGCGTATTGTTTGAGGGCGATTCCGTTAAAGGCTTCAATGACAATGAGGACATGAACAGCTTGCAGGGCTTTGCCAACCTGCTGAACCAATACGGGATCGGCATTGCGGCCATCGAGAACCTGAAGCAGCCGCAGAAGGGGCTGTCCAAGCTGGCCTACGACACGGATTACAATGTAGCCCGTCTGTACTCCCTGAGCGACCGTGATGCTGCGGCGCTGAGTCCGGAGACGATTGCCGACCGGTTTGCGCTGGCGACAAAGGACCGGAACATCCGGATGCTGTATATCAACGTCGCTCCATCCCGCAACGTAACCAAGGCCACGATTACCGATTCTGTGGAAAATATCGTGAAAACCCTGCAGGAGCCGGGAAATGCCATCAAGCAGATGGAGAACAACGGCTTCAAGATGGGACAAGCGGGAGCATTCCATATTTATGATTCGGCCGGACAGCGTTATTTTAAAATGGTTGTCGTGCTCGGCGGGGTTGCCTTCGTTGCGCTCCTCGTTTCTTACTTTATCCCGGCACTGACCCTGATTGCGTTTGTGCTTGGGTTAATCGGCAGCGCAGGACTGTATGTCCTCAAGCCGACGCTGTTTGAGCAGGCGCTGGCTCTGCTCGTGGCCATCAGCGCACCGACGATTGCCGTGCTGCTT
>NZ_PCZT01000015.1:95392-96805 GCF_002968895.1 Paenibacillus sp. AR247 | reverse complement strand
AAAGCTGAACGAAATGAACGCGGCCAACGCCGGGCTTACGTCTGGACGCCGGTTGGCTCATGCGGTTGTGACTTATATCAAGACAGCGATTATTTCGATGAGTGCGATTCCTTTTGTCATCGCGCTGCTGAACAACATTACGTACAGCCTGGTGCTGAATCAGTTCCGCGGCGTCAGCCTGCTGCATTTAGCCCCAATCGGTCTCATCGCGATTTATGTCGTGCTGTACCGCGGCGGCAAACCGCTGCAGCAAATCGGTAAATTATTCCGCACCCCGATTACGCTGACCTGGGTAGTGGTAGCAGGGGTCATTGGTGTGTTAGGCTTATATTATCTGAGCCGCACCGGCAACGGGGGAAGCGTCAGCTCGATTGAGATGACGTTACGCACGATTCTGGAAAACACGTTCCACGTTCGTCCCCGGAACAAGGAGCTCGTTGCGCACGCGCTGTTCCTGCTGGGCATCTTCGTGTCGCTTAGATACCGCAACGTCGTTTACTTGATGATCTTTGCGGTCATCGGTCAGCTGTCGATGGTGGATACGTTCGCGCATATCCACTCGCCGATGAAAATTTCGTTCGTTCGTGACCTGCTCGGTCTGGGTCTCGGATTTATCTTTGGCCTGATCGCCATTGGCGTATGGCAAGTACTGGAAGGGTGTTGGAAACGATGGGTACCACGTCTCAGAAGACCGTAGTCATCTCCGGATACTACGGGTTCCGGAACAGCGGGGATGAGGCGGTGCTCCAATCGATCTTAACCGCTCTGGAGGAGCGGGGGAAGGCAGCCGGCGTTTCGATTCGGCCGGTGGTTCTCTCCATCGATCCCGAGTGGACCAAGGCCACCTACGGCGTGGACGCGGTACACCGGATGAAGCTGGGCGAAGTGAGACAGGCGCTGAAGGAAAGCTCAGGCCTGATCAGCGGCGGCGGCAGCCTGCTGCAGGATGCCACCAGCTCCAAGACGATCCCTTATTATCTCGGAGTGATCAAGCTGGCCCAGTGGCTGAAAAAGCCGGTCTTTATTTACTCGCAAGGGATTGGGCCCGTCAACCGGAAGTTGTTTCACCCGTTCATCAAAAGCGTATTTAACAAATGTGAATATATATCGGTTCGGGATCAAGAATCGGCACGCCTGCTGGAACGCATGGGGCTAGGCTGGAACCGGGTTCAGGTCGTGCCTGACCCCGTCATGGGCCTGACGACCGGCGGCAAGAAGCCGGAATCACTGCAGCAGGACGCTGGACGTCCGCTGCCGGTGATCGGCATCTCCGTCCGGTATTGGGATCCGGAGCGCCGGGAGCTGCAGGCGATGGCCGAAGGGCTGAGCAAGCTGTGCCAGGAGCAGGCTGTGCATCTGCGCTTCCTGCCGTTCCATTTGCCGGACGATGTGAAGGCATCGCAGGAAATCATC
>NZ_PCZT01000015.1:90151-95292 GCF_002968895.1 Paenibacillus sp. AR247 | reverse complement strand
GATGTATCCGCGAACGGCAGCGTCGTGACGGTGTGCCGCGATGTGGTTCATCCGCAGCAGATGCTGGCCGAAGTTGGCCGCTGTGACGTCGTTATCGGCATGAGGCTGCACAGCCTCATCTATGCCGCGAATCAGCTGGTGCCGATGATCGGCGTGTCCTATGATCCGAAGATCGATAACTTTTTGAAGCGGCTGGATCTGGAGCCTGTAGGGACAAGCACTTCGCTGGCACCTGAGGCGCTGAAGAGCGAGGTGGCCCGCCTGCTGAGCGAAAACAGCCTCTGGCAGGAGGCGAACCGCGAGCGCATCGCGGTGCTTAAGGAAGAGGCGCAGGCTCCGGCACAGCATATTATTGATTTTTTGCAGCAGCAATAAAGGATAAGGTGATTATAGCGTGAACCAACCAAGCCAAGTGCCCACGGTGCCGATTTTCGGCATACCGGTGAGCCGATGGGGCATGACCGAGACCGTTCAATATTTAACCGGACTCATCCAGTCGGGTGAGCGCCGGCCGCATCAGATCATTACCGCCAATCCCATTATGGTGATGACGGCCCTTCAGGACCCTGCTTACATGGAGGTCATGAGGGGAGCCGATCTGCTCGTCCCGGACGGGACGGGAGTGGTATGGGCGGCGGATAAGGCCGGATCGCCCGTGAAGGAACGCGTTGCAGGTTTTGACCTCCTACATGAATTGATGAAGGTCGGAGAAGACTATCACTGGAAAGTGTATTTGCTCGGCTCGACGTCCGAAGTGATTCAGGCGACGGCGGAGCGGTTACATTTGCAGTATCCGGGGATTCAAATCTCGGGATTTCGTGATGGCTACTTTTCCCAAGAGCAGGACGCCGATGTGATCGCGGCAATCCGCGAAGCGGAGCCGGACATTCTGTTCGTGGCACGCGCCGTAGATACGCAGGAGCCTTGGATTGCGCGTTACAAGGAGCAGCTCGGCGTACCGGTCATGATGGGCGTCGGCGGAAGCTTCGACGTCATTTCCGGCAAGTCCAAACGGGCTCCCAAGCTGTTCCAGCAGCTGCGGGCAGAATGGTTATACCGCCTGCTGAAGGAGCCGACGCGAGCCAAAAGAATGCTTGCGCTGCCGAAATTCGTAGTGAAAGTGCTGCGGGATAAAGAAAACCTGACAAAACCCAGATAAAAAGATGAAATCGTCTTGAATAACCCGATATTTTGCGAAAAAACGGGATTGGTTTTATTTTTCGATCAGAGTATAATTCAATCCGGTAGAACAATTGGGGGTTGAACAATCACATGTTAATGCTAGCCATCATCGGATGTATCGTGTCGCTTATCCTGGCACTGGTCTTGACGCCGCTCGTCAAGAAGCTGGCGGTGAAGATCGGAGCCGTGGACGTACCGAATGCCCGAAAAGTGCATACGCGAATTATGCCCCGGCTTGGCGGTTTAGCCATATATCTTTCTTTTATACTAGCCATGTTCGCAGTGCTTCCGTTTGTCGCCGATCATTTCTCGATGCGGGATTCCAACTTTATTAAGGCATTCCTGCTGGGCGGAACGCTGATCGTGCTGATCGGCGCGCTCGACGACCGCTTCGAACTGTCGGCCAAGGTGAAGCTGCTCGGCCAGATCATTGCTGCGTGCGTGGTCGTGTTCGGATTCGATATCAAAGTGGACTTTGTAAATATTCCTTTTGCTGATAACTATTCTTCGCTGGAAAACTGGATTTCCATTCCGCTGACCATCATTTGGATTATCGGCGTGACGAACGCCATTAACCTCATCGACGGTCTCGACGGCCTGGCAGCCGGCGTATCCGGCATCGCGATCGGCACCATCCTCGTGATGTCCCTGCTGATGGGCAACATGATGGTCGCTATGCTGTGTCTCTTGCTTCTCGGCGCCATCGTCGGATTCCTGTACTTCAATTTCCACCCGGCCAAGATTTTCATGGGGGATACGGGATCGCTGTTCCTGGGCTTCTGTCTGGCGATGCTCTCCCTGCTTGGATTCAAGCAGATCGCGATCATCTCGTTTATCACCCCGCTGATCATCATCGGCGTGCCGCTGTCGGATACGTTCTTTGCGATCATCCGCCGCTGGATGCAGAAGAAACCGATCTTCGCCCCGGACAAGGGCCACCTGCATCACTGCCTTCGCGAAATCGGCTTCAGCCACCGCCAGTCGGTGCTGATCGTGTACGGTATCGCCGCATTCTTCGGCGTTCTGGCGGTCATCCAGTCGTCGGCGGCGATGTATGAAGCAAACTGGGTCACGTTCGTCGTGATCTGCGTCATGATGTTCTTCCTGCAAATCGGCGCTGAGATCATCGGCCTCGTCGGCAAGACGAAGCGGCCGATCCTGAATCTGATCGCAAGGCTGCGGATGAAGGTTAGTGAGAACCGTCATAATTAGGGTAAGAGATAAGCGTTGTGCAATTATATATATTGTTAAGTGGAACGTCGCACCTGGGGGTGCGGCGTTTTTTATTACTTATGGAGAGTCATAAGTCTTCCTGCCTATCCAAAATCAGGATGAACAGCCTATCGACAATAATTTAAAAATAAATAAAGTTTGTTTAGTCAAATGCTAACTGGCTGGGTAATAAACATGAGTGTAAGTAATTTAAAAGGGGAGAAGGATACATATGAAAAAATTGATTATTGGTCTTACGGTTGGAATGCTCATCGGGTCCTCTACGGTAGCTATGGCTGCCACTTCGAGCACAGTGAAAGCTACGCTTGTGAAGTATAAAATTATCGCGAATGGAATACCGAAACAGGTGGCATCCAACCAATTGTCCTATAATGGGAACACTTATGTTCAACTGCGCGACGCTGGATCTATCTTTGGTTATAACACAACGTATGAAGCGGCAAGCAAAACGATTAAATTTATTCCAAAAGACGGAACCGAGGGCTGGATTACACTTGGGGATTATGCTGGCGGAGCAAATTTCAAAGTTGAAGTGGATCAGAATAAACCATATGTTTACAACCTGGTTCGCGGCAAAGACGAAATTATTTCCTCCTTTAACACGCAGGATCTCAAAGAACGCGAGGAAAGAGGCTCATCCACGACTACTAACGGAACTGTCATTTATTTCACTAAAATAAACGGTTCCCTTGTTCTGAGCAAAGAAAGCTTGAAAAAAGCTGGATTAATGTAGAGATTACTTATACTTGTGTAATTTTAAGGATTCCAAGCCTGGAAGCACTGAGGTGCACCGGGTTTGGGATTTTTTTATTTTCTCTTTATTTCGATTACAACAACACGATGCTTAACATAGGGGGGGACTTTTTTCTAGTTTCACCTAAAAAATAGGAAGAAAGTATCCGATAGAAAGAGTAAGAGAATCAATTGGAATTTCCAGTCATGATTACCGGAAATCTCACAAAAGTTAGGCGAAAAGGAGAGATCAAACATTTATGCACCGCATTAAGAAGACGTATGTCTGGATCATGCTTATGACATTGATCGTTTCATTGTTTCCAGCAGGGTTAACTCAGCCTGCGCATGCAGCGGATTCGCAGCCCGCCACCTATTTTATACCGGATGACTTGGATCTGCGGAAAACTTCATTATTAACGACCGATACTTCCGGTAAGCAAATCAGCAGAGAAAATGTATATGTATCGAGTAGCCCCACCCTTACGATTACCGGTACATACGCATATGTTACCGAGGATTCACTCAAGGCAAAAGTGGAGCAGCTAAGCTCCAAAACTTTGCAGGGTGGCGGAATTGAATGGGTAACGGATTCGTCCCATTTTAAAGACGGCAATATTACGAAGGACTCTTCGTCTTCAGCTCAAAAATTTAAGGCGACGAACTTATCTCTGTTCCCTGGATTCAACAAGATTACCTTGTCGGGTTCGCAAAACGGAATAACACGGTCTGACGTGTTCTACGTTTTGTTTGACCAAGTACCTTATGTCCAGAACCTGAAGCTGCTAGGATCCAGCCTCGGGGAAATTTATCTTAATGAAGGGACACAGGTTGTCTCGGACAAGCAGTCCGTAACCCTTCAAGGTGATGTCAAGAATGCAACGGATGTTACCGTAGCCGTAAATAGTGATACGCCGCTGGTATCAACTTTAACGCAAACGGGTAAGTTCTTTTCCCCAGCGTTGAAACTGAAGACAGGTCTTAACACGCTGACGATTGCGATCAAGAATGGCTCGGACTCAGTCTCCGTTACACGTGAGGTTTATTACTACGACAAGAAGAGTCCGTTTGTTACTTTGGACATGAACTATAACGGTAAGGACTACAACCTGCTAAATAACACGCCAACCGTTACTGATAACGGCCAAAACGGGTCTCCTGCGGGTACTCTAACCGCAAGAGTTCTTCTTGATGACACGGGTAAATCCTTTAAAGATGCCGGTACGGTCCTCATTGACAACCAAAAAATAACTGATTACTCGGTTTTAGAGGAAGCAGCTATTCCGGGACCAGACGGAGTTACTCCAGCTTATCGTCTTGTTACGTTTAAAGTAAACTCCCTGGCGTTCGCTGCCGGTGTCCAAGCGCAAAAAATCAAGCTTGGCGTTTCCTACGACAACAAGATCGATGCAGCTACGGACTTGATCTTCAAATATTTGCCGGGTGAAGTTGGCATTTTGAATATGAAATACCTCAAGGGCTATCAGGAAGGCAATAAGTTAGCCGACACGAGTGTGTTGCCGCTGGATGGAACGGAACTTGAGGCGGATACTTTTTATGTACTTGTTCAAGCTGATCAGAAAATAAAAGGAGTTACTCCTGAGCCAGTATTAAATGCAGAGTATCTTCCTGTTGGAACTCTAAATATAAGTAAGGTAAGTCAGGGATCACAACCGTCTGATCTTGCTGATAAGGAAGCTGTATACAAAGTAACAGGATTCTCAAACGGCAAACAGCAGGTGAGATTCCATTTCAATGACTCCAGTGCTTATTATACGGTCAATATCGCTTATGCTACGAAGAACTATATTTATGTAGAAAATCTCTACGACGGTCAGACATTTGAAATTGACTCCAGTAAGGGAGAAGCAACGATTCGTCTGAAAGGTGAATACCGTGATTTTGAAAACATCTCGAATGCCGAACTGTTCGTCAACGGCCTGACGGGAAACGATTTGAAGCTTAATCCGTCTTTTAAAGTTGACAACACAACC